>NZ_JAJGBN010000009.1 GCF_020782875.1 Allomuricauda sp. M10 | reverse complement strand
CACTCCACTAGCATCACCACTGAACGAATCTTCTACCGCATCAATGACATTTGAGGTGCCTTGGGTCACTTCCACCGTTACTGTTGCCGTATCACAATTACTAGGATTCGCCACTTCACAAATCGTGTAGTCAATGGTATAAGTACCTTCTGAAGTTCCTGGGTTAATGGTAATCGTCCCATCTTCGTTGATGGTCAACTCTGTAGTTGGGGTCGATGTCAAAATCACATCCCCTGGAGATACCGGTGTACCGTTCAAGGTGTCGTTATCCAACACATTGCTACCTAAAATTCCTTCACCGGTAGTATCGGTACTGAAAAAATCGTCAACAGCATCAAGAGTATTCGCTCCCACCTGAATGGTAACCGTTGCCGAAGCACAAACATTGGGATCCACAGCAACATTACAGACTTGATAAATTATAGTAACCGCAGTATTGGATTCTTCCAAGGTAGGTGTATAAGTCAAGATTCCTGTTTCCTCATCCAGACCAACAGTACCTAAGGCAGTTCCGCCAATTTGGGAAAGGGAAGTTATCCCTACATTATTACCATTGTTGTTAGGCAGAAAATCATCATTTTCCAAAATATTGATGGCTACCTCGGTAAGTGCAGGCGTTGAACCGGAATCATCCATGGCAGTTGCCTTTAACGGATTAGGGTCGGTTCCATTTGGATTTCCATCATTGTCGCAATCCAATGCATTCCATTCCGCGGAAGGCGTTAATGTTACGCTTTCTGGCTTATAATCACATGGATCCAAAGGATCGGTACCATCTTCTTTTTCGTCTTCATTGGTCACCCCATCTCCGTCACAATCGGAACTGTTCCAAGTGGATGATGGACTTACAGACTGGCTTCCCAAAACAAAATCACAAGGATCATTTGGATCAGTGCCATCTTCTTTCTCATCTTCGTTGGTCACCCCGTCACCGTCACAATCGGCAGTCAAGTAGTCACCACTTTGAGTTAGTGTAACATGCTCTGGGTTATAATCACAGGGATCTAACGGATTCGTGCCATCCTCTTTCTCATCTTCATTGGTTACCCCATCGCCATCACAATCGGAACTGTTCCAAGTGGATGAAGGACTAACCCATTGGCTTCCCAAAACAAAATCACAAGGATCCAAGGGATCGGTGCCATCTTCTTTCTCATCCTCATTAGTTACCCCGTCACCGTCACAATCGGCGGTCAGGTAGTCACCACTTTGTGGTAATGTTACATGCTCAGGATTAAAGTCACATGGGTCCAAAGGATTGGTACCGTCTTCTTTTTCATCACCATTGGTCACTCCGTCTCCGTCACAATCCAATTGTTTCCACGCATCTGATGGTTCACAATTTTGATGTTCCCAAACAAAATCACATGGGTCAAATGGGTCCGTTCCATCTTCCTTTTCTTTACCATTGGTCACCCCGTCACCATCACAATCCAATTGTTTCCACGCATCGGATGGCGTACAATTTTGATGTTCCAATATAAAATCACATGGGTCAAATGGGTCCGTTCCATCCTCAATTTCCTTTTCATTCGTCACGCCATCGCCATCACAATCCATCTTCTTCCAGCTATCAGGAACGGTGCAGTTTTGATGTTCCACAATCAAATCACATGGATCAAAGGGGTCAGTATGATCTTCAATTTCTTTTTCATTGGTCACCCCATCGCCATCGCAATCCATTTTTTTCCAAGAATCTGGCACGGTGCAATTTTGATGTTCCACAATCAAATCACAAGGATCAAGGGGATCGGTTCCATCTTCCTTTTCCTTTTGATTGGTAACTCCGTCACCATCACAGTCCATATTCTTCCACGCCGTGGTTGGTGCACAATTTTGATGCGCCAAGATAAAATCACAAGGATCATTCGGATCAGTACCATCTTCTTCTTCCTTGTCACAGCTCACCCCATCACCATCACAATCGGTAACAGAAGTGAATATCAATCCGAAAGAATTGGCATGATGGCTCTCAACACGTTTTTGAAAAGGATCCCAAAGACCTGATATGTCCCAAAGGGAATTGTTGGATAGTTCACCCACATGGTACACTTGGTTTTCCCAAGAATTATTTAAGGGCGAAGTATATGAAGGGGCAACACTGAAGGAAGAAAAAAGTCCGATAACCCAAATTAGGGCCACAACACGAAAGTGTCGGACTGGTTTGTTCCCAAGTCTTACAAAAGTAAAGTTCTCCATAAATGATAAGTTTTGGTCAACTGATCACCATGGCATTATAGGTTCCCGTACGAGTAAGAAATTGGGGTTTCTTGTTTATTCTAAGTGTTCTTGTGCTTTCGACACGCCACTTCTCAATTTCGTCACATATTTAAAGCATTTGACGCTCACTGCCTATTTTAATCGATAAAAGGCATTTTCATCATCATTATTGACCATATCTGCTACTGTAACAAAAAGATAAGCGGGGGCATCTTTTGAGAAAGAACAAAAACAGGGGAAAATTACTCCACTTTTTGGTTTTGGAGAATTTGAAGGGCCTATTTTTTCCCAATAATATCAACAATTTCCAATCCCATCATAAATGTGGCCCAAAACAGATAATTACCCTATTTTTGCCGAAATTTTTGATGATGGATTTTGAAAGGGAAATAGCAAGAAGAAGAACCTTTGGGATTATCTCCCACCCCGATGCCGGAAAGACAACCCTTACCGAAAAACTACTTTTGTTCGGTGGTGCCATACAAGAAGCTGGAGCGGTAAAGAGCAACAAGATCAAGAAATCGGCCACTAGTGACTTTATGGAAATTGAGCGCCAAAGGGGGATCTCTGTGGCTACATCGGTACTGGCATTCATTTATAAAGATAAGAAAATCAACATCTTGGATACCCCAGGACACAAGGATTTTGCAGAGGACACCTTCAGGACCCTGACTGCTGTTGATAGTGTGATCGTGGTGATAGATGTAGCAAAAGGCGTGGAAGAACAGACCGAAAAATTGGTGGAAGTATGCCGCATGCGAAACATCCCCATGATTGTCTTCATCAACAAATTAGACCGAGAGGGTAAGGATGCTTTTGACCTTTTGGACGAGGTGGAACAAAAGCTGAACCTTACCGTGACCCCGTTGAGTTTTCCTATCGGGATGGGATACGATTTTAAAGGTATCTACAACATCTACGAGAAAAATATCAACTTATTTAGCGGTAGCAGCAAAAAGAATATTGAGGAAACTATCGCCTTTGATGATATTGAAAGTCCTGAACTTGAAAAAATAATCGGTACCAAGGCGGCCCAAAACCTTCGTGACAACTTGGAATTGGTCAGTGGTGTTTACCCTGAATTTGACAAGGATGCCTATTTAAAAGGAGAACTTCAACCTGTTTTCTTCGGTTCTGCCTTGAACAATTTTGGGGTACGCGAGCTTTTGGATTGCTTTATTGACATTGCTCCTTCCCCTAGGCCTAAAATGGCAGAGGAACGATTGGTCAAGGCAAATGAAAAGGAATTCTCTGGATTTGTGTTCAAGATCCATGCAAACATGGACCCCAAACACCGTGACCGTTTGGCATTCGTAAAAGTGGTATCCGGTACTTTTGAAAGGAACATTCCCTACTTGCATGTACGTCAAGATAAAAACTTGAAGTTTTCCAGTCCCAATGCCTTTTTTGCTGAAAAGAAGGAGATTGTGGATATTTCATTTCCCGGGGATATTGTTGGACTTCACGATACGGGCAACTTTAAGATCGGGGATACCCTTACCAGTGGTGAAAAATTACATTACAAGGGCATTCCAAGTTTCTCTCCTGAGCATTTTAGGTATATTAACAATGCTGACCCGATGAAGGCAAAGCAATTGTTCAAGGGTATTGACCAGTTGATGGATGAAGGTGTGGCCCAGCTGTTTACGTTGGAACTGAACGGAAGGAAGGTCATAGGAACGGTCGGCGCACTACAATACGAAGTTATCCAATACCGCTTGGAACACGAATATGGTGCCAAATGTACTTATGAAAATTTCCCGGTATACAAAGCCTGTTGGGTGGAACCAACGGACAAAAACAATGAGGAATTTGCCGAGTTCAAGCGGGTAAAACAAAAATTCCTGGCCACTGATAAAAGAGGGCAGTTGGTATTTTTGGCCGATTCGCAATTTTCATTGCAGATGACACAACAAAAATACCCCTCGGTAAAACTGCACTACACTTCGGAATTTGAGTAAGCGACAATGTCACATCGAGCGAAGTCGAGATGTTGACCAAAGTTGTTCATCTCTCGGCGGTTCCCGACTGCGCTCGAACTGACAATTGAATACGTTTTAAGCTTCGCCAGTTGGGCCGAAATTCAATGGAATGGCCGGTTGTTCGTAATCCTTGATGGTCCCATGGGCCTTTTCAAATCGGGCTACGTTTTCATTCAAAGCCTTCAAGAATTTCTTGGCATGTTGAGGGGTAAGAATGATGCGGCTTTTCACTTTTGCCTTGGGCGCACCCGGCATCAAACTAATAAAATCGACCACAAATTCTGACACGGAATGATTGATGATCGCCAAATTGGAATAGGTTCCCTCGGCGGTTTTTTCATCCAATTCTATATTGATCTGTTTTTGATTTTGGTTCTGATCAGCCATAAAAATAATTGTTAAGCATAAAAAAACCCTGACTGTTTGGCCAGGGTTTCGTTTTTATTTAGAATTTGAATTCCTCTTTTCGGGCCATGATCTCATCATATTCCTCTTTCGAGCCAACGATGATACTGTCATAATCCCTCATACCGGTACCGGCAGGAATCTTGTGTCCAACGATCACGTTCTCCTTCAATCCTTCCAAACCATCAACCTTACCGTTTACAGCGGCTTCGTTCAATACTTTGGTAGTCTCCTGGAACGACGCAGCAGAGATGAATGACTTGGTCTGCAACGATGCCCTTGTGATACCTTGAAGGATCGGAGTAGCCGTAGCAGCTACCGCATCCCTTGCAGTAACCAAGGTCTTGTCCTCTCTCTTAAGGATAGAGTTCTCGTCCCTAAGTTGACGGGCAGTTACGATCTGACCCGGTTTCAACCTTTCGGAATCCCCTGCATCTTCCACAACCTTCTTACCGAAGATCTCATCGTTCTCATGGATGAAGTCGTCTTTGTGCACCAATTGGTTCTCCAAGAAGATGGTATCTCCTGGATCCTCGATCTGTACCTTGCGCATCATCTGTCTAACCACAACCTCAAAGTGCTTGTCGTTGATCTTCACACCTTGTAAACGGTATACTTCCTGAACTTCGTTCACCAAGTATTGTTGTACCGCAGATGGTCCTTTGATCGCCAAGATATCCTCTGGGGTGATAGAACCGTCGGACAAGGCCATACCGGCACGTACGTAGTCGTTTTCCTGAACCAAGATCTGGTTGGAAAGTTTCACCAAGTACTTCTTCAACTCTCCAGTTTTGGACTCGATAACGATCTCACGATTACCACGTTTGATCTTACCGAAGGATACCACACCGTCGATTTCAGTTACCACAGCTGGGTTAGATGGGTTCCTTGCTTCGAAAAGCTCGGTTACCCTTGGAAGACCACCGGTGATATCCCCTGCCTTGGCAGATTTACGTGGGATTTTCACCAAAATCTTACCTTCTTTGATCTTTTCACCGTCGTCCACCATCAAGTGTGAACCAACAGGCAAGTTGTATGAACGTATGGTTTCTCCTTTACCGTCTTTGATCAAAAGGGTAGGGATCAAACGCTTGTTCCTTGATTCGGAGATAACCTTTTCTTGGAAACCGGTCTGTTCGTCGATTTCAACCTGATAGGTCATACCCTGCTCAATATTCTCGTATGCGATCTGTCCTGTGAACTCGGAAACGATAACACCGTTATAAGGGTCCCACTGACAAATCACGGTACCTCTAGTGATTTTCTCCCCGTCCTTCACGAACAATTGCGAACCATAAGGAATGTTGTTGGTACTCAACGTAATTCCGGTCTTGGCATCGATGATCTTGATTTCGGTAGTCCTAGAGATTACAATGTTGGTTTTGTTACCTTCATTGTTCTCACCTTCCACCATCCTAAGGTCTTCGATTTCGGCAATACCATCAAATTTGGATTCCAAACGGCTATCCTCAGAAATGTTACCGGCAATACCACCCACGTGGAAGGTACGCAATGTCAACTGTGTACCTGGTTCCCCGATGGATTGTGCAGCAACCACACCAACGGCCTCACCGCGCTGTACCATTTTGTTGGTAGCAAGGTTTCTACCATAACATTTGGCACAGATACCTTGGGCAGCCTCACAGGTCAATGCTGAACGCACTTCCACTTTCTCGATAGGAGCAGCTTCTACCTTTCTCACGTCGGCTTCGGAAATTTCCTGGCCGGCCCTCAAGATCAACTCCTCGGTCAATGGGTTATATACATCATGAAGGGAAACCCTACCCAAGATTCTTTCACCTAGGGATTCTACGATTTCCTCATTCTTTTTCAAGGCTTCTACCTCAATACCACGCAACGTACCGCAATCCTCAATGTTGATGATCACGTCTTGGGATACATCCACCAAACGTCTGGTCAAGTAACCAGCATCCGCAGTTTTCAAAGCGGTATCCGCAAGACCTTTACGAGCACCGTGGGTTGAGATAAAGTATTCCAAGATGGACAATCCTTCCTTAAAGTTGGAAAGGATCGGGTTTTCAATAATCTCTCCACCACCAGCAGTCGATTTTTTAGGCTTGGCCATCAAACCACGCATACCGGTCAACTGACGAATCTGTTCTTTAGAACCCCTCGCACCGGAATCCAACATCATATATACAGAGTTGAATCCTTGTTTGTCCTCACGGATACGCTTCATGGCCAATTCGGTCAACATGGCGTTGGTAGAGGTCCAAACGTCGATTACTTGGTTGTATCGTTCGTTGTTGGTGATAAGACCCATGTTATAGTTCATCATGATACCATCAACCTGCTCATTGGCCTCGGCGATCATTTCATGTTTTTCCTTTGGAATGATGATATCTCCCAAACTGAAGGACAGACCTCCTTTGAAAGCGAAATCATATCCCATGGATTTGATCTTATCCAAGAAATCGGCAGTGGTAGGCACATCGGTTACCGCAAGAATGTCCCCGATAATGTTTCTAAGGGCTTTCTTGTTCAATACGGTATTGATGTATCCTGCTTGTTCTGGAACAACAGTGTTGAACAATACACGACCTACTGTGGTTTCGATGATCTTGGTCACCAATTCACCAGCTTCGTTGAAATCTTTGGTCCTTACCTTAATGATGGCGTTCAAGGCCACTTTCTTTTCATTGAAGGCAATTTCCACTTCCTCTGGGGAGTAGAAGGTCAACCCTTCACCTGCAACAGGCTCCTCTGGAGTAGATCTTTTCTCTTTGGTCATGTAGTACAGACCCAAAACCATGTCCTGGGAAGGTACGGTGATCGGAGAACCGTTGGCAGGGTTAAGGATGTTCTGTGAAGCCAACATCAACAATTGCGCTTCCAAAATGGCCTCTGGCCCCAATGGCAAGTGAACTGCCATCTGGTCCCCATCAAAATCCGCGTTAAATGCGGTACAGGCCAATGGGTGCAAACGGATCGCCTTACCTTCAATAAGTTTAGGCTGGAACGCTTGGATACCCAATCGGTGCAATGTGGGGGCCCGGTTCAACAATACAGGGTGTCCTTTTAGGACGTTTTCAAGGATATCCCATACTACAGGCTCCTTCTTGTCAATGATCTTTTTGGCAGATTTAACGGTCTTTACAATACCCCTTTCGATCAACTTACGGATGATGAACGGTTTGTAAAGCTCGGCCGCCATGTCCTTTGGAAGACCACATTCGTACAATTTCATTTCCGGTCCAACGACGATTACCGAACGAGCGGAATAATCCACACGTTTACCCAAAAGGTTTTGACGGAAACGACCTTGTTTACCTTTCAAGGAATCAGAAAGGGATTTCAATGGTCTATTGGATTCAGTTTTAACCGCAGATGCCTTTCTTGTGTTATCGAACAACGAATCCACAGCTTCCTGAAGCATACGTTTTTCGTTACGCAAGATCACCTCTGGTGCCTTGATCTCCATCAAACGCTTCAAACGGTTGTTACGGATGATCACTCGTCTGTACAAATCGTTCAAATCGGAAGTGGCAAAACGACCACCATCCAATGGCACCAACGGACGCAATTCTGGTGGGATAACAGGAATCACCTTCATGATCATCCACTCGGGTCTGTTTTCCCTGTTGTCCTGAGACTCACGAAGGGCCTCAACCACCTGAAGACGTTTCAAGGCTTCGGTCTTACGCTGCTTGGAAGTTTCGGTGTTGGCTTTGTGACGTAGTTCGTACGACAATTGTTCCAAATCGATACGAGCCAAAAGGTCGATCAAACACTCGGCACCCATTTTAGCGATGAACTTATTGGGGTCGTTATCTTCCAAATACTGGTTTTCAGTTGGAATAGATTCCAAAATGTTCAAATATTCCTCTTCGGTCAAGAAGTCCAATTTATGGATTTCCTCACCTTCTGGACCTTTGGCAATACCTGGTTGGATAACCACATACCTTTCATAGTAAATGATCATGTCCAACTTTTTGGAAGGCAATCCCAAAAGGTATCCAATCTTATTCGGCAATGAACGGAAGTACCAGATGTGAGCCACAGGAACCACTAGGTTGATATGCCCTACACGGTCCCTACGAACTTTTTTCTCTGTTACTTCAACACCACAACGGTCGCACACAATACCACGATAACGGATACGCTTGTATTTACCACAGGCACACTCATAGTCTTTTACTGGACCAAAAATACGCTCGCAGAACAATCCATCACGCTCAGGTTTGTGCGTTCTATAGTTAATGGTTTCAGGCTTCAACACCTCGCCACGGGACTCGGCCAAGATAGACTCTGGAGAAGCCAATCCGATGGAGATTTTGTTGAACCTTTTTGGTGCGTTATTGTCTTTTATTCTAGCCATAACAATATGGTGATGATATAATTAATGTAATATAGTGTTCTACTCTTCCAATCTGATATCCAAGCCTAATCCTTTAAGCTCGTGCATCAATACGTTGAAAGATTCTGGCAATCCAGGTTCTGGCATGGTCTCGCCTTTCACAATGGATTCATAGGTCTTGGCCCTTCCGATCACGTCGTCGGACTTCACCGTCAAAATTTCTCTAAGGGTAGATGAAGCACCATAGGCTTCCAATGCCCATACCTCCATCTCACCAAAACGCTGACCACCAAACTGGGCCTTACCACCCAATGGTTGTTGTGTGATCAATGAGTATGGTCCGATGGAACGTGCGTGCATCTTATCATCCACCATGTGGCCCAATTTCAACATATAGATCACACCAACGGTAGCAGCTTGGTCAAAACGTTGACCTGTTCCACCATCATAAAGGTGTGTATGTCCAAATCTTGGTACACCGGCTTTGTCGGTAAGCTCGTTGATCTCGTCCAAGGTAGCACCATCAAAAATTGGGGTACCATATTTTTGGCCCAATTTCAAACCTGCCCAACCCAAAACGGTTTCGTAGATCTGACCAATGTTCATCCTTGAAGGCACACCTAGTGGGTTCAAAACGATATCCACTGGGGTTCCATCTTCCAAGAACGGCATATCTTCCTGACGGACGATACGGGCCACGATACCTTTGTTACCATGACGACCTGCCATTTTATCACCAACTTTCAACTTACGTTTTTTGGCGATATACACTTTGGCCAACTTCATGATACCTGCTGGAAGTTCATCACCCACGGAAATCGTGAATTTATCCCTTCTCAAGTTCCCTTGAATGTCGTTCAACTTGATCTTATAGTTGTGCAAAAGATCGGCCACCAATTCGTTTGTATCCTCGTCGGTTGTCCAGCTTCCACCAACCAAGTGGGCGAAATCGTCAACAGCATTCAACATTTTAATGGTGTATTTCTTTCCTTTTGGAAGTACTTCTTCACCCAAATCGTTGATCACACCTTGTGATGTTTTACCGTTGATCAGACCGAACAATTTCTCGATAAGGATATCCTTCAATTGTTGGAACTTCACTTCGTAGTCCATCTCCAATCTGGTGATGGCCTCTTTATCCTCGGAACGTTTTCTCTTATCCTTGATGGAACGGGAGAACAATTTCTTATCGATAACAACACCGCTCAAGGATGGGGATGCTTTCAAAGAGGCATCCTTAACATCCCCTGCCTTGTCACCAAAGATGGCACGCAACAGTTTTTCTTCAGGTGTAGGATCTGATTCTCCTTTTGGAGTGATCTTACCGATCAAGATATCGCCAGGTTTTACTTCGGCACCGATACGGATCATACCGTACTCGTCCAAATCCCTGGTAGCTTCTTCGGATACGTTCGGAATATCATTGGTCAACTCCTCGGCACCCAATTTGGTATCCCTTACTTCCAAGGCATACTCATCAATGTGGATGGAGGTAAAGATGTCTTCGCGAACCACTTTTTCAGAGATTACGATCGCATCCTCGAAGTTGTACCCTTTCCAAGGCATGAAGGCAACCTTCATGTTCCTACCCAAGGCCAATTCCCCTTTTTCGGTAGCATATCCTTCACAAAGTACCTGACCTTTTTTCACCTTGTCACCTTTTCTAACAATAGGTTTCAAGTTGATGCTGGTACCTTGGTTGGTTTTTCTGAACTTCACCAATTCGTAGGTCTTGGAATCTTCTTCGAAGCTTACCAAACGCTCTTCCTCGGTTCTGTCATATTTAATGGTAATTTTCTGTGCATCCACATATTCCACAACCCCATCTCCTTCGGCATTGATCAATACCCTAGAGTCGGTAGCTACTTGTCTTTCCAAACCAGTACCTACGATCGGAGATTCTGGACGCAACAATGGAACTGCCTGACGCATCATGTTCGATCCCATCAACGCACGGTTCGCATCATCATGCTCCAAGAAAGGAATCAAGGAAGCAGAAATGGATGCAATCTGGTTAGGGGCAACGTCGGTATAGTTTACTTCCACTGGATCAACCACTGGGAAGTCACCTTCGTCACGAACAATAACCTTATCGCGCTCGATTGTACCATCATCGGCCAATGGAATGTTGGCCTGGGCAATCTTCATTCCTTCTTCTTCCTCTGCGCTTAGGTAAATGTGGTTTTTCACATCCACTTTACCATCAGCCACCTTGCGGTAAGGAGTTTCCAAGAAGCCCATGCTGTTCACTTTGGCAAATACGGACAAGGAAGATATCAAACCAATGTTCGGACCTTCAGGTGTCTCGATTGGACACAACCTTCCGTAGTGGGTATAGTGAACGTCACGCACCTCGAAACCGGCTCTTTCACGGGAAAGACCACCTGGTCCCAATGCGGACAATCTTCTCTTGTGCGTAATCTCCGCCAATGGGTTGGTCTGGTCCATGAACTGAGACAACTGGTTGGTACCGAAGAAAGAGTTGATTACGGAAGACAACGTCTTGGCGTTGATCAAATCGATCGGGGTAAACACTTCGTTGTCACGTACGTTCATACGCTCACGGATAGTACGGGCCATACGGGCCAAACCTACTCCGAATTGCTGGGACAATTGTTCCCCAACGGTACGTACACGACGGTTGGACAAGTGGTCGATATCATCGATCTCAGCTTTGGAGTTGATCAACTCGATCAAATACTTGATAATGGTGATGATGTCTTCCTTGGTAAGAACTTCTTTGTCCATACCGATGTCCAAGCCCAATTTCTTGTTCATCCTGTAACGACCAACTTCACCCAAAGAGTAACGCTGATCGGAGAAGAACAATTTCTCGATAATGCCACGAGCGGTTTCCTCATCGGGCGGCTCGGCATTACGCAATTGTCTATAGATGTGCTCTACCGCTTCTTTTTCAGAGTTGGTAGGGTCTTTTTGCAATGTATTGTGGATAATGGCATAGTCTGACTGTGCATTGTTCTCCTTGTGAAGCAAAATGGTCTTCACATCGGCATCAATGATCTCATCTATATGCTCCTTTTCCAAAATAGTATCACGGTCCAAGATGATTTCGTTACGTTCGATGGAAACTACTTCTCCAGTATCCTCGTCAACGAAATCCTCATGCCATGTGTTCAACACCCTAGCGGCCAATTTACGGCCCAATACTCGGGATAGTCCGGCTTTGGTTACCTTGATCTCTTCGGAAAGGTCGAAGATCTCAAGAATATCCTTATCCCTTTCAAATCCGATGGCACGGAAAAGGGTGGTTACCGGTAATTTTTTCTTACGGTCAATATAGGCGTACATTACACCGTTGATGTCCGTAGCAAATTCGATCCAAGATCCTTTGAAAGGGATTACCCTTGCAGAGTACAATTTGGTTCCGTTTGCGTGGAAAGATTGCCCAAAGAAAACACCGGGCGATCTGTGCAACTGGGAAACCACTACCCTTTCGGCACCATTGATCACGAATGTTCCACTTGGGGTCATGTATGGAATGGTACCCAAGTACACATCCTGTACGATGGTCTCGAAATCTTCGTGTTCTGGATCGGTACAATAAAGTTTAAGACGTGCCTTTAACGGAACGCTATAGGTAAGTCCACGCTCGATACATTCTTGGATGGAATAACGTGGTGGATCTATGAAGTAATCCAAAAATTCCAGCACAAACTGGTTTCTGGTATCAGTAATTGGAAAATTCTCCATGAAGGTGTTGTAGAGACCTTCGTTCCCTCTTTCGTCAGATTTGGTTTCAAGCTGAAAAAAGTCTTGAAATGATTTGATCTGAATGTCCAAGAAATCCGGGTATTCCGGTATGTTCTTAGCGGATGCGAAATTAACTCTTTCAATAGTGTTTGTGAACATCTATGGACAAATTTTGAACGTGAATACTATTCGGGTCTGTGTACGGCTTTATACACTCCTTATTAAAATAGGCTAAGGTCTAACCATAAAATGGAAAGACCTTAACCAAATTTGTATGCAAAAAGCTATTATTTAAGCTCAACTTCTGCTCCTGCTTCTTCCAATGATTTTTTGATGCCTTCGGCCTCATCTTTGGAGATGCCTTCTTTAACAGCTTTAGGTGCGCTATCAACGATGTCTTTAGCCTCTTTAAGACCAAGACCGGTCAATTCCTTAACCAATTTAACTACTGCCAATTTAGAGGCACCAGCTGCTTTAAGGATTACGTCGAATTCGGTTTTTTCCTCAGCGGCTTCTTCAGCACCACCAGCAGCACCGCCAGCAGCAACAGCTACTGCAGCAGCAGCAGGCTCGATACCGTATTCGTTCTTAAGGATGTCAGCCAACTCGTTTACTTCTTTAACGGTTAGGTTAACCAACTGTTCTGCAAAATCTTTCAAATCTGCCATTTTTCTATCGTTTAATGAAAATGTTTAAAAATATACTTAGTTTATTGTGCGCGAATTACTTCTCAGATAAGGTTTTAAGGATACCGGCCAATTTGCCTCCACCTGACTTAAGACCAGAAATAACGTTCTTGGCTGGTGATTGCAACAATCCGATGATATCCCCGATAACTTCTTCCTTGGACTTGATATTTACAAGTGCTTCCAAGTTTTCGTCACCGATATAAACAGCCTCCGAAATAAAGGCTCCTTTCAACAAAGGCTTTTGAGATTTCTTTCTAAAGTCCTTGATAAGTTTAGCTGGAGCGTTACCGGTCTCGGACAACATCATGGATGTATTTCCTTTCAACACGCCTGGTAATTCACCAAACTCCTTATCAGAAGCTTCCATTGCTTTTGCAAGCAATGTGTTCTTAACGACCGCTAGTTTAATGTTTGCCTTGAAACAAGCCCTTCTTAAGTTGGCTGTTGCAACAGCATCCAATCCTGAAATATCGGCCAAATAAATATTGGCGTTTTCAGCTAACTGTGCAGTCAAATCTTCTATTACGATTGCTTTTTCTTCTCTTGTCATAATTTAAAAATATTGAACTACCAGTTAATTAAACTGCTTTAGGATCTAATTGAACACTGGGACTCATGGTACTGGACAAGTGGATACTCTTCATGTAAACACCTTTTGCAGCGGAAGGCTTCAATTTTACCAAGGTATCGATCAATTCCTTGGCATTGCCAGCGATTTTATCAGCTGAAAAAGATGCCTTACCGATTGCAGCGTGTACAATTCCAGTCTTATCTACTTTGAAGTCGATTTTACCAGCCTTCACTTCGGATACGGCCTTACCTACCTCCATGGTCACAGTTCCTGTTTTTGGATTGGGCATTAAACCCCTTGGACCCAAAACTCTACCTAGTGGACCCAATTTTCCCATAACGCTTGGCATGGTGATGATCACATCAACATCGGTCCAACCGTTTTTGATCTTATCCAAATAATCATCCAACCCTACAAAATCCGCTCCGGCTTCTTTAGCCTCTGCTTCTTTATCGGGAGTCACCAATGCCAAAACTTTTACGTCTTTACCGGTTCCGTGTGGAAGGGTAACAACGCCACGTACCATTTGATTCGCTTTTCTTGGATCTACACCCAAACGAACTGCGATATCAACCGATGCGTCAAATTTTACATTGGTAATTTCTTTTACCAAAGCTGATGCCTCTTCCAAAGAATAGAGTTTGTTCTTGTCTATCTTGGCTTGGGCCTCTTTCTGCTTTTTAGTCAATCTTGCCATTTACTAATTTGCTTTAAGATTTTAAAAAGGTTTGGTTCCTGACACCTTAAGACCCATAGATCTTGCAGTACCTGCTACCATACTCATTGCAGACTCAATGGTGAATGCGTTCAAATCAGCCATTTTGTCCTCTGCAATGGTTTTCACTTGGTCCCATGATACGGTACCATTCTTCACCCTGTTAGGTTCGCCAGATCCTTTTTTAATCTTCGCTGCTTCCATCAATTGAACTGCCGCAGGTGGTGTTTTTACAACAAACTCGAAAGACTTGTCTGTGTAAACGGTGATAGCAACAGGCAATACCTTGCCTTGTTTGTCCTGCGTACGAGCATTGAACTGCTTGCAGAACTCCATGATGTTAACACCGGCAGCACCTAAGGCGGGTCCAACCGGTGGCGACGGATTCGCAGCACCTCCCCTAACTTGTAATTTAACTACCTTACTTACTTCTTTTGCCATTGTTTCTAATTAAATTAAAAGTTGTGTCAATTGGAAGCAACACAGCTTTTTTTATGTAACAGCTCTAATTATAGTCTTGAGATTTTAGTATTTAGATTTGAGAAGTTGAAAAATGAAAAAATCACACATCTCACATCTAAGGTCTAATATCTATTTACACTTTTTCAACTTGCATATAGCTGAGTTCCAAAGGTGTCTTTCTTCCGAAAATCTTCACCATAACTTCCAGCTTACGCTTTTCTTCATTGATTTTTTCAACAGTTCCATTGAATCCGTTGAAAGGTCCATCAATAACCTTAACCGTTTCACCCAACACAAATGGAATGGATACATTGTCCGTATTTACGGCCAACTCGTCCACTTTTCCCAACATACGGTTCACCTCTGATTTTCTCAAAGGCACGGGATCTCCACCTTTGGTTTCTCCCAAAAAGCCAATCACATTGGTGATGGAGCGGATGATGTGCACCATTTCTCCACCCAAATTGGCCTTAATCATGATATATCCTGGAAAGTAAACCCTTTCTTTATTGATTTTCTTTCCGTTTCTGATCTGTACAACTTTTTCGGTAGGGACAAGAACTTCGTCAAGGTAGTCACCGAAACCGGCGCGCTCCACCTCGCTCTCAATATAGCCCTTGATCTTGTTTTCTTGACCACTGACCGCTCTTACCACATACCATTTTTTCTCCAGAACCTCAGACATACCGATTGTTATCCTATTAATTTTTCAAAATACAATCTAATCAACTTACTGAAAAGGGAATCAACTCCCCAAGTTACCAATGCGAACACGATTGAGAACACGGCAACAATGACCATCAAGTTAGATGCCTTGGCTCTTTCCAACCAAGTAACATTGTTTTTCAATTCTTGGAATGATTCCTTTATATAAGCGATCATAATTCTTCTTGTATTTTTAGCATGTTTCGACTTCGCTCAACACAAGCGTTGAAGACACTTCCCTAGACTACGCTCGGGATAAACTTCTCGCCTCACCATGCTTTTGTCTTTTCTTTTGCACGGGAGGAGAGACTCGAACTCCCGACACCTGGTTTTGGAGACCAGTGCTCTACCAACTGAGCTACACCCGTTTTTTGGTTTTGCTCTACCTCCCGATAACTATCGGGATGAGCTACACCCGTTTATAATTACACTGAAAGGTATCCCGGGTAAACCGAGACACCCTTTAGTGTACTATTTATTGTAAAATGATTAATCTAGAATCTCAGTAACCTGACCGGCACCTACAGTTCTACCACCTTCACGGATAGCGAAACGTAGACCTACGTTCAACGCGATAGGCTGGATCAAATCAACAGTGATTGTCAAGTTGTCACCTGGCATAACCATTTCAACACCATCAGGAAGGTTGATGTTACCTGTCACGTCAGTTGTACGAACGTAGAACTGTGGACGGTAGTTGTTATGGAATGGGGTGTGACGACCACCTTCTTCTTTTTTCAAGATATACACCTCAGCTTTGAATTTAGCGTGTGGCTTAACGGAACCTGGCTTACAGATAACCATACCTCTTTTGATATCGGATTTCTCGATACCTCTCAAAAGAAGACCTACGTTGTCACCAGCTTCACCTCTATCCAAAATCTTGCGGAACATTTCAACACCAGTGATGGTAGAAGTCAACTTCTCAGCACCCATACCGATAATCTCTACAGGGTCACCTGTGTTGGCAACACCAGTTTCGATACGACCAGTAGCAACAGTACCACGACCAGTAATGGTGAATACGTCTTCGATAGGCATCAAGAATGGCTTGTCTTTCTCACGAACTGGCTCCTCTATCCAAGAGTCAACAGCATCCATAAGTTGCATAACGGTATCAACCCATTTTTGCTCGCCGTTCAAAGCACCAAGTGCAGAACCAGAGATAACTGGACCGTTGTCACCATCATACTCATAGAAAGAAAGCAATTCCCTTACTTCCATCTCTACAAGCTCCAAAAGCTCCTCATCATCCACCATGTCAACTTTGTTCAAGAAAACAACGATACGTGGAATACCTACCTGACGACCCAAAAGGATGTGCTCACGAGTTTGTGGCATAGGACCATCAGTTGCAGCAACAACCAAGATGGCACCGTCCATCTGAGCAGCACCAGTAACCATGTTCTTAACGTAATCCGCGTGACCAGGACAGTCAACGTGAGCGTAGTGACGGTTAGCTGTTTGATACTCTACGTGTGAAGTATTGATAGTAATACCTCTTTCTTTTTCCTCAGGAGCATTGTCAATGGAGTCAAAGCTTCTCTTTTCAGAAAGACCTGCGTTTGCCAATACAGTAGTAATAGCAGCAGTCAATGTAGTTTTACCGTGATCCACGTGTCCAATGGTACCAATATTTAAGTGGGGTTTGGAACGATCAAAAGTTTCCTTTGCCATTTTAAAATAATTTTAATCTTAGTTTATATTAGTGTACAAATCGTTTTGAGCCAATGAGGGGAATTGAACCCCTGACCTCTTCCTTACCAAGGAAACGCTCTACCCCTGAGCTACACCGGCCTATGGGTTTTCAGGTTTAGAGTTTAAAGTCGCGAGCGAGCTCACGAAAACTTTAACCTTATTACATGAAACCGCAGTTTCAAATCTGGAGCGGGAGACCGGGTTCGAACCGGCGACATTCAGCTTGGAAGGCTGACGCTCTACCAACTGAGCTACTCCCGCATTTTTTTCGGGGCCTGAACCCCAGGTAATCATAATTTCAAAAAACTTCCACTTTCAAATTGCTTTTGGCAATTTTAGTGGGGAGAGCAGGATTCGAACCTGCGAAGGTGAAAACCAACAGATTTACAGTCTGTCCTCGTTGGCCGCTTGAGTATCTCCCCGCCTTATTTTCAGTACCTTACGAGCCGATAGAGGGACTCGAACCCACGACCCCGAGATTACAAATCACGTGCTCTAGCCAACTGAGCTATATCGGCATTTTGAACCCCTTTCGGTCACAAAAAAAGTCCGCTATTTCTAACGGACTGCAAATGTAGAGATATTTTCTTTTAATCAAAATAAAATTTTAAAAATTTTGATCAGGCATTGGCCCTTAATTTTTCCTTTCGTTTAACCAACTGTCTTTCCAAGGAACTGCAAGCAGAATCTACAGCCTCCTCAAATGTTTTGCACTGCTTTTTCACCATAAATTTGTCGCGCGGTACCGAAACCATGATTTCCACTATCTTGTTTTCTTTCGTACTCGTGTTGTCCACTTTTAAAAAAACCTCCGAATCAATGACCTTGTCATAAAATAGATCCATCTTATCCATTCGTTTTTGGATAAAGTCGAGGAGCTTACCATCAGCTACAAAATTTACCGATTGTGCATTTACTTTCATAAGACATAGTTTTTAAAGTACTGTCAAGTGACAGTGGAGTTAAACAATACAAGAAACGGTCATTTCTTGTTTCTAGGATGGGCCATTTGATGAACTTTCTTTAATTCGGCAATGCTGTTGTGTGTGTACACTTGGGTAGATGCCAAACTTGAATGACCCAATAATTCCTTCACGGAATTTAAATCTGCGCCCCTGTTCAACAAATGGGTTGCAAAGGTGTGCCTTAATATATGAGGGCTCTTTTTTACCTTGGGGGACACTAAACTAAAATACTTATTTATGGTACGATAAACAAGTGTTTCGTAAATTTTAAGACCATCTTTTGTTAAAAATAGATAAAGTGAAGTAGCGCAATTTGGAAGCTGCGAACGCACCTCTAAATACGCCTTGATCTGATCCACTGTGGCATCCAGTAAGGGAATAATGCGCTCCTTATTTCTTTTTCCCAATACTTTCAAGGTGCGGTTGCCCAAATTGATGTCCGTAACCTTGAGGTTTACCAATTCGGCCCGGCGCATACCGGTGGCATATAAAAGCTCCACGATGAGTTTATCCCGTTCCCCTTCAAATCCCTCCTCAAAAGGAATTTCGGTGAGGATAAGCTCCATTTCGGATTCGGAAAAAGGCACTTCCACCTTTTTCTCGGTTTTCAAGGCCCTGTGTTTGGCCAGAGGCGAAGCGGTAATCTCCCCAATCTTCAAGAGAAATTTGTAATAAGCTTGTAACGAAGATATTTTACGGTTAATGGATCTATTGGAAACCCCTTCATTGGATAGGGAAACGATCCAATTACGGATCATGGGGTACCCTGCAGCATCAATATTCGTTTCATCGTAGTTTTCCCTGCAAAAGCCTGTAAAAGCATCCAGATCCCTCCCATATGCCTTTACGGTATGGTCAGAATAGTTCTTTTCCAGTTTGAGGTAAGATGTGAAGGCTTGCATGGACATATCTCAAAGGTAGCCAAATTGATATTCCCCCAAGCCCGAAAACAAAAAATCCCGTTCCAATAATGGAACGGGATTTCAATATGGTGATCAGAAACCTATACTTCCTCTTGATCCCTCAAGCCTTGGATGTACTGGGCTTTCTGAATTTCAGCTCTACGCTGTACAGAAGGTTTTGTGAACTGCTGTCTGCTTCTCAACTGACGCATGGTACCTGTCTTATCGAACTTACGTTTGAAACGCTTTAAAGCTCTATCGATGTTTTCTCCTTCTTTAACTGGTATAATTAACATGGGCTACAACCTCCTTTCTTTTATATTTTGGGAGCGCAAATATACATTTAATAATTTGTTACGAAACAAATTACTTCAGAATTTTTCTGGATATGACCAACTTTTGGATTTCAGTAGTGCCTTCCCCTATGGTGCAAAGCTTGGAATCTCGATAGAATTTCTCTACCGGAAAGTCCTTAGTATAACCATAACCTCCATGGATCTGCACGGCTTCAGTGGCCACTTTTACACAAACTTCGGAAGCATACATTTTGGACATGGCCCCCAACTTGGTCACGGGTCTTCCCTCGTTCTTCAAAAAGGCGGCTTTATGCAATAACAGCTCAGATGCCTCAATCTCGGTGGCCATATCGGCCAACTTGAAGGAAATTCCCTGAAACTCAGAAATAGGTTTTCCAAACTGCACCCTTTCTTTGGAATATTTAAGGGCAGCTTCGTAAGCTCCTTTTGCAATCCCAAGGGATAAGGCTCCGATCGAGATTCGACCTCCATCCAAAACTTTCATGGATTGGATGAACCCCTCTCCTACTTCTCCCAAACGATTGGCATCGGGAATCCTACAGTCGGAAAAAATCATTTCTGCCGTTTCACTGGCTCGCATGCCCAATTTGTTCTCCTTCTTTCCACTTGAAAAACCTGGAGTTCCTTTTTCTACAGCAAAGGCCGTCATCCCATGACTATCACCTTTCTCGCCCGTTCTGGCAATAACGACAGCAATGTCCCCACTTTTACCGTGGGTAATAAAGTTTTTAGCTCCGTTCAACACCCAATGATCACCATCCTTCACCGCAGTAGTATTCATTCCACCTGCATCTGAACCAGTATTGTGCTCGGTCAATCCCCAAGCCCCGATCCATTCACCGGTAGCCAATTTAGGGATCCAACGTTGCAATTGTTCCTCATTTCCGAAGGAAAGGATATGATTGGTGCAAAGGGAATTATGCGCCGCAACGGACAATCCAATCGAAGGATCTACTTTTGAAATCTCCTCCAGGATAGCAATGTATTCGTGATAGCCAAGACCGGAACCACCCAGTTCTTCGGGAACCAAAATTCCCATAAAACCGAATTCCCCAGCCTTTTTGAAAACTTCTACAGGAAAGGTTTGGGCCTCATCCCATTCCATCACATGGGGCAAAATATATTGTTGGGCAAAATCCCTTGCGGACTCTGCCACCATCTTTTGGGTCTCTGAATAATCAAAGTTCATTTTGGACAACGTTTCCGTAACCATTCGCTCTTTTTTTATAGGGCCAAATATAATTTAATTCTATCAATCCTATCCTTTGGGAAAGATGTAACGTTCGTTAATTCGTCAAGCGAGTCGAAGTTACCATTGGCATTCCTGTATTGAACAATTTGTTTGGCCACTTTATAATTAAGATAGGGCACTTTTGCCAATTGGTCCACATTGGCAGTGTTTACATTGATTTTTTGAATGATGGGCGGTTGGAGCACCTGATACCGGGAAAGCACACGATCTGCAACTTCTGGAGATAAGCCGTACACATCATACAACTGTTCCTTTATGAGAAAACCTCCCAATCTATCCCTAAATTTTACGATGCGGGCCGATAAGGTCTCGCCGATACCGTTGATTGTTTTCAAATCATCAGCAGAAGCAGCATTTAAATCTTTTACAGCAACCACTTCTTCAACAGGAAGACTAGGCCTCTTTCTTGTAGAAGGCAAATCCCGCTTTGTCCATTCCGGAAATTTAAAATAGGGCGCAATAGCTTTCAACAGGGAATCGGAAACTTGGGTCGCTTGTTGAAATGCTTCGGGAGAATTCACAAATTGGCCTTTTTCACGGAAAGCGAACAAACGATCCAACTCCGCCAGACATGCCAAGTGCATATCCCTTTTCATCCGAAATATAATTGGGATTAAAAGGATACATCTCATAGCTATCCTCTTGAAAGTTGGATTTGAGACTATCCAACTTGGCCTGGGCCACTTCATCCACATAAATTTGGGTCGCGCCAACAAACGGTTTGGCCTTTACCAAGTAAAATGCCCCTTGCAGCCCAACGATGACCAGAAACAAAAAGAAAATCCCACTCCGTTCCTGTTTGTTGAACTTGAAGTGGGATTTGTTATTTGTCATACGATATAAAGTCTATTCTGAAATCGCCTCTCTTTTCAATTTGATGGCATCCAAATAGCGGTTCAATTGTCTCTTCACTTCAGGGAACAACAGGAACAATCCTAACATGTTCGGGAATACCATGGCAAAGATCATGGCATCTGAGAAGTCCCAAATGGATTTCATACTTGCCGCAGCACCGATGATCACAAAAGTCAAGAACAACAATTTGTAAACCAAATCCGCTCTTTTTCCTCTACCGAACAAATACTTCCAAGATTGAAGTCCGTAATAAGACCAAGAAATCATGGTAGAAACAGCAAACAATACTACAGCTACCGTCAAGAAAACATTGGAATAAGGAATAAACTCATGGAATGCCTTGGATGTAATACCAGAACCTTCATACGGCATACCATCAATAAATACGGCACCGGAACCATCACCTCCATATTCAAAGAAACCACCAAAGTTAAAAATGATGATCACCAAAGCGGTCATGGTACAAATCAATACGGTATCGATAAATGGCTCCAACAGGGCCACCAAGCCTTCACTGGCAGAATATTTGGTACGTACGGCGGAGTGGGCAATGGATGCAGAACCGGCTCCAGCTTCATTGGAGAATGCAGCTCTTTTGAAACCAACAAGTAGCACTCCGATGATTCCACCAACACCTATGGCTCGCGGGTTAAATGCTTCCGAGAAAATCAAACCGAAGGCGTCGTCCAACAAGGAAAAGTTACTTCCCATGATGTAAAGACAGGCAATAATGTACATCAAGGCCATAAAAGGCACCACCTTCTCTGTTACTTGGGCAATCCTTTTAATTCCACCGATAATGATGATTCCCACTAGGAAGGCCAAAATAACGCCAATCCAGAATCCGGCTGCAGTACTATTCAGGTTAAAAAGTTCTTTTAGTACAACAGTGGCCTGGTTGGATTGTGCAGCGTTACCACCTCCGAAGGAACCTCCGATACAAAAGATGGCAAAAATAACAGCAGCTATCTTACCCAATTTGGCATACCCTTTTTTCTTGAGACCTTTGCTCAAGTAGTACATTGGACCACCGTAAACGGTACCATCTTCACCAACATCCCTATATTGGACACCGAGTGTACATTCCACGAATTTGGTAGACATACCTAAAAAACCACAGATTACCATCCAGAAAGTGGCACCAGGTCCACCTAAAGCGATGGCCAAGGCCACACCCGCAATGTTACCGTTACCAACAGTTCCAGAAACTGCGGTTGCCAAAGCTTGAAAGTGGCTCACCTCACCATCGGAGCTTTCATCCCTGATGGTATCCACGATGTCACCGTCAACGGCCATGTCACTGTCCAACACCATGTCCAAGTGTTCGTCAATATCCACATTGGTCAAATCTTTTCCTTGGGCTATACCACCTTCGCCATACAATTCTTTGGCGCCATGTTTTTCAATATCCTCATATTTACCTCTTACGGTATTGATTGCCCTAGCAAAGTACCTGATGTTGGGGAACCCGAAATAAACCGTAAAAAAAGCGGCACTGGCCACCAAAAGAATCAAAACAAAGGGAGTGCCCATGACCTGAAAGAAAATGACACTGCTGAAAAAGTCTGAAACCGGTTTAAAGGCTAGGTCAATTTTTTGATCCAATCCAATTTCAGCAGTTTCTTGCGCCATGGATAGGAACGGTATAAAAAATGAACAAAAAGCAAGAAGTCTATACTTCATAATAATGTTGTGGTTATGTTAGTTTTTTGTAAAGGCCCCAATATCCTAAAAAAATTCAACGCAAAAAAATTCTTCCCTGTTAAACTATCCTATTTGGAACATTTGGTTGAGCTTTCTAATCTGTTCGGGTCTCCCCAGTACAATGACCTTGCTTTTTGGCTGTAAAACCAAGTCGGCCTCAGGGTTGATGATGTATTTTCCGTTGGGGTCGATATACCCAATTATGGTACAGCCTGTTTTTCTTCTCAAATCCAGATCCCGGAGTGAATTGCAGTCTACCTGGCTTGTAAAATCCTCGATTTCTACCTCTTCCAAATTGGTGGTATGTTCTCCTTCCAACGATAATTGGTCCATAAAGGTGATCAAGTCGGGCATGACTACCAAGGATGCCATATGGTCCCCACCGATCTTATCGGGCATAATCACTTTATTGGCTCCAGCAAACTGTAATTTTTTTACGGAAGTAATTTGGGAGGCCCGACTGATGATGAACAGATTTTTGTTCAATTGACGTGCGGACAGCACCACAAAAAGGTTGGCGGCATCATCGGGAACCGCGGTAATCAGATATTGCGCTCTGTCAATTCCTGCTTGCATCAGGATTTCATCCTCATTGGCATCGCCTTCCACGAACAATACCTCATCGCCATGGCGTTCAATGATCTCTTTGTCCTTTTCTATGACGACAAAGGGTTTTTTATAGGCCATTAACTTTTCCGCTGCCTGCATGCCATTCCTCCCATAGCCACAAACGACCACATGGCTGGAAAGTCCATCGATTTGTTTCTGCACTTTTTTCTTTTTTAACTGTTCAAGCGAATTTCTGCCCAGGATATATTCCGATACCACTGAAATGGCAAAACCGAAAATAAAGACACTGGTTACGATTAAAAATACGGTAAAAATCTTTGCATCGGCATCCAGTGGCCTCACTTCGGAAAAACCTACCGTGGTCACCGTAATAATGGTCATGTAGATGGCCTCTATCCAAGTAAAGTCCGATAAGAATTTATAACCCAACACCCCGATCAGTAGTACGAAGACCATCAATGAAAGGGCCAAAACTATTTTGGAGCGCAGGAGTCTTATCATGATCAAAGGTCAAATACGGAGGTTCTCTTGGTATAGATCAAATCCTTTATCCTAAGCCAAAAGGCCATAAAGAGGTATAGGGCAAACCCGAAGCCCAAGGTCACAAATGTGAGGTAAATAAAACTGGTCCGCACCACCCGGGCGCGAATACCCAATCGTTCGGCAATGCGACCACAGACCTCAAAGCCCCGCTTTTGAAAATAATAAAGGGTATTATAGAATAAAGACATGCCTAAAATTATGTATTTCTATTCAATAAATGAGTTCCCACAACGCATTGCAAGCATTTATTTTTAGAGCAATAGAGGTTGTACAGTTCCAATTTGGCCTGACTTTCAAAAGCATTTTTGGTTTTGTGGCCCAATCGATCAAAATTGGCAATTATGGAATTGTCCTCCTTTCCCACTTCGGATAATAATGCGACCAATGCTTCGTCAACCTCTTTCCCTTGATGTTTGGCAAAGCAAAATTTTAAGGGCACCAATGTATTGACCACCAAAAGATCAATAAATTTTTGGGAAAGCTTTTTGTTGCTCTTTTTGGAAACCTTACCAAAGGTAAAATGGGTGTTCCAGTATGTTCCGGCTTCCACTTCAAAAAGTTCATATAATTCCTTCAGGTTGGACGCCTCCATACATTTGGAAAACAATTGTACATTATTATTGTACAAATGCGCCAACTGGGAAATCCGTATGGTAGGAAAATTAGGTGGCCTGAGACCAAAGAATTCAGGTTTGACCGTTGTAATGGGCAATTCAAATTTATCGGTAAGGTATCTGTACTCTCTCTCAAGCTGAAGGTAATACCCATCGGTGCAATCCAATTCGCCCAATAGGCCAAAATGACCAAATAACAGACTTTCCAATTGTTGAATGTCTTGGCTCGTTTTCCGAACCAATGCAAAATCCAATGCTGAAGCCCCATCCAGAAAGAAATGACCATTGACCTTGGAACCAAAACTTTTGGCCAAAAGAATGAAGAGTACTGCTTCCCAATTGTTTTTAGTTTTGTTGAGAAGGTCGAAAATGAGTTCCGATTTATACTCCAACCGTTCCATATAAAGTCGGTGGAGCCAACTTTCAAGCAAAAAGGAATCCATCTCTCCAAAATCCTTTTCACAATTAATGAAACCTGGTCGAGCATTTTCCATGAGAGCCTTATATTTCATAAGCAACTCCGATGGAATGAAACTTTTCATTTCCAAGGTCGGAATCTTGGAACCGTCCTTTCTAAAAACAACAACGTCATCTTCCCAGACTACATGGAGGATGACGTTGTCGTAATTGTTATCATTTTCGTGGTGATGCACATACCAATCCGACGATTTAAGATGCATTTCCACATTTCCGGCCCATAATTGGCCATCGATGGTTACGCTGGCATTGAAAAAATCTGGTCCAGCGTGGCGGTTCTGTATCCCTGCGGATTTCACCAAAACCGGTTCATTATCCGTGGTACATAGCTGATTTGTTGAAAGCTTGTTATGCCTCCAAATAAAATGAAGTAGGTCCTCTCGCATCGATTTGGGGTAAATGTGAGACCTATTCTACTCTATCGCCGTACCAGTTCATAAAGCCACCTTCAAGGTTATAGGCATTTTCAATCCCGAGACTGTTCATGATGGCACAGGCTTGACCGCTACGATTGCCTGATCGGCAATACACATAGTAGTTTTTGGACTTGTCCAGTTTTTCAAGTTCCATCAAAAATTCCTGTCCCAAATAAATATCGATGTTTACGGCACCCGGAATATAACCTTCCTCTACTTCATCAGAGGTACGTACGTCCAAAATGAAGGCGTTGTCATCATTTTCCAATTGTTCCGCCCATTCTTCTTGTGATAAATTTGCCATTATATTGTTTTATGTTCTGCAAAAATAAAAATCCGAAGCGTTACTCCGGATTTCCTTCAATTTTATTTTGATTCAATGTCCTACTTGATGCCGCATCCGATTGCCTTGGTCGTCTTCATTGCAATTTCCTTTCCGGCCAGCATGGCATCCACAGCAGCTTCCACAAATTTATCGTCCACTTTGGAAGCATCTTGGTAATTGTCGTCAATGGCCCCAATGTATCGCACCACATTTCCCTTGGCCGTTTTTTGAAGTAAAAAAACATGAGGGGTACGAGTAGCCCCAAATGTTGGATATACCTTTTGACCTTCATCATAAAGGTAAGGATAGGTAAAACCCTTTTCTTTGGCGCGCGTTTTCATATCCTCGTAAGCATCGCCTGTTTTACTGCTCGGGTTAATAGCAACTACAGGAACACCTTTGGATTTGTACTTTGCATCCAAAGCCATCATCCTATCTTCATAAGCTTGGGCATAAGGACAGGTATTACAAGTAAAGACTACCACAAAACCCTTGGCATTTTTAAAGTCAGCCAAAGAAACCATTTTACCGTCCACATTTTTGAGCGAAAAATCAGTGGCCACATCGCCAACCTGATAACCATCATCAACAATGTGATCTTTTGCTGCACTAATTCCCATGGCAAACGAGGCTCCAAAAATGAGCGTCAATGCCAAAAATCCAAGTATTCGTTTTGTTTTCATAGGCTGTGTTTTATTTTATGAATGTTTGTACGGTACTGTTCAATTCTTCATAGGTAAACCCTTGTTCAAAAAAACCGCGCTTATACTTATTATATATTAAGGTAGCGGGAATACCCCCTCCCCATTCTTCGTTTACTTTCGGAATCCAATCGTTTTGTTTGGGATCATCAAGGATCACTACCTCTGATTGTATCCCTTTGTTCTTCACATAAGGTTCCAATCTTGATTTCCACATATGGGGCATATCCAGACTTACGAGTATCACTTTAACCCCGTTATTCTTTTGCTCCGCTCTCACCCTTTCAAAATAGGGTAGTTCTTCCAAGCAAGGCGTGCACCATGTAGCCCAAAAGTTTATGATATAGGTTTGACCGTCATCTTTGTGCAACAAGGGTTCCAGGCCTTCAAAATCGTAAATTGGAAACGCCACTTTTTCATTAATAACGGATTCCACAGCAACCACTTGGTCATCAGGCACATCCTTGCCTTTTTTACCATCACCACATCCTATTACCAAGGAAACCATCAAAAACAAAATCAATAACCTATTCATTTACTGCAATTTACATCTATAAAGTTAACCAATGAGACTTCCTCCTGATTTGATTTAACAAAATTTTATCTGTTAAATATAGGTGTGGAATCAAAAGATCGGCATACATTTGTATATACAAATATTGTTTGTACATGAATGTTGAAGAAATTATAAAGACGTCAAAGAAAATGCCATTGGAAACCAGGACACTGATTCATTTGACCTTGGTGCACAATAAACTGAACGAGTTGGCCACCAATGCCCTAAAACCTTTTGATGTCTCCCTTCAACAGTTTAATGTGCTCCGCATTCTGAGGGGTCAACAGGGAAAACCTGCCAACCTTTCCACTTTGAACGACCGTATGGTCACCAAAATGAGCAATACCACTCGGTTGGTAGACAAACTTTTGGCCAAGGATTATGTGGTCAGGAATGTGTGTCCTTCTAACAGGCGCAAGGTGGAAATATTGATCACTGAGAAAGGTACCGAAGCCTTATCACATATGGACCAAGCTGTTGCGGAGGCGGAAAACATTATGGTACAGCAGTTTACCAAAGAAGACTTAGAACAATTAAACATCCTATTGGATAAATTTTAAATAACATGAACACCGTTTTAGAACATAGAACATGGCGTTATGCCACCAAAAAATTCGATCCGTCCAAAAAAGTATCGGATCAAGATTTGGAAACCTTATTGGAAGCAACCCGATTGAGCGCATCTTCCTATGGTTTGCAACCCTATCATATTTTTGTGATTTCGGACCAAGAGATCAAAGAAAAATTGAAGCCTGCCTCTTGGAACCAGTCCCAGATCACGGATGCATCCCACTTGATTGTATTTGCCAATGCCACCGATTTTGGCGAGGAATTGGTTGACGATTTCCTTACCAATGTTGGAGAAACCCGCAACATTCCTATGGAAGGCCTCAAAGGATATTCCGACTTTATGAAATCCAAATTATTGGACCTACCTGCCGAGACCAAGAGCACTTGGACCACCAAGCAAGCGTACATTGCTTTCAGCAATATGATGCAAGCTGCCGCCGAATTGAAAATTGACACTTGTCCCATGGAAGGCTTTGAAGCGGATAAGTACAATGAAATTTTGGGACTTACCGAGAAGAACCTGAATGCCGCAGTGGTATTACCTATTGGGTACCGATCTGAGGAAGATCAAACCCAACACTTACCAAAAGTGAGAAAATCAAGTGAAACCTTATTTACCCATATATAAATTTTAAACCTTTAAAAACAGATTATAAACAACAGTATGAAAAAGACTATTTTAAGCCTAGCGTTGATCACCTTGTTTGGAGCAGCAGCCGTTGCCAACCCGATCAAAAAAGAAACCAAAGAAGTAAAAACTTCTGAAAGCAATGTAACCTGGAAAGGATACAAAGTGGGTGGTTCACACACTGGAACCATTTCCCTTAAATCAGGTGCCCTACAGTTTGACGGAGAAAAATTGGTTGGTGGCGAATTTGTAGTGGATATGACCAGCATCAACACTACCGATTTGGAAGGTGAATACAAAGGAAAATTGGACGGTCACTTAAAGTCCGATGACTTTTTTGGAACCGACAATCACCCAACCGCCAAATTGGTTTTCACAAAAGTGAAAGCTACCGGTAAAAATTCGTATTCCGTAACTGGAGACCTTACCATTAAAGGTACTACTGAGCCTGTAACTTTTGATGTTTCCGTTTATGGCGACAAAGCAACTGCTTCCGTGAAAGTGGACAGAACCAAGTACGATGTAAAATACGGTTCAGGAATCATTGGCACGGCCAAGGACAAATTGATCTACGACGAATTTGATTTGGTAGTTGACCTACAGATGTAGTCAGCCCATGTTTAGTGTGTGAAAATCCCGTTCGAGATAATCTTGGACGGGATTTTTAATTTTAAACAAAACAAAGTTTGCCTGTTAAAAATTCCTCCCTATATTTGAGGCAATGAACAACAGAGTAGCAAATAACTGGTGGTGGAACAACTTACTTCAAACGTCGTGAGCTAAGTCCCCATTATAACCATACAAGAGGCTTGTCATCACGACAGGCCTTTTTCTTTTTAAGAACTTTTGTTTTTGTTTCCGCGAAGGCGGAAATCTTAAAAGTTAAAAATGAGTTTTTATGTCTATATCATATCGAACAAGCAAATGGGAACCATTTATATTGGCTATACCAACGATTTGAAAAAGAGAATGTACAGACATAAGCATGGGGTTGGAAGCAAATTTGCAAGTAGATATAATCTGAAGATATTGGTCTACTATGAAAAATTTAAATTTCCGATGCCAGCTATCAGAAGAGAGAAACAATTAAAAAAATGGAATAGAGATTGGAAAATCAACTTGATAAATGATTTCAATCCAAATTGGGAAGATTTAACCTATTTCTTTGATTAACCAAAAAGCTTTCCACCTCCGTGGAAATAGAAATGAAAATGATATACTCGTTAAAAACACATTACAAAAAAATCTTGGCAGACACCATTACCCCGGTGAGTGTCTATCTTAAGGTCAGGGACAAATTCCCGAATAGCATTTTGCTGGAAAGTAGCGACTACCACGCCAACGATAACAGCTTTTCATATATCTGTTGCAATCCCATTGCATCTATCAAAGTGGAAAATGAGACCATTACGCAACAATTTCCCAATGGTAAAAAGTTGGAAACAACCATTGATTCTTCTACTGATGTAACCGAGGTTATCCATAATTTTGCGAGTCAATTCTCGGTGACCCAAAACGGCTTTAAATTTATCAACAATGGCCTTTTTGGTTATATGGCCTATGATGCGGTCCGCTATTTTGAGGATGTGGACATTTCTAAAAAAGAAGATTCCGTTAGCATTCCAGACATCTACTATGCAGTTTATAAGAACATCATTGCCATCAACCATTTTAAAAACGAAGCTTACCTGTTCGCTCATTGTTATGATTCGGAAAGTAATGTGGATGAGATCGAGCAACTTTTCAATGTGCGTACTTTTTCTTCCTATAATTTCAATAAGGAAGGAGAGCCCAAATCTAATTTGAAGGACGAGGAATACAAGGAACATGTGGAACTCGCCAAAAAGCATTGCCAACGTGGGGATGTCTTCCAATTGGTACTTTCCCGAAGGTTCACACAAAAATTCAAAGGGGATGAATTCAATGTGTACCGTGCCCTGCGCTCCATCAACCCCTCCCCTTACCTATTCTATTTTGATTACGGGAATTTCAAGATTTTTGGAAGTTCACCCGAAGCACAATTGATCGTGAAGGATGGTAAGGCAGAGATCCATCCCATTGCCGGCACCTACAAACGTACCGGAAATGATGAAAAGGATGCAGAACTTGCCAAAAAACTGGCCCAAGACGATAAGGAAAATAGCGAGCATGTGATGCTGGTGGATCTGGCCCGAAACGACCTCAGCCGAAATGGCAACACTGTGAACGTGGAAACATATCGTGAGGTACAATACTTCTCTCACGTAATCCATTTGGTTTCCAAAGTTACCGGACACAAAAAGAAGGACATCAGTACCATGAAAGTGGTGGCCGATACTTTCCCTGCGGGAACTTTGAGTGGCGCTCCCAAACACATGGCCATGCAACTCATTGAAAAATACGAGAAAACCAGCCGTTCCTATTATGGTGGTGCAATTGGTTTCATGGATTTTGAAGGCAACTTTAACCACGCCATCATGATCCGGACCTTCTTAAGCAAAAATCATGAACTGCATTACCAAGCAGGGGCTGGATTGGTGGCCGCATCCAATGCCGAGGACGAACTACAGGAAACCTATAATAAATTGGGCGCTTTGAACAAAGCCCTTGAAATTGCCGAAACGATCTAACCATGGGAAGGAAGATTTTAATGATTGACAATTACGATAGTTTCACCTATAATTTGGTGCACTATCTGGAAGATTTGGATTGCGAGGTTATCGTAAAACGGAACGACCAGCTCACTTTGGATGAAGTGGAACCGTTCCAATACATTGTGTTGTCCCCCGGGCCGGGTGTTCCTGATGAGGCAGGACTGTTGAAGGAAATTATCAAAACGTACGCTCCAACCAAAAGTATTTTTGGCGTCTGCTTAGGATTGCAGGCCATTGGTGAAGTTTTTGGCGGCACGTTGGTGAATTTGGACAAGGTGTATCATGGGGTGGCCACTACCATCACCGTCATCAAGGACGACCCCATTTTCAAAGGGATGGCGAAAAACCTTCAGGTGGGAAGATATCATTCCTGGGTGGTGGATCCCAAGGTTCCCGAAGTATTGGAAATTACCTCGGTTGATGAAAACGGGCAGATCATGTCACTTCGACATAAAGATTATGATGTCACTGCAGTACAGTTTCATCCTGAATCCGTCTTGACCCCAGAAGGAAAACAAATGCTTAAAAATTGGCTGGATAGCTAGCAATATGTCATCCTTGCAGTACCCTGAGCGTAGTCGAAGGGAAACTAGGAAACCAAATCATACTAATTCCACATTATGCTTCGACTCCGCTCAGCATCCATGTAGAATAACAATATACTGAAATGAAAGAGACTTTAAACAAACTGATCAATCACGAAATATTGCCCAAGGAAGAGGCCAAACAGGTATTGGTGAACATTGCCAAAGGTGATTACAATACATCACAGATTGCTGCATTCCTTACTGTCTACATGATGCGAAGTGTCACCATTGAGGAACTTGAAGGCTTCCGTGATGCCCTTTTGGACCTTTGTCTGGCGGTGGACCTATCGGATTACGACCCTATCGACCTTTGCGGAACCGGGGGTGACGGTAAGGATACTTTCAACATTTCCACCTTGGCTTCCTTTGTAACGGCCGGGGCAGGAATTCCTGTGACCAAACACGGCAACTACGGGGTTTCCTCCAAATATGGCAGTAGCAATGTGATGGAATTTTTGGGAATCAAGTTCAGTAACGATCGTGATTTTTTAAAGCGTTCCATTGAAGAAGCGGGTATTTGCGTGTTGCACGCACCCCTCTTCCACCCTGCCATGAAAAATGTGGGACCCATCCGAAGGGAACTGGCCGTAAAAACCTTTTTCAATATGTTGGGCCCCATGGTTAACCCTGCCTTTCCAAAGAACCAAATGGTAGGGGTGTACAATTTGGAACTGGCACGGATGTACGGATATCTCTATCAGAACACCGATAAAAAGTTTACCATTTTGAACGCCTTGGACGGTTACGATGAAATCTCGCTAACAGGTGACACTAAGACCATTTCCAACAACTCCGAAGCCATGTTGACCCCAGCCGATTTTGGGGTGGAAAAAGTAACCCAAGAAGAAATTACCGGTGGTGATGACATCACCGAATCGGCCCAAATATTTATGAAGGTTCTACAAGGAAGGGGAACCGAGGCCCAGAACAATGTGGTCTGTGCCAATGCCGGGGTAGCTATTGCCACTGTGAAGGGTATTACTCCAAAAGCAGGTTTTGAACTGGCCAAGGAATCGCTATTAGGCGGAAAAGGATTGGAGGCGTTGAGGAAGTTGCAAAAATTGAGTAGAAATTAGTGTCATCTCGATGGCAGATGTGAGAATTTATTAGATTCTTCACTTTGCTCAGAATGACTAAAATATGATGCTAACGTTTCCTGAGCGGAGTCGAAGGAAGATATAACACAAAAAGAGTTTCTTCACTTCGTTCAGAATGACTAAGCTGGCGTTTCCTAAGCGAAGTCGAAAGTAAAAAAAGACGTCTTGCTGAACTCGTTTCAGCAACTCATTATGATAAAGAATACATGAACATACTAGACAAAATAGTGGCCGACAAACGCAAAGAGGTCGAATTGAAAAAAACCTTGATCACCCTTCCCCAATTGGAAGCTTCGGTGATGATGGAACATACTTCGGTTTCTTTAGCGGCAGTGTTGCGCAAAAGCAGTACGGGTATTATTGCCGAACACAAAAGACGATCGCCATCCAAATCGGTCATCAACCAAAATCTGAACGTACAGGATGTAGCCAAAGGCTATGCCGATGCAGGAGTTTGTGGCATGTCCGTTTTAACGGATGGAAAGTATTTCGGTGGCTCTTTGGATGACTTGCTTTTGGCTAGGGCCACCGTGAACATTCCCCTATTGCGAAAAGAATTCATCATAGATGAATATCAAATTGTAGAGGCCAAAGCCTACGGTGCCGATGTCATTTTGTTGATTGCGGCCATTTTGTCCCGTGAGGAAATCAAGACGCTTTCGGAATTGGCCAAAAGCTTGGGCTTGGATGTTCTGTTGGAAGTCCACGACAGAGAGGAACTCCAGAAATCCATCATGCCCAGTCTGGATATGTTGGGAGTGAACAACAGAAACCTGAAAACCTTCGAAGTGAGTTTGGATACCAGCAAATCACTGGCTGCGCAGATACCGGATGATTTTGTAAAAGTGTCCGAAAGCGGCATCAGTTCCATTGGGGCCATTCAGGAATTAAAGGAATTTGGGTACCAAGGATTTTTGATCGGTGAGAATTTCATGAAAACGGATGATCCTGGTGCCAGTGCCAAAGAATTTATTGATGAATTAAATAAATAATGTCATTTCGAAATGAAGATTGAGCGCCGGCCGGCCGGCAGGTAGTCGAAATCCAAGTGAGAAATCTAAAAAAGAGATTCCTCAATCGCGCTGCTTATTTCGGAATGACAAATAAAGAAAAAGTATTACTGAATTAAAAAATGTTACTCCTAATAGGAGATTGAGCGTAGTCGAAATCTATTTTGAGATTTCTCACATTTGTTCGAAATGACAAAAAAACCATGAAACTAAAAATCTGCGGCATGAATCAGAACCCTAACGAGGTGGCACAACTGCACCCCGATTACCTGGGTTTTATTTTCTGGGAACCTTCCTCACGGTATTTTAAGGGAGCAATGCCCCAATTGTCAAAATCCATTAAAAAAGTGGGTGTATTTGTGGACGCTCCTTTAGAAGTGGTCTTAGAAAAAGTGAGCCAGTACAGATTGGATGCAGTGCAACTCCATGGGAAGGAAAGTGTTGCATATTGTTCCGAATTAAAATCCAACTTTCTGTCATTTCGAGCGCAGTCGAGAAACCAGAAAGTTGAAGATGAAAACGAGGTCTCGACTCCGCTCGACCTGACAAATTTGGAAATCCTCAAAGTGTTTTCCATTAAAGATGATTTTGATTTTTCGGTCTTGAAAGATTATGAATCCGTTTGCGATTATTTCCTTTTCGATACCAAGGGAAAATTGCCGGGCGGAAATGGGTATACTTTCGATTGGTCCGTTTTGGAACATTATCCATCCACCAAACCCTTCTTTTTAAGTGGGGGAATTGGATTGGAATCCGTAGATAAACTAAAGGAATTTTTAAATAGTCCGGCCTCACGATATTGCTTCGCCATAGATGTGAACAGCAAATTCGAGACCGAGCCAGGACTAAAAGATATAACGTCATTGAAATCATTTATCAATGCACTCTCTGACGATTTACAATTTAAAACTGACAACTGATTATGAGTTATCACGCTGATGAACGAGGCTATTACGGAGAATTTGGAGGAGCTTTCATCCCCGAAATGTTGTATCCCAATTGTGAGGAGCTTCGGCAGAACTACCTTCAGATCATGGCGGAACCTTCTTTTCAGGAAGAGTTCCATCAATTGCTGAAGGATTATGTAGGCCGACCCACACCTTTATATTATGCGGAACGCCTATCCAAAAAGTATAACACCAAGATTTACCTGAAGCGCGAAGATCTTTGCCATACCGGTGCACACAAGGTCAACAATACCATCGGTCAGATTTTGATGGCCAAAAGATTGGGTAAACACCGCATCATTGCCGAAACCGGCGCAGGTCAGCATGGTGTGGCTACGGCAACGGTTTGTGCCCTGATGGGTATTGAATGTGTGGTGTATATGGGCGAGATCGACATTGCCCGCCAAGCGCCCAATGTGGCCCGGATGAAAATGTTGGGAGCGGAGGTACGACCTGCCACTTCTGGCAGTAAAACCCTTAAGGATGCCACCAACGAAGCCATCCGCGATTGGATCAACAATCCTGTGGATACGCATTACATTATCGGCTCGGTCGTAGGTCCGCACCCTTATCCGGACATGGTGGCCCGATTTCAATCGGTCATTTCTGAAGAAATCAAATCCCAATTGTTTGAAAAAGAAGGCCGTGAAAATCCAGATTTTGTGGTGGCCTGTGTCGGCGGGGGTAGCAATGCCGCAGGGGCTTTCTATCATTTTCTGGACACTCCCGAGGTGGGGATCATTGCGGTGGAAGCGGCAGGAAAAGGCATTCATTCCGGGGAAAGTGCAGCAACCTCTGCTTTGGGTAAAGTAGGCATTATTCACGGGAGCAAGACCTTGTTGATGCAGACCCCGGATGGCCAGATTACGGAACCCTACTCCATTTCTGCTGGATTAGATTACCCTGGCGTAGGACCCTTGCATGCACATTTGTACACCTCAGGTCGTGGGGAATTCATTTCCATTACCGATGATGAGGCCATGAAAGCTGGTCTGGACCTCTGTAAATTGGAAGGCATCATTCCAGCCATTGAGTCTTCTCATGCATTGGCCATCTTTAAAGACCGAAAATTTAACGAGGACGATGTGGTGGTAGTGAACCTTTCCGGTCGCGGAGATAAAGATTTACAGAATTATATTGATTATTTTAAATTATAGATGTTAGATATGGGATGCTAGACACTAGACTCTCATTACTCAAATCTCACATCTCAAATCTTTATTTATGAACAGAATCAAACAAAAACTACAAGAGGACAAAAAAATCCTCTCCATATATTTTACGGCAGGATATCCATCCTTGAATGACACAGTAAAAATCATCCAAGATTTGGAAAAAAGCGGTGTGGACCTCATCGAAATTGGATTGCCCTTCAGCGACCCGTTGGCCGATGGACCCACAATCCAAGCAAGTTCCACTGCCGCCCTTAAAAATGGGATGACAACATCGTTACTCTTCGAGCAATTGAAGAATATCCGTAAAACGGTTTCCATTCCTCTGATTTTAATGGGCTATTTCAATCCTGTTTTGCAATATGGAGTGGAGGCTTTCTGCCAAAAATGTGAGGAAATCGGTATTGACGGGCTCATTCTTCCCGATCTACCACTGGATGTGTATCAGGAAGAATATGAACCTATTTTTAAAAAACACGGATTGATAAATGTGTTTTTGATTACACCACAGACGAGTGATACCCGAATCAAAGCCATTGATGATGCTTCGGAAGGATTTATTTATATGGTAAGTTCTGCCAGCACTACAGGGACCAAGGAAGGTTTTGGGCCAGAGCAAGCCGCTTATTTTGAACGTATTGCAGCCATGAATTTGAAAAATCCGCAAATTGTCGGGTTCGGAATCAGCAATACTCAGACCTTTCAGCAGGCAACAGCACAAACGAAGGGAGCCATCATTGGTTCGGCCTTCATCAAACATTTAACACAAAATGGGGTGGACGGAATCAGTGGTTTTGTGGGTCAAATTCGTTAAATTTCGGGTTTTAAAATGAACCCTATTTTGTCCCATGAAAAAAACTGTTTCATTCCTTTCCCTTATACTTTCATTTTCCCTTTTTGCCCAAGATGATGTTGCTGTAAAATCCCAAGTGGCCGATGCCATCAACGAACTTCAGGAATTCATAGCCATCCCCAACGATGCCTTGAACCCTGATGATATTGACAGAAATATCATGTGGTTGAAACGAAAGTTTGGGGAACGTGGATTCAACACTGCTGTTTTGGATACGGATGGACTGCCTTTGTTCTTTGCGGCTTTGCCCATGAACAATGATAAGCCTACCGTTTTGATCTACATGCACTTGGATGGCCAATCGGTTGACCCTAGCAAATGGGACCAGCCCGACCCTTATAAAATGGTATTGAAGGTTCCCGAAGGTGATGGTTTCAAAACCGTCTCATTTGATGAATTGAATGACGACATTAATTACGAATGGCGATTGTTCGGTCGTTCCACTTCGGATGATAAGTCACCAATCGTAATGCTATTGAACACCATCGACCTTTTAAAGCAAGATGGCAAGGAGATACCCTTCAACGTAAAGGTGATATTGGACAGTGAAGAGGAAAAAAGCAGCAAGCCACTTCCTAAAGCCGTTAAACAATATCGCGAGCTTTTGGAAGCCGACTTTTTGATGATCGTGGATGGTCCCGTACATTCCTCTGGGGAACCCACCGTGGTTTATGGCTGCAGGGGTATCACCACCCTTTCCTTGACCACGTATGGTCCCATTAAACCCCAACACAGTGGGCATTATGGGAATTATGCCCCAAACCCTGGTTTTCAATTGTCCCAATTGCTGGCCAGTATGAAAGATTCCGAAGGTAGGGTACTTATCCCTGGATATTACGATGGAATCACGATTGATGAAGCCACAAAAGCTATTTTGAAAAGTGTTCCGGACAGTGATGCCGAAATTGCAGAGCGACTTCAATTTAAGACCCCTGAAAAGGTCGGCAGTTTTTACCAGGAAGCCTTACAATATCCTTCCTTGAACATAAGAGGATTGGGTTCTGCATGGATTGGCGAACAGGCCCGCACTATTGTACCAGAAAGTGCCACCGCGGAGTTGGACCTAAGATTGGTAGTGGAATCCGATGGTAATCGATTAAAAAAATTGGTCAAGGACCACATTGCAAAGCAAGGGTTCAAAGTGTTGGATCATGAACCCACTAAAGAAGAGCGGATGCAATTTGACAAAATTGTAATGGTGAAGGAAGGTAGTGTAACCGATGCATTTCGTACCGACCTAAACAATCCTTACGGTCAGTTTTTGACAGCAACCATGAAAAATACTTTTAACAAGGATGTCATCCAAATTAGAACCATGGGTGGAACGGTTCCCATTGCCCCTTTTATCAACGAATTGAAGATTCCTGCTTTTATCGTTCCAGTCGTAAATCCTGACAATAACCAGCATAGTCCGAATGAAAATGTAAAGATTGGTCAATTGGCTTATGGGATCAAAGCTTTTTATGGAATATTGTCCACTCCCATAAAATAAGGATCAAAAGAAGTATATCATAAAAAAGGCCCCATGATCATGGGGCCTTTTTTATGATTTTAACTGACAAAATCAGTTCTTGTTTTTATTCTTTTGTTGACCAGGGGCATAATCTTTGGCGCTTTGTGCCCCCGTAATTTTTTTGGCCTGGCCTGGGGGAATCCCATTTTTATTGGCATGATAATTTGCTGAACACGAGGCCATAAGCGTTACAGCAAAAAAAATTCCGATAATTTTATTTATTGATTTCATTTTCTTGATTTTTAGGTTTTGTGATTGTTATATATACGCAGTACTGGTCTTAAAATTGCCTTAAACAAATTTTAAATCTTTCCTAAGGCTACTAGACACAGTGTTATTTGAAAAATTCGCGATACTGCATCACCCTAAAATCCAAAGTATTGAAATTAGGGTCTTTATCTTTTAGCTTTTTGTAAGCTTCAAGACTTCCCACTGCGCGGTTGGCGGCACCGGAAGGAGCGGTCAGGGAAACCGTTTTAATAGTTCTCGACTGCGCTCGAACCGACAGCGGTTTCAATTTTTCAATTTCACTAACAGACAAAGGCAATTTAAACTCATGGATTCGTGGTACTTCATCATTCACTACTTCTAATTTTATGTCGTATTCCCTTAGTTGTTTTCTAAAGAAATATTCCGGACCATTCTTACTATTGCCGCCGGTGAACAGAAGAGTATCCACTTTAGGAAAGTGCCTTAAATAACCAATCATATCACGGAGTTCAACGTTTTGCATTCCCAAATCGGAAGCATCAATCTTGGAACGTTCCGCGCTTTGTACAATATCACAGACACCAATTTTGTGTTTCAACAGAAATTGTTCTCTTTGAAAAATGGCCTCGGCCGTAGTCTCATATTTTAACCCCAGATCAAAGATTCGGTCCAAAATGGGCCATAGCATACCATTGCAGCTCCCGTAGCAGAAATCCACATCCTCTTTTTTCAACTCCCCTGTAGTAAAACGGGGCGGTGGCAAGGTACCCACGATAAGTTTGGTGGCTTCGGGAAATAGAAATGGCTCGTATGGATGGCGGTGTAAGAACATTATGCAAGTGACGCAAACTCTTCCTTGGCTTTCTCAATGGCTTCCCTATTCGTCTTAAAACTTTGCCTAGACATATGCTCTGACTCAGAAATCATTTCTTGAAGGACTTCTTTGGCCTCTTCAATCTTATTCTGCCTAACCAAGAACCGAGAAAGCTCCAAGCGCTCATTAAAATTGGAATACGGTGCATCAAAGACTCTTAAATATTCTTCCGCAGATGCCATATTACCTGTTTTCTCCAAAGCCAATCCATATAAAAACGATGCTTTCGACTTTCTAAAGGAGGGATTGTCCTTTATTTTATCCACATATTGGATAGTATTATCATAATCCTCGGCATAATAATAGGCCTCTACCAACTTTGAAATCGCATAAAAATCATTGACGAAGACATCCTTTAAAGATGCCCTATAATTTTTAATGGCCTCTTCATACATTCCTTCATTCAAATAGGCATCCGCTAGGGATACTTGATTTTCAAAGGTCTCAGAAAACTTAAATTTCTTTTCTAAATCTTTAATTTTTTTAGAAGGATTAATAGCGGTGACCAAGCTTTCCTGCACCTTTTCAATGTCCCTTTTTTGAAAGACATTCATTAAAAGATATAGAATCGAACCTACCAGAGGAAGAAATATGATTGCAAATATCCAATAATAATTGTTTCTGTGGGTATAACAGTGATACACGCAAAAACCCTGTAAGGCAACTATTACATAATAATACATCACCTAAAAATAGAATTAATTTGCCAAAAGTCAACGCTGCAAATTCGCAACATTTTTAAAGACAGTTATGCCGAGTTTCTACTGGCGTTGATGTTACCATAAAGGGAGCGCGTCACGATTTTTTCGTACAATTCCAAGTATTCCGATTTTTGGGTAATGTGGTACAAGGCGTTCTGTTGGATGACCAAAAGTGGCAATACAATTTTCTCTCTGATCTTCACGGATTCCCTCGAAACCTCTTCGTCCTCCATCAAAATCTTCAATCCAGAGATTTGCAACAACATCTTTTTGGAGAGTTCGAACTCATTATGCAAAATACTCCAGAATTCCCCGAACTCGGGATCATCCTTCATATAACGGGTAAGGTCAAAATTGGTCTTGGCCAAAGACATCATACTATTCAGCATCAATGCCTTGAAGAATGGCACTTCCTTGTACAATTTTTTAACCTCGTTCATTCTGCCTTCATCCTTTAATTGCTGAATGGCAGAGCCCAATCCAAAATATCCTGGAACGTTTTGTTTCAACTGGCTCCATGACCCCACAAATGAAATGGCACGCAGATCAGCCAAGGTCAATTGGCTCTTGTTACCCCTCTTGCCTGGTCTACTGCCTATATTGGCCTTGGTATAATATTTCAAGGTGCTCCTGTGTTCCAAATACGGAATGAACTTTTCATGCTGTTTTAGGGCATCGTACTTATCAAAACTAAGGTCCGACAGTTCTTCCATCAATTTTCGTTGGGCCGATGTCAACACCAATTCCTTACCGAAAATATTGTTGCTCAGTCCTGCGGTGAGCAATTGCTCCGAATTGTGCATGAACTGTTCCTTTGTACCATAGGTACTGGTAATGGTCTGGCCTTGTATGGTCAATTGAATCTCATGGTTGGCCACATCCTTGGTCTGGGCCGCGTAGAACCTATGGGTCTTACCTCCGCCACGTGCTGGTGGGCCTCCCCTACCGTCAAAGAAAATGGCCTTGATGCCGTTCTTTTTACAGACTTTACTCAAGGTTTCCTTGGTCTTCAAGATAGACCAGTTGGCCTTTAGATAGCCACCATCCTTGGTACCATCGGAAAAACCAAGCATGATGGTATGCGTTTCATTTCGGCGTTCCAGATGCTTGCGGTATTTTGGAATATCGAACAAGGTCTGCATCACTTCTTCGGAAACTTCCATACCCTTCATAGTCTCGAAGAGTGGAATGATGTCGAAAGTGATTTCCTTATCGTCCCAACCACACCATCTGAACAATCCAAAAACGAACAATACCGAAAAGATATCTTCGGAATTACTGATGATGTAACGGTTGCATCCATCTTCCCCATTTCGCTCCTGAATTGCCTTTAGTTGTTGGATATTGGTAATGGTATCCTTCACGATTTCATCGTCATAATCCGATGGATCTAGTTTGAAATCTTTCTGCAACAACCATTTTACCAAATCTTTTTCCTTCAATTCATCCAAACTTTCCTTGATGGCCCCTTGTTGTTTCAACACGGTTTCTACCACCAATTTATGCTTGCTGTGATCCTGACGGATGTCCAACGAGGCAAAGTGGGTCTTGAAAATATGGACCTTGTCGATGAACTTATCCAACTGATCCAAGTACAGCTCATGATAATCGGCAATCAATTTTTCCCTAACGGATTTCAAATGATCGATTATCTCATTGTATTGTACCGGTGCCTTGGCGTTGAACATGGCCAGATAAAGTTTGGCACTCAACTGGTTCAAGTCTTCCTGCATAGACTGAAAGGTGAGTTTTTTGCGCAGTTCCTTCAGGTCGTTGTAATAGCACTTCATCAATGTCAAACGAAGTTCATCTGCCACTTGACTTGTAATATCCGCGGTCACGAATGGGTTTCCATCTCGGTCACCACCAGGCCAAAAGCCCAATTTTATGATATTATAATTCTCAAAATGCTCGTCTTTGATGTTGCGCTTTACATATTGGTACAACTGGCCCACGGCATCATAGTAGGTATTCCTGAGAATATAAATGATGTTCTTGGCCTCATCCAAAGGGGTTGGTTTTTTGGCATTGATCAAAGAGGTAAGACCCAACTGTTGCAAGGTCACATCAATATCATAGATCTGATCATGATCGATCAACGACCGAAGCTCCGCAATAATGTCCAAAACGGCCGGAGTGTAAAACTGGGTCGGGTGGGCCGTTAGTACGATCCGTGCACTAAATGTAGACAGTTTTTTGGATACTTTGTCCCAGTTTTTGGTTCGGTTCACCAATTCAAAATAATCCTTGATGGTCAAGGAGTTGCTGTATTTTTGCAGTTTTGGGAAAGCAGCATCTTCCACACTATCATAAAGCACCACTTGCCTTTCCACATATTGAATGATCTTGAACATGAAATCCAAGCGTTCCCTTTCGTCCTTGATGTTGACAAAATTGGAAAAGAACACCTCTAAAATTTCCTGCGGCTCTTTCCCTGCTTTGAGTCCCTTTTCACACTGATCGAGCAAAAGGGGAATCAAAATGCCCACGTTTTCCACATTTTTATAGGGCAAGCTCAAAAACAAACTATTGTAGATATTGAACTTGTTGGTTACCGATTTTTTAAATTCTTCTAACCGTCTGGAATGCTGCATGGATTATTTGGTGTTATCGTTTTAAATGAGTGTACACCCAAAGGTCGTGATTAAACTGAAACCTTGGGATTAAATTTATGCGTATCACAATTTAGGACCAGTGCCCTCCAATCATAACACGATTCAATGAACACTAAAACATACTAAATCCTTAGGTCTTTGCCAAAGATTTAGCGAATGAAAACAGGCTCATTGGCCTTTAGGGTATGTTCCTGACTGAAAAGATATCCGTCATAATCAAAACCTTTAATGTCTTCCAAGGTCTTGGCATCTGTATCGAGGATATAACGAACCATAGAGCCCCTTGCCTTTTTGGCGAAGAAACTGATGATCTTCAATTGATCGTTTTTCCAATCCTTAAAAATGGGGGTGATTACCGGAACCTTGAGTTTCTTTTCATCAACGGCACCAAAATATTCGTTACTGGCCAAGTTCACAAAAAGTTCCCCATCCACCAGTTCTTGGTTCAAATGGTCGGTCAGTTGTTTTTTCCAAAATTCGTGCAGGTTCTTTTTTCGGCCCACCTTTAATTGGGTGCCCATTTCCAAACGGTAGGGCTGCATCAGGTCCAAAGGTTTCAAGATGCCATACAGTCCGGATAAAATCCGAAGCGTATCCTGCAACTTGTCCAGTTTCTCCAATGGAATCGTTTGTGCGTCCAAGCCTTGGTATACATCACCGTTAAAAGCATACACGGCAGGACGAGCATTTTCGGGACTGAAAGGAACTGAAAATTGTTGGTTACGTTCCCAGTTCAATTGTGCCAAACTATCGGAAATGGACATCAATTGCGATAATGCCTTTGGTCTTTTCTTTTTCAGGATGGCGTTCAGTTTCTGCGCTTCCTCCAAAAAAAGGGGTTGGCTATAGGTTGATGTTGGGATTTCCGATTCAAAATCGAGAGACTTGGCCGGAGATATGACAATTTTCATTCAGTGCTTCTTTAGTTCAAAAATACTGAGGATTTTCAATTTTGGAAAAAGATCGTCAATGAGGTTTTCAATCCTACGATTGATGAAAACTATTGTTCCACGTGTTTGGAATAATTGCGCCATTTTTCAATGCATTGGACCATATCCTCTGGCAATTCGGTATCAAAACGCATGAATTTTCCGGTCACCGGATGCTCAAACCCCAGAGTTTTGGCATGTAACGCCTGACGCGGCAACACCTTGAAGGCATTATCCACAAACTGTTTGTATTTGGTAAAGGTGGTTCCTTTCAAAATGGCATCCCCACCATAGCGCTCGTCATTGAAAAGCGTATGCCCAATGTATTTCATGTGCACCCTAATCTGATGGGTTCGGCCCGTTTCCAATCGGCAGGAAATCAAGGTCACGTACCCCAACCTTTCCAAAACCTTGTAGTGGGTGATGGCTTCTTTTCCATCTTCCCCATCCGGATAAACGGTCATCTGCAAACGGTTCTTCGGATGTCTACCAATGTTTCCCTCCACAGTGCCTTCATCTTCTTCAACATTACCCCAAACAAGAGCCACATATTCCCGTTCACTACTTTTCTCAAAAAATTGCTGTGCCAAATGGGTCATGGCCAATTCTGTTTTGGCAATCACCAAAAGTCCGGAAGTATCCTTATCGATCCTATGCACCAACCCAGGCCTATTGGAACTGTTGTTGGGCAAATTTTCAAAATGGTACACCAAGGCGTTGATGAGCGTACCGGAATAATTTCCATGCCCGGGATGCACTACCATTCCGGCAGGTTTGTTCACCACTAAAAGGGAATCGTCCTCATACACAATGTCCAATGGGATATTCTCGGGAGTCAACAAAAATTCGTAGGGTGGATGCTCAAAGAGCACCTTCACCTCATCCCCGGCCTTTACCTTGTAATTTTGTTTTACTGTAGCACCATTCACCCAAATATGGCCATTTTTGGCCGCTTGTTGAATCTTGTTACGGGTGGCATTTTCAATAAAATTCATCAAGAATTTATCCACCCGCAAAGGCTCTTGACCTTTGGAGGCTACAAACTTATGGTGTTCAAAAAGCTCGTCAGGAGACAGCTCATTTTGGTCGGTAAAATCCATGGTTATTCGGAATCAGATTCGGCCTTAACCTTTGCGCTACCCGGAATGGTACCGTTACCGCAAATCAACTCGATCTTGGAGGTCTTGGGCAACTTGTCGCCGGGCTTTACATATTTACCCTTGAACTTGATGTTGTAGACCATGTCCTTACCCAATTCGTCAATATAGGTGACACGCTCCACATCAAGGCCTACAGCACGTAACATGGAAGCGGCATTTCGCTGCGTCACCTGAATGATATCGGGCACACTTACCTTTTTATACCCAGATGGATTTACCGTAAAATAAATTTTACGGTTGGCCTTTACCTTATTACCGGCCGGTGGATTCTGATCCAAAATGGAAAATCGTGGGTAATCGGGATTATAGTTGGAGGAATCCAAAACTTGATAGCGCAACCCAGCCTCTTCCACTGTCTTTCGCATTTCCGATACCGACATTTTGGAAAAATCCGGTACCTCTACAAACTCACCGTGGTTGGTGGTCCCCTTAAGCCATTGCATGGCCAAGAAGACCAAGACTATAACGGCCACAATGGCCAGACCAAGTTGGATGAGAAAAGTCTTGCTTTTCAAAAAGTTCAAAAAATTTTTCATGCACTAAACCTTATCGGAACAAATATAGGAAAGCCAGCCCTTTTTTCTTTATTTTGGCCTTGCGATATTTAGAAAGCCGATGAAAAAGAACATTGCCATCATCATGGGAGGTTACTCCAGTGAGTACGGTATTTCCATAAAAAGTGGGAACGTTGTGAACAAATACCTGAACCCTGAAAAATACAATGCATACCGCATTATCATCTCCAAAGAGAAATGGTTTTATCTGGATAAGGGCGACAACGAATATCCGGTTGATAGAGGCGATTTCAGCATCAATGTAAATGGGCAAAAAATACATTTTGATTGTGTTTTCAATGCCATTCACGGCACACCGGGTGAAGACGGACTCATGCAGGCCTATTTTGAGCTTTTGGGCATTCCCCACACCTCTTGCAACCATTACGAATCTGCGCTAACCTTCAATAAACGGGATCTTTTGAGCACGTTAAAGCCTTATGCAATCCCATGTGCCATTTCATATCACCTGAACAAAGGTCAGGAGGTAGATGAGGAGGGCATCATTAAAAAAGTGGGACTACCCTGTTTTGTGAAGGCCAATAGAGCAGGCAGTAGTTATGGAGTGTCCAAAGTGTACCAAAAAAACGAACTTCAAAAGGCCATCGATAGCGCGTTCAAAGAAGATGACCAAGTGATCATCGAATCCTTTTTGGAAGGGACCGAGGTGTCCGTAGGTGTGATTACATATAAAGGCGAGGTGATGGTATTGCCGATAACCGAAATTATTTCGGAAAACGATTTTTTTGATTTTGAAGCGAAGTACCAAGGCAAGTCACAGGAAATCACCCCTGCTAGGATCAATGAGAATCAGGAAAAAAATGTTCGCAAGTGGGCCGAGTTCATCTACAAGACACTTGGATTGAAAGGTTATACCCGAAGCGAGTTTATTTTTATTGGTGATGTGCCCCATTTGTTGGAAGTAAACACCACTCCTGGATTGACGGAAGAAAGCCTTTTGCCACAACAGGCAAGAACGGCAGGCATTAGCTTGGAAGAACTTTTTGATAGTGCCATAACGGAAGCATTAGCCTAGAAAAGCGTATTTTTAAACAAACTTTCTTTTCCACTATATGAGACGCGCATTGTTCCCCGGTTCCTTTGACCCCCTAACCCTTGGCCACTACGACATCATCAAAAGGGGTATTACGCTTTTTGATGAATTGGTCATCGCCATCGGGATCAATGCCGACAAAAAATACATGTTCACTTTGGAAGAAAGGACCAAGTTCATTGCAGATGCCTTTAAAGATGAGCCCAAGATCAAGGTGGTCACCTACCAAGGAATGACGGTGGATTTTTGCAAGGAAATCGGTGCGGAATTTATTTTAAGGGGATTGCGTAACCCTGCAGATTTTGAGTTTGAAAAAGCCATCGCCCACACCAACAGAAAGCTTTCGGAAATAGAAACCGTCTTCTTATTGACTTCTTCAGGAAAGTCGTTCATTAGCTCTTCCATTGTGCGGGACGTTATCCGAAATGGTGGCGATTATACCGGACTTGTTCCCGATACCGTCGTGGTCAATCGCTAATCCTCCCCTGCACGTTTAAGAAGGTTATTCCAGTTCAATTGTAGGTTAAATCTGCCTCTCTTAAATTATACAAACACAGGCATTTTTCAAAGAGACCACAATTTTTATCCCTTTCACAACATTAAATAAGTTAGCTTACCCAATACTTATACATTGGTCAGAAATTTCTTAATTGTAAAACCCCCGTACTTTGAAAGCAGTTGAGAGAATCGAGCAGCACTATCTACTCAAACAGCTACCGCAAGCCACCGCTTTGGTCGGTTTGGACGGTATGGTTGTAGACGCTTCAGACTCATGGTTCGTAATATTTGGATTGCCTCCCAAGAGCATCATAGAGGTCAACATTTGCAATTTGTTGGAAAATGTTGACAACCTCAATGAAAAACTAAGCATCCAAAAAACCTTTTCCATTCGCCATGAAATGGTCAATGACAGGGAGGCAAGATGGTTAGAAACCAGCTTTACACCTTGGTATGATGAAAAGGAGAATATTATAGGGTCCATTGTCCAGACCAGTGATATTTCCAGGGAAGTAAAAAATGAACTGGAAATTGAGCGAATCAATGCCATATTAAAGACCAAATCCGAAGTGGCCCAAGTAGGCTGCTGGGAATTTGATGTCCAGACCGAAAAACTTTATTGGTGTGAAGAAACCAAGAAAATACACCAAGTCCCCCTGTCTTTCGTCCCAAACGTGAATGAGGCCATTGAATTTTACAAACCCGGATATAGCAGGAACAAGATTTCCATGTTATTCCACAAAGCCATCCATGAACGTACTCCTTTCAATGAAAGATTGATGATCATTACCCACAACGGCGAGGAACGATGGATACAATCTGCCGGAAAGGCCATTGAAAAAAACGGAGAAGTTGTTAAGGTATTTGGCACCTTCCAAGACATTCACGAGCAAGTGATGACCGAGACCAAGGTTATGGAAAATCAACAATTGCTCACTGCCTTGATCGACAACCTACCATTGAACGTTTTTGTAAAAGACCTGGATTCCAAAAAAATCCTAGTGAACAAATCGGAGTGCGAATACCTGGAAAAAAGTCCCAAAGAATTACTAGGTAAAACCGATTTTGACCTTTATGATGAGGAAGTTGCCAAAATATCGAGGGAAGAAGACCTTGAAGTCCTCAAAACCTTGAAACCCATTTTGGGCAAAGAGACCATTAGCATCAAAAAGAATGGGCAGGCCACCAATTTCCTGACCTCCAAGATTCCATTGTTCGACCTTAACAGTAAGGTAAGCGGTTTGATTGGCATAAGCATGGATATCTCGGCCATTAAAAAGAAAGAAGATCAGCTGCGCAATCTGATCAACCTGACTTCCATCCAGAACAAGAAACTGATCAATTTCGCCCATATTGTTTCCCACAACCTTCGATCCCACTCGGCCAACTTTTCCATGTTGCTGCAATTTTTAAAATCGGAGGAAAATGAAAAGGAAAGGGAACATATCATCACCATGTTGACCCAGGCTTCGGACAATTTGCTGGAAACCTTGGAAAACCTGAACCAAGTGGTGGACATCAATACCAACATCAACCTTAAAAAGGAACCCATCAACATTTATGACCACATTATTAAGGTACAACATAGTTTGACCGCCTTCTTGGATAAAAACCAAGTATTGATCAACAACGAAGTGGACCAAAAACATGTTGTAAAAAGTATTCCGGCCTATATGGACAGTATTATTTTGAACTTGTTGACCAATGCCGTAAAATACAGAAGTCCTGAAAGAAAACCTATCATTACCCTAACCACCAAAAAGCTCGACAACAAGATCATCCTGTCCATTGCAGACAATGGATTGGGAATTGACCTTGAAAGGTATGGCGACAAAATATTCGGCATGTATAAGACATTCCATAATAACAAGGACGCCAAAGGATTCGGATTGTACTTGGTACGCAACCAAATCGAGGCCATGGGCGGAAAGATTACCGTGAACAGTGAAGTGGACAAGGGAACTACCTTCAACGTATATTTTAATGAAGAAATTAAGTAGTATTTTTATTGTGGACGATGATCCCATAACCGTATTCGGCATAAAAAAAATGTTGAAACCAGTGGCTATCTGTGACGACATCCAAATTTTTCAAAATGGAAAGGAGGCATTCGATGCTTTGGCCGAAAGGCTTACCTTGGAACAGGATATCCCGGAAGTAATATTTTTAGATATCAACATGCCCATAATGGATGGCTGGGATTTTTTGGAAGAATTGATCGGACTTGACATACACGACCGGATCATCATCAACATGATCACTTCGTCCATTGATCCATCCGATTACCAACGTTGGAACGATTTTAAGGAGAAATGCCCGCATCAACTCAATTTTAAGAACAAACCCATTTTCAAAATAGAGGTTTCCGATTTGGAAGGTTTCCATATGGCCTCATAATCATAATATTCCGTATTTTTGGGGCCACCGAAAAAAGTTACTTTTGGTATAACTAACAAAGTACCCCAGCACCTTGAAACATTTAGTTTTTTTTGCGACCCTTGTTCTCCTTTTGTCCTGCGAAACAGAAAAGCAGGACAAGGTCAACTCTTTCCTAACTCATTTCGAAATCTCTGGAGGCAAGGAAACGGCCACATATCAACAGACCATTGATTTTTATATTTCCTTGGCACGGGATTTTCCTCAGATCAATGTACACACCATAGGCAAAACGGACAGTGGATTTCCTCTGCACATGGTTACCTTTAATCCGGAAGGGGATTTCAATTTTGAGAACATCCGAAAGGAAAAATCCATCATTTTGATCAATAATGGCATCCATCCAGGTGAAAGCGATGGTATTGACGCCACCATGATGCTCTATAGGGATTTGGCCACAGGTAAGATTCCCACTCCCAAGAAGACCGTCTTGGTCACCATCCCCATTTATAACGTTGGTGGATCGTTGAACCGGAATTCCACTACACGTGCCAATCAAAATGGTCCGTTGGAATATGGTTTCCGCGGCAATGCACTCAATTATGACCTGAACCGGGATTTTATCAAAATGGACACCAAGAACGCAAGGACCTTTGCAGACATTTTCCATTCGGTGAAACCCGATGTATTTATAGATAACCATGTGAGTAATGGTGCCGATTACCAATATACCCTCACCCATCTGTTCACCCAACACAACAAGCTTGGTGGCAAAATGGGCGAATACTTGCATGATTCCTTTATGCCCAAAATTGAAAAATCGTTGTTGGAGAAGGAATGGGACATTACCCCTTATGTGAACGTGTTCAACATGCCGCCTGAACTTGGCTTTAGCCAATTTATGGACCATCCCAGATATTCCACCGGTTATACTACCCTATGGAGTACACTGGGCCTCATGGTGGAAACACACATGCTAAAACCCTATGACCAACGAGTGGAGGGAACCTATGTGCTCATGGAAAGTCTTTTGGACGTGGTGGAAAAAGAACATAAGACAATTAAATCCTTGCGAAAAGAGACGTTGGAAAAAAACGTAGATCTTTCCGAATATTACTTCAATTGGGCAGTAGACACCACCAAAAGTTCCATTTTACAATTCAAGGGGTTTGAAGCTGACCGACCCACCAGCGAGGTTACCGGACTACCCAGATTAAAATACGACCGAAGCAGACCTTTTGTAAAAGAAACGGTTTACCAAGATTATTTTTATCCCTTGGACACCGTTTCGGTACCAGATGCCTATGTAGTGAAACAAAGTTGGCAAAAGGTAATTGAACGGTTGGATGTCAACAAAATCCAGTATTTCAAACTGGACAAGGATACCACATTAACAGTGGAAGCCTATAAAATTTTGGATTACGACACTCGAAATTCCCCTTACGAAGGCCATTATCCCCACTCCAACACCAAAGTGGAAAAAAGCACCAAGAAAGTCCGTTTTAGGGCAGGTGATTATGTGGTACCGACCCGTCAACCCGGTATTCGGTATTTGTTGGAGACATTGGAACCCCATGCGGTGGATTCCTTTTTCAACTGGAATTTCTTCGATACCGTACTTCAGCAGAAAGAAGGCTTTTCACCCTATGTTTTTGAGGATATCGCCTTGGAAATGTTACAACAGGACTCCATTTTGAGGCAGAACTTTGAAGCCAAGAAAAATCTGGACCTCAATTTCGCGAACAATTGGTACGCCCAATTGGATTGGATTTTCCAACGTTCCAAATATTTGGAGGATGCCTATCTGGCCTATCCCATTTACAGGATTGCCAAGGAAAGTAAAGCTTCGGGCATTTTGGCTAGGTAGCCACTTGCTTGAACAAAATAGCTATGTTTTTATAGGAATTTTTGATGGCTTTTTGGGTTTTTTCAGGACCTTTCCATTTTACCTTTTCAATGCCTTCGGCTTTTTCGGCAATTAATTTTCCGGTATAGTCAGTAGACATTAAAAACCAATGCGTCTGTTTCAACCAATAGGCACCATTGCGTTTAAAAACATGGTAGGTGGTGCGTAAAAAACGTTCCATTTTTAGGTTCTTCACCCCGGTTTCCTCCTCCACTTCACGTATGGCGGCACTTTCAATGGTTTCGCCCTTATCCACTTTTCCCTTCGGCAAATCCCATTTTCCATTCCTTTTGATGAAGAGCACCTTGCCCTTTTCATTCACCACAAAACCGCCTCCGGCAACGATCACTGGTATCTTGTGCATGAAAATTTTCAGGATCTTATCCTTATCCGGATGGTACAAGTATGCCTTTTTCAGTTTCTTCTTGGATAGCAAATGAATGGCCTCCATTATAGAATCACCATCCAACAAGAATAGGTTTCCGTTGGTATGTTCCGGGCGCTCGTTTGTTAAAATCAGTGGGGACTCATTAACAAAAACTTCATACATTTGCGCAATGGTTTTAGATAAGGGAATAGCAAAAAAAACAGCTGAGCTTCTGCTGCAAATTAATGCAATAAAGTTGGAACCCGAAAATCCATTTACATGGGCTTCGGGTTGGAAATCGCCAATATATTGCGATAACAGGGTAATGCTCTCCTACCCTGAAATTCGGAATTTTGTAAGGGAGGAAATGGCCAAGCAGGTTGAAAGACTTTACGGCAAGCCGGATGTGATCGCCGGAGTGGCCACCGGCGCCATCGGCATCGGTATTCTGGTGGCCGAAGCCTTGGGGCTTCCATTCGTTTATGTTAGGCCCGAACCAAAATCGCACGGTAGACAGAACCAAATTGAAGGTTATTTTGAATCCGGTCAGACTGTGGTGGTCATCGAAGACCTGATCAGTACAGGCAAAAGCAGCCTTAATGCCGTTCGTGCACTAAAGGACCAAAATGCCAAGGTTAAAGGCATGATCGCCATTTTCACTTACGGTTTTCCAGTGGCAAGTGCCAATTTTGAAGCAGAAGGTGTGGAACTCCACACCCTTTCCGATTACGAACATTTGATCGAACAGGCTTCGGAAACCCACTATATTAAAGATTCACAACTAAAAACCCTGTTGGAATGGAGATCCAATCCGCAGGAATGGAAATAAATAGCAACAATGCACATAGAAGCTTCCAAAAAGAAAATCGCAAAGAGCGACAAAGAAGTTTTTGATTTCTTGACAGACATCAAAAACTTTGAAACCTTGATGCCTGACAATATTGACAAGTTTGAGGTGTTGGATGAGAACACCTTCAAATTTGCCCTTAAGGGCATGCCCGAAATTATCTTGAGGCTGAAGGAACAAAACCCAAATGACAAAGTGGTGCTTGGTGCCGCCAGTGATAAATTGCCCTTTACCTTAACTGCAGATATTACGGCTTTGGGTGAAAATGAAAGTGAGGTAGGTTTGAGTTTTGAAGGCCAGTTCAACGCCATGATGGCCATGATGATCAAATCCCCGATTACCAATTTCATGGAAACCCTGTCCACCAACATGGACAAGATTGGTCAATAAAGCAAGGTCACTTCCTTAAGATCGTATTCCTTCAAAATGTGGTCCTCCAGTTCCAGGACCAATTTTCCTGTGGGAGAAACGCTTCTAATAAACCCCATGAACATTTCCCCTTGGCCATTGGTAAAGGTGGATGGTTTGTCTTTTCTGAATAACAATTTTTCATAGGATGGGAGCAATTGGGCTACCGTTTTGCTTTCCAAAAACTCCAAATGATACTGTAGCCTTTCCAAAATCCGATGCATAAGTTCATCTAAATCGAAAAAGGTTCCAGTTATCATTTTTAGGGACGATGCCTTGTCCAGATTTTCAAAATGGGCTTGGTTTACGTTCAGACCAATACCGATGATGGCCTGACTGACGAAAGTGCCCTTCAAAACATTTTCAATCAAAATACCACAAATCTTAAAAGTACCTGACATAATGTCGTTGGGCCATTTCACGCTGACATCTGGCACCGCCAACTCTTTGAGCACATCTACCACGGCCATGGAAACACCCATGTTCAACAAAAATTGATGCTCTACGTGTAACGCATCAAAATTTTTCAACACACTGAAAGTTAAGTTTTTACCTTCTTCAGATTGCCAAACAGTTCCCATTTGCCCCCTCCCCTTTAGCTGTTTTTTGGTGACCACAACCGTATAGTCCAACAAAGTTGTGGCCTGCAGAAGTTCCTTCAAATACAGATTTGTGGAATCCGTGGCATCAAGTTTGATTATTTGAGTTTGTTCTCCCAAAGTGGTGCGCCTTATCGATTTGTTAAAAACTAAGGCTAAGAAAACAAAAAATACCTAAATTTGTAGAAACTAAATTTTTTGAATGCAGAAAACAAAAGCTAGCGCAGATGAACTGATTGCCTTGATCTTAGAAGGGATAGAAGACGTTAAAGGAGTCGACATTAATCTACTGGACCTGAGGGAAATCGAAAATACTGTTTGCGACTACTTCATCATCTGCAATGGTACTTCCAACACGCATGTAAACGCAATTGTATCCTCGATCCAGAAAACAGTGAGTAAAGCCTCAAAGGACAAACCTTGGCACATTGAAGGTTCTGAGAACGCCGAATGGGTATTGATGGACTATGTAAATGTAGTGGTACATGTATTTCAAAAACACATTAGGGAATTCTACGACATTGAGGGACTTTGGGGTGACGCCAAAGTAACCATGGTGGAGAGCAGCTACAATTCTTAAAACAAAATGGCAAAAGAGAACAATTCAAATACCCCCCCAAAGAGGCCGCGTTTTAGTTCGTGGTGGATTTATGGCGTAGTAATCGCATTGATCATTGGTTTCCAGTTTTTTGGTGGAAGTAGTTTTTCAAGTACCGAAAAGACCACAACTTCCGAGTTGCAGGAATTTTTGCGTAATGGCGATATATCCAAAATCGTCATCATTACCAATACCAGACAGGCAAAGGTTTACCTTACCGAAGAAGCCTTAAAGAAGGACGTTCATAAGGGAGTGGCCAAAAAACCATTGTTCCCTTCCAGCAGTTTATTGCCTCAATATGTGTTGGATTATGGAGATCTTCAGATTTTTCAGAACGAAATCTCCGAGATCAAAAAAGAAAACAACCTCGACACCATTGTTGAGTTCGATACGGAATCCAACGTAATCGGGGAATTGTTACTTTCCTTGTTGCCGTTTGTGTTGATCATTGGTATTTGGATCTATTTGATGCGAAGAATGTCCGGTGGCGCAGGAGGCGGTGCAGGTGGTCAGATTTTCAACATCGGAAAATCAAAGGCCAAATTGTTCGACGAGAAAACCGATACCCGCACTTCTTTTAAAGATGTTGCTGGTTTGGAGGGTGCCAAGGAAGAAGTACAAGAGATTGTGGAATTCCTTAAAAACCCTGATAAATACACTTCACTGGGAGGTAAAATCCCGAAAGGGGCCCTTTTGGTAGGCCCTCCGGGAACAGGTAAGACCCTTTTGGCCAAGGCCGTTGCCGGGGAAGCAAAAGTTCCTTTCTTTTCCCTTTCAGGTTCTGACTTTGTTGAAATGTTCGTTGGGGTTGGTGCCTCTAGGGTACGTGACCTTTTCAAACAGGCAAAGGATAAGTCACCTGCCATCATCTTTATTGATGAGATCGATGCGATTGGTCGTGCTAGGGGGAAAAACAACTTCACAGGTTCCAATGACGAAAGGGAAAACACCCTGAACCAATTGTTGACCGAGATGGACGGTTTTGGAACCAATACCAACGTAATCGTATTGGCCGCTACCAACCGTGCTGATGTACTGGATAAAGCCTTGATGCGTGCCGGTCGTTTTGACCGTCAGATCTATGTGGACCTTCCAGATTTGAACGAAAGAAAAGAAATTTTTGAGGTGCATTTGCGCCCAATCAAAACCGCCGAGACCTTGGATCTTGACTTTTTGGCGAAGCAAACCCCTGGATTCTCAGGTGCGGATATCGCCAACGTATGTAACGAGGCCGCCCTTATCGCCGCCCGTAAAGAGAAAAAAGCGGTGACCAAGCAAGATTTTCTTGATGCCGTGGATAGAATCGTTGGTGGTTTGGAAAAGAAGAACAAAATCATCACCCCAGAAGAGAAAAAGACTATTGCCTACCATGAGGCTGGCCACGCCACTGTTAGTTGGATGTTGGAACACGCCGCACCTTTGGTGAAGGTCACCATCGTTCCTAGGGGACAATCTTTGGGTGCTGCATGGTACTTACCAGAAGAACGCCTAATCGTCCGAACCGAACAAATGTTGGATGAAATGTGTGCCACCATGGGAGGTCGTGCGGCAGAAAAGGTAATGTTCGATAAAATTTCGACAGGTGCTTTGAGCGATTTGGAAAAAGTGACCAAACAAGCTCGTGCCATGGTAACTATTTATGGTCTTAATGATGAATTGGGTAACATTACCTATTACGATTCAACCGGACAAAACGAATATGGTTTCACCAAACCGTACAGCGAGGAGACTGCACAGAAAATTGATCAAGAGATTTCAAAAATCATTGAAGAGCAATACCAAAGAGCCATTAAACTATTGGCCGATAACAAGGACAAGCTAACAGAATTGGCAGATAGGCTGTTAGAAAAAGAAGTTATCTTTAAGGACGATTTGGAGAAAATCTTTGGTAGAAGGCCTTTTGAAAAACATGAAGAGCTAGAACCTGCCAAATAAGCTAAAAATCTTGGATTGAATTTATATTGAATATGCACCTGATACAATAGATGGGAGTTTTCAAAAAACTTTTTGGAGGAGGAAAAAAGGTTTCCAAAGAAACAGCGGAAACCCGTGGAGAGCACATGCCCGATCTAAAAATTCCCGTGGATGAAAAATTCACCATCTATTTCAAAAAAAATGGGGGCAAATTCATTTACTGTGAAGATTTTTCAGAAGTTTCAGATGCCTTGAAAAACATTATCTCGGAGAACGATTGGCAGAACCATTTGCTCTATACCCTCGATCCTAGATTGGAGACCAAGTTTTCTTCGGAGAACCTGAAATTCACTAACGACAGACAGGAAAGCGATATCTTTTTTACGACTTGCGAGCACTTGGTGGCCCACAATGGTTCCATCCTAGTGTGCTCCAACCAGATTAAGGAAAAAAAGTTGGATGAGCTTCCTTCCAACCTGATCGTATTTGCGACCACCAGTCAATTGGTGGACTCTATCAGCGAAGGACTCAAGATCATCAAGGAACGCTACCAAAAGAATATTCCCAATAACATTACAACTTTAAAGCACTTTCAACTTACCCAGGAAAACAAGGATGATTTCCTTTCCTATGGGAGTGCCTCAAAAAATGTCTATCTTTTACTCCTAGAAGACTACTGATTTCATGAGGGAAATTTTACGACGCTCCATTACCGGGGTCATCTATGTTGTGCTTCTCTTGGGGACTGTTTTTTTGAGTTCGGATGCCTTTGACTTTCTTTTTATGGCCTTTGGGCTTACCTGTTTGTACGAGTTCAAAAAAATAGTACGGATCAAGGGATATTACATCTTTGTGGCCTATTTGGCACTTTGGTGGGCCTACATTTACTTGGTAAAAGATAGTGCAGCCATTACTGTGCTTATGCTACTGACCATAACGGTAGATTTGGCGTTACTCATGTTCCTTTTTTCTGATAAGCCAGCAAAATTTACCGATTTTCAAAAATTCGTGATTGCGGTTTTCTATATAGGTGGAGGATGCATCTTTTTGACAATGATTCCATATAAAGAGGAAGATTTTGCCCAATTTTTAATTATGGGCATCTTTATATTGATTTGGGTAAACGACACTTTTGCCTATTTGGTGGGAAGGACTTTGGGGCGCACCAAACTTTTTCCATCAGTTTCTCCCAAAAAAACTATTGAAGGTTCTATCGGAGGTCTTATTTTTGCACTCGTAGCCGCCTACATTTTATCGTGGTATGAGACAAAACTGACCGTGACCCAATGGATGGCAATGGCTACATTAATAGTGGTTGCCGGTAGTTTGGGCGATCTATTGGAATCCAAATTCAAGCGAATGGCTGGTGTTAAGGACAGTGGTGCCATATTGCCAGGTCATGGTGGAATTTGGGACCGATTGGACAGCTTGGTCTTTGCGGCACCGTTTGCCTATTTGATACTAAACTTATTCTCCTATGTTTCATAAAGAGGGTCAAAAAATAATTATTACTACATTTTTTATAGTGGTCGCCGCCATTCTAGCCGCCGAATTCTATATGCAATTGGAATGGGCCAGATATGCGATACAGATTACCGCATTGATCCTTTTGATACTCATCCTGCAGTTTTTCAGGAACCCCAAACGTCCCGTTACCCCCAATTTTAATGAAATTTTGGCCCCAGTTGACGGTAAGGTAGTGGTCATTGAAGAAGTGGAAGAAACCGAATATTTTAAGGAACGAAGAAGACAGGTTTCCATATTCATGTCACCGGTGAATGTGCACGTTACGCGCTACCCGGCCAGTGGAACGGTCACCTATTCCAAATACCACCCAGGAAAATATTTGGTGGCATGGCATCCTAAATCGAGTACCGAAAACGAGCGCACCACAGTAGTGTTGCACACTCCCAAGTTTGGAGAAATTGGATATAGACAGATTGCCGGAGCCTTGGCCCGTCGCATTGTAAACTATGCCGAAGAAGGGGAACAGGTTACGCAAGGACAAGATGCCGGTTTCATCAAATTTGGATCCAGGGTAGACCTTTTATTGCCCTTGAACTGTAACATTACCGTTAAGTTGAACCAAAAAGTGGTCGGCGCCAAAACCTGTATTGCTTCCTTCAGACCTGAGGACGATGAATGATGAAGAGCTACATAAAAAGTTCAATGAGGCAGTGGCTTTTGTAAACAGTTATACAGAACCATTACCTGCGGATTTTTTGCTCCGATTATATGCCTATTTCAAAATAGCCAATAGAAATTACGACAACCCTGGCAGTAGAACGCCATTAATCAACGCCTTTAAGGCAAATGCCCTTTTTCAAGCACAGAACATTGGCCCCAAAGAGGCCATGGAAAAATATATCGAGCTTGTAGAAAAAGAATTGAACTTTCGTTAAGAAACCAAATCTGGGGTTGCCAAGGTCTTTTCAAAATACGTGAAGTAGATGGCCCCAAAAATGGTGACTACAAAATACAACCCTACAAGATAGCTTCCCATCGGTAAAAATGCATTGATACCGAACCAATCATTGGTCCAATAAATCAGAACCAAGCCTGCCAAGCCCCTGAACAGCTCTATCCAAACGGCGTAAGGGGCACGGTCCATTAAAGTGGTGTATCCATAAACTCCTAAAAAAACAAAGGCACCGAACAACAACAACCCTTCAAAACCGATTTCTGAGTAATTGTAGAACATAAAAAGCATCAACACTGTGGTCACGATCAACTGAAAAAGCGAATAACCCTTTAACGCCATGGAAGATTCCGGTTGGTACTTTTTAAAATGGTACACATCCTCAATAATCTCAACTGGGTATTTATCCTTTACATCTTTAGGTCTCCATCCAGTTGGCATGAACCAAATACGGAATTTGTCCCAATAATTCTTAGTCCTCCAAGCGTCTTGCATCAATCGCCATAAATGTTGAAAGTTGATGATGATGGGGTTCCAAGTGTGGGCAGGTTTCAAAACACCATATTGAGGCGGCACCTCCTCCAGCTCTTCTTGAAAAGTACCGAACATGCGATCCCAAATGCAGAAAATCTGTCCTAGGTTTTTATCGATATATTGTTGGTTGATGGCGTGGTGCACCCGATGTTGCGAAGGCGTCACGATCACATACTCTAACCACCCCATTTTTCCGATATGTTGGGTATGGTACCAAAACTGCGCGAACAAATGAATCGGGGCCAAAACAGCGATGACCGTATTGGGAACTCCCAAAAGCGCAGCAGGAATCAACAACAAGGCATAATACCCCAATAGGTTGGAAATAGGCTGACGCAGGGCACAGGCCAAATTAAATTCCTCACTGCTGTGATGGATCACATGTTGGTTCCAAAAGAAATTGATATGATGACTCAACCTATGGTTCCAATACCCGGCAAAATCCAAAGCGATAAACGCCACTACCCAAACCAACCAAGTGGATTTGATTTCGATAAGGGCCAAATGCTCCAATAAAAAAGGATAGCTGATCAAAATGATACCAAGTCCAAGTGAGTCTTTCACCACATTGGTCAATCCGGAGCTCAGGCTGCTCACGGTATCCATTACATTGTGTTTCTGATTTTTTGCAAATCTGCCATAGAGCACCTCCACCAAGACCAACCCGATGAAGAAAGGAGTGGCATAAAGCAATGCCGTCGCATACGATTCCATCTGTAAAATTTAAAGTTTAACCAACGCAGGTACGGGGTAATGCGTCATGAATTTACTTCAAATTTTTAAATAAATCTATATCGTTTGCGTAAGTGATATTCGAACTGGACTGCGAACTTCTTTTCATTTGGGAAGAAATCTCCACCTTGCCTAACAACCAAACTCGTATTTCTATTATCGCATTAACACTCGAAGCATTTGAACAAGAAAAAAGGGAAGTCCCCTTCCCTTTTCACAAATTATTTAGCGATATAACGAAAGGCTATTGCAAACTGGCCAGGCTTTTTTCCAAGGTTTCAATCTTGGCTTCGGCATCAGCTGCTTTTTTGCGTTCAATGGCCACTACTTGTTCCGGTGCATTGTTCACAAAGCGTTCGTTGCTCAATTTACCTTGTACCGATTTTAGGAAACCTTTGGTATATTGAAGCTCTTCCTTGATCTTTTTGATCTCTTCTTCAACGTCTATGGCCCCACTGATCGGGATAAAATATTCGTTACTCTTCACTCGATAACTCAAAGCCCCGTCCAATCCTGCATCAATGGTTTCCAATTTGGAAACATTGGCCACCTTTAGGATGATAGCGTCCATATTATCACCTACTCCCTCCGCATTGAGCATAAAAAGTTCCAAAGCATCCTTTTGAGGAATGCTCTTTTCTTTTCTAATGGTTCGGATACCTGAAATGACCTCGGCAGCGAAATCAAAATCGGCAATCAATTTGGCGTTCACTTTTTCAGCTTTGGGCCATTGGGCCACAATCAGGGCATCCTCAGGGGTACGTTTGGCAATGTGTTGCCAAATCTCCTCGGTCAAGAACGGCATGAAAGGATGTAACAGTTTCAAATTTTCTTCAAACAATTGGATTACCGCCTCAAAAGAAGTTCGGTCTATTGGTTGTTGATAGGCTGGTTTTACAATTTCCAACAACCAAGAACAGAAATCGTCCCAAACCAATTTGTAAATGGCCATCAAGGCATCGGAAATGCGATATTTTGAAAAATGGTCTTCAATTTCGACCAACGTCTGACTCAGCTTGGCCCTGTACCAGTCAATTCCTGTTTTAGCAGCTTCAGGTTGAGGGATATCAGCAACTTCCCAACCTTTCACCAATCGGAAAGCGTTCCAGATCTTATTGGCAAAATTGGATCCCTGCTGACAAAGGGCCTCATCAAACAACAAGTCGTTACCCGCAGCGGAACTCAATAATAACCCAACACGAACCCCATCGGCACCAAAATCCTCTATCAATTGGAGTGCATCAGGGGAATTCCCTAAGGATTTGGACATTTTCCGACGCTGTTTATCGCGAACCAAACCTGTCAGATACACATTTTCAAAAGGTCTTTCCCCTCTGTACTCGTACCCGGAAATGATCATTCTGGCCACCCAGAAGAACAAAATATCGGGACCGGTAACCAAATCACTGGTGGGATAATAATAATTCACGTCCTTATTGTCCGGCTCCATGATTCCACCAAAAACACTGATGGGCCATAACCAGGAAGAAAACCAAGTGTCCAAAACATCCGGATCTTGACGTAAATCGGATTGTTGGATTGCCGGATTTTTAGATTTAACCAATTCCAAAGCTTGCTCAGGGGTTTCGGCCACTACAAAATCCTCTTTGCCATCACCATAATAATAAGCTGGAATCTGTTGTCCCCACCACAACTGACGGGATATGTTCCAATCGCGGATGTTTTCCATCCAATGGCGATAGGTATTATCGAATTTGGAAGGATACAACTTAACATCATGCGTATTTAAAACCGCATCCAAAGCAGGTTTGGCCAAAGTTTCCATTTTCAGGAACCACTGATCGGACAATCGGGGTTCAATAACGGCCTTGGTTCTTTCGGAAGTCCCCACCTTGTTGATATGCTGTTCCGTTTTCACCAAAAATCCCTTTTCTTCCAATTCCTTGGCGATTTCCTTGCGGACCACAAATCGATCTTTACCTTGGTAATGCAATCCGAAGGAATTCAAAGTAGCATCCTCATTGAAGATGTCAATAACCTCCAGATTGTGCTTTTCCCCAAGATTCTTATCGTTCTCATCGTGGGCCGGGGTCACTTTTAAGCAACCGGTACCGAACTCCACATCCACATATTCATCTTCAATGATCGGGATAACCCTACCACATATGGGCACAATGGCCTTTTTACCGCGAAGATGATGGTATCTTTCATCAGTTGGGTTGATACAGATGGCAGTATCTCCCAAAATGGTCTCGGGACGGGTGGTTGCAATGGTTACCTTTTCGTCTGAACCTTCAATATCATAGGCCAAATAATACAGATTGCCCTGTCTTTCTTCATAGATTACTTCTTCATCGGACAAGGTAGTTTTGGCTTCAGGATCCCAGTTCACCATTCGATAACCCCTGTAAATCAATCCCTTATTGTACAAATCCACAAAAACCTTGATCACTGAAGCGGACATATCATCATCCATGGTGAATTTGGTCCGGTTCCAATCACAGGAGCAGCCCAGTTTTTTCAATTGTTGAAGGATGACACCACCATATTCGTGGGTCCAGTCCCAAGCGTGCTTTAAAAAATCCTCCCGGGACAAGTTGGCCTTATCAATCCCTTGTTCCTTTAATTTGGCCACCACTTTGGCTTCCGTAGCAATGGAAGCGTGATCCGTACCAGGCACCCAACAGGCATTTTTTCCCAATAGTCGGGCACGACGTATGAGCACATCTTGAATGGTATTGTTGAGCATATGGCCCATATGGAGCACCCCTGTCACGTTTGGTGGGGGAATCACAATGGTGTAAGGCTCCCTTTCATCAGGGGTTGAGCTAAAATAATCATGCTCCATCCAGTAGTTATACCAGCGCTCTTCAACCCTTTTGGGCTCATATTTTGATGGAATTTCCATTTTTCGGTACAGTTTTTGTTACATATGGGTTTGAATCGAATTTTTGAAGGGAAAGCGCAATGTTTATCAATAGCTATTCTTCGGATAGATTCCGATTCAGAAATACGAAACAAAAATAAGTAACGTTATTACATAACAAAAGAATTTTGGACGCAGGTGTGAAAACATCTACTTTTGAAATTCACCCAAAAACCAAAAATGATGAAAAAAACTGTACTCGTGCTATTTTTAGGGCTTATTTCCCTAGGGATCTATGCGCAAGAAGCTACGGCTAAAATTGAATTTAAAAGTGAGACCATCGATTACGGTGAAATTGAAAAAGGAAGCGATGGAGTTCGTGTATTTGAATTCACTAATACAGGAACTGCTCCTTTGGTAATCAGTGATGTTAGATCCAGCTGTGGATGTACCATCCCTAAAAAACCGGAAGAACCGATCATGCCAGGTAAAACAGGTAAAATCGAAGTGAAATATGACACCAACAGGGTTGGCCCAATTAGAAAGGCCATTACCGTGACCTCCAATTCTGATACCCCTACGAAGGTTTTAAAAATCAAAGGAGAGGTTAAAGGACCTGGTGCCAGTAAGTAAAAAGAAAATTATTTTAATAGGAGCCCTGGAAACTTTGTTTCCGGGGCTTTTTATTTCTAGTCGTCGAACACTTTCTTCAATACAAAAGAAAACAGAAGGTCTTTGTTGTAGCGTTCAATCAAAACTTTAACGCGTTTTCCTTCCTTCTCATTCAACATTTTTAGGATTTCCTGGATCTTATATCGATGCACTCCCTTTCCATTGATGGCCAAGATCACGTCCCCTTCTCGAAGGCCAGCTTCAGCAGCAGGACTACCGGCCCTGATACTGGATACGACTATTTCAGGGACCAAGCTAAGCTTTGTTCGGTTCTCTATCAAAATCTTGACGTTTCCGAAGGAAGAATCATCATCCTTTACAATTCCGTTGTTATCGGCAATACTTTCAGCGATGTAGCGTAATCCGTTATGTTGAAGTTCTATACCGGCCAAATTGTATTGGAAAGGCTCCTTGAAGTTGCCATTTTTGCGGAGCGTTACCTGGCCACGGGAATAATCGAACACCATATTGAAACGTTTCAACACTTCACCACCAACACTTCCATTTCGATCACCCAAGTTTTCAAACCCTCCGAAAAATTCTCGGTAAGGAAAGGCCACCTTGGCGTCCTTCAGTTCAAAATCCCCGATACGGACACCTCTGATCTTGGAACGCTTTCCAAAAATATCACCACTCAATCCCCTGCCCAGATGGTCTTCATAATTTTTGTCGGGCACCTCCAATCCGCGTTCAGGTTCATGAAAAAGCCATAAGGCATCGCTACTTCCTGTATCCACCAACAATTTTACCTTAATGTTTGCTGTATCCCGCATTAGAACGGTACCCTCAACATAGGCCTTTTTCCTTTCCACTACCAAAGGAATGGTCTGATCGTTCTTCTTTTGTCGGTATTCGTATATGTTAGGGTCGTGTAGTTTAATGTTCTTGGAACCATAATTGACTTCTACCACAAAATCGCGGAACAGATCATATCCCATGATACCATGCACAGGAATTCCCAACGATGTGGATAGATTGATATCCCGATCCAATACTACATAAAGGTCCTGAGAAAAATTCCTGGCATTGCCAAGTTTAAAAACATTCCCTTTGGAACTCAATGCTTTCATGGGTTCTCCATCACCCAATCCCCGAATGGTTACCTCGGAAACATTGTTGATGGGTACAGAATCCGATTCGGAAAGATTAAATAAAATGGGCTTGCTCACGCCTGAATCCAAAATGAAAGTCAATTCGGCCCCATTGATCTCTATAGGTACAATCATCAGGTTATTGATGAGTTCAAACCTGATTTTTTCGAATTTCTGCCCATTGGGCAAACCATATCCCTGCGCCAAAACAGTTATCGGCACAATTAAAAGAAGTATAAAAAAATATAGCATTTTTTTTAACATACTCACTTTTATAAGGTTATGTTTACTAAATATACAAAATTCAAAGAATGCCTCCACTGAATTTAACATTTTGATCGGCGAACAAATATTGCGCAATATGTTGTTTTCAAGTGTTGGTTTTCCCATTTTTGCGTAAAAATTTGGAAATGCCCAGTATCTCTAACAAAGGGAGGCACATGCCCGCCTCTCCCATCCGTAAATTGGTCCCCTATGCCGAGGCTGCAAAAAAGCGTGGCACCCATGTAATTCACCTCAATATTGGGCAACCCGATATCAAGACCCCAAAAGTGGCATTGGATGCGGTTCGCAACCACACCATTGAGGTTTTAGCCTACAGTATGACGGAGGGCTCCGAACAATACAGGGAAAAAATTGCGGCCTATTATGCCAAAAAGGACATATATGTAAACGCAAAGGACATTATTGTGACCACAGGGGGTTCGGAAGCGTTGAGTTTTGCCATGGGCACCATTATGGATGCCGAGGATGAAATCATTATACCGGAGCCATTTTACGCCAATTACAATGGATTTGCCACTGCTGCAGGCGTGAATGTGGTTCCGATCGTTTCCAGCATCGATACCAATTTTGCCCTCCCTCCCATTTCGGAGTTTGAAAAACTCATCACCCCAAAAACCAAGGCCATCCTAATCTGCAATCCCGGTAACCCAACTGGCTACCTATATAGTAAGGAAGAAATCATGCAGTTGGCGGAAATGGTGAAAAAACATAATCTGTTCTTGATCGCTGATGAAGTGTACCGTGAATTCACCTATGAAGGAAGGACCCATTATTCCATTCTACAGGTGGAAGGTTTGGAGGAACATGCCATTGTGGTGGATTCCGTTTCTAAAAGATACAGTATGTGCGGTGCCCGAATCGGATGTTTGGTTTCCAAAAACAAGGAAGTGATCCAAACGGCCTTGAAATTTGCACAGGCCCGATTGTCACCCCCCACTTTTGCACAAATTGCCAGTGAGGCTGCCTTGGAAACGCCCCAGGAATATTTTGATGCCGTGATCGAGGAATACGTTTCCCGAAGGAACATCCTGATTTCCGAACTCCAGAAGTTGGAAGGTGTAAAAGTAGCGGTTCCACAAGGCGCCTTTTACTGTGTGGTGGAATTACCTGTGGAAGATGCCGATGATTTTGCCCAATGGTTGCTGGAGCATTTTGAAGTGGATGGCAATACCGTGATGGTTGCCCCTGCCGCCGGTTTTTATGCCACTCCCGGACTTGGAAAAAATCAGATAAGAATTGCTTATGTGCTCGAAAAAGAGCAACTTGTAAAGGCGGTCCAGATTTTGGGCAAGGCCTTAACCAAGTACAACGCCCGGTGAATATTCTTGAAAACATATCCTTAAAACCGTATAATACCTTTGGTATCGATGCCAAGGCACGTTTTTTTGTTGATATCACAGGACTTGCCCAACTACAGAAAGTCTTGGAGCTTAAGGCATATCCCAAAAAATTCATCATCAGTGGTGGAAGCAATATGTTGCTTACCAAAGATATAGACGCCCTTGTGATGCATATCAATCTGGAGGGTATCAGCATTGTGGAAGAAAATGAGGACACTGTTGAAATCAAGGCCATGGCCGGCGAAAATTGGCACGGTTTGGTCATGTGGTGCCTTGAAAAGGATTTCGGTGGCATTGAAAACCTTTCGTTAATCCCCGGAAATGTGGGAACTGCACCCATACAGAATATTGGTGCGTACGGTGTTGAGCTGAAAGATGTTTTTGTGAGTTGCACGGCTATGGAAATGGCAACAGGTGAATTGATTTCCTTTGATAATGAGGAATGCAAATTTGGTTATCGGGAATCCATTTTCAAGAACGAAGCTAAGGACAAATATATCATCACATCGGTAAATTTAAGGCTTACCAAACATGACCATGCCCTGCATACCGGATATGGCGCCATTGAGGCCGAACTGCAGAAAAATGATGTCATTTATCCAACCATTCAGGATATTTCAAACGCCGTGATTACCATCCGAAGAAGCAAATTGCCCGACCCAAAAGAACTGGGAAACAGTGGTAGCTTTTTTAAAAACCCGGTAATTTCAAGAAAGGCTTTTGAAAAGTTCATCAAAAAAAATCCGCAAGCACCCCATTATGAAACTGATGATGACCAAATAAAAATCCCTGCCGGTTGGCTTATTGAGCAATGTGGATTTAAGGGAAAAAGATTTGGTGACGCAGGTGTACACGATAAGCAGGCTTTGGTATTGGTCAATTATGGGAATGCTACTGGTGCAGAGATACTTGCCCTATCCGAAAAAGTCATGAAAGAGGTTTATGATACTTTCGGGATTAAAATCCAACCCGAGGTGAACATCATAAAATAACCCCCGCACTTAGAACAGAAACGGGGGTTATACCAAACCAAACTAACCAAATTTATGTATGCAGTCAGGGCATTCAAACCCTCTAAATTCTTTTCAAATGGCTAAGTAGATAATCCTTTTTCTGCCTTAGCTTTGTTCTATATACGAGATAAACCCTATTTTAGATTTTTGTCCCCAAAAAAAATTACCAAAAGCGTCATACATGAGCACATTGATTGAAAGACATATTGTTTCACTACTGGCAGAAAAGGACGATAGGGCCATTTCACTGCTCTATGAAAACTACAGTGAAACGCTCTACGGTGTCGCTTTTAAGGTGGTAAAAGATGAAGATCTGGCCCAGGATGTATTGCAGGAAAGTTTCATTAAAATTTGGAAAAAAGCGGATTCCTATGACGCCTCCAAAGCCAAACTTTTTACCTGGTTGTTCCGCATAACAAGGAACACGGCCATCGATAAATTAAGAAGTATAAATAATAAAGCGGATAAGGAAGTCCAAATCGATGTTTCCAACGTATATAAAGTTGGAGTTAAGGGTATTGTGCCCGACCATATGGATATCCAAGATAATTTGGATAAGATCGACCCGAAGTACCGCATAGTATTGGAGGCCCTGTTTTTTGATGGAATGACTCAACAAGAGGCAAGTGAAGAACTGGACATTCCGCTGGGAACAATAAAATCAAGACTAAAAATAGGACTTAGGGAACTTGGAAAAATCTATGGCACAACAATGTCCTTGCTCTTAATCTTAAACTTACTGTCATGAAGGAAAAAGTAAAAATATTTCTGGAATCCGACATATTGGAAAAATATCTTATTGGTGATGCTTCTAAAGAAGAATCCCAACAAGCGGAAAGGTATATCGCCATGTATCCCGAGGTGAGGGAAACGTATGACGAGCTTCAAAAAAACTTGGAGACCTTTGCCAAAATGTACGCCAAAAACACCCCTGAAGGTCTGAAGGAAATCATCCTTGCCAGTGCCAAAAAGGAAAAAATGGTGAGCAAAAGGTTCTACCGTTACGCCGTTGCTGCCAGTGTCGCCATTTTGGTTTTCGCCGGGTCTTCCCTATTCTTCTGGAACCAAAACAAAAACCTTCAAGAGGAAAATACCTTGGTTTCCAACAAGATCAAATATTTGGAAGACAACATGAAGGACCAGTTGGAAGACATGAGGAACCAGTTCATCGTCCTGAACAACCCTGCGACCAAAAAATATGAGGTCAACGGTAAGCGTGAAGGAAAAGAGTTGAAAGCCATCGCCTATATCAACCCGGTCAAAAAATTGTCTTACATCAATGTGAGCAATGTTCCACAATTGCCAGAAGACAAATGTTTCCAAATGTGGGCCGAAGTGAACGGCGAATTGGTAAACTTGGGTGTTATCAAGCAATTGGACGAAAAGGACAAACTTTTGGCCCTACCCTATGCTGACAATGCCGTAGGCTACATCACCATTGAACCAAAAGGTGGCAATGCCGCTCCTTCTGTGGACAATATTGTCGCTAACATCGCCTATTAATAATCCTAAAGTAAAGGTAAACCTGCCCTTGCTTTACAAGGGTATTTTGTACCTTTGTACAAAAGTTGGATTATGAAGTTAGCACTATTGACCATTGGCCTGTTAGCACTTGCATTTGCTGGAATCGCAATTAAAATTTGGAGTAAAAAAGATGGGAAGTTTGCCGGAACCTGTGCAAGTCAAAGCCCCTTTTTGAACAAGAGTGGCGAAGCCTGTGGTTTTTGCGGCAAATTGCCTCATGAGCAGGAATGTAAAAAAGACTCGTTGCCCGAGTTGAACTGATCCATTACAATCATTAAGGACACCTTTATTTTTGGAGAAAACCGATAATTCCATACAAGAGACCATTCGCAGGGCAAAAGCCGGAAACCAAATTGCCTTCAGCACACTCTTGGATACTTTTTGGAACGATGTGTATGGTTTTCAGTTGCAGCGTACCAAGAATGAAAATGATGCGGAGGACATCACCATCAGGACCTTTTCGCGAGCATTTGATCGTCTCGAAACCTATGATTCAGCCTACGAGTTCAAGACTTGGCTTATCACCATTTCCAAAAACTTGCATGTAGACCTCATCCGTAAAAGAAAAAGGACTTTATTGGATGATGTGGATCCAAGGGGCGAGGAAGTCAAAAAAGTCTTGGACGAATCCCCATCCGTGGAAGACCAATTGATCATTGAACAAAACCTTGCCAATCTGTTGCAAGACATCAAAAAATTGAAACCCCATTACCAAAAGGTCATCAACCTTCGGTATTTCAACGAAATGAGCTATGCGGACATTGCCGTTGAACTCAATGAACCTGTGAACAACATCAAGGTAAAATTACTTCGTGCCAAAAAGTTGTTGGCAGAGATCATCAAAAAAAAGTGACCCAATTCTCAGGGTAAACTTTCCTTCCCAGTTTCGTATCTTTGTAAATCAAATTCCGTTGTATGAGCACAAACGTGGCAGAAAGCGTAATACCACCCAAAGGAAAACCAAAATGGCTTCGGGTAAAACTACCTACAGGTCAAAAATATACCCAGTTGCGTGGCCTTGTGGACAAATATGACCTACACACCATTTGCACCTCGGGCAGTTGCCCAAACATGGGAGAATGTTGGGGAGAAGGTACCGCTACTTTTATGATTTTGGGAAATATCTGTACACGTTCCTGCGGATTTTGTGGCGTAAAGACCGGAAGACCGGAAAGTGTGGATTGGGCAGAACCCGAAAAAGTGGCGCGATCCATCAAGATCATGAATATTAAACATGCCGTGCTTACCTCCGTAGACCGTGATGACTTGAAGGATATGGGATCCATTATTTGGGCCGAAACGGTCAAAGCCGTGAGAAGGATGAACCCAGAAACTACCTTAGAGACCCTTATCCCAGATTTTCAAGGAATCTCAACCCACCTGGACAGGATTTTGGCCGTTGCACCAGAAGTGATCTCACACAATATGGAAACCGTAAAAAGGTTGACCCGTGAAGTACGTATCCAAGCCAAATATGAGCGTAGTCTTGAAGTTTTGGACTACTTGAAGAAAAATGGAGCCAACCGCACCAAATCTGGTATCATGCTTGGTTTGGGCGAGGAAGAACATGAGGTCATTGCCACTATGGAAGACTTGAGAAAGGCTGATGTGGATGTGGTCACGATCGGACAATACCTGCAACCTTCTAAAAAACACCTTCCCGTAAAACAATTCATTTTACCGGAGCAGTTCAAAAAATACGAGGAAATTGGTCTTGAAATGGGCTTCAGACATGTAGAAAGCGGTGCCTTGGTCCGTTCTTCCTATAAAGCGCACAAGCACATTCAATAGTTCCTCCCCTTGTCATGAAAGACATCAGAATAGGCATAAACGGCTTTGGACGTATCGGCAGGACCCTTTTCAGGTTATTACAAAAACACCCGAACATACATGTGGTGGCCATCAACGATTTGGCAGATACCAAAACTTTGGCGCATTTACTAAAATACGATAGCATCCATGGCACCTTGGATGCCGATATTCAGGTACATGAAAATGTAATGGTCGTCAACGGGAACAAAGTGTTCATTCTCAACCATAGTCATCCCAAGGATATCGATTGGGCTTCCCATCAAGTAGACCTTGTTGTAGAAGCGACAGGAAAGTTTAAGAAGGAAGAGCAGCTTCAATTTCATATAAAAAATGGAGCAAAAAAGGTAATCCTTTCGGTTCCGCCCGAAGAGGATTCCATTAAAATGGTGGTTTTGGGAGTAAACGAAGAAATCATCAAGGCTGATGATGAAATTATCTCCAATGCATCGTGCACCACAAACAATGCCGCCCCCATGATCAAGGTCATCAACGAACTTTGCGGCATTGAACAAGCTTATATTACCACAATCCATTCCTATACTTCGGACCAAAACCTTCATGATGCCCCGCATCGGGATTTACGAAGGTCACGTGCTGCTGGGCAATCCATCATTCCCACCACAACTGGGGCAGCAAAGGCACTGACACGAATTTTTCCAGAATTGTCCAATGTTATCGGTGGATGTGGCATTCGTGTTCCGGTTCCGAACGGGTCGTTGACGGACATTACTTTCAATGTGGCCCGAGAAACCTCCATTGAAGAAATAAATGCTACCTTTAAGAAGTACGCCGAGCATGAATTGAAACAAATTCTTCATTACACAGAAGATCCAATTGTTTCCATCGACATAAACAATAGTTGTCATTCTTGTACGTTTGATTCTTTGATGACCTCCGTAATTGGAAAAATGGTGAAAATTATTGGATGGTATGACAATGAAACTGGGTATTGTTCCAGAATTATTGATTTAATAGCTTTGCTTATAAAGAAAAATTACATTTGATTTTGCGCTTGATACACAGTTGGATAGGCGTTAAAACGCTACTTCTATTGTGCATTTTCTTATGCACCCAAGCTATGCTTGCCCAAAATGATGCAAGTTCAACGGCAAAAGTCCAGGCCATTTTTGATCAATTCATGGAATATCGCCACCAAAATAAGGTGGCCCAGGCCATGGAAACGTTAGATGAGGCCGCCAACATTGCCGAAAGCAATGAGGACACCAAACTCTTGTTGGATACGTATCAGCAATACGCCCGTATTTTTTTGGAAGAGGGAGATAGGGAAACCGCCCTTCAGTACTGGGACAGGGCCAGCATTTACCTCAAGGACCAATCCTATGCCTATGCACAAGCTTTTCAATTGTACCTGGATGCCGCACTGAGATATGACGAGGGCAACAATTTTCAAGCCCTGAAATTATTGGATGAAGCCAGAAAAATCAGTAACAATAGAAACCTGAGCAATAACATCCTGTTGCTGGAGGCTTATATTTTCACCAACATAGAAAAATATGACGATGCAATCAAAAACCTGCATGCGCTCATTGTAAATTCAGACGACAAGGAAAGAGCCTATTTAGCGGCCAAAGCCAATCTGCAACTGGCCGTTATCAGTGTAAAGCTAAACGATTACGAAGAAGGTATCATCCATTCCAAAGCAGCACTTGAACTTTCCCAAAAACATGGGTTCGCCAAAATCATAAAGAATGCCAACGAGGAACTATCCGACATTTATGAGAAGACGGGGAATTTTCAACAGGCCCTCATTTTCAACAAAGGATTGGCCCAAATAAAGGACTCCATCTTCAATGTTGAAAAGGCAAAATTAGAGTCCAAAACGGCAGAAGATCTTCGGTATGACCACCTAACCAACGAACTGAACAAGCAGCAAGCCAAGATCGAGGAATTGAGCGAATCGAAAAACCGGTCCGAGATCACTGCGATCTTGACTTCGGCTTTCTTGACCATTATTTCGCTTTTGGCTGTCTCCCTCTTTAGGAACAACCAGATCAAGTTAAAGACCAACGACCTATTGTACACCAAAAACAAGGAATTGGAACTTGCCAGGGATGCTGCAGTATTGGCCATGGAGGCCAAGACCAATTTCTTGTCCACCGTTACCCACGAGCTGCGAACGCCTCTGTATGCGGTGACCGGACTCACCCATTTGCTTTTGGAGGAAAACCCAGCGGAACACCAAAAAGAACATTTAAAGTCATTGAAATTCTCAGGGGAATATCTTTTGAATTTCATCAACGATATCCTTCAGATCAATAAAATTGATGCGGACAAACTGGAACCGTTGAGCATTGAGTTCAAATTGCACAAGATCTTGAACGATGTTGTGGATTCCCTTCAACCCAATGCCAAGGAAAACAAGACCAAACTGATCTTGGACTACGATTCCAACATACCACAACAATTATTGGGCGACCCGATTAAACTTTCACAAATCTTCATGAACCTTGTGGGCAACGCCCTCAAGTTCACAAAAAATGGAAAGGTGGAGGTCATTGCCAAAATGTTGAAGAAAGACGAAGATCAGGTAAAACTGTATTTTGAAGTAAGGGATACCGGTATCGGAATTTCTGAGGAACAGCAAAAACACATTTTTGACAGTTTTGAGCAAGGTTCCATTCAGATCAACCGCGAATATGGCGGCACAGGTCTTGGACTTACCATTGTGAAGAGTTTATTGGGATTATTCGGAAGTACCATTCAATTGGAAAGTGAGTTGGACCAAGGTAGTTCGTTCTTTTTTGAAATGGACCTTAAATGTGACAACAAGGGACTGGATGAGATTTCCTTTCAGTTGGATCCTGAAGAATTCCAATTCAAGGGCTTGCACATTTTAATTGTGGAGGACAACAAGATCAATCAGGTGATCACCAAAAAAATGCTCACCAAGAAAGAAATTACCTGCGATATTGCCAACAATGGCAATGAAGCCATCGATTTGGCCAAGAGCAATACCTATGATGCCATTTTAATGGACATTCACATGCCGGGCATTAGCGGGGAAGAGGCCACCAGACAGATACGCAAGTTCAACCAGGATATTCCGATCATTGCCTTGACCGCCATTTCATTGGATGATAGTTTGGACAGTTTCTACGCCGCTGGCTGTAATGATGTGGTCACCAAACCCTTCAAACCGGAGGTGTTCTACCAAAAAATTGGCGAGAACGTACTTAGAAGCAAAATGCAAGGTTCCGTTTAGAACAACCTTTCAATGGATTTTTTTAAAATGGCATGGTCACTTTCTGAAAAATGGTGCGCCACTTCCAAATAATAAAGTCCATCGATCTTACCTTCCAAGCGAACAAAATCCTTTTCGGTGGTCAACACCAGTTGGTGCCCTTGAAAACTTTCAATATCCTTTGCTGAAAAATGGTGATGGTCCCCAAATTCGTAATGTTTGTATTGAATTCCATTGACACTCAAAAACTGCAATAAGGGTTTTGGTGAAGCAATTCCTGTGACCAAAGCAATTTCTTTGCTCTTTAAGGAATCCAGAGGTAAGGTTTGGCCTTTTCCATCAGCGACCGAATCCGCATAATTCAGACTGGCAAACAATACTTTTTGATGGGATTTGGGTTGAAGTTTACTTCCGATGGCATCACGTTCCGAAGCCGTCAACCCGGCCGGACATTTGGTGACAATAATAAGGTTGGCACGATCAGCCTGATTTTTAGCATCACGTAAATTTCCAGTAGGCAGGTACCAATCGTCCACATACAAATTATCGAACGCCGTCAATAACAAAGAAAAAGTTGGCTTTACCTTTCTATGTTGAAAGGCATCGTCCAAAACAACCACATTAGGTTTCACCAAGGTTTCCAATTGTTCCATGCCATTTCTTCTATCGGCGTCCACAGCAATGGCAACATCAGGAAATTTTCGGTGCAATTGAAAGGGCTCATCGCCTAAATCCAAAACAGTACTTTTGCGGGAAGCCAAAACAAAGCCCTCAGATTTCCGTTTGTATCCCCTGCTCAATACTGCTACACGTTCATCTTTCAACATTCGCAACAGATATTCGGTCATAGGGGTCTTGCCGGTTCCCCCAACACTAAGATTGCCCACACAAATAGTGGGAGTTTCATAAGTTTGAGAGGCAAAAACACCTTTATAGTATAAAAAATTACGAACATGGACTACCAATCCATAGATCAAAGAAAAGGGAAACGCTATTTTGCGGAGCAATTGCAGCATAGGACGAAAATATAATATTTTATCTTTAGCACATTAACATTTTAAGCATGACGGTAAAGGACATCACAAAAACTTTGGAAGAATTGGCCCCATTGGCACATGCCGAAGATTTTGACAACGTAGGATTATTGGTCGGTGACCCCAACATGGCAGTAACCGGAGTACTGGTAACCTTGGATACGCTGGAAAATGTAGTGGACGAAGCCATTACCAAAAAAAGTAACTTTATCGTAAGTTTTCACCCTATCATTTTTTCAGGTTTGAAAAAAATCACGGGGAGCACCTATGTGGAACGCGTGGTTCTAAGAGCCATCAGGCATAACATTGCCATTTATAGCATGCACACCGCACTGGACAATAGCAAAATGGGTGTGAATGCCAAAATATGTGAAGTGCTGGGACTAAAGAATCCGGAAATTTTGATACCCAAAAAAGGTACCATTAAAAAATTGGTCACCTATGCCCCATTGGCAGATGCCGATAAGGTAAAAACCGCACTTTTTGAAGCGGGCGCCGGGGATATTGGCAATTACAGTGATTGCAGCTATAGTTTGGAAGGTATTGGAAGCTTTAAAGCAGGAAACTTGGCCAACCCCACCAAAGGTGAAATTGGGCAAGTCCATTTTGAAAAAGAATCCCAGATCAATGTCATCTTTACCTTTGAGAAGGAAAAAAGCATACTTCAAGCCCTTTTCAATGCACATCCCTATGAAGAAGTGGCCTATGAAGTGGTGACTTTGGAAAACACCTATCAAGATATTGGAATGGGGATGATCGGAACGCTGGAAATGGAAATGGACGAAACGGAATTTTTGCTCCAAGTCAAGTCAAAAATGAAGGCCAGCGTAGTTCGCCACTCCCAACTCTTGAACAAAAAGGTAAAAAAGGTAGCCGTTTTGGGTGGAAGTGGCGCTTTTGCTATTTCAGCCGCCAAAAGGGCGAATGCGGATGTTTTCATTACCTCCGACATAAAATACCATCAGTTTTACGAAGCCGAAAACCAACTCGTAATTGCCGATATCGGGCACTTTGAAACTGAGCAGTTTACAAAAGATTTATTGGTTGATCATCTTACAAAAAAAATTCCTAATTTTGCAGTCTCTTTATCGGAGAGTATAACGAATCCCATCAAGTATTTATAAACATATATGGCGAACAAGAAAGAAAGCACCGTGGAAGAAAAATTGAGAGCACTGTACGATCTACAGCTTATCGATTCCAGGGTGGATGAAATCCGCAACGTTAGAGGCGAACTACCCTTGGAGGTACAAGATTTGGAAGACGAGGTACTTGGACTTAAAACCAGGTTGGACAAATTGAAAACGGACGTGGAAACCGTCAATTTTGAAATCACTGCCAAGAAAAACCTTATCGACGAATCCAAAGCACTCATCAAAAAATACAGTGAGCAGCAGAAAAACGTAAGGAACAGCCGTGAGTTCAACTCTTTGACCAAGGAAGTTGAGTTCCAAGAATTGGAGATCCAATTGGCCGAAAAGAACATTAAAGAGTTCAAGGCCCAGATCGAGCAGAAAAAAGACGTAATCACCCAGACCAAGGAAAAATTGACTGAGCGTGAAGGTCACCTTAAGCACAAAAAAGGGGAATTGGATGCTATCCTAGCCGAAACCGAAAAAGAGGAAAAGGCCCTTTTGAAAAAATCAGAGGAGTTTGAAGAGAAAATCGAAGACCGATTGATCCAAGCTTACAAAAGAATCCGTACCAACGTGAAGAACGGCTTGGCCGTTGTTGCTGTGGAACGTGGTGCTTCTGGAGGTTCTTTCTTTACCATTCCCCCACAGGTTCAGGTAGAGATCGCTTCCCGTAAAAAAATCATTACCGATGAGCATAGTGGCCGTATTTTGGTAGATCCACTATTGGCCGAGGAAGAACATGACAAAATGCAAGAGCTTTTTGCCAAAATCTAATTGCTTCCAATAAAATTAAAAAAGCCACCTAAAAGGTGGCTTTTTTGTTATGTGCCCGAGGAAATTATTAATTAAAAATGTCAGTTCGAGTTTTTCCAAAGGAAAAGTATCGAGAACTAAATAGAAAGTGACAATAGCCCAATTCTCGATACAATTTTCATCATTACAATCTAAAAATCACTCGAATTGACAAGTTACTTACTAGCCTTCAACAACTTTAACATCTTATCCTCCACCTCTTTGGAATCCCACTTATCGGCAATATTGGGAAGCTTCATGATCTTCTTCATGATGGCTTCTTGTTGATCGCCAATGGCAAGTGCTTCGGCATAGGGTCTATCCGAAAATGTGACTCTACTGTAAATAGGTATCCACTTATCCGGGTGTTTGGCTGCAAAATGTTTTTCAATCTTCTTTTGCAACAAAAATTTGGGATCAGCAGTTTTGCTGCTCATTTCAACAAAATTCCGGTAACTGAGTTCCGCAATAGCATCCGCATTGGGCTTTCTTTCCTTTTGATACACCGAAAAAATGGTTTCCCAATCATCCCCATATTGCTCCATCAATTCGTGAAGCACATAAATATCTTCAAAACCTGCATTCATTCCTTGTCCATAAAAAGGAACAATGGCATGGGCCGAATCGCCTACCAAGGCCACCTTGTCCCAATAGGTCCACGGATAACATTTCATGGTCACCATGGCACTGGTAGGGTTCTGGAAGAAATCCTTGGTCAGGTTTTCAATTTCCTTCCTAACATTGGGAAAATACTTTTCGAAAAATGCCCTAGCCTGACTCTCCGTGGCGATGCTTTCAAAAGAAACCTCTCCTTCAAAGGGTAAAAATAGCGTACAGGTAAAACTGCCATCCACATTGGGCATGGCAATCAACATAAATGCACCTCGGGGCCAAATATGAAACGAGTTTTTATCTAATTTATGGGTACCGTCCTCATTGGGTGGAATGGTAAGTTCCTTATACCCCACATCAATAAAATCCTGGGAATAATCAAACCTGCTGCGACGTTGCATTTTGTGCCGGACGCGGGAAAAGGCACCATCGCAGCCAAAAATAATATCGTACTGATATTCCTTCCACTCGCTTTTCTCCGATTCACCGGTATATATTTTTGCTCCTGGAAGATCTACATCCCATACTTTTTCATCAAAACGGAATTCGGTTCCTTCGGCTTCGGCCAAATCGATCATCCGCTTGTTAAGAATTCCACGGGAAATGGACCAAATGGCCTCCCCTTCCTTGCCATATTTTTGATAGTAGACGGGGGTATCGTTCACGTGCATGGCACGCTTGTCCATAGGAATGGCGATCTCCCTGATTTTTTCCGCCAGACCCACTTTTTCCAAGGACCGCCAGCCCCTATTACTCATCGCCAAATTGATAGATCGGCCAGAAAATTTAATGGTACGGATATCCGGTCTTCGGTCAAAAACCGTTACCGAATGTCCAAATTTTCTAAGGTAGATTGCTAAAAGGGAGCCCACCAATCCAGAACCGATGATGGCAATATTTTTTGGGGTCTGTTTCATAAATGCCTTCTGGGCCTTTTACGGTTAAGCTTCAAAAGTACGGAAATTTAACTTTTGTGGAAGACCAGTAACACAAGGCCAACATGCACAATCACTACAAAATTTATATAAAAAGACAGGTTTTAAGATTTTTTAACAGACAGCTGTCAACCTTGGGCCTGAATCTTGCCGTATATCTATTAAATAAAATATTCCGCTTCGGCGTCCATATATATGCAAAAAGTCCTTCCCAAAAACTTGAGAAGGACTTTTTCCCCTTTTAGGGTATTCCTTTTTTACTTTATGATACCGTCCACAATACCGTATTCCACGGATTCTTCGGCACCCATCCAATAATCCCTATCAAAATCCCTCATGACCTTTTCAAAGGACTGACCACAGTTGTCAGCCAAAATTTGGGCGCCTAACTCCTTGGTCTTGATAATTTCCTTGGCCTGGATCTCAATATTGGACGCCTGACCCCTTGCACCGCCACTTGGCTGGTGGATCATGACTCTGGCATGGGGCTGAATGAACCTTCTCCCTTTTTCACCAACGGACAACAAAATGGACCCCATGGAGGCGGCCAATCCTGAACATACCGTAGAAACCGGGCTCTTGATCTGTTTAATGGTATCGTAAATCGCAAAGCCGGAAGTAACATATCCTCCTGGGCTATTGATGATCAATTGAATCTCTTTATGGTTAAGGGAATCCAGATAAAACAAGTGATCTATGACATGCTTGGCAGAATCATCATCTACCATGCCCCATAAAAACACTTTTCGCTCTTCGAGCAATTTTTCTTGGATCAAATCCTGAACCTTTCCTTTTTTTGAACTCATTTTTTACTTGTTGTGAGCATCAAAAATAATCAAAATCCAAGGAAGTTTTTGCACTACTTGCCTACTTTACCTTGTTTGGGAAATCACTTCCACTTTTTGGGACACTACATCCTTGATCGGGATGATGAATTTTCCTGTTTTGGTGGCAAGCGTTAAACTGTTGTTTTCGATGGCTTCCACTACCCCAACATCTTCCCCCATTACAATCTTATCCCCAATCGCATAATTTTTTCGGGTGTTGAAGGATCGCAAAAGATCTGCAACCATTTCCCTTGAACCCAGTCCTATTCCCAAAGAAAAAGCCAGTAGAAAAGAACCCAAAATCATGGTGATGTTATTGGTGATAATGGTGGTATCAACCCCCGCTTGGTTCAATGCCGTAATGGACATAAACACCACGATCACATAAAACAACAGATTGCTGACCAAATTGGAACCTCCAAATTCAAATGAATTGAACAGTCGTTTTACCGTATTCTTTACAAAATTGCCGATGTAAAAACCGAGCATCAATAAAGCCAGAGCACTGAAGAAACGCGGAAGATAATGAAGTAGGTTCCCTATTTCAACTGAAATGATCTGCCAATTGAGAATATCCGCAGCTACAATCAAAAAGGCCAATATCAATAGCCATTTTACAAATCCTAGGATGATCTTGACCACATCAATGGTGAAACCGCCCTTCCCTGTAACGACCATTCCGTTGATCTTATCGTTTAAGATGTCTATTTTGGCCAATTTTAGGATTTTCCCAAGCAAGAACAGGATAATTTTGATGACAAGCCAGCCAACTACCAGCACCAGAATGGCCCCGATGATCTTTGGGATTACCTGTGCTATTTCCTTGCCCATACCCGAAAGGGAATCCATGGTGATAACCTTCCAATTGTTGATTGTTTCCATTGTTGTTTATTTATAGTGTTGCTGTATGTTTTTTAATGCTCTCCCAATGTCCTGAACAGTTTGCGCAAGGCACTTCCCATATTGATGGAAAACAGGGAAGCCATATCCAGGATCAACCTGGCAGCGGCAATGTCGTCCATTACCTTTTTTTTCATGCCGGGCGGGGCTTCCAGAAGGGAGGCCTCCAATTCTTTGAACGGGTTTTTGTGTTGGTTTGCCATCTATGGTAGGGTGTTATAGATTTCGACTAGTCTTTCTTTGGCTCTTTTCAGCCTCATTTTTACTGCACTGTCCCCAAGTTCCAAAAGTTCAACCAGTTCTTTTATGCTTGCGCCATCCTGGTATTTCAACAATAAAAGGGACTTGTCTTCGGCAGAGATCAGTTCCAATGCTTTTTTAAGCTTATCGGCCTTCATCTCAAAAAGACTTTCATCAGGTACTTCTTCGGTAAACTTTTGATCGGTTTCATCAACCTGAACAGATTGATCGCGCATTTTGAGCTGCTTGTTCCGGTTGACATAGTTCACACAAAAATTATAGGTGAAAGAATAAAGCCAGGTAGAAAACTTGGAACGCCCTTTGAACGTTCTCAGTTTGATGAACAGTTGCAGAAATACATCCTGTGTCAAATCCTCGGCCTCATCCTCGGATTTGGCAAAGCCAAAACACTTGTTATAGACCATTTTGGCATATCGATCATACAACTTCCCGAACAAAAGGGGGTCGTTGTTCGCTACTATCTGTTCCACTAATTCCTCATCCGACAGATGGGCATGAAGGTCTTCTGTTTCCAAAAACTTTTGGTCGGGGTTACTTATCAGGATTAGAAACAGCTTTTTAAAAAAAGTCACTTATATGCCGAATTAATTTGGAGGCTTTTCCAAAATGGGGCGCAAAATAAGTCAATTTCATGTTATATTTGGTTAAAAACCAGATATGAAGACCTATTACCTCGTTGGAATGTGTGCCCTTTTCGTTTTGGCCAGTTGCAAAACAGAACCCAAACAAGCTGAAGAGCAGCCCGAACCCGAAAAAACCGTACCTGAAATGGTTGCGGATGCCCATGGATACCAAAATTGGAAAAACGTGGAGGAGATTACCTTTACCTTTAATGTGGATCGTGATTCCATGCATTTTGAGAGACATTGGGACTGGAAACCCAAATTGAACGAGATCACCTTTAAATCCGGGGCGGATTCCCTTACCTACAACAAGGCCAACATGGATAGTGTGGCCTACAAAACCAATTCAGGGTTCATAAACGACCGGTATTGGTTGTTGGCCCCTTTTAATTTGATGTGGGACGCCGACAGCTATACTTTTGAACACGCAGCGGAAGCCACCTCCCCGATTAGCAACGAGACCATGCAAAAACTGACCATTGTGTACAAAAACGAAGGTGGATATACCCCGGGAGATGCCTACGATTTCTATTTTAAGGATGACCATATTATCCGGGAATGGACATACCGAAAATCTAACCAACCGGAACCTTCCTTGTCCTCAACTTGGGAAGACTACTCCACCATGGGCGGGTTACAATTGGCCACTAAGCGCAACAGACCGGACAGCAACGCAAATCTTTATTTTACGGGTTTGAGTGTGAAGGTTGAGTAAAACAAAAATCAGCTTGTTGTTTTCAGTAACATTGTCCATTCTTTCTATGAGGTTTTGAATAGGCAATATTTCTTCATTGCCCAATGTTTGTCAAGGAAAAGGATAGTTTGGAAAAATTTTCAGATTGAATCAATAAAAATTGATTCTTTTAAACACCCTCAAAACAAGGATTTTACCCTACATACACCCTGTATTTGATGGATGAATTTATATGATTTATTGTAGGATTAATCTTGTTGCCCTAACTTTAAGATTCAAACATCCCCAATGAATACTGAAAAATCCCTCTTTCATCACACTTCTATTCCTTTTGCCGTAATTGACCAAGAAAAATCCTTTGTGGATTTTTCAAAGCAATGGTTGAACACGTTTGGTTTAGATGCGTCCATTATCGGTCAAAACTTTTTTGATTCCATGCCAGAACTGCCCGAAGAGCTAAAATTAGACATCAACTATTGTCTAGAGGGCATCAAGCATCGCTCGGATTCCAAAAGAATTGTACAAGAAAATGGGAATGCCGTTTGGTATGATTGGAAGGTAAGTCTGTTGAACGACGATCAGAACATTGCCCCAAATGCCCTTATAATTTTGGAAGATGTAACGCATAAAAGACGTGAGGAACATCTCTTGGAGAAATCGCAGCAAGTGGCAAGAATTGGCGGTTGGGAAATAGACCTGATCAAGAATACCATTTATTGGTCTAACATGACGAAGGAAATCCATGAGGTTCCCCGGGAATATGTTCCCCAACTGGAGACCGGTATTTCCTTTTACAAAGAAGGATACAGCAGGGACACCATTACCCAGTTGGTAAACGAAGGCATTGAGCTGGGCAATAAATGGGACACCGAATTGCAGATTGTCACTGCCAAAGGGAACATCCTTTGGGTCAGGGCCATTGGGGAACCTGAAATGTTGAACGGTAAATGCGTAAGGATTGTTGGCACTTTTCAAGATATAGACAAACGTAAAAAGGCACAACTTCAACTTTTGAATACCGAGGAGTCGTTAAAAGGTACCTTGGAAAACTCTTCCATAGGAATGGCCTTGGTGGCCCGGAACGGCAAGTTCATGGATGTTAACACAAGTCTGTGCAACAGTCTCGGATATACAAAGGATAAATTGTTAAGTCTAACTTTTCAGGATATCACACATCCTGAAGACCTTGAAATTGACCTTCGTCTTCTAAGCGAGCTTATTAAAGGAAAAAGGAGCACCTACCAAATTGAAAAAAGATATTTCAACAAAGACCAACAATTGGTCTACGTAATCCTAACGGTTACCGCTGCGCGGAACATAGATGGGGAAATTTCCCATTTCATTTCCCAAATTGTCGATATCTCTTCCAGGATCAAGGCCGAGAAAAAGTTAAAAGGTCTTTTGGAACTCACCACCAACCAAAATAACAGTTTAATGAATTTTGCCCACATTGTTTCGCATAATCTAAGATCGCATGCGGCCAATTTGACCATGATCAGTGAGTTTCTAACAGATGAATCTTTGGATGAGGATATACGGAAGGATAGCTTGGTGATGTTGGGCAAGGCCTCCCAAGGATTGAACGATACCATTTCCCATCTTAATGAAGTGGTGCAGGTAAAACTTGAAACGGACCAAAAGCTAAAATCTGTTCAGCTACGTCCCTTGGTCCATAAAGTTTTGGTAGATATTCAAGCCTTGATTGAGGAAAACAAGGTAATCATTGATACCGATGTGCCCGAAAACATACAAGTTAGGGGTGTCATGGCATACCTTGAAAGCATCATCCTGAATTTGGTTACCAATGCCATCAAATACAAGGATTTGAATAAAAAAACCTCATTGGTATCCATCAAGGCCGTGGAGAAAGATGAAACCGTTGTTCTTTCCGTATCTGACAACGGTCTTGGCATTGATTTGGATAAATTTGGCGAAAAACTTTTCGGAATGTACAAAACATTCCACGGCAATGAAGATGCCCGTGGTATTGGACTTTTTATCACCAAGAACCAAATAGAATCCATGGGAGGAAGAATTACTGTGAGCAGCCAGCCCGGGGTAGGAACAACTTTTGAAGTCACATTACTTAAAAACCAACAATCATGAATTCTTCGGATATCGCATTCATCGTAGATGATGACCCCATTCACCAATTTGGAATGAAAGTATTGTTGAAAAAAGTTAAGTTTTCCAATGAAGTCTTGGTTTTCCACAATGGACAGGAAGCCTTGGACGCACTAATACGGTTGATGGACAAAGGAAAAAAATTGCCATCCATCATCTTTCTGGATCTTAATATGCCTATTAAGGACGGTTGGGGATTCCTCGACGATTTCGTTAAAATCCCTCATCAAAACAGAGAAAAAGTGGTTGTTTATGTTGTAAGTTCCTCTATCAACCCTTCAGACCAAGAAAAAGCAAAAAACTACGAAGTTGTGAGCGACTATATCATAAAACCAATCGATGAAAACCAATTGACCAAAGTTCTGGAAGAAATGGGATTGATCAATTCCTTATAGCGTTAGCACTATTTTACATGGATAAAGATTGATAGAATTTGACTCTTCCGCCACTCTTATCTACCCTTTCTCCTCAAGAAAAAGGTAATCCCAAAAACGAGAATAGCACAACTCAACAGCAACACAAAACTATAGATCAACGAGGCGCGCTCTGCCAAAAACCCCAAAATTACGGGGCCCAACAAAAACCCTGAGTATCCCGTTCCCGCAATAAAGGCAACCCCTTGTGAAGAATCCACCCCCTTCACATTGCCTCCGATCCGGAACAATTCAGGGACCATTACGGAAAACCCTAGTCCGCAAAAAGCAAAGCCGGCAATGGCCAAAACGGTATGTTGCGAAAGTACCATGGCATACCCCAAAATAGCGATCAAAGCACCAAATGCCACAATTTTGATGGATCCGATCTTTGCACTGATGCCATCACCTAAAAACCGGCCCAAGGTCATTGTTGTAGAAAAAGCCAAAAATCCAGAACCAATCAGAACTTCTGGGGCCAAAGCCACTTCTTTTAAGTACAATCCGCTCCAATCAATGATGGCTCCTTCACTCCCCATGGATACAAAACCAATGATTCCCAACAACAATAAAGGCTTGAAAACCTTGAAACTAAAGGGTTCCTTTTCCACAGGAGCGGCCACAATGTGATAATAATGTTTTCTCAACATTAAATTGAGTATCAACACCAACACCACCACAATTGCCATATGCAAAGGTGGATTGCCGATAATGGGAATCAGAAAGCTACTGAACCCGACCAAAATTCCACCCAAACTGAAAAACCCATGGGCAGCCGACATAAAGTTTTGTTTGTCCTCCTTTTCAATCTCGGTGACCAAAGTATTCATGGCAATGTCAGTTAGTCCATTACAGGCCCCCATTAAAAATAGACTTGCCATCAATGAATAATAATTCGGCGCCATCAAGGGTAGCAAAGCCGCTACCGAATTACAACAAACCCCAGTCCATGTAGCTTTGCCCACCCCTAATCGGTTTACAATCTTGGAAGCCACCGGAAATATGGTAAACACCCCCAACGACAAGCAGAACAAGGCAATACCCAAATCCGCCTTATTGATCCCAAGTTTATCTTTTACTAACGGAATATAGATTGCCCATGTTCCGAACCAAATGTTGAGGCTGGTGAACACCCATGCCGGGGCAAAATACCGTGGATTGGACAAAATAAGTCGAAGTGATTTCATAGGCGATACTGGAGTGGAAAGATTATCTAATGGTTGGTGATAGATTATTTTTGAAGGATTCCTGCTTTCAAAATCTGGCCAAACCTGTACATGTCCTCATAAGAACAATAAAAGGGAGCCGGGGCCAATCGGATCACATTGGGTTCCCGCCAATCGGTGATCACGCCCTGTTTCATCAAATAATCGAACAGTGACCTACCTTCACCATGCAACAGCACGGATAATTGGCACCCCCTATCCTTTGGAGTGATGATTTCAAAAGTGCTATCCACCTGTTTATCAATATCATGCAACACAAACTCCAAATAGGCAACGATTTGCTTCTGTTTTTTGATGAGAGCTTCCATGCCCACTTCTTCAAAAAGTTCCAAAGAGGCCAAATAAGGTGCCAACGAAAGTATGGACGGATTGCTCAGTTGCCAGGCATCGGCGTTTTCTGTTGGATCAAATTCCGGTTTCATCAGAAAACGGGTCTCTTTTTTGGTTCCCCACCAACCTTCAAAACGGGGAATATCCGACTTGCCCAAATGTTTTTCATGCACAAAGATTCCAGAGGCGTTCCCTGGTCCGCTGTTCATGTATTTGTAACTGCACCAAGCCGCAAAATCGGCATCCCAATCGTGTAGTGACAGTTCCACATTTCCTACGGCGTGGGCCAAGTCCCATCCCACAAAAGCTCCAGCGGATTTACCAGCTTTGGTAATGGCTTCCATATCCAAAACCTGGCCATTGTAATAATTCACACCACCCATCAATATCAGGGCGAGCTCATCGCCCACCTCATTGATTTTTTGGATGATATCCTCTGTACGCCAAGCATGTTCCCCATCTCGTTTCTTTACCTCAACAATGGCATCCTTCGGATCAAAACCATGAAACCTAACCTGGCTCTGCAACATATACTGATCGGAAGGAAATGCCTTTTCCTCACACAAAATCTTGAATCGTTTTGCTGTAGGTCGATAAAAGGAAACCATCAATAAATGAAGGTTAACCGTTAAGGTGTTCATTACAGAAATTTCCTTGGGCTTTGCCCCTACCACTTTGCCTAGTCCGGTAGCCAATCGTTCATGATAGTCCCACCAAGGTTTATCGGCATAAAAATGACCCTCCACAGCCAGTTCCTTCCAATCCTTCATCACCTCATCAACAAAACTTTGGGTACGCTTGGGCTGTAATCCAAGGGAGTTGCCCGTAAAATAGATCACATCCTTACCGTTTACCTTCGGAAAATAAAACTCATCTCGGTATTTGGCCAAGGCATCGGCAGCATCCAATTGTTGTGCAAATTCAAGCGTATTTTGAAAGGTCATATGCTAAGGTTTGCTTCAAAAATACAATTTGTGATGGTAATTATTGTTCCAGCCGCATTTCGATGATATGCTTTTTGAAACCTACTTTTTCATATGCTTTGATGGCGCCCACATTGTCATTGTAAACGGTCAACCGTATTTCCTTGAAACCTTGCTCCTGTGACCATTTTTTAAGGGCATCCACAACCATGGCATTGATGCCGCGACCTCGATAGGCCCCATCTGTGTACATAAAACCCAAATAGGCATAGAACTCGTGGTCCAAATAATGCCTAGCTGGCTTGGAAATGGCATAGCCAGAGGATACAATTTTACCATCGACTTCGGCAACGACCACACAGGATTTGGGATCCTGAACCATTTTTTCCAGATCGTAATAACTCACTTTACCCTGCCTTATGGTCACATCAAAAGGGCGTTCGGCTTCAACAATGCCTTGTTCAAAATCCAACAGAATAGGTAAGTCTTGTAGGGTAGCGCGGCGTATTTGTATTTCAGTTGAGGACATGGTTCACTTGGTTGATTAACTATTCCAATGTAGTTCTTTTCTATATTTTTGCGAAAACTTGTACATGCATTTCCTATCACCCTTATTGGAAAGTTATATAGCCAACCACTCGGAACCTGAACCTCTGCTACTTACGGAACTGACCCGTGAAACCCATTTAAAGGTGGTGCAACCACGCATGATCACAGGACATTTTCAAGGAAGGGTATTGAGCATGCTCTCCAAGATCATCAACCCTGCCTATATTTTGGAAATAGGTACCTACACCGGCTATTCTGCCCTTTGTTTGGCAGAAGGTCTTCAGAAAAATGGTGAACTGCACACCATTGAAGTGAACGAGGAGCTGTATCAGCTTCAGCGAAAATATTTTGACAGAAGTGATTTTGGAGACCAGATTTTTCAACATACGGGTGATGCCTTGGATATCATTCCCAACTTGGACAAGACCTTTGACCTGGTTTTTATCGATGCGCAAAAAGTGAACTATGACGCCTATTTTGAAGCCGCGATCACCAAGACCAGACCTGGGAGCATCATTCTGTCTGACAACGTATTATGGTCCGGAAAGGTGGTAGAGCCATTACAAAAAGGGGACAAGGCCACGGAAGCATTACTCGCCTATAATGAAAAATTGAAAACCGACCCCAGAGTGGAGACGGTCCTTCTACCCATCAGGGACGGACTGACCTTAAGCCGGGTGCTATAAACCGGTTGTACAGCCCATAGAACAACATTCCTGATAAAATCCCAACTACAGACCCCACTATAATGTCGATGGGAAAATGTACCCCCACATAAATGCGGCTCATACAGAACAAAAGCGGCCAAAGAAAAAACAGGAACGCCCATTTCACCTGCTTCCTTAAAAATAAAAACACCAAGGTGGTAATGGAAAACGAACTGGAGGCATGGCCCGAAAAGAAACTGTAATCCGTCGGGCTTTTCAATATTCGAATAATCGTATTGATTTCTTCTGTGTTATTGGGACGTAGTCGTGCCACGGAAATTTTGGTCCAATGGGTAATGATGGTGATAAAGATCACCAACCCCATAATGGTAAAAAACTTGAAAAGGGCTTCCTTCCTGTCAAACTTTTGAAACAACAGGTACAGAAATAATAAGAAAAGAGGAATCCAAGTGGTTATATTGGTAACGGTAGACCAAAATCCATCATACCGTTCTATGCCCAAACTGTTGAGATACACAAACGTATCCCGGTCCCATTTGAGCAAATCTTCCCACATGTATTACTTAATGTCCCTTTTGATGGAGCCGGTAACCTCGTCCACATTTTTCTTCACCTCATTGAGTTCCTTGCGGATCTCTTTGGTAAAGTCTGTGTCGACATCCGCGCTTTTTTGGATTTCGCGCTTAATATCATCCGTGGCATCCTTCAGCTGGCGCATACCTTTGCCCAAACCTTTGGCAATACCAGGTATCTTGTCCGCCCCAAACACCATCACCACAATAAATAGGATGAAGAAAATTTCCGCTCCGCTAATGAATAGAAAATGCATACAACAAATATAATCAGAACTTATTAGCAAAATAAAAAAAGCCCCGTGAAATCACGAGGCTCTTTAACAGTCTTTTTTTGATTATTTTCCTTTGATGTTCTCCTTGAACTTATCAAAGTCTGATTTCTCTTCTTTTTTAGGCCAAGAGTTGTTGGTCGTATCGATATCTGCAGTCTCCAATTTGGGATCTACCACGATTCCAACCAATTCCTTTTGGGAAGAAATCACTCTTTTTACCTCATCATCGTTCTTTCTCCAAATCTCTGGTGGGTAGGTGATGTTTTCCTTGGTTCCATCGGCATAGGTATATTCTACGATCAATGGCATGGGAACACCTCCTGGTTTATCAAAAGTAATCTCGTAGAAATATTTGGGCTCCTTCACCTTAGTCCTTTCGGCTTCGGTCATGTTGTCCATCATAAACTCCTTCAAGTTTTTGGAAGTCTCCGTTGGGGATTTTCCTTTTAACTCGGGCATAAAGTCTTCGCTTTCCTCTTCTGCCAAATAAACCAATGGAGGAAGATCGGCCTCGGTTAGGTTCCTATCTGCCATATATTTTTCCATTTCCTTGGTAGGCTTGCTGGACACGTAGTATTTTTTAACACCTTTCACGCCTATATCCACATAATCGGTAGTGTAGAACCAAGCCCTCCAGAACCAGTCCAAATCCACTGCCGAAGCATCTTCCATGGTACGGAAGAAATCCTCAGGGGTTGGGTGCTTGAACATCCAACGTTGTGCGTAGGTTTTGAAGGCATGGTCAAAAAGCTCTTTGCCCATAACGGTTTCCCTTAGGATGTTAAGTGCCGTTGCTGGCTTGGCATAGGCATTTGGTCCCAATTGGTATACATTTTCTGGGTTGGACATGATGGGAGAAATGTATTTTTGATCTCCGGCCATGTAGGGAACGATGTCCGCTGGGTTACCCCTTCTTGAAGGATATTTGTCGTTCGGAGCGATTACATCCGGATTGTTGGTTCCAAAATCCTGCTCGGCCAAATACTGCATAAAGGTATCAAGACCTTCATCCATCCATCCCCATTGACGCTCATCGGAGTTTACGATCATTGGGAAAAAGTTGTGGCCCACCTCGTGGATGATCACACTGATCATACCGTATTTAACCCTATCGGAAATGGTACCATCCTCATTAGGACGACCGTAGTTCCAACAGATCATGGGGTACTCCATACCTTGGTTTTTGGCGTGAACCGAAATGGCCTTATGGTATGGGTAATCAAAAGTATGCTCTGAGTACGTTTTCAAAGTTTGAGCCACGGCTTTGGTAGACAAATCCTCCCAAAGCGGGTTTCCTTCTTTTGGATATAAGGACACGGCCATTACATCTTTACCACCGATCTTAACGGCCTGCATATCCCAAATGAACTTACGGGAAGTGGCAAAAGCGTAATCCCTAACATTGGTAGCCTTAAACTTCCATGTTTTGGTATTGGTCGCGAATCCTTTTTCAGCAGCTTCGGCCTCTTGTTGGTTCACGATGATCACTGGCTTGTCATAAGATTTCAACGCTTCCTTGTAGCGCTTCATCATGTCTTTGGAGAATACTTCCTCCCTATTTTGTAAAACACCGGTTCCGTCCAACACGTGGTCGGCAGGAACGGTAATGCTCACATCATAATTTCCAAATGGAAGGGCAAACTCACCGCTTCCCCAGAACTGATGGTTCTGCCATCCTTCCACATCGCTGTACACAGCCATTCTTGGGAAGAACTGTGCGATCACATAGGCACGGTTACCATCCTTTTCAAAATATTCGTAGCCGGAACGGGCCCTGTTCACCGTGTGATCAGGAATGTTGTACCACCATTTTACGGAGAAGGACAACTTCTCACCGCTCTTCAACGGTTGTGGAATGTTCACACGCATCATGGTCTGGTTGATGGTATAGGTCAATGGTTTTCCACTGGCATCCTTCACCCATTCAATATTGAAACCCCCATCAAAAGGTTCGCTGATGAACGTTTCCGCAAAATTGCCAGCCGTGTAGGCGATGTTCACGCCGTTACCGTCACGCAAAGGGGATTTGGAATCCTTGGCACGGACGTTCTGGTCCAACTGTACCCAAAGGAACTCTAGATCGTCCGGTGAATTATTATGATAGGTGATGGTTTCCTCACCATTGATCTTGGCATTTTTATCATCCAACTGTACATTGATCACATAATCTGCCTGTTGTTGATAGTAATCAGGTCCTGGGGCCCCAGAAGCGGAGCGATAGGTGTTTGGAGTGGCAAACTCCTCGTACATTTGTTTAAACCTGCTTTGGTTATAGTGTCCAGGTTCCCTTTCGGTTTTTACGTCGCCTTCTTCCTGTGCCATTACCAGTGCTCCCATTAGGAACAACACAGAAGCCATGCAATACTTGACTTTGTTCATTTTCTATTTGATTTTAAAACGGTGAAAAATAACGCATTTTAACCAATTGTTAACGTTACGTTATAAGTTTAACATTCCTTTATTATTCCCTTTGATGAGTACAAAACTTTTCTTGTGTCCGGCCCATTTTACGTGCACCACGTTTTGCTGTTCATCGAACAGGTCGGTCAAAATCTCGTTCTGTACCGAAATGGATTTGACATCCTTTAGGTTCAGATTAGGGATTTCCAAGTAACAAATGGCCACATCCTTATCGTACCGCTTGCCCAAAAAGTTATATTTTATGGGTTTTCCGTTGATCTCTACCAGAAACTTGGCCCTAAAATATTTCTCCAGATACTCGTCTGCCAACTTGGATTCATTTGGGGTTGCCAATTGCGATTTGATACCATAACGTTCCTCCATCAGGGCATCAAGGTCATCTATAAAGATTCGGCTCGTGATCTGCATGGCCTTATCTTCTTCGGAATAGACCACATTGGTAACGCTAACATAGAATTTGTGTACAGAGGTGAAGGACAGAAAAAGCAGTATTGCCAATGGCAATAGCATTATTCTTGATTTTTTCATTCTCATCATATTGTATTTTGACTCCATTGGGATAGGCAATGTTACAGATTTACTCTGTTTTCAGCAATTTGCTTGCCAAAAACCTTAGTCCAGGTTGTTGTTTTTCCGGTAGGCCCTGCTCTTTTCCAGCATAAAATCCCAGATCCTAAGTTTGTCATGGGTGTCCACTGTGGACTGAAAGGCCTCATCCACCTCGCAGAAATACATAAAATCATCAATTTTTTCCATGGGAATCTTTAATGTGGCCACAAAAAGGGAATCCACATAAAAATCCTGGACACGTTGGGTCCTGGCGTAGGTATTGTCCACCTTGACTCGGTTTTTCAACATTTTGGTGCGACCCGTAATGGCATTGATCAAAGGATCCAAGGGCGGGCTCAAGATCATACCCATATTGAATTTTCCAATGGTAGCCTGATCCAGCATCCGCTCACTTTGGGTGGGAATCCGTTGGTGTGCATTGGGCAATTTCAAAGCTTCGGCACTTACGTCTTTTTGCAAACTTAATTTACCAAGATCCTGGGTCAAATCCCCGGAAAGGTTGTACGGACTTACCACTACTTCCTTAAGTTGGTTTACGAATTCCACCATCGGCACTTCAATATAGCTGGCATGGTAGAGCACCTCGGTCACGGGCAATACTTTTTTTACAAACTGAACTGCAGAAAACACCAAGGTATCATTAACCTGTACCTCGATAGCGAATTTGCCTTCAAAATCGGTGATTACGGCCTTATCGGCAGTGATGTTTTGGACCACAACGCCCACCACATCCTCATCATCACTTACCACCTTTCCGTATAATGTTTTGCCCTCCCCATCTTGGGCGCTGACCAAAAACACCATAAAAAAAGCCGTGCAAGCCCAAAAGTTTCTCATTCTTCGAGGGTTTCCAAATAGGATTTGCTTTGGGTCACCAGAAAATCGATCAATTGAAATTCGTTTTCTTTTTTGAGCAAGGTCTGTGATGGAATCTTATCGTCGCAATACAATAAAAAGGCATCGATTTTATCCTGTGGCAATTTAAGATCCACCACAAAGAACTCATCGTCGTACACATGGCGGAGGACTTCGCTGACTTTTAGGGGTTCCCTTTCCTCGCCACCTTCCCCTTGTCGGGATTTGAAGAGTGCCTTGAAAATATTCACAAAATTGAGCCCGTCCTGCATGCCACGAACCGTTCTGGATTCAGCAACGTTCACCACCTCCGTATTCCGGTCGATTTCGTAGTCGAATTCCTTGAAATCCTCGTTCTTCACCTCCAAAAATTTGGCCTGGTTTTCGGGCGTTACCACCACTTCGTCCAACTCACGAATCTTCTCGTTCACCTCAACCACCAAGCGGTTGTTCTGTAAGATTTCGGGAGTAATGGTCACTACTTCCAATTGGTAGTTTACCGCCGTGAACACAATCTTATCCCCTGTCTTCACCTCAATGGCAAATTCCCCATTATCATTGGTAATGGTGGCCTCGCCAGAGGTGGAGTTGATCACGTTCTCATTGGGCACATTGGAGCTCCGGTACAACACCTTCCCCCTGAGCAGTTGGCGGCCATCCTGTGCAAGGGACCAACCCGATACCAGCAACGAGAACAAGATCAAGATAATTTTTTTCATAATAAAGTGTTTAGCACACGTTAAAGAAAGTCCATGGTGCCCATATATAAAAGCGAAGGGGTTCTAAACTTTTGTTAATTCTACCTACAAATATACCCAAAGGGATTTTCCCGTTCACCCTTGAATTTCGTGTTTTGACGGAAATTCATATGAATATGGAAGCATAACCTTAGATTTGTTGTTTCCGTTTGGAAACCTCAAATAACAAACACTGTGAGAACTTACATTGCAACCTTGGTCGTTGTCCTACTCATGATCAATACCCTTATTGGGCAGGTAAAGATTGGCGACAACCCACAAAACCTGAATGCCGCATCGATTTTGGAACTGGAGAGCAGTTCCCGTGTACTGGTCATTACCAGGGTCTCCGATGCCGAAATGAATTCCATTTCACCCTTACGGGGAGCGTTGGTATACAACACCGATCATGATTGCATCCATTATTACGATGGATCCCAATGGATCAACATCTGCGAAGAATTTGACAACACGTTTACGGTAAGTACCAGGGCAGACTATCTGAGCCAGCTGAATCCCAACGCGTTGGACAGTACTGTGGTGATTACCCCTACCACCAACCTTGATGGCAGTACGAACTACAATTTTGAGGTAAACCAAATTACAGGGGCCAACATTGTGAACTCTTCCATAAACGCGGACACCAAGATACAGGCCGCATCCGTAACAGGTCGCCTTTTGGCCGCGAAATCTGTATCTACGGCCAAATTTGAGGACGGAAACAACATTGGGGAAATTTTTAGATGGAATGGTAGCCAATGGACCTTGACCAATGAAACGGCTTTGACGATTACCGAAAAAGACAGTATTGTAGGCAACGAAGTAATTGGTCCTTTTGATTCGACCCTTAGGCGTGATGGAAACGGAATTGACATTCCTTACACATTAGACGTTGCAGACAATGGGATAACCAGTTTAGAGTTGGCCAACGATGCCGTTACCACCGATAAAATATTGAACGGTAATGTGACCAATGACAAACTGGACAAAAGCAATATTTCACTTAGTGGATTTGATGCTGCAGTTGCAGATGTTGATTTGGGCCTTAACAAATTGATCAACGTCGACGAACCCGCCGTGGCAACGGACGCCGCGACCAAGAACTATGTGGACACCCAGATAACCAATAACGCAGCGGACGGAACGGAAACAATCGTGACAGGCGCAGGGATAAACGTTGTGACAGGTGACGGTTCCGCAGGAACGCCATATGTGGTCACGGCAACGGAGGCACAGGACCTTGCAGATGTCATAGCCCTGGACCCCAGTGCAGGG
>NZ_JAJGBN010000008.1 GCF_020782875.1 Allomuricauda sp. M10 | reverse complement strand
TGGTAATGTGGACTTGAGCGGATACTTGGACAACACCGATGCACAGACTTTATCCTTGAGCGGAAACGATCTGAGCATCACAGGAGGCAATACCATAGACATTAGTAGCATTGACACGGACACGGATGACCAGACATTGACCCTTTCAGGAAACACCCTTTCCATCGCCGATGGTAACAGTGTGGACCTATCCGTATTCAACAACAGCGGAACGGATGACCAGGCACTTAGCTTGAGCGGCAACACCTTGACCCTTGAGGATGGTGGCAACGTGGACTTGAGCGGATACTTGGATAATACGGATGCACAGACCCTTTCCTTGAGCGGTAGCGATTTGAGCATTGCTGGAGGTAACACCATCGACATCAGCTCTATTGATACTGATACCGATGACCAGACCTTGAGCATATCCGGTTCGGATCTGACAATTTCCGAAGGAAACACGATTGATATTTCAGGTGTGAACACAGATTCCCAAACACTTTCCTTGAGTGGAACGGATTTGAGCATCACTGGTGGAAACACCATCGACATCAGTTCCATCGACACCGATACCGATGACCAGACTTTGAGCCTTTCAGGGAACACCCTATCCATCGCCGATGGTAACAGTGTGGACCTATCCGTTTTCAACAACAGCGGAACGGATGACCAGACACTTAGCTTGAGCGGCAACACCTTGACATTGGAAGATGGTGGCAACGTGGACTTGAGCGGATATTTGGATAATACTGACGACCAGGCCTTGAGCTTGAGTGGTAATACCTTGACCCTTGAGGACGGTGGCAACGTGGACTTGAGTGGATATTTGGATAATACGGATGACCAAGCATTGAGTTTGAGCGGCAACACCCTGACTTTGGAAGATGGTGGTAGTGTAGACCTTTCGGCTTTCAACAATAGCGGAACAGACGACCAGGCCTTGAGCTTAAGTGGCAATACTTTAACCTTGGAAGATGGCGGCAACGTTGACTTGAGCGGATATTTGGATAACACCGATGCACAGACTTTATCCTTGAGCGGTAGCGATTTGAGCATCACAGGTGGCAACACCATCGACATCAGTTCCATCGATACCGATACCGATGACCAGACCTTGAGCTTGTCAGGAAACACCCTTTCCATCGCCGATGGCAACAGTGTGGACCTATCTACTTTCAATAATAGCGGAACAGATGATCAGGCCTTGAGCTTGAGTGGAAATACTTTGACTTTGGAAGATGGCGGAAGTGTAGACCTTTCAACCTTCAACAATAGTGGAACTGACGACCAGGCCTTGAGCTTGAGCGGTAACACCCTGGCCCTTGAGGATGGCGGCAACGTGGATTTGAGCGGGTACTTGGATAACACAGATGACCAAACTGCCTCAGAAGTAAATTCTGATTCTGCAGTAGATGTAGATGGCGATGGCGCTACTGAAACCACTGTGGAAGATGTGATTCAGGCTATTGCGCCAATCACTTCCAAAGCTGCACGTATTTTTTATCCACCTTCGATTGCAATTGATGCATCATCCAATGGAACCGGATTTACTGTTAACCTTTATTCCCAATATGTGGCGCAGTACGGTACTCCGGCAGTGGCTAGTACAGGTGCTCCAACAGCACTTCCAACGTATGCGGCAACCGATCTATACTATTACGTAACCTATGCAGACCCATCGGTTTTTGCCAACATGAGCATTAACGCCAGTGGTGTACTGACTTATGATATTATCGGACAACCGGCAGATTACAATGCCTTGATCAATGTGGTATTCGTTGTAAAATAATAATGATTAAAGACGCATCGATTTGAATTCAACAACCCCATACAGGTCTTTACTCATTGGTTTGTTCCTTCTTTTTGCTGGAGCAAACATGGCAACTGCCCAGTTTTTGCTCCAGGCGCCCAACACTGGCGATGAGAACAATTACAGATGGTATGAAGCTTCGGATTTGGCTACCGTTTTAGGGACCAACTCTTTTTATGAAGCTACCCAGCCGGGAATTTACTTTGCCACTTATGATGGTACCCTTTGTGGTTCCAATGCAACAGGTTACTTCATTCTAACAGACTGTAATGCTCCCAACAATCAGGTAACTCTGGATATTTCTGCCAGCATTCCTTCAGGGGCAACCGTAAGTTGGAGCCCAGCGGTCAGTGGAGATCAGGCCAGACCCACGGTTACGAGTACCCAAACGGTGACAAGATATGTGGCGACCATAACCAAAGTAGGGAACAGTTCGGCATTACCCAGGTTTACGGTGGTTTGTATGAGTCAGGCTGCAAATTTGGTGGATGACCTGATTGCTGTTAACGAAGACGAAAGTATTGTGGTTCCTATTTTTGATAATGATTCGGATCTGCCCACAACAGGAACGTTGTCCATTACAGAGCCATCCAATGGAGCAGTTTCCATCGATGATAACGGTACGGCTAATGATCCATCGGATGATGCAGTGACCTATATCCCAAATCCTGATTTTAACGGAAGCGATAGCTTTGACTATACCATTTGCAACAGTTTTGGCGATTGTAGCACCGCTACGGTAACCGTTGATGTGTTGCCGATTGTGGATACCAATGATGATTCGGTCTCTACGGATATCGATACGGATGTGGTCATTTCATGGCGTGTCAATGATAATGACATCCCAACATCAGGGACCATTACTGCGACCAATCCTGCCAATGGCACAATCATTCTGAATGAAAATGGCACACCGAACAATCCTTCGGATGACAATATTACCTATGTTCCAAATCCTGGTTTCAACGGTACCGATTCTTTTGACTATACCGTTTGTGATACCAATGGAAATTGTGATACGGCGACCATTACGATAATCGTCAACGCTTCCGGAGTGGATTTGGATAGTGATAATGATGGAATTGTGGATAGTTTTGAGGATTTGAACGCCGATGGCGATAATGATCCAGCAACCGACCCAACTGATACCGATGGTGACGGATTCCCAGATTATTTGGATATAGACAGTGACAATGATGGAATTCCGGATAACGTGGAAGCACAATTGGCCTTGGGTTATATTCCTCCAAGTTTGGTGGATGCCAATGCGAATGGACTTGATGATGCCTATGAACTCGATGGCAATATTGGACTGATTCCTGTTGATTCCGATAATGATGGCTTGCCCGATTATGTGGATTTGGATAGTGATGATGATAATGTTCCCGATGCTATTGAAGGACATGATCATGACCACGATGGTATTCCAGAAGTGACCTTCATTGGTTCGGATAAGGACAATGACGGTTTGGACGATGGTTATGAAGGCGAAACGGTCATCGATATCGATGTGAACGATGAAATGGACGAGCCAAGCTTGTTATTACCGGATACGGATTCTGATGGTATTCCAGATTTTAGGGACTCCGATGATGATGACGATGGTATTGAAACCATTGATGAAGACCTTGATCAAGATGGCAATTACGCCAATGATGATACCGACGGTGATGGAGTGCCAAATTATTTGGATCCAGATCTTGGTGAAACAACTTTAGATGAAATTGATGTGATCAATGTGATCACTCCGAACGGCGATGGTGTGCACGATGTATTGGCCATCAACGGAATAGAAAATTACCCAAACAACACAGTAAGAATATATAACAGATGGGGTGTGATGGTCTATCAAACCAGAGCATACAACACCAGTGGCAACGTGTTCGACGGTACCTCGCAAGGTAGGGTCACTGTTGACCAGGACAACAAACTTCCCGTAGGAACGTACTTCTATGTGCTGGATTACGAGGATATGGGAGGAAACATGAAACAGCTTTCGGGCTACATATACATTAACAGATAAGCAAAATGATTACTGTGGAGAAAATGATTTTGAACCGAAATATCCAATGGTTGCTTGTGTTTCTTGTGCTGGGACTGGGAAGTCTTCAGGCGCAACAAGATGCACAATATACCCAGTACATGTACAATACGGTAAGCGTGAATCCGGCCTATGCAGGATCTCGTGGACATTTGAGCATTGCCGGTTTGTACCGCAATCAATGGTTAGGCTTGGATGGCGCACCGGAAACCCAAACATTCAATATTCATGCACCGGTTGGGTACCGTGGGGTTGGATTGGGTCTTTCCATTGTAAATGATAAGATCGGACCTACTTCGGAAACTTATTTTGATGTGGACTTTTCCTATACCATCCAGACTTCTTTTGAAGGCAGGTTGAGCTTCGGTTTAAAGGGAAGTGCCCATATGTTGGACATCCGGTATTCTGAATTGGATGAATTTGAGGTAGATCCACAGTTACAATCGCAACAAGATATCCAAAATAAATTTTCACCCAACATTGGAGCAGGGGTCTATTACCACACAGATGAATTTTATGTGGGATTGTCGGCACCCCGAATTTTGGAGACCACGCACTTCGATTCTTCATCCGTTTCTACGGCCAAGGAGCAGATCAATTTGTATTTGATCACAGGGTATGTTTGGGACTTGAACCCGTTCTTGAAATTCAAGCCCACCTTGTTAACCAAGGCTGTCCAAGGTGCACCTTTGCAAGTGGATGTATCGGCAAATTTCATGTTCAACGAAAAATTTATTGGTGGATTGGCCTACAGATGGGATGCTGCCTTCAGCGGACTTATCGGGTTTATGTTGTCCGACCAGTTTATGGTAGGTATGGCCTACGATCGGGAAATCACCGAATTGGGAGCTGCTACCTTTAACGATGGCTCTTTTGAAATCATTTTGCGATACGATTTCATCAGAAATATCGGAAACCTAAAATCCCCACGTTTCTTTTAGGAAGATTTAAGAACCTGCTACCGTCTATGTCCTTCAAAGGTCATATTTTTGCAGCATGGTAGAGGAACATGTGATATTGGTGAACGAGTCCGATGAACCCATTGGTCTTATGCCCAAGATGAAAGCACACGAGAAAGCCCTTTTACACAGGGCATTTTCCGTTTTTGTGATGAACGACAAAGGCGAAACCATGCTTCAGCAAAGAGCAAAGAACAAATACCATTCGCCTTTATTGTGGACCAACACCTGTTGCAGTCATCAGAGGGACGGCGAAAGCAATGTTGATGCCGGTAAACGCCGGTTGATGGAGGAAATGGGCTTTTCCACAGAACTGAAGGAACTCTTTTCCTTCATCTACAAAGCACCTTTTGACAACGGACTTACGGAACACGAATTTGATCATGTGATGATGGGTACCTTCCTTGGAGAACCGAACATCAATCCAGATGAAGTTGCGGATTGGAAATGGATGCTTCCGGAGGATATCAAAAAGGATATTGAAGAAAATCCAGATCAATACACCGCATGGTTCAAGATTATCTTTGAACGTTTTTATGATCATCTCATGCAAAACATTCCCACAACATGAAAGTAAAGGTTAGTAGAAAGGCTATCTTCAATGCAGCGCACAGGCTTCATAGACCCGATTGGGACGATGCCAAGAACCAGGAGGTTTTCGGTAAATGCAACAACCCACGTTTTCATGGACACAACTATGACCTGATCGTAAGTGTTACTGGGGAAATTGATCAAGAAACCGGATTTGTGATGGATCTTAAGGTTTTGAAGGAAATGATCGAAGAGCATGTCATAGAAGTTTTGGATCACAAGAATTTGAATACCGATGTACCCGAGTTCAAGAATCTGAACCCGACAGCGGAAAATATTGCAGTGGTTATTTGGAATAAATTGAGACCACTCATCAACCCAGAAAATCAATTGGAGGTAGTACTCTATGAAACCCCACGAAATTTTGTAACCTATTCAGGATAATGGAATTATATCCCTTAAAATTTAAACCGATCTTAAAGGAACGTCTTTGGGGCGGTACCAAATTAAAAGATGTACTTGGCAAAACCATCGAAAGTGATATTACCGGCGAAAGTTGGGAGCTCTCTGGGGTGCCCGGTGATATTTCCGAAGTGTCCAACGGACCGTTGGCTGGAACATCTTTGAATAACCTTATCGCCAACCATGGTGAGGAACTTTTGGGTAAAAGCGTTACCGATCGTTTTGGGGATGAGTTTCCTATTCTCATAAAATTCATTGATGCCAAACAGGACCTTTCCATTCAATTGCACCCGAATGATGAGCTGGCCAAACAAAGACACAATTCTTTTGGTAAGACCGAAATGTGGTACATTATGGATGCCGATCCCGGGGCCAAATTGATCGTAGGATTCAATAAGGATGTGGAAAAAGAAGAATATGTGTATAGTCTGCAAGAAGGTTCCCTTTTGGATTTGATGAACTATGAAGAAGTGGAAGAGGGTGATACCTTTTTCATCAATACCGGAAAAATCCATGCCATTGGGGCCGGTGTACTATTGGCCGAAATCCAGCAGACTTCCGATGTTACTTACAGGGTCTACGATTTTGACAGAAGGGATAAAAATGGCAATTTAAGGGAGCTGCATACCAGTTTGGCCGTAGATGCCATCGATTATAAAAAGAAAGATGACTTCAAAGTAAGCTATTCCGCTCAAACCGATGTGGTGAACGAAATGGTGGATTGCCCATATTTCAAGACCAATTTTATAGAACTCTCCCAATCCATGAAGCAAGATGTTTCCGATAGGGATTCTTTTACGATCTATATGTGCGTTGGAGGAAGTGCGACCATTTCCAATGATTGGGGTAGAGCCTCAATCAAAAGGGGAGAAACGATATTGGTGCCAGCCATGAGCGGCAAGGTTGAAATTGAAACCAAAGGCGCCAAACTTTTAGAAGTGACCATTTAATTAGTACCTTTAATAAAAACACTGATATGGCAAGTATTCGCGATTTAAAGAAAGATATCAATTTTGTACTCGGAGATATTATCGAGGCCGTTTACATTTGGGAAGCAGGTGATGGTAATAAGGAATCCGAAGAAGGAACCGTGATCATTGACAAGGCCATCGACATTTTTGATGAGTTGATGGACAAGGTCAACAAAAAAGATGTGGAAGACCGCAAGGCCCACTTCAGGAGTATCCGCAACGAATTGGAAGAAAAAGCTACCGAATTGGTAGACCAATTGAATAGTTTGGCAGGCTAGTTCTGGTCCAAAAGCTCCTTCAACATTTTCCCATATTTGGATTCCGCCACTTCTGGACTAAGTCCTTTATAAATGGAATCCAAATATTTTGGATTGGCTTGGCTTGCCTCCGCCAACATCAAGTATGGAGTGGCATAAGAATCGCCATTGTGCAATCCAAAGTTAAGGGCATACCTGTATTTCCTAATGGTATTTTGATCAATTTGGTTTTGAAGTGAATCCAAAGCCAAGGAATCATTTTGAAACTGGGGCAAACCGGCCTGTTGTACCAGCATTAACTCTTTGATATTGAATTTGGAAGCCATATCGTAGAATTCCTCCATTTTTTCCTGTGACTTGGAACCGGTGATTTCCGCTTTGGTATCAAAAGTGTTCCATGACGTTTTAACCGTAATCAATCCAGGTTCACCAAAAATGGTAATACGGTCATTAATGTCGTTATTGTCCTTTTTGTTGAGGTATAAGTAATAGATGTCTGGATTTTCCACCTCTTCGGTAAATGTAAAGCTGCCATCCCCATTGATTTCCAAGGAATCCAACACCACTAAGGTAGAATCCTTGGCCTGTTGCAAGTATAGGGTCCCTTTTTTAAGGCCTTTAATATTTCCAGTGAGGGTCATGGTATTTTCGGTGTTCTTCTCACAAGAAACAACAACCAATCCCAAAAGCATTACGAACAATATCCGTTTCATCATTAAATTTTAGCTCGGCAAATATCAATAAACTTCTGAACTTTTTAAACTTTGGAGGCCACTTCCATCAACAAAGCACATAAATAGGCACCTGCGGTGCCCACCACATACCCAAAAACGGCCAAAAGTATGCCCACTGAGGTAAGGGATGGATGGAATTCTGCCGCTACAACCGGGGCAGATGCCGCTCCACCCACGTTGGCCTGGCTGCCCACAGCAAGGAAAAAGTAAGGTGCCTTGATCAACTTGGCAACCAAAATCATTAATAGGGCATGTATGCTGATCCAAATTAGTCCGATGGCAATAAGTCCTGGATTTTCCATGACCTTGCCCAAATCCATCTTCATACCGATGGTGGCCACTAAAATATAGATGAACAGGCCACCCAGTTTACTGGCCCCGGCCCCTTCGTAGTTTTTGGCTTTGGTAAAAGACAATCCGATGCCTATCAATGTGGCAAAAAGCACTACCCATAAAAATTCGGAACCAAGGGAGGAAAGAATTTTATCCTTATCCCGGATCACTTCAAAATTATCCTGAAGAAACACCACAAAGTGATGCCCTAAAAAATGGGAGATGCCCACCCCAACGAATGCGTAAAACAGAATCATGATAAAATCTTGTAGAGTAGTAACCCGGGCAATTTTTGCGGTATAGGTAGATACTTTCTGTTTAAGTTCCTCAATGGAGGAAGTATCGGCCTTTAACCACTTATCAATTTTTTGGCTTTTGCCCACTCCAAAAAGGATAACTGCCAGCCAAAGATTGGCAACAACAATATCAATGAGGACCATGCCTCCATAATTGTCTTGGTTGAATTTGAAGACCTCCAGCATAGCTGTTTGGTTGGCACCACCACCTATCCAACTTCCGGCAATAGTGGCCAAGCCGCGCCAAACGGCATCAAAGCCTGCACCGCCAACGGTTTCTGGCGAAAAGATGGAAACGATCAATATGGCAATAGGACCGCCGATGATGATACCCACAGTTCCCGTTAAAAACATGATTAGGGCCTTGGATCCCAGGTTCAAAATGGCCTTGAGGTCAACGCTTAGCGTCATCAAGATCAAAGCTGCAGGCAGCAAGTATTGACTGGCTACCGAATAGGTCTTGGAGGAAGATTCGTCCACAATGCCCACACTGGCCAAAATGGCGGGTAATAGGTAGCACATGAGCACCGTGGGCACCACATTGTAAAACTTTCCCCAGAATCCGGTCTTAATGGATGAAGTATAAAAAACGAAGCCCAAACAAAGGCAAAGCAGTCCGAATATTACGGTATCGTCGGTAAAAGGTAGTTGGTCCATATTTGTAAGCTATGGTCCCAAATATAGGAAAATCATGGGGGAGAAAAAGTTACCATGCCCTTTTGAAGTCCATCTTGATGTCTTACAACATCTCCACAATTTGAATGTTGTTGCCGCAGGTGTCATCAAAAACTGCAATCTTAACCGTACCCATTTCTGTAGGTTTTATGCTGAAGGTCACACCAAGCGCAGCAAGACGATCGTATTCCTCTTGCGCATTTTCAACGTTGAATTGAGTGTATGGGATTCCCGCTTCAAAAAGGGATTTTTGATAAGTCTTTGCAGGTTCAAAATGTTTGGGTGATGGTTCCAGTAAAATTTCGGGTCCATCTTGCTCTTCCTTGCTTACTACCGTTAGCCACCTGCTGTCCTCACTTAAGGGCACATCCACTTTCTTTACAAAACCTAATATTTCGGTATAGAAGGCAAGGGCTTTTGTTTGATCAAGGACCGGTATACTCAATACTTTTACTTTCATTTCAATTGATTTTAGGATTGGTTGGCCAAAAATCAAAAATCAGTGATAGACCGACTTTGTGAAAATTGCTTTTTTTGGAAGGTACTTGGTTTGGATCCCAACTTTTTTTTGAAAAGCGTACTGAACGAACTTGGACTTTCAAACCCGACCAGATAGCAGGTCTCGGAAATGGACATGCCATTTTTGAGGTGTTTTTTAGATTTTTCCAAGCGTTTGTCAATTAGGTATTGCATGGGTGTTTGTCCGTAATAACGCTTGAAAAGTCGCAACAGATGATATTTTGACGTAAACCCAGCATTGGAAAGGCTATCCAGGTTCAACGGCTTGTCAAAATGCTCCTCAATATACTTGCGGGTTGCTACGACCTTTTGAATCTGTGTGGTATTGGCATAACAACTGTTCTTGATCTTTTGGATCTCACTTTGGTAAAATGTCATGGCAAACTATTTTTCATAATACTGGGCAGTGGCTTAATTTCCATATTTTTCTTCCAATTTGGGCCAAAAATCTTGACTGTTCTCTTCAAAATAAGTCAAACTCAATTTCCAAAGGTATTCTTCCGATTTGTAAAATTGCTTATCAAGTTCATGCATATCATTTACTAGATCCTTATTCTGATATAATTCACCAATCGGAAAAATTTCATGTAACTCATGATTGTCTAAAAGATTTCCTAGGCTTTCAGGGGAAACATTGTGCTTTTCAAGGATCTTTACTGCACTTAAAAGCAAACTTTTGTTGAAACTTGCTCCGATTTTGTCTAAACTTTCAATAGTTCCTTCTGTATATCGACCTGTTGAATTCGTGAAAAATTGCAAAAACCCGCCATTATTGACTTCCTTTTCCAAACAATCAATGAAGTAAAAAGTTTTGAGGGGTTCCGGCATTTCCTGTAAAGAAGTTATTCCGTAGTCATCACTCTGTCTAATTTTTTGCACGAAATAATAGAGTAATTCCATCCTTTCCTCTTCAGTCGCCTTTTCATAAAGTTCTTTGTTTAGTTTGGCAAACTTCACTCTATAGTGCCATTCCCCTTTCGGTTTTGAAGGTGCGGGTTTCCCAAATTTCACCAACTTCGGAAGGATATACCCTAAAATCACCAGAATAGCAATTATGATAGTAAAATTCATGCAGTCAATGGTTGTAACACCAAGATACATACATTCAGTCCATTAGAATGACCTTTGTTCGAAAAAGATGTTGAAATCGGTTTTGAGTCAACAATTGCATGAATTGCGCTAAGGTTCCGGAAAATGCTGCCCTAATTTTATCCTTATAAAACACTAAAACCTAGAAATCATGAGAAGTTTACTTTGGTTGGTTGCCGTAATATGTATCATTATTTGGGTATTGGGCTTTTTTGGAATTGTTGCCGGAATGGCCACCAGTAGCTTGATCCATGTATTATTGGTAATCGCAATTATCGCAATTTTGTATAATATCATTTCTGGTCGTAAACCGCTGTAATTTAGAGCGGACCGAAATAATAGTTATCAACCTAGAACAATGACTTAAGAAGCAATAAGCTTCTGAAAATGAAACAGCCACAAAAACTTGTGGCTGTTTTTTATGAATTGATTTAGATGCAAATAACATTAAATGTTCAACCAATACGTAAACTTTAAATTGATGGACCGGTTCCGTGGCATAAAGGAATTGACAAAATAATTGTCGTTGTACACCAGAAAAAGATCTGAAAGCGGGGCAAAGCGCCATTGTAGTCTAGAGTTGAAACCTAGATTGTCCATTTGGTTGCTGTATTGGATGAGGGTTGACCAAAACACCGATTTGTTGAAAGTGATATTTATTTTAGGGCTCACCAACCAAAGGTCTTCACTTTCATAGGGTTCTGGTAGTTTAATACTGTTGTAGTTCAATCCCAAAGAAATAAAAACGGTCGGTTGAAGGCGTAAACTCAGATCACCTTCCATAACAAATCGAGTTCCATTGAAAAAATCCCCATAGCCTGGTTCCAAAGAGTAGGAGAGTACCTTGCGACGGTCACTCTGGAATTCGATCTCGTAGCTGGTATAGCGGTATCCAATATCAGCGGGTAGTTCCACCCCGTCTTCACTACCAGTAGGATCAAACCCATCGGTCAAATAGGTATATCTGTTAAAGAGTCGAACGGCAAGCTCCTCTTGGCTCTTGAACTTGGCTTGCCACCCGGTGTAAAAAAAGTAATCGGTATTCTTATAATCCAATGTGGGGCGCCAAATCATGGAAGGTCTAAATAAGAAGCCATGGGTGTTCAGATTCCCCTTTCTAGGCCAAAAGTTGATTTCAACATAGGGCTTTGCCACCACGATATCCTCCCTTGGAATATAGCCCAAATCCGATCTAAAATCATTGCCCACAAAATTTCCCCGAAGCCCAAAGTTCAGGTATCGACTGTTGTATTGGAGATTAACCCCACCTGATGCATCCCTGTTGCCCATTTCATGTGCAAAGGATTTGTGATAGTAAAATTTACCTGTCCAAGTATTGTTGGCAGAAGCCAAGTTATAATCAATGCCCAATACCCTATTATATCGGTCCACTTCTTCTAGAAAATCGTAGTCATCAAAAGTTTGGCGATTTACAAAAATGAAACTAAGGTTGGATCGGGAGAACATTTTTTTCTGTAGCGCAAAAACGGTGTTGTTGTTACTGGGGATGTGGTTCGCCTCATCTTTTTCTGTCTGGATGTTCAAAAGGCCCAAACGCCAATCTTCCGTAAGTTTTCCACTTAACCTTATACCACCCAATATTCCATTCTCAATGGTTTCATCCTCCAGATTTTGGGCAATGCCTATCCTTCTTGAAAAAAAAGGATTGGAATCCTCCTCACTTCCGAAGGAGCCAAAAAGATCACTGTTGTCAATAAAAAATTGTCTCTTTTCGGGCAGTGAAACCTCAAATCGGGTAAGGTTGGTGACCAAATTGTCCACCTCAACGTTCGAGAAATCGGGGTTTATGGTAATATCTAGGTTCATCCCGTTGCCTATGGATACTTTTGCATCGCCTCCAAAGTCGAGTTTGTTCAACTGTTCATCATATTCATAATCCTTGCCCACAATACCGTTTACATAAGGAATGAGCGCCATGGGGGTCCTGGATTTACCCAGTGGTTTTTCAAAGACCATATCCCCCATAAAGGCCAGACTATAGATCAACTGGTTCTGCGGAATTTTTGTCCAGGTACTGGTCTCGTTGGTCTGCATATCGAACCGGTAACTGTTGAACCGCCACTTGGTCTCCCCTTGTTTAAACTTAAAGGAGGTCAAGGGAATGGCAATCTCACAGATATAGTAGCCATCGTACAATTTGGTCTCTCCCTTCCATTTTACGTCCCATGAAGTGGTAAAATTACTTGGCCCTGCACCTCCGTTAGAAATCAATGCCTCCCTCCGTACACCATAGGGATTCATCCCGAACAGAAAAGCATTGGTACCATCGTTGAAAGTGTCAAAAAGCAGGCTGATATTATCGTTTCCTCCTGCGCGATAATCCCGTTGTAGGGAAGGTACAACATAATCGTTTCCTTGGGTCATTAACTTAATGCCTATGTACAATGTAGTATTGTTGTACAACATCTTTATATCGGTTTGTTGTACCGCCAAAGTAGTATCAGAAGGAAAGTACTGATGGAAATCTTCGGCACTCTCTGCGAGGTTCCATACAGGTTCATCCAAAATTCCGTCAACTTCGATGAATTCGTCAATATGCCTAACGGTAAAGCTGTTGTCGGGTGTTTGTGATACTAGGGCAAATGGGAAAAGGAAAATAGCTATTATGATTAGTAGCTTTGGCATTTGTTTAGTTTAGTTGGTTTTCCAAATGTAAGGGTATAGTTAAAATATTCCCAAAAAATTGATGATGCATTGTACATTGCGAAAAGATTCAGAAAATTGAACTTTGCATGTTCCAAAGTGTCAACCTTAATTCGTCAATATTCAACCAAAATGAAAAAAACCGTCTTATTGCTCCTATTGCTGCCCATGTTCATGTTCGGAAACACTATTTGGAGCAAAACCGGGCACAGGGTTACCGGACAAATTGCCCAAAACCATTTGAAAGGAAAGACCAAAAGGGCCTTGAACGATTTGTTGGAAGGACATAGTTTGGCATTCGTTTCTACCTATGGTGACGATATTAAGGCGGACCGGGCCTATAACAAATATTCTCCTTGGCATTATGTAAACTATCCGTTAGGGATAAGTTACAAAGATTCTGAAAAAAGTAAGGATGGCGATATCATTACTGCTATTGAGGAGTGCAAGGCCATCATAAAGAATAAAAACAACTCTCGGGAGGACCGCATTTTCCATTTAAAAATGTTGGTCCATTTGATTGGGGACCTTCACCAACCGATGCATGCCAGCAGGGAAGAGGATAAAGGCGGTAACGACATACAAGTGCAATGGTTTGGCCAAGGCAGCAACTTGCATCGGGTTTGGGACCAAAACCTTATCGAATCCTATGGGATGACCTATACCGAATTGGCCCATGAATTGGACAAGGTCTCAAAGAAAGAGGTGAAAAAAATGCAGGAAGGCACTATTTACGATTGGGTTGATGAATCCCATCAGATTTGTGGCGAACTGTACGACTCCGTTAAGGTAGGCGAAAAGCTAGGGTATCAGTATGCCTATAATTATAATGATCTCCTGTTCGAACAACTTCAAAAAGGAGGTCTTAGATTGGCAAAGGTCTTGAACGACCTGTTCGAGTAAGCTTTTTTATTGCAGCACCGTTTTCAACTGATTTCGGTATTCCGAAGGGTTTTGCCCTGTAAATGCCTTGAACGATTTGTTGAAATGCGAGAAATTGTTGAAGCCACTGTCATAACACACCTGGGTGATGCTGATGGGCTGTTCGGCCAATAGTTTGGAGGCATGCACCAACCGATATTCATTTACGAACTGCGTAAAGGTTTTGTTGGTGATCTTTTTAAAGTACCTACAGAATGAAGGTACCGTCATGCTTACCATATCCGATATTTCCTCAAGACTGATATCTTCCTTGAAGTTGGCTTTAACGTGGTTGAACACAATATTGATCCTGTCGTTGTCCTTCACTTCGGTCTCCAACGAGAAACCTTCGGCGTTCAGCACGTTCATCTCATCCGAGGTGGCCAATTGGTTCAATATATTAAGGATGGAAAGTAATCTTTGAAAATCGGTCTGGTATTCCAGGATTTCCATTTTCTCACCCACCTTCAATTTTGTTCTTCCATAAAAGGCGATCCCGCCTTTGGCAACCTCAAATAGTTTCTGGATGTTCTTCATTTCCGGGATATTGAAAAAATCACTTCCCAAGAAATCCGCTTTCATCTGTATAAGGGTCTCACTTTTGTTCCCAGTGAGCTTATCCGTAAATCCACAGTGGGGAAGGTTGGATCCGATTAGGATCAAATCCCCGTTCCTATAATAGGATACATGACTGCCTATCTGTCTTTTCCCCGAGCCCCCATTCACATATACCAGTTCCAGTTCCGGATGGTAATGCCAGCCATTGTTCTTGTTCTCATTGTTCTCGTTGAACTTTTGAAAGGTAAACGAGTGACCAAAACTTGGGGCTATGGCTTCAAATGCAGGTTTTTGAATCATAAGTTCCAATTTTTTATTTGGTATTGTAAAGTTAGGACGGTGTCCTTTATGCACTTATCTGCAAAATTACCACAAATGTGTGTTAAATTAACATTAACATCCAATTAACATGTCTACTATGGTAAAATTGCACATAAACTGGAAAAGATGGTGGTATTCCTATCCTGAATTGCGCCATACATTTGTCTTGTAATCTTAAAAAAGCGAAATGTTATGAAATCAGTAGTAAAAAACCTAACAGTAGCAGCAGCCCTTCTAGTAAGTGCAATTGGGTTGGCTAACGGAACTGCAGTTGATTTTGGTAAAAAAACAGCTGCCAAATACGAAGTTGAAAAGAACTTGGTGAAAGTAAACCTTGATCCAGTATTTGTAAAGAAAGGTCAAAAAATCATGATGAACCTTTTGAACATCTCTCAAGGTAAAGTTCTTCTAAAAGTTTATGATTCCCAAAACAGACTTGTTTTCGATGAGGCTATCGAAGGGGATATCGTAGTTGAAAAAGCTTTCAACTTTGAAAAAGCATACCAAGATAAATATACCGTAGTTGTAGTGGACAAATTTGGAACCTACAAAGAAACTATGGAAGTAAGATAGTTTGTTTAGTTAATTTTTATGTGCATTGGGGGCCGGGAGGCCCCCTTTTTTATGCCCATTTTTTTAGACCTTCCCTTTTACCGGGTGGTAACGCCTCATTGTTGATGGCCCATTGCAACAATTCTTTGTCTTTTTCCTTGTTGAACAATAAGTGGTAAAACTGTTGTATGGTCAACGGGTTGGTGGATTCCTTTACCAGTTCCATATGGTCTCCCACATTGACTTCGCCTTTCTCCAAAACACGTACATAGGTGCCAGGAAATCCATGATCAATAAATTCTTTAAGAATTTTCTGGTTGCCGAACCGGATGCCCAATTTAAAACAGGGTTCCCTTGGCTGTGTGACCTGCACCAGCGCAGATCCCAATTTGTAAATGCTGCCGACTTTCAATTTGGATTCATCAAGACCTTCCACAGTCACGTTTTCCCCGAACATGCCCCAATCCCACTGCAAATTCGGATACTTTTGTTGCCAATAGGGATAATGATCTGATGAAAAGAGGTAGCATGCCTTGAACTCCCCACCGTGAACCTTCCTGTTGGCAATGGTGTCATTACGAACGGATTCTGTATCCAAATAAATGGGTCCCGTAACTGGATATTTGAAAATACCGGTAGTGGTCTTTTCATTGTTCCACATAATTGCTGTGGAAGGGCCTAAGTTGGTAGAGATGACTTTCATACCACCAAGATAAAAAAAACCACCGCGATGTGAGGTGGTCTTTATAACAGTTCTATCATTTTTTAATTTTCCTTTTCAAGGCGTTTGGTCATTGCAAAACCGACCAACAGTCCTACACCAGCCAAGGTAAAGATGGTCCCTGGGTAGGCCACTTCTTCTTCCATACCAAGATTGTAGACCATAATGGAGCCCACAAAAATGGCAATCCCCACGCCGATTAGTAAAAGCGCAATGTTCAGGATTACAATTTTCCAAAAAGGAGCAGCTCCTTCCCGGCGTCCCTTTACAAAGATGCTTGCATCGGCACCTTTTTCGATCAAGGCCAACCTTTCTTTGTTACGTGTTGAAAAATAGAGGTATGCTATGGCAAAGATGACCCCAAAAATTACTGGTAAAATGATTACTTCAGATCCCATGATGATTCGTTTTTATGATTATTTATATTTTTTTTGTTCATAGCCTATGACGACGCTTTTTTGATCCAGGTTACATAATTTTATAAAAATTGTTTTCCATGTAACCTAAAAGGTACACTAGTCGTCCAATGTGCAATGCTGACCAACAAGGAAAAAGAACTGATCGAGGAAATACGCCGTGGTAATACCAGGGCCTTCACCGATTTGGTAGAAAGATATAAAGATTTGGTATTTACCTTATCATTAAGGTTGTTGGGCAATAGGGAAGAGGCCGAGGAGGTTTCGCAGGATGCTTTTATAAAAATTTATAAAGCTTTGGTTACCTTTAAGGGAGATTCCAAATTATCTACCTGGATCTATAGGATTGCGTACAACACCGCGTTAGATCGGATAAAAAAGAACAAAAGGTCCCAAGATCATGTGGAGATCGATCAGGTGAGAAAAATGGGGTTGGCCGATATGGACGATGCCCTTGACAAAATGGTACAGGAAGAAAAAAGGCAGTTGATCCATCATAGTTTGGCCAAATTGCCGGCAGAAGATGCAGGGATCATCACATTGTTCTATTTTGAAGAAAAGAACCTTTTGGAAATGGAAAAGATTTTGAAACTTTCCGCCAATACGATAAAAGTAAAGTTGTTCAGGGCCAGAAAAAAACTGGCCAGTATCATGGAAACCAGTTTGGAACGTGAAATACTAGAAAGCAATGGATAAGCACGAAGAAAAGAAATTGGAAGCATTTGTGGATCGCCTTATGGCTGATGCCCCATTGGAATCCCCATCCGAAGATTTCACCAAAAATCTAATGCAACAGATCGAGGCACAATCCCAAAAAGAAGCCTTTCAGTATAAACCCATTATGTCCAGACCTGTTTTGGTTGGGCTATTTGTAGCTTTTTCGGTATTGATGGTCTATGTGATTTCGCAATATGGTTTGGGGGATGGAACCAGTTGGTTCGACAAGCTAACCTGGGAGCCCAATTTTAAGCCACTTTGGGGTTGGTTGGAAAACTATACCTCTTCCAAAGTATTGGTCTATGCAGTACTGCTATTTGGTTTTCTGTTTTTTGTGCAGGTACCTTGGCTCAAAAAGCACATGGATCGTACTGCCATGTTAGAATGAAACATAGCTGTAGGCCCAATACATAAGGCCAAACTGTAACGGAATCCGTAGTATCAGCACCCATTTAGGAAGCCCCATGGCAGCATTCTTGTTGGTTAACATATAAAAATGAACGGGAAGGAATGCAATCAACATGCAGATGATTCCCAGGGCGGCCCAAGTTCTAACGGCTTCTATGAAAAGCCCTATTCCTAATTCAATTTCTGCAATTCCACTTAGAATAACTAGGAATTTGGCATTAGGTAGATAGTCCGGAATGATGCGTTGGTACATTTTTGGTCGCACAAAATGCATAATGCCGGCTACTATATAAAGGATGCCCATAAGGTACAAATGCCATGGCCCCATATCCTTAATTTTTAAATTTCCAAAAAGGGATTGCTGCTTCGGTAACGGTTACCACAGTATCCTTTTCCTTGCGTTTTCTTTTTAATCGAAGGAGATGTTTGCCTTCATCCAGATCAGAGATTTTAAGAAAGGTCTCAAATCCTAGAAGGTTGTTCATGCCTGTTGTCAAAATAAAATCCTCATCAATTTTCAAGGTATCGATTTGGAAAGAATAGATGTCGTTAAAAGTGTTGAGGTATACCCTTCGAATACTGTCTTTCTGACTTAGACTTGTGATTTCATCACTCCAATTCGTATTTATCTTGATGCCAGATGTAAGCCCGCGACGGTCTTTTTTGGGTTTTAACGAATCATTGTAAATGAAAATTCGCTCTTCCATGTGTTCCGAAAAAGGGATGAAGACATTTAAATAAGAAGTGGTGATCACTTTGGAAGGGATGACCACATCACCGGGAAAATCCCCATCCTCCACCAACATATCCAAATAATTCTTTTTGTTCGCAAAAACACTGGAAGAATTCAGGTCCTTTTCCAAATAATTGGAATGCCTGTATTCCAAACTAGTGATGATCAAGATGATGATGTAAATGGGAGCAAGCAACAAGATCAACCGTTTTCCAAACTTGTTGTCCAAAAAGTTATAGACCAAAGGTCTATAGAGAAAAGAAAGGGTCAAAAAACTGAACACCCAATAAATCGGAAAGTAAAATTTGGCCACCCATTTGTTCTTTTTGAGAAGGCCTTGGGTCAAAAAATCAACAAAGGTCAGGAACATTCCCGTAACGATGAAAATCATCATTCCGGCCCCTAATATTTTGCCCAATTTACTGGGCAACCAATCCCCTTCAATGACAAAACTGGCCACCAGCACTATGGAAATGATTATGGTGGTCATGGCCAAAACGTAGAAAATCAACAGAAAAGAAACAGCAAAGAGAATGCTGCAATAATTCTCCAGATTGGCAATATAACGATCAAAGGAAATGATCTTTTTCTTCAGATAATTGGTAAACCGTTGGGCATAGTTGAGTTCGTCAAACTCAATGTCTCCCGATACATACCGAAGGCCCAATGCCCCGATCCACAAGCCTCTTAATATGACATGCAACAGCAGGTTGAACAATAGGATGGAGGAAGCGATATGGAGGATGAAATAGGCTACAAAACGGTAAACGTGTTGCTCGTTTTCGGCATTCAACATTTCCAACCGCAATGGCTCGTATGCGGTAAACAATCCAAAAATGGCGAAACCCGAAATGATGAGCTCTAACTCCCAGCTTTGCTGTTGCAGGGAATCCAGTAATTTTTTAAAGGACGGACTGTTATAATCGTTGTTGCCCACGGTCTGGTTGATTGATGCAACAAGATAAACATTAAAAAGAAAAACCGCTCATTTTGAGCGGTTTTGTAAATTCTATTCCTGGTAAGATCCTTATTTGATCATCTCATAACTGCGAGCGATGAACTTGGTGAGTTCTTCACCCTTCAACAAACCTTTGGAAAGGCGCGCCAGATCCAAGGATTGATTGATCAATCGTTCCCTTTTTTTGGCAGTCTTGGTGTTTAATATCTCACCCACCAGTTCGTGGTTGGTGTTTACGATCAAGTTGTACATATCGGGCATATTGCCCATTCCGAACATACCACCACCGGTGCGTTGCATTTCTTTCATACGGCGCATAAACTCCGGTTCGGTGATGATGAACGGGGAGGCCTGACTATCCATGGCTTCCAATTGAATGGTGTAACCCTTGCTGGAAATAACTTCCTCCAATTCGGTTTTCAACTGCTCTTTTTCCTCTTCCGAAAGTTTGGAAATGGCTGTATCCTTCTTTTTGATGAGGTTATCGATATGGTCTGCATCCACACGTACAAAGGACAGTTTTTCCTTTGTTGTCTCCAACTTTTGAAGCAAGTGCGGCACTATTGGGGAATCCATCAACAATACCTCATAACCTTTGGCCTTGGCGGCATCAATATAGCTGTGTTGCGCCTCGGTGTCGGAAGCGTAAAGCACCACCAATTTATCGTCCTTATCGGTCTGGTTGTCCTTCAGTTTGGCTTCCAGCTCTTCAAAGGTGTAATACTTGCCGTCCACAGTGGGGTACAGGGCAAAACTTTCTGCTTTTTCAAAGAATTTTTCTTCAGAAAGCATGCCGTATTCAATAACCACCTTGATATCGTTCCATTTCTTTTCAAAATCCTCTCGGTTGTTCTTGAAAAGGGAGCTCAACTTGTCGGCTACTTTTCTGGTGATGTAGGATGAAATCTTCTTCACGGCACCATCGGCCTGAAGGTAAGAACGCGAAACGTTCAATGGAATGTCCGGTGAATCGATGACCCCGCGAAGCATGGTCAAAAACTCCGGTACGATGCCTTCCACATTGTCCGTTACAAAAACTTGGTTTTGATAAAGTTGAATGCGATCTTTTTGAATGTTGAGGTCGTTCGTCAACTTGGGGAAATATAAAATTCCGGTCAGGTTGAAGGGATAATCAACATTTAAATGGATGTGGAACAAGGGCTCCTCAAACTGCATTGGGTACAATTCCCTGTAAAACTGCTTGTAATCCTCATCCTTTAAATCGGCAGGCTGCTTGGTCCACGCCGGATTCGGGTTGTTAATGATGTTGTCCACCTCTTGGGTCGGAGCGGGTTCATCTTCTTTGGCGCCTTCCGGTTTGGGCAAGGTTTCGGTTTTGGTTCCAAATTTGATCGGAATGGGCATGAACTTGTTGTATTTCACCAAAAGACCACGGATTTTGGAATCATCCAAAAATTCGGTGGAATCTTGAGCTACATGCAAGATGATTTCCGTTCCCCTTTCCGCCTTGTCCGATTCGGTAATCGTAAATTCCGGGGAGCCATCACAGGTCCAGTGTACCGCAGGGGCATCTTGATAACTCTTGGAAATGATCTCTACCTTTTCGGCCACCATAAAGGCGGAGTAAAAGCCAAGTCCAAAGTGACCGATGATACCAGCTTCCTTGCCAGCATCCTTGTATTTGTCCAAAAATTCTTCGGCACCTGAAAAGGCTACCTCGTTGATATATTTTTTGACCTCTTCCTCGGTCATCCCGATTCCTTGGTCTATAATATGGATGCGTTTGTTCTCCTTGTCCACTTTCACCTCAATGATCGGGTTGCCATATTCAACCTTGGCTTCCCCAATGGATGTAAGGTGTTTAAGTTTTAAGGTAGCATCCGTAGCGTTGGAAATAAGCTCCCTCAAGAAAATTTCATGGTCGCTGTACAGAAATTTTTTGATCAAGGGAAAAATGTTCTCTACTGAAACATTGATTTTACCTGTTGCCATCGTTTTGTTTTTATCATTTATCTATACCCTATTCGACAAAAAAAATACCAGAATGCCAAATATGACAAACTGACATTGGAATGCGCCATTTTTTACCCTCCGACAACTTTAACAAAATTTTGTTTATTCTTTTTTTGTAAAAATTAAACAAAATATCGTATCTTTAGAATGTTATAGGAAAAAATTGCTGTGAAGAAGTTCTGCACTATAACAAGTTTGTTTATTTATTGGTTAGGTTGTGGAAAATGCACTTTCGCTCGGAAGTGCATTTTCTTTATTCGTTCACCACAGGTTGACCAATAATTGTTTCACCCTAAAACAAAGGATTATGGCAACAACAGTAAAAACCAACATTACAGAGGAAAAGATTATTGAATGGTATATGGATTCCGTTCTTGAAAATGGTAAGGTTCCCGAATCGGTTTATAAGTTTTGCAAGGCTCACAAAATCGGGGAGGACACTTTTTATGGATTTTTTGGCTCCTTCGAGTCTATACAACAAAGGATTTGGCACAAGTTTTTTGACCATACCATGACTTTGTTGAACAAGAACAAGGAATACGGAACGATGTCCAACGAAGACAAAATGTTGACCTTTTTCTTTACTTTTTTTGAAAACCTGACCTTGAACCGAAGCTATGTGCTGTTCGCTCTCAAGGAACATCGGAATGCTTTTGAAGGATTGGCCCAACTGAAGGGACTGCGAAAATCATTTAAAGAGTTTGCAACGGAATTGATCAAAAACCGAAATGAGGAAAAGAACCTTAAAATCCTTAAATACAATGAGCCACTTTTTTCTGAAGGCGCATGGCTCCAGTTTTTGTTCCTGTTGAAATTTTGGATGGATGACAGTTCCCCAGGGTTTGAAAAAACGGATATCGCGATTGAGAAATCCGTGACCACTATCTTTCAGATTTTTGAGAATACCCCTTTGGAAAAGATCATCGACTTTGGAAAATTTCTGTACAAAGAAAAGTTTGTGTAGTACCCTATGAAGACATTGGACAAAATACCCACCGGAAAAATGGAACGCGCTGGTAAATTGGTAAAGACCGGGGTAAAGATCGGAGGGAATTATGTGAAGTATTATGGCAAAAAACTGGTAAATCCGGATACACCCAAGGAAGAACTGGATGAAAATAATGCCGAGGATATTTACGATGGACTGAAAAGTTTGAAAGGTAGCGCTCTCAAAGTGGCCCAAATGCTGAGCATGGAAAAAAACCTGCTTCCCAGGGCCTATGTGGAAAAATTTTCCCTTTCCCAATTTTCGGTGCCGCCATTGTCCGCTCCTTTGGTCCGCAAAACCTTTAAAAAATATCTAGGTCAATACCCCGAGGACATTTTTGATCATTTTGAAAAGGATTCCGTCAACGCCGCCAGCATTGGTCAAGTACATCGCGCCTGTAAAAATGGCAAGGATTTGGCTGTTAAGATCCAATACCCGGGAGTGGCAGAAAGCATTAGTAGCGATTTGGCCTTGGTGAAACCCGTGGCCATTAAAATGTTCAATTTAAAAGGGAAAGATTCCGAGAAATATTTCAAGGAAGTGGAGCACAAGTTGATCGAAGAGACCAACTATATTCTGGAACTGGAACAAAGCAAAGAAATTACCGAAGCGTGTTCCGTTATTCCTGGAACGGAATTCCCAAAATACTACCCTGAACTTTCAAGTGAACGGATCCTGACCATGGATTGGATGACCGGATTGCATTTGGGTGAGTTCACCAAAACCGATTTTGATACCGACCTCGGCAATCAATTAGGTCAGGCACTTTGGGATTTTTACATGTTCCAGATCCATCATTTAAGAAAGGTACATGCCGATCCGCACCCAGGAAATTTCTTGGTAAGTGAAAATGGCAATCTGATTGCAATAGATTTTGGCTGTATCAAGGCCATTCCCGATGAATTTTACATTCCCTATTTTGAGTTGGCCAATCTTGACAATCTCAACAATGATGCAGTTTTCATGGAAAAGCTCTATCAATTGGAAATTTTGACCCCAACGGATAGTGGGCAGGAACTGGAATTTTTTAAGGCATTGTTCAAGGAAATGCTCAGTATTTTCACCTCACCCTTCAACAAGGAAGATTTCGATTTTGGGGATGCGGGCTTCTGGTCTAAGATTGCCGAGTTGAGCGAACGCTATTCCAAAGATGAGCAGATCCGTAAAATGAACGGAAACCGTGGCTCCAAACATTTTCTATACATGAACCGTACTTTTTTCGGACTTTATAATCTACTGCACGACCTTGGGGCCAAGGTGAAAGTGAACCATTTTAAAAAGTACATGGTCTAATTTTGTTAATATATATCCAGTTCTTTGGATATATTTTTTACTTTTCCATTATTTAGCCTATACTTTTTTCAAAAATTTCTATTTAAGCACTTCGCAATGTATAACTCAAGAATTTCAGGATTAGGATTTTACGTGCCTGAGCGTGTGGTGACCAATGACGATTTATCCAAACTGATGGATACGAATGACGAATGGATTCAAGAGCGTACCGGAATCAAGGAAAGGCGCCATGTGGTAAAGGGGGAGGACACTACCACTTCCATGGGGGTTAAAGCCGCTGAAAAAGCCATTGAACGTGCCGGTGTCGATAAAGATGAAATTGATTTTATCGTCTTTGCCACTCTTAGCCCGGATTATTATTTTCCTGGACCCGGAGTTTTGGTGCAACGGGATCTTGGGTTACGCACGGTTGGCGCCCTCGATATTCGAAATCAATGTTCAGGGTTTGTGTATGGTATTTCAGTGGCCGATCAATATATCAAAAGCGGGATGTACAAAAATGTACTGGTCATCGGTTCGGAACTGCATTCGCATGGATTGGATATGACCACTCGGGGCCGTGGGGTTTCCGTTATTTTTGGTGATGGAGCTGGAGCGGCTGTTCTAACTAGGGAGGAAGATCTTTCCAAAGGAATCCTCTCAACCCATTTGCATTCCGAAGGGCAGCATGCCGAGGAACTTTCCTTAATTGCACCAGGGATGGGCAAAAGATGGGTGACCGATATCATTGCAGATGCCGATCCTGAGGATACTTCCTATTTTCCGTATATGAACGGTCAGTTCGTGTTTAAAAATGCAGTGGTCCGTTTTAGCGAAGTGATCATGGAAGGGTTGCAAAAGAACAACCTTACTCCACAAGATATAGATATGTTGATTCCGCACCAGGCCAATTTGCGGATTTCCCAGTTTATTCAGGGCAAGTTCAGATTGTCCGATGACCAGGTATTCAACAACATCATGAAATATGGGAACACCACCGCTGCTTCCATTCCAATTGCCTTGACCGAGGCTTGGGAAGAAGGCAAGGTGAAAGAAGGGGATTTGGTGGTCTTGGCCGCTTTTGGTAGTGGCTTTACCTGGGGAAGTGCCATCATCCGCTGGTAGATTTAAACAAAAAATTTATAAATGAAAACCCCGATCTTTTGGATCGGGGTTTTTTATTTGACGTCCTTGAAAGACTAACCAACCAACACTCTGACTAGGACCATCAAATTATTGTTATAGGATGCCACCGCCACCTTGCTTGGTGTTGTCGTCCCTTCTCTTACGCTGATTGGCCCTGTTCTTGCCACTTCCAAAGCGATAGGAAAGTCCCACATATACGTTGTTGCTTTCCCAGTTGAAGGCGCCTTCCTGAGCGTAGGGATAATCCCCTTCAAAGGCAAAACGCATGGTGTTGAAAATATCATTGTAGTTGAAGCTGATGGTACCTTTGCCATCATCAAAGCTATAACGGGCCCCCAAGTTTACAAAGTACATGGGGTTGGCATCAAATTGGATGCTCTTGTTCCTTCCTCGGTAAAAACCAAATGCCTGAAGCGTTAGTTTTTTGGTCACCGTGAAACTATTGTTCATCCTAATGTTCCAAGCCGTGTTGTCCACTTCAACCTCTTCTGTAATAATATCAGCTTCCGTGGCATCAGGGTCGGTGGTATCCAATGTTTCGGAAAAACCTCTCTGTGTTTGGGAGTACAAATCAAAACTACCATTTACACTCCACCATTTTAAAGGCTTGTAGTTTCCGGATACTTCCACCCCGTAAGCCGATGTTTTATCAAAATTGTCATAGGTTAGGATGGTCTTGTTCAAATCCAATCGATCCACGTACAACGCCCTGTTGATCTCATCGGTAATGCTACGATAGAAAACTCCGGAGGTGATACTACCATTTTTAAGCCTTTTGGTATAGTTCAACTCATAGGAACTGGTAAACTGTGGTACCAAGTTCGGGTTACCGAAAGAGGAAATCAAAGGAGTGGCAAATTCCCTAATGGGGTTTACTTGATCCAACCCTGGACGATCTACCCTTCTGCTATAGCTCAATTGTACTTGATCCTTTTCATTTGGACTATATGTTACAAATGCCGATGGGTATAGCTCCGTGTATTTGTCGGTAAAGGCACGCACTGCATTGGTGTCCGCTTTTACTTCCACATCTTCAATACGAACGCCCATTTGATAGGACCATTTTTTATAGGTCTGGCCAAAAGTGGCATAAGCAGAGTAAATGTCCATGGCATAGATGAACTTGGTGGATGGTGTGGGAACCAAGTTGCCTTGGGAGTTGAAGGATTGTCCGGTTGATGAATAATCCACGATTGATTCAAAATTCCTTGACTGTAGGCCCAATTCCAATTTGGAAATACTGTCCAACGGGTTCACATAATCCAAGTTGGCCGTGGTTTGGTCACGCTTGGTGTCCACAAAATCCTTGTAATTTGGATAGACAGTGGCGCCAACAGATCTAAAATCGGCATCTTGACCACTATTAAAATGGTTGTGGTCCACTTCCAGTTCTATGTTGTGGCCTTCCTTACCAAAATCCAATTTGTAGTCAAAATTGTATTGCTCGCTGGTGTTGTCGGACAAATCATCAAAATATTGGGTCAGGTTGTTCGACGGGGATTCCATATAGTCAATGGCAACAGTACCAAAACCTTTGCCGTCATAAATATTCTGATTGGTGAAGAAGGAGATGGTGTTCTTCTCGTTCAGGTAAAAATCAACCCCCAATTTGTACAAGTGCGACTTGTTGTTGTTCAGGAAATCGAAGTTTTGGCGTGAGTTTTCATCTACCCTCAAAATGCTGCCATCATTTACCCATTTGCCAATGTTGTTGCCATAATTTCCGTAGAAATTGAATTTGCCATTGCGGTAGTTCAAATCGATGGAACTATTGAATTTGGCCTCGATACCTTTGGTAAGGCCTAGGCTCACATTTCCGTTGAACCCAATATTGGCATTTTTGTGCAATACAATGTTGATGATACCACTCATTCCTTCCGGATTGTACTTGGCGGATGGGTTAGTTATCAACTCGATGGATTTAATGGATGTGGATGGAATCTGCTTCAACAACTGCGCAACGGGCACGTTGGATAATTTACCATCGACCATCACACGAACGTTGGAATTACCTCTCAAGGTAATGTCGCCGGTTTGGGCATCCACATTTACAGAAGGAATGTTGTTCATAATGTCCGAGGCTGAGGCTCCGGAAGTGGTCAAATCTTTGCCCACATTGATAACCTTTCTATCCACCCGTTGTTCAATGGTCGTTTTTTCGCCCACCAGTTCAACGCCTTCCAAGTTTTGGGTTTCTTCCATCAAGGTGATGGTACCCAAACTCCAATTTCTTTTGTCCTTATTGATGACCAATTTTTGGGAATACGTTTTGTACCCGATGTACTGTACTTCAAAAATGAAATTGCCGTCAGGTAGTTTTTTAATGTCGAAAGTACCGTCATCCAAAGTGATGCCACCGGTGATGGTTTCGGTTCCATCTTCAGATTTAATGACTACTGCGGCATAGGCAACGGGTTGTTGCAGGGTATTGTCAATTACCTTTCCTGAAATGGAGCCCAAGGCGTTTTCAGGATCTGTGGTATTTGCATGTGTTGGGAATAATGTGCACGAAAGGAGCACAAAAAGTAGGGTCAACTTTTTCATGAGTTGTTCGTTTTTTGATTGATGAATTCGATTGATTGATGATATAGTTAAGACGTCATCTACCGTAGAATGTTACAGCTTCACCTCATTTTAACATTCTTTAACAAATAAAAAACGGTAAGGTCTTGATTGTAAGGATATCGATTTTAAAAAGACAAAAGAGAAAGTTCTAAAAAGAAGAAACCCCGGTAAAGAATACCGGGGTTGATACATTGATAAGCTATACTAAACACTAACCATTAACTATAAAAAATACAGTCTTACCAATGAAATTTTTTATATATACAATAGACGTAAAATTATTGGTATCGTTACGGTCTATTATTAAGTTTAACACTAAAATTAACAAATGACAAAGACACTTGTTTTCGGGGCTTCTACAAACCCGGGAAGATACAGTAACATGGCAATTCGTAGGTTGGTCGATCAAAATATTGAAACAACCGCATTTGGGATACGTGGGGGAACTGTATCAGGAGTACAAATTAAAGACAAGTTAGTTGATTTTCAAAATATTGATACCGTAACTTTATATGTGAACCCATCCAACCAAAAGCCATATTACCAGGAAATCGTGGATTTACGGCCCAAACGGGTGATTTTTAACCCCGGTACTGAAAATCCGGAATTTTATGAAATCCTGAAAAAAGAAGGTATAAAAGTGGAGGTTGCCTGTACTTTGGTCTTATTGGCTACTGGGCAATACTAGGCTCCAATTCCTTTTTTCTGATCAACCAAAGACCAAAAAAGGTCAATAATCCATTAAGGGGCAACAGTTCATAACCCATTTGGTATCCACCTAAATAAGAGGCAGGGATGTTGGCTATCAAAATGATGATGATGACAGATAATACGGCTACGATCCATACATAGGTATCCTTGATCTTATGTTTAGTGAAAATTCCAAAGGAAAATAATCCCAACAGAGGGCCATAGGTATAACCCGCTACGGTAAGAAGACTATCGATCACATTGCTGCTCAAAATATATTTGAAGGCAATGATGACCACAATGAGCATCACACTCATACCAACGTGGGTCTGTTTCCTGATTTTTTTCTGTTCCGTTTCCTCTTTGTTCTGTACGTTAAGGAAATCCACACAGAATGAGGTAGTCAACGAAGTAAGGGCGCTATCTGCACTACTATAGGCCGCAGCGATCAATCCCAACATAAAAGTAATGGAAAGGGCCAATCCCAGTCCACTATTCAGCGCAATTTCGGGGAACAACAAATCGGTTTTTGGGGTGCCGTCCATCAAAGGAATGGCCACTCCGTTGCGTTTGGCATAAATAAACAACAAAGCACCCAATAGCATGAACAAAAAGGTGACCCCCACCAAAACAAAACTGAAAGAAACCATATTCTTTTGGGCATCTTTCAACGATTTGCAGGTAAGGTTTTTTTGCATCATGTCCTGATCCAGTCCGGTCATGCAAATGGTCACGAACATCCCCCCAACAAAGGATTTTATAAAATAATTTCGACTCAAAAAATCATCGGTGACCAAAAAGGAGCTATAACTTTTCAGTTCTTCCGACTTTAAAAACTCCCCAAAGCTCCAACCCAATTCCTGGTTGATGAAGATAATGGAAAGAATCACGGCTACTATCATGAAAAGGGTTTGTAGGGTATCGGTCCAAACAATAGTTTTAATACCGCCTTTGTTGGTGTAGATCCAAATCAATAAAATGGAAATGACCACTGTAAACTCAAAACGAACCCCCAATCCATCAAAAACAAATTGCTGCAAAACAATGGCCACCAAATACAACCGGAAGGCTGCCCCTAAAACTCGGGACAGGAAAAAGAAAAAGGCTCCGGTTTTATGGCTGACCTTTCCAAAACGTTCCGCAAGGTATTCATAAATGGAGGTAAGGTTGTACCTGTAGTAAAGGGGTAACAGTACAAAAGCCACAACAAAATAGCCAAAAAGATATCCGATTACTACCTGCATGTAGGTAAAATGGATATCGTCCACCCATCCCGGTACGGAAATAAACGTAACCCCTGACAATGAGGCGCCTACCATCCCAAATGCCACCAGATACCATGGTGATTGTTTGCCGGCCTTAAAAAAATCAGCGTTCGAATCGTTTTTTCCGGTAAAGTAAGAGATCAATATAAGCACCAGGAAATAAGCACCTATAAGCAAGAGAATCTGTGTGGCTGACATAAACGGTATTTGATTTGCAAAGTACGAAAGTAAATTCGTAACACTAAAATCGTAATTTTGTTGGAGATTTGATACTATGGAATTTTCATCCAAATTATTGGAAAATGCAGTGTACGAAATGTCGCAATTGCCGGGAATTGGCAAGCGTACCGCTTTGCGTTTGGTGCTTCACCTGCTCAAACAGCCGGAGGAACGTACAGAGCATTTGACCCATGCCCTTTCCAAGTTGAAAAACGAAGTAAACTTTTGCAAAAGCTGCCATAACATTTCGGATACCGAAATCTGTGAGATCTGTGCCAACCCGAAAAGGGATGAAAGTCTAGTCTGCGTGGTGGAAGACATCCGCGACGTAATGGCCATTGAGAACACATCCCAATATAATGGATTGTACCATGTGCTGGGAGGCAAGATTTCCCCAATGGAAGGAGTGGGGCCGCAGGATTTGAACATCGTATCCCTGGTTAATAAAGTAAAGGAGGGAAAGGTAAAAGAACTCATCTTTGCCCTAAGTTCCACTATGGAAGGTGATACCACCAATTTTTATATTTACCGTCAGTTGGAAGGGTTGGAAGTGACCACTTCTGCCATTGCAAGGGGGATTTCCGTAGGCGATGAATTGGAGTATGCCGATGAGGTAACCTTGGGGCGAAGTATTTTGAACCGAGTGCCTTTTGAAAATTCGATGAAAGCGAATTAGGTGAGTTGCTAAATAATGAACATAAAACAATAATAAGTGATTTACTTTAGTATTTTTGCAAAATAAGAGTCCAAATCACTTTGATAAATAGGAATATGTCAAAATTTGAATTGAAATTACCGCAAATGGGCGAAAGTGTTGCCGAAGCTACCCTGACCACTTGGTTGAAGGAAGTGGGCGATACCATTGAAATGGACGAGGCCGTTTTTGAAATTGCCACGGACAAAGTAGATTCTGAAGTACCCAGTGAAGTGGAAGGTGTTTTGGTGGAAAAGCGGTTTGACGTAGATGATGTGATAAAAGTTGGGGAAGTAGTGGCCGTAATCCAGTTAAATGGTAATGTGGATATGCCTTCTGGGGATTCCAAAAAGGAGAGCCCTGTTTCCGAGCCTATTGAAGAGCCAGTCAAGGTTTTGGAGAACGATATGGCCCAGACCCAAAAAGCAGTTGCCATACCTGCCCCAAATTTTTCAGATTCGGATAGATTTTATTCTCCTTTGGTGAAAAATATTGCCAAGGAAGAAGGTATTTCCATGGACGAACTGGAAGCTATTGTCGGTACAGGCAGTGAAGGTCGTGTTACCAAAAACGATATCATGGCCTATCTGGAAAACCGAACCGCCAAAGGCAGTACAAAACCAGTTGAGGCTCCGGTTGTGAAAGAGGTAAAACCAGTAGAAGCCGAAGCAAAACCAGTGAAGGAAGTTGCTGAGAAACCAAAATCAGCCCCAATTCCCGTTGGTGATGGCGATGAGGTTATCCCATTGACCCGAATGGGTAAATTGATTGCGCACCACATGATCGAAAGTATTTCCACATCGGCACATGTGCAAAGTTTTGTGGAAGTGGATGTGACCAACGTGGTGAACTGGAGAAATAAAGTAAAAAATGCCTTTGAGCAGAGGGAAGGGGAAAAACTCACCTTTACCCCAATATTTATGGAGGCGGTGGCATTGGCCCTGAAGAAATTCCCGATGATGAATATTTCTTTGGACGGGGACAAGGTCATCAAAAAGAAAAACATCAATTTGGGTATGGCGGCAGCCTTGCCAGATGGAAACTTGATCGTGCCTGTCATCAAAAATGCCGACCAATTGAATTTGGTAGGGATGGCCAAGACGGTTAACGATTTGGCCAATCGTGCACGGAACAACCAATTGAAGCCCGATGAGGTTAAAGATGGTACCTACACCGTTACGAATGTGGGAACCTTCGGTAGTGTTTTTGGTACGCCGATCATCAACCAACCGCAAGTGGGCATTTTGGCATTGGGCGCCATTAGAAAAATTCCTTCCGTGATCGAAACCGGTCAAGGGGAGTTCATCGGCATCCGAAGCAAAATGTTCCTATCGCATAGCTATGACCACCGTGTGGTGAACGGAGCCTTGGGTGGAATGTTCGTAAAAGCCGTTGCGGATTATTTGGAAGCTTGGGACGTGAACAGGGAAATCTAATGGAAAATTCCATTTTTTCTTTTCACTATGTGTAACTTTAAGATTTTGAAGTCCCATTTACTCATTCAATGAATTCCGCATGCAATTACAATTGACCAAACCCATTTGCTTTTTTGATCTGGAAACCACAGGTACCAATGTGGCCAAGGATCGTATCGTAGAAATATCCATTTTGAAGGTATATCCCAACGGAAACAAGGAAAGCAGAACATGGTTGGTAAATCCTGAAATGCCAATACCGCCAGAGTCGGAGGCCATTCATGGCATATCCGACGAAAAAGTGGCAAATGAACCTACCTTCAAACAATTGTCAAAAGAGATCTACAAAATGATCCGCGACAGCGATTTGGCAGGTTTTAATTCCGATCGTTTCGATATTCCCTTATTGGTGGAGGAAATGTTGCGGGCCGATGTGGATTTTGATATGAAGAACATGGTTTCCGTGGATGTGCAGACCATTTTCCATAAAATGGAAAAACGTACCCTGGAAGCTGCCTATAAATTCTATTGCGACAAAAGCTTGGATGATGCCCATAGTGCCAAAGCCGATACCATGGCCACTTATGAGGTACTCCTTGCCCAGTTGGAAAGATACCCCGAACTGGAAAATGACATCAAGAAACTGTCGGAATTCACCACTAGGAAACAATCCCTCGATTTTGCTGGATTTATAGCCCTTGATGAAAACGAACAGCCTGTTTTTTCCTTCGGAAAACACAAGGGAAGGTCGGTGGATGAGGTCTTGGAGGCCGAACCAGGTTATTTTGGTTGGATTTTGAATGCCGATTTTCCTTTGTACACTAAAAAAGTATTGACACAGATCAAGTTGAGTAAGTTCAACAATAAAATATAACACAACATAACCCCCACTAAAACTGAATGAAACTGATTTGTATAGGACGTAACTATGTGGATCACATAGACGAACTGAACAACGAACGTCCCGAGGAACCTGTGGTTTTCATAAAACCGGATTCCTCCATTCTTCCAAAAGAGCAGGATTTTTACATTCCTGAATTTAGCAACGATGTACATTATGAGGTTGAGGTATTGGTGAAGATCAAAAAGGTCGGAAAACATATCGCCAAGGAATTTGCCCATAAATACTATGACGAAATTGGCCTCGGCATCGATTTTACGGCACGTGACCTTCAATCCAAACTAAAAGCAAAAGGTCTGCCTTGGGAAAAAGCGAAAGGCTTTGATGGTTCTGCCGTTATTGGGAACTGGGTATCCAAAAATAAATTCAAGGATGTGGACCATTTGAGTTTTACCCTATCCAAAAATGGTGAAAAAGTTCAAGATGGGAATACGGCTTTGATGCTTTGGAAGATAGATGAAATTATAGCGCATGTCTCCACTTATTTCATGTTGAAAAAGGGGGATATCATTTTTACTGGTACGCCTGCCGGGGTTGGTAAAGTAACCCCAAATGACTACCTTGTTGGCACCTTGGAAGGTGAGAAGCTATTTGAAATTAATGTACGATAATGATTTACAGCCTCGATAAGTTAAATGAGATGGCGGAGGGAGATGAGGATTTCATTGTTTCCGTGATCTCTGTTTTTTTGGAAGAAGTACCCGAAGATCTTGAAGGTTTGGAAAAAGCCATAGGTGCTCGGGATTACGATACTATTTATAAACTGGCACACAAGATAAAACCGAATGTGGACATCTTGGGCATGGAACAGACCAGGGCCATGGCCCTCGATATTGAGACCATGGGCAAAAGTGAAGCCAGTATGGAGGATATTGAAGGGAAATTTCCCCTTTTGAAAAAGGATGTTCTTCAGGTGGTCTCCGAATTAAAGAAAGACTTCGATTTATAAAATGCAAGCCGAGATCATCACCATTGGGGACGAGATTCTCATTGGGCAGATTGTAGACTCCAATTCAGCTTTTATAGCCAAGGAGTTGAACAAGATCGGTGTTTCGGTCTACCAGATTACCTCGGTACAGGACGATCGCGATCACATATTAAGGTCATTGGAAGAGGCGGGCAACCGTTCCTCCGTGGTCATTGTTACGGGTGGACTGGGCCCAACAAAAGATGATGTCACCAAACCGACCCTTTGCCAATTTTTTGATGACGAGTTGGTACGTGATGAAAAGGTCCTTGCCCATATTGAGGAACTTTTTAAAAAATACATCAATTCACCCATTTCCGATCTAAATCGCCAACAGGCACTTGTGCCGACCAAGGCCACGGTGTTGCACAATGCTTTCGGCACTGCTCCGGGTCTTTGGATGAAAAAGGGGAAGGTTTCCTATTTTTTTCTTCCCGGCGTGCCTTATGAGATGAAGAATCTCATTCTAACCTCTGCGCTACCTGCAATCATTGAGGAGTATGAACGTCCGCATATTGTGCATAAGACCATCATGACCTATGGAATGGGGGAGAGTACCATCGCAGAAAAAATCGAGGATTGGGAAAACAACCTACCCCCTGCCATAAAATTGGCCTATTTGCCCAATTTAGGAAGGGTCAAGCTCCGACTTTCGGCAAAAGGAGCGAATAAGGAGGCATTGGTAGCCCTTGTGGAAGAGGAGGCCAAGAAATTATATCCCTTGATCGGGGATATCATTTATGGTGAGGAGGAAGATGGTGCCATTGAGGTACAAATTGGAAAATTGCTCACCGATAAGAAATTGACTTTGGCCACTGCCGAAAGTTTTACAGGGGGCAAAATCGCGGAGCAGGTTACTTCGGTACCTGGGGCGTCCAATTATTTTAAGGGTAGTGTGGTCTGCTATGCCACCGAGACCAAAATCAAGATATTGGGCGTGCCAAAAGAATTGGTGGAAAAGCATTCCGTGGTTAGTGAACAGGTGGCAGTTGCCATGGCGGAACGCGTAAAAAACCTATTGGGAACCGATTTTGCCATCGCCACGACCGGAAATGCGGGACCCACAAAAGGTGATTCCGATGCCGATGTGGGAACGGTGTTTATTGCCATAAGTTCCCCAAAGGGCACTTTTGCCCAAGAATTCAGTATGGGAAACCATCGGGAAAGGGTGGTAAAGAAGTCTGTAGGCAAGGCTTTTGAGCTATTGTACAAAGAAATTTTAAATTTCTGAAAAAGAATTTTGTACGTCCCATTAAAATGGTATAAATTTGCAGCCTCAATAAAATCACTCAAAAGTTAGGGAGATGTCTAAAGTTTGTGAAGTAACAGGAAAAAAGGTGATGTTTGGAAACAACGTTTCCTTTTCTATCAATAAGACCAAAAGGAGATTCGACGTAAACGTTTCCAAAAAGAAATTTTACGTTCCAGAAGAAGATCGTTGGGTAACCTTGAACGTTTCATCAAGAGGGTTGAAGGTCATCAACAAAAAAGGAATCTCTGCCGTATTGAAGGATATCAATTCCAAAAAGTAAGTAGTAATAGCGTTTTAAGTACGATACAATGGCAAAGAAAGGAAATAGGATTCAGGTAATTTTGGAGTGTACAGAGCACAAGGAATCTGGTATGCCAGGTACTTCTAGGTACGTTACCAAAAAGAACAAAAAGAACACGCCAGATAGGATGGAGATTAAAAAATACAATCCTATCCTTAAGCGTATGACCGTTCATAAAGAAATTAAGTAATCACTTTTTCATTAAAAAGTAAACACAATATAGGCCATGGCAAAGAAAACAGTAGCAACACTTCAGACCGCCTCTAAAAGATTGACCAAAGCCATTAAAATGGTAAAGTCTCCAAAAACTGGTGCATACACATTCGTAGAATCTGTAATGGCTCCAGAAATGGTGAACGATTGGTTGAACAAGAACTAAAGAGAACAACCACATATATATAAAGAAAGCCGCTTTTTGAGCGGCTTTTTTATTTGTGTCCCTATTGGGATGATTATCATGTATTAATTCTTATTCACCCTGTACGTGATAGTACGGTTGGTTACCACGGTGGTCACTTGTAATGTTAGGGTGGCAGTGCTGGAAATGGTGGATCCACACACAAAGGTGTCATTGCTTAGCACTACACGGTACTGGGTATTGTTTTCGCTGGGCGTTGGGTTAATTATTGTCAATGTCTGGGATGTTGCGCCAGAGTAAATTCCTGAATCAGTAAGGTCGTTCCAAACACCTACATTGTTAAATTGCCATTGGTACTGATCTGCAATGGAAGTTACTGTTATGGCTGTAGTGCAGCCAGGACAAGTAGTAGTATCCACAGGTTGGGAGGTAATGGTCGGTACAGTTCCGACTTCCCGATAATCATAGATCGAGTTGGAATCATTATCCGCTGGTACGGTATAGCCATCTACACCACTGGTTACCAAACCATCAGAATCGATTGTCACACTTGAAGGCCCTAAAACACCATCATCATTATTATCAGTAAACCCAGCTTCCAAAACACCGTTACATCCATCTCCATCGGCATCCAAAACATAGGCATCATAACTGCCATCAGAATCGGAATCCAAAATGGAATAGGATAAAATGGCATAGACGGTATCATTGTCCTCAATGCTGTTATAGAGTCCGTTGGAACCAGAGCCAGATATTGCCCCATCGATTCGCCCATCATTGTTGCTATCGGAAACACCGCTTATATCGAGCACCCCGGATTCAACAATATCCATAATGCCATCATTGTCTGAATCTAGGTCTAGATGGTTGCTGATGCCATCACCATCGGTATCGCATACGGAACTGGCGAACAGTTCACCCGTAAATCCTTCGGGACCAGGACCGGCCTGGTTGGTGATGGTAAAGGTATTGTTGTTTCCCGGTGTCCAGGTAATTGTATTGAACGGCGTACTTGCTTGCGCCTCCATCACTTCCAAAGCAGTGGAGGACGTGTAACGTGTGCCGTACAAGGTAGCCTGACCTGACTCGTTGATGATCAAACGCAAGCGGGGCAATCCATTGGAGTTGGCCACCCAAGGTGAGTTGATAAAGGCTCCATCGGATTGGAAAACAAAATATTCATCACCGGCATCGAGGGCCCCACTTTCAAATTCCAAAACGGAGGGATGTACTGTGGTTCCGTTGATATCCAATTGAAACGAGTTGTCCATGGAAGAAAAATCCAATCGTAAATAACCGGTATCCGTATGATTCACTACAACCGATCTCTGCCCGACATCCGCCGAGGTCAAAAATGAAGCATTGATCGTGGTACAATATTCCTCTTCATCCGTTATCCCATCATTATCATCATCCAGGTCGACCATATCACTGATCCCATCCCCGTCCTGATCCACGATGTATGCCGTTATCGTTACGTTGTCGATATAAACTCTGTCATTGCCTTGATCCCAATCATTACTGCCTTTACGGAACCTGATGGTGGTACTGCCGGATAAATAACCAGTAATATCCTGGCTAAAACTACCGGACTGATTCCCTGAGAATGTTCCAATTGTAGAAAATGAAGAGCCATTGCTGGATATCTGGATGACCAAGGTTTCGTTGGTTTCCAGGCTTGAGGTTTGCCAATCAAATGACAGTGTTGCCGTGCTATAGGAACTTAGGTCTGCCGCCCTGGTAATGTAGTGTGAACCAATTCTGCTGAACCTCAATTCATTTCCGGTAATTCTTATTCTTCCGTTGGATGGGTCGTTGTCGTCATTGGACTCCGCCCAGTTGCCCGACCAGTTTTGGGTGCCGTTATTGTTGGAATAAGATACGGAACTAAAGAAATCAGAATAGGTTTCTTGGGCCTTGACAGTAATGCATAGCATCATCACGATCACCAAGATGTATCTATTTAAAAGATTTTTCATTGTAATTGATGTAAACTATGCCATGTTAAAAGTAAAAAAGGAGTCCAGCCCTCTAAAAATTTTGTTGCGTATCCGTGCATTTTATCGGTAAAACCTTGACTGCTCAAAGTTTGTAAGATATATGTAGGAAAGATGGAGGGCATATCATTATAGGTTCCCAAGGCAATTTGATTTAACAAAACTCCCCTTACTTTCCTATATTTGACATTCAACTAAGAACACGAGATGAGCTTATTCAAAAATATATTTTCAAAGGACAAAAAGGAGACTTTGGACAAGGGATTGGAAAAATCCAAGACCAGTTTCTTTGGCAAATTGGGCAAGGCCGTGGCCGGAAAATCCAAGGTTGATGATGAGGTGTTGGACAATTTGGAAGAGGTATTGGTGACCTCCGATGTTGGTGTGAACACCACCCTAAAGATCATTGAGCGTATTGAGGAACGCGTTTCCAAGGATAAATACATGGGGACAGATGAATTGAATACCATTCTACGCGAAGAAATTGCCGGACTCCTTTCCGAGACCAACATTGGCGAAGAAACGGAGATTTCCGTTCCCAAGGGCAAGAAACCCTATGTGATCATGGTGGTGGGCGTAAATGGTGTGGGAAAGACCACAACCATTGGTAAGTTGGCCCATCAGTTCAAGAACAAAGGATACAAAGTGGTGTTGGGTGCCGCAGATACCTTCCGTGCTGCAGCCATTGACCAGTTGGAAGTTTGGGCCAAGCGGGTAGATGTACCCATCATCAAACAAAAAATGGGCAGTGATCCCGCTTCCGTAGCTTTTGATACGTTGAATTCTGCCGTGGCAGAAGGTGCCGATGTGGTTTTGGTGGATACCGCCGGGCGTTTGCACAACAAGGTCAATTTAATGAATGAACTTTCCAAAGTAAAACGGGTCATGCAAAAAGTGGTGCCCGATGCTCCGCACGAAGTGCTTTTGGTTTTGGACGGTTCCACAGGTCAGAACGCTTTTGAACAGGCCAAACAATTTACCAAGGCAACCGAAGTGACCAGTTTGGCAGTTACCAAGTTGGATGGTACGGCCAAGGGCGGGGTGGTCATTGGTATTTCCGATCAGTTCCAGATTCCGGTAAAATATATTGGGGTAGGTGAAGGTATTGAAGACCTTCAAGTGTTCAACAAATACGAGTTTGTCGACTCCTTTTTCAAATTATAGTCTTATGTACAAGTACCTTTTTGGCTGTTTTCTTATTGTAGGTTTGGCTTCCTGTAAGCAAAAAAATACCGAGCCTGAAAAAGAAGTTGTTCTTTGGACACCTTATAACGATTCATCCGAAGTGGCCGCCAGTCAGGAAAATGAAAGTGCCAGGATGCGGTACAAATTCATCCAGAGCAAGGTGCTTGACAAAAACGAAGTATTTCTTCCCTTATATGATGAGGTTTCCAAATTTTCTGAAGAGCTATATGAAAAGATGAAACCCATGGTGTTGGAGCAGGATATTCCAACACTTCAACAACATATCAAAAATGGCGATTTCACTTATGAGGATTTGGTGCTCTTCTACCTACACAGAATTTACAAATACGAACTTCCGAACACCACCACCCTAAATACCGTGATTGCTTTGAATCCGTTGGTGTTGGAAGAAGCTCGCAAATTGGATACAAATAGTGATGGTCATCACTTGATCTATGGAATGCCCATTTTGTTGAAGGATAATGTGGGTACTTCTGAAATGCATACCACAGCAGGTGCAGTAGCTTTAAAAGATAACCAGACCGATGATGCCTTTATCGTAAAACGCTTGAAAGCTAAAGGAGCTTTGATACTAGGAAAGACAAACCTGAGCGAGTGGGCCAATTTTATCTGTGATGTTTGCCCGAATGGACAGAGTGCCGTTGGTGGACAAACGCTGAATGCCTATGGACGGAGGGTTTTTGATACCGGAGGTTCCAGTGCGGGCAGCGGTACATCTACAGCGGCCAATTATGCCGTTGGTGCGGTGGGAACCGAAACGTCAGGTTCCATTCTTTCACCTTCTGGGCAAAACTCCGTGGTGGGGTTAAAGCCAACGATTGGTTTGTTGAGCAGGACAGGAATTGTACCTATTTCCAGTACTTTGGATACCCCTGGCCCCATGACCAAAAATGTAACGGATAACGCCATTCTGTTGGATGCCATGTTGGGCAAAGACCCCAAAGATGCTAAGTCGGTGGAATCCGAACCCGGTATCCTATCTGCGTGGATGAACCCGGAACCGCTCAAGGAGGTTAGGCTTGGTGTAATGAAGAACTTGATGGAAAGGGATTCCATTTACGCTTTGGCCGTTGAAAAATTGAAGGAAGCCGGTGCCCAACTTATCGAATTTGAACCTGAAAATGTTCCCTTAGACCATTTTACTACCCTCTTGAACCTCGATATGAAAAAGGACCTGAAAGCCTATCTTGATGCTGAAGTAAAAAACAAGGATGTGGTAAGGTTGGAAAAGGTGGAGGATGTGGTCAAGTTCAACAGTCAAGATTCGTTGGTGAGGATTCCTTATGGGCAGGCTCGTTTTGATGGTATTTTGGCAGATTCCACCACACAGGATGAATTTGAAAAGATAAAGACTGATTTGATGGCCGCCGGCAGGTCATTTTTCAAGATCATGGAAGAGAAAAACCTTGATGCCGTTTTGAGCATCAATAATTACCATGCAGGATATGCAGCTGTTGCAGAATACCCGGCCTTGACCATCCCGATGGGGTATAAACCAACGGGAGAACCTGAAAACCTCACTTTTATTGGCAAACCTTTTACGGAAGCTCAACTGTTACGAATCGGGAAAGCTTATGAAGACCTTACCCATGCACGAAAAATCCCGGAAGCGTTTAAGGATTAATTGATATAGGCACTCAACTTTTCCCAAAGCAGGTTGTCAAAACTGGAAGGGCCCAACTGGCTTTCCCCAGCATCGTCCCCTAAGCGTACGATGACCAGATTTTGACTAGGCACCACATACAACTTTTGGTCGAAAGCGCCCAAACCTGAAATGAGATCGCTTGGAGCTTCGGCCATTAATTCACCACTGAAGGTAGCTTCATTACCAGGAACCTTAAAATTACCCTTCCCATTGAGCCACCATAAGTAACCGTAAGATTGATTAAGGTTTTGGGAGGTGTTCGTCATGGCAGTAAAATAAGACTTGTCCGAAAGAATTTCAGTTTCGTTCCAAGTTCCTTCATTCAAGCATAAAAGTCCATAACGAGCCATACTCCTGGTGTTGCTGAAAAAAAGATTGTTGTAGTTGACTTTGATCCAAGTTCCCTGCATCCCAATTTTATCCCGAATCTTTTCATAGGAATATTGTTTAAAATCTGTACCGGTAGCATTGGTCACAATTTGATCCAATAGAGTATAGGCTGCATTGTGATAATACCAAAATGTACCCGGTTCATTTTTATAAATAAGGCATTCCTTGTCGTAACAAAAAGGATCGTCCACCGTATAATCCAAACCTGTGGTCATGGTCAAATGGTGGCGTACGGTGATATTGGCCTCTTGTTCCGGTGTAAGCATGGACCAACCTTCGCCTAAATAATCCATTGAAGAATCGGTAATGGACAAAAAACCTTCCTCTTGGGCAATACCCACTGTCATGGCGGTCAAAGTTTTACCCGCGGAGTTCCATGAATGACTGTCATCTGCAGTAAAACCTCCAAAATACCATTCCACGGCAATTTTACCATCCTTTAAAATGATGAATCCGTCGGTCCCTTTTTCTTCCAGAAAATCATATAGCGATTGTTCGGCATCCGTGTTCCAACCCAACTCTGTTGGCGAAACGGTTTCCCATGTGGAAGAACCGATTGGAGGAAAATACAATTCACCTGCAACAGGATCAGGATCCGGATTCTCATTGTCCTTGGAATCATCCCCAGAGGAGCACCCAGTTAATAGAATGAATAGAAAGAGCGATAGGGCAACCAGTTGTTTCATGGCATCACGATTTTTAGTTGGACTAATTTTAATCCATTGGGTTTAACGCCAAAACAGGAAAAATATGCAGGCAAATCGATGTAATGCGCTGTGTTGTTGTATTTTTGCACTCCATTTATAGCAACTATGCGCACAAAATCGCTTAAAAAGAACAAAATCAATGTGGTAACCTTGGGTTGTAGCAAGAATGTCTACGATTCTGAAGTACTGATGGGCCAACTGCGTGCCAACAATAAAGAGGTAGTACACGAAGAGGAAGGCAATGTGGTGGTCATCAATACTTGTGGATTTATTGCCAACGCCAAGGAAGAGAGTGTGAACACCATTTTGGAGTATGTTCAAAAGAAGGAAGAGGGTTTAGTGGACAAGGTTTTTGTGACCGGTTGCTTGAGTGAGCGCTATAAACCGGATTTGCAAAAGGAAATCCCAAATGTGGACGAATATTTTGGGACCAGTGACCTTCCTAATTTGCTGAAAGCCCTAGGGGCCGATTATAAGCATGAATTGATTGGGGAACGTTTAACTACCACACCCAAAAACTATGCGTACCTGAAGATTGCCGAAGGTTGTGATAGACCCTGTTCGTTCTGTGCCATCCCGATCATGCGTGGCAAACATCGGAGCACTCCCATTGAGGACTTGGTGTCCGAAGCGGAAAAATTAGCTGCCAAAGGGGTCAAGGAATTGATTTTGATTGCACAGGACCTTACATACTACGGACTTGACCTGTACAAGAAGCGTAATTTGGCAGAGTTGCTCGAAGCATTGGTAAAAGTGGAGGGAATTGAATGGATCCGTTTGCACTATGCCTTCCCAACAGGTTTCCCGATGGATGTTTTGGAGGTGATGCGAAGGGAGCCCAAAATCTGCAATTATATTGATATTCCATTACAGCATATTTCCGATAACATATTGAAAAGTATGCGTAGGGGAACCACTCAAGCCAAGACTACACAATTGTTGAAGGATTTCAGATCAACGGTTCCAGGTATGGCAATTCGTACCACTTTGATTGTGGGTTACCCAGGGGAAACCGAAGAAGATTTCCAGACGTTGAAACAATGGGTAACCGATATGCGTTTTGAACGTTTGGGCTGCTTTGCCTATAGTCATGAGGAAAATACCCATGCCTATTCATTGGAAGATGATGTTCCAGAGGAAGTTAAGCAAGATCGGGCCAATCAGATTATGGAGATTCAATCCCAAATCTCATGGGAACTTAACCAAGAAAAAATTGGAAAAACGTTCCGTTGTATCATCGATAGAAAGGAAGGCAATTATTTTGTAGGCCGCACCGAATTTGATTCCCCCGATGTGGACAATGAAGTGTTGATCGATGCCACCAAGCATTATCTAAAAATCGGCGATTTTACGTCCATCAAGATCCATGAGGCTTCCGATTATGATCTATATGGAGAGCCAGCTTAGGTTGAAATCCATAATTATTTAATTTTAAATTCCTCCCATATTCGCAGGGTAAGCCGATCATGAGTCTTATCAAGGCTCGTTTTCTGTTGGATATATTTTAATAGGTCCATAAACTGACAATGGTCATGGTTCAGCATCGTTTCTGTTGGTAATTTTATAGTTCAAACTAAAGAATCTTTGTTGATTTCATTTTCTTATTGATTGATATTCAGTTGATAAAGAAAAGGGTTAACAACTAAACCAACAATATGGACCAAAATCAAAATAAATTGAAAGTGAGTGTCACGCTACTTCGTATTCTGATAGGGTGGCACTTTTTATTTGAGGGCGTCGTGAAGCTTTACAATCCCGAGTGGACATCGTTCGGGTATTTGGCTACCGCGCAGGGCCCTTTTAAATGGTTTTTTACCATGCTGGTGGGCGATGCTACAATCGGTTGGGTAGACACGCTGAACATCATTGCCCTTATGGTGGTGGGTATCACCTTTACCCTTGGTATTTTTGAAAAAGTAGGTGCCTTTGTTGGCATGGGACTTTTGGCCCTCTACTTTTTTGCTCACCCACCATTCCCAGGATTGACCCAGTTGAACGTGGAAGGTAGCTATTGGTTCGTCAATAAAAATTTGATTGAACTGGTTGCTTGTTTGGTTATCTACCAGTTGCCCACAGGACAATATTTTGGACTGGAATACCTACGAAAAAACAGACTAACTAAAATGCAAGAGCAATGAAATGGACAAGAAGAGACCTTTTGATCGGATTGGGTGGACTCCCCATACTTGGAGCGGTATGGTGGGCCGGAGCAGCCACTACCGTAGGGTCTAGAAGAAAACGTTCCGAAATTTTGGAACAGCTCAACATTGTACCATCATTGCCACCTGCAGTGCCCGGAATTGGTGGGGAGCCTGTTAGAATCGGAATTATTGGATTCGGAATCCGTGGCGAACAACTTTGCAGGGCCTTGGGATTTGCTACCGAAACCTGGAAGGAAGAAATGCGTTTGGCCACTCAAGAAGATCCTGAAAACCAAGCCCTTGAAGATTTCATGGGCCAAGAAAGGCTCAATGTGAAATTGACGGGTATCTGTGATATCTTCGACGTAAGGGCACAACATTTTATCGATTCTTTCTCAACTCCAGAAAACCAAATAAAAAGATACACTACCTACCAAGATATGATCGGTAGTGGTGATGTAGATGCTGTGGTGATTGCAACACCTGACCACTGGCACGCCCCTATTTCTATTGAGGCATTGAACCACAATGTACATGTGTATGTGGAAAAACCGATGACGCATACCGTAGGGGAAACCTATCTGTTGCGTGATGCTGCCAAAAACTCCAAGGCCGTTTTGGCCGTAGGGCACCAACATAGACAGACCCTGAGCTTCAGTACGGCAAGGGACATTGTTGAAAAAGGTACGCTGGGGCATGTTTCCCTGATTCAGACCAATACCAATAGAAATGACGACAATGGCGCATGGAATTATGACATTCATGAAAAAGCAAGCCCAGAAACCATAGATTGGGAACAATTTTTAGGTTCTGCGCCCCAAGTGCCATTCAACAAAGATCATTTTTTCAGATGGCGCAAATGGTGGGCCTATGGATCTGGACTTTCAGGGGATTTGTTGACCCACGATTATGACCGTTTGAACTGTGTGCTCAATATGGGCATTCCCTCTTCGGTGAGTGCTTCGGGAGGTATCTATACCCATAATGATGGCAGGAATGTTCCGGATGTGATCCAGGTGAACATGGAATTCCCCGATTACAGTACAGGAAGCAGTCAGGCCAAAGGCAAGGAAAAAGGAATGACCTTCTGTTATAGTGCCACTTTAGGTAATGGTTTCAATAGACCTACTATACTGATGGGCCATGATGCCACCATGGAACTGGGCAATAAACTGACCATTTGGCCCGATGGGGCTTCTACTCGCTATGCCGAAATGATAGAGGCCGGTAAAATGAATCCGGGAGTACCCATTTATCAGTACAACCCAGCGGCCAATGTACCCGATGCCATTTCGTCCGCCACCTCACAATATTTTGCGGATAAGGGCCTTATGTGGACCTATATTGATGGGGTCCGTGTAGATTCCACCTTTCTGCATATGAGGGAGTGGTTGAGTGTCATCAAAAATGGTGGCAAGGTTAGTTGTGGTATCAAAGAAGGTTTTGAGGAAGCCATTTCGGCACACATGGCAGGATTGTCATGGAAATTAGGCCGAAAAATTGAATGGGATCCCCAAACCCAAATGTTGAAGCCCATTGAGGGCATTGATTTTGATCAAGTATTGCTGGCCAACGATAATTGGGAGGTAAAACCCGAAATGGTTGGTTGAGGTTTCTAGATTTTTATGTTTTTCTAATCCGGAAAGTGGGATGTTGCCTCTAAGGAATTCGGCTCCTTTGGTAGTGTCCCACTTTTCATGAAATTGCAGATTCGATTATTTTTTTCGCTGTAGTTCGTGTTGATAGAGTTGCCTGCCCAACTCTGCCAAAAAAGGAATGCCTACATCGTCATATTCGTAGGCGTCATCATTAAAAATACCATCACTGTTCACCAAAATGGTGGCTACGATCATAAAATCCACTTGGTTTTGGGTGTCTTTGATGTATGCGCAATCCGTTAGGGTGCCATAGGCATAGCCCACTTTGTTGTAAATTTTGATATGGTCCGGCATGAGGTCCGTACTGTCCCCGAACATAAAGAACTTTACATAGCTATCATAAAACTCCTCGGGATCATAACCCAATTTTGGTGGGAGCGTATGCATGGCTTCCAAAAGGAATTGATGTTGCTCTGGGCTCAAATCAAACCGTTCTTCCTTTGGAAAAGCCTCTGGAAAAATGATACGTTTCAACAATGCTGATTGAGCCTGAATGGGGAAATAATTTTTAAGGGAAAAATCGAACGGTTCCATCACCAAAGAATCATCCCCGTAAAATCCCCTGCCTTTTTTAAGTTGTTTCAAGGTCAATGGTTTGGCCGGTGTATTGATGATGGTTTGGGTTACCGTTGTAGTGGAATCATTTAAATAGATGACCAAAGGCTTTGTGGTGACATCGTCACCATTGGGAGTCGATAATCTATGCGCGATACGGATGGGTGTAACTCCTCTTCGCATAATTCTAGCATTCAAGTCGTCCTGCCCTAAAAACTCAACCAATCTATTATTGGCGGCATTGTCAGAAACGGCAAAAATTTCGGAAATACATTTGGCAAAAGTGGTTTCCACGGAATCTCCCTCAATATAAAATCGCGTGTTGAGGTCCAGGGAATCAATTTGGTTCAATTTTTCAAGTGTGGCCACTGCAGCTGGAAACTTGGCAGTACTTGCAGGATAAAAATAGTTTTCCGCATCCACCTGAAAATCGAAATCCGTGAAGAAAATGCTGTCGTTCCGACGATCAATCTGGGTATACCGTATTTGGACTTCGTGTTCCTTCACACGGTCCATCACATTTTTGATCAGCGGATTTTCGGAAGCCAGAACTTGCTTCAGTGGATCAATGGCAACAACGGAATCTTTGCAGGACAATGCCAAAACGGTCAGTGCGGTAAAAGCAATCCTGCTCCACATGATGGTCGGTTATAGGTCTCCTGTATAAACTTGTCCCCTGTGCGGTTTTAGAATGTCCTTCACTTCTTTGAGCTCAAACTCGGCCACCACCAAATAGGCGATGCTGTGTGTCGGTCCAAAATGTTCCACGCCAGATAGGTCGAATTTCAATTCCTCCACGATGACAAACTCTTCAAGGTGTTTAAGGTAGTGTTCGGCGGTGCGTGCGGCGTTGGGTCCCCTAAAGTCCCAAATGATCTTGATTTTGCGGTCCAAAATTTTTTCCATGGTTGTTATAAATCGGTTGCGGAAATCCCCTCTTCGGCAAATTTCTTAAAATCCTGCATATAAATCAAAGTTTGTTTTTTGAATGCACCGGGCATCAGCAACCCCATCAATTTCATTCCAAAGCCTGAAAACTGAAAATCTGTTTCCGTTACCCAACGGGTCTTGTCATCTTCGTCATTGAAATAGTTTTTTTGGAGATTGTGAACACCTTTGGCATCATAACTGGCATGCATTTCTTCTGGGAGGTTTTTTTTGATGATGGTCTCCACCAAAGTGATTTCACGCTTGCCCATCTGGTAGGTGAGGCTCATTTGCGCCCCTTCCTGTCCTGGGTTTTTGGAAAGCTGCTCATATTGGGTCAGCCCCCGTTGCCAATGTTTCATGTTTTCCGGATTGTCCAATTTCTTGATGAACTCTTCCCTTGGGACATTCACCAAAATTTCGGTCGTATATTTCATTTGGTTTGGTTTTCCACTAATGTAACATTTTTTTTGGTGAAGGTTCTCTACTAAAAATCTGTTAATGGGATTGACACTTACTTGTAGGGGATTTAGTAATTGTTATTTTTGCGAAATGCTTAAGCTCCAAAAAAATAGCCTATACCTACTTTGCACCCTGGGTGCCCTGATGATCGTTTCGTGCGAAGGCCTTTTTAATAAGGAAGTGGAACGGGAACCATTGGCAAGAGTAGGGGATGCCTACCTTTACAAAGATGATGTTGCCGCTTTGATCAGTGATGACATGACTCCACAGGATAGTGCCCTGTTTGTGTCCAATTACATCAACAATTGGGCATCCAAGCAATTGTTGTTGACCAAATCCAAGATTAATCTGCCTGAAGAAAAACTGGCGGAATTTGACCGATTGGTTTCCGATTACAAGTCGGAACTGTACACCCGGGCCTATATTGAGGCTTTGGTGTTGCAGGCCAACGATACCTCCGTGACCAAAAGCCAGTTACAGGAATACTATGAAAGGGAAAAGGAAAACTTTAAATTGAACGAAAAATTGGTGCAGCTCCGTTTTGTGGGTATGCCTGCCCAGTTTTTGGACAAAGATGGGGTAAAGGCAAAGATCAGAACTTGGAAAGATGCTGATAAACAATACTTGGATTCCATTGCGGTGCAGTTCAAAAAAATCCATTTTAACGACTCTATTTGGGTCAGTTCTACGAGGGTTGTGGAAGAAATTACGCCCCTAACTGCCGCAAATGAAGCCAACTACTTAAAAAAATCACAATTTTTTGAGCTACAAGATTCCATAGAGGTATATTTGGGCATGGTCACCAATGTGTTGGAGGTCAATGATACAGCGCCTTTTGAGTATGTAGAACCAGAAATTAGGCAATTGATCCTCAACCGAAGGCGATTGAACTACGTAAAAAAATTGGAAACCGAGATTATAGATGAAGCAATCAAGAAGAAAGAATTTGAGGTTTATGAATAATATGATGAAGGGGATTTTGGCCCTTGTTTTCCTATCGACCATTACAGCGAAGGCCCAGGAAACGGATGAAGCATTGGGAGTGAAGGACACAACTGCTTCTACCACTAAAGTGAAGTTGGATGGTATTGCTGCGGTAATCGGTGATTATGTGATCTTGGAATCGGATATCGATAAAACCTTGATCGATCTAAAAACACAAGGAGCTTCAATGGAAAATATTACCCGATGCGGGCTTCTGGGCAAATTGATGGAAGACCGTTTGTATGCCCACCAGGCTATTCAGGATAGTTTGTTGGTTTCGGACGATATGGTGAATGCCCAAAGTGATCGACAGATCCAACAATTTGTGTCACAGCTAGGGTCCATGGAAAAACTGTTGAAGTTTTACAAAAAACCGGATGTGGAAAGCTTCCGTACCGAACTTTTTGAAATCAACAAATTGCGTATGCTGTCCGAGAAGATGCAGGGTAAGATTGTTGAGGAAATTGAGGTGACCCCAGAAGAGGTACGTCAGTTTTTCTTTAATATTCCAGAAGAGGACCGTCCCGTTTTTGGTGCGGAACTGGAAATTGCACAGATCGTAAAGTCGCCCAAAGCACCTGAAGAGGAAAAGCAGAAGGTGATACAACAGTTAAAGGCCATCAAACAAGATGTGGAGGAAAATGGGGCTAGCTTTAAGGTAAAAGCCATTTTGTATACCCGTGACGACTCTTCAAGGGCGAACGGTGGTTTCTACAGTATGAACAAGGAAACCCAATTTGTACGAGAATTCAAGGATGTGGCTTTCAGTCTTCGTGAAGGTGAAATTTCCGAACCTTTTGAAACGGTTTACGGTTACCATATTATTTATATTGAAAAAATTAGGGGACAGGAAATCGATTTGAGACACATTCTGATGATTCCCGAAGTTCCGCAAAGTGCAATTGATGATGCAGTGACAGAGTTGGATACCATTCGCCAGCAAATATTGGATGGTAAATATACTTTTGCCGAAGCTGCTCAAAATTTTTCCGATGAAAAGGAAACCAAAAATGATGGAGGTCTATTGCGTAACCCAATCAATTTTGATTCAAGATTTGAACTGACCAAAATGGATCCTACCTTGTACAATCAGGTTAGGAACATTAAGGATGGGGAAATTTCCAAGCCTATCAGGGAAGACGATCCCAGAGGAGGGCCTCCCAAGTTCAAGATCATGAAGATTTCCAATCGTTATGATGAGCACAAAGCCGATTTTGCCAAGGATTATTTAAAAATTCAGGAATTGGCCCTTCGGGAAAAGCAGTTCAAGGCCATCAAAAAATGGATGGAAGAACATATTGAGGATACCTATATCCACGTGAACGTTGACAATAGAGGCTGCGATTTTGCAAACAACTGGGTAAAGGAGTAGGCCAATGTCAGACGTAACTGCGGTAGAAAACCTGGTAAAAAAACACCAAGAACTCAAAAAGGAGATTGCCAAGGTCATTGTTGGCCAAGAAAAGGTGGTCGAACAGATTTTACTCTCCATTTATACAGGAGGGCATTCCCTTTTGATCGGTGTTCCCGGTTTGGCCAAAACGTTAATGGTCAACACTATCGCACAAACGCTCGGATTGGATTTTAAAAGGATACAGTTTACCCCAGACCTTATGCCCAGTGATATTTTGGGTAGTGAGGTGTTGGATCAGAATAGAAACTTTAAGTTTATCATGGGGCCTGTTTTCGCCAACATCATTTTGGCGGATGAGATCAACCGAACCCCGCCCAAAACTCAGGCTGCCCTTTTGGAAGCCATGCAGGAACGAGCAGTGACGATTGCAGGTAAACAATACAAGCTAAACCGTCCTTATTTTGTGTTGGCCACACAAAACCCTATTGAACAGGAAGGAACGTATCCTTTACCAGAGGCCCAGCTGGATCGTTTCATGTTTGCTATAGAATTGAAATATCCGTCCATAGAGGAAGAAATTCAGGTGGTTAAATCAACCACTACTGATGAGGAGGTACAACTCAATACCCTTTTTAATGCGGAGGATATCATTGCCATCCAGCATTTGGTCAGGCGCATTCCCGTGCCCGATAATGTAATCGATTACGCCGTAAGGCTTGTCAATAGAACCCGTCCGGGAATGGAAGGTTCCTTGGATTTTGTGAATAATTATGTGGATTGGGGCGCTGGTCCACGGGCTTCCCAAAACCTTGTTTTGGCTGCAAAGGCCCATGCTGCCGTCCATGGAAAGTTCTCTCCGGACATTGAGGACGTGAAAGCGGTTTCCTTGGGTATTCTGCGTCACAGGATCCTAAAAAACTATAAAGCTGAGGCCGAGGGCATCTCAGAGGAAAGAATTGTTGCAGAATTGTTATAAATATCAAATCATAGATATTTATTTAGCGGAATTCTAATTCCAAAATCCTTCGTTATTTAGTAAATTTACCGAATTACTAAAATCTAAAAACTCAATTGTAGAATGGCATTTGATATAGACATGATTAAGGGCGTCTACGCTTCCATGGGGGAACGTGTAGATAAGGCCCGTGAACTGGTAGGAAAACCGTTGACCCTTTCTGAGAAAATATTGTACTCACACCTATGGGACGGAACACCCACCAAAAATTTTACCAGAGGAAAAGATTATGTTGATTTTGCACCGGACAGGGTTGCTTGTCAGGATGCAACCGCTCAAATGGCATTGCTACAGTTCATGCATGCTGGAAAACCTAAGGCCGCTGTACCAACAACTGTACACTGTGATCACTTGATCCAGGCAAAAGTTGGGGCTGAGGCAGATTTAAAAAGGGCCAACCAGACCAGTAACGAAGTTTTTGATTTCTTGGAATCCGTTTCCAATAAATATGGTATTGGTTTCTGGAAACCAGGTGCAGGGATTATCCACCAAGTAGTTTTGGAAAATTATGCGTTTCCAGGAGGTATGATGATCGGAACCGATTCACACACGGTAAATGCCGGTGGATTGGGAATGGTCGCTATCGGTGTTGGTGGTGCTGATGCCGTTGATGTAATGGCCGGAATGGCTTGGGAATTGAAATTCCCAAAATTGATTGGGGTTAAACTGAAAGGAAAACTTTCCGGATGGACCGCTCCTAAAGATGTGATCTTGAAAGTGGCCGATATTCTTACCGTAAAAGGGGGAACAGGTGCCATTATTGAATATTTTGGCGAAGGTGCCACTTCCATGTCATGTACCGGTAAAGGTACCATTTGTAACATGGGAGCTGAGGTAGGTGCCACTACTTCAACCTTCGGTTACGATGAATCCATGGATAGGTACCTTAGAGCTACCAACCGTGCCGATGTTGCCGATGCGGCCCTTGCCGTAAAGCAGCACTTGACCGCGGATCCTGAAGTGTATGCCAACCCAGGACAGTATTTTGATGAGGTTATCGAAATCGACTTGAATACTTTGGAACCACATTTGAACGGACCTTTCACCCCGGATTTGGCTACCCCAATTTCTAAAATGGGAGAGACTGCCAAAGCAAACGATTGGCCTTTGACTGTGGAAGTTGGATTGATTGGTTCTTGTACCAACTCTTCCTACGAAGATATTTCAAGGGCGGCTTCTTTGGCAAAACAAGTGGCCGACAAGAATTTGAAGACTAAATCACAATTTACCATAACCCCAGGTTCCGAGCAGGTTCGTTATACCATCGAAAGGGATGGATTTATCGATACCTTCAACAATATTGGAGCAACCGTGTTTGCCAATGCCTGTGGACCCTGTATCGGTATGTGGGATCGTTACGGCGACAAAGCCGCTGATGCACCACGTAACACCATCGTTCACTCTTTCAACAGGAACTTTGCTAAAAGAGCCGATGGTAACCCGAATACTTTGGCGTTTGTAGGTTCACCAGAATTGGTTACCGCCATTGCCATCGCTGGGCGATTGGATTTTAACCCCATCACCGATAAGTTGTTGAACGAGGACGGTGAAGAGGTAATGTTGGATGAACCAAGAGGGTACGAACTTCCTCCAGAAGGATTTGCTGTGGAAGATGCCGGTTACATTGCTCCCAAAGAAGACGGTAGCGGTGTTGAAGTAAAAGTTGCCCCAGATTCTGAGCGTCTGCAACTTTTGGCTCCATTTGAACCCATCAAACCTGAAAGCTTGAAAGGCATGAAACTGTTGATCAAGGCCTTTGGTAAGTGTACCACCGACCACATTTCAATGGCCGGACCATGGTTGCGTTACAGAGGACATTTGGACAATATCGCCAATAATACCTTGATCGGAGCAGTGAACGCCTTCAACAAAAAAACAAACTTTGTCAAAAACCAATTGACAGGAGAGTACGGAGGGGTACCTGATACCCAACGTGAATACAAAAAAGCTGGAATCAAAACCTTGGTAGTGGGTGACCACAACTACGGTGAAGGTTCTTCAAGAGAGCATGCGGCCATGCAGCCGAGACACTTGGGTGTCGCTGCTGTTTTGGTAAAATCCTTTGCTAGGATCCACGAAACCAACTTGAAGAAACAAGGTATGTTGGCCTTGACGTTTGCCAATGAGAGTGATTATGATCTAATTCAAGAAGATGATACCTTCAACTTTTTGGATATTGACCAGTTTGCTCCTGAAAAGCCATTGACCATTGAAGTAGTACATGCCAATGGAAGCAAGGATACCATCATTGCAAACCATTCGTACAACGATGCTCAGATTGCATGGTTCAAGGAAGGTTCTGCATTGAACCTGATCAAGAAGGAGAATGCATAATTTGTATCTAAGATAATTTGTATTAAACTCCTGATATTGATTTAGATATCAGGAGTTTTTAATTTTTGAGAAACATCTTTTTTATGAAGGTCAGTAAAAAAACCGTTTTAAATATTGCATTCATTCTATTGGTGCTTTCCTTTTTTGTGACACCGATCGGTTACTATGGAAAAATATTCCTGAACCGTTTATTTTCCTTTTCTCCTCCCGTAATCGAGCAATCGGAAAGACAAAAGATTACGGATTACGATTGGAAATTGAAGGATGAGGAATGGAACTTCTTCAATTTTGAAAAGTCAAAGGGAAGAGTGATACTCATTAATCTTTGGGCTTCTTGGAAATTGCCGTCTGAAGCGGAACTTGCAAGCATTCAAGAGTTGTACGACAGGTACAAGGGCAAGATGGATTTCTATATCATCACAAATGAAAACCAACCGCCCGTGGAGGCTTTTATGGCCGAGCACAAGTTTACTTTTCCCGTTACCTATTTGATTATTGGCGAGAAAATGCCGATTGATTCCGAAACAGTTCCTTCTTCTTATTTAATTGATAAATCAGGGAATATTGTGATTTACAAGGAAGGAATTGCCGATTGGAGCACCGGAAAAGTCTACAAATTGTTGGATGAATTGATCGCTGAATAATTCCGTATGAAAATTACCAAGGAACAGATTGGCAACGGTATTTGGATTTTGATCATTGTGTTGATCTTGTTCACCCCTGTTGGGTTCCATGTTCGGGTATGGGTCAGTAAGGCAATGGCGGAGGTTTTTTCTGCGGATGTAGTAGAGGATGACGAGCAGATAACCCTTGAGGATTATCATTGGAATTTGGTGGGTCTGGATGGCAAACAAATAGATTTTCAATCTGCAAAAGGAAAGGTGGCCGTGGTCAATGTTTGGGCTACTTGGTGTCCTCCCTGTGTTGCCGAACTACCCAAGTTTGTTGAATTGTATGCGGATTATAAGGACAAGGTGGTTTTTGCCTTTGTTGCCAACGATGAAAAAGAAAAGGTGGTGACCTTTCTTAAGAAAAAGGGATATCAATTACCTGTATTTCTTCAAACTTCAAAGTCACCTACAGAATTCGATAGTAGCACCATTCCTGCCACCTATATCATAAGTAAATCAGGGAAAATTGTTGTGGATGAAAGGGGAGCCGCCAACTGGAATTCCGAAAGTACAAGGTCCCTTTTGGATGAACTTATACTAGAGTAGCCCTACTTTTTAAAATATTTAAAAGGAACCAAGAGCATCCCAAAGCATTCCCCGTCTTCCTTGCCCAGATGTTTGTGGTGCATTTTATGGGCCCTACGTACCCCACGGGCATACCAATTATTGGCATTTCTTAATAGTTTGAAACGCTGGTGGATGAAGATATCGTGTACCAAAAAATAGGCGATACCGTAAGCCAAAATCCCGAATCCCAAAGGCCAACCATACCAAAAGGAAGTATAATTGCCCAAAAAGAAAAGCGTCATGCTCACCACGGCGTAGAACAAGAAAAAAGCATCGTTGCGTTCAAACCAAGAGTTGTGGTCCTTTTTGTGATGATCTTTGTGAAGGCTCCATAAAAAACCGTGCATCACATATTTATGGGTAAACCAGGCCATGAACTCCATGAAACCAAATGTGGCCAAAAAAATGAGTATCCAAAGTGCTACCTTCATTGTACCAATTGTAATTTATAATTGAGGTAAGATTGGGCCAAAAGTCCGAATTTTTGATAATTGGGAACACGTATCCTGGCATTTTTGATTTCTAGGGGAGGAGTGCCCTGTAATTTATGGAGCAGTTTCTTGTAATAACGGTAAGCTGTATAAACTCCAAATTTGGCCTGTTCCGGTAATTTAATGATACCTGAATACCCTACCGCGAAGTCCGCCTTTATCTCATTGACGATTCTTCTCTTGGACTCTTCATCCAGTTCCAAAAGATTGGTGTTGGGGAAATAGGTACGGTTCAATTCTTCATAATCCGCCTTCAAATCCCTTAAAAAGTTCACTTTTTGAAAGGCCGACCCCAAAGCCATGGCAGATTCCTTCAATTCTTCATATTTCTCCTTATCGCCGTTCACAAAAACACAAAGACACATCAACCCAACCACATCCGCAGAACCGTAGATGTACTCCCTATATTCATCAAAGGTTTCGTATTTCTTCTTGCGGAGGTCCATCCGCATACTCTTCATGAAAGCCGCCACCAAATGATGGGGAATATCATATTTGTGATAGGTGTGTTGAAAAGAATTCAATATGGGGTTCAGGCTAATTTTTTTCTCAAGGGCCTCTTCCATTTCCTTTTCAAAGTTCACGAACAATTGTTCCTTGTCGTAGTCGTGGAAAGTATCCACAATTTCATCGGCAAACCGAACAAAGCCGTAAATGTTGTAAATATCGGCACGGATGGAAGGTGCCAACATTTTGGTGGCCAAGGCAAAGGAAGTGCTGTACGATTGGGTCACAACCTTACTGCAATGGTATGATACTTCGTCGAAAATGCTTTTCATCTTTTTACTTCTTTGGTGATTAGATCGGCCACCAGTTTACCAGAAATCAGGGACGGTGGCACTCCTGGTCCCGGAACGGTGAGCTGACCGGTAAAGAACAGGTTCTTTACCTTACTACTTTTTAGGTTAGGTCGTAAAAAGGCAGTCTGCCGCAACGTATTGGCCAGACCGTAAGCGTTGCCCTTGTAAGAATTGTACTGTTCCACAAAATCGTTTACACAGAAACTCTCCTTAAAAACAATGGCATTTTTAATTTGTTGATGGGTCAGTCTTTCAAACCGATCCATCACTATGTCGAAATATTGGTTTCTCAATTCAGGTGTATCCTCCAATCCCGGTGCAATGGGGACCAAGAAAAAACCGGTTTCACAATCCTGGGGAGCCATGGTGCTATCGGTTACCGAAGGAAAATTGGCATAGAACAACGGATTGCTCGGCCATTGGGGTTCATCGTAAATTTCCTGGGCATGTTTTTCAAAATCGGTATCAAAGAACAGATTGTGGTGGTCAATGTTTTTCAACTTTTTGTTGAAACCGATATAGAAAAGTAGCGAGGAAGGCGCGTACGTCTTGTTCTCCCAGTATTCTTCTGAATATTGACGGTATTTTTGGTCCAAAAGCGTTTCCGAATGATGGTAATCCGCTCCGCTGATCACATAATCGGCCAATTGATTGTTTCCTTTGCTTCGGATACCGATTACTTCCCCATCTGACACCAAAATATGGGTAACGGGACTGTTGGTATGGATTTTTACCCCAAGTTCCTCAGCCAGATTTTTCATGGCTTTGATGATCTCGTACATACCACCTTTGGGATGCCAGGTGCCCAGGCCAAAATCGGCAAAGTTCATGAAATTGTAAAAGGATGGGGTATTGCTCGGTTTGGCACCCAAAAACAATACGGGAAATTCCAATGTGGAAACGAGCTTCGGGTTTTTAAACCGCTTACGAACCTCTTGACTGATGGTTTTGAAAAACTGGTCCACCCGAAGAACGGTTTCCTTTGTAACCAGTTCCAAAGGGGAGAGTCCGGGTCGGAGTACCACCTTGTTGATGGCAATGTCATAGTTTTCTTGAGCCTGCCCGATAAATCGTCTGAGGTGTTCACTGCTGCCTGCTTCAATACGTTCAAATTCCTCACAGATGGCTTCCATGCAATCCCCAATGGTCAGCGTGTCGTCCTCAAAAAATATTTTATAGGCCGGGCTCAGTTTGTCCAACTGGTAGTAATCAGAAGTTTTTTTTCCAAAGTCGTTGAAGAATTTGTCAAAAATATCGGGCATCCAATACCAGCTCGGACCGATGTCAAAAGTAAAACCCTCCTTGATCAATTGTCTGGCCCTGCCGCCCACCGTATCGTTCTTTTCATAGATTTCTACCTCAAATCCTGCCTTTGCCAAATAACAAGAGGCAGACAGTGAGGAAAATCCAGAACCGATAACGATGGCTTTTTTCATACTTAAACGGTTTCCAAGAGTTCGTTGATTGATCTAAATATCTTGACACTACTTGGTAATTTTTTATCAGAAACCTGCTGTATTTGATGACCCAATACATACAATTTAGAACCAGGGGACATATCAAGAACCTCCTGAAAACTATTAAAATAATCCTCAAGATCGTTGGCAGCCGGGGATACGGTGAAATAAGAAATGAACCGGATGTTACTGTAATATTTAAGTAGATCCACCAAACTTTCTACAGGCATGGTCTGGCCAAGATATATGGTTTTGTACCCTTTGTTGGCCAGTTCATAATTGATGTACAACAAGCCAATTTCATGAATTTCGTTTTCAGGAAGGAACAATACAAAAACCTGATCTTTTTGTGTAGGTTCGTTCAGCTGTACCTGTTCTGTATGGATGTAGATTTTCTGTTTGATCAAGTTGGAAACAAAATGTTCATGGGCAGGACTTATGGTGTGTGTCTGCCATAAGAGTCCCAATTCATTCAAAAAAGGAATAAAAACCTCCTTGAAGATTTGGGTAAATGTGCGATCTTGAAGTAGGCTGTTGTAGGTCTTCAAAAAAAGTGCCTGATCAAAATTGAGCATGGATAGTTTGAGTGAATTCAGCGCATGGCTCTTTTCACTGTTTTGGGCCACTATTTCCCTTACAAGGGTAGGAATCTTGACTTCGTCCAGCTTGGCTATTTTAGAAATTTTATAGCCGTTGTTGTACAGCATGGTCACGTTCAACAACTTTTGCAAGCTCACCAAATTGTAGGTGCGGATGTTGGTATCTGTTCTTTCTGGGCTGAAAAGGTTATATCGTTTTTCCCAAATTCGAATGGTGTGGGCCTTGATTCCCGACAAATTTTCCAAATCCCTAATGCTGAAAGATTTCTTTACGTTGTTCATCTTTTCATCATAAACGTTAAACAAATTTACAATTTAAACGATGCCAACCTATTTTTTTGTCTTAAAATTTAGGGAGAGGATATAAAACCTGAAATTTTGATTGGATTTTGTTTAGGAAGGAATGGAAAAGAATGAAAACAAAAAAAACCGCAATAATTTGCGGTTTTGTGCCCACGACTGGATTCGAACCAGCACGTCCTTACGAACACCACCCCCTCAAGATGGCGTGTCTACCAATTTCACCACGTGGGCCAATGTAGAAAACAAAAAAAGTTAAGCAAAGCACTTAACTTTCGGATTGCAAATATAATTGTTTTGCAACAATGGAAAAGATAGAAATCCGGTTTTTACCATTAGCGTAAATACCCTATGTAAGAGAAGGAAAATCCATGGTTTTTGGCGCCTTCCAAAAAAAGATAGGCATTGCCTTCCTTGGCCACATCGGTCAATCCGTGATTGTATTTGAACAAGATTTTCCCATGGGGCAGATTAATTCCGATGCCGGCAACCAGACCTAGATCTATTTTTTCAAATTGGTCATTGTCCAGTTCCCCATAGCCTATGTAGTAAGGAGTGCCATAATCAAAATTGCTATCCAATAAAAAGCCGGCATATCCTCCTAAAACAATATCCACAACACTTTTGGTGTGTATGTTGACCAAAAGTGGGGTTTCAATATAATGTAATTTAAACCGAATTGTACCGTCGTAAAAGTTGTTGATATAGAAATCGCCTTTTCCGCCTTTTCTTGTGTACAGGATTTGCGGTTCCAAGCCAATTCTTTTGCCCAAGGGCAAACTAAAGGAGCCTCCGATAAAAAAACCGAATTGAAATTCAGAATCGTACGGATCGCTGTAGAAGCTTGTTGCTTGTGGACCGAAAGTGAGTCCAAAATGGGGGTCATGAATGCTGTAAATGGGGTAATAACCTGATTGTTGCTGTGCATGTAATCCTGTAAAAGTGAAAGCCAAAGCGGCCAAAAACCAAATTTTTTTCATTTTTTGAAAGTATTAAATCAATAAACCTTGGTAAAAGTAGAGTAGGAGAATACTATTGGCATTTGAAAAGAAATTGAAGCGGCTGAATTGTTGGTTAAAGAAACCAAAAGGGGCGTTTAGGGGAAATCGCCCAATAAAATTAATTGAGCATTGCTTTTGATGGTCCAATTGCACTTCAACCTGAAATTAGGATGCTTCACCTCAATAATCTACTGCCTGGAATTGAAAGTTTGATCGATCATGGGTTTAGCCCACTACTTTTGCCCGATGAAAAAGGTGAATTGGAGCATAGGAATCCCGTTTTCGGTGATTTTATCGGTAGTTGGATCGTTGCCCATACTGCTCCATTTTTCTACGGATGAAGTGAATTTGTTCGCCAGGTCCATCAGCTATAATTTGATCATCACACTATTATGCTGGTTTATTTGTCATCAGGTTCTGGAAAGTAACCGATTCAATTTTTCCAAAGAAAGAACCCTGTACTTTGTTTTTTGTACCAGCATCACTATTATCCTGGCTTTTCTGTTGAATTTCTTGTTCACGGCCGTGGTCGGGGTTTCCATCAGGCCCATCATGGACCCGGGGGGTATGCGCTATACCTTACTCATTCTTTTTCGGGGACTGATGCTTGGTGCCTTAATTTCCTTTGTGGTCAATTATTTGGATGTTTTAAAGGAAAAGCAAAGGAGTGCCCTTGTTATTGAACAGTTGAAGCAAAAACAGTTGGAAGCCAACCTGTCTTCATTAAAGGAACAGATGAGCCCCCATTTTTTGTTCAATTCGCTCAACTCCCTTATTTCTGTCATCAAAAGGGATAGTCCTGGAGCGGTGAACTTTGTGATACGGTTGGCGGAAGTATATCGGTATCTGTTGCAGCACAGGGAACACCAAACGGTAAGTTTAAAGGAAGAACTCGATTTTATAGATGCCTATATTTTTTTGTTGAAGGTCAGGTTCAAACAGAATATCAGGGTTACGGTGAATATCACCGAACCCTACATCCAGACCAGAATACCTCCATTGACATTGCAATTGCTTTTGGAGAATGCGGTTAAGCACAATGTGGTGTCCAAAACCCAACCCTTGGATATAGAAATTGGCATTGAAAACCAAATGATCGTGGTCAGTAACCAAATCCAGCCCAAAGTATCGTTGGAGACATCGCACGGTTTTGGTTTGGGTAGTATGGAAGAGCAGTATTGGTTATTGGCGCAAAAGGAAATATTGATCAAGGAGGACAATAAGCGGTTCAAGGTTTTGTTGCCCATTTTAATTTAGACTTCATGCATATTTTGATTATTGAAGATGAGCCGGCCACGGCCAAAGATCTGGAGGAAACCATTCAATCCTTAGATCCAGGTTTGAAGGTTTTGGGCATTGTGGATAGCATTTCGGAAGGATTGGTTTGGTTTGGTAAAAATGCACAACCTGATTTGATCTTGAGCGATATCCAATTGGCGGATGGACTCAGTTTTGAACTGTTGAAAAGGGTAGGTGTAAGTTGTCCCGTTATTTTTTGTACCGCATATGATGAATATGCCATTCGGGCTTTTGAGACCAATGGAATTGACTATTTGTTGAAACCGATCAATGAAGGCAAGCTCTCGGAAAGCCTTAAAAGGTACCATCAGTTAAATGACCATTTTATCAGGAACAACCCATACTTTCAAGAGCTTTTACAGAAGGTTCATCATCAATTGCAAACCTACAGGAGCAGTTTTTTGATTTCTTTTCAGGATAAGATGATACCCATCTTAGTTGTGGATATTGCTTTTTTTTATACCGAGAACGGCATCACCAAATTGTATACCCTTTCCCATAAAAGCTATGTCCTTTCTTATACCCTGGAACAATTGGAACAGCTCTTGGATCCCAAAATGTTTTTCAGGGCCAACAGGCAATATATCATTTCATATAGTGCAATGGCCTCTGCGGAAGCCAATGATGCCAGAAAAATGAAGGTGAATATGCTCGTGGAAACTCCATCAACCTTATTGGTCAGTAAAAAGAGAAGCCCTGTATTCATGGGGTGGTTAAAGGAGCGTTGACCCTTTACTAAAAGGTTCCAGATTGCTTCGGGAACCTAAAATGTTACTTCAACAATGGATTTGTCCACTTGCCATCATTTGTGTCAGATCCATACCTAAAGCATAGGTATTATTGCTGTAGAATCTTAAAAAAGTAGCATTATGAAAAGAATCATGCAAGCATCCAAATTGTGGGTGATACCTATTTTGTTTTTGGCCTTTGTGCCTGAATTGAGTGCACAGGTAGTGGTGCGAAGGCCAGCGGTTACTGTGGTCCATAGACCTGTTGTAAGACCGTATGTTTATCCAGTGGCCAGGCCCGTTGTGGTTGCGCCGGTTGCACTTCCCCGTTACTATGCACCTGTGTACTATGCTGGTAATCCCTACTACTATGCCAATGGGGTTTTTTATGTGAGGATAGAGCAGTCTGATTCCTATAAAGTTGTACTGCCACCAGTCGGAACCATAGTGCCCAATCTTCCAGATGGTGCACATATGACCATAATAGATGATCGCGAATATTATGAGTTCGGTGATGTAATCTATAAAAAGGTGTTGGTAGAGAATTTGGTGAAATACGAAGTTGTAGGATACACAAAATCATAAAACATGGAAACAAGGAAAATTATGATTAAAAGAATATTGCTCCTGCTGCTATGGTCCACTTTCTTGCTTTTGGCAGCTTTTATGCAAAGCTGTGATGACGACGATGAGATCATCGTCATCACCAGATATTATGCTTATGAAGATGCTGAGGAGGCAGTTGCGGTTTCGCTGGCTTACAGTACCTATGGTATGGTAGCCAATATGAATTGGGCCAGTAATGAAATTCAGGAAAACAATGAATGTGGAGTGTTATATCAAGATAACGATACCCATTATGATGAGACTATTACAGGATACATCAGTTATGAGTACAACTATCAAGAGGAATACATTTGGTCTTGTGGTCCCGAAGTTTCAGTGGATTATGATCTTAAAGCTACCCAACAATTAAAATCCCTAAGGTTTGATTATGACCACGATATTGATTTAACTTTTGATATTTCAGGTTTGGAAGAAACCAGTTCAGATGAAATCTATGTCGGGAGTTATCAGCGGGAAGGTGAGTGGGAATCCAATTTTAATGGCGAAACCTACCGTTTTACTTTTGATAGTGATATTGATGGGGTTTTGGTCTCCAAGGAATCCAACAAAATATTTGCAGGTGCTGCCAACTTTACTTTAGAGCAGGCCTACAGTTATTCCAATGTAACGTATACCTATGAAGGGACCGTGGAATTTCTGAATGAAGATCAAGCAAAAGTAACCTTCGATAGCGGGGAAATTTTCTATGTTGATTTGGATAACATGAGTATTTCTGAAGATTAATTTCGATTCTCTAAGTTTGCTTAAAACCTGGGTGCCGTTTGTTCGGCATCCGGGTTTTTGTTTGAGCAATATCCAAGGAAACTGGATTGGCCAAAAAGCAAATGCCCCGGGACTCCAAGTTCCCAGGGCAAACATCTCAACTAACAAACAAACGAAACTATTTTTGATAATGCTTCTCTTTGCTAAAAAGCATACAACAGACCAATTTGGAATTGCATGGCGCGGTTGGTATAGGTTTCAAGGGGTTCTTCACGGTCGGATAACGGAATGGTAATGATCGTCCACGTTCCAGTTTGTTTATTTTGGAACGATTCAAATTTTTGCGCACCCATTCCCCCGGTAATTTTTACTTTCCAATGTTCAAGAAGTTGGTACGAATAAAAAAGGCCGCCGTTCAAATTTCGAACGCGCACAAAAGAGCCCTCATCCGTTTCCTTCCCAATTCCATAGCTGGAAGCATTAAGGTTCCACTCCAGTCCCAAAGTGCTTTTTATACTTGATGAATATGCCAAGGTTCCCTGCATGGGAAATCGGCCATAAATGGAAAGCTTATGAGTTATCCGATAATCAAAATCCAAAAGGGGGATCAATTGATTTCCAAAGAACTGATGGGCATATCCCAACCCAATTCCCAAGGTCAGGTCATCGGAGAATTTTCTTTGCATCCCAACTCCCATACCGAAGATTATATCGCGTATTGTAATGTTTTCCAGGTCGCTGTTCAGGGAAATTTTACCAGCAAGGAAATATTCATTTCGTCCATTCCCTTTTAATTTGGCTACTATGGGTATTCCTAGTTCAAATAATCTAGTTCCGATTTCCATGGGAAGATTTTCAAGCAACAAGGCTTGAGGCGCTATTCCTGTGGCCAATCCAACCCCTTTTTCTTTAAGAATCGGGAAAACCAACTGACCTTCCAAATGCGAAATATGCCCGGAATCCACATCTTTTAAAGTAGATAGGCCATATTTTACATAAATGGGTGATTTCTCCTGTCCTGTTCCTTTAAAACCTAACAAGGAAAGGGAGATAACAATGAGGCTTTTGGTAATGTTTCTGTTCATGTGGTTTACTGGTGGATCAATTTACCGTCCATCAATTCTAATGTTCGGTCGCAATTGGCGGCAAAATCATCATCATGCGTTACTGCGATAATGGTCTGGCCCCTTTCTTTGGCCAATTCCCTGAAAATGTCGAAAACAATCTGCGTATTCTTCGAATCTAGGTTTCCAGTAGGTTCATCACCCATGATAATAGTAGGTTCATTGATGAGTGCCCTGGCAATGGCTACACGCTGTTGTTGCCCTCCTGAAAGTTTATTGGCAGGCTTGAGGGCCTGGTCTTCCAACCCCAAAAGTTTTAGATTGCCCATGGCACTTTCCTCTATTTCTTCCGATGATTTTTTTTCCAATTTCAATGCAGGGAGCATTACGTTGTCCAATGCCGAAAATTCAGGAAGTAAATAATGGAATTGGAATACAAAACCAATGTGCTCGTTCCTAAAAGCTGCCAGCTCGTTCTGTGCCTTTCCTGTCAAGGTTAATCCGTTGATAGTCAGGGAACCTTCATAAGTGGTGTCCATGGTGGAAAGGATGTACAATAGGGTCGATTTTCCGGAGCCGGATTTCCCGGTCAGGGCCAAAAACTCCCCTTTTTTTATATCGAAGGAAATGTCCTTTAATACATGGAACGTTTGGGGTTCATGGAAATATTTGTTCAGGTTTTTTACCGATAGGGCTAGATTTTCCATGATATTATCCTCTAATGATTTCAACAGGGTCTACTTGGGAGGCTTTTTTGGCCGGAAGGTACCCGGCAATGAAGGTGGTGATCAATCCAAATACAAATGCCATGATATAATCTTTGGTCCTGTACGTTATCGGCAAGGTTTCCAACGAAGCAATTTTGAATGGAATATGGTTTACCAATACGGAAACCAAGTACCCCAAAATAATTCCTACCACTCCTCCCAAAATACCAATGATCACCGATTGGGTCAAGAAGATCTGAATGATATCCTTCCCGTCGAACCCCATGGCCTTAAGGATGGCAATCTCACGGATCTTCTCGTTTACCGTCATGTTCATGATGTTGTAGATCCCAAAACCGGCAACGATTAAAATGGTGAGGGAAACGGCCACCGCAATGATGTTCCGTAGTTTGTTTGCAGCCTCCAACTGTCCGTTCGCCTCTTGCCAGGGCTCCACTTTGTAAGGTGTTATTTTGCCAATTCTCTGTGCAATCGAAACGGCTCTGTCATAATCCTTTACATTCACTTGGATATCGGTGACATATCCCATGTTCTTGGATATCAATTGCCTTGCAAACCCGATCCTAATGTAGGCACGAGAGTTATCCACACTAGCTAGAGTGGTCTCTACAATGCCGATGACCTTGTAATTTTTGGTAATGCCATCTTCTGTGGTCAGTACTACATTGTCGTTGAGGTGCAGACTCAATTTTTTGGCCAATCCACTGCCCAAAAGAATACCGTCGCTCCTTCTGTTCAGGTCCATCCAATCACCTTCAACAACATATTGTGCGGTTCCAAAAAGTTGGTCTTCATTGACCACATCGATACCGGACAACATTCCATTGACTTTCGTGGCACCATTTCTAAAAAATACATTGATGTTCAATTGTGGGGTAATGCCACTGATCTCGGGAACGGAATCCAAAAGGTTCAATATTTTTTCAGAGTTCTTGATGCCTTCGGTGTATTGGATGACTTTGGGATTTCTTATGTTGACCAATATGTTTTCATCAATATGATCAGCAAAAAGATTGGTATTGTCTTGGGGAATATCATTGTAGATTCGGATGTGGGCCAAGGTACTGAACGCAAGTCCGGTTTGGGTATCATTGACACCGGTCATGAAACTGTTCATGAAAATATACATGGAAATACCAAAGGTCACACTCAAAATGGCCACCAAGGTTTGTTTCAACCTAGAAGTCAAATGTGCGTTGGCAATCTTGTAATTGGTCTTGTTCACGATCATTCCTTTTCCTTTTTTGGATTGATGATCCGTGTCGATTCGTCCAAACCTTCCAGTACCTGGACCCATTCACTCGTTTTTATCCCAAGTTTGATGGGTACTTCCTTTTTGTCCTTGTCCAAGATGACCATATGCTCCTTCATCACATATTGGGCAGGTATGACCAATGCATTTTTGATGTCGGCTATTACAATATTGGCCTGTAACTGGGTGCCCGCATAAACGGAAGACGGTGTTTCTGTAAAAGTGGCTTCCACCACAAAGGATTGTTCTTTTTCGTCAAAAGCAGGGTAGATTTTGGTAATCAAGGCGTTAAAAGTGATGTCTTTTTCCGTGTTTAGGGAAACTTTTGCCCGCTGACCCAATGTAACCCTCGAAATATCTTCCTCGGCAACAAATAATTTAAGGATATATCCACCTCCACCAATTTTTGCGATACTTTCTCCTCTTTTTACCAATTCTCCCTGCTCTTTGTAAACATTCAGTACAATGCCATTCAATTGTGATTTAATGAAGTAATCGTCATTGTTTTCCTGTTGGATGCGTAACTGGCTCTTCGCATTGGCCAAATTTATCAACAATGATTGTTGAAGGTCAGACAATGATTTTTTAAGGATTTCTACCTGGGCCTTGGAGTTTTCAAACTGTACCTTGGCCTTGTCATAATCCAATTGGGATACGGCATTGGTTTTGATCAGTTGGTTGTACCGTTCCAAGTTTTTTTGGTCCAATTCAAATTGTGTTTCCGCTTGTTCAATTTGAAGTCGCAATTGTGTGATCTGTGGGGAACTTGGTTTTGCCTTTGCCATGGCATCCTGATAGTTCACCAACGCATTTTCCAACTGACTGGATTGAACTCCGTTTGATAATTGAAAAAGATCGTCTCCAATGTGTATCTCATCTCCTTCCTTTACCAAACTATGGCGAAGAAACCCTTCCGTATTGGCCGTAACAGTATACTCATTGGATTTGGCCAAATATCCACTGGCAAACACCACGTCAATAATATCCCTTTTAATGGGGGTAGTGGTATCCCCACGGTTACAACTTGAAAGGAGCAGCAAGATGATACAGGTAAAGGTTCTATAAATTGTTGTCATTTTTTCTGGAAAGGATGGTTGAATAGCTACTGTATAGGTTGGAAAGCGCATTTAAATAGTTGTTTTCTGATTTTAGGTAATCTTCAAAAACCTTGAAATATGTTTCCAGGCTGATGATTCCCTGTTGTAATTTTTGATGGGCCAGGCTCACATTGTCCTCGTAGAGCAGGTAATTGTTGTGGGCAGAGGTCAAAGCGTCAAGATTTATCGAATGTTCCTTCAATAAAAGGTCGTCCCTCAAAATGGACTCCCTTTTTTCTTGCTCCAATGATTTATCCACAATGCGCTTTTCTATTTTGGCTATTTTGATTTTTTGATGATTGGCGAACCCTGTGAAAATGGGAACCGAAACATTTAAGCCCACATAACTGTAATCGGACCATGCATTGCCATCCAATGAGAATGTAAAATCGTTTTGAAACTGTTGTTGTCCGAAATAGGCGTTCAAGGTCAGTTTCGGATAATAAAGGGCCCTTTGTTGTTTTATGTCCAACCGTGCCTGCTCTGATTGAAGCGCTAACAGGTGAATGTTTTTGTCCATGGACAATTCATTGGTTGCTGAAAAAGCATGTTCAAAAGATGATTGGGCTTCATGTAATTCAAGGGCCACCCCTGTTGGAATACCGAGCAAATTTTTCAATTGGTTCAAGGATTGTTCCCATAGGATCCTATTGGAAAGGAGGTTCTGCTGGATATTGTTCAGGTTGATGGAAGCTTGGTTCCATATCGATTTATCCACCAATCCATTTTGAAATTTTTCTTGGGTCAAAATCAGGATACTATCTGCCAATGCAAGATCTTTTGTGGAAATGTCCAGTGCCTTTTGGGCAATAAGCGAGGTGTAATAGTAAAGTGCAATCTGCTCGGTAAGCCGTTCATCAAAAAGCTCGGATTGCACTTGGGTAATCTGGGTGCCTACCTTTGCAGTCCTTGATTTCATGCTATTCTGCCAATCTAGCACCGTTTGTGTGACGGTCACCCCTGCATTGTAGTTATAGTCCTGCCCAAATTGAACATTTACCAACGTCCCTGGTTGTCCCACAAGTTCGCCTGGGATGGGCGTAGTGGCCAATTTCAGGTTGTTTTGGGCGTTGAAATTTCCGGAAATATTAGGGAGTAAATAGCTTTTGGAAAGTCGGTATTCCGATTTGGACCTATCGTTTTGAAGGCTTTGTATTTCCTTGTCGATATTGTGCTTTTTGGCATATGCAATAGCTTCGGAAACTTGGGCCAAAACAATGGTGTCCGAACTTTTTTGTGCAACCAATCGGGAAGCCTGAAATAAGAATACAAATACAATTATGAAACGGGCCTTCCTCATTTCAATCGTGTCCAGGTGATGTCCGTAGAGAACCATAATTTGGTGATGTGCAAAGTCAACTCCTTTTGGTCATCGGATATTTTTATACTACAATTGGCCTCTTGCCCTTTTTTGGGCAGATATACAGTGCCATCTTCCCAGATGTGACCATTGAAGTAGAGATCCGAAATAATATCGATGCCCAAGATTTTGCGGTTCCTTAGAGATTTCTTTGGGTTGTTCTTATCGGTTTTAGGTTCCCCATTGGTAGTATTGGGTTCTTGTAACCAAACAATCTTCCCGTAAAATTTGCCTTCTTTTTGATAAATTTCCACATGGGCATCTTTCTTGTCGTTCAACCATGTTCCCGTGATGTCCGTATCCTGGGTTTGCCCGTAGGACATCGACATAGTCAGAAAGAAAAATGCTATCAACACTATTGATTTCATGAATGTTTTTTAGATAGGTTCCTGGTCAAAATTGACCATTGTGCTATCCTAAACACACTTTGAATTGGGTAAAGGGTACATTATGGGAACTGAAAGGGGCGTTAGGGGGATTCAAGTATTTTTTGATTCGTATAAAAAGGTTGAAGATCCCATAAAATAAAGCTTCAATCCAATATTTTTTCTTTGAAATAACTGTGATTGAGGGTGTTAGGATGAAAGTTTGAAATACAAGTTTATTTTGTTATTTTAGTTCGGTTACACAAAACCCGAGTAAAGTTTACAAAATCATAATCTCTGGCCTATCTTATTTTTATGAAATTTGTATTCGATGATAAGTGCTTCAACAATAAGGCCACTCCAGAAAAGTTAGCCAAAATGATCAATCAATCCAATAGGAATGCATTCAACTCCTTATTTGGGATGCTTTGGGAGCCCATGTACCTTTATGCATCATCGCTGGTCATGAACAATTCCATGGCCAAGGATTTGGTTCAGGAAGTTTGGATCGACTATTGGCAACGAAGGGAAACAATAGAGGTTCAGAACATAAAATCCTATCTCTTCAAGGCCATTCGTTACAAGTGCTACAATGCGCTTCGGGATACCAAATTCAACAAAATACAGATAGAGGTTGCACATTCCGTTTGCATAAACTCCGAAGTGGAAATGGAAGCTGATTTGGTTGATTTGTCCAAACGTATTGATGACACCATCTCCAGCCTGCCGAAAAGGTGTCAAGAAGTTTTTATCATGAGTCGCATCAACCAAGTCAACAACAAGGAAATTGCAGAGAGGTTGAATATTTCCCAGCGCTCTGTTGAAAATCAAATCTCCTTTGCCCTTCGCAGACTTCGCCAAGAACTCACTTTGGTGAAATCACTGTTTTTTTAACATATTTCTATTTTTACCTAAAGGTTAATAAGAATCCCTTAATATTAAGTAAACATTAAAACTCATTTTTTTAATGTGCGTAATTGTGTGTCTTTGGTACTTATATATGAAAAGAGCACAAAATGACTGAAAATGAAATTAAGGGATTGATGGAAAAGTACTTAAATGGTACGATTACCGAACAGGAAGAATCCCTTCTGGAGCAGTTCGATGGTGGTCTATTTTTAAGAAATAGTAAGAACACCTTCGCAAATGATGATCAACGGAAACGTATGGCAAAACAGCTTTCCGATGGAATAACCCAACCCAAAAGGAATAAATCGATATTGAGATGGACCAAAGCTGCGGCTTCTTTGGCCCTTTTGATGGGTTTGGGATATTTCTTCTACTCTAAAATGAAAGTTGAGCCGGTAGTTGAGCCTCTGGTTGAGATTGTTAAGACGACAGAGTGGGGGCAAAAATTGAACATTACCCTAGCCGATGGTACCCAAGTAAGGTTGAATTCAGGGAGTACCCTAAAATATCCAAGTCGATTTGAAGGTAACCTGCGTCAAGTAGAATTGATAGGGGAAGCCTTTTTTGATGTGGCCAAAAACCCGAAAATACCCTTTGTAATCCAGTCCGGGGAAGTGCAGACCACGGTTTTAGGGACATCTTTCAATGTGGACACCTATCCTGATGATGACCAAATCGCAGTCACCGTTTCTACTGGAAAGGTAAAAGTAGCATCCCAAGAAAATGAAATCATCTTGGAGCCCAACGAGCAAGGCGTGTTCCATAAAAAAACCAAAACCATGACCAAGGAAAGAGTGGATATTGCTGCCGCACTCCATTGGAAGAACGGTATCATCCATTTTGAGGATGTACCCCTCGCAAAGGCCTTGGAAACCTTGGAAAAATGGTATGGTGTCACCTTCGTACTTGAAAACAAAAACGCTGGCAATTGCCATATCAGCGCAAGCTATAACAACGAATTGCTTACTACAGTGCTGGAAAGTATCGTGTTTGCCAAGAAAGGATTACAATATGAATTTTTGGAGGATCAGAAGATCCTGATCAAAGGAAAATGCACTGACTAAATCAACCTAACTTAACAAATACGCCTATGATATGAATACAACCAAATAAAAAACAGCCTGCAACACTTTGGCGAGCGGAAACAGGCTGTCGAAAATTCAATGATTACAAATACTTATAACCATTTAAACATTATGTGAAATTATGAATTCACTAACTATTAAACAATTTATCAAGTTGACATTCCGTACATTTTGCTTCATGATCATCTTGGCACTGTTAAATCCGGTGTTGGCGGCCAATGTAAGGGGACAAAAACTGGAGAACTACAGGGTGGACCTATCCGTTAACGATGCCACGGTAGTTGAGGTCTTGAAACAGATAGAGGAACAAACAGACTTCAAATTTGTGTATGATCGCAAGGTGGAACGTTTGCACAAAACGTACGACATTGTCTACAACAAAGTGTCCCTTAAGTCTATATTGGAACTGATGGCCAAAGATGCCGATCTTACCTTTAGAAGGATCAACCACACCATTTCCATAGATGTAAAACCCAAGGCTCCCCAAAGGATTGTGGAAGTCGTTTTTATTACCGTTTCGGGAACCGTTACTGATGAAAACGGAATTCCACTGGCGGGCGCATCCGTACAGGAAAAGGGGTCAGGAAATGGTACCATTACTGATTTTGATGGAAGGTATTCCATAGATGTGGAAAGTAACTCAATACTGCAATTCTCGTATCTGGGGTATAGTCCAAAAGAAATTGCCGTGGATGGTAGAACCAATATTGATGTGCAATTGTTGGCCGATGCCACCCAATTGGAAGATGTAGTGGTAGTTGGTTACGGCACCCAAAGAAAAACCGACGTTACCGGTTCCATTGCCTCTGTGGAAAGTGAGGATTTCAATAAAGGAATCGTGATGAACCCCGGGCAGCTTTTACAAGGTAAAGTTGCGGGTGTCAATATTTCCAACGTAAGTGGTGAGCCAGGTGCCGCCCAGGATGTTATCATCCGTGGGGTGGGAAGCTTGCGTTCCGGTACCACTCCGTTATATGTAATCGATGGTTTTGCTTTGGACAATACAGGTACTGGAGTGCCTACTAACCCATTGAACTTTATCAACCCACAGGATATCCAAAGCATCGATGTGTTGAAAGATGCCTCTGCAGCAGCTATTTACGGAGCCAGGGCCGCAAATGGGGTTATTGTGATCACCACCAAAAAAGGAAAAGCAGGACGTACCCAAATGGATTTGAGTGTATCTACCGGCTTTTCAACTTTGGCCAATAAAGTTGATGTATTCAGTGCCAATGAGTTCCGTCAACAAGTAGTGGCCGCTGGCGGCAATTTGGATGATGGCGGAGCCAATACCGATTGGCAAGATGCCTTGAGCCGAACCGGTTTCTCTAAAAATATAAACTTGTCCATGGGTGGGGGGGCTGAAAAATTCTCCTATCACGCTTCATTGGGCGTAAATGATCAAGAAGGTATTTTAAGGGCAAACGACCTTAAAAGGTATTCAGGCCGATTGAATTTGGTACAAAAAGCATTGAACGACCGTTTCAAGGTAGAATTTAACATGACGGCCAGTAGGACCGAAAACCTAAGAGCAGATTCAAGAGCCATTGTTGGGGATATGCTTCAAATGAATCCAACTCTTCCATTGTATGTTAATGGGCAACCCGCCATGCTGGACAATGCATTGAACCCATTGACCCGAGAAAAGATTTTCAGTGATGAGGCCCTAAACCATAGGATTTTGGCCAACGTGTCCCCATCCATTGAAATTATAGACGGGTTGACCTACAAATTGAATTTGGGTGTTGATTATTCCACAACGGAAAGGGATATCCAATACATCCCATACTCTTTGTTGGAGGGCTATATCAATGGATCGTTGAACTCCATTTATACCACCAACAAGAACAGCTTGGTAGAAAATACCCTTACCTACAATTATTCAACTGATAAGCACAACTTTACCGTTTTGGCGGGTCACACCTACCAAAAAACTTTTGTGCATCAAAAGAGTTTTGAATTGGAAGGTTTTGCAGACAATGGTATAGAACCAAAGTATCAAGATCAGATCAGTGGCGAAAGTACCCAAACGTATATGTATACCTATGCCACCGAAAATGAATTGCAGTCTTTCTTTGGAAGGGTAAACTATGCTTACGATAATAAATATCTGTTGACCGCTACTATGCGTGCCGATGGATCCTCAAAATTTGGGGGCAACAACAAGTATGGATATTTCCCATCTGTGGCATTGGGTTGGAATATTATGAACGAGGATTTTTTAAGCTCCAACACGGCTATCAATAATTTGAAATTAAGGGCCAGCTGGGGTAAGACCGGTAACCAGGAAATTCCATCCAAGATCACCAAATTGAGCTATACCGATAGTAAGGATGGCAACGATTCCTATCCAATCAATGGAGATGAAGACTCGTTGGAAGATTATCCTTATGGAACCATTTTTACCCGTTTGGCCAATCCTGATATCCAATGGGAAGTTTCCCAACAAGTCGACATCGGCTTGGATTTCGGTTTGTTCAACAATCGTCTTTCAGGAACCCTGGATTATTTCCAGAAAGTGTCCAAGAATATTTTGTTGGAGGTAACCCCTGCCGATCCTATTCAGCCAACCGATAAGTACTGGACCAACATCCCTGATATGGAAATCAAGAACAACGGTATTGAATTCGCCTTGGATTACCACAGTGATTACAGCAAGGATTTCTCCTATAACATTGGAGGTAATTTAGCGTATACGCAAAATGAAGTGGCCAATTCGCCCTACAAAGTTTTGACCACTGGAGCGGCCCAAGGAGCAGGACAGACCGATGCCACCATCAACGGAAACATCAATGGCGAGCCAATCGGTTCCTTCTATATGCAAGAATTCTTGGGTATCGGAGATGACGGTTTGAGCATCTTATCTGAAGACAGAAAAGTGGTGGGCAGCGCCCTTCCACCTTTGGTGTATGCATTCTACCTGAACTTCAAGTACAAGGATTTTGACCTAGGATTGAACTTTAACGGAGTTTCTGGTAACAAAGTATACAACCATACCGCAATGTCCTTGTTTAAAAAAGGATTGTTGGCTTCAAACTTCAATACCACGTCGATCGCATCGGAGTTTCCTAACGAAGACATAACCAATTCCAATGCGGTTTCTACCCGTTATTTGGAGGATGGGGATTTCTTGCGCCTGAACAATGCCACCTTGGGTTACAGTCTAAGACCGGCCCTAATCGGTTTGGATGGCTTGGTGAACAATATTCGTCTTTCCGTAACAGGTCAGAACCTTTTTGTAATCACCGATTATACCGGTTTTGATCCTGAGATCAACTCGAACTTGACTATTGATGGCATCCAGACCTTCGGGATCGATTACTTCAATTATCCGAAGGCTAGAACCGTGGTATTTGGCTTAAATGTATCATTCTAATCAAAAAAACACTTCAAAAATGAAGAACAAGATAATAATAGCATTATTGGGGATTTCCTTATTCTCAAACTTGAGCTGTACCGATTTGGAGGAAGAAGTTTTGGACGAATCCCTGGAAGGAAGCGGACAAGCAGAACTGATCAGTGGTGCCATTGCCCCAGCTTATGGGCAAGTGGCTTGGACTTGGAGACATACTAATTATTACGGTTTGCAATTGATCGCTGCCGATGAGGCCATTTTGCCATATCGTGGAGGAACGGATTGGTATGACGGTGGTAAATTTTTGGAAACGCATGCCCATACCATTTCAACCGGAAATGATTTGGTTGGTAGTTCTTGGAATGAGGTGACCAAAAATATTTCACGTGCACTTTCTGCCATTGAAGTATTGAAACCACTTGCAGAAGCAGGCGATACCGAGGCGGAAGGAGCCCTTTACGAAATGATTGCCCTACGTGCCTATATGAACATGTTGGTGCTGGATAGCTGGGGATTGGCCTTTAAAAAGGAAAATTCTGATGATCTTTCCGAAATTCTAAGGGGACAAGATGCTATTGATTATATTGAAAGCGAATTCTTGTCAGTGGTGGACGTAATTAATTCGAGCAGAGGCCCTGGTAGGATTACCCAAGCGGCTGTTTGGGGCTTTTTGGCAAGATTGAACCTGAATGCGGCCGTATATCGTGATCCATATGGTACACCCAATTTCACCAATGCGGACATGGACAAAGTAATCGGGTATACCGATAACATCATCAATTCAGGGGCCTTTGCATTGTCCCCAGAATATTTTGATCTGTTCAACGATGATAACAATGACAATTCTGAAATCATTTTTGCAGCGGATCAACGCGGGGTAATGAACAATGAGCACAGCCGATGGGCTTATTGGTCCTTGGCAGGTTCTTGGTTTCCAAGACCAGAGTTTCCAAGTGCTGACGGTACCGATGGTCCGGCCATTACTTCCGATTTCTACCAAACTTGGGTAGATGCCTATGGAACCGAAGATCCAGCAGCCGATGCCAGGTTCTTCATGGAAAACCAAATTATCCCGGCAGAATTGCAGGATTTGACCGGTGTTACTCCTGAAAATGATGAAGACCATTACTATTGTATCTCTGCAGAGGATTTCGAGATCAATAGGGGAATCATTCGTGGTGTTATTTGGGGACCAAGAAAAGATGAAAGCGGTAACTTTTATACCTGTGATGGTGGGTACCGAATCTATCCGGTTATCCAAACCAAAGGAAATGGCCCTGATAAAAATGTGGATTATGTGAACCACGTGTTGCAGGTTGATTTCACCAACGAGGGAAGGTTGCACCGTAATGGCTACAGGGTATCCAAATACCAGTTTAGCCATACTTCGCCCAATGGTAACAACTATAGCAGTGTGGATCTGGTGTTGATGCGTTTGGCCGAAATTTATTTGATGCGTGCCGAAGCAAAACTCAGAAATGGAGACAGTGCCGGAGCCTTGGTGGACATGAACACTGTTAGGACCGCGAGAACTGCACGTCCAGACCAAACCCCAGAAGCATTGCCAGGTATAGATTTGGACATTCTTTTCCGTGAGCGTGGTTTTGAATTGTACTGGGAAGGTTTCAGGAGAACAGACCAGATCCGATTCGGTCATTATGAGGATGCTTGGACCGAAAAAACAGATACGGATGTTCACCACAGATTGTTTCCTATTCCACAGGATGCCATCGATGGAGCATCAAATGTGCCAGGTTATCTGGAACAGAACGAAGGGTATTAACCAAGTGTATTTTTTAGCACATGCGGCAAGTTGGGATTCCTCTTGCCGCTTGCTTTTTTAAACAATGTATTGAATGAAAATAATGAAGATTTCATACCCTAAAATTTTGGCTTTTATTGTAGCGTTTGTAGCATTCGGATGTTCCACAAAGAAGGATGGGCAAGTTGAAACGAATCAAGAAGAACCACTTAGTATCATCTTGATGATTGGGGATGGTATGGGCGTTCCCCAGGTATCCTCGGCCTATTACTTTGGAGAGGAACCCCCCCCAATTTTTCTAGGTTTACCCATATCGGTTTACACAAGACCTCGGACAAAAGTTCCAAGATTACCGATTCTGCCGCAGGGGCAACAGCTTTTTCAACAGGACAAAAAACCTACAAAAGGGCCATTGGTGTTTCTGTGGATAGTATTCCGCAAGAAACCATTTTGGAGCAACTTCAAAAAGAAGGCTATCAAACCGGTTTGATTAGTTTGACTTCCATTACCCACGCTACGCCGGCCAGCTTTTATGCCCATGTGACCGATCGCGATATGCATGAGGAAATTGCTGCGCAATTGGTAACGGCAAAGGTGGATTTCTTTGCAGGAGGTGGAAAAAAATTCTTCAACCAACGAGCTGATGGGAAAGACCTCTTTCAATCTTTAGTGGAGGAGAATTATTATTTAGATACTGTTCAACTTTCCAATCCGGTTGTGGATCGACCCAATGCCTATGTATTGGCCGAGGATGGCATTCCTTCAAAAACGGAGGGCAGAGGCGATTTTCTAAAGGATGCCACTAAAATGGCCTTGGATTATTTTGATCAGAAGAAAAGGCCTTTCTTTTTAATGGTGGAAGGTTCGTATATTGACTGGGGAGGTCATGCGGAAGATGCCGAAATGATGGTTGCCGAAGTCCTAGATTTTGATAAAACCTTGGGAACGGTACTGGATTATGTGAAAGAACATCCCAATACCTTGTTGGTGGTCACGGCCGATCATGAAACCGGTGGCGTTAGCATTGGAAAATACTATGAAGTGGATGAAGCCGGCAATAAAAAGGAAGTGAACGATAAGGTAGCGGTGTATTTTAATTCAAATCAGCATAGTGGCGAGTTGATACCGGTTTTTGCCGAAGGGAAAGGCGCTGAATACTTTCAGGGAATCTATGAGAACAACGAAATTTATCACAAGCTTTTTCAGGCTATAAATCAGAACAAAAAATAGGATGAAAAAAATTATTGGAGTAGTAGCATTGGTACTTTGGTTATTAAGCGCGCATCAAAATCTGTTGGCGCAAGAAACGTACAAAGTACATTCCCACAACGATTATGAACAGGAACTGCCATTTTGGTTTGCCTACAGCAATGGTGCCGCATCCATTGAGGCCGATGTATTCCTGAAAAATGGCAAGCTGTATGTAACCCATGCCGAAAATGAAATCAAAGAAGGGAAAACTTTGGAAACCCTTTACTTGGACAAATTGCAAGGATTGAAAAAATCTGGGGATTTAAGGGAAATACAATTACTCATCGATATAAAATCCGAAGCGTATTCCACTATGAAGGAATTGGTTGGGGTATTGAAAAATTACCCAACATTGTCCAAAGTCAAATTTGTGGTTTCCGGGAACAGGCCTAAACTTGAGGACTATAAAAAGTATCCTGATTTTATTTGGTTCGATCATCAAAATTTGGATGAATTGGACCAGATTGATTTATCCAAGGTAGGATTGGTAAGTGTCAGCTTTAAGGATTTTTCGGTTTGGAACGGCTATGGAAGAATGACCGCACCCGATTTTGAAGTTGTACAGAATGCTATTGCAAAAGCCAAGAAATCAGGCAAACCCTTTCGCTTTTGGGCCACACCTGATACCAAGACGGCTTGGACCCGATTGGCCAAAATGGGCGTAGATTTTATCAACACGGACGAACCTGCATTGGCCGTTCAGTATCTGGACAAATTGGATACCAATACCTTTCAACTTAAAAACGAGATCGCTGTTTATGAACCAAAATTTGGTTATGATGCCAAATCGAAACCAAAGAATGTCATTTTAATGATCGGGGACGGAAATGGACTGGCCCAAATAACCTCGGCCATGATTGCCAATCGTGGTAAACTTACGATTGCCGGTTTAAAGAACATCGGGTTGGTAAAAACGTCATCGTTTGATGATTTGATCACCGATTCTGCCGCTGGGGCAACTGCCATGGCCACTGGGAACAAGACAAACAACCGAGCTATTGGAGTGGGGCCGAAAGGTGAGGTCTTGACCAATCTGGTTGACGTGGTTCATAAAAAAGGTTTCAATACTGGGATTGTTTCTACGGATGCCATTTACGGGGCAACCCCTTCCTCTTTTTTTGCTCATCGGGTGGAGCGTGACGATACAGAAGGTCTTGTGGCCGATTTGACCAAGAGCAACTTGAATTTTTTCATGGCCGGGGGACAAAACCAGGAAGGAACTATTTCCAAGGTATTCCAGAACCAAACGTTGGAGGGTTTTTCAGATTTCTCCAGGCAAACTGCAGTTTATTTGGGGGAGAACAAAGTACCTTCCATGGAGAAGGGCAGGGGAGCTACGTTGCCTGAGGCAGTCAAAAAATCTTTAGAAGTTCTAGGTGATAAACAGGAGCCATTCTTTTTGATGGTGGAAGGAGCTCAAATTGACAACGGAGGACATTCGAACAGTACCAGCGACATTGTGCAGGAAATGTTGGATTTTGACCAAGCCATTGCGGCGGCCATTCGTTTTGCTGATGCCAATGAGAATACGTTGGTGGTCATTACCGCCGATCATGAAACATCCGGTTTCGGAATCGTTGGAGGAAGTTTGCAGGATGGGACAATCCACGGTGATTTTTTAACGATTGACCATACCGGAATTATGGTGCCCTTGTTTGCGTATGGTCCACATGCAGAAGATTTCAACGGCGTTTATGAAAATACCGAAGTCTTTACTAAAATATTGACCGCTTTGCAACTGAAGTAACGGATAGGTGCGCTTACCTTTGGTGGGTGCACCTTCTTTTTTTAGTTGAAATCAAACTTTGGTTAAAGTTCCACCTTAATTTTTTTCTGCGCTTTTGAAGCTTCCTTGCCCCAATCGGAAATGGCAACCAGGACGGGAATCAACGTCTTGCCAAAAGTAGTGAGTTCATATTCCACCTTAAGGGGTGGCTTACTGGTGTACACTTTTCTGCAAACCAATCCGTCGGACTCCAATTCCTTTAGTTGAAGACTCAAAGTACGCTCTGTAATGGTGGGTATTTCCTTGCGGAGTTCATTATATCTCTTTTTTTCCTTGGCAAGATGAATCAGGATTACCGATTTCCATTTGCCTCCTATATACTTCATTGTGAGGCTGGTACTGCAAGGATAATGTTTGTCGTCGACAGAATACATGGAATGAAAAGTTTAAAAATACCTGCTATACATTTTGACCGTTATTGCAAAGATATAAAACTATACATACGTTTGTAACTATAAAAAGTATAGTTTAATCGAAATTATAAAACCAATGGATTTTTTACAACTGGCAGAACAGCGATATACCACAAAAAAATACGACCCTACCAAAAAAATTCCCGAATATAAAATTCAAGATTTAAAGGAAATTCTTCGGTTGAGTCCTTCTTCTATCAATAGTCAACCATGGCGTTTCATTTTTGTTTCGGATGATAAAATGAAAGAGGAACTCGCCAAACAGTCCTTTTTTAATGATCAAAAAGTGAAGGATACCAGTCATTTGGTTGTTTTTACAGTGATCAACGACCTCGACAAGTTTGAGGAACAAATTGAAAAACACCTACAACCAGGAAGCGTGGGGTATTTTAAACAATTCCTGAAACCGCTTGACGAAGAAGTGGTCAAATCTTGGTTGTCCCATCAAGTGTATTTGTCCCTTGGTTTCTTTTTGGGGGCCTGCGCTTCAATGGGTATCGATTCCACTCCCATGGAAGGCATTGAAAAGGAAGGGTACGATTCCGTTTTACAACTGGATGGATATACTTCTTTGTTTGCTGTTGCCATTGGGTATCGTGATTCGGAAGATGCCAATCAACCAGCCCTAAAACAAAAATCCAGATTGGATCTGGAAACAGTGGTGCATTCCATCTAAACCTCTTAATCAAAATTATTCTCTAAATGCGGATGGCCCTTGGCTGTCCGCCCATATTCTTATTCTTCAAAACAAACCGATGAAACATTTACACATTATCAACGCCCATCAATATTATCATGGTATTTCCGAAGGAAAATTGACCAAAACCCTAGCAGAAACCACCAAAACCTTTTGTGATGATCACGGTTATACCTATACCGAAACCATAATTGAAAATGGATATGATCCCGCAGAAGAAGTGGAAAAATATGTCAAGGCTGACGTTGTAGTGCTACATACGCCAGTGTATTGGTTCAATACTCCTTGGATCCATAAAAAATATGTGGATGAGGTATTTAATACCGGACTGGCTTTGGGTAAATTATTGAAGGATGATGGCCGCACCCGAAAGGACCCCTCCAAAAATTATGGTACCGGTGGATTGATGCAGGGACGAAAAATGACCATGGTAGCGTCTTGGAATGCCCCGGATGAATTTTCAGGGAACAAAGACCAATATTTGTTGCAAGGCAAAACAGCGGATGATGTTTTGTACAACGTTGGGGTTAACTATCGTTTTTGTGGGTATGAATTACTGCCTAACTTTCATTGTTTCAATGTGATCAAAGATCCACAGATAGAAACGTATCTTCGTGGTTATAGAAACCATTTGGAACAGATCATAAAATAGTCAACCCATAAAATCAACGCCATGAAAATATACGTAGTAGCCCTGATTACCAGCAAACCTGAATTTGTTGCAGAAGTAAAGAATGCATTGGTGGAGCTTATGCAGGAAACCCACAAAGAAGAAGCATGTATTCAATACGACCTTCATCAGGACAAGGAGGATGAGACCCGATTCATCTTTTATGAAATTTGGAAAGACCAAGCGGGGTTAACAAAGCACAACGGTCAACCCCATATTAAAAAATTCCAGGCTTTTGCCAATGGAAAATTACAGGAAACCCCTTTGGTCATCAAGGCGGATAGGGTCTGATCATAAAAACAAATAGCCCAATTCTGAATAAGGCGTTAATAAATGTTTGCAGCTCATAAGGATGCTGTAATTTTGCACCATGTTTTCAGAAATCATTACGATATACAAGGATTGGGGAAGGCTGCTTTATGACTACCTTCTAAAAACGGGGATGGGTGAGGGTTTGGCATCCTATCTCAACCTATTGATTTTATTGGTTGGGATTTTGATCGTGGCCTTTGTGCTGGATCTTATTCTTTGGAGGGTGTTGCGTGGAGTTTCCATTCGCTTGGCTCGAAAATCACGGAACAATTTCGATAATTTTCTGGTGATGCACCAAGTGCCCCGCTACGTGGCTCATATTTTTCCATTGTTGCTCTTGTTGGAATTTGTTCCCATCGCATTTATGGATTTTGAATATGCGAGTGGCATTGCCTTGAAAGTGATTAAGATCCTATTCGTGTTTCTTACCCTGGTCATTTTCAGGAAATTCTTTAAAAGCACCAATGGCTACCTAAAAACCTTGCAAAAATTTAAGGACAAGCCTATTGACAGTTACGTGCAGGTGTTTATGATTTTTGCTTGGGTAGTGGGGATCCTGACCATATTTGCCATTGTCACCGAAACCACCGTGTGGAAGTTTTTTACGGCTCTTGGTGCTGCCTCGGCCATTGTACTGCTCATTTTTAAGGATTCCATTCTGGGGCTGGTGGCCAGTATTCAGGTGACTATAAACGATATGGTTCGCATTGGGGATTGGATTACTTTTGAAAAATATGGCGCCGATGGTGATGTGATCGAGATTTCCTTGGCCACGGTAAAAGTCCAGAATTTTGACAAGACCATTACCACCATTCCTACCTATGCCTTGATTTCGGATTCCTTCAAAAACTGGAGGGGCATGCAGGTTTCGGGTGGAAGGCGGATCAAACGGGCATTGATCATCCGTCAAAAAAGTATACGGTTCCTTACCGAAAAGGAGATAGCGGATTTGAAGAAAATCCAGTTGGTGGAATCTTATTTAAACACTAGGAGTGAACAGATAAATGCCTATAACAAGGATAACAATATCAACAAAGAACTTTTGGTGAACGGACGTAACCTTACCAATTTTGGCGTCTTTCGAAAATACGTCACCAATTATCTTCAAAACCATTCGGCCATCAACAAAAATATGACCTTGATGGTGCGTCAATTGGAACCCACCACAAAGGGGATTCCCTTGGAAATCTATGCGTTCAGTTCCGATAAACGTTGGGAAAACTACGAATATGTCATGGCCGATATCTTTGATCATCTTTTGGCCGCATTGCCTTATTTTTCTTTGGAGGTATTTGAATTTCCTACATCCATCACTATGGATGATTCGGAGCATTGAGGTGAATTCTTAGGAAGGTTTTGTACACCTTTTGCTAAGGGCTGATTTCATGAGGCAATCCAATAATTTGATTGGTAATTCCATAATTCTAACTGATCCAAATCAGGAATAATCCAAAAGTTGTTGCCGCAACATCTATTGGACAAATCTTGAAAGATTAAAGCCTTATTTTTGGAAAAACCAAACCTCTTAAATATGAAACATAAAGTTTCCCTTACATCATTTCTTTATTACTCTGTGGTCTTATTGACTGGTCATTTTGCAGCTGCCCAAGAATGGAACGGCTATACACCAACTTCCTTTCAAGAACAGGAAAAAATGGAAACCCTGTTGTTGCAGGGCATGGATTTTCCCAGTTATCGGGAACATTTGAAAAAACTAACAGAACGGCCTCATATTGCAGGTACTCCAGCCAATGAAAAGGTGGCCGATTATATGGCCCAAGTGATGCAGGCTGCAGGAATGCAGGTGGATCGCTACCCATACGACATTTATATGACTACGGATGGCGGAACTTCCAGTATTGACCTAGTTACACCTATCCGGTTGCCGTTGAACCAACAGGAATACATCATGCAGGAAGATCCCTTCTCTTCAGACCCAACTTTAGGAAAAGGTTGGAATGCGTATTCTGGTAGTGGGGATGTAACCGCTACGGTGGTGTATGCCAATTATGGAACCAAGGAAGATTTTGAAAAGCTCGCTGAAATGGGCATAGATGTAAAAGGAAAGATTGTAATTGCTCGCTATGGAGGAAACTTTAGAGGTTACAAGGCCAAATTTACCGAACAATATGGAGCGGCCGGTTTGATTATTTATACCGATCCTGCCGATAGTGGTTATATGAAAGGCCTGGTTTATCCTGATGGGGTATTTTATGACGAAAGCGCCATTCAACGGGGCTCTCTTTTGACAACGGATTACGAAGGAGACCCCTTGACCCCATTTGAGCCTGCACTTCCGATGGATGGTAAAAAGAAAATCAAGCGAATGGACCCCTCCGAAGCCAGCTTGCATACCATTCCAGTACTTCCGATCGCCTATGGTGCCGCCAAGGAAATCTTTGCTAGGATGAACGGAAAAGTGGTTCCTTCGGGTTGGCAGGGTGGCTTGCCTTACACGTACCGATTGGAAGGTGGGGAAGAACTGACCCTTAGGTTACAAGTAGACCAGAAAAAAGATTTTACACGAATCAGCAATGTGGTGGGGACTTTTAAAGGTTCCGAATATCCGGATGAGTGGATCATTTTAGGATGTCATTACGATGCTTGGGCTTTTGGAGCAACGGATCCCAATAGTGGAACAGCCATGCTGTTATCTTTGAGTGAGGCATTGGGCAAGATGGTAAAAGCGGGACATTCCCCAAAGCGTTCCATCCTTATTGCACATTGGGATGCAGAGGAACACGGTGTGATCGGTTCTTCGGAATGGGTGGAGCAAATGCGTGATGCCTTGAATGCCAAAGCCGTGGCCTATCTCAATTTTGACGGCGGGGTTTCAGGTAAAAATTTTGGAGCTGCTTCGTCCCCAACGTTAAAAGGTCTCGTAACGGAAATGGCCCAAAAAGTAGATTATCCTTACACCGATAAAACGCTTTACGATCAGTGGAGAGGGGAGAAAGAAGTTCCCGGTATCGGTAACCTTGGTGGTGGATCGGACCATATCGGTTTTTACATGCACGTAGGGGTGCCCTCCTTAAGCGGTGGTTCTGGTGGACCTACCCTTTACCATACCAATTATGACGATTTCCATTTTTATGAGACCTATGTGGATCCTGAGTTTAAAATGGGGGGAACCATTGGGCAATGGGCCGGTCTGATGGCGCTACGAATGGCGAATGCGGAGGTGATTCCCTATGATGTAAAAAGATATGCCACGGACTTAAAAGGGCATTTTGAAAATGCCATCAAAAAGATAAAGGAATTTGATAAAGATTTTGCAGGCTTTGGAAAAGTGGAAACCGCTTTGGCCGTTTTGGAAAAAAACACCACCGTTTTAGATGTGGCCCTGACCAAAGCTTTAGGTGAAAAGACACTTTCCAAAAAGGAGTTGAAAGGTATCAATGAACAATTGATCGCTTTGGAAAAAAGCTTTATTGATGAAAAGGGCATGTATTATGGTTCTTGGTACAAATCCTTGTATGCTTCTACCGATCCATTTAGTGGGTATGCTTCTTGGATCCTTCCTGGATTGGAATATGAAATATCCCTTGAATCATCAAACAGGTTGGAAGAATGGAATCAACGTTATGCTGCAGCCATCGAATCTTTGGCGAACAAAATTTTGACGTTGGCAAACAGTATTTCCTAAGAAACTTGAAAAGCGAATATGGAAAAGCAGGCCTTTGGCCTGCTTTTTTTGTAATTGTTTATTTTGGGTAACCCACCACTTGATAGGGTTCCTTTGGGAAACCGTATAAGACTACTTTATCGTGGTCAATTTCCTTGATTGCCAACAAAATGACCCTATTTCCATTATCGTACAAAGTACCAAAATAGGTATCTTTTATTTTTTCCAATACAAGCTTTCTTCCTTCTTTTCCGAGCCTTTTGTTGAGTTCTTGTATTGTTATGCTGTCCAATGTTTGGTTGAATTTAAAATCCAGTATTTCGTTGTTCCATTCTATAAAAAACTGAAGCTTTTGGATTTCCTCTTCAGTTAATTCGGTCAAAGTAGGTGTTAGTCGCTCATAGTGTATGGTAAATTCAGTGTATTCTGTTTTGGATTTGTTTTCACTGATTATGGTATGTGTTTTTCCCATCCGAAAAAATCGAATTCGATTTTCGTTGATGACTTCATTTTTAGTTTCCGACCATTTTTCGCTGTATAACAACTTCTTTTGCAAAAATCCATCTTTCAACTGGTCCAATATTTCATAATGTAATATTTGATTCCCTTCAAATTTGATGACCATCGGCTTTCCATAATATTTTCCATCGTTGATCATTAACCAAGTTCCGCTCATATCTGGTTTATCCATTCAATTGAAAATATTATAAATATGGTTGAATATAATTATTCTAAAATATAGGATAAGGATTAGTGGCAGATTTCAATTCGCTAACTTTTTGTTCCATTACTCAAACCTCCCTTGTTAATTTGCATTGCTGGGGGCAGTTTCAAATAGTTGGTCATTATAAAATGACAGTGGTGCAGATTATGTCCTACAGTCATAAAACCAAGTGCTCGTGGTGTGAAATTGACTTTGTTTGCCTTTCCTTTAAAATCCAACATTTCATCCGTCATGTTTTTAAAAAGTGTCATGGTTGAATTTCTGACACAGTCATATTCCTCTTTTAAATCGGATAGGTTTAGGTGTGTCGATTTTAGGTTTTCGATGTATTGGTTCTCGTCAAAACCCGGAAGCTCGGTAGAGTCAAACCTCGAAAACCGCAAAGCCCGATATGTATATACCCTCTCGCAATCGATAACATGCTGGACGACCTCTTTTGTAGTCCACTTGCTGGGTGCATAAGCGTAATTTTCGGTATCAGGTGTTATGAGATGGAACAACTCCTGTGTAAAAATTCTACTTTTTTCAAGTTCGTTCAACAGATCATCAGTCTGAACCAAGTCAAAAAAGGAATGACAATATGCTGGAGCATCTCTGTAGTAGGTTTTATTGGGCATTATCTATTTAACAATTGATTTTCATGATTATACACAATGATTTTGACCATGGGAAGTCGGGGTCGTTTTATTTATTTTTTGCAATCCTGAATCCAAATCCGTCATTTCGTGTATCAGGAGGGGATTGGTATCTTACTTCTGGCATATGAATGCCATATTCCAAAGGTTTTCCATTGGCGTTCTGCGTCTCGTAAAACCAGCTCACCCCTTTTGAAATTTTATATGCACCTTCGGGTGGCCCTTGCGGGTTTGTTTTGTTGACCAAACTATCTTTTTCTGGATTGTACCAATCAAAAACCCATTCCCCTACATTTCCGGTCATATCATAAATGCCGAGTTCGTTTGGCTTGAGTAGTCCTACCTTGTGAAAAGTACTATCCGAGTTTTCCCTGACCCAACCTACTTCTACTGGGTCATTACTCCCGCTATATGTAAAGTTTTTACTTTTTTGCCCACCTTTTGCGGCGTATTCCCATTCTGCTTCCGTCGGTAATCTTCCTCCAGCCCATTTGGCAAATTCATTTGCCTCATCCCAAGTGGCCAACATAGGTTTTTTATCTTCCCATTGATAAAACACTTTTTTTCCATAAGCATTTTCAATGGGTGCTTCCGGCATGCTTCTTCTGGTGCTTTTACAAAACTCTTTGAACTGCTCCACTGTGATTTCGTATTTACTGATATAGAAATCGCTAATTTCCACAAATCGATGAGGGCTGGTGAAACCTGTAATGGTATCTCCTTTTGGACTGATGATGATTTGGTTCTTGCCTTGTTCAAAGGTTCCCCCTTTTACAAAAACCCAGTCGATTTCCGTATCATCCTGGTTTTGCTTGCAAGAAAGGAAAACCAGAATTCCTAGTACCAGTAAAGTTTGTTTTTTGATCATTTTTTGATTTTTGTTTGGTTTAATAACATGGGTTCAAGGGAGAATCATTGGAAAGATGTTTAGCTGCCATGATTAAAACTTAGTCATGTATTCTGACAAATTCAATGTCCTTTAAATTTTGACCGGACACCTTAAATTTAATGACACTACCCTGTATGTCCCTTGTAAAATCTAGTTTGCCGAAAAAAGATTTCCTAGAGTAAAAACTATCCTTGGTGAGTGGTTGGAGCACTATGTCTTCATCTGAACAATGTTTTGCCTTCAATTCCCCATTTTGGAGGACCAATTCAAAAAAGGTGTTGAATTCTTCATTTTTATATAAGCCTGTAAAGTCGGTAAGTTTTACTTCCTCGGGTAGAATCGTTTCCAAGGTTATCTTTTCACAATCGTATTTGAAATCGGCAATATGAAAAATGAAACCGTTTTTATAAAAGGAAAGTTTAGCGGTTGGGATGTAGGGGAACAGGAATTCATCATCGCCTATTATAGGAAGTGGGGCTTTATCCTTGGTTCCATAGGATTGGAAATAGAGTGTGTCTTTGTTGGCGATAATGTTAAAATAGTTTCCAGGAAACATTTCGTAAGTGCCTTCAAATGATTTTAACTCCCTTTCGGTATAATGTGTTTTCTTGGGGGGCAAGGGTTCTTTTAAATGGTCTTTGAGGAATGTATCCACTATTTGGTAGACAACCTCAAGTGGCGTAAAGTCATTGTTGTTTCCAAGGATGACAACTGAAAATTGAAATTTTGGAACGTGCAGAATATATGAACGATATCCCGCATCGCCACCTCCATGAAAAACCAAATTCAGGCCTTTATAATTTTTGAATTCCAACCCTAAGCCATATTGAACCACTTTGCCTGAATTGAGTTTAGTTGGTTTTTGCATCTCCTGAAAAATCTCTTTGGCTTCAGGGGACGGGTTTTGGAACATAGATGCCCATTTACCCATATCGTTAATTGTAGTACTTATCCCAGTGGAACCGTTGGATTTTAAATTAAAGGGGTAATTAACGTAGGTCCCATGTTCCAACTTGTATGAATGCGCCTTGTTTTTCACAATAAGCACTGGACTGTCTACAGCATTACTCCGCATCATTCCAGCTGGTTCAAAAACTTTGTCTTTTAGTGCCTGCTTAAATGATTTTTCTTCAACGCGTTCTATAATTTCTGCCAGTAGAGCAAGACCTGTGTTATTGTATTCATATTTTTCTCCCGGTTTAAAATTAGTCGTCTTAATGTTTAACAGCATTTTTATTGCCTCTTTATGTGTCATTCGATCTTGAGGTCCAATCCCGATCAGATGGGCCAATTCATTCAAATTAGGTAGGCCATGGGTATGGTTGGCCAATTGGTAAAGATTTATTTTGAACGGAAGATCCTTCAATTCTGGCAGGTACTTCCGCATGTCGTCACTCATGGATAGCTTACCCTCTTTCTCCAATAAAAGGGCCAGAAAAGCTGTAAATTGTTTGGAGACCGACGCAATATGAAAGGCTGTTGAGTCAGAAATGGAAATCCCCTGTTCAAGATCGGCCATACCAATTTGATTTTTATATATGGTTTTCCCCTCTTTTATGATGGCAACCGCAATGCCTGGTTCATTTTTATCATAGTGGCTGCCAAGTATTGAATCAACTTGGTGAAATTCTTTTTGGTAATTTTTTTGCGCCAAGAAATTTTGAAAGGATAGGCCAAAAAGAAATAGAAGTAAGATCGATTTTCTCATGATGTACAATGATGAATATGGCCCAAACATAGAGGTCGTTTTTCATAAAAGTGTCCGAATAAGAAAGTCGGACTAAATATTGTACCGTGTGAGTGATGGTTTATTGTGAGAGGGCTGCTTTTCTGTAGGCTGTTGGGGTTTGATGGGTAATTTTCTTGAAGGCGGTGTAAAAGGAAGATTTCGAGTTGAAACCAACCTGATAGATGATTTCTAAAATGGTGAGTTTTCTATTGTCTGGATTTTCCAGGATTTCCTTGGCCTTATCAATTCGGTATTCGTTTATAAAATCAAAGAAGTGCTTGCCCAAGTGATGGTTGATTAAAATCGACAGGTCTCTATCGGGTATTTGCAAATGGGAGGCCAATTTTTCCAAGGTAAGTTCGAAATCGAGATACGGTTTCTCGTTTTCCATAAAATGTAACAATTTTTGGATAGCTTCAAGAGTTTCGTCGTCCTTTTCTGTCTCGGTTTCTTTTTCCCTTAAGATGGAATGAACCGGAACAAGTCCCGTTTTAATACCTGTGAAAAGGTGTGGGTTGTACAAAGCGGTCAAAACAAACCAACAAATGATGAATAGGGCCACAATACTGATGATAATATACAGGACCTGGATCAAGTTGCCTTCACTTCCCAAAAATAAAGCTCCCATTTTCAGCAATACAAAAACATGGGCAAAACAGAAAAATAGGGTTATTCGAAACAACCATTGATACCCGGTACGATCGGCATGGGAATAATTCTCCAGATAAATGGTCTTATATCTTTTTAGGGCATGAAAAACAGCGAAGATATAGCTGAAGTATTGCACTTCTACAACGATACTGAAATAGAAGAGACTCTGCTCGGAAATGGATGTGATTGTAAAGACCAGCACAAAAAGCAAAAACAACGCCCCGTGTAACCAATGCTTAGGTTTTATCCTGAAATCAGAGTAACAGACCGAGAGCACATAAAAGTAGAACAGGGGCATCTGTAACAGTGTGGAAGAAGTTTTCAGTATCCTGAAATTGGGATGCTCCATAAAAAAGCCAATGAGGAACAGTCCCGATAAATCCAAGGCGGTAACCAGCAGAAATATGGCAAAGATACGATTGGCCATTTTCTTCTCGCTTTTGACAGTGAACAAGAAAAATGAAAATAGCACCATCAAAAAAAAGATGATTTTTCCCAAACTGGCGATAAGTTCCAAACTGTCCAATTTTTAAATAATATTGAGAATTACCTTTGATTCTTACTCATCGTTTCTTTGAAACGATACAGTACTAACAGGTATAAAAATAGCTTTTTTCAATGAAGCAGTTCGGAGTCCAGGCTGAATATCGGAGGGGCTACAAAAGAAAAAACCTTGATCAATCTTTGATTGTCAAGGTTTTAAATTTTATTTCGTGACCTGGCCGGGGCTCGAACCCGGGACCCTTTCATTAAAAGTGAAATGCTCTACCAACTGAGCTACCAGGTCATTCAATAAGGGCGTAGCAGTTTTGCTAAGCGGGTGCAAATATAACATCAATAATCTATTTTACAAGGTGAATTAATGATAAATTTGTGTTTTTTTGAAATCGCAGGAAGTTCAAGCTTATGAAAGTAGTTTTATTGGGATATATGGCAAGCGGAAAGTCAACAGTTGGACGGCTGTTGGCCAGTGAATTAGGAATTCCGTTCCTGGATCTGGACTCCTACATCGAAGAACAAGAAAAAAAATCCATCAAAACCATTTTTTCTGAAAAGGGAGAAATCCATTTTCGAAAATTGGAACACCAAATGTTGGCCAAAATATTGCAAGAAAACGCTTCTGTGGTCCTTTCAACAGGAGGGGGAACACCTTGTTACGGAAACAATATGCAAACTATTTTGGAGGAGGCAGACCACGCTATTTATCTGCAAATGGCTATTCCCGATTTGGTGGAACGTATCGCTAGGGAAAAGGAAAACCGGCCACTTGTAAAGGATATTCCCGATGCAGATTTACCAGAATTTGTAGGGAAACACCTTTTTGAACGGATTCCGTATTACTCCCAGGCCCATCACATGATCAATGGTAAAGGAAAGCCCGAAGCTGTGGTTGATGAAATCAAAAAAGTATTACTCTAGATAGACCGCATCATTATTGGGCTCAAAAACCACTTTAATGTGCTCATTCAACGAAGTGGAAAGGGAAATTCCCTTAAAATCAGCTTTGATCGGGTATTTTTTATGGTTTCTATTGACCAGAACCGCTGTCTTCAATTGTTTTATTGGAGTCTTTAAAAAGTGATGCGTGCCATAGATCAATGTGGTTCCGGAATTCAACACATCATCCACCAATACAATTGATTTATCGGTATACTCCTTTTCGTCCATAGACGTACTCACCCCACTGTCCAATGGATTTTTTTTGTCCATGTCCATTTTAAGGAGTACAATTTTCGCATCGGTAATCTTTTTAAGGATGTCCGCAATTTTTTTGGCAAAGTTCACCCCACCGCCGTTAATACCGGCAATAATGATTTCCTCCTCATCCACATTCGTCTCATAAATTTGATAGGCAATGCGTTTGGCAATATGCTGGATCTGTTCGTGGGTAAGTATGCGGTTCATCATATAGTACTTGTTGCTTCAAAGATAAAACAGATCATTCAGATTCGTCCAAATAATCATCAATGTCCCTCCGGTCCTTTTTGGTGGGTCGGCCCAATCCCTTTTTGCGGTAATGGGTCTTGGCATGCTGCAGCAGTTCGGTATGTTCAAAGGCCTCTTTTGGAGTAGTGTCCTTTCGGTAAATATCCACCAATTTGGCCCCAACTCGACTTTCAGGAAGATCGAGCACCGTCAGTTGATAATCCACCTGATCCTTTCTTACAATGATCTTATCCATCGGGTAGACCTCCCTAGATGCTTTGATCGCGGCCCCGTTTACCTTCACCTGTCCTTTTTTAACGGCTGTGGCGGCAAGGTTCCGGGTTTTGTAATATCTGGTACACCAAAGGTACTTGTCAATACGCATGTCTTCGCAATTCTTTGTTAACGGACAAAGCAAAAATAACGGAAAATTGTATCTTGCGCAGCTAAATGACAAACTTGATGAAGTACCGGATTTTAGTTTCTTTGATTTTTGTAACGGTTGTTTTTTCGTGTAAAAAGGATGATGATGGGATTGTGGAAGTACCGCCAAGTCTATTGAGCGATGTGGCTCCCGAGGACGATGCAACGATCAAAGAATTTCTGAATACACATTTCTACAACTACGAGGATTTTGATGAACTGACCATGCCTGAAGGATTTGATTATAAAATTGTGATCGATACCTTGGCCGGGGATAATGCAGGTAAACGCTCTTTGATGGAGGATGCACAATCCGTAAAGATTAAAGTAAATTCAGATTATTTGGGATTGAGCGCTGGCGAAGAGGATATTGAACATACCCTTTACTATATTGTCGTAAGAGAAGGTGGAGGCGGAAGCCCTACGTTTGCCGATTCTACTTTGGTCCGTTACCAAGGTTCCCTTTTGAACGGAAATTTGTTCGATGAAAGCCAGGATTTTATTTGGCAAGAACTTCCCGTTACAGTGCGAGGGTATGGTAATGGTGTGGCAATGTTGAATGCTGGAACCGAAGACCAGATCGTAGAAAATGGGGATGGTACCTATGATATTTTGAACAGTGGAATGGGGATATTGGTCATTCCTTCTGGTTTGGCCTATTTCAATAGATCAGGTTCTTCCCTCATACCAAGTTATTCCCCTATTTTGTTTAAAGTGGAGTTGGGACTGTATGTAGAAGATACTGACTTGGACAATGATGGTATCCCTTCTATTGAGGAAGATTTGAATGGGAATGGTTATTTATATGATGATAATACTGACGAAGATAGTTTTTCTAATTTCAGGGATGCGGATGATGATGGTGATGGAGTTTCAACGCGAAAAGAAATCTCCGATGATAACGGAAATATTATAAAACCCTACCCGGACAAGGATGGGGACGGAGTTCCGGATTACTTAGATCCAGATACCAATTAAGCATAAAAAAGCCCGATGATTTCATCGGGCTTTTTATTTTTTATGAGCAAGTTTTTACAACTTAAGGGAAAGGGCAAAAATAACCTGTGAAGGTCTGGAATCTACCCTTCCGGAAATATCGGTAACATTATTCCCGATGAACTCGGCCTCATTTTCAGAGAAACCACGTTCATAGCGAACATCCAATCCAATTTTACCAAGGTTTACGCCAACACCGGCATTCAAACCAACGGTAAAGTCGTTTTTAACGTCCTCTACCTCCAAATCGCCCAAATCGTTTTTCAAGGTGTATTGAAAAGCGGGGCCTGCAAAAATGTGCAAAGGACCGATCAGTTTATACCCTAACAGTACGGGCATATCCAATTTGGAAATGTCATAATCCTGGGAATCTCCATCAACTTCATAAGAACTTTTGGTCTTGGAATATACCAATTCAGGTCTCAAATAAATTTTTGGGAAGTCCAACTTTCCCCAGAAACCAACATGATAACCGGCCTTACCTTCGGCACCTTCAATAATGTCCTGTCCGCCATCGCCAACAGAGCTGATCAAATCACCATTTTTGTTATAAGATAAACCGGCTTTAATACCGAATCCGGAGCCACTTTGGGCAAATGCAGTAGCACCAAACAGTGCAAACACTGCTACTAGAAGCGTTTTTTTCATAAAATGTTCTTTTTTAGAGGTTGAAGTATATCAATAATGATACCGGAAACTATTTCCGCTTCAACACTCTTAAAACGGCTTCTTCTATGGCTTTATTGTTCAAACCGTACTTCTCCATAAGCTGTTCGGGGGTGCCACTTTCTCCAAAAGTGTCCTTTGTGGCCACTAGTTCTTGTGGAGCAGGATGGTGCATCGCCAATACACCTGACACGCTTTCTCCCAAACCGCCCAAGTAATTGTGTTCCTCAGCAGTCACCACACATCCTGTTTTCTTTACGGAATCCAAAATGGCCTCTTCATCCAAAGGTTTAATGGTGTGTATGTTGATGACTTCAGCTGAGATTCCTTGGTTTTCCAAACGTTCAGCGGCAATAAGTGCTTCCCATACCAAATGTCCGGTGGCAATGATGGTCACATCGGTTCCTTCGTTGAGCATTAAAGCTTTTCCTATTTCGAATTTTTGGTCAACAGGGGTGAAGTTGGCCACTTTGGGTCGTCCAAAACGTAGGTAAACCGGACCGTGGTGCTCTGCTATGGCAATGGTGGCAGCTTTGGTCTGGTTAAAATCACAAGGATTGATAACCGTCATCCCAGGTAGCATCTTCATCAACCCGATGTCCTCTAGAATTTGATGCGTTGCACCATCTTCACCAAGGGTAAGACCCGCGTGGGAGGCACATATTTTTACGTTTTTATCCGAATAGGCAATAGATTGACGGATTTGATCATAGACCCTTCCTGTGGCAAAGTTGGCAAAAGATGAGGCAAACGGGATCTTACCACCAATGGTCAAGCCTGCTGCAATCCCCATCATGTTGGCCTCGGCAATCCCCACTTGAAAAAATCTTTCCGGACTTTCCTCAATGAAGGTTTCAATCTTCAATGATCCCACCAAATCGGCACAAAGGGCCACCACGTTTGGATTGGTTCTTCCCAGTTCCGTCATTCCGGCACCATAGCCGCTTCGGGTATCTTGTTTTCCTTGATCTGTATATTTAGTCATGGTGTGTTTTTCTGAAATTAATAATCGCCTAGGGTTTCTGGATTCTGTGCCAAAGCCGTGGCCAACTGCTCATCACTTGGCGCTTTACCGTGCCAAGCATGGGTGTGCATCATAAAGTCAACACCGTTGCCCATTTCCGTGGTCATCACAATGCAAACCGGTTTTCCTTTTCCGGTTCTAGATTTGGCTTCCTTCAATCCGGCCACTACCTGGTCAAGATCATTTCCGTTTGCAATCTCCATAACGTCCCATCCGAATACTTTGAATTTTTCGGCAACATCGCCCAAAGGCAATACTTTTTCTGTAGGGCCATCTATCTGTTGACCATTTCTGTCCACAGTGGCGATAAGGTTATCAACCTTGTTCCCGGATGCGTACATAATGGCTTCCCAGTTTTGACCTTCCTGAAGTTCCCCATCACCATGGAGACTGAATACCAAATGATTGTCTCCGTTTAATTTTTTGGCCAAAGCGGCACCAATGGCAACGGACATTCCCTGACCCAAAGATCCAGAGGCAATACGTACTCCGGGCAATCCTTCATGAGTGGTAGGGTGGCCTTGCAATCTTGAATTGATCAATCGAAAAGTGTTCAGTTCCTCGATCGGGAAATACCCTCTGCGTGCCAAGACACTGTAAAAAACAGGGGAAATGTGTCCATTGGACAAAAAGAAAAGGTCTTCTCCGATTCCGTCCATATCAAATCCCTCTTTAAGGTCCATTACCTCATTGTAAAGCGCAACAAGGAACTCGGTACAGCCCAATGAGCCACCGGGGTGCCCTGAATTTACCTTATGGACCATACGTAAGATGTCCCTTCTGACCTGATAGACCAGGTCTTGCAATTCTTGATTTTTTGCCATTGTTTTCAATTTATCTTTCAAAAGTAAAGGCTATCATCCTTTTATACAAGTGTAAAAAACACATTTATTAACCAAAAGTAGACCAAAACTTTATTTTTTTGTTAAGGGTTAAGGAAAAGGAGTTGGTTATATTTGCGGTTTTAAACGTACGAGTTGGATTTTACCTTAATTCATAAAGATAGCAAAAGTAAGGCAAGGGCGGGAGAAATAACAACGGATCATGGAAATATCCAGACCCCAATTTTTATGCCCGTGGGAACGGTGGCTTCCGTAAAGGGAGTACACCAAAGAGAATTGAAGGAAGAGATCGATCCCGATATCATTTTGGGGAACACCTATCACCTTTATTTACGCCCCAATACCGGTATTTTGGAAGAGGCCGGTGGCCTGCACAAATTTATGGGTTGGGACCGAAACATCTTGACCGATAGTGGGGGATATCAGGTGTATTCACTTTCCAGTAATAGGAAAATAAAGGAAGAAGGAGTAAAGTTCAAGTCGCATATTGATGGCTCTCACCATTTTTTCACTCCAGAAAATGTAATGGAGATCCAACGCACCATAGGTGCAGACATCATCATGGCTTTTGATGAATGTACTCCGTACCCCTGTGATTACCAATACGCCAAGCGTTCCATGCATTTGACCCATAGATGGTTGGACAGATGCATCAACCATTTGGAAAAACTTCCCTTTAAATATGGGTATTCCCAAACCTTTTTTCCAATTGTTCAGGGGTCAACCTATAAGGATTTGAGAAAACAATCCGCCGAATATATTGCTTCGGTAGGAGCGGAGGGGAATGCCATTGGTGGACTTTCAGTAGGTGAACCTGCGGAGGAAATGTATGAAATGGCAGAATTGGTCTGTGATATTTTACCAGAAGACAAGCCCCGATATTTAATGGGTGTTGGAACGCCCATCAATATTTTGGAGAATATTGCACTGGGTGTGGACATGTTCGATTGTGTGATGCCCACCCGTAACGCCAGGAACGGTATGTTGTTCACGGCACATGGTACCATCAACATCAAAAATAAAAAGTGGGAAAACGATTTTTCCCCTATTGATGAGATGGGAATCACTTTTGTGGACACCGAATATTCCAAGGCTTATTTGAGACATTTGTTCGCCGCCAATGAATATTTGGGCAAGCAGATCGCTACCATACATAATTTAGGATTTTATCTTTGGTTGGTACGTACCGCCAGAGAACGTATTTTAGCAGGGGATTTTCTGGAATGGAAAAACCGGATGGTACAACAAATGGATAAAAGACTCTAATGCTCACCATACTCGATAGGTACATTCTAAAACGCTACTTGGTCACCTTTTTGGGGATGCTCATGCTCTTTGTACCCATTGGGATCATGGCCAACTTGGCTGAAAAGATCGGGAAAATCATCGATAACGAGGCTCCTTTGTCTGAAGTAATCGTTTTTTACGGGAACTTCACTTTGGTAATTGGAAACCTGTTGTTGCCCATTTTCCTTTTCCTGTCCATTATTTTCTTTACCTCAAAACTGGCGAGCAATACTGAAATTGTGGCCATTTTAAGTTCGGGGGTTTCGTATTGGCGATTTTTGCGCCCGTATTTTATCGGTGCTACTTTGGTCGCCTTCCTCATTTTTATGATGGGGATGTTCATCGTTCCCCATGCCAGTATCGGTTTCAATGAGTTTGAATACAAATACTTCAAAAAAGGACGCCAGGATAGGGTTACGGAAAACATTTTCAACCAGTTGAACGAAACGGATTATATCTACGTAAGCAGTTTTGATCCAAACCGCCAGATCGGCTACAATTTTACCTATGAGCATTTTGATACCATCGGAAAGTTGGATTATAAAATATCTGCGAGTAATATCAGATGGGTAGAAAACGACAGCGTGTACCGATTGACCAACTACGAGAAACGCCAAGTACGGAACGAAACGGAATACATTAACTCCAAACGCAGGTTGGATACCATTTTTGCTTTCCAGATTGATGATCTTACACCAGTTTCCTACGTGGCCGAGACCAAAAACCTTTTCGAGCTCAATGATTTTATCGAAGATCAACGTAGCAAAGGGGCATCCAACATCAATGCTTATGTACTGGTAAAATACAAACGATGGGCCCTGCCCATTGCCGCGTTTATCCTGACCGTTATTGCGGTGGCCGTATCCTCGGTAAAAAGAAGGGGAGGTATGGGACTCAATTTGGCCTTTGGTATAGGGGTGGCGTTTATATACATTTTCTTTGACAAGGTGTTCGGTACCCTAGCGGAACAATCCGGGTTTTCACCTTTGTTGGCCGTACTTATTCCCAATCTTTTGTTCGGTGCATTTGCCGTTTACATGCTGATGAAGGCCAAGCGCTAAATCGGTAAATCTATTTAAATGTTTGACGTTAAATGCCTTCCACAAGTTATTTGGATAACCTTTAATGTTATATATTTGTCCCCATTGTTTTTATTGAAAATTTCAACTTTCCATGGAATATCTAGAATTTGAACTTCCCATCAAAGAACTTGAAGAACAGCTTCAAAAATGTATGATCATTGGGGAAGAAAGTGATGTAGATGTAAGTGAAACATGTACCCAGATTGAAAAGAAACTGGAAGATACCCGAAAGGATATCTATAAAAATTTGACCGCTTGGCAAAGGGTACAACTGTCAAGACATCCCAATAGACCCTATACCATGGACTATATTCGGGCTATTTGTGGAGAGACCTTTTTGGAACTTCATGGAGACCGAAATGTGAAGGATGACAAGGCCATGATCGGTGGATTGGGCAAGATTGGTGACCAGAGCTATATGTTCATCGGTCAGCAAAAAGGATACAATACCAAAACACGACAGTTCCGAAACTTTGGTATGGCCAACCCAGAAGGGTACAGAAAGGCACTTAGGTTAATGAAATCTGCCGAAAAATTCGGAATCCCAGTGGTGAGCTTTATTGATACCCCTGGTGCCTATCCAGGTATCGAAGCAGAAGAAAGAGGACAAGGTGAGGCCATTGCTCGAAATATTCTGGAAATGACCCGACTTAAAGTGCCTATCATTGTAGTCATTATTGGTGAAGGAGCTTCCGGTGGCGCCTTGGGTATTGGAGTAGGTGATAAGGTACTGATGTTGGAAAACACATGGTACTCCGTTATTTCACCTGAATCCTGTTCATCCATTTTGTGGAGGAGCTGGGAATATAAAGAACAAGCTGCCGATGCGTTAAAATTGACCGCTGCCGATATGAAGAAGCAGAAGTTGGTCGATGAGATCGTAAAAGAACCACTTGGTGGTGCACATTCCAATAGGGATAAGACTTTTGAAATCGTAAAAAACAAAATTTCGTCCCATTACGAGGAACTTAAAAAGTTATCACCAAAAGAACTGGTCAAGTCTCGCATGGATAAATACTGTGAAATGGGCGTCTTCGACGAATAAGTCATGGTTTTCAGAGGTTAACCTTTTGAATTAGGTTAAATCCTGCATTTTTTTTATGTTATCAACAGGTATTTTTAGTTATCAACATTTTATTTGTTGAGTACCTGTGGAAATCGCCTCCGTCAATTTTAAAGTTAACTAAAGGTTAATTAGCTACTTTCGCATTCATGGACAAGCCTAGCCCCGTCATCGGACACCGAGTGGACAAATCTACTCTTATTAGCCTTGAAAAAGGAAAAATACCACCTCAAGCTGTTGATTTAGAGGAGGTTGTGTTGGGTGCTATGATGATTGACAAAAAGGGTGTGGATGAAGTAATCGATATTCTTCATCAGGATGTGTTCTACAAGGATGCCCACAAATATATTTATGAGGCCATCTTCAAATTGTTCGAATCCTCCGAACCAGTGGATTTATTAACCGTTTCCTCGCAATTAAAGAAAGATGGTAAGCTAGAAGCCGCTGGAGGGGATTTTTATCTCATAAAACTCACCCAAAAGGTAGCTTCTTCGGCGCATATTGAGTTCCACGCCAGGATTATTCTCCAAAAGTATATTCAAAGGAGCCTCATTAAAATTTCCAGTGAAATTATTGAGGACGCTTATAGCGATTCCACCGATGTTTTCGATTTGTTGGATAACGCAGAAGCAAAGCTGTACGAGGTAACCCAAGGTAATTTGAAGCGTTCTGCAGAGACAGCGCAAAACTTGGTGATCCAAGCCAAAAAGAAAATTGAGGAAATTTCCAACAAAGAAGGGCTAAGCGGAATCCCATCCGGCTTTGACAAGCTAGATCGGTTGACTTCTGGTTGGCAACCAAGTGATTTGATCATTGTGGCGGCAAGGCCAGGTATGGGTAAAACGGCATTGACATTGTCTATGGCGCGTAATATTGCCGTTAATTCAGGTAATGGAGTTGCTTTTTTCTCCTTGGAGATGTCATCGGTACAGTTGATTACCCGTTTAATTTCTTCGGAAACTGGACTTTCTTCAGAAAAATTGAGGACCGGTAAATTGGAAAAACACGAGTGGGAGCAATTGAACGTAAAGGTAAAAGCCTTGGAAAAAGCGCCTTTGTTCATTGATGATACTCCTTCACTTTCCATTTTCGACCTACGTGCCAAAGCACGCCGATTGGCTTCGCAACATAAAATAAAGCTTATAATCATCGATTACTTGCAGTTGATGACGGCAGGTGGTAGCCAAAAAGGAGGTAACCGTGAACAGGAGATTTCCACCATTTCCCGTAACCTGAAAGCTTTGGCCAAAGAATTGGATGTTCCGGTCATTGCCCTTTCACAGCTTTCAAGGGCAGTGGAGACCCGTGGTGGCAGCAAACGCCCGATCCTTTCCGACCTTAGGGAATCCGGTGCCATTGAACAGGATGCGGATATTGTATCCTTTATCTACAGGCCAGAATACTATAAAATTGACGAATGGGACGATGAGGAACGCACCCCTACCCAAGGTCAAGCGGAGTTCATTGTGGCCAAGCACCGTAATGGTGGTCTGGATAATATTAGGTTAAAATTTGTGGGTGCTCTGGGTAAATTTGATAACTTGGATGACTTTGATTCCCCATTCGAATTCCAATCGAAGATGAATGCGGACGAAGAAAATCCCTTTGCAACGCCAAAGTTCCCTAGTGCGAACGAAGCATTTGGCAGCGCAATGAACAGTGACGATGACCCAGATGATAACGACGTACCGTTCTAAAATACTTCAACTTTTGTCGCCTCGAGCGAAGTCGAGAGGTCTTCTTTTTCTTGTTTTTTTATTTTCATTGCAGTCCTTCGCCTCCGTCATTCTTATTCCTATGGATGCCGAAGGCCAGGAAAATCACTTGAAAGCATACGGAATTACCTATTGGGTGCTTTCCAAACAACAAAAAGTACAATGGTTGCTCAACTACCGCGGAGGTTCTTTTTTGTTACCTGATGGAGATGCCATACGAAAGGAATGCCAGATCAGGGGAGTTTCTTTTGAAGTATTAACTGATGGGCAGGCAGAACAGATTTTGGATGAAATCAGCAGTCCATCGCAAAACCAAGATGCTGTAGTCTTGGAAAAAGCCCCTCAGATTGCGGTGTATTCCCCAAAGGAAAACCAACCTTGGGACGATGCCGTTACCATGGTGCTTACTTATGCCGAAATTCCCTATACCACCATTTATGATGAGGAAGTTTTGGGAGATAAATTGGCTTTGTACGATTGGTTGCACCTACATCATGAAGACTTTACGGGTCAATACGGACGGTTTTATGGACATTACCGTTCCGCGCCTTGGTATATTGAAGCCAAGGAAGATGCTGAGGCATTGGCCCAAAAATTAGGCTTTTCCAAAGTGTCCGATGAGAAGTTGGCTGTAGCCCTAAAGATTAGGAATTATGTAATAGGTGGCGGGTTCATGTTCGCCATGTGTTCTGCAACCGACAGTTTTGACATTGCTTTGGCCGCCGAAAATGTGGACATCTGCGAACCTATGTTCGATGGGGATCCCTCGGATGCCAATTATCAGGCTAAACTCGATTTTGGAAACACTTTTGCATTTACCAATTTTATTCTTGAACGGAACCCATTGCGTTATGAGTTTTCTTCCATAGATATGACCAACAGGCGTGGCAACGTTCAAAAGGAATCCGATTATTTTTCATTGATGGAATTTTCGGCCAAATGGGATCCCGTGCCTACCATGTTAACGCAGAACCATACCAGTTTGGTGAAAGGCTTTATGGGGCAGACTACGGCCTTTACTAGGGATGAAATTAAACCGACGGTAATGGTTTTGGGTGAAAACAAGATCAATGGAGAGGCCCGTTATATACATGGCATAAAAGGGAAGGGCTTTTTTACGTTTTATGGAGGCCATGATCCCGAAGATTACCAACACAGGGTAGGGGACCCCAAAACGGAACTGGACCTGCATCCCACTTCGCCGGGCTATCGTTTGATATTGAACAATGTTTTATTCCCCGCCGCAAGGAAGAAAAAGCAGAAAACCTAGAGTAATTTTTCCAAAATCCGTTCTACGCCAAAATCGTTGTTGCTAGTGGTTTTGTATTTGGCTGCTTTTAGCACATTGGGGTGGGCATTTGCCATCGCAAAACTATATTCGGAAAGTTCCAACATTTCTAGGTCATTATTGTAATCCCCGAAAACAATAATCTCGTGGGGCGCTACATTGTGCTGCTCCATCACTTTTTGCAAGGCATAACCTTTGTGAGCGTTCATGTCGGATACGTCTACCCAATTGGCCCCGGATACTTTTACCTTCAGTTCACTTTCCAAATGTTTCACTGCCGGATATATGAACCTTTCTGAGCTTTCAAAATGATAAATGGCAATTTTTAGGACTTCTTCATCTACTCGGGATTGGTCTCTTACTATCTGAAATTCGGAGTAATATTCCTTCAACATGGTGATGAAGGCATCAGAATCCCCACACACAAAGGCGTTGTTCTGGCAACAGAGTACCGGGTGTACATTTTCCAAAGGGGCTACGGTTTCCAAAATGCGGTTTACTTCAGACCCATCAATAGGGGTGGTAAGCAAAACTTTCCCCTGTTGTTTTACCAAGGCGCCATTTTCGGCTATCACAATAATCTCATCCTTAATGGAATCCAACTTGTCCACCATACTGTGGTATTGTCTTCCGCTGGCGGCAACAAAGGTGATGTTCCTTTTTTGCAGTTCTTTGAAAATTTCAAAGAAACGTGGGCTCACTTCGTGGTTGGAATTCAACAAAGTGCCGTCCATGTCGGAAACAACCATTTTTATCTGTGATAGGTCCATGCTAAAAAAATTAAGCTGCAAAGGTATTCCCTTCCAATCAAAGAATCATGGTTGTTTGGTAAAGTTTGTATTATTTTCGTGCGGAACCAGTACCATGACCATGCAATTTTATCAAAAGGAAATACAATTGAGACCCTTCAAGCGAGGCTTTCATTTAATCACGGAAACCGTTTTGGAGTCATTGCTAGAGATCAGTAAAATTGAAACGGGAATGTTACAGGTATTCATCAAACATACATCTGCCAGTTTAACGATCAATGAAAATGCCGATCCAACCGTTCGTACGGATTTTGAAAGTCATATGAATAAGATGGTACCCGAGAACGCTCCTTATTATGTGCACAATTACGAAGGGCCAGATGATATGCCTGCACATATCAAGGCATCTTTGATGGGAGCCTCGGTTCAGATTCCGATTACTCGTGGACGATTGAATATGGGAATTTGGCAGGGAATTTATCTTTGTGAACACCGCAACCACGCCTCAGGAAGAAGGTTGGTCATCACTGCTTTTGGACTGTAAGCAATCGTCAATGTACAATTTTCAATAAACAATTCAATTAGTTGAAGTTGAGTATAATTTTTTTGTTCTTCTAATTTTTGCAGAAAGAAAGGCAGATGCATTAGAGCCAATTCGAATAATTCGTGTCAACCAGTTTTAGGCTAGAAATAAAAAATCCCGCACTAGGCGGGATTTTTAATAAGCGGGGTAAGTTTATATTGATTTTTATTTTACTCTTTCCACGATGGCCTTGAAGGCATCAGGGTGGTTCATGGCCAAATCCGCAAGAACTTTTCTGTTAAGTTCGATTCCGTTGGATTTGATTTTTCCCATGAATTGAGAGTAAGACATTCCGTGCAATCTGGTACCGGCGTTGATACGGGTAATCCATAGGGAACGGAAGTTACGTTTTTTGGTCTTTCTATCGCGGTAAGCATATAGCATTGCTTTTTCTACCGCATTTTTGGCTACTGTCCAAACGTTTTTACGTCTTCCAAAGTAACCTTTGGCCTGCTTCATCACTTTTTTTCTCCTAGCGCGTGAAGCAACTGAATTTACTGATCTTGGCATAATGTTTCATTTTTTTGTAGTAGGCGTCCCAAAAACGGGAACTTTAATGGCCTAACTCCAGGGTTAATAAATAATGTACCGATTGAACAATTATTTTAAACGCAATTGTTCCAATACGCTGTTCTCATCTGATGGGTGCACCAACGTGGAATGAGTCAGCTTTAGCTTACGCTTTTTAGACTTTTTGGTCAAGATGTGACTCTTAAAAGCGTGCTTTCTCTTGATTTTACCAGAACCGGTAAGCTTAAAACGCTTTTTGGCACTGGATTTTGTTTTCATCTTAGGCATTTTCCTAGTTTTTAACTCCGCTTATTATTATGCTGAACAATGGTTCAGTATTTTTTATTTCTTGTTTGGCTTGGGAGCGATGAACATGGTCATACGCTTTCCTTCCAATTTAGGCATTTGCTCCACTTTGCCCCATTCTTCCAATTCTTGGGCTAGTTTGAGCAACAAAATTTCACCTTGGTCCTTGTAAACGATGGAACGTCCCTTAAAGAACACATAGGCTTTCAGTTTGGCACCTTCCTTCAAGAATTTTTCTGCATGTCGCTTCTTGAAGTCATAATCATGGTCATCCGTCTGTGGACCAAACCTAATTTCCTTGATGATAACTTTGGTTGCCTTGGCCTTTAGGGCTTTGTCCCTTTTCTTTTGTTCGTAAAGGAACTTTTTGTAATCGATAATCTTACAAACGGGAGGATTGGCATTAGGTGAAATTTCCACCAAATCCAATTCCTGTTCGTTGGCCATTTCCATTGCTCTTGCAATGGGGTAAACACCCATCTCCACATTATCGCCCACCAACCTTACTTCGCGGGCTTTAATTTTTTCATTGATATTGTGAGGGTTTTTGTTTTCCCTCTGTGGTTGGGGCTTAAATTTTCTTCGTATTGCTATGACGTATACTTTTTAGTTAAACTTGATTTTTAGAACGACTTTAAGGTACTATTTATTTCAGTAGATACCAAGTCGGAAAATGTATCGGTGCTCAGGCTGCCCAAATCCTCTCCTCCATGTCTTCTTACCGATATGGTTCCGGAAGCTTCTTCCTGCTCCCCGACGATCAACATGAACGGGATTTTTTTGAGTTCTGCCTCACGGATTTTTTTCCCTACCGTTTCATTCCTCTTATCAATGAGCGCGCGAATTTCGTTATTTTCTAGTGAATTCAAAACTTTTTCGGCATATTTTTCATGTTTCTCACTGACGGGCAATACAATAGCTTGTACCGGAATGAGCCACAGCGGGAAGTTGCCCCCAGTGTGTTCCAGCAATAACGCCACAAAACGCTCCATACTGCCAAAAGGTGCTCGGTGGATCATAACGGGGCGGTGCAATTCATTGTCACTTCCTTTATAGGTAAGGTCAAAACGTTTCGGTAGGTTATAATCAACCTGAATGGTACCCAACTGCCAGTTACGGCCAAGGGCATCCTTCACCATAAAGTCGAGCTTTGGTCCGTAAAAAGCGGCTTCACCACTTTCAACCACATATTTCAATCCTTTTTCCTCAGCTGCATCAATAATGGCCTGTTCAGCTTTCTCCCAATCCTCGGCATTTCCTATGTATTTTTCAGGATGTTCCAAGTCGCGTACCGAAACCTGGGCCGTAAAATTATTGAAGCCCAAAGAATTCAATACATATAAGGTAAGGTCGATGACATTTTTGAACTCGTCGTTCAACTGTTCGTTGGTGCAAAAAATGTGGGCATCATCCTGCGTAAACCCTCGTACACGGGTAAGACCGTGTAACTCCCCACTTTGTTCATACCTATATACAGTACCGAATTCAGCATAACGTTTTGGCAAATCTTTATAACTGAATGGATGACTGTTGTAGATTTCGCAGTGATGCGGACAGTTCATCGGTTTCAATAAAAACTCCTCATCTTCTTTTGGGGTACGTATAGGTTGAAAGCTATCTGCACCATATTTGGCATAATGCCCAGAAGTAACATACAATTCTTTTTGCCCGATATGGGGAGTGACCACCATTTCATAACCGGCCTTCTTTTGTGCCTTCTTTAAAAACTGTTCCAAACGTTCCCTTAGTGCTGCACCCTTGGGCAACCACAAAGGAAGGCCTTGTCCTACTTTCTGTGAGAACGTAAAAAGTTCCAGTTCTTTACCTAATTTACGGTGGTCCCTTTTTTTTGCCTCTTCCAAAAGTTCAAGGTAATCGGTCAGCTCTTTTTGCTTAGGAAAAGAAATACCATATACCCTGGTCAATTGTTTGTTTTTTTCATCACCACGCCAATAGGCCCCGGCAACGCTCAACAACTTTATGGCTTTTATGATTCCGGTGTTTGGAATGTGTCCACCACGACAAAGGTCGGTAAAGGTGCTATGGTCGCAAAAGGTAATGGTTCCGTCCTCCAGGTTTTCAATAAGCTCTACCTTATATTCATTGCCTTGGTTCTTGTAATAGTTAAGGGCATCTGCTTTGGAAACGCTCCTCATGTTGTAGTCAAACTTCCCGCGGGCAATTTCCAAGGCTTTCTTTTCAATTTCGGGTAAATCCTTTTCTGAGATGGATTGGTCACCAAAATCAACATCATAATAAAACCCGCTGTCAATAGCTGGCCCAATGGTCAGCTTAATGCCTGGGTACATTTCCTCCAAAGCTTGAGCCACCACATGCGATGTGGAATGCCAGAAAGCTTTTTTTCCCTCATCATCGTTCCATGTATATAAGGTAAGGGAGCCATTTTCCGTTAAAGGGGTTGTGGTCTCCACAGTTGTATCATTGAATTTGGCTGAAATAACATTTCTGGCCAAGCCTTCACTGATACCTTTGGCAATGCCCATGGGCGTAGTTCCCTTTTCTACTTCTTTTACAGCACCATCTGGTAGTGTGATCTTTATCATGTGGTTTAAACTTCTAAGTTTTACTTTGGAGAGGACAAAGATAATATCTTGTATAGATGTTACAATACCTACACATTATATATGCATGAATATTCTACTTGGAATAAAGTGGATTTAATTGGCTTTTTCGACTTGATGTTACAAGAAAGGTTTGGTTGTTTTGAAGTTTTAAAAAAAGTTGTATTTTTATAGGCTTTGTTTTCAGTGACTTGAATGTAAATATGCTGCAAAGGCAAAAAAAACTCTTGTATATTATGGAAAGCGTGTTACATTTGCAGCCCGAAAAACAACAAAGGGTTTGTTTTTAGGTTAGTACAAAAGCTCATTGACATGCTGTTTTGATAAGTCGGAAAGGCTTGAAAAAAAATATCAAATAAAGCATTGTGTAATCAAAAAAAGCATTTTACATTTGCAGCCCGAAAAACACCGAGGTGTTTTGGGAAAAAGTTCTTGTAAAATGATTGTTTTGAGATAAAGAAAAAGCTTGAAAATATTTTTAAAAAAGCTTGCTGGTTTAAAAAACAGTTGTACATTTGCAGCCGCTTAACCGATAAGGTTATGTGGACAAAGCCGAGAGAGGATTGATTTAATGAGATTGACTCGGTATTAGAATA
>NZ_JAJGBN010000007.1 GCF_020782875.1 Allomuricauda sp. M10 | reverse complement strand
TCCTGCAAAAATCAAAACCGCGAACACAAAGCCCTTCAACATTTTATAACCGTTGAAGCCAATGGCCAAAAGCGCAAAAAAAGATATGATAAAAGGCCCGGCACCTGAAATGTTTCCTTGGATGGCATGGTAAACAAAAATCAATAAGGCTACCGCTGCTAGGACCAAGGATATGTTATGTATAGTCTTCTTTTTCAAAATCAAAAATTTTAAAAGTTAGTTTAATTATTATTCTTTTAGGGTAAAAGCGATATAATCCCCACCTGGTTTTTGTCCCCGGCCACCACCTGCGGCAATCACTACATATTGTTTGCCATCCACTTCGTAGGTGATGGGTGTGGCAAATCCCCCTGCAGGAAGTTGATATTCCCAAACCACCGCTCCTGTTTTCTTGTCAAAAGCCCTTATTTTTTCATCTTTTGTCCCGGCAATGAATACCAATCCGCCTGCCGTCACTATAGGGCCGCCGTAACTTTCGGTACCTGTTATGGGTACTCCCTTTTCTGTAAGTTCAGGATATTCACCTAATGGGACTCTCCATAAATATTCCCCAGTGCTCAAATCAATCGCATTCAAGGTTCCCCAAGGTGGTTTTATGGCCGGATAGCCATCTTGGTCCGTTAGTTTTTTCCATGTTTTGATGACATATTTGGCTTCGTAACCAAAACTCTTTTCTTCTTCTGCATTTTCTTCGCTTGCCGTTTTTTCAGGATTGGCAGTTTGATGCATTCCTGTGGGCAAATCCAAAATATAGGTGGCAATGGCCCTTCTTCCTTCTTCGGGAATATGTTGAAATGAAGGCATCCTACCTGTTCCTGATTTGAGCAACTCCAAAATCTGTGCTTCCGTGGACCGTTCCCCAATACCTACAAGGCTCGGAAACTCAGTAGTGCCCGTTCTATCAACACCATGACACATGGCACAGTTCCTTTGGTAACGCTCTTCTCCCGTCAAAACCTTTTCACGCTCCTTTCTTCTGGTTTCAGCATCTTCCATCACCAAAAGCCAAGGATCATCATTGGAGTTTTGGTAGAGAACGCCATCCAAATCGGTGGCATTGCCTCCCCACTCGGCCCCACCACTGTATCCGAACATGATGGTCCCCTTTTCATTGGGCAAGGCAAACTTTTCATCTGTCCGATATTGGTCGAAGAACTCCTTCACAAAGGCATGCGATTCTGGAGATAAATCCGTGATGATATCCTCTGTAAAAACTTGATGTGACAAGGGTTGGGGTTTCAAAGGAAACTTCTGTACCGGATAGGGATGTTCGCCCGGCAGTCCTCCTTCCGTAGGAACCGAACGTTCCTCCATTGGAAAAATAGAAGTCCCGGAATCCCTTTCCAAAACATAAATGAGTCCATCCTTGCTCACTTGCACCACCACATCCAACTTTTTACCATTGTGGGTTATGGTCGCTAAATTGGGTGGACAAGGCAAATCCCTGTCCCAAAGGTCATGTTGTACCGTTTGAAAATACCATTTTAGTTTTCCCGTGGATGCATCCAACGCTACCACACTGTTCCCAAAAAGATTCTTTCCTTCCCTATTGCCCCCATAAAAATCCGAGGATGCGGAACCTGTACCGAAGTAGACCACTCCACGATCTACATCCAAAGACATACCTCCCCAGCTATTGGCCCCTCCCTGTTCTTTGTAGGCTTCTTTTGGCCAGGTATCATATCCTTCTTCGCCAGGTCGAGGTATGGTATGGAATGTCCACTCCAACCCTCCTGTGATGATGTTGAAGGCACGGACATCGCCAGGAGCGGCATTGCCTCCTTCAGAAACACTGGAGCCTGTGATGTACAAATCCTTGTAAACAATTCCCGGACTGGTGGCATTAACGGCCGAAGCACTGATGTCCACATCCAAACCCTCAGCCAAGCCTGTATGAAGGTCTACCTTTCCTTGGGTTCCAAATGTTTCAATTGCTTTACCTGACCTAGCATTTACGGCATACAGAAACGAACCCGAGGTATAGAGAATCCTTCTGTCTTCTCCTTTTTCCCAATAGGTGATTCCCCTACTGGCACTGATGTTGTACCTTCTGCCATCCGCCATGGGTTCAAACTTCCAAAGTTCCTCCCCTGTGGCGGCATTCAAAGCAAATAGATTAAGTTCAGGAGTTGTGCCATATAGGATGCCATCCTTTACAATGGGTTGGCATTGGATAGCCTTCGGTCTTTCGGGAACCTTTCCATTCACATAGTCACGGGCATCATAAACCCATGCCACTTCCAAATTCTGGACATTTTCTTTATTGATTTGATCTAAAGGGGAATATCTTTTGTTACTCCGATTGCCCCCATACACAGGCCAATCCTTTCCTGTTTCCAAATCGATGTATTCATCCTTTTCCGTTTCCACGGCACATCCGAATACCATAAAGCCGACCAAAACCGACAACATCATTCTTTGCATTTTAAATCAACTTATCTCAGCTAGGAAGTTTATACGCCTGGCGGGCCAACAGTACTATCTTGTCATTTTCATCCAACTGGAACACCATGATGATCCCAATATGCACTTTGGTCGGTTGGCCTGCATTTGTGGCATCGGCAGAAAGTATGTGCCTAACGATGGCCACATTTTCTGATATGTTCACGCTTTGGTTATCATTGGTAATGGAAATAAACTGGAAGGCACCATGGACCACATCATCAACAAATTCTGCCTTGTCCTGAATTTTTCCACTGGAGTGGCCGTAGCTCAGGTTGGTGGCCGTAACGGCTTTGAGTGCAGCTTCGTCCCGTGCGATTACGGCATCATCAAACTTTTTAAGGGTCTGCAGCACCATTTCCTTGTCCAATTGTTTTTGGTCAGTGGAAGTAGCACAAGATGTGATGGCACACACACCAATGAACAATATGATCTGTTTAAGTATTCGTATTTTTCCCATAATCAGATCAATAATTGTTCTTTTTAAGATGATCGTTCAATTCGGCACGGGTCATCGGTAATTTGGTATCGGGATATTTCTTGAGCCAATCCGTGAAATCAGCCTTGATTTCATCCGTCCAACGGGTATCAATCTGACCTGCGGTATATTTCTTCTCTTTTAATCTTTGGAAACCGAATTCATCCCGAAGCGCCACCACTTCCGAAGAAATCACCAATTCGGCAACCAGATGTGAGGGTATAAAAATAGTTCCGTGTCTGTTCGCTAAAACCACATCGCCGGGCAGAACGGTGGATCGACCTATGCGGATAGGTGCATTGATCGTGGTAAGCATTTGCTCTTGGAGGTAGGAAGGGTCTTCATCGCGGTACCAGCCGTTAAAACCTTCAATTTCAAGGAGTCCACCCAAATCCCGAACGCCACCATCGAACACCACTCCATTTTTGGAATTGGCATAAATAGCATTTCCCAAGTTGGATCCGATAAGGGTTCCGTCAATAATCCTTCCATAGCCATCGGCCACATATACATCACCGTTGACCAAAATTTCGATAGGCCAAGAATTGCTTCCTCCAATTGTGTCCCTTTTTTCTTGGGCTCCCTGTAGTTTTACATATTTACTTAAATCTGGGCGTAAGGGCATATATTGTGCGGTCACTACACGTCCGGTCATGACCCCTTCGGGATGGATGATCTTCCAGCCTCCTTCGTATTGGTTGTTGAATCCTTTTCGTCGGAGGTAGCCCCAAGCTTCCTCTATCCGTATTTTTTTCAGTCTACCCAATAGGGCATCCGATACTTTGGGCCTGCCATCGGAAAAACGCTCTCCTTCCCATTGACTGGTCAAAGCTTTAATATACTCCGGGGACGAACCCACTTTTTGTGCATTCAAACCAAGTGTTATAGCAAGGCATGCCAATAGCACTATATTTTTCATTTGATTTCTTTTCATCTTGATTTTAGTTTGGTTCATCAAAAAAAATTAATCAAAGCCCATGATCTTTAAAATTGACCATGGGCCTATCTTAATTAACTAAACAACTTAGCTTCACTACTAGCTATAAGTTCTATCATGTGACCTCAACTCATCCCATTCCTTGGTTGACTTGAAGAAGCTCTTATCGGTTGGATGCAAGTGCTCCTTGACCACGTCTTCGTTCAGTTCAATTCCAAGTCCCGGGGCAGTCAACGGTACTGTGGCAAATCCTTTGTCTATCATTTTATATCCACCAACGGTTGTTACAAGGTCTTCCCACCATGGTACATCCACGGAATGGTGTTCCAGTGCCAAGAAATTTTGGGTAGCCGCCGCACAGTGTACGTTGGACATGAAGGAAACTGGCGTACCCGCTTGGTGCATAGCCATGGCAATGCCGTATTCCTCGGCATAATCACCAATACGTTTTGTTTCAAGCAAACCACCGGAAGAAGCCAAATCAGGATGGATAATGTCCACCGACCTGTTCTCTATCAAAGGCTTAAAGTCTTGCAACAAATAAATGTCCTCGCCTGTGGTGGTAGGGGTTTCAATGGCATCAGTAATGGTCCTCCACTGTTCGTGGTACTGCCATGGTACCATATCCTCAAACCAAGCCAGTCGATACTTATCCAATTTCTTGGCCAATCGAATTCCATTGTTCAGGTCGAAGTGTCCGTAATGATCAGTTGAAATCGGGATTTCATAACCGACCATGTTGCGGACATTTTCCACAATCTGGGCCAAATCGTCCAATCCTTTTTCGGTAATCTGAATCTGTGTAAAAGGGTGCATGGTGTTTCCATAAGACATCAAGTTTCTTCGATCTCCCCACTGGGCCAAGACGCCTCTTTCGTTTTCCCAAAACTTGCCATTTACCACAGTTCCAGGTTTACCTCGCAGTTCACCAATGGAAACATCCATTTTTAACCAGGTATAGCCTTGATCTTTTGTACGGTACTCGATCAAGCGTTTTTGTTCTTCCGGGGAACCGGCTTCCGGTGTATCGGCATATAAGCGAACCTTGTCTCGATACCTTCCTCCCAATAGTTGCCATGCAGGAACATTATAGGCTTTTCCACAAATATCCCAAAGGGCCATTTCCACACCACAAACGCCACCTGCTTGGCGTGCAGGTCCTCCAAATTGCCTGATGCTTTTGAAGATTTTTTCCACATTACATGGGTTTTCACCTAAAATGCGACTCTTCAGAAAGAGAGCATACCGTACATCGGCTGCATCCCTAACTTCACCCAAACCATAAATACCTTGGTTGGTCTCTATTTTGATAATGGCCGTACCACCCATTACATTGGTGAGCGCATAGCGCATATCGGTAATCTTCAAATCTGAAGGGGCGGACATACGGCTCACTTTGGAAGTGGTCTGGGCAATGGTATCTTCAATGCCCAAGCCCATCATACCGGTCATGGCAATTCCTCCCAAGGCTGTTTTCTTTAGAAAATCACGTCTGGCATCTGTTGTCCTTGGATTTTCAATTTCAGCCTGTCGTGCCAGTTTATAATCGTTTTCTTCTTTTTTGTTCTTTGCTATGATATGTTTTAATACTGATTTCATGTGCATTTTGATTTAGTTTGATTTATTGTTCGTCCCACCAAACATGGGTATCGAGGTTGTCCGGTCCCATTCTGGAAACGGCCTCATTCAGATTGGCACCATTTACTGCAATCTCAGCATTGGGGTACGTCAACCTATTGATGAAATCCCCAGTGATGTCCTGTCCAGGATAGGTGTTTGGCGGTAACGTGGGGAATCCTGATCTCCTGAAATTGGCGTAGGCTTCTGGTCCATTCAAGAAGGAGGAAACCCAGTACTGTGTATTGATCAATTCTAGGTTACTGGTTCCATCCAAGGTGTTGGCAGCCACATAAGTATCAATATCCGTAGCATCGATGGCGGTATCAGTACCGTATGCCGCCATTTGCTCCATATTTGCACGGATTCCTGCCTCAAAATAATCTTGGGGATTACCTGTAATCCAGCCTCTTTCAGCAGCCTCTGCCAACAACAATTGGGTCTGGGAATAGGTCAACAGAAATTGTGGGGAACTAATGGTGACCATCCTTCTTCTATCCACCTGACTAAAGGCATAGAAGCTTTCCAAACCAAGGTCTGCCACCACTGGATTTATGGATACGTTATCATACCCAACCGGCATTCCGATTTGATCGGTGGGATCTGTGGAAGCATTATCCACGGTTTGTTCCGCACCTGAAGCCGCGCCAATATATCGCACCGCGATGGAGGCCAATCTCGGATCGGAGTTTGATGAAAGATAATCCACGAAAAATCCGGTCAAATAAAAGTTATTGGCTTCAGAACCATTTAGATACCCTCCAATTGGACTATTGAAATTGTTATCATGACGAACCACAAAATTGTCATCATTGGATTCCAAAACTCCTCCATTAAAGGCATAAATTGCCGTTTCCTGGGCCAATTGTGGATCCACTTTCACCAATCGCATTCCTATGCGAAGCAACAGGGAATACCCCAATTTTCTCCATTGGTCCAAATCTCCCGAATACATGACCTCGCCATCTTCATCTTCGGCTGACTCTGAAAAGCCTTCCACAGCAGTTTTTAATTGAGCGATCATATCGGTATAAATGAATTCCTGTGAATCGTATTTGGGCAATACAATCTGATCTGATAAGCCTTTACCGGCTTCGGAATATGGGACATCGCCATAGGTGTCGGTCAATACCATAAAGGCATAGGACTGTACAATAGTGGCCATGTGGAGCAGATTGCTTCTTTCAGGTTTATCTGCCAATTGTGCAATCAAATCGCCCGTGTGCTTGATCACGGACTCATAGTAATCGGTCCATTGTAATTCGGTTGCACTTCGGTTATCTTGATTATAATTGGCACCCGTCAATATTCCTGAGTTGGGCGTTACGATTTGTTGTACAATACCCATGTCATAAATTACTTGTCCGTTGGAAAAGGACAATCCTATAATGGCATTGTTCAACAAGAAGGTCGGGTCAACGCTTTCACTGGTGGGATCTACTGAATTGGTGTTTATTTCATCGAAATCTTTCTCACAACCAATAAAGAGGAACACAACCATGAGCATTGTTGCTATGATCTTTTTATTGTCTTTCATAATTCTTCTCTTAAAATTTTAGATTTAGATTAAAGCCCATGCTACGCGTTGTCGGCACACCGGTAGACTCCAATCCCGAAACGTTGTCCGAGCTGTAACTGAAAGAATCCGGATCAATATTGTCTACCCATTTCTTGAGCAACAACACGTTGTTGGCCACAAGACTTAAGGTTGCTCCCCTGATGAAGGAATCTTCAGGAATGAACTTTTGGAAATCGTAACCCAGGGTCACCTGTCTTAATTTCCAATAACCACCATTATACACAATGGGTTCTATAATCTGTGAGGAACGGACCACCTCCCAATATCTTTGGGATTCCGTGGCAACGGTATTGGTCTCCCCTGCTTGGTTCACCCCGTCGCCGATAACACCAGTATCCCTTCCTGGAAGGGTCATTTTGTGCAATCCATGACGTACCGCATTGAAGTTGGTTCCGGAAATCATCTTGTTACCCAACTTGAAATCTATCAAGAAAGAAAAATTAAAATCCTTGTACTTGAACGTATTGGTAATACCCCCGATCCATTTGGGAAGGGCACTTCCAAAATATTGGATCTCATCGGTACGAAGCGCACGGCCATCGTCCCCAAAAATCTGTCTTCCTTGTTCGTCACGTTTGTATCCGAAACCTGCCAATTGTCCAATTTCTTCACCTACCACTTGATACAGGAATCCATTGAAAACGTGGTTTCCCACCAATATTGATTCCCCAGGAGTATCGGTCAATAGACTGATGACCTTGGTCTTGTTATAAGAGGTGTTGATGTTGACATCCCAACGGAAGTCATTGGTTCGGATCGGGTTCAAGCTGAGCATGGCTTCTACCCCATCGCTCCTACTTTCACCACTATTGATCAAAGTGCTCACAAATCCAGAAGTATTGGAAATCTGAGCGGGAATGATCTGATCTATCGTGGTCTTGCGATATACGGCTACGTCCAAGCCAACCCTATTATCGAACATTCGTAGATCAAGTCCGATTTCCGTCTCCTTGGTACGCATGGGCCTCAAATCCGGATTGGGCAATGTACTGGTATTGGCACCCGCCACCGGTTGGGAATCCCCATTGCTATTAGGGAAAAAGTTAGAGTTTATATCATAGAACAAAGCGTTGGAATACGGGGGCACATCCGTGTCGCTACCCACCTCTGCATAGGCTACGCGAAGTTTGGCAAACGTGAGCCAATCCGGTTGTTCCGCAAAGGCATTGGAAACAATGTAGCTGGCAGCCACCGAAGGATACAAGATACTCCTGTTTTCAGGAGACAAGGTGGAAAACCAATCGTTCCTCAACGTCGCACTCAAAAAATAAGTGTCCTGGAAAGAAACGTCGGCAGCTCCGTACAAGGAATTCACCGCGCGCTCGGATAAACTATAGGAAGGATCTTTCACTCGACCATTTTGCACAGTATACAATCCACGGATCACAAAATCGGTAACATCTACCCGATTCACATCCAAAGTACGCTTCATCCTGTTACCACCCACATTCAAACCAATGGACAAGTCCTCGGAAATATCCTTGTTGGCAGAGATTAGGAAATCCACATTGGTTTCCCTAAATCTTCTGGCTTCCTGGGTATAAGTACCGTTCACGAATCCGTCTGGAGCTGCGGCCCTAGAAGCCTGTCCCGTTGGGAATCCGTTGTAATCCTGAGACCTGGACCAGTAATCCTGACCACCACGTAATTGGGCGTTCAACCAAGGAAGAATGTTGTATTTGAGGGCAATATTACCGAAAATACGATCCCGCTTTATATTGTTAAACTGCTCGGAAAGGGTGAAATAAGGATTCGTCCTGTTCCTGAAACGGGAATACACATACTCGTTCCCGTTTTCGTCAAACTTGTTAGCTTCCAACACATCCAATGGCATGGAATTGGCCAAGTTGAAGAGGGAAACCGGAATGGTGTTGTCCTGTTGCCCAACGTTAGGAGGGTTTGTATTTTTCTCGTTCGAGTAGTTGATATGTGCCTCAAAGCTCAAATCATCCGAAAGGTTGTAGGTGGTACCCAAACTGATGGTACTCCTAGCAAATTCATTGTTTGGTGTAATGCCTTCACTTTTCAGGTTGGAAAGGGAAACATTGAATCCACCTTTTTCATTTCCGCCAGCAAAAGAGATGGAGTTGGTCACATCCAAACCGTTTCTGTAGAATTTCTTGATCCGATCATAAACCGGTTCGTAGGGCACTTCCAACCCATTGAAAAGAATCTGGGTCATTCCAGGCTCAAAACGTTCACCGAAAGACCATTGTCCCGAGGTTGGATTGGCAGCTGTTGGCCGAATCCCGTTTTCACCTTGTCCATATTCGTATTGGTAATCGGTAAAATCCAAAGGGGTATGGTTGGTCACGTTCAAATTATAAGTGATTCCCAATCCATCACCCGATCCACGGCTCTTGGTGGTGATCATGATGACACCATCCTTCGCCCTAGATCCATATAATGCTGCACCAGTTGCTCCTTTTAATATGGTCATGCTTTCAATATCATCTGGGTTGATGCTGGAAAAACCATCTCCACCATCAGAAAACACGCCTCCACTATTGGTACCCACTTCTGTGCTTGTACTACCCGGACTGGTTCCAAAGGTTGTATTGTCAATAGGAACACCGTTCACCACGATCAACGGGTTGTTGGTCCCGGAAATGGATGACTGTCCACGGATCCTGACTTTGGATGAACCTCCAGGTCCAGTACTGAGAGAGGAAATGTTGACCCCCGCCACCTTACCTTGAAGGGTATTCATAAAGTTGGAAGATCGGTTCACGTTTACCTCATCGGCATCCACTTGGGCCACAGAATAGCCCAGCTTTTTGGTTTCTTGCTTGATTCCCAAGGCAGTGACCACAACTTCGTTCAGGTTTTGGGTATCTTCTTGAAGGACTACGTTGATGACCGATGCTCCACCAACAGGAACCTCCTTTTTGGAAAACCCTATGGAACTTACCACTAAAATAGCGTTGGGGTTTTGGACCGTGATCTGGAAAAGTCCATCAAAATCGGCAGCCACACCATTGGTAGTGCCTTTTTCAATTACGGATGCACCGGGAATTGGTGCCCCACTGGCATCTGTCACTTTTCCTGAAACCGAGTTTTGCAACGGAGCAGTTTCCGCATAACCTGATTTGGAATCGAGAGCTTCCAAAACATTGGGCCTGGGTTTCAATACAATTTGTTGTTTGTTGAAAATGTAGAGAATGTTGGTTCCCTGGAATAGCTGATCCAAAATCTCTGTGATCAGTTGTTGATCTGCCGATACCGAAACCTTTCGGTGGGTATCGATCTTCTTGTTGTCGTAAAAGAACTTGAACTCCGACACAGATTCAATCTGCTCGAACACTTGCTCAATCTCCACATTGTCCATGGCCAACGTTAGTCTGGTTTTCTGTGAATAGGAATTGGCATGCGTCGAGAAAAATGAAACTATAAAAAGAAAAACGGTCAGTTTCACGGTTAACGACAGGTTGTTAGTTAAACAAGGCAGAGTGCGCTTGATGTAATTTTTCATACCTTTGTAATGTTTTTAGTTAACTTATTTTTTAAGTTGATAATCTCAATCGGGAAGGTGTTGCAGCATCTCCCGATTTTTTTATGTGCATTTATTTCATAGGCGGTTCCGAGTTTTGGTTATTTAATATGGTTATTTGCTTTCCTTCAATTTTATACTCGAATTTGGTTTCCGATACAAAGGTGTTCAGTACCTCCTCCATGGATTCCACATCAAAAGTTGCCGTGAACGTTCTGTTATTCAAGGCCTCATTTTTATTATCGATGGTTACCCCATAATGCCTTTCCAGTTTTTTGATGATTTCCCTGAACTTTATTCCTCTTATGACCAGTTTACCTTGCATCCAACTGGTATATTGGTCCGTATCCACCTTTTCCATTTGTGCAGATTTGGATTTTTTGTCCCATTGGGCCATGTGACCGGGTTTCAGTAACATGGATGGGCCTTCGTCCAAATCGTTGTTATGGGTGGCGTTCACTTTTACGGAACCTTCCACCAAAACGGTATTGATATCTTCTTCCTCAGGATAGGCCGAAACATTGAACTTCGTACCCAATACCTCTACATCCAAGTTGTCACTGGTCACTACAAAAGGGTGGTCTTTATCCTTTGAAACCTCAAAAAATGCTTCACCCTGTAAATAGACCTGTCTCTTTTTACCGGGAAGGAAAGTTACCGGGTAGCGTAAAGATGACCCTGCATTCAGGTACACATGGGAATTATCGGAAAGTATGATGTCAAAACGTTGCCCGTTGGGAATCGTCAAGGTATTGTAGACCAGTTCATCCATGGTTTCGTTGTTGGTATAGTTCAATTGGTGGCCACTTCTCTGTCCAAGTTTATTGCCTTGTTTATCCACAAGTTCTTGTTGGTCCGAAGAGGAAAGCTCTATTTTTTCGCCATTGTCCAAAACCAAAACAATCCCCTGCTGCTGTTGTACTATATCCGCAGCAACTTTTCCTTGCTTAAAATTCAAGCTCCAATAGAAGTACCCTGCAGTGAGGGCCACTACAAAAATGGCCGCATACTTGTAGGTGCTTTGCAAAAGCCTGCGCTTCTTGCTTTGTTTTTTGGAAGCATAGCGCAGCATTACCTTCTTCCAGGCATCCTCGGCATTCAATCGGGACAATGCGGAAATATCACCTCCGTTATTATGGTAGTTCTCTATACTTTGAAATAAGAATTGATTTTCTTCAGATTCGGACAGCCATTGCTCCAACTCGGCTTTTTCCGAATTACTCAATGTGGAAGTCAATTTTTTATGTACCAAAAAGGCAATTTCCATAGGAATGTAACTTAACGGTGCTGGCACCTTTTACCTATAGAATTACGAAAACAGAAAAATGGGTAGTGGTTATTTGTTAAAATTTCAATTTTTAACACTTAAAAAAGTAACAATGGCAATGATAAAGCCAAAAAAATAGGACCCACTTAACGTATGGCGAAGGATTTTAAAGGCTTTTTTTAGGTGATATTTGACGGTATTTGTAGAAATTCCCATGATATCTGCCGTATTTTGGTACTGTAAGCCTTCAATAATACACAGCTCGAACACCCGTTTGCTTTGCTCAGGCAAAACATTTAATGCCATTTGAACCTTTTCCCTTTCTTCTTGATGGATCAATTCCTGCTCGTAAGAAGTATCAAACAACGAAATGGTATCATCCAGCTTACGAACTTTTTGATCCTGTTTTATTTTTTGCAGACTTGCATTTTTTACTGCAACCTTGATGTAATTGGAAAGACCTTCAATCTCATTTATCTCTTTCCGAGTTAGCATTTTGACCATCACATCCTGAACCACATCCTCCGCAGCCTGCATGTCATGGAGGTAGGCAAATGAAAGAAAGCACCACTCTTGATAGTGCTCCAAAAAAATCTGCTTTATGGTCTCGTTAGTTGGTTTCTTCATTGTTCAAAAAATGCACCCAAAAGCTTGAGGTTATTTTCTATTGTGAAATAGATAAAATAAGCGCTAAAATTTTGAAAAATCCATCTAATATATTCAAATAATTCTGAATATGTAAAAAATGACTTGAAAAGAATTATGATAAACTTTTGCTAACCTTCTGTTTATTCTTTTTTAGCAGAAGCACATACTTAGGCAATTAATTGGAAGAAAAAAGGTCGGAGTTTTATATTGATAATGCTATTGACCGAATAATTTAGGCTCCAACCACAGCCACCCCATGCATAGAACAAAGACAACATAAAACCAAATTGGAGGAATGACCTGAAAAATCTTGCTCATGGCCGAGTCGCGTCCCAGCGTATTTTGGTTCCTTCCAAATTCTCTGATGTTGGACATCATTCTTTTTTTCTGGGATACTGCATTTCGTTCTTCGGCCTTAAAGACATAATACGAAAATGGAGCCATGGAATCTTTTTGGATTTGCAATTGGTTCCAACCAGTATTCCTTGGATATGTAGTGCCTTGCCAATTGGAAGAAACCTGTAAATCCTGTCGTAGCGGAATCAAGGCTTCCTCATTGTACACTTGTGGTGTTTCCAAACGTGTCCTTAGATTAAATTGAAAAGGTTCATCTATATGTGGGACTTCAGTCAAGGACTCCCATTCGGCAACCTTTTCACGCTCCCTAACAATTTCGTCAAGAATGGTGGTCCAAATTCGGGTGTACACTTGATTCTTTCCATCCAAAAGCAATTGATAGCTATTTTTTAAATTAGTGGTGGCTATCTTTCCCTTTCCCTTCATCACATAAGCGGCCACAGGAACGGAATCCATCAAAATGGTCCGTGAAGGAAACACTTCGGCAAAACCATATGGGTATTTTTCCATGGAACCCAAGGATTCTCCCAGTACCAATTTCTCTGAATAATCAGCCTCAAAACTCAAGAAAGCTTGTTTTGAACTTATGAAAAAGGAAGCGTTGGGTTGCACAAAAAGACCAAGTCCATCCTCTGTTATACTTTTATCCAATGCCGATTTTGAAGTATTGTTCAAATTGAAATAGGAATCCGCATCAATGATGAGGAGGTCGTAATCCTCCAATCCTTGCTGGGAAAATTGATAAATAGGATTGGATGCCCCATTGAAATACTCGAATTTGTATTTATTTCTTGTAAGCTGTGAACGTACCGAAACCTCATGCCCTTTTTCAGCCAAAAAGTTTTTAAGATACTTGGTTTCAAACGTGGGAAAATCATTGATGATCAATATTTTCAATGGAAGCGTTTCCTCTATGACAACAGGAATAGGTTCTTCGGAAACCATTTCACCGTTTTCATCCTTTTCTACCAAAGAATACACAAACCTTCCACTGGCCTTGGGACTTGTTGTAATTGACACTCTTGAATTGGGTCCTTCATCAAAAAGAACCGAATCCAAAGGATTACCAGTATGATCTAGTAACACGGCCCAATGGTCTTTTTCCGGTTGATGGTAATTCGCCCTTACTTTTAGTGTTTCCCCTAAAAAAATATGCTTGTCGTGTTGAATATCGGACCAGCCCTGCTTATCATCCGCTCCCAAAAAAGTAACTGCCTTGCCCTGAATTTGCCAAAAATCAAAATCCAGTAATCCGTGTCCCAAAAGGAATAGAGAATCGACCTTGGCTGTAATATTCAAGGCTTGTCCGGGAACATATTGTTGCACAGGAATGCGTTTGTATTTGGATTTTAAACTGTCCAATTGGGTTTGCCGATACCCATCCGTCAAAACAATGCCCATCCCTTCAGCTTGGTCTTTTGGCAAAGCAGGTTTCAAAATGACCATTCCTAAACAAAACAGCCCAATCAGGGAAACAACCCCTTTTATCCAAAACCGCTTTTCTTTGCGTTGCGACCATTCTTTCCAAATAAAAATGGCCCACAAAATAACCAAGCCCAATACCACGGGCCACAAGAATTTTGAGTTAAAAAAGGAGAGTCCATCAATCATTCTTACCCAATTCATTTATGAACAACCTGTTGATCTCATCTTCATATGCTTCCACTTTTCCTGGATTATTTTCAACCTGGGGCAACACCAAAAGCAAGTTTTTTTGAACGGTAGCATAATGTTCCTTTGTTCGGTTGACAGACTTGTCCAAATCCCTCAGCCCTTGCAACACCTTTAAATATTTAAGGGGTTCAACCACCGCTTTTTTGGCCAATTCGTTGCCTGCATCCTGAAAAAGTACCCGATCCATTTCGGTAAAGTTGAATCCCTGAATCAGTTGTTCCAATCTTGATACCGTTTTACGGGAAGAAGCAAAGGACATCTGATACTCAAACTCTTGCTTTTTATCAAAATTGGTGATGGGCTCAATATTCCCTGTCAGCCGTTTTTCCTCTTTGATGGGCGGTGGGTCGAACCCTATACGATGCACATAAATTCGGGCGCTGTTCTTGATTTCCTGTATAATTTTTAAAGCCTGATACTGATACGGTAACGATTTTTCAGGTTGATACAACCGGAGGTAGAGTTCCGCGTCCCACATAATGCTCAAGGCATCCCGAAGTTTGGCTTTCAGTGATTTTTCGAACAGGGTGGATTCCTCTGGATCTTCATGATTATGCAAGTAATCGTGCAAAGGGTCTTCCTCCTCATCTTCTTCACCATGTTCCTCATGTTCTTCGACCAAATTGTGCTCGTTATCGCTATCATGTTTGTGGCTGTAACCATCCAATACATCTTTTTCCTCTCCCTCCTCACCTTCTGGTTCGTTTTCAACGGAACTTACTTGTCCAGGGGCAGCCTGTAATTCCGTTTCGTCGCCCATAAACTGTCCGTACTTTAACCGAAGGGATTTTTGGTCAAAACCCAGTTCGTTACTCTTAAACTTGAAATCCTTTTCAGAAAGGTTGGGTTGGTCCTTGATCAATTTTTCGGTATCGATAATCAACTGTCGCTGGCTTCTAAAATAATCCGGCATTTGATCCACACCCAAAGTACTTTCCACGGCAAAATCATCGGTAACGGTATCGCGAATGACTGCAAAATAGGTCTCGCTTCGCGAAATGTTGGGAGTTGGAATTTTGTTGTCCTTGGCCTCCACATAAAAATAAAGCTCATCGCCTGGATCCATTTTCAATTTATCCAGATCCAAAAGTCTTTTTAGTTGAAGCTGTTTTTTTCCTTTGGAAAGTGTCCCATCAAACCTTACCGTTTCCTCCCTAAATTTTACCGATTCCCCGGAACCTTTGCTCACGGTAGCCACAATATAGGCATCGTTGATTCCAAAATCGTCGGAAACTTTAGTATTCACAGGCAATTGCTTGACCTCGTCAAATTCAAAATAACTGTATTGGTCCAGTCCATCGATTTCAACCAAGGGAGCTTCATCTATGATCGCTTCCATGGAATACAGGTCGGTCACAAATTTGTTTCCGTTTTTATCCTCAAAGGAAAAACTATAAAACCCGGAAGCTTCCAATGTTTGGGAGAGGATAAAACCTCCATTCTTTTGACCTAGGGTAAATATTTCTCCCATCCTGTCCATCCGAACGTTGGCAACTTCCCCATCAAATTCCAATCGCCAGGTTATCGCAGAACCTGTTACGGCTCTAATGTTGGGGTTTTCTGTGCTGATATTGGGTATACCAGTATAATCAGGTTGATCGATGGTAATCTTGGTCGAACTCAGTTTTGGAATCTCTGCGTTGGTTTCCACGGAATCCAACGGGGTAAATTGAATGCTTTGTGGGGTTGAAGGTGTTAGATCTTTTGGTTGAAAATCTTTCAACATAAATTGAACGGCCATCCCTATCATAATCAACCCGAACATCACCATGGCCGCCATGGGTAACTGATGAGGAGGCTTCAATTTGGCAATGACGGCATCCAATTGTGTTGACACTCGATAGCGTTGTAATTTGGACAAATTAGATAGTTCGGATGGTGGCATCAGCAACAGAGCACTGCTATAACCAGCTTCCGGTACATGGGCATCCACATAAGCGACTGTTTGCTCCGAAGACAATTTCCAAGGCTTGAATATTAAAACAGCTACAGCCATGCCCAAAGCAAAACCTAAAATCCCCAAGAAGAAATTTTGGCTTGCCAGATAAGCAAGACCGGCAACGCCAACCGCATACAATACACATTCCGTGTACTGCACCAGTTGCCATCGCCTTTTAAAGTCGTTCAATCGCTTATCCCCCATCATTGTCTTTTTACATAAGCGGTTACACGTTCCACGATCATTAAAAGTACCAGTATCCAAAACACCCATTGGGATACATCCAACAAGGTTGCCCTTTCCTTTTTCTTGGGTTTTCCGACATAGTTGGGTCTTAATTCGGCAACGTCCATTTGTCTTTTATCAGCTAAGCTAACCAAGGGTTTTATGGCTGCATCCAAATCCAAAAGGCGTAGCAATTGTTCCGTAAAATGCTGTTCGGTGGTATTTTCCGTATTCAATTTTGAAGTGAGCCAATACACATTCGATTGGTCGCTTTCCTTTATCAATTTATTAGACAATATATCTTCATTGAATATCAACCATTTACCCTGTTTGGGCTCCCATTTTTCTTTGCGAAGCCAAATATTCAGGCTGGCTTCATCTGAATTATCGGCATCAACGATTTTGACTTGGATTTTTCGATCCAAAAACTTGGAAAGCGCACGAAAGGAAGCTTCCAGATATTGACGCTCCGTCTCGAATTCTGCATCGGCTATGATGTTGACATATACCGTATTCAAATCCATTATAGGTAAGGTTTGCGTGTTCCCTTCTTCCTTCAATCTCAAACTATCACCTTCTATGGAAAATCCATCAGATAGTCTTTGTTTTTTGAAATATGTGGTTTGTCCGTTGCCTTGCAAGGAAATCAATTCCACCTCCTTTTCTCTTTGATAGGCCAAGAATGGTTTTTCAAAAAGGGTGTCCGATTCCATCACCACCCAATGGATTTTTTTGTGCGTTTTGGGCCTCATGGATTTTACACCTTCCACATAAGCCTTGGTGAAAACCACGATACTGTCCGAAGCCAAAGAATCCATCCGTTGCACCAACTGCCAGTACGGTGGAACCATAGATTCCGGTGGCAATTTCATATCCAGTTCCCATTCCGGAAATCCTTGTTTTAAAAGCAATACCCGTGAGGTTTCCCCTAAACTATCCAACAATCCCATCAATGAGGAATGATGGGCCAAAGAAGGCTCCACCAAATAGGTTATCTGTTTTTTATTGGGTTTGATGCGCCATTGTGGACCGGCCATTAACAGTACGACCAATGCCAAAATCAACATCCGAAGCAACAATAACAACCATTCATTGAGTTGTATGCTGCTAGATTGTCTGGAATTGGATTCGTCCAACAATTGAACACTCCCAATTTTAATGGTCTTGGCCTCCTTTTTACTCCACAAATGAATGACCAGGGGAACCAAAAATCCCAGCAATGCCCACAAATATGTTGGATGGGTGAAAACCATTAATTGAGTCGTATACGTTCCTTTAAAAATAATTGCAGGGCATCACCCAAATGGGCATCCATGCGAAAAACATGATGGCTAATGCCTTGGGAAAGCAATCTTTCCTTAGTTCGGGCAATTTTATCTTCCAATGCCTTCAAATAAGCTGCTTTGGCCTTGTTGACATCCACCTTGACCTTGGTTCCGGTTTCCAAATCTTCAAAGGTGACGGACTTTTTAAAATCAAAATCCATTTCGTTGCCTGCCATGATCTGGATGACCACTACCTCGTTGTTAGCCGTTTTCAGGCTCTTGACAAAATCCGAAAGCTCCGTGGTCTCCTCGTACATATCCGTCAAGAAGAAAACCAATTCCTTGGTGCCCCTGTTGTGAATTCGTTTTGCCGCCACGGAAAGTTCTGGCCATTTTCCTTTGGAAGAAATTTGAAGGAGTTCCAACAACATTCGGTTGTAATGTTTTTGATCCGCTTTGGGATAGATGCTCACAAAATCATCCTCATTCAAGGCAAAAAGACCAACGGCATCCCCTTGCTTTTGGGCCAAGTGCGACAAACAGGCCACCAAAATCCTGGCAAACTCTAGCTTAGAGACCCCATTTTCAGTATGTTCCATGGAAGCACTGGCATCCACAATGAATTTTACCACAACCTGACTTTCCACTTCCGACTGCTTGATGTAATACCTTCCCGAGCGTGCCAACATTTTCCAGTCGAGCAAACGAAGGTCGTCACCGGGTTCATAACCGCGGTATTGACTAAACTCCATACCAGGACCCACGCTCTTGCTCCGGTGCAGCCCGGACAAATAGCCTTCCACCACAATACGGGATATTAGGGAAAGTCCCGACACCGTATTGATGATCTCTGGTTTTAATAGATCGTGGTAGTCCCTCGTGGCCATTATTTGTTGTTTATTTGAACTTCAATCACCAATCTCTTGTGGCTATTAATTCTTCTATGTCAGCATCAAAACCATAAGCCATTGATATAAAATGAAAATCCGAGGCTAAACACTCTCTGGCTACTGTTTCAATTTCACTATTCTTTGCAAAAAATTCGTCTTGTAAATCATTTAATTTATTTGTCGAAGCGTGCGATAATTTGTAAAGTTCCTCCAAGCTTTTAGGTTTCTCATTTTCAATATTATAGCTTAACTCCAAAAGGATATTCTTGCATTTATCCACTAAGTTTTTTGGGAAATAGGTATCACTGTACATACATGCCAAAAATGAATGATCCCTGATTTTGGAATTCTCAAGTTCACTCTGTTTAATCATCATCGAGGTTGAATCTTGTGATTTACCAATATTACATGCTGCAAAAAATACAATCAAGATTAGATAAAATATTTTCTTCATTTTGGTCAATCGTTACTTAAACTTTCAATTTGGAAAACTTTATTTCCCATCCTTTAATTTGATGGCATCCAAAATGTGCTGGGTCACTGCATCCGAAGTGATATTTTCAGCCTCCGCTCTAAAACTCACCAACACTCGATGGCGCAACACAGGCAATGCCACCGTTTTAAGGTCATCCAAGGAGACCGCCAAACGTCCTTCCAAAAGGGCATTGGCCTTAGCTGTTAAAATCATGGCCTGCCCAGCACGGGGACCTGCCCCCCAATCCACCCATTGTTTTACGTAATCCACAGCAGTGGTATCGGGCCTTGTGGCACGGATCACATCACTCACATATTGGATGAGTCCATCACTGATAGAAACCTCCCGCACCAATTGCTGCAACCGCACAATATCATTACCAGTGATGACTTTGTTTAATTGCGCCTTTTTGGTTCCTGTGGTTGCCTTTAAAATAGCCGTTTCATCTTTGTCCGTTGGATACCCAATTTTGATGTACAACAAGAAACGATCCTGTTGCGCTTCAGGCAATACAAAAGTTCCTGATTGTTCAATCGGGTTTTGGGTCGCCAAAATGAAAAAGGGTCTATCCAAAGGATAGGTCTTGTCCCCATAGGTCACTTCAAATTCCTGCATGGCTTCCAAGAGGGCCGCCTGTGTCTTAGGCGGTGTCCTGTTGATCTCATCCGCCAAAATGATATTGGAAAAAATAGGCCCTTTGTTGAACTTGAAGAATTTTTTACCCGTGGTATGGTCCTCTTCCAATATTTCGGTTCCGATAATATCGGAAGGCATCAAATCGGGTGTAAACTGTATCCTTTTGAATTTTAAATCGATGGCATTGGCGAGGGTCCGGATCATCAAGGTCTTGGCAAGTCCGGGTACGCCTTCCAAAAGGGCATGACCGCCTGCCAAAAAGGTAATGAGCAATTGGGACACGGTTTCTTCCTGCCCAATGATCACCTTGCCTATTTCTTTTTTGAGCGCCTTGAGCTTATCGGAGAGCCCCTCCACCTCGCTCGCAATTTGTTGTAGTTCTTTGTCCAAGTTAGTATCGTTAAGAGGTTAGGGCATAAAGGACAATATTCACCGCAAAACGGGTATTGTCAATTTTATACCATCGTTTGTTCCTAAAATCATAATCCCATTCGCAACCATAATCCTTGTTGCTGTAGAGCACGCCAATGCGCCCATTGATGATGATGGCCTTGAGGTAATCGTGCACCAAGTCATCCCCCCAACCATTCAGTTCTTGGGAAGTGGTGGGTGGACCGTCCTCGAATTCAAAAAAAATGGAATAGATCTCGTGATCGTTCGGGATTTTTTGCAACTGGCCCGGACCAAAGATCTCTTCCATCTGTCGTTCAAAGGATTTGGCAAAAAGCCCATCAATATCGTGGTTGCAATCATCAGCAAAAACAAATCCACCGTTGCGGACGTATTTTTCAAAGTTTTCCCTTTCCTTTTTGGTGAACTGGACCAACTTATGTCCCGAGATATAGCAAAAGGGACTTTTGAAAATATCGTCGCTCGCCAAAGTGATGATCTTTTCTTGGGTATCCACTTTCAGGGTCGTGTACTCGACCAACGAATTCAACAAATTGGAGGGCATGCGCTGATCCACGTCCCAATCGCCAGATTCGTATTGTAAACGGGTGAAAAAGAATTCGTTGTCCAATGCCATAAAGGTTGTAGGCTACACCATTATCAAAATAAAAACTGGCGGTTTCGGATTACCTCAACCACCAGTTTGTTTTTGTTCGAATTTTTATACTGCGTCCGAGAGACTGGTGAACGTAAAGTCACGAATCTTCATATAAGGAATCAGGTTGCCGTCTACACGGACTTGTTTCCCCAAAGACTCAAGGTTGTTGAGCATGATGATCGGACTTTCGTTGAACCTGAAGTTTTTAATAGGATGTTTGATCCTACCGTTCTCAATATAGAACGTTCCGTCACGGGTCAATCCGGTGTAGAGCAAAGTTTGGGGATCCACACTACGGATGTACCAAAAACGGGTCACCAAGATGCCTTTTTTGGTTCCTTTGATCATATCCTCCAAACTCTCATCACCACCTTCCATAATGGCATTTCCTGGGAAGGGAACGGGATCAACACCTTTTTGTCCAGCCCAAAAACGATCGTAAGCGAGGTTTTTCACCACCCCATTTTCAATCCATTTGGTTTTCTTCAAAGGCATACCCTCTCCGTTCCAAGTAGAAGTAGGAACATCCGGATGCAAAGGATCGGACCAAATGTTCACACGCTCGTCCACAATTTTTTGACCCAACTTGTTGCCCCCTTCCTTGGCGGACATGAAGCTTCGGCCCTCATCTGCAGATCGCGCATTGAACGAACGGAACATGTTTCGCAACAAATCAGATGCTGCGGCGGGCTCCAAGATCACCGTATACTTTCCAGGTTCGATGGCTTTTGCTTCGCGAGACATCACTGCCTTGTCGATAGCCACTTTGGATGCTTCTGCCGAATCAAATTTGGTAATGTCGTTGTAATCCCTGGTCACCCAACCAGAACCGGTGCCATCATTGGTACGCATGGTCACGGTAAAATCCATGTTGGTTGATTTGTTGTAGGCGAACAATCCGTTGGAATTGATCATGGCCGAAAAACGGGCACCGTCATTCAAAAATCCTGCTGCAGTTACATCTTTTGCCGCTGCAGGTACGATACTCTTACTGGCCACCTCTGCCCTATATTCTGGCGTGGTGTTGGCTGTTGCTTCTACAAAGGTGATGGATTTATCATACACCTGAGGACCCAAGGGAGCCATAAACTCTGGGTTTTCTGGTGATAGATTCGCCAATTCCTCTGCCCTTTTCACCACTTTTTCCAAAGAGGCGTCATCAAATTCATCAATAGTGGCAGTTCCTACTTTTTTCCCGAAACTGGCTTGTACCACCAAGCTTTGACTGGATTGATACCCAGCTGTGGATACCGTATTTCGGGCATATCTAATGTTACCACTATTTGAGCCACTAAGGTTTATTTCACAGGCATCGGCCTTGGAAAAGCTTAATGCCTTTTCCAATATTTTTTTTGCTTCTTCTTCTGTATATATAGCCATTGTCTTACTATTTTAATGGAAAACCTTAAATGGTCCTACCTGTATTGATCACATTAATTCCGTTGAATCTGGCAGTGGAGCTTCCGTGGGAAACCGCACTTACTTGGGAAGGTTGTCCCTTACCATCAAAGAAGGAACCGAACAACCTGTAATCATCCTTATCACAAACCTTCACACAAGAATTCCAGAATTCCTGGGTGTTGGATTGGTAGGCCACATCTTCCAACATACCTACAACCTCACCATTTTTGATCTCGTAGAACATGGTTCCACCAAATTGGAAGTTATAGCGTTGCTGATCGATGGAATACGATCCACGTCCGAGAATGTAAATTCCTTTTTCTACATCCTTGATCATATCTTGCAAGGAGTATTTTTCCTTACCAGGTTCCAGGGAAACATTGGGCATACGTTGGAACTGTACATCTTCCCAACTTTGCGCATAACAACATCCGTGAGATTCGTTTTGGCCGATCATATGAACTTGATCCCTGATGGCTTCGTAGTTCACCAAAACACCATTACGGATCAAATCCCATTTTTTGGTCTTCACGCCTTCATCATCATACCCAACAGCACCCAAAGAACCTACTTGGGTTTTATCGGCCACAATGTTCACGGCATCACTTCCGTACTTGAAGTTTTTAGATTCCCATTTGTCCATGGTGGCAAAACTGGTTCCAGCATAATTGGCTTCGTAACCCAATACCCTATCCAACTCCAAGGGATGACCCACAGATTCGTGGATGGTTAGTCCCAAGTGGTTTGGTTCCAATACAAGATCATATTTACCTGCTTCCACAGATTTGGCGGTCAATTTATCCTTGGCCTGCTTGGCAGCCATGGTAGCGTCTTCCACAATATCATAACTGTTGCGATAGAGTTTGATGCCCATTGGTCCTTCCAATTTTTCGGAAGCCAATCCATCCATATACTCATAACCCATTCCCATTGGGGCACTCATGGCCTCACGGGTCCTAAATTTCCCGGCAGCACGATCAATGGCTGTCACAGAAAATGTCGGCCAAATACGATGTACATCTTGGTCAATGTATGAACCATCGGTAGAGGCAAAATACTTTTGCTCATTTACCATGAAAAGGGCAGAGTTCACAAAGTTGGCACCATTTTCAATGGCTGCCGCGTTGGCACTCAACAAAAGGTCTACCTTATCTGAGATAGGCACTTCCTTAAAATCTTTCTGAATGGGTGTCTTCCAAGAAACCTCTCCGTAAGCTTCAACAGGGGCCAATACTACAGGCTCCTTTTGAATTTTGGAGTTGGCCTTGGCAATGGCCACAGCTTGCTCGGTAGCTTTTTTGATACCATCCTCGGTTACCGCATTGGTAGAAGCGAATCCCCAAGTACCGTTGGCAATCACACGGATTCCAATCCCGAAGGATTCAGTGTTCACCACATTTTGGACTTTGTCCTCACGGGTAAAAACGTACTGGTTCAAGTACCTTCCGATTCTTGCATCGGCATAGGTTGCCCCCAAGGATTTTGCTGTGTTCAAGGCCACGTCGGCCATTTTCTTTTTGAGTGCGACATCCATACCGGGAGCGAGCAGGGCCTCTGCGGGAATATTGTTCCCCAAAAGCAATGAAGGCATCATCAGTGCCCCCGTTCCCAAACCGGCATACTGTACAAAACTTCTTCTTTTCATATGTTTCGGTTATCTGATTTACTGTTTTTGATCGATGAAGTAGAAGGATTTTGGAATTCTTTCCACTCCCTTTGTTCAAGGATTTCTAAAAATAGGGAGAGCCGCCCGTGTTTTATGTTAATTTTAACCTAAAATCCCCCAACGACAGGCTTAAAACCGCAAACGACCTCCAAGTCTAATCGACCGATGTTATAACCCATCAATTAAACCACCCCCTTATTTCAAGTAAAACATCTGACTTTACCTATGAGATGTGTCATTTCCTAAGCTTGGTTTTTCCGTAACTTGAAATGTAATTATCGGCTCCTATAAATTTACAAAATCATATGAAAACCTTGGGAATGATCGGTGGTACCTCTTGGCACTCCACCATTGAATATTACAGATTGATCAACCAATTGGCATCCAAAATTATTGGAGAGCAGGCAAATCCACCGTTGATCATCCACAGCATCAATATTGAATTGATGCGGGAACAGAACAGGGAGAAGATCAATGCGAAATATCTGGAAACGTCACTGAAGCTTCAACAAGCCGGTGCCGAGGCAATCGTGATCTGTGCTAACACACCCCATATGGTCTATGATCATGTGCAGCCTCAAATTGAGATTCCCATTTTGCATATTGCCGATGCCACTGGAACAGAAGCACAACGTTTGGGATTGAAGAAATTGGGGTTACTGGGAAACAAACCTACCATGACGGGTGATTTTATTCCGAAAGTGTTGATGAAAAACTATGGAATTGAAACGATCATTCCCGAAGAAGAAGCCATTCCACAAGCACATCACTATGTTTCCAAAGAATTGACCCAAGGGGTATTTTCCAAAGAGGCCAAAACCTTTTTTCTGGAACAGATTCGTTTGCTGAGAGATAAGGGTGCCGATGGTATTATTTTGGGATGTACGGAACTTCCACTTTTAATCAACCCAAGTGATGTTGACATCCCAACATTGGCCACAACCGATCTACATGCACAAATGGCGGTGGGTTTTATTTTCCAAAATCATCAATGACCAAAACGCCTTTATTGACAAACTTGTCCATATTGGGTAATTCTATGATAGCATCTTCCAAAGAAATTGTTCTTTCCACTAACTTTTGTGGACTGAGTTTGCCTTCTTTAATCATTTCGAGCATAGCCGTATACCGAAAAGCCTGCATACCATGACTGCCTAGAATTTCCAACTCATTGGCCAAAACTTTGTCCATGGGCACTTTGGGGTGTTGATGGTCTCCCGTCATCAAACCAACCTGAATATGTTTACCCCGTTTTCGCAAATTGGCTATGGAATTGAAACACGTAGCCTGGCTGCCAAGTGCATCCAGTGAAACATGGGCACCACCATGGGTATATTCTTTCACTTCCTCTATTACATTTGGAGATTTGGAAGCATTTATGGTTTTGGTCACCCCTAATTCGGTTGCTAACTTCAAAGTTTCCTCATTGATGTCAATCGCGATGACCTGTGCACCCAAAGCATTGGCAATCATAATGGCAGATAATCCAACCCCGCCACACCCATGAACCGCCACAAATTGGCCTCCCTGTACTTTCCCTTGGTCTACCACCGCTCTGAAGGATGTAACAAACCTACAACCCAAAATAGCCGCCGTAATATCAGTGATCTCCTCGGGAAGTTTAACCAAATTGATATCCGCATGGTCCAAGTTCACATATTCTGCAAAAGAGCCCCAATGGGTAAACCCGGGTTGGGTTTGATTATCACATACCTGATGGTTCCCGGAATGGCATTCTGGGCAAGTGCCGCATCCACATACAAAAGGAACAGTTACCCTGTCCCCCACTTTAAAGTTTTTGACGTCTTTTCCAACTTCGGCAATAATGCCCGCCAATTCGTGACCTGGCACATGGGGCAAAACAATATCTGCATCGTGGCCCATCCACCCATGCCAATCGCTTCGGCAAAGACCTGTAGCGGTCACTTTTACCACTACCCCATGATTTTTAGGGGTGGGATCCAGAACATTTTGAAGGGTGAGTGGCCCTTGGAATTTTTCGTAAACAATGGCTCGCATGAAACTTAGGTTGGTTTACCAACAAAGGTAAAATGAAAACAGTGATTTAAATCATGAATTTGGAATATGACCTTCTTAACTTCCCCATAGTATGAAAACGGTCAGTTTTTGCGAGATGAAATCACTTTATCTTTAACATTGATAGAAAGTTATACTCCCATGCTTATACCCATTGCCATAGGGATTTATATTTTGATCGCCCTGATCATGGTGGTAAGCTTGCTTTTGAACGGGGTAAGACCCAGCAAGACCTTGGCATGGCTTTTGGCCATTTTTACCATTCCGGTTGGGGGTGTAATGCTCTATCTTTTGTTTGGAAGAAACAGAAGAAAGAGTAAAATGTTCTCCTTGAAAAATGCGGTAACCCATCTTTCTAACATTCCTTATGTGCATTGTGACCCACCGCTATCATCCAACAAACAAAAAATATCCCGCCTCATCCATAACACGGTCAATTGTCCGGTTACGTGTACCAATGAAATCAACCTACTCCAAGATGGTAGAATCACCTTTGAAAGTATTTTTGAGGCTCTCGAAAGTGCCGAGGAACACATCCACCTGCAATATTACATTTATGAGGATGGCTTGCTCGCGGAGAAGCTTTTGGAAATCTTCCAAAGAAAAATTAACCAAGGGGTCACTATTCGCCTTTTATACGATGGCATCGGAAGTTATTCCCTTAGCAAAAAGTATTTGAAGAAGTTAAAGGCGATTGGGGTGGAAACAGCTCAGTTTCTTCCCTTCCGGTTTGGACGGTTCCTAACCGCCCTCAATTACCGTAACCACCGTAAAATTATTGTTGTGGACAACAAAATGGGATTTACTGGTGGTATCAACATTTCGGACAAATACTTAAAAGGTAATCCGTCCTTGGGAAAATGGCACGATACCCATTTAAAAATTGAAGGAGAGGCTGTTGATTACCTCAACCGGATTTTCATTACGGATTGGTATTTGGCCAGCGGCATTCAAGTAAATATGGAATCTTTTAAAATTGCAAAGTCGAACAATGCACAGGTGGCACTCCAAATTGTTCCCAGTGGCCCGGATGATGATTTTGACGTGATGGAGCAAGTGTATTTCTCCATCATCAACAGCGCAGAAAAATACCTCTACATCGTGAACCCATACATCATTCCCAACCATGCCATATTGCAAGGGCTGATGACCGCTGCGCTCAGTGGTGTGGATGTTCGGTTGTTGATGTCCGCCACTACGGACATTAAACTGGTGGACTGGTGTGTTCGGGCTTACTATGAATCGTACCTGAAAGCAGGGATCAAAGTGTACTTGTTCTCAGATGGTTTTTTACACAGCAAGGTAATGCTCTGCGATGATGAGATTGCCAGCATCGGAACAGCCAACTTGGACAATAGAAGTCTACAACAGAATTATGAGGCACAAGCCTTTGTCTATGATGAAACTCTTTGCCAACACATGAAGCAGGAGTTTTTGGAGGACTGTGCCAAATCCAAAGTGTTGAACGATTACCACAAATACAGCCAACGCCCGTGGCTGAACAAATTGATTGAAGGATTTGCCAAACTGTTGAGTCCGCTTTTATAGGGCAAAGGTCTCGTATCCCAACTCATTTTTACAGGTCCTGCCCTCTTCCCAACAATCCAAATTATACAGGGTCGTGGCTGCGATACGTTCCAAGGCTTCTTTAGTAGCAAAGGCTTGGTGAGGGGTAATCAACACATTCGGCATGGCAATAAGTTCTTTTAGCTTTTGATCCTCAATGCCCTTTTTACTCAAATCCTTAAAAAAGATGCCCCGTTCCCCTTCATATACATCCGTAGCATAACCTCCCAAGATTCCCTTTTTTAGGGCTTCAATCAGATCTTCGGTTTTTATGATCCCACCGCGGGCCGTGTTGACCACAAACGATCCTTTTTTCATCAACTTGAAATGGAATGCATTGATGGAATGGTGGGTTTCGTAGGAAAGAGGAACATTGATGCTTACGATATCCGCCTTTTTGAACATTTCTTCCAATGGAAGATATTCCAAATCGTAATGGTTTTCCAGATATTGGTTTTGATGGATATCCGTAGCGATCACCTTGCATCCGAACGCATGGAAGATCTTCACCAATATGGAACCGATCTTACCGGTTCCATAAATACCAACTGTTTTTCCATTCAGATCGAACCCAATCAAATTGTCCAAGGAAAAATTATACCGGCTTACCTGTTCATGGGCCAAGACCAATTTCCTGTTGAGGGCCAAGAGAAGGCCAATGGTATGTTCCGCAATGGCATGGGGCGAATATTCCGGGGCATAGGCCACCTTTAATCCGATCCTCATGGCCGATTTAATGCTCACATTGTTATATCCCGTGGCCCGAAGGGTGATATACTTTACCCCAAATTCCTTGAGGATTTCGAGGACCACCAACGAAGCATCGTCATTTGAAAAAATGGAAATGGCATCGTACCCGGCGGCCATGACTGCCGTGGTAGCATCCAAGGCTTCGGGTACAAATTTGATCTTGTGCCTCTCCCCATTGGCCTTCTTGAGGTTTTCCACCTCAAAATCCTTGGCACTGTATACCAGAACTTTCATTGTTTTTCTGTTTGTATCGGCCTTAATTCAATAGCCTTTTTTGTTTTTTCCTTTTAATTACCTGCGAAACAATATCGAACATCCTATTCTTGGCATCCCGATATTTCATAAAATAACGTTCCATTTCCTTTTCCAGGTCGGCATGGGTATCCAGATAGGCATTTTCCATGCGGCTTTGGTTAACATCGTCCACCATGATCTGGAGTTGGTTTTCGTGCAACTGTACCTTTTTGAAAAGATCGATCAATTCTTTTTCGGATTTGTTCAAAACTTCCACTACAGGTTGCACGGTATTGAACATGTCAGAATCTATAATATCCAAGGTATAGTCCTTTACCATACTGTTCAGGAACTTTTGCTCGTCCTTGGCAAATTTTAATTCGGAGGACCATTTTTTGGAGGCATCATGTAATTCTTCGGCAGTCAACCATTCCCTAAAGGTCCCTTTTTGAATTTTTGTCTTCATTGCTTTTCATTTTAAGCGGCAAATGGGAAAAATCCATTTGCCGCATGTTCTTGCCTAAACCACTTCAATTACTTTTTTGGGTTTTTCCTTGGCTTCCTCCATTTTAAGAAGATGCAACTTCAGGATCCCATTTTTATAAGTGGCCTTCACTTCTTTTTTTGGATCTACGGAATGGGGCAATTGCATGGTTCGGGTAAACGAATTGTAATTGAACTCCCTTCTTGTGTAGTCTTCATCCTTTTCGGTTTCTTCTTTGCTTTTTTGTGCAGAAACTTCCAAAAGGTCATCTTTCATGGTGATGTTGAAATCCTTTTTGTCGAACCCTGGGGCCGCCAACTCAATTTCAAAATCATCATCGTGCTCCTTCACGTTCATTGATGGCATGGATTTTTCCAAGTTGAAAAAATCATCATCAATAAAAGTGTCTCGATTAAAAAAATCGATCAAGCTCTCATTCCATGGAAATCGCTTTCCGTTTAATTTAACCAGTGACATAATTAAAAATTTAGAATAATGAATCTTTGTTGTACCATATCCAGTGTACCGGCATTGGTATTGTATCTCAATCCTGCGGTTTTTTTCGCTTTAGAATCGATCCCGCATAGCTGTACACCTTGTTCTTTAGATTGAGATAATTCTCAATGTAAACCGTCATGGCATCCTTGAACGTTTGGTGTTTTTGGTAGTAGTGGGCATCGCAGTCGTCCGTGGTGCATTCGATCAATCCACCTAAATGTTTTTCATGCTCCAGAATCGCTTTTTTCAATCGGTTCTTTTCCTTTTTGGAAAGGGCGAAATCCCGTTTAAACTCTTCCAACCTCTCAAAAAGATTAGGTGTTCTTGGTTCAAAAACATAGGAGTTCAACAACCGCTGGATGAAGAGCATCTCATCATCAATGAACTGCAGGTAGGAATTCCAGATCTGGAGTTCCTTGTGCAAATCCCCTATTTTTCCCAATTTGACCATGACCCGAGGTTTTTAGTTCCAAGGCATTCATTAAGGTAAGGTTTGGTCGGTCTTTTTGAAATGATTTAAATCATTTAGGTGGTTCTAAATGCTTTTGTCCGGGTATCGATCATCCATACCAAAGGTTTGTTTTACCAAGGCGGTGAATTGGTTCTGGGTCATACTGTCCGCTTTTTCCGAAGCGATGATTTTTTGGGCCAAAGCAGGGTAGCGTTCTTCCAGTTCATCCAAAAACTTTTCCGGGGCCTCAGCTGGCCCAAAAATGGCAAGTTCATCCACATCATGCAGCTCCAAGGTTATGTTTTCAAAATACCTTTTTAACTGATGTTTTTCCCTTTCCAGGTACTTACTGTCCTGCACCACATCCTGTGGTCCCCAGTTGGCCTTGGAACGTGATCCCCCTTTGGGATTGAAAAACTCCAATTCGGATTCTACATTGAAAACACTTTCCCCACCATCCTCCAAGACCACCCCAAGGGCCTCTTTTTTATCCAACCAAATTCCAACTCTTTTCATCTTTTGCACTTTTCAGTTATCATTGAGTTCCAATATGGGCACTTCGGGATCATAGCCCATTTCCTTGACCAAGGGGTTGGATAGGATACTGCCAAAGAACAGATGCTTTCTGTTCATGAAAACGATCATATCGCAATGTTTGCTCTCCACAAAGAGATGGATTCCCTTGCTCACCTTCACCGAGGACAAAAAATGGGTTTCATAATCAGTCCCTTCCAAAATGTCCATCAACAATTTTTTGTTTTCCTCTTCCACCCTACTCAACTTACCATCCTTGTCTCTATCTATATGCAATACATTGATCTTGGCACCATGCAGTTTGGCAATCTCGATAAGGTATTCAATTTCGCGTTTTTTAAAGTGGGTCCTGTAGTCGGTCGGGAAGGCAATTTCCTTTGGAGGTTCCACGGAAAAATCGCTTGGGACGGCAATGACCGGGCATTCCTTGATGCGCTCCATCACCGATACGGTATTGGTTCCAAAAACCCTGGCCTTGGCATCCGTAACCCCTTTGGTGCCCATGATGATGATGTCAATATCTTTCTTTTCGATCACATTACGAATGGCTTCCGTAAGACTATTGAAGGTGACAATAGTGTACAGGGCATGTTTGTCATTATCAGGATGCAGATCGAGGATTTCCATTAAACGGTCCATACCGTCCTCTGCTTCTTTTTTTGCAGCCTCATATAAAGGTTCTCCAATTTCGGGCACCCTCATGCTGTCTAGATTATAGCCAGAAACATGGAATGCGTTCAAAAGGTAAAAATCACACCGAACGTCTTTGTACAACTCAAAGGCATATCTAATGGCGTTCAGTGCATTTTTAGAATAATCCGTGGGTAATAATACACGCTTGTCCATTACTTTTATGTTTTTCATTAAAGCTACACCCAACTTTAAAAACATGCCATGATTTGCGTCATCTTGACCGGTCAGGAAGAATCAAAAAGGGAACCGCCAATTTGGTATTCAGGTCTTTGATGATTCCTTTACCGATGAATTCCAAAAAGAAATGATGTTGGTAATAGACCATGCAAAGCATGTCAATGTTCCACAACTCCACAAATTCCAAAATGGTCCTCACCTTATCCTGAAACACAGGCAAGACCACTTCCTTGGAAAGGATTTTGGAAACCGCTTTTAAAAACTTCGCCTTATGTTTGGCCATGGCATCCGTCCCCTTACTTTCTTCAATACTCATGGGCATCAATGCGCTATCCATAATATTGGAAAAAAACAAAAGCGCCTTCACATTTTCCTGCGCTATAGGATTGACATAATTGGATACGAAGGCCATTCTTTCCACAGGTTTGAAATCTATTTCCAAAGGTACGATCAATACGGGGCACTGATTTACTTCGCGTACCAATTGCATGGCATTGTTACCGAACAGGATGTTGGCCCCCTCCTCTTTCGCTTTGTTACCTATGACCATCAGATCTATCTGAAGTTCCTTGGCATACCCTGAAATTCCTTTGGTCACAGTATGGCATAAGGACACTTTTTTGATCTGGTGTTTGGAATTTTTCCCCAAATCCAGCACCAATCTGTGTGCCATGGCATCTAACCCTTGTACGGATTCCACTTGTTCAGTTTCTGAAACACTTCCTCCTGAAGTGGCACAAACATTTACCAAATGAAAAGTACATTCCTTGGTTTTGAACAGCTTTGCAGCATAATAAAGGGCATTGTATGAGTTATTGGAAAAATCCGTTGGGACCAAAATTTGTAACATGGCTTAACTTTTAAGGTTATAGGGCAATACCAAAAAGGGAATAAGACTGTGAAGACCTATATTTTTAATTACAGGCTCTATGAACAACCGTTCCAAAAAGGTGTGTTTGTTTTTGACCATTACCAACATCTCTGCAGTCACTTTTTCTTGTATGGCATTGATGGCGGTGGTCAACTCCTGATCAGGCAAATCGTGAAATGTGTGGTTGTGTTCCACTAACAATCCTTCTAAATGGGCCCTGTTATTTTCTTGTCCCTCCATTAATCCTTCTGGGGAAGCCACATGCATGATATGGATCTTGGAGTGCCATAGTTTGGCCATTTTTAAAAGAAAGGAAACATCTACTTGATCAAAATCGATTTCGAGGTCGGTAGGAAACAAAATTTCACCAGGGGTAATATATTTGTAATCTGCAGGAATGGCCAGTACCGGAATCTGTGTACGGTTGAGCACGTGAACGGTATTGGAACCGAACAAAATTTCCCGTGCGCCAGTGGCCCCTTGGGTACCCATGATGATCAAATCCACTTGTTCCTTCATGGAAAACCCCCTTATTTCATCCTCAAGGGTATTGAATGCCGCATGGGTAACAAATTGATGTTTAGGGTTGTCAAATTGGGCTTTGATCCGTTCTCGGGTTTTATCCAACTGGGCTTCCGCGGCATACCTAAAATCGTCTGGCAGACCCATTTGACCTGGACTTCCCAATGCATAATCAATACGATAAACAGGGGGCGAATAAGCATGCATCAAATAAAAAACAGTAGTGGTATTCTCCAACAACTGGGCCGCATAACTGATGGCATGGAATGCGTTTTCGGAAAAATCGGTGGGCAGTACAACCTTCATCATAGCTCAAGTGTTTACATATCCTACAATACCATAAAGCTAGCTACTCATGGATTCAAATTCTATGATTTCCATCACCTTAACAAAAGGTCGCTATTTTAAATCGCCTTATTGGTGTATGACGTAGAAAGGTACCTTGGTATGAAAACTGATCTGTTCCACAAGGGAATCGAACAATATCAATTGAATAAAGTTCAGGTTTTTGGCCACCATGAACATCATATCGATATCCCTGCTTTCAACAAAACATTGAATAGCGGACTTTACACTTTTGTTGGTTATGGTGTGCGTACTGTACCGCCCAGGAAAGGATTCTTCCATAAAATCGAGGAGGTAATCCTTATTTGTGGTTTGTTCAGGATTTAGGGAGTCATGGTCTTTCATCACATTCATGATCCTAAAATTCCCGTCGCCCAAGTCCAACATTTCGGCCATGGAGCGCAATATTTCATGGGAATAGAAAATATTATAATCTGTGGGAAAAGCAATTTCAATGGGTTTTGAAAACTCCACATTATTAGGCACCACCAAAGTATTGCATTGTACCTTGGTCACCACATCGCCAGCATTGCTGCCCACCACTTTCTCTTGAATACCCGACACTCCTTTGGTACCCATCACAATAAGGTCGATGTGTTGACCTTCCACATGTTTTTTGATCGTAGGAACAAAAAAACCATTTTCATGTAGGGAGTAAAAGGAATGGTCAGGGTCATTGTTTTGTTTTCGGATATACTCCACCAATTCCATCAATTTTTGCTTGGAAGTCAAAGGAAATGTGCCTTTGGTCTCATCTACTGTTCCATCTTCAACATTGGAATCCAAAACCGAACCCACATAGAGCAAATAAAAGTTGCACTCCAAGGAACCGAACAACATCTGGGCATATTTTAACGCGTTGGTGGAGTTTTCAGAAAAATCCGTCGGGATCAAAATATTCTTCATCGGGCTTCTGAATAAGGCCCAAAGTTTAACATTCCCTTAAACAAATGGAATGATAAATATCATGCCCAATTTCCACAGACTCCCAATATTAGTTCACCCGCTCCAACGCTTCTTTGTCCAACACCACAATATTTCTGTTTTCTATGGCGATGAGTCCCTCGTTCTTAAAATCGGACAAGGTTCTGATCAAGCTTTCCGTGGCAATGCCCGCCACGCCTGCCAAATCGCTACGGGCAATTTTTAAGGGATTGTTCTTGCCCCTGTTCATGGCCTTTGAATACATCAATAGGGTTTGGGCCGTCTTCTTTCGTACAGAACTATAGGCCATTTGCAACAACTGCTTTTTTATCTGCACCAGATCTTCTGCAATGACATCCATCAGTTCCAAGGAAATGTGTTTGTTTTCTTCAAGGATGGATTTTACCTTTTCCTTGTGGATTCCCGCCAATTCCACATCTTCGATGGCCACGGCATATTCTTGGTAAGGAAGGTTATCGGTGAGCGAGGTGAATCCAAGAAAATCGTCCTCCGAGTATACCGAAGTAATAAGTTCCTTACCTTCTTCATCAAGTCCACAACTTTTCACCACTCCCTTTAAAATCAGGTACACCATATTGGAATGATCTCCTATGGTATAAATGGTTTCATCCTTTTTGTAGGTGAACAATTGTCCATGGTCGTCAAAAAAATTCTTCAGTTCGTTGAGGGATCGTATATCATCTTCCTCTTTATGGGGCCTAATACGTTCCAAAAAGGAACTCTCCAAATGCTCGGCTTTTTCTAAACGGGAATAAATAGCTCCCAAAAGTTCCTCCTCTTCAAAAGGTTTGGTCAGGTAATCATCCGCACCCAGATCCATGCCTTTGCGTACTTCTGAACGTTCGGTTTTAGCCGATACAAAAATGAAAGGAATATGTCGGGTCTGGTCACAGGATGCCATTTGCTCCAGTACCTCATAACCGTCCATTTCGGGCATCATGATATCACAAAGGACTATATCGGGTCGTTCTTTTTTGGCCAGTTCCACAGCCAACTTTCCGTTGGAGGCCGCAAAGACCCGAAATCCTGAAAGTCCCAACAATTCTTCTACATTTTCGCGTAATGAGGTATCATCCTCAACCAGAAGCACTTTTTTCATTTTCCTTGTTGTTAATGGGTATGTGCAGTGTAAATGTGGAGCCCTTGCCCAACTCACTTGTAAAAGTGATATTGGCCCCAAGGTTGTGCATATGCTGGCGTACTATGTTCAACCCAATCCCTGTACCCTGAACAGTGAGTACGTTACTGGCTCTAAAATACCTATCAAAAATAAAAGGTTGTTCCTCAATGGGAACACCAAGTCCTTGATCAATAATATCAATCCGTAATATAGTGCCTATCCGTGTTGCCCTGAGTTCTATTTCGGTATCCTCGGGGCTATATTTTATGGCATTGTGCACCAAATTGGAAAGTGACAGGGCCATTATCTTCTCATCAAATTCGATATTGATGCCATCAATATCCAAAGGATATAGGATATGTTGACCTTCTTTTAAAAGGGTGTTGGAATCATAAATGACCTCATTGACCAACTTGCTCAGCGGGAAGTTGGTGATATTGTAATTTACCTTACCTGTGTCCAACCGCTCAATAGAAAGAAAATCGGTGAGGATGTTATCCAAATGCCTTACCTTATACTTGATAGTGTTGATGTGCTTGTCCCTTTTGTCCTGTTGGTCGGTTTCAGTATATTTTGACAATAGTGAGGTAGAGGTCAAAATACTGGTCAAAGGGGTCTTGAACTCATGGGAGACCAAGGACAAAAACTTGGTCTTTAGTTCGTTCAGCTTTTTTTCTGCCATCAAGGCTTCCCTAAGTTGCTGGGTACGTTCTTCAACCGTATTCTCCAATTGTTGGGTATAGTTCTTTCGTTCCGTAATATCCAAAACAATGGCCACGCAGACCTTGCGTTTGCCTATGTGGGATAATTGAAGATGTACCTCTACGGGATAAAGGCTACCGTCTTTTCGCTTGTGGACGGTCTCGAAGTTTACTTTCTCCCTTTTACCACTGATCAACGGCGCTACCAATCGCTTCATCACCTCATTGGACAACTTGGGTTTGATGTCCAGCACCGATAATCTGTTGAGTTCTTCCAAGTCATACCCCAAATTAAGCTGTGCCCCTCGGTTTACGTTGATGAAAATGAAGGTCTCCGCATCAAAAACATATATTTCATTGAGGGATTCATCAAAAATCTGGAACCAATAGTCAATGGTCTGTTCCGCTTTTTTTCGCTCGGTAATATCCACCACTAGGGCCATTACATATTTATCACCTCCAAGTTTGAACGGATTCAGACTTATTTCCAAAGGGAAGCGTTGTCCGTTCTTTCGCATTCCGAAAAGTTCCAGACCTGGCCCCATTGTTCTGGCTATCCCCTTCTTCATAAATTCCTTGACCTCATGCCGATGCCTTGCCCGTAAACCCTCCAATATCAAAACATCAAGGGGCCTACCTACCAAGTCCTGATCATAGTACCCAAACATTTTATTGGCCGCGGTATTGCACGATACAATCTGGTGAGCTTGATCCACAATGACCACGCCTTCGGCAATCACTTCCGAAATCACTTTCAAAACATCGTATTTTTCAAGTAGTTCCATGTCAGCTTAAAAGTACTGATTTTGATCATGGTCAAGAATTTTTTGCTTGCCTATATTTATTAAACAAGCACTAAAAACTAATAAAATGATGGAAACAAGTAAGAAATTGGGGAATGAGCTATACCAAAATTTAGGCAAACTTTTTTATGCCGTAGCCATGGCCGATCATAGCATTCATGTGAAGGAATTGGAAAAATTGAACGAAGTGGTCCATGACCATTGGTTGGATGTGGATACGGTTGAAGATGAATATGGCACGGATGCCGCTTTCCAAATTGAGGCCGTTTTTGATTGGCTCCTGGAATATGGAAAAGAGGCTGACGATATCTATGAAGAGTTTGAACAGTTCTATATGGAAAACAAACCATTGTTTACCCCGAAGATCAAACAACTGACCATGTCCACAGCCAGGGCAATTGCCTCCTCGTTCGCAGGAAGCAACAAAGCTGAATTGATCCAATTGGGCAGGTTGGAGCTATTGTTCAGAAAATGATCATAGTTTGATGGTCATCACCGGTAATTTGGCGTGATTGGAAACATTTTCTGCCAAGCTACCCACCAAAAAATGGGCAAAACCTTTTCGTCCGTGGGTAGGAATCACCAAAAGATCTACGTCGTTCATCAAACAATAGTTGAACAACCCACCTTCCACGGTGTGATAGTTGTGAAAACGCACCTCCACGGATTGGTCCAACTCTTTTTTATAGTTGGCCACTTTTTTCCTCACATCATCAACTCCCATAAAATTGGCACCGGCATCATTGATATACACTATTTCGATGGATGCCGATAGCAGATTCGCAAATGCTGATGCTTTTTTAAAGGCCGCGATGCTTTCATTTTCCAAATCGGAAGCAAAGACCATTTTCTTCACCTTAAAATTCAAGTAGCGATGTTTGATAACCAAAACAGGAACCTCCGAAGTACGGATCACCTTTTCGGTATTGGACCCCACAAAAAGATCGGACAAACCACTTGTGCCATGGGACCCCATGACCACCAAATCGCAATTTTGCTCTTTAGCAACTTGGTTCACTTCCTTAAAATCCTTGTAGTTTTGAATGATGACCTCAACAGGGATTTCTTGGAGATACTCTTTTTTGGTAAAGTCTTTGAGTTTTTTCTTGGCCAATTTTAAATAGTACTTGGCCTCTTGCTCCTCGGCAATTTCAGAGTTGTCCAATACGGACTCGGACATGCCGATCATGTGCAACAATACAATCCCTGATTCATTGCTTTTGGCCATCTGCGCAGCCACCTCAAGGGCATATTCCGAATACTCGGAAAAATCGATGGGTACTAGAATTTTTTTCATGATATCTGAAGTTATCGCCACAGGATTTTGTTCTTGAACGAAGAATCCAAAACCCAAAACCCCTATTCCTGTGATAGTTTCCATTTGTTTGGATTTTAACTTAAAAGTAGAAACCATGTGACCACAATCCTATGACTTAGGTCATATCCTGAACGAAGGGAGAACTCATCCCAGCCTATCTAATTTTTTGCGAAGGGAGGCAACTTCTTGTTGTAGATTTTGCACCTGCTCCAATAAATGGTACACCGCCTGAATACCTTCAGGGTTTATGTCCAGTTCTCGATGCAACCGTACCATTTTCTCAAGGATGGGCAATTCTTCCATGGGGATGAAAGCCTCCTCTTCAACATGGTCAACCCTTAAAAGTTCGAACTCCTGCATAGAGAAAACAAAGGATTCCTGAACCCCATGATGTTCACAAAATGTCTTTATCGATATATAATTTTCTTGTGCCATTTTTTTAGGTTAGGTTGGTTTTTTCAAGAGCTTCGAACAGTGAACGCTGTTCTGGAGTAAGGTTTTTAGGAACGTTTACGGAGTAGGTCAAGATCAAATCCCCGAACTGACCTTCCTTCTTATATTTTGGGAAACCTTTTCCCTTTAGTTTGACCTTGGTTCCGTTATCCGTGCCGGGGGCTACCTTTAATTTTACTTTTCCCGTTAAGGTTTCTACTACTATTTCACCACCTAGCACCGCTTTTACCAAAGGAATCTGGACATTTTTGTAGAGGTCGGCCCCATCTCTTTTAAAATCGGTATTGTTGGTAATGGAAAAGGTGATATAAAGGTCGCCAGCCGGACCACCTTCAATGCCAGGTCCACCATGCCCATTGATTTTGATGGTCTGTCCATCTTCGATTCCCGCTGGGATGCTCAACCGAATGTTCTTGCCATTTACGGTGAGGGTCTGTTTTTGGGTAGTGTACACGTCCATGAGAGATAAATGCAGTTCTGCATGGTAATCCTGACCTCTGTAGCGTACTTTTTGTCCCCGATTACCAAAGCCAGTAGCACCTCCGAACATAGATTCGAAAAAATCGGAAAAATCCTGTGCGGAACCTTCAGAGTGGGAATAAGTATATCCTGAATAATCGCCTTGCGGCCGCTGCGCCCTGGAACGTTTTGCCTTTTCAAATTCTTCGGCATGTTGCCAATCCTTTCCGTACTGGTCGTATTTTTTCCTTTTATCAGGATCCGACAGTACTTCATTGGCCTCGTTCACTTTTTTAAAGTTCAGTTCGGCATCCTTGTCATTCGGATTCAAATCGGGATGATATTTTCGGGCCAGCTTCCGATACGCCCTTTTAATGTCTTCGGTGCTTGCGCTTTTATCAACCCCCAAAACCTTATAATAGTCAATAAAATCCATAGTTGAAATTGTATTCACTGATTGCTCTCTCCTATGATGAACCTAAACTTCATCAATTGAAAATCACTCTTCAAAATAAGAAAAAGTTGGGGAATGTTCACAATGATCGATATCAGGAAAACCCATATCCCCCTTCCAAAGTTTCTCCCTATTTTTACATAAAGCAGAAAATCCAACCACCAAAGTTTTAACTGATGATAGTACACCAGTTCGATCAGACCAATTCCGTTTTAAATACCTTTTTGGCAGAAATGCGCGATGTAAATATTCAAAAGGATTCCATGCGCTTTAGAAGGAACATTGAACGGATTGGCGAGGTTCTTGCCTATGAGGTGAGTCAATCTTTGGATTATGGGGAAGCTGAAATCACCACACCATTGGGAAAGAAAAAGACCTATCTCTGTTCGGACCAATTGGTACTTTGCTCGGTTTTGAGGGCTGGTCTGCCGCTACACAATGGCCTTTTGAACTTTTTTGATGGTGCTGAAAATGCCTTTATCTCTGCCTATCGCCATCACCCAAATGATGGAGATGAGTTTGAGGTCATCGTAAAATATTTTGCCGCCCCTTCCTTAGATGGGAAGATTTTGATCCTTACCGACCCCATGTTGGCCACTGGCAAAACTCTGGAAAATGTGTTGAATGCATTGAAGCAGCATGGTACGCCAAAACAAATCCACATTATTTCAGTAATCGGATCTAAAATGGGGGTTTCCAAGGTGGAAGAAGTTTTCCCTAGGGATACCCAATTATGGATCGCTGCTGTGGACGAAACTTTATCCAGCAAGGGATACATCATTCCAGGACTAGGTGATGCCGGGGACTTGAGTTATGGGGTAAAATTGTAATTCACAGCCACAGTTCCACCACTTCATGTAGTTTGGGAATATGGCAATTCCACCCGAACCTTTCCTGTATTTTTATTTGATACGTTTCCATTGCGGTATTTTCGCCATGGATCAAGAAAACCTTTTCCGGAATATTTTTTATGGAGCCCATCCATGTCAACAGTTCTCCTTGATCGGCATGGGCAGAAAGACTTTCCAAATGCACGATCTTGGCGTTTATATCCACATACTTTCCGAACATTTTAAGTTCAGTGGCACCATCTAACAATTTTCGGCCACGGGTTTCTTCGGCCTGATAACCAACCAAAAGAATGGAGGTCGATTTTTTATCTGCCAATTGCTTGATATAGGTCAAAACCCTACCTCCTGTAACCATCCCACTACCTGCAATTACAATCTTTGGTCTAGGATCATCAATAGTTTCCCAAGTCTCCCGATACGAACTGACCAAATTGATATGGTTGCACATATTATTGTATTCTTCCTCCGAGAGCTTGTGCCAATTTGGATAGTGTTCGAAAACCCCCAACACATTGGTACCCATGGGACTGTCCACAAAAATGGGAATATTGGGAATCAGGTTTTTGCTATATAATTTCCATAACTGGTACATGAGGGATTGTAACCGTTCCACAGCAAAGGATGGAATGATCAAAGTACCCCGTTCCTTTATAGTTCTATCAATCAGTTCGGTGAGTATTTCTGCGACATCTTCCTTGGGGTGTAACCTATCGCCATAGGTGCTTTCCACAAAAAGATAGTCGGCCCATTGAGGTTGTTTGGGCAGATTGAGCAGGTCATCATGCATTCTTCCCACATCCCCTGAAAAAACAAAAAGCTTCCCAAAAAGGTGCAATTCGATAAAAGTGGAACCGATGATATGACCATTATACTTAAAGCAGGCCTGGCAGTTTTCAGACAGGGAGATGTCTTCCCCCTCCTCGATACTTTCAAAAAGGTCGAGTGCTGCAACCACATCATCCTGGGTATAAAGAGGAAGTGCCGGATGATGCTTGCTATATCCTTCTTGGTTTGCCCTTTCGGCTTCTTCTTCATGGATTTTGGCGCTGTCTTCCAAAATGATCCTGGCAATTTCCAAACTGGGAGCCGTTCCCAAAATCTTTCCATTAAAACCCTGTTTAACCAACAAGGGCAAGTACCCACAATGATCCAAATGTCCGTGGGTCAACAAAACCACATGGATATTGGAAACCTGAATGGGCAAGGGTTCCCAATTTTGCAACCTGAGTTCCTTTAATCCCTGAAACATGCCACAGTCTACCAAGATGTTGATCTCATCCGTTTCCAAATGAAACTTTGATCCCGTGACGGTTCCGGCTCCTCCTAAAAACTGAATCTTAAGTTTGTTCATCCGATCTTACATTACACACAATGATTTCATCTCGCCCAAGATGCGTTCCTTTCTTCCGTTGGATACTCCAAGGTGGTCCAATAAAAAGCTATCATGCAACAACTGGCGGCAAAGCACCACATCACGTTCCAACAAAAAATCCTTTTCCCGATTGCTCAGCAAAGTGGAAACCGTAATCGGATAAAGTCCCAACCTATCAATCCGGTCCTTTAGCCCGTCCCCTTCAGGGTAGTCCCAGCTCAACAAATACAGCCCCATACATTTTCCATATTGAATGGCATCCATGGTAAAACGGGTATTGGTGACCACCCAACCCAAGGTATCCTCAAAATCTTTGTCTGGTTTGGCTTCCAACGGGCCTTTTACGTCATGATAACGAGAGTTGATGTACAGCGGGATTTTTATGTTGCAATTGAGTCCGTCCTCGCTATGGAACTTGCATTCTATAATGTTCAAAGTGCCATTTTTTATGGCCAGTACATCAATTTCATGGGAAACGCAGGTCCCCTGCAAGACCTCGCCAACCTTGGTGCGATATCCCGAATAATGTAAGATCCCGCTCAAAAATCGTTCAAAAGGAAAACCAGTGGGCCCCAACTCATAAATGGCCTTTTTCAGTTTGTATTTGGAGGCATAGATAGATTTTCTTTTTTTCAAAAGGGCAAAAGCCCGATTATGGATTTCCCTTGTGGTGATACCGGGGTACAATTCGTCTTGAACCATCTTGACGATTTCCTGTACTGTGGTTTCGCTAGCGCCACTAAGTCGAAGTGATCTTTGCAGCTTATCTATGGAAAACCGAACTTTTTCGCCTGTTGATTTGGTAATGTCTATCTTCTTATGTGCCATATTACTAAATTAAGCAACATAATGCTACTTTTTATCCAACTCCACCGCAAGTTGACCAATATCAATTTATAGGATTTGGGATAAATTGATTCATAAATTACAGGTTGGACTTTTGTTTTCAACCCATTAAAAATTACTATCCCCTTAAAAAATCAAAAAGAGCCTTCAGAATTAATCATTACCTTGAAAAGTATTCCGAGATGTCTTCTATCAGAAACGATATCGTCTCAATTCATAAAAATTATGGACACACAAAAGGAACTTCGTTTACGCTGCTGGATAGATATTGATGGGGAAAGATTCTTCGGGCCGGGTCGTGCACAACTGCTGCATCATATCGATAAAGAAGGGTCCATAAGCAAGGCAGCAAAAGCCATGGGGATGTCCTATAAAAAAGCATGGTCCATGGTAGATGATATGAACCAAAAAGGCCAAAAACCCTATGTTAACCTTCACAAAGGTGGAAACAAAGGCGGTGGTGCCGAACTTACGGAAACGGGAAAAATGGTACTGGAGTTCTTTCAAAAATTGATGGTGGAACTGAATTCCACCGTTAAAAAAAAGGAGAAAGAATTCTTGGATTTAATTTGAGTGGAGCCTAACGGCAATTAGATTTTTATTCCGAAACCGTGGAGCAAAATCAACCGTAAACCCACATACAAGACCAAAATACTGGTGAGGACTCCCAAAAATTTGAGATTGAACTTTCGGTTGGAGAGGTATGATCCCAAACTTCCACCCAACACTACGGCCACAATAAGCTGAAGCATGAGACTCTGGTTCAATTTGAAGGTTCCGGCCATGTTCAAGCCAACCAACCCCGATAACGAATTCACCAAAATAAATACCGATGCCAATGATGCCACCACTCTTGGATTGGCCCATTTTAAAAGGTTCAGCACAGGGGATAGAAAAATGCCTCCTCCAATTCCTGATATACCGGACAACAGTCCTATACTACCTCCAAGCAAGAGTTTTTTGGTATTGTTGAATTCCTTGGATTCCAATTTTTGTTTCACGAATCGCAACAGCATAAAAACTCCTGCCAATATCAAGGCGCTTCCCAAAACCAGGAAGAATGCCTTTTGGGAAAGTCGGACCTGCGCACCTACATAGGCAAAGGGAACACTTAAGATTAAAAAGGGCCAGAACATCTTGAAACTGAACACCCGGTTCTTAATGAACACAATTGTCCCGATAGTGACCACACAAATATTAAGGATGAGTGCCGTGGAACGGATTTCGTAGAAATCGGTCAGAAACAGACTCAAGATTGCCAAATAACTGGACCCGCCTCCAAAGCCCACTGAGCTGTAGAATAAAGCAATTAAAAAGAAAACAATGGGCAGATATTCTATGGGCATATCAGGAGATGAGTTTGCATTTGATCAGATCTCCTTTTTTGAAGTTTTGTCCTAGTTCAACAAAGGCCAGGGCATTTCCCAAAGCCATGGATTGGATCATGGACGAACCTTGGCCATCCAAAATCTCAACGCCGTCTGAGGCTATTCGAGCCTTTAAAAAGGAAGGGCGGTCAAACTTATTTTCATAAGTATGTTGAAGGGGAAACGCATACCAAGGAAGTCCCAGATTCGAATGTCCGCTCCATTTTTGAAGCAAAGGCAAAACGTAAATGAAGAAACAGGTCAGCGAGGAGGCTGGATTCCCTGGCAAAGCAAATACAAACTGATCGCCCCTCCTCCCAAAATAAAGAGGTTTACCCGGTTTTTGGAATACTTTGTAGAACAGTTCCTGTACCCCATTTTCCTCCAAAGACTGTTTTACAAAATCATAATCGCCCACGGAAATGCCACCCGAAAGAATTAAAACGTCACAGGTTTCCATGGATTTTTGGATACTTTTTTTAGTCTCCTCAAAATCATCCTTCACCTGTTGCTGTTGGGCACATTGAAATCCAAACTGTTCCAAAGCTCCAGCAATTGCAAAACTATTGGATTCGTAAATCTGTCCTTCAAGTTTGGGCTGACCGGGTTTTACCAATTCATTTCCCGTGGTAATCATATGGATTCTTGGTTTGGAAAAAACCTTCACCTTGTCCATTCCTAAACTTGCGATCAGTCCCATGGAAGAAGGGTTTAACACATGCCCTTTTTGAAGTACCAATTGTCCTTTTTGCAGTTCGGCCCCTTTCTTGCGGATGCTAAGGCCGGCCTTGGGCATTTCATCCAAAAAAAGGTTTACTCCCTCAACTTTGGTTTTTTCCTGCATCATTACAGCTGAGGCATTGGCGGGAACCTTTGCCCCTGTAAAAATTCGCACAGCATCACCGTCTTCAAGGACAAAGTTCGAGGTATCGCCCGCAGCAATTTCTCCTACAATCGTATATTGTTGATGAAGCCCACACAGTGCATACCCATCCATGGCAGAATTGTCAAAAGCAGGCATATCGAATGGGGCCAGGATATCTTCGGAAAGGGCAAAACCCAAAACTTCTTGAAGGGGTTTTACCTCCGTTTTGAAAATGTTTTGCTGACTTTCAATACAATTAAGGGCTTCTTCTATGCTTATCATTATCCTCCTATTGATATCATAGATCGGTTTTGTTCGTAGTGCTCCTGCTCCATTTTCACTTCCATACCGTCCCGGGAATGCTTTTTGGATTTGATGGCGTTGATGATAATTTCATCCAATTTTTCGCCATTGCGCAAATGCGAGAGTAAATCGGTTTCCGAAGTGGCAAACAGACAGTTTTTCATTTTGCCATCGGCAGTAAGTCGGATCCTGTTACAATCATCGCAAAACGGATTGGTGATGGTGCTTACAATTCCGAAACTGCCTTGGTGCCCCTTCACCCTAAAATTTGTGGAGGTACTGTGCTTAGGATTGTGCAATTCCTCAATTTCACCAAAACTGGAACCGATTGTGTGAAGAATTTCTTCCCTCCCCACACCTTTGTTCCAATCCCATTTGTTTCCTTTAAACGGCATAAATTCAATGAACTTGATCACTAAATTTTTATCCTTGGTGAGGGCAATAAAATCATTGATCTCGTTATCGTTGACTCCCTTGATCAGTACCACATTAAGTTTGAGTTCCATATCCATCTCCAGCGCACGATTCAAATTGGCCATGATGCGTTCGTAATAATCCCGTTTGGTGATGAACACAGATTTGGCCTTATCCAACGTATCCAGACTAAAATTGATTTTCCGAAGACCAATCTTTTCAAACAGATCCAAGTATTTATCCAGAACGATGCCATTGGTTGTCAACTTTAGTGTTACGCCTAATTTGGACAGTTCTTCCACCAGAAAATCAAAATTCTTCCGAACCAAAGGTTCACCCCCTGTCAACCGGATGGTATGTACTCCCAAATCCCTAAACGTACGAGCCATCTCAATGATCTCTTCCAACGTCATGATGTTGGGTCTTTCAATCAATTCGATGCCTTCTTCGGGCATGCAGTAAAAACAGCGCAGGTTGCACCGATCCGTCAACGAAATCCTGAGATACGTATGCGGCCTGCCGAAATTGTCAATTATTTTGGGTGTTCTTTCAATCATGTCGTTTTCCTTCTATCACCTTAAATGCATGCAACGCATGGGGAAAAATGGCTTCCATGGACTCCAAAGCCCCACGGGCTGAACCGGGAAGTGCCAATACCAATTTTCCGTCTTTTATCCCAGCCATGGAACGCGAGAACATGGCATACGGCATACGATCCTGACCATAGCTTCGCATTTGCTCCTCCACGCCTTTCAATCTAATTTCCAACAATGGCTCCAATGTTTGGGGCGTTACATCTCGGGGACCAACACCTGTGCCACCGGTGTAAATGATAAGATCCGAAGTAGCGGTATCCAAAATTTTTACAATCTCCGATGGTTCATCCGGGATGATGGTTTTAAAGGTTTCCAGTCCTAAATCTTGAAGCTTTTGTATAATGCCTTCTCCAGCGGTATCCTCCCCCATTCCTTTGGAAATGGTATCGGAACAGACCACCACATGAGCTTTTAAACCTTCAGTGTTGACCTTGTAGGACGATTTTCCGCCTTTCTTGGATTTCAGCCGAATGGTGCCAATTTCCACATTTTTATCGATGGGTTTCAGCATGTCGTACATGGTGAGTGCTACCACGCTTGCTCCGTGCATCGCTTCTACTTCCACCCCTGTTTTATAAATGGTTTTCACTGTCATGGTGATATAAATCTCCAGCCCTTTGATCTCGTATTCAATCCCTGTGTATTCAATGGGCAATGGATGGCAATCCGGTAAAAGATCAGGCGTTTTTTTCACGCCCAAAAGTCCAGCGGCCTTGGCCATTTCAAACACATTTCCCTTGGGAACTTGATTGTTTTTCAGGGCACTGATGGTATCTGGGCTACTCGTTTTTACTATGGCCTCCGCGGTAGCTTCCCGCAAGGTGTTCACTTTGTGTGTTATATCGACCATTTACTTGTTGACTTTCCATTGATGAGTTTCATCTTCGAATATTTCCTTTCCGAAGACGGGTACTTTCGCCTTGATTTCCTCCACGAAATAATTGGTGGCCTCAATGGCAATCTTTCTATGGGACGAAGAGGTAAAGACGAACAAACAAATTTCCCCGGTCTTCACGGTGCCCAAACTATGGTAAATGTGGGCGCAGGTAATATCGAATTTGGCAAACGCCGCTTCCCTAATCTCGTGGAATACTTTCTCTGCCATTTCTTCATAGGCCGAATATTCGATTGCGGCCACTGTTTTACAATCAATCACATCGGCCCTTATCTGGCCCAGAAAAATGCTGTGCGCCCCAATATTGGTCTTGCTCTGATGGCTTGCCACCGATTGCGCAATTTTCTCCGGGGGTATGGCCCCTTCCACAAAAACCTTTTTTACTTTTTTAGTCTCCATTGATGATGGTTTCAATTCCTCCTTCCACATTGATCAGGTTGTTGAACCCGAATTCCCGCTCCAATATTGCTATGGCATTTTGGCTCCGTTTTCCGGATTGACAGAATACCATTACTTCTTGATCTTTTGGTATTTCATGATGGCGCACCACAAGGTCTGCCATCGGTATTTTTAAAATGTTGTTTCCACTTGGTTTGGGCTGTTCAAAGATTTCCCTGACATCCAAATACCATTGAATTTCACTTTTTAAGGTACATTCCACTTTAACGGGTACAATACCGTTAATTTCAATTTTTTCAATTTCTTCCGGTCGTTTTTTAATGTTGATGAGTTGTTCCGCTCCCGAAAAAATGTTGAAGAGCTTCAACTTGCCGGATAACACCTCGCCTTTCCCTAAAATCATTTTCAAAACCTCTGCAGCCTGCATGGTACCGAGCATTCCTGGTAAAACACCCAAAACACCTGTCGCCTCACAACTAATATTTTGTCGTGTTGTTTTGGGGAACAAGCATCTGTAACTTGGTCCTTTTTGGTAATTGAACACCGAGAGTTGCCCTTCATTTTTATAGATGGAAGCATACACCCATGGCTTTTCAGACAAGAGACAAGCATCGTTGATCAAGTATTTGGTTTCAAAATTATCGGTGCCATCCAGAACAATGTCATACCTGCCAATTACGTTTTGGGCATTTTCCGGCGTCAAGGCTTCTTGAATGACTTCAAAAACAACGTCACTATTTCTTTTGGACAACTGTTCCGCTGCCGCAGCGGCCTTCGGTTTGCCCAAATCCGATTCCTGGAACAACACTTGTCTGTGTAGATTGGTCACATCAACCTTATCATGATCCATAAGGCCAATGGTTCCAACTCCTGCAGCCGACAAATACAAGGCTGCAGGACAGCCCAATCCACCCACACCAACAATCAACACTTTGGCGCGGCGAAGTCTGTCCTGTCCTTCAGCACCTACTTCCTGTAACTTTATTTGTCTGTCGTATCTGTTCATCCGCCTGCGAAGGGTGGCAATAGGGCCACCTCATCCCCATCTTTTAAAATGATAGTTTCATCCAAATTTTGGTTTACGGCCACTTGTATGGATTCATGGTCCATAATTGCAAGTGGGCCCAAACATTTTAATTTTAATTCATGTGCCGTAGTAGTACCAGTCAAATTCAACACTTCTTCACTTGTACCCATGGCTTCAGCGACCAAACCAAAATATTTTACGGTGACCTTCATTATTCCAATCCTTTCAATTTTTCCACATCCGCTTCCGTATCGATATCAAAACCACCTTGTTCAAATTCTATCGTTTTATAAACGAAATCTGCATTCATGGTCAATTTTTTAGCGCCTTGGTCCCCTTTTAAATTTTCCAAAAACGGAAAGGCAACTTTGGAAAAAATGGCTGGCACGCCCATTTCTGATCCGTATTTTGAATAGGTCGCCATGGGTTTTTGATATACATGCGCCATGCTCAATCTTTGTATGTATTCCGTTGTCAAAAAAGGTTGATCCGAAAGTAGCAACAGAACGTGTTCCATTTCTACATCACGATTTAATTCCTGTAACCCTATTTTTATGCTACCTGCCATACCTTTTCCCCATTCCGGGTTTTGTGCCACTTCAAAATTCTTGGTCTCCACTTCGTTCAAGATCAAATCCTGATGGGAACCCAAAACCAAAATTTTCTTTTTGAAATCCAACTTTTCAACCAAATCAATGGTGTGCTGTAAAAGTGGTTTTCCCTTGAACTTTACTAACTGTTTGGGTCTACCCAATCGGCTTGATCCACCAGCCGCCAAAATGACTACTCCTATTTTTGCTGTTTTACTCAAATATGTATTTTTTGAAATTCGGTCCCTTCCTTGTCATGGATGGGAGTCGATCTATGTTTTAAAGGACGTGCCTGTTTTCCTTTCAACACGCTTTGTATTTCCGCCAAAATGGACAGACCTATCTCGGCTGGAGTTTCCGCTCCAATCTCCAATCCCACCGGGGCATGAATCTTGGCCAAATCCTGTTTTGAGATTCGAAAACCCTTTTGTTCCAGATCATCCAACATGCGGTTGTATTTTTTCAATGGTCCCAATATGCCAATGTAAAAAAGTTGTGGTTGATCCAATAAAAGTTCCAATACCGCTAAATCATAATTGTAGTTGTGGCTCATGAGCACAAAACAGGTCCGTGCATCAATATTTATATTTTTGAGCGTCTCTTCCGGTTTGGATACGATTACTTGACATGAACCCACAAATCGTTCTTTATTGGCATGAGTGGGGCGACCATCGGTAACGAAAACCTTCCATCCCAAAAGTTCGGCTTGTTGGGCCAAGAGTTGGGCATCGTTCCCAGCGCCTACCAGCACCAATTTAACGGGAGGCTGGAGTGATTGTACAAAAGCATGGAATTGATTTCCGTTCGATTCCAAAGTCACAAAACTCGACTCATTATTGTCCAAAACGCTTTTGCTTTCTTTTAAAAGAACCTCCAAAATTCTTTCGTTCAAACTTTTGGAAACCATTACTTCGGATGAAGCAACGAGCATCATAGTACCAAGTTGATTCTTTCTACTGTCAATATTAAAACCAATGGTGAGCGCTACTGGTTCTTCCATTTTGGAAGCTTTGCTTAAAATTTCACAGGCATTTTCATTTGATGTAAAATCAATAGGTTCAAATAACACCTGAATAATTCCGTTACAGCCCAACTGCGCTCCTACCACTGCATCATCTTCGTCACTGGTATCGTAAGTAACCAATCTGTTTTCCTGAATTTCCAAGGCATAAAGTGCCTTTCTTAGTGCATCACCTTCCAAACAACCACCACTGATGGCACCGGTTATGGTTCCGAATTCATCCACCAACATTCGTGCCCCTGCCCTTCGGTACGATGATCCTTCCACATGTACCACCGTTGCCAAAACACAACCGATGTTTTGGATTTTTAATTCTTCATATTTTGATATGATAGCATCCAACTCCCTCATACTGAAATGGTTTTAAGTTGGTTAATCACTTTTGAAATTTCCTCAATCGCAATATCCAAATCCTCTTTTGTAGTGGGTTGCCCCATACTTATCCGAAGACTTGCCAAAGCAGTTTGTTCATCATGCCCCATCGCCATCAACACATGGGAAGGACTTATCAAGTTGGAATTGCAGGCGGATCCTCTGGAAACCGCCAAACGTTTGAGATGCAACAACAATTTGGAACCATCAACATCCGAAAAAGTAACGTTGACGGTGTTCGGCAATCTTGGTACATCCCCACCATTTATTTTAGCCCCTTCTACCTGAAGAAGTCCTTGCTCCAATTCATTTCTGAATTGCAACAATCGGTTGCTTTCTTCCTCCATTTTGGAAATGATGATTTCACAAGCCTCCCCAAAACCAACAATGGCCGGAACATTAAGCGTACCAGGTCGAAACCCTTGTTCTTGGCTCCCACCAAAAAGCTGCTTTTCCAATCTTACCTGCTTCTTTTTGTTCAGGTATAAGGCTCCTATTCCCTTGGGACCATATATTTTGTGGGAAGAGAATATGGCCAAATCAATATTCAAATCGTTTAGGTCGACTGGGATTTTTCCAACAGCTTGGGTAATATCGGACATGACAGCCACACCCTGCTCCTCGGCTATTTTGGAGATCGTTTGTATGGGATGTATCACTCCCGTTTCATTATTGGCCAACATAAGGCACACCAACATGGTCGATGGTTTGAAGGCTCTTTTATATTGCTCCAAATCGATGCTGCCTTGGTTGTCAACATCCAAATACGTTACTTGAAAACCTTGGCTTTCCAATGCATCCAAAGTTTCCAAAATGGCTTTATGCTCCGTTTTACAGGTAATGATATGATTGCCCTTATGCTGGTTTGCCTTGCAAAATCCAAATAGGGCCAGATTGGCGGCCTCCGTGGCTCCTGAGGTGAACAAGATCTCATTGGGCCTACAACCCAAGGAACTTGAAATTTGCTTTCTTGACTTTTCCACAGCATCATTGGCATACCATCCAAAGGCATGGTCGCTTGACGCATTTCCAAATTGTTCCGAGAAATAGGGCAACATGGCATCCAACACTTTCGAATCTACCGGAGTGGTTGCATTAAAATCCAAATAAACTCTTTTGTTTGCCGACATTGTTTCTCGATATGTACACGTGTACATATTGCAATTTACTAAGTTTCCCAGACCCTTTCATACATTTTTCAAACCATTTTTGATAAAATCCAAATAAAAAAGTGACTTTTCCCTTGACAATTATGTTCGTATCTTCCAATCACAAACTACTGTCAATCAAAATCCTAAAATCAAAAGAAAATGACTGCAGGCTATTCTGGTACTCCGTTGGCCAAAAAACTGGGCATAAAACCGGGGTTCAAAATTTCAGTCATGAACCCGCCAAATGGGTATTTTGATTTATTTTCAGACCTTCCAAAAGACTTGGAATGGGTAGATGACCCCACCATTTTGAAGGACATCATCCATTACTTTTCCGAAAGTCGCGACCAACTGGAACAGGATATCATTAGACTTCGAAAAGAATTGCAACAGCACGGGGCCATCTGGATTTCATGGCCCAAAAAGACATCCAAATTACCAACCGATCTGGATGGAAATCTGGTTCGTGAGATTGGTTTGCGAAATGGTCTTGTGGATATTAAAGTCTGTGCGGTTAGCGATATTTGGTCAGGACTCAAATTCGTTATTCCGGTTAAAAACAGAAAATGATTTTTTAAATTGCCAACTAAACCTTCACTATGCATTCAACCTTAAAAGTACGACCAATAGCTTTCATCCTTTCGTTATCGTTGCTATTGACCATAGGCTGTAAATCCTTTCAGAGCACTACAATAGCACAAACATCTGGCAATCCTATTTTTGATGGTTGGTATGCCGATCCCGAAGGTGTTGTTTTTGGCAAGGAATATTGGATCTATCCCACTTTTTCTGCCAAATATACGGACCAAGTGTTTTTGGATGCTTTTTCTTCCAAAGATCTGGTGACTTGGGAGAAACATTCCCGCATTTTGGATACAAGTATTGTAAAATGGGCAAAGCAGGCCATTTGGGCCCCTGCTGCCATAGAAAAGGATGGGAAGTATTTTCTCTTTTTCTCGGCCAATGATGTGCAACGTCCTGGTGGACCTATGTGGGATACCGAAAACGACATTAACCATTATGGGGGCATCGGAATTGCTGTTGCTGATTCACCGGCCGGACCCTTCAAGGATTATCTGGGCAAACCCCTAGTTTCCGATTTTTATAATGATGCCCAACCCATTGACCAATTTGTATTTAAGGATGTGGATGGTACCCATTATTTCTTTTATGGTGGATGGAGCCATTGCAATATGGGCATTTTAAAGGATGACCTTACCGGTTTTGTCCCTTTTGAAGATGGCGAAATTTTTAAGGAAATCACCCCCGAAGGATATGTGGAAGGTCCGTTGATGTTTTTACGGAACAATATCTACTATTTGATGTGGTCCGAAGGAGGTTGGACCAACGATACCTACAAAGTGGCCTATGCCATGGGAAAAAGTCCAAAAGGTCCTTTTGAACGGATCGGAACCATTTTGGAGGCCGATCGCTCCATTGCCACAGGTGCCGGACATAACTCGGTAATCCAAGTTCCAGGAACGGATGATTGGTATATGATCTATCACCGAAGACCCATCCCTAATTTGGATAGGGACCATCGGGTGGTGTGTATTGATAAAATGGAATTCAATGAAGATGGCACCATCAAAAACATCATTATGACTTTTGACGGCGTGGCACCTCAATTGATTTCAAATCCTAAAAAATAGAAGTGGTTCAATCCCAAACCTAAAGGTTTAATCCTTCAGGAATTTTTTGATGTCTTTGTTGGCACCATAAACCACAATAAGATCGTCTTTGTTGAGCACGCTATTGGGGTTGGCCACGCCTTTGACCTCGGTAACAAATTTCACCTTACCCACTATGGTCCTTTCCTGTGTATTGGCAATAGTGGTCAACACCAAAAGATTGTATTGCTCTCTAATGTTGCTGTCCCTAATGGTCTTTCCATGGAGTCTAACAGGAACACTTACTTCAACTATGCTGTAATCATCGTTTAATTCAAAGGAGTCCACCACTCCCTTCAAGCATAATTTTTTGGCCCAACGCTCTGCGGATTCTTCCTCTGGATGCACAATTTCATCCACACCAATGGCATGAAGCACTTTTTCATGCAGGTTGTCAATGGACCTACTGATTAATCTTTTAACCTGAAAGTTTTTGAACAAAGCCGTGGCCATGACACTGGCACCTTTGTCCTCACCAATGGCCACCACCACCATATCCGTATCCTTGAGTGGCAGTCCAGCCACCGTAAATTCATCCGTGGCATCCATACAAATGGTATGCGAAATATGCTCCTTGTAGTGGTCGACCCGATCCATATTGGTATCGATACCTATTACTTCATTTCCTGCCTCGGTCAATTTTGCCGCCAGAGAGGCCCCAAAACTTCCCAATCCCACAACAATATATTTCATATGCCTATCTTTTAATTTATGGTGAGTTCTTCCACCGGATACTTATAATTCTTCTCTTTTACCTTTTTAAATACGGCAATCAACAGGGTCAGCATGCTCACTCTTCCCAAAAACATGACCACGATGATCACAAACTTGCTGGCCGCGCTCAAATCTGCCGTAATACCAAGACTCAACCCAACGGTGCTGTAAGCCGAAAAACACTCGAAGGCAATGTCCAACAATTTCTTATCTCCATCAAAAACGGAAATTAAAATGATGCCCAATCCAATGACCAACAAGGACAAGGAAATTACCGCAAAGGCTCTACGTACCGATATTTCGGATATTTCCCTTCTAAAAATCTCAATCTTTGCCTTTCCCTTGGCCAAACTCAAAAAGTTGAGCGTTGCGATGGCAAAGGTATTGGTCTTGATACCACCGCCCGTGGATGCAGGTGATGCACCGATCCACATCAACAAAAATATCATCATGACGGTTGAAAAATCCAATGCGCCCATGTCCACCGAATTGAAACCTGCAGTTCTAGGCGTAGCCGCGCCAAATAAAGCAGTTACCCACTTCCCAAATCCATTGTGTTCTGCCAAGGTATTATTGTACTCGTTAAAATAAAAAAATAATGTTCCCACAATGGTTAAAGCGGTTGTGGTGAGAAGTGTAATACGGCTGTTGAGGGTCAATACCCAAGGTTTATAGGTTTGTTGTTTTCCTTGGAACAAGAAGAACATCCTCAGTAAAAAGTATTTGAGGTATTTGATAATGTTCACCACAATCGGAAAGCCCAAACCTCCCAATACAAAGGCAATGATTATAATTACCTGAAAGGAGTAGTTATACCGAATACCCGATTCGAACAAACCGTTGGGCAATGTGGAAAAACCTGCGTTACAGAATGCCGATACTGCATGGAATACCGAAAAGAAAGTACGCTCAAAAAAAGAATTGAAGAAAAACTTGTCCAAGCTTAGATAGATCAGCAAGGCGGCCACCAATTCGATGGAAAAAGTGATGACCAAAATCCGTTTCAACGTTGAGAAAACCTCCCCAAGCTTATTGGAACCCGTCATATCACTCAACGTCAACTGGTTTTCGTAGGATGTACCTCCTTTAAAAAAATAACTGAAGAAACTCGCCACCGTCAATATCCCTATTCCTCCTGCCTGTATCAAAAAGAGAATGATGGATTGGCCAAAGGTGGTAAAATAAGTTCCTGTATCTACCACGATCAAACCGGTAACACACACTGCGCTTGTTGATGTAAACAGAGCGTCCAAAAAGGAAAGTCCATTATAGGTTGCATTGGGAAGCATCAACAATACCGCTCCCAATAAAATGATGGCAAAAAAACTGGCAATGAACAACTGTGCCGGATTGAGAACGGTTCTTTTATAGTTGATGTTCTGCTCTGAAAATTCTCTTATGAAGGTTAGGATAATGGCAAACTTTACCCAGTTGTCATTGTAGAGAAAAGAAATATGCTTGTGGGCCTCTTCCCCCAAAAAATGAGCGTAAAGAATGACCAGCGTGACAAAAATACTGAGGACATCAAAAATGAGGACAGAGCGTTTTATCTGCTTGTCACGTCCTATATATCTCAACCCGGTTGCCACGATACCAAGGGCAATTACAACATAGTAGTAGGTATTGTACCAGATTTGAATTTCTTGTGACTTGTCGAACCCAAAATCGATGATAAACAAAAACAATCCAAGGATACTGGCATAAAATGCAATCTGAAAAAAATATTTGGAATACTTCAGATAATCGGGAGGTTCGCTTCCCCAATTGACAAGGGCCATAGAATACTAGGATTCGTTTCTTAGGAGCAAAGTTAGGTATTGTACCTTAAACATTTAGGATGATTATGGAATACCTTTTAAATTTCCATTATCAAAAGGTTTGCTCCCTTGAACTCCCTTCGGAAATTTCATATCAAGCTTTGTCTCCTAGCCTTTTGTACCGCCTCCAACTTGTTATGCACCTGAAGCTTTTTATAAATATTTTCGATGTGCTTCCTTACCGTACTGGGTGAAAGGAACAGGTTATTGGCTATGACGGTATAGCTCAAGCCTTCGGACAATTGCTCCAATACTTCCTGTTCACGTGAAGTGAGTTCTACGGTATCCTGTTGTACGTTGATAAACTCCTGCTTTTCAGGATAGCGCAACAATTTCAATGTTTTAACGGCAATGGAAGGACTCATTGCGGCTCCTCCCTGCATTGTTTCTATGATGGCTGCGTAGAGTTTGTCCGCATCTATTTCTTTTAAAAGATACCCATCCGCACCGGCCCTTATGGCATTAAAAATATTCTCATCATTATCAAATACCGTGAGCATGATCACTTTTATATGGGGGTACTTTTGCTTCAGGATGTTCACTGTCTCTATTCCATCCAAAATAGGCATTTCAATGTCCATGAGTACGAGGTCCAGGTTATGGCTTTTTTCCAACTTTCCCAAAAGCTCACTTCCGTTATACACCATATATTTGGTATCGATATCCTTAAAATCGGAAAGCTTTTCATGTATGGCCCTCGCCAAGAACGTGTTGTCATCCACTATGGCCAATTTGATCTTTTTCATCTCACTTCTTTTCGTTCAACTTGTGAGGGACGGGTCATGTACCTACCTTTAATTCGATTTTTGTTCCCTTACCCAAAACACTGGTCTGTTTAAATGCTATTCCTGCCCTTTCCGCCCTGCTCTTCATTATCTGTAGGCCATTTCCCTGTGAAAAACTTTTGGTATCAAAGCCTTTTCCAAAATCCTCCACCTCTATTTCCACCTGACCGTTCTGCTCGGCAAAACGAACCTCTATCACCGTGCTATCGGCATGTTTCACTGCATTATTCACCGATTCTTGAATGATCCTAAAAAGATTCATGCCCACAAAAGCGTTGAGTACCTTCTCCCCACTTTCACCTGTTGTTCTAACCTGGATTTTCCCATCGGTGGCATCTTGGATGGTGGCCGCCAATTGTAGGGTACGCTCCTTAATATCCTCCAAACTGATCTCATCCTTGTTCATGGCCCAAATGGTGTCCCGCAATTCGGATATGGTGACCAGGGAAAACTGCTTCATTTGGGTCAACTTCTCCATAAGGAAAACTTCCCCTTTGTCAATTCCCCGTTTGGCCGAATCGGTGATGGAAGTCAAATAGGTGAGCTGGGAACCGATATTATCGTGCAGGTCACGGGCAATGCGGATGCGTTGTTCCTTTAGGTTTTCCTGTGCCTTTGCTTCTGCCATGGCTTTTTCCAAAGCGGCTTCCCTTGCCATGGTCCTCGCTTTTAATTTTTGTTCCCTGAACAACACAAAACCGACCACCAAAAGTAGCATTAGCAGACCACCACTGCCGATCAGCATATTGTTGCGTTTTTTTATGGACAATTCGCTTTCTACCAGTTCGTTCTTTTGGCGAAGGATTTCGTTTTCCTTTTGCTCCGACTCGTATTTTTCCTTCAGGTTGAGCATTTCTCGTGCCTTTTCCGAAAAATAGAGACTGTCCCTTGCTGCCTTATGTTTTTGATGATAAACATAGGCCTTTTTATAATCTGGCTTTTCTTCATATATCAGGGACAACGTTTTGGAAAGCACGTCAATGCCTGGAAGAAAATCGATTTGCTCCGCTTCTTCATAAGTAGTTAGGGCCAATGCTTCGGCCCTATCCACTTTTCCCTGTTTAAGATAAATATTGGCCAAATCGTTTTTTAAGGAAATCTGGGCCAAACGTTCCCCTCTTTCCTCCTGAAGGGTTATGGCCTGATTGTAATAAAGTTCGGCATCATCAAAATTTCCAAGAGCCCAACTTGCCAAGGCCATGTTGGTTAACGGATACCCTTTATCCAACCTTGCGCCGATGGTGTTGTAGCCCTCCAACGATTTTTTGGCATATTCAAATGCCTTATCAAACTCATTTTTTTCAATATAGGCCGCAGCCACACTGTTATAGCTCATCGCCACAAAATAATCGTTCCCTATCTTCCTGTACATCTCCAATGCCTTTAGATAGTATTCCAGTGATAGGTCTGGTTCTTGGACCAGTTTGTAGCGGTTTCCCAAATTCAAATAGGATCCCGCAATCCAGATACTATCCTTTCCCGCAATAAAGTTCTCCAAGGCCTTGAACTGATAATCTACGGCGATGTCAAATTCAGAAAGGGCCTCATAAGCATTGGACATATTGGTATAGAGACTTCCCAACACATAGTGTTCTTTTGAATTCTCCAAAATGGGCTTGGCCTTCATATGATATTCCAATGCTTCTTTAGGTCTGCCGGCATCCCATGAAAGAATACCGTACGTCATCCAAATCCTAGCCCTGTAATAATCATCATCCAACGCATCCGCCTCCTTGAATGCCAAATCGACATAATATCTGGCACTGTCCACATTTATGGAACGAAACTTCATCCCTACATCCTTGATAGCTAACACTTTGTCGCCACCCTTCTTTAAGGCCAAAGTGTCTTTGAGCCTAGCAAGTTCTTCCTCCAGGGTCTGGGCCTTTACTAAAGTATGTGATGTCCCTAAAAGTATAAGTATCAACAGGGATTTAAGCAGTGGTTGTATTGAAGACATTTTCTAAAAATAGACAAATTTTTGCGCATGATCACACTTGTATTTCCAAAATTAATCGGCCTTGTCCGCCAGTTTTTGTACTACGGCATCCAAATAAGCATTCAATCCCTTTTCAGCGCCTTCCAAATATTTTTTGGGATCACACTTTACTGTAGAAAAATTGGACTTTTCCAAATGTTCCACACTCCATACCTGAAGCACGCCCATATCGGTTCCCAGTTTATCCCTGTCGGGGGTTTGTGCCACATCGAATTTTTGTCTTTCCATGACCCCTGAGACTTCCACTCCTCCCCTTGGGATAAAGTTGCCCATATCGAACCTAATGCTGCTCTCTTCACTGATCACAAAGGTGGTCTCAGCTTTTACCCTGGCATTTCCGGCATGTCGGTTCAATGTTCTTGACACCTCGCTTTGGCTATCCTCAAAAACGTTGACCACAAGAACGACCTTGTTGAAAATGAAATCGGTTTTTTGGTTCACCACTTTGTTTTCAGTATTGCCTGCATAATCGGCAAAGCCGGCTAGCGGTATTTGATCTTTGCCCATGGTCCTGAACGGTACCACAAATTTTTGGGTGGTAGGCCTGGTCAGGATGATTCCATATTCCTTACCTTTTTCCGGTCCTTGGCCCGCTGTGAGTTCCCACCTATCCTCACGGTTCTTTTCATAGGCTTTGTGGTTCCAGAGTTCTTCGATCGGTGCAATCTCAAAACCTTTTGATTTTAGATCCGCCACATAGTCCTGATAAAGTTGATCCGTCAATTTTTGAAGGTCATCAGGGTTAAGGCCATCCAGTACAAGTGTTAGGGATGCCTTTGCATCGCCCTTGAGTCCTCCCCTCCACAGTTTGCCCCCTTTTTTGGAATCCTCCAGATTTAGGGCAATTTGGTAATTGACCTGAAAATCGGATATCATGATCTTTTTGGGGCTTTTTCTGTAGCTCAAATTTGCAGGGCCCAATGTTTTAAGGTTCACTTCACCCACCGTTTGTCCAAAAGTGACAAATACTCCTGCAATGCACAATGCCAATGCGATATAAAATTTCTTCATGGTATTTTTTTAAAGTTTGTTGATATAAAATCCAAAACAAACATAGACTTGGAACAGCTGCGATTCAATAGGGCAATTGACGTAAAATGAACCTCAACAAAACTGGTTATATATCAAAATAAAAGTAGCTGAGGAGAAGAATCCCGAATGCCGCACAAATCAATATGGAATTGATACGGCGTAGCTTGGGGTTCAAATTTTTGGACATGGCGTATACCTGCAAACCGATAGCCAACAACAACACCGGCAAACTGATGTATAGGTTGAAAAGATAAAACCACAACCAACCCGTACATAAAGACCATGTTGCCAGTGCAGAAGTCAATGGAGGGATCCAGCGGTCCCATTGAGCGGCCGACCCATCAGGAAAACGAAAATATAGAAACATTGAAAGCAGCACCATTGGCCCAATCAACGCTATCAATAAAAGTACAACGCCTATCATAAATTGTTGGTTCGAATCTTCCTCACTATACCAAGTAGATTTCTTCCTGCTCCGTGGTCACAATACTGATGGGCACATTTCCATATTGGGTCTTGAAAATGGTAATACCGTCTCCCACGGACAGCTTATTGTATGTAATCGTATTCACTGTTAACGTTCCATGTGTGGTTCTAATATTGTTTGAGTTGGATGTACGGTTGGAGGTGATGGTGCGTTTGTCCTCTATCAAGGCTGCCACTCCTTTTTTATGGGCACTGAACTTATCCCTTCTATAATTTTTATGCGCCTTGAAGAGCTTGTAGGCCTGATACAATGGAACCATCCAAAGGGGAAAAAGAAATATCGCAAAACCCCAAAAGCCACTTATCAACAATAAAATGCCAATAGAAACAAACGGTGCGGCCAGGAACATACGGCGTTTCAATGCTGCATACCAAATTCTTTTCAGAGCTTCAAAATCCTTTTGGGTATAGCGGGTATGCGGAATCCGTTTTTCAAGAAACTTTTGACCTTCACTGGCAACTTGTTCAGAATTGGATTGGGTAAGTATGTCAAGCTTAAGTGTCTTTTTGGATTTGGGCGCCCTGTCCATGACCACGTCCATCCCTACCCTCACTTTTGCATATTCCTGATAGTCCACCGAAAACTCCTCATCATCCACATATAGATAATAATGTCTGGTAGTTCTGGTTTTTCCTCCCGTCCCCGACCCACCACCTGAGGTCTGCACATTGAGTCTTTTATCCGTAATCTTTCCTGAGATACGATGTTTCATACCACGCCGTAGATCCATTGCAATGGTGCCGATCATATATGCGATAATGCCAAAAAAGAAACAGCAAAAACCAATAGCTATATACAACACCACGCTATCGCCTGCAAAACTGTTTTTGAAGTCCTTGAACACGAATGAAATGAACAATAGAAACATCCCAATCACGACCACAGGAAACATCAACATGGCGAACAACTGCTTCCGTAGGTTTTTGATGTCCTCAGGATCAAAGGGTAAATTTTCCTTTATTGGCATTGTACTAATAAGCAATTGAAAAATCAATATCCGGTATAGATGAACGGTGCCCAGAAATATGGGTGGATTTGATCCCCGTACACTCCTGCAATGAAATTTCGTTTTACCTCGGCCAGTGCTGCTGCCGTAGGCATATTTTTGTTGAACATCCTATTGTAAAGCTCCACACTCAGGTACATGGTCCCCGAATCGCTCACGCTCCATAATGATGTCAAGGTACTTTTGGCCCCTGCGTTGAAAAGGGCTTGGTTGAGTCCTTTTATTCCATCACCGGGTGACTCCACGCCCAATGCGGTCTGGCAAGCACTGAGCATTACAAAATCAACGGGAAGGTTTAGTTTTTCTACCTCACCAACGACCAACATACCATCTTCCCCATTGACCGGCTTTGATTTTACCGTCATGGCTATGCTGGACAGATCGAAAATATAAGGATGTACGCTGGCGTGGCTCGAAAGATGCAATGCCCTATACTGGCCCAGTTCATTGGCCATGCTCATCCGTTTCAGTTCATTTTCCGTCATCATTTCGTCAAGGCGGGCATCGGTTTTGGGCACCAATTCCTGGATCAGCACGACTTCTTTTCTACCACCTTCCAAAAAGCCCATGGGCTCATCAGATTGAAATGTGGCAAAGGCATAATCCAAAGGATTCCCACTTTCCACATCCTGCCTTACCCTATATCGTAATTTTTCAAGATCCCCGATGGAATTCAATGGCGCTCGCGAAGTTTCATAAAGATCATAGGTGGCGCCACCAAAAGCCAACACATTCTTTGTATAGGACCTTTTGGGTTGCTTTCGTAGGCTGGATAACAGGGCGGCACTGGGAACATACCCAATTTGGAACCGTTCGGCCAAGTAGTACCCGTTGGTGTCCACCAACGCATCAAAAGGTATGGTTCCGATCAGACCTTCCGGGCTTATCGTCAATTTAGCAATACCATTAAGGTTCTGCTCCAATCCATTAATGAATGTATTGTAAAAACGATTGAGCAACTTGGACACATTCTCCTTTTGATAAAATACGTACTGGCCGTTTTCCACCTTCGCTTCCATATGTTTACGCAGGTACTGTGTGATCAATTTAAACTCATCGTTGGCAAAGGTGTTAGGTTTTCTGGCCTTTGTGCCGGACAAGTAGTCCAGATTGGGATTCCTAAATTCCAATTTTGCCTGTTCTTTTTCCAGGGTGATGAGTTGTTCCTTCTCTTGTTCCAGCAGATCCACGAAGGCCCCGGCAGATCTATTGTATTTGGAAACCACTCCTTTTTTAGTGACCAAACACATGAGATAGGTGCCTTCATATGTGGTTCCCTTGGAGACATCTATAAAGGAAAGGTAGGCTTCATCGGCTCCCAGTAAAGCCTGTAATTCGGACAATGGCAATTGTTTTACCTTGCTCTTTTTATCGTTCAATAAAGAATAAGAACGATTGGATTCGATAACGTCATAGATCTTATCGAACTGCTGGGTCTCATAATACATGGCCGCCAACATGCCATTGATCCGCTGAAACTTGTCCAGGTAGCCCCGTTGTGCCAAGGCATCCAATTTATCCAGTACTTGGATTTCCTCTTTTCTTGCTTTTTCAAATTGAACCACTGCTTCATCATAGTTTTTCAACTCCATCAACCGAACCCCGTCATTGTAAGCATTTCCTGTTAAAGCGACCACTCCTTCACCAAGAAGGTTTTCCGTGGTGGACAACCCATTTTTCACAAAGGAAACGTAGGGTTGGTTTTCCATCCCTGGGATCTTTAGGAATTCTTGGGCCTTTTTACGTATTGCCCTGCCTTTTTCCAGATCTTTATCGAAAGCGTAGGCACGCATCAATACATAATAGGCCTCGGCAACGTACTCCGGTGACTTCAACTTGGGCAATAGGTTGATGTATGCATCCGCAATAATGGCGGCCTCGTCATACTTACGCTTTTCGGTAAGTGCCATGACGGTATAGAAATATGTTTTTGCCAATACGGCCGATGACGGGGCCTTTCCTTTAAGTTCATCCAATATGAAACTGCTTGATGCCAACACTGCATCCCATTTTTTAAGTGCTGCCTGCAAGCGCGCTAATTTTAAAAATGCCCTGTATCGTGAAGGGAGGGAATACTTTTTTTGATCAAAGACAATTTTTTCGAGATGGGGTTCCAGCTTTTGACCGAAGGAAAAATTGACTTTTTCGGACAATTGAGCCATGTAAACTAGTGCATCCGTATACAATGCCCTTGTAATAAGGCCCTCTTCAACAGCTGTTCCTGCATTGATCCAATCGGCCAGTATTTTCTCGGCGGTTTCGTTTTGGGCAATGGCATCATAAGTAGCACCAAGGCTGGAGCCAAGGTTTTCAAAAGTGGCCTTTGCCCTTTTGGTACTTTCGGAATTGTAATCCAAAAGATAGGTTTTGGCCTTTTGCATCGTTGCCGATAGATGCGGGTAATTGGACAAGGAATTCACATAACCGCTCAATGCCTGATAGTCTCGTTGCATCCCCGCTTGATCTTGGCCCACAGCCTGCATGTTATCAAGAAATTCCTTCGCCTCTTTGGGCAGGTTTGCAAACACGGCATGGGTAAATCCATAAAAGCCTGTTTCGGGGTCATAGCTATCAAAAGCCATGGCCCACTGTGAAAACATGACCGCATCCGCTGGTCTATTATTGGCGTACAAGGCACTGGCAACCCAACCAAATGGCTTGGCATTCTCTGGGTAGGTTTCCAAAAGCTCGCCCGCGGACGTCAATCTGGCATTGTTGTTCCTCGATCTGCCTGCCTCCAAAAAAGCCGCATAGCTTGGATGTGAGGTTGGATCATTGGGTGGAATGGTCATTTGTGTCCAAACAAGGGCATGGACGCATAAGAACGTCACTAAAAAAGTATTTTTCATGGTATTGAAATTGAAGATTGGTGCCTTTTGCACTATAGGGATTCCAACAATTGGCCATCCTTGTATATTGCGGCCTCATGTTTGTTATTTTGATTTTTCATCAAATATTGGCCAGTAATGGACCCGTTCTGTATCTGCATGATTTCCCTGGCTCCGTCAAAATGCCAGATCATTTGAATGCCATTTACTATTCCTTCGGAGAATTCTGAAAAAATGATTTTATTCCCAGACAATAAAAACTGCATGGTCATACCGTTCATTTTTCCATTTTTCCAATCGCTATAAACGGCATCGTTACCATCGATCTTCACTCCTTTTCCATTTTCACAATTGCCCATTACACAAGGAGCCATCCCTGTAGAAACCAGCGGACTATTACTGATATGTGCATCTTCTCTATAGTCCTTGAACTCATATCCTGCTTTACTTCTGAGCACATGCAATCCTTCTTTCTTGTCATTTATAAACAGACCAAAGGCATACATGTTTCCTTCGCTTTCATAGCTGAAAAATCCATTTTTCTTGCCCTTTTCATACTTCCCCCAAAATTTGCCGAAGGTCCCGGTTTGATTTCCCAAGCCGTTAAGCGCACCGTTTTCATAAAAGCCTACTTGATAGCCGTAATCGTTCCCGTTGCCATCCAATAGACTGGCTAGGGCATAACCTGTTTGACAGTCTCCCTTAATACATTTTGTATTTTTTTGAGCCGATACTGTTACATGCACGGTCAACAAAAAGGCAATCCACAATTGAAGTTTTCCCATGGTAATAGGTCTTTAATGATTATGGATACAAACCTAGCGGGAATAGCGAACCATCTCAATACGGCAATTGACGTATTTGTTCGGATATGGGGTGAAAAGAAGAGGATTTTCCCCAAGAATTAAAAAAGAGATTTATTGAAAGTTCCATAGTGCTGGTGGCAAGGATCCATAAAAATACCTGCCACCAAAAGTGAAACTTGTTTTAAGTGAAACTAGATTGAAAAATCAAAATAGGCCTTGGCATTTTTATAGCAGATATTCTTTACCATGTTCCCGATCAATTCCATATCCTGCGGCAATTCACCTTTTTGGATTTCTTCACCTAGAAGATTGCAGAGTATCCTTCTAAAATATTCATGGCGGGGATAGGAAAGAAAACTTCTGGAATCCGTTAGCATCCCGATAAAACAACTCAACAAGCCCATATTGGATAGGGCGTTCAACTGATTAGTGATACCGTCCTTTTGATCTAAAAACCACCAGCCCGATCCAAACTGAATCTTGCCTTTCACACTGCCATCATTAAAATTACCGATCATTGCGGCCAGGACCTCGTTATCGGCCGGGTTCAAATTATACAGAATGGTCTTGGTCAATTTATCCTTGGCATCCAAAGCATCCAAAAACCGGGATAAGGTATAGGCCTGCGGATAGTCCCCAATGGAATCCCAACCTGTATCCGGGCCCAGTTTGCTCAACATACGGGAATTATTGTTTCGCAAGGCTCCCAAATGAAACTGTTGCACCCAACCTTTGGCATGGTATTGATCTCCCAAGAACAGTAACAATGCGGTCTGGAATTTTTCAATCTCCAGTTGGGTAAGGGTTTCTTTATTTCTTTGTTTGACAAAAATGGATTCAATTTCAGTAGTGGCAGCCATTGCAAAGGGAATACAACTCAACCCATGGTCAGAGAGTCTGCACCCATTTTCATGGAAATAATCAATTCGCTTGGACAATGCAACACATAAGGTTCGGAATGAAGTGATTTCTATATCGCTCGATTTTTCCAGTTCCTTCAGATATGTTGAAAAACCTTCATGTGAAATCAGTAGGGCTTTGTCCGGTCTGAATGAGGTGCTAATGTGAACCGAATAACCGCTTTGGGCAATTTTTTGATGATGCTCCAAGGTATCGGTCGGGTCATCCGTGGTACAGACGACTTCCACATTCATCTTTTGGATCAGGTTTCGGCAACTATTGGTGGAACTGTTCAGTTTTGCTGATGCCTCTTGATAGATTTCGTCCGCAGTTTCTTTGTTCAAAAGTACATCGATGTCAAAATATCGTTTCAGTTCCAAATGCGTCCAATGGTACAATGGGTTTCTTAGGGTTTGGGGCACGGTTTCGGCCCACGCATGAAACTTTTCCTTATCACTTCCATTTCCTGTAACGAATTTTTCTTGGATACCAACCGTCCGCATGGCCCTCCATTTATAGTGGTCCCCATTGATCCAGATTTGGGTTAGGTTTTCAAAAATATGATCCTTGGCAATCTGATCGGGTGGCAGATGGCAATGATAATCTATAATTGGCCGTTGTGCCGCAAAATCATGGTAGAGTTCCTCGGCAAATGGGTTGTGCAATAAAAAGTTATCCGTAATAAATGGTTGTTTCATGCTATTCGTCAAGCTCCAATTTAATAATTGCGGTATGACAAGACTATCCCAAAATCTCGTTTACCATTTTTAGGTCGGTTTCCACGATGGTATTTCCATACATGGCATCAAGGCCCATCTGCACACAGAGTGCTGCCATAGCGCCTGTTTTGGCATTGGAAATGGGCAGGGTGTTGTTCACGATATTGTCCCTAAAATCGATCAAGGCCTGTTTACTGGGGTCTTCATGGTCAAAGTTCACGGGGATACCCCTTCCTTGATCCCAGTTCATTGTGGCTCCCGAAACACCATCCACCTCGCCTATTTCTTTCTCAAAACTACCTTCGGGATAATACCAAGCCTGAACATAATCCAGGATATAGGCACCTTTGTCCCCCATCACCTTTACTTTGTAATCGCCCATGGCGTTACTGGTCAGACAGGTAAAAGAGGCCCGTACACCATCGGGATAGCTATAAATGAGATGGATATTATCAAAGGTTTCCCTACCATCTTTCCAATAATCGATACCTCCAATACCCATCACTTTTTCGGGCATTGAACCTAATACCCAATTGGCAAAATCCAGTTGGTGGGAACAAAGTTCGGCCAGTAGTCCACCGGAAAACTCACGGTACATCCGCCAGTTGATCATGCGTTCCCATTTGGGATCTGGAACAGGCCTTCTCCAATTGTTGTTACGATTCCACTGGCATTCAAAAGCGGTGATTTTACCAATCTTTCCTTTTTTGATTTCATCAACAATATTGGTGTATAGTCGAGAACTATGGTATTGGTGGCCGGCCTGAAAAATGGTACCTGAATTTTCTGCGGTATGTACCAAAGATTTTATCCCATCATATCCTTTGGCCATGGTTTTCTCCCCATACACATGTTTGCCTGCTTTTAGGGCATCGGTCACAATTTGGGAGTGCGTACTGAATGGAGTCGCCACCAGAACAGCATCCACGTTTTTGTCTTCCAAAAGTTTACGGTAATCCTCATACCCCTTTGCCTTGCCTTCCACTTTGGAAAGTCCGGAACTAAGTCTAAATGGAATGATATCGCTACAGGCCACAACCCTCATATTCGGAATTTCGTTGATAAAAGGAATGAGTCCGCCGCCACGGTCCCCTGTACCTATGACCCCAACATTGATGGTTTCATTGGCACTCGGGGTTCCATATCCCAAAACTGTTGGGGCATATAGTGCCGCCGAGCTGGCCAAACCACTTTTCACAATAAATTCTCGCCTTTTCACTTTCAGTTATAATTTTGGTTCCCAACCTTTTTCATATTCCCTTTTCCAGCCTTTCATGGCTTTTTCACTGTTCAGGATCTTGCCTGTTTGGGTGTTGATTTGGATGGTATGTCCGGCATCATAAGCCATGTTCCCCAAATGACAGAGCATTGTGGAAACACTAGCATCCCTAATATCCGAATTCAACGAAGTATCTGTTCGGATGGCATTAAAGAAGTTCGCCACATGGTCCACATCCAATCCACCGATGCCCTGGGTATTCAAGGTTGCACTTGTGGTAGCCTCGTTTTCAAGCTTGAGCAAGTTACCATTCAAATCGTATAGTTTGTAAAAATTCCGGCTCAATTCCATAACCCCTTTACTACCATAAATGGTAATGCCACGGCCAGGTCGTTCCGGTTTCATGATTCCCCTACTATGGGAGGTCCATGTGATGAATTTATCCCCTGGGAAAGTATAGGTCACCTGTTGATTATCGGGAAACTCCCAATCGTCATCAAAGGTATATTTACCACCAAAAGCCGTAACGGTTTCAGGAAGTTCCACACCCAAGGCCCAACGACAAATATCGATCTCATGGGTACCATTGTTGTGGATTTCCCCTGTACCCCAATTTTTAAACCAGTGCCAATTGTAAGGATGGATATTGTCCCGATAATTTTCTCTTGGCGCAGGGCCCTGCCACATTTCCCAATTTAAGGTTTTGGGTACCTCGATCATTTTTCCATGACCGATGGAGGCGCGATTGTTGGAGTAATATGCCTCTCCCTTGAAAACGTCCCCGATCACTCCTTTTTTAATGTCCTCTACAGCAGCCATCGATGTTTTGGCCGACCGTTGTTGGTTGCCCATCTGCACTTTTTTCCCATATTTCTTTTGGGCCGCCACCAAAAGGTCGTTCTCATATGGGTTATGGCTACAAGGTTTTTCCACATACACATGTTTACCTGCCTGAAGGCCCAAAATGGCCATAGGGGCATGCCAATGTTCAGGGGTAGCAATGAAAATGGCGTCTACATCCTTATCCTCCAGAACCTTTCTAAAATCCTTTTCCACTTTCGGCACATAACCGATATTCTCCTGACACCAAGCATTGTGCTCTTCCAAAATGACATCGTCCACATCACAACTGTACAAAATCTTGGCATTTGCATCTTGATGGATGGCCAAAAAGTGGGCCTTGGCCCTGCTCCTTACACCGATTACAGCGCAATTGATTCGATCGTTGGCTCCCAAAATACGGGCATTGGCCCAAGTGGGCAATACCATACTGCCCAAGGTGACAGCGGCTGTGCCTGCTGTTGTTTTTTTGATGAAATCTCTTCTTGTTGTCATGGTTTTACTGTTTATCGGTGGTTTTTATCTTGATGTTTTTAAAACTTACCTTATCCCCATGGTCTTGCAACAAAATGGGACCTGTTGGTGCTTCCCCAAAATTGGGCCATACTACATATTTGCTTTCGGAAACAAGTTTTTTGAAATCATCGCTACCGCGTTCGTATTCCAGAACTTTCATACCGTTGAGCCAATGTTCTACATGACTTCCTTTGGAAATAATGTGGGCCGTATTCCATTCCCCAATTGGGTTAGTAGGTTTGTTAGGATCCGCTTTGATAAGATCGTATAATGATGACAAGGTCCTGCTCCCTTCATGGTTGCCCAATTTGGCATCGGGATGCACGGCATCATCCAAAATTTGGTATTCCAAACCGATTGATGATCCAGGGCCTTTGTTCAAATCGGTATTCACATAATATTTGATACCGCTATTGGCTCCTTCGGTCAGTTTAAAATCCACCATCAATTCAAAATCCCCAAATAGTTCTGTTGTTACAATGTCTCCACCTGCAGCCGATTCTTCACCACCGGAAGACAAAACGGTCAATACCCCATCTTGTATTTCCCAGCCTTTGTCCGGAAAACTATCCAAACGAGCACCACGCCAGCCGTTGGTGGTCTCACCGTCCCACAACAGTTTCCAGCCGTTTTTGGCCTCATCCACATTGATGTGGTTTTTGGTGACCACAGGTTGCAAGGTCATGGGTTTGGTATATTTGTAAAGGCTATCCGTTACGATTTTTATATTCCGCCAAGCTATTTCTGTGCCAGCTTTTTGATCTTTTCCAATACTGTGAACCTGAAGGGCTATAAACCCACTTGGTGTTTTGTCATCAATCAAATGGGCCGCAGGAACTCCGTTGATCCACGTTTTGATGGTATCACCGATCGCCTCTACTCGATAATGGTTCCAATCGTTTTGTTTGAATGCTTTTTGAGCTTCTGGGTTGTCGTCCAAGGTTACGAGCCAACCTCTTCTTCCTTCATCATAAATACCGGCACTCCATGCCCTATCCGATGGATCGATTTCAATCTGGTAACCGTGAACCCTTCCATTTTGGTAATGGGGAAAACTATTGCTCCTAATCTGGATTCCAGAATTCATGGTGGAATCTACCTTGTAATCCAACTCCATGATGAAGTCACCATACATTTTATCGGTAGTTAAAAAAGAATTGGGTGTATCGTGGACCGTTGATCCCACAATGGCATCATCTTTTACCGTGTAATTGGCAACACCACCTTTTTGGGTCCAACCGTTGAGGGTCCCATCGGATAAATCTACCCATGGGGTATCATCTTTAGGTGTCTCGGCACACGCCCAACAAAGGAGAAGTGCCAATACTGCGTATTTTAGTTTGTTCATTTTATGTATCATATTTAAAAATTTATTTTACAATTTGATTAAAGTCCAAATAGCCCCGGAAGCCACAGGGCCAATTCGGGAATGTAGGTGATGAGAAACAACGCCAAGATCATTGCCGCAAAAAGGGGCAACAAGGGTTTTATCACTTTTTCTATGGATGTCTTTGCGATTCCTACCCCAACAAAGAGCACCGAACCGACCGGTGGGGTGCACAAACCAATACAAAGATTTAAGATCATGATGATGCCAAAATGCACCGGATCTATTCCCAATTTGGTCACAATGGGCAAAAATATCGGGGTGAAGATGAGCACTGCCGGAGTGATATCCATAAAAACACCAACAAACAATAATATTAGGTTTATAATGAGCAACAAGGCAATCTTGTTATCTGTAATGGACAAAAGTCCCGAACTGATATCCTGCGGAATATGCTCAAAGGAAAGTGCCCACGACATGCTCATGGAAGCCGCGATCAACAACATGACCACTGCGGTGGTGGATGAAGCGTTCAAAAATATCTGGGGCAATTTTTTTAAGGTAATCTGTTTGTAGACAAACCCCAGCAAAAGACTGTAGAGTACTGCTATGGCAGAAGCTTCCGTGGCCGTAAAGATGCCGGCAACAATACCACCAATGACCAAAACCAATAAAAACAGGCTTGGGACCGCATCAATAAAAGTTTTAAAAACCTGTTTCATGGAGCTTCGTTCACCAGTACCATATCCTTTTTTCTTGGCCCAAAAAACTGTGACCACCATCAGCAACAAACCTGTGAGAAGGCCTGGGATGTATCCGGCCAAAAACAGCGCGGCAATGGATGCCCCTCCACTGGCCAATGAATAAACGATCAAAATATTACTGGGTGGAATGACCAATCCCGTAGTGGCAGAAGTGATGTTCACTGCAGCCGCAAATTCCCTATCATAACCTTCTTTTTCCATCTCTGGCCCCAGGATGCTTCCCATAGCCGAGGCCGAGGCCATGGCCGACCCTGCAATGGCGCCCATTAACATAGCCGAAATGATATTGATCAAGGCAAGCCCTCCAGGTAGGGCTCCCACCAAGGATTTGGCAAAAGCGATCAGTCGATGGGCAATTCCCCCTTGGTTCATCAATTCTCCCGACAAAATGAAAAATGGAATAGCCAACAAGGCGAAACTGTCCAACCCCGTAGCCATTCGTTGGGAGATGGTTGCCAATGCCGGCAATGACGGAACGCTTACCAAAAGTGTCAACATAGAGGAAATAGCAATGCTCCATGCCACAGGTGTTCCTATCGCCAAAAGGCCTACAAAACTGATGATCAATACAAGTAAAGGGATATATTCCATAGGGTTCAATCGGATATGATGTCAAAAAATTTATAATAAACCACGATCAACCCGCTCAAGGGAATCACAATATATACATAGGCCAAAGGCAGTCCCAATGCAGGGGAAAGCTGTTTCAGTTCGTATGTGGTAAAGACCAACCAACCGCCACCAGTTACCATAGCAGCCAAGCAAAACAATATGATAGAGCCAGACACCGCTCTTTTCAACCATTTTTGATTTTTGGCACTGGCACGTTTGGCCAATACATCAATGGCCACGTGACCTGTTTTGCCCGATACAAAGGCTGCGCCCAACAAACCCAACCAAATCATAAGAAATCGGGCGAGTTCATCTGTAAAAGCACTGGGTTGCCCCAAAACATATCTGCTGAACACTTGCCAAAGCACGTTCAAGACCATTAGCCCCATCAACAAGACCAAGAGATGGGCCAAAATGCTATCCAATATTTTTTTGAAGCCCATCAGTTTGCCGTGGATTTTATCTGTTGTATCATATTGTTCAATTCTTCGTCCGCTTCATACGCTTTGTACATTTCCTTTGTCATTTGGATGAATGGCTCTTTTTCTGGATGCAAAATCTTCACCCCGGCCTTCTGCACTTCTTCCAAAGCCTCCGCTTCCGATTCGGCCCATAACTTTCGTTGATGTTGCAAGGACCTTTTCACGGCTTGATTTACCCATTCTTGTTCCTTCTCCGAAAGTTTGTTCCAAAACTGGGTTCCAACAATCAACACATCCGGGGAAAAGGTGTGTTCATCCAACGAATAGTACGGACAAACCTCATAGTGTTTTGACAGGTAAAAACTGGGCGGATTGTTCTCCGCTCCATCCACAACCCCTTGCTGAAGGCTGGTATATAGTTCGCCCCAGGAAATGGGTGTTGGGGAACCACCAAGGCTCTTTACCATATCCATGGCCGTAACACTTTCCATCACCCTTATCTTGAGTCCCTTCAAATCGTCCGGGGAGTTTACAGGTTCGTGCTCGGTGTAAAAACTTCGGAAACCGGCATCGTAATAGCCCAGTCCTTTCAATCGGAATTGTTGTGCATTGTCCAAAAGGGCTTGTCCAATGGGTCCATCCAAAACCTCAAAGGCATGCTTTCTGGTTTCAAAAAGATAGGGAAGTCCCAATATCCGTGTTTTTGGCGCAAAGTTTTCCAACGTGGCCACCGATACTTTGGTCATGTCGAGACTACCGAGTTGTATCAATTCCAAAATCTCCCTTTCGGTACCTAACTGTTGGTTCGGATAAATCTCTATTTGGAGTTTTCCCCCCGAAATATTCTTCAGGTCTTCTTCCATTTTAACCATGGCCCTGTGTACGGAATGGTTCACATCCAAACCATGGGCCAATCGGATGATTTTCACATCATTTTCCTGTACACAACCTGAAAGTTGCATCAGCATGACAAACGACAAAACCATCCTGAAAAATTTCATATTACTGTTTTTTTTACAACGTTTACTTTCAATTTCATTTTGCCCATGACCTTTCTATTCCCAACATCAATCCTCTTAATTCTGCCAATCCCCGAAGTCTACCGATAGCAGAATATCCTGGATTAGTGTGCTTTTTCAAATCGTCCAACATTTGATGGCCGTGATCGGGCCTCATCGGTATTTGCCAGTCCGTTCTACCTTCCTGTTTACGGCGTTGTTGTTCCTGCAAGGCTTTCTCCATGATATGGAACATGTCCACGTCCCCTTCCAGATGGTTGGCTTCATAAAAATTGCCCTTTCCGTCCCTTTTTGTACTACGCAAATGCATAAAATGAACCCTATCGGCAAATCGTTGGAATATGTTTCCTAAATCATTATCGGCCCGAACTCCCAAAGAACCCGTACAAAATGTAATGCCGTTATGTATGGATGGCACTTCCTTAAAAATATGGGCATAATCCGCCTCGGTACTCATGATTCGAGGTAAACCTAAAATGGAAAAAGGCGGGTCATCCGGATGGATGCACATCAGAATACCGTGTTCTTCCGCCACAGGGATTACTTCCTTTAGGAAACTTACCAGATTACTGCGCATTTGTTCCGCATCAATGCCCTTGTAGGTATCTAAAGTGGCTTGGAATTTTTGAAGATTATACCCTTTTTCGGCATCCAAATATCCTTCGGAAGAACCAGGTAGCCCGGCAATAATGTTCTTGACCAACAACTGAATTTCGTCCTTGGACATCCCTTCAAAGTAAATCTTGGCCTCAGTAAGCTGTTCCTGGGTATAATCCTTTTCTGCCAGGGGCTGTTTTAAAATATGGATATCAAAAGCGGCCAAAGCGCTGAATTCGAAAAATAGGGCTTTGGAGCCATCCTCCACGGGGTAGGCCAAATTGGTTCGGGTCCAATCCAAAACCGGCATAAAATTATAGCACACTACCTTAACACCGCATTTTCCCAAATGAATCAAGCTTTGCTTGTAGTTCGCAATGTGTTCCTTGTATTCTCCTGAACGGGTTTTGATGTTTTCATGGATTGGGAGCGATTCCACAACAGACCATCTCAAACCTACTTTTTCAAGTACATTCTTTCGTTCCAAAATGCTTTCCACAGGCCAAATTTCCCCATTGGGAATATGATGCAACGCCGTAACAATCCCTGTGGCCCCTGCCATTTTAATGTCTTCCAACGATACCGGGTCATCCGGCCCGTACCAACGCCAAGTTTGTTCCAATCCCATTTGTTGCCCTTGTTTATACACCGCTATATGCACTAAATCCCCCATCGATCGGAATGATGGCCCCAGTCACAAAACTAGCGGCATCACTGATAAGCCAATGCACGACACCATGCAATTCATCGGCCTTCCCAAAACGTTTCATAGGAGTGTTATCGATTATTTTTTTGCCACGATCCGTAAGACTACCGTCTTCATTTAATAGCAATTTTCTGTTCTGATGACTGATAAAAAATCCTGGGGCTATGGCATTCACGCGGAGTCCTTCCCCAAACTTCAGGGCCAGTTCAGTGGCCATCCATTTGGTAAAATTATCAATGGCCGCCTTGGAAGCCGAATAGCCTACCACACGGGTAAGTGCCCTAGCGGCCGCCATGGAGGACACATTGAGGATACACCCGTGGCCTTGTTCCGCCATTTGTTCACCAAAAACCAAGGATGGAATCACGGAGCCGTCCAAATTCAACTCGGAGACCTTCCTAAAATCATCCATTTGTAGGTCGAAAATGGTCTGCCCCTCCCCAATCACTGCACCGGGCATGTTACCACCCGCCGCATTGATGAGCACATCTATTCTTCCCCACTCCTGTACAACCTTTTTCTTAACGTCCTCCAAAAAATCCTTGTCCAACACACTGCCGGAAAATCCAAGCACATTAGAATAGGTTTCTTTGAATCGGTTGACTTTCCCAATCACCTTTTCCTCGGTCTGTCCCAGCAAAATGACCTTGGCATTTTCTGAGAGCAGGTACTCCGCCATGCTTTCTCCCAGAACTCCCGTTCCTCCGGTAATCAGAATGACTTTTTTTGAAATATCGAATATTGTATTGCCCATTCCTGTATGGTGAACCCAAATTTTTTTAGGATTCTTTTTCAAATTTTATTATTTCTGTGTACTTTAGACACGGATGCTAATTTAAAAGTTTTAATCCAATAAAAAAATCAAATGAGCAATAAAAAGATGATCGAACCACCTAATCTTCAAAATTTAACAGTAAACACTGATTCATTCGAATGTTCCATTACCTCGGATATTGCTGTGTTCGGTTATGTGGACCACCGCTTGAAACTCTTGCTCACCAAGCGATCCGTTGGGGAATTTACAGACCACTGGATGTTACCGGGCGGGGTCATGGAAGCCGATGAAACCCTAAAAGATTGCGCCAGTAAGGTACTGCATGCCCTCACTGGGGTAAAGGACATCCATTTTGAGCAGGTAAAAGTCTATTCCGATTTGAAAAGACACCCCTTAAAACGGGTGATCACGGTTTCGTTCTATGCCATGGTCCGGCCAGAGAACCACCCCCTTTTTCTTAAGGGCAATGTAGAGCAGATCGCTTGGTTTGATATGGAGGAAATTCCGGCCAATTTGGGTTTTGACCATGCCCAGATCATTCACGATGCCCATATGTTCCTCAAAAACAATCTAAAAGACCGATTGATCATTGGTGAATTGTTGCCCAAACAGTTTACCCTTTCGGAACTCCAAGGACTATATGAGGATATTTTGGGAGTCAAATTGGATAAACGGAATTTTAGAAAACGGATCTTTCAGATGGATGTATTGAAAAATACTGGGGAGGTAAAGGCTGGTATTAAAGGTGGTCCTGTACTTTATGAGTATGTGGCACCCGAAAAAGCATAATCCCATTTAAAATTGATGCCTTGAAATGCATCAACCCAATTTGAAAAACAATATCTTACAAAGACATTCCAAATAGTTACATCTTAGGAATACAACTAAACAACCATACCATGAAAACCAATCGCATCCCTTGTATTTTGTTCCTTTTAGTGGCCTTTTTTTCCTTTGGTCAGGGTCAGAAAGATTACAAACCCACCAAAGAAAACCTGGAAGCCCGAAAGTGGTTCCAAGAGGCCAAATTCGGGATGTTCATCCATTGGGGCGTTTACAGTATTTTAGGTGATGGCGAATGGGTGATGAACACTCAAAATATTCCCATAAAAGCCTATGAAAAGCTGCCGACCTTTTTTAATCCGACCGGTTATGATGCCGAAGCTTGGGTAAAAATGGCAAAGGATGCCGGGATGAAATATATTACCATCACCAGTAGGCATCACGACGGTTTTTCCATGTTCGACACCAAGGCCAACAATTATGATATTGTAGATGGTACTCCGTATGGCAAGGATGTTTTGAAACAACTCGCCGATGCCTGCCACAAGGAAGGTATCAAGCTTTTTTTCTATTATTCGCTGTTGGATTGGCACAATGATGATTACTTTCCAAGAGGACGAACCGGGAACGACATTGCAGGGCGAGGTGCAGGCGTATGGGACAATTATATTGCCTTTATGAAGACCCAATTGACGGAACTATTAACGAATTATGGCGAAATTGCAGGGATTTGGTTCGATGGACATTGGGACCAAAAATTATGGGACGGGGAACGGTTTGGAGCCCTTCAGGTAGACTGGCATTATGACGAAATCTACAAATTGATCCATGATCTTCAACCCCAATGCCTTATTGGGAACAACCACCATTTGGCCACCATAGAGGGTGAAGATTTCCAGATGTTCGAAAAAGACTTGCCTGGCAAGAACACCACTGGCTTTGGCACATCTGCTTCGGATATTGGAAAACTGCCCATGGAAGTGTGTGAAACAATCAACGGCTCTTGGGGATTCAATTTGCAGGACAGACAACATAAATCCAAAGAAGAATTGATCCACTACATTGTGAAAGCCGCAGGTTACGGGAGCAATTTATTGCTCAACGTAGGCCCAATGCCCAACGGAAAAATTCAAGATGAACACCAAGAATCACTTAGTGAAGTGGGCAAATGGATGAAACAAAATGGAGCGACTATTTACGGAACCATGGCAGGCCCTATTTCCCCCTCTGAAAAAATGGCCACTACCCAGAAAGGCAAAACCATATACTTGCACATTCTGGATGGAAGCCAGAAAGTATTTTTGGAAGACTTCGGAGCCAAGATCAAGGACGTAAAGTTATTTTCGGATCAATCTAAACTGACATTCCAACAAAACGCATTTGGGTTGTTTTTGCAGGTTCCCCAGAACAAAATGGATGCAGTGGATACTATTGTGGAAATTACCTTGAGGTAATTTTAGGGTAACAAATGAAAGTGTTCCTTTTAATTCAATAAACCCCAACATTGGAAATCACTGGACAACCCAAAGCGTCAGTAATCTTAATTCTCAATTTGGAGGCTTCTATCCCACCGAATTCCAAAATGCGTTTATAACCAATAGTGGTTCCTTTGGCAATAGTTTCCCATCCATTGCCCTTCGGCACTTGCACCTCAAACGCCGCAACCCGTTGCCCAAGTGGAATATATTCTTGTAAGAGCAGGTAATTCATTGATTTTGGAACTCCAAAACTTATTTCGAAAGATGTTTGAACCACTTCATCATCGGTTGCCCAATAGGTGTCTCCATTGCCATCGTTCAAGTTTGATGGTGAAAATCTTTCATCGTTTCCTCTAAAAGATTCGGCTGTGATTTGGGCCGATTTTACCAAATCCTTTTTAAAAACACTGTCCAATATCTTTCTAAATCCCTGAAGGGAAGCTACATCCTTCTCATGAAAAAGTCCACGACGGTCCGGGGGGACATTCAACAAAAGATTGGATCCCCTTCCCACCGAGGTCAAATACAACTGAAAAAGATTTTCGGCACTTCTTACCAAGGAATCCTGCGATTGGTGATAAAACCAACCCGGTCTGATGGATACATCCACTTCTGCCGGAATCCAATGACTTCCACCTTCGGCGCCTTGTTGCAACAATTCTTCAATCCCGGCTTTTCCCGCATACAAGGTATCGGGAGTTATGGTATTCCAATTGGTCTCTCCTGCAAGGCCTCTTTCATTCCCCACCCAGCGAATATCCGGTCCGGCATCGCTAAAGAAAAGTACTTGGGGCTGTATGGAATCGACCATGGCCAAGGTGTTAGGCCAATCATAATACCGTTGTCTATCTATGGTCCTAGTTTCGCGGGCACCATCATAATATCCATCCCCACCGTTGGCCCCATCAAACCACATTTCAAAAACTGGTCCGTAGCCTGTGAACAATTCCTTTAGCTGATCGCGATAATACTCCATATAGGAAGCTTCACCATAATCGGCCCTGTTCCGATCCCATGGTGATAGATACGTTCCGAACTTAAGCCCATACTTTTTGGCCGATTCGGAAACTGATTTTACAATATCGCCTTGTCCCCCTTGGAATGGACTGTTCTTGATGGAGTGTTCGGTATATTTTGAAGGCCATAATGCAAAACCGTCATGGTGTTTGGCCGTTAAAATTACCCCTTTAAAACCTGCATCCTTTAAGGTCTTTATCCACTGGTCTGCATCAAAAGCTGAGGGATCGAACAATTCCGGGGACTCGTCCCCATAACCCCATTCTTTATCCGTAAAGGTGTTGATGGTGAAATGCACAAAGGCATTGAGTTCCATCCTATGCCAGATCAATTGGTCATCAGAAGGTATGGGACCTAGAGGTTGTGGCGGTAAAACTTCACGCTTTTCTGAGCATGATGTAATACCCAAAACCAAAAAGACAAGTAACAATGAATATCTATGCATATACCCCTGAATATTATAGTGGATGGGACAATATAAAAAAAAGTAAAGGAAGATCAGATCTTCCTTTACTCACTTAACTCTAATTAAACTAACTCAAATTATGAATTGATCCGCGTGGACGGACCCATAATAGCTATGGTTTATTGTGCAAACCAAAGTGTAGTTCCTTGTAAATCCGGTCCTTGTGCAGCGTTTGCCGCTTCAGTATTAGGACCATTGGTGTTGTACGCGCCGGTACCATAGCGCATTCTTTGTGGGTATGCACCGTTCAATGTACCTGCACTGTACAAATCATAGTCGGACACCCCGGCCGATAGCTCGGATGGGTAACCACTATCCCTTACAATGGACCATGCTTCGGAACCATCGGTATAGGCAGCGATCCATCTCTGGATGCTGATTTTTTCAAGATTTGCTTCAGCAGAACCATCCAAAAGAGCAATGGATTCAGTTGCCAAGAATGTTTCAATGGAAGCATCGTCCACACCCCAAATTTTCATGGCCTGTCTGATACCATTTTGGTACAATGTCTGTGCATCACCAGTAGCCAAACCTTTCACAATCGCCTCAGCCTGCAAGAAGTTACCTTCGGCAGCGGTAAACACGATTTCTGGGAAAATATCATTTCCTTGGTTTTTGGCATTGATGATCAATTGCGCCGGCCTTGAGAATAGCGCTTCCTTAACATGGGTATAGATCAATCCGTTCAATCGTGTTGGTTGCCCTACGTAGTAAGGAGTATCGGTAGCCACATTAATGGTTACCGTGGCTTGTCCGTCCACATTGGTTCCATCAACCCTAGTGTAGCTAACCCCTGCATTGTCCAATTGAGCCAAAATAAAATCAACATGCTTGGTAAAAAGAGCAGCGCCTTCACCTTCTACAGGTTGGGTAAATACAACCTCACCACCATCTATAGGCTGGGCATACATGGGCAACCTTGGATCGTTATTGTTCTGAAGGTAATCCACTAAGGTTTTACCCACGGTCCAGTTAGATCCCACACCGAAATTATACCAAACATCCCCATAAGCGGCATTGGACCATTGGGAGATTTCGGTATCCTTCTCCATTAGGGCATTATCCGTTTCTGCAATCAAAAGATCGGCAGCCATAGCCTCTGTAATGGCAGCATTGGCAAAATCAGCTCCAGGAGCGCCTTGGGCCCTTAACGCCATTCTTAACTTAAGTGTATTGGCCAACTTTTTCCATTGTTGCAAATCACCACCAAAGAACAGGTCGTTTTCAGACAAAAGCTCAACCCCTTCTCCTGTTGCGGTAGAAGAACCGATAATTTGCATGGCCTCGTTCAACTCATTGATCACACCTTCATAGATTGCCGCTTGGGAATCGTAAATTGGGGTAATGATGTCTGGGTTCAACGCTTCTGAATAAGGAACCATACCAAATACATCGGTATACGTTTGATAGTATAACCCTTTCATGATCAATCCGATGGCATAGTAATTCTGGTTTTCCAGTTCCCCACCTTCTTTTACAAAGTTCAAAAAGGCACTAAGGCTTGCGGTATACCCTGCCAAGTAATCGTATGCAGCATCGGTATATCCTGAATTGTAGGTATAGGAAAGACCATCATCCCACCAGCTACCGTTAAATCCGAAACAGAACTGACCTGCAAAACGATCCCAGTGGATCAATTGGGCCCTCCAGTAAGGATAACGGTTGGGAGCATACAGTTGTATCTGTGTCTCCGTTACAAAATATTTCGCACTGACCTCATCAGACGTAAAGGCATTTGGCTTTACGTTAATATCGTCAAAATCGGAACAACTTATGGCGAACAACAGGACGGCCAAGGCCATTCCCATTCTCATGATTTCTTTTTTCATTTTCATTTTTTTATAATTTCAGGTTAAGGTTCAACCCAAGGCTTCTTACCGTGGGTACGTTGTTAATGGAAATACCCTGACCGGTCAACCCAGTTCCCAAAGTGGCATCTGGATCAATATCCTTGGCCTTTTTGTAGAAAAAGAACATGTTTCTTCCAATAACCCCCAACGAAGCGGAATTCAATCCAATCTTACGTACCAAGTCGCTACTGAAATTATAGGTCAATGCAAATTCCCTTAACCTCACATTGGTTTGTTCGTAAACGTAGTTTTCGGCAATGGATGACATGGCTCCCCAATATTCCTGAGCTGTAATGCTTTCGGTATTGGCCACACCTGTATCGGAATTAATGGCATCCACAACAACACCACCATCCCTGTACTGAAGGGTTCTTTCTGAAACACCACTTCCATCCAAGCTGGCAGAGGTTACAGAGTAGATTTCTCCACCTATACGACCATCAACCAAAACACGTAATGAAAGGTTCTTGTAGTTGAATGTGTTGGTTAGACCACCGATCCAATCTGGTTGGGAGTTGCCCAAAAGTTGTCTTTCTGAAGAAGCATATGGAATACCTTCGGCATTTACCAGTTTGTTGCCAGCTTCATCAGTGGCCCAAACAGTTCCGTAGATATCACCGATACCACCACCTACATTTGCAGTAATGGCAACGTTACCAGAGTTGGTTGTGTTCAACACGGTTCCATCCAATCCTTCGATTAAGGAATTTACCGTGTTTTTGTTTTTGGAGAAGTTAAAGGAAACATCCCAAGAAAAATCCTTGGTCCTAACCGGTACACCGCCAATTAACAATTCCAAACCTTTGTTCTGTACTTCACCGATGTTGGACTTGTAATAATTGTAACCGGTAGCTGCAGGAACAGGAAGGTCATAGATCATATCGTTTGTAGTGATGTTGTACAAAGAGAAATCAACATACAAACGGTTGGTGAAGAATCTGGCTTCAGCACCAAATTCCATGGATTTAACGCTTTCAGGTTTTAAATCCTCATTATATCGGATATTAGGGGCACTCAAAGTGGTAAGACCCAAGTAGCCTTGTTGTGGCACATCGAAAGTTTGGTACAACTGGTACACTCCGGTATCATTACCAACTTCGGCCCAGCTGGTCCTTAGCTTTAACATATCCAATACATTTTTATCGGGATCGATGAACCTATCCACAAGTACCGCATAACTCACGGAAGGATAGAAATATGATCTGTTGTTGGCCGCCAAGGTGGAAGACCAATCGTTTCTTGCAGTCAAATCCAAATACATGAAACTGTCGTAACCCAAGGAAACCGATCCGTAAAGCGAGTTTACTTTTTTGATTTCCATTGGTGTATGGGTACTGGATTGAATGTTGGTATTGGCCAACAATGCTCTTGTAGGGATCTTGAACTGGGAACCGGTAACGCTCATGGCCTCAGCGGTACGCTTACTCAAGTTACCACCTACGTTTGCAGTCAAATTCAACTTTTCAGTGATATTCTTGTTCGCGGTGATCAAGAAATCAGAGTTCAACTCGGTGTACTTGTTATCGGTAAACGAAAGGTATCCGTAACGGTTAAAATGATGTCCCACAGGGTTGATCACCTCAGTTCGCACATTGGTAATATCCCCACCTACTCTTATAAAGGCCGATAACCAATTGGTGAACTTATAGTCCAATTTACCAAAACCTAGAAAACGATCACGTCTTTGGTTGTTGGTATCCTCATATTGAATCCAGTATGGGTTACCTACACTTTTTCCACTGCCTGAATAGCTGATTACATCATAATCGCTCAATCCGCTGGTAGGGTCATACAAGGATGGACTATCAATTTGATAGTTTTTTAAATCGTTCACATCCACACTTCTTGGCATGTAGTACACATAGCCCAAAACACCTTCGGAACCCAAATTTACCCTATTGGTCAAATCTTGGGTGAAGTAAGTAGCCTTTCCATCAAAACTCAATTTATCGGAAATGTCCACCAAAGTCCTAAGGTTTAGGTTGTGGCTCTGTAATTTGGAATTTGGAATGATGGAAGTCGTATAATTATTGGTATACGAAAAACGCATGCTGTAATCTTCCCCTCCTTTGTCCAAGGAAACTGAGTTGATCAATTTTTCACCTGTCTGGAAATAATCCTCCACATTGTTCGGCTGTGCGGAATAAGCTTTGGTATCTCCAGTGAAATAAACTTGCTGTGAGCCATCCATACGTGAACCCCAAGAAGCGGTACCCATACCGGCCAAGTCGGCATATGGAGTGCCATTGCTACCCTGTCCGTACTCATTTTGATACTCAGGCAAGAACATTGGGTTTTCCAAAGTCACGTTAGAATTGAAGGATACGCCCAAGCCTCTTCCTTTTGTGCCTTTTTTTGTGGTAATCAATAAAACACCACTTGCAGCACGCGATCCATAAAGAGCGGCCGCGTTAGGACCTTTCAATACAGAAACGGACTCGATGTCCTCCGGGTTCAAGTCGGTGATACCACCACCCGTAACACTACTGCTGTACACACTTCCACCGGATTCTGTTCCAGACATGTCGATTGGAATACCATCCACCACAATCAGGGCCTGGTTGTTACCGGTAATGGAATTGTTACCACGAAGTACAATCCTGGAACCAGATCCTACGCCACCGGATTGGTTGACTACCAAACCAGCCACTTTTCCTACCAAGGAGTTGGCCACGTTGTAGTCCTTAACGGTGTTGATCTGCTCGGATTCCACTTCGGTTACGGCATATCCCAAGGATTTTTTCTCCCTGCTGATGCCCAAAGCGGTCACAACGACCTCATCCAACAACTGGGTATCCTCTTCCAAGGATACGTTGATGGTACTTCTTCCGGAAAGGGAAGATTCGTAAGACTTATACCCCAAATAGGTATACACCAAAATGGCATCACTACTAGAAACGGTAATGCTGTAATTGCCATCAAAATCGGAGGTTACTCCGTTGCTGGTTCCCTTTTCAACAATGTTAACCCCTGGTAGCGGAGTCCCTGTTGCGTCAGAAACCGTTCCGGTAACGGTCTGTGCCATTGCTGCCTGTATCGAAAACAATACGGCAAAGACCATTACATACGTTAGTTTTTGAATCATGTTAGTTTTTTTGATCTTTAATTAGGTATTAGGTTCTGAGTGTTGTTAACATTAAGTTAACCAAGTGAAAATGTCGATTACAGGAAGACTGTAGAAAAAATTTCGACCAACAACGACGCAGAAAAGCCGAAGGGAGTAATAACGCTTTTAAAATTTTAGCAGGTATTCAAAAAACGGGACACGATAACGATTGAGAACATCCCCCATTCCTTCCATTTTGAGGATAAAAATGGAAAAACTACTAAAATTAAAGGCTCCAAGAGGTTTTAAAGTGTATTAAACCACACTTATACCTGCGTTCTCCTCAATTTTATGGAATAAAAAAAGCCTTTGAAAATTGGGCAGTTAGCCAATGGCATTTACCCAAAATCCAAAGGACTCTTTTGAATCTTGATCTGAACCAACCCTACTTGGTCCCGATCAATTTAAATTTATTGAGCAGCTTTTGAAGCCTTAATAACCTTAAACTGATCTTCGGTTATTGCAGGGCCATCAAAAAAGGAAACTCCTTTGGCCCCATTTTCCTTGGCTTCTTGAATTGCTTTGCCCAAATCTTCAGAGGTCATTCCCGGTACATAGATGCCCGTATGCAGTTCTGTATCCTTCTCCTTTAGATCTTCCACTCCTTGTTTTGTAGCGAAGCCGATCCAGTCTGTACCTTCATTGTAAAACTCATTGTAAATCATGGGCAATACCATATCAATATCCCATTTGTCCCATCGTTGGCGAACCATATGATCGGCCATTTCAGGATAAGGAAATACTGCGGCCGTTAAAATCTTATTGTTTTTGTGGGCGATTTGGTACGCCTCATTGACCACATTCCTGATCTTGTTAAGTCGGAATTGCTTCCATTCCATATCAATGGCAGGGTTTTCCATTTCCCTTGGATTTTTGTGGTATTCCTTTTGAAATTCTTCGATACAGACATCACAATAGCAGAAATCATATTCTGGAAGTTCCTCGTTCTGGACCAAATCGTATTTGGGCAAAAGCCCGATGGGAAGATACACATCCGGGAACCGAATATAATCCAAATGCACGCTGGCCACATCTTCCACTTTGGAAAGCCCTTCCACCAATCGCAACACATGGTTGCGGGATTCTTCACGGGTAGGACATAAAAATTCATAATAGCCTACATACGGCCTGTGATCGTAGGCGGACTCCCCTTTTCTGCTAACCACATACCATTCCGGATGTTGCTGTACAATCGAATCCCCGGGACGGTTCATGGCCATGATCCAAGCATGGATCTCCAAACCTTCTTTTTTGGCCAATGGAGCCAATCTACCCAAAAGAACCGGATCGGTATTGGTGTTTATTAGGATGGCGTCCAGCCCATTTTCCTTGTATTTTTTAAACTCGGCAACGTAGGAAGCATCATCGCGTTTGGGATCTGCCGTGATCCAACTCCAATACTTGAATGGTTTTTCAGTAGCAACCGGTTCCTCCTTTGCTTGGGGCTTTTGGTCAATGTTGTCCAAACACGATGCCATCATAGTGGCCAAAAGTGCCCCAAAAATCAATCGTAATTTCATTTTTTTCCGTTTTTTGTTAGTTGGTATTTTCCGTCTTCACGGATGGTGTATGTATTTCCGGTAAATGGACTTAGGGCAAACAGATTCCAACCTGTACCATGAAGTTCCAATTGCATTTTGATCAAGGTCCCATCGGATAATTTTGGTTCCGACCATAGAAGTTTTAGGGAATCGGCAAATGTGCCATGTTTCGCCCTGTAGCTTTTCTGTTTTCTATAATAGGAATAAAGCAGCCATCTGATCTCCTCGTCCCTTGGAATGGTAAACGAGTCTTTCTTGCCAGATACCATAGGAGAAAAATAGGCATAACCCCAATGTTCCGGCTCATGCATATTGATGACGCCTTGGGGCGACCATACCCAATTATATTCCGGTAGGTATTTGCCTTCCTCGTTCTTTTTTCTGCCGTATTTTCCGTTTTCCAGTTGAAAGTCCCAGTTCACCCTTGAAAAATTGATGCGCCAAAATTGACCCTCGGGCACATCGTTGCTTCTGCTTGCCTCCGTTAGCACAGACCAAGGCATTGCAATTTCCACACTCCAACCTTGATCTACATCGTTGGGATCGTTCAAGGTCCCATTCACATGAACCGCTGTCTTTATTCCGAGGATATCCCAACTATCTACTACCGGACCATTTTCCCGATACGGTTTTACCAGCAAAAGGTCCCAAACCGTATTCAGGGCATTCATTTCAAATTCATAGTAGTTGTGGGTATCCCCATCGGGATCGATGAAAATCTCAAAATCGTTGTTGTAGAAAATCACCGCATCTCTTTCGGTAATATCGGCCCAAACATGGGGTTCTTCCAAGTCTGCAAAAAAATAAAGGTACTCCTCGTCCCAAAGCATCCTTACATTGGTCTTGTATGTGGGTACCTTCATCCCTTCAATATCTATAAAATCGTCGGACACTTCGGCATTTTTCCATGAAGACTCATTCGCCAGACCATCCACTACAATGGTGTCAACCGATTTGTAAACCACAATGGATCTTGGTGGGTCCGAATACTGACCCAACGCCGTCAACTGTACCAAAAGTTGAAATCCGAAAAATATTCTTTTAAGAATGGTTAGCATGTACAAATAAGCAAAAATGTATCCTGGAATCCTTTGCCAAATTATGGCCAACATTAAATCTTTGGAAAAATTCCTAATTTCAGCCGTATTTAAGGTCTTTTATTAGACCAATGACCAATATCAAAAGCCAAATGTTGAAAAAGAGTTAGAATTCCATATAATGCACATACAAAATCGAGTTAATGATAACTTCTTGGTCAATGCGGTGACCGAGTATAAGATAAGGCCGATCCACCATATTATTTTTTGGATCATCTATTTCACCTTCAATTTCTTAAGATGGGGCAGCTATTTTAATGATTATCTGTATTCGTTTAAATCGAATCTTTTAGGGTTTCCCATCCATATTACGCTTTCCTATTTCACTATTTATTATTTGATCCCCAGGTTCCTGTTCAAAAGGAAGTATATATCCTTTATTGCGATATTGTTTCTCAGCATTTTGCTCATGGTCACCATCAAATATCTCCTAACCCATTTTTTGATCAGCTACAACGTATGGCCAGAGGGTCCGGAGACCTATAGCATGACCTTGAACTTTACAGTGGTCATGATGCTAGGGGAACTTTATGTGATCACTTTCGTGGCCTCGTTCAAATTTACTATGGATTATTTGAGGGAAACAAGAAAGGCATCCCGATTGGAAAAAGAACAATTGGAAACAGAATTACGATTTTTACGAGCGCAGATTTCTCCCCATTTTTTCTTCAACACATTGAACAATATATACTCTTTGAGTTTGGAGAAATCCGATCGCACCCCAGAGACCATCATTAAACTATCCGACCTGATGCGCTATGTACTCTACGAAACAAAGGAAAAAAACCAAAGCCTTAAAAAAGAGATCCATTTTATCCAAAACTATTTAGATCTGGAGCAAATCCGGTACAATGAAAACCTTGATCTTGAATTTAACGTAAAAGGCAATTCCAAAGGTCACAAAATTGCGCCGTTACTCTTGGTACAATTCATAGAAAATGCCTTTAAACATGGTGCCAACAAGAATATCGGAAAAGTTAAGATCCATATTGATATAAGTATTGAGGAAAAGTTTCTGTACTTTCAGGTCCGCAATACCAAACCCATGGAACACAATCCAGATACATCCAAAAAAGCGGGTGGAATTGGATTACCCAATGTGGAAAAAAGATTGAAATTGAGATATGCCGAAGACGAATATCAATTGAGCATACAGGACGAGTCAGATGAATATGTTGTTAATTTAATGCTCAAGCTTAGATGAATTTAAAATGTGTGATCATTGATGATGAACCCCTTGCGGTAAAAGTCATCGAAAACCATATTTCCCAGATCAAGGAACTCCAATCCGTCGCCGTGTTCAACAACGCCATAGACAGTTTGGAATATTTAAGGGAAAACAAACCGGATCTTCTGTTCTTGGATGTGAACATGCCGATCATTGATGGGTTCAGCTTTTTGGAAAGTTTGGACGATAAACCTCTGGTCATCATCACCAGTGCCCATGCCGAATATGCCGCCAAAGGTTTTGATCAGGAAGTACTTGATTATTTGGTAAAACCTATTTCGTTACCACGATTCATCAAGGCCATCAACAAGGCCATGGCCAAATTGAGGCACGACACAAAAGGGGATGCTACCAGGGAGCACATCTTTGTGAAAGTGGACAAGAAAAAGATGAAAAAAATCTATTTGGACGAAATCGTACTTATAGAAAGTTTAAAGGATTACATCAAGATCATCACGGCCAAAGAAAACCATATTGTTCACAAAACCCTGAGTGCTTTTACCGATGAACTTTCGGATGAAAAGTTTATCCGGATCCACCGTTCCTATACCGTTTCCATTGATAAAATTGATGCTTTGGAAGGCAACAGTGTGGAAATAAAGGGAAAACGATACGTAATCGGGCGTAGTTATTTGGAAGATGTGAAGGCACGGATCCTTGAATAGGACATTGGGTTCTCACCCCATGCATCTTTGTAGGTTTGGATTATTTGTACTGTCTATCAACAATTAGTTCAAAAACAATCATATAGCCATTTGATAAAATCATCAAGCCACCCTTTTAAATGATCGTTCTTCCTACCAATGGCATACCCATGCCCACCGAATGGATAAATATGCATCTCCACAGGTACTTTTTGCATTTTTAGGGCATTGAAAAAAAGCAAGGTATTTTCTACGGGCACAATGTCATCATCAACCGAATGGATTAAAAAAGTGGGTGGGGTGTTTTCGGTCACGTTCAGTTCATTGGAAAATTCTTGAACAAGTTTTTCGTTATCGCCCTCTCCTAAAAGTGCTGTTCTTGAGCCAAGATGTGTCAATGGTTTCTTCATTGTGATAACAGGATATACCAAGGCCATAAACGAGGGTTTTGCACTAACCGTATCGAGCTCATCCACAGGCAGATAAACTTTTTTGGAAAAGCGGGTTCCCAACGAGGAAGCCGCATGGCCACCGGCGGAGAAACCCATGATGCCTATTTTATCGGGGTTTATCCCGAATTCATCAGCTTTACCCCGAATAACCCTTATGGCTCGCTGTGCATCCTGCAACGGCACATTTTGTTGCTCTACCAAAGATGTTGATATGGGCAACCTATACTTGACCACAAAAGCAGCGATACCCTTGGCACTCAATGCCTTGGCCACATCGAGTCCCTCCCAGCCAATTACCAATTCCCGATAGCTTCCACCCGGAAAAATCAGAACGGCTTCACCCGTAGCACTTCGGCCACTTGGCAAATATCCCTCAATAGTGGGGTTTTGTACGTTAAAAACAGCCGAGTAATCTGTCTTTACCCGCCTCTCTTTTTCCGTTGATTCCAATTGGTTCGGAATCTTATCGTTCCAGAGTTGGATAATGGTGTCCTGGGCATGTAATCCCATTGAGAATACCAAAAGAAGGTATGGAGCAATTGATTTCATATTCGCATTTTCTTGTTTGAACGCATTCTTGATCACCACTGAACTCTTGGTCTTTCAGTTTCAACGCAGACTATTTCAACCTATAATGTGTATCTGACAGGTTTCTCAAAATATCCGCGGCATATTCGGCAGTTATGTCCCTTTGCGGATTGGCAAACATTTCGTAGCCAACCATAAATTTCTTGACTGTTGCAGACCGCAATAAAGGAGGATAAAATGACATGTGAAAATGCCATTCCGGATATTCCCCACCATCAGTAGGCCGTTGATGGATTCCAGAAGAATATGGAAAAGAGGTTTGGAACAGGTTGTCATACCTGACCGTCACATTTTTGACCATCTCGGCGAATCCCTTCTTTTCCACATTGTTCATTTCCAAGATATCCCGCCGGTGTTTTCGGGGTATGATCATGGTCTCATAGGGCCAAACTGCCCAATACGGAACCAATGCCACAAAATGTTCATTTTCCCAAATTATCCGTTCCCCTATCTCCAACTCCTGCTTCAAATAATCCCCCAAAAGGCTTTTATGGTTTTCTATCCAATAGTTTTTCTGGTACTTGGTTTTTTTCACCACTTCCTGCGGAATGGAACTTTGTGCCCAAATTTGCCCATGTGGATGTGGGTTACTGCACCCCATGATATCTCCTTTATTTTCAAAGATTTGGACATGATGGATATCTTCCTTCTTACCAAGTGTACGGTACTCTTGCTGCCAAACCTCAATGATCTTTTCAATATCCTGAACTTCCATTAAAGGGAGGGTCAGTGAATGATCGGGCGAAAAACACACCACCTTGCAAATTCCTTTTTCACCTTGGGCCTTTAAAAGCCCGTTTTGATGTGTTGAAATCGGGGTATCATCAAGCAGTGCGGAATAATCGTTTACAAAACTGAAAACCTGTCCATATTGGGGATTTAATTCCCCGCTCGCCCTCCTGTTTCCCGGACAGAGGTAGCAATTGGCATCATAGGAAGGCCTATCCAAGACAGGATGCCCTTCCTGTTTGCCCTGCCATGGCCTTTTGGTCCGATGGGGCGAAACCAAAACCCATTCCCCGGTCAGGATGTTGTACCTGCGATGGGGATTGTCATAAAATTCCCTTTCACCCATTTCTTTTTAAGATTGAGGTTCCTTTGCTTGGAACGGTCTGGAATGCCGAAAGTTCCAATGAAAATTTTTCCTTATACACTTTACCTGCCTCTTTGACAAAGGACGCTATGGCTTCTTTATGGACGATGTTCAAGGTGCATCCTCCAAATCCGCCACCCATCATTCGGGCCCCTAGGACTTCCTCCCAATTTTTGGAAAAATCCACCAAAAAATCGAGCTCGGGACAGCTGACCTCAAATTGTTCACTCAATCCTTTATGGGTCTGATACAACAACTCCCCAAAGGTCTCCATTTTATTGGCACGAAGGGCCGCAACAGCTTCAAGTACCCGTTGGTTCTCTTGTACCACATAGGAACATCTATTGTAGATTACGTCCTCCATTTCTTTTTTACAATCGTCCAACATCTGCATCGTCACATTTCTAAAGGTCCCTCCAATTTGAAATTTATTCCCTACAATGGTCAATCCTTGCTGGCACTGTTCCCTTCGAACATTGTATTCGCCAAAAGCCAGGTTGTGCTTTACATTCGTGTTCAACATTAAAATCCTGTATGGCTCAATATTAACTGGGATATATTCAAAAGCCAAGGTTTTGCAATCCAACAACATCACCTGTTCGTCCTTGCCCATCACGGATGCGAATTGATCCATAATCCCACATTTGGTCCCCACGTAATTGTGTTCTGCCCTTTGTGACAATTGAATGATGTCCCATTTTGTCAACCCAAGTCCAAACAGTTCATTCAATCCGAAAGCGAGGCCGCACTCCAATGCAGCGGACGAACTTACTCCCGATCCAATGGGAAGATGGCTCTCGATGGAACAATCAAAACCTCTTAGTTTATCCGTTAACAATATGAGTTCATGTAACACTCCAAGGATGTAGTTTTCCCAATCGTTGTTACTTTTAGCGATGTTGCCCAAATCAATATGCACAACCTCCCCAAATCCCTCACTTTGGATCCTGCATTCATTTGTAGTCCCATTTTTTCCCAATTTCAGGATAATGACCTTATCTATGGCCGCAGGAAGCACAAAACCGTCATTATAGTCTGTATGCTCGCCAATCAGGTTGATCCTTCCGGGGGAAGTGACCACCAAATCAGTTTTCAATTGATGCATTGAATTTTTCTTTACCACGTATTCATGATGATCACTCACCTACTTTTTCCATTTATCCTCCAACAATCTGATAAAGTACCCTCCGACCACACTTCTGGCCTGAAAGCCCCTTACCTCTCCACTACTTGTAAAATGCCAATCGCTCATGGGCACACGGTCAGGGGACTCCTTGGCAAAGGCCATGATTGGGTCCACCAACGCCTTAAATGCCTCGGCATCATCCGTTAAGGTAGCTGTCCATACGATCCAGTCGGATTTTGTGTAATCCGACCTGTTATCCAGGGGAAGGCCATACCTGTTCTGGTGGCTTAGGTAGTATGACATCTCGGTATCATACACTTTTTTGGGAAACAGACCGAATCCGAATATCTTGTCCCATACCAAATTATACTTTTGGCTCCAGGTATCAGGATCATCAAAAGTAAGGGCATAATGATCACCACCGTCTGCCAGTTGCATCCATTTTTGGGCCATCTCCCTTGCCATTACCATATATTTATCCCCTAATGCATCCTTGCCCAATTGCTTGGCCAAATAGCCATAACTACCAATGGCCACTATGGCCTTTATGGAAAGATTGGCATTCCTGGCCAAGTGTCCTGCAAAGTCATCTGTACACAACTGGTTGCCCGGATCAAAACCCTTGTCCGCCAAATATTCCGCCCACAGCGTAAGAGTTTCCCAGTGTTTTTCGGCATAATCCGCATTTCCTTCCGCCATGGCAATAGCTGCCGTTAAAATGATCATGTTCCCGGATTCCTCCACTGGCATGGGCTCGCCATAGGTTTGGCCATTTGCTTTAGGGTAGGTCCCCAGATCATGCGCCGCAAATGGTTCCTTGTGCCTTCCACTCTCTGAATAATAAAAAATACCGTTGAGCATTCCCTCCATTAGCTTTGGATTATACATAAGATATAGCGGGGACGAGGGATAGGTCACATCCACTGTATTGATACAGCCGTTGCTGAAGTTCTCTTTGGAAAGGAACAGAATTTCCCCATCTGGTCCTTGTACCAGTTTATGGGCCGCTATGCTCTGTCTGTATCCAATTTCACATAATTCTGCATAGGATGGTCCGCCAATTGCTGTTGCTTTGGCCTTTATTTCTTGGTCAAGGGCCACACACTTCGTCATAATGGCACTGTAATCCGTATTCGCCCTGTCCAACTCGGTAAGAATGGAATTATCCCCGTTACGGTTCCACCAAGGTCTCAGGTTCTGGCCAAAATATTGGATGCTCAAGATATCATCATAACCGACCAACACCCTATATTCCTTTTCAGAGGATATCGTTTCCTTTGGAAAAGTGATGCCCAAGACAAGTTCTTTTCCATTGTCCTTGAGGGGTTGAATGGTTCCTTGCTCAAAATCGGCCCGTGCTTCATCTGCCGATGTCACATTTTGTATGGCCCCGGCCTCATTGGGCGTTGCCACGTACAGATGGCCCCAATCAATCCGAAGGTTGTCCCCTTTCTTTTCCAAAATGGGTTGCGACTGGGTTCCCACTTTCAAATAGGACAATTGTTGTGTTGCGGCCTTTTCGGCGATAACGGATTGGGACGCATCATTGGTGGCCAAAGCTGTGGAGGCCCCAAAGAACAGCTTTACATCGTGCGGCTTGCCATCATTGGAAGTCGTTTTAAAATTGATATAAGATACCGGCCTTGACAAAAGGTCCAAATCGTCTAGTAACAAGGGTGAAGTGAAAGTAAGCTCAAGGTCGATGCCCCCACAGGAAAAGCCATAGCGGGTTCGGGTAGCCGTCATGTCCAGTTGGGTCTGTTGGGCCAATTTCATCTGTGATGTCGATTTCACCAAATCGGCCAGTCCCACATCAACAAACTGTTCCCCTCCGGTGTTCTTTACATGAACGGCCAATAGGTTATCCTTCTTTTTGAGCAATTTCAAAAAAGCATCCTCCATCTCCACATAGCGATATTGACTGGCACAACACGTGGCCCTAAAAATTTCCTGACCGTTGAGATACACCTCGATGTTATCGTCATAATATAACTTTAGAAAAAGTTTGTTGAAATCCAGTCCTTCCAGGTCAAATTTTCTCCGGTACCAAATATCGTCGGTCAACCATTGGGTCTTAGATCTGTAATCATTTCCAAAAGGGGCCGGTTTTGAAACCCATCCGGAATCATCAAAATCCCTCTGGTGCCAATTTCCTTTTGGGAGTTCCGTGGACATTTTTACGGAATATCCCGTTTCCCCACCTGTTGCCAATACTTCCTTGTAATTGGCAGCCTCCTTGCCCAGAAACCTATAACTTGTCCCATCCACCTGTATGAATCCCATCAACGGCTGATCGGTACCTGTCCAGTGTTTGGTGGGTGCTCCGTTCAGTTCGTCCGAAAAGGACCAAACGCTCAAATAGGGGTCGTGGGTGATCAAGGGATAGGCAGGTGCCTTCCTATCCTGCGGATACAGCAGGCCCGCCCACAGGGAAAGGACCCAAAAAACAATATTTTTTTTCATTTCTATTTTGGTTGGTTTTAGTTTCTTGTACTGAATTTGTAAACCGATTTGGTGGCATAGATCTCTCCGGGCTCCAGTGTTATCTGTGGAAAATTTGGATGATTGGGTGCATCGGGAAAATGTTGTGTCTCCAGGGCAAAGGCGGTCCTGTAAGTATCCGTTGCACCGGATTTGAACGTGTTTTTGCCCAACATAAAATTCCCGCTGTAAAACTGCACACCCGGTTCCTGGGTCATCACATCCATCACGATCCCAAATCGATCACCGATGATGGTCCCTACATGGTTCATCCCGTTCTTTTGGGTTCCGTTCAATACAAAATTATGGTCATAGCCCCCTCCATTCTTCAACTGGGGGTCGTCTACCATAATCCGCTCGCCAATGGTATGTGGGGAGGTAAAATCGAAGGGGGTACCGTTTACCGGGGCCAATTCACCTGTAGGAATCAACCCTGGATCAACAGGAGTGTAGGCATCCGCAAATAGCACCACTTCATGGTCCAGAATGGTCCCGCTTCCCTCACCGTTCAAGTTGAAAAAGGCATGATTGGTCAGGTTTACCACCGTTGTTCTGTCCGTATGGGCCTCATACTCCATCACGATCTCTCGATCTTCGGTGACCGAATAGGTCACTTTGACCGATAGATTACCGGGAAAGCCTTCTTCCATATCCGGGGAGTTGTATTGCAAGACCAAGGTCTGTCCATTGGGTTGTTGTACATCCCAGACCACATCTTGAAATCCTTTTTGGCCCCCATGTAGGGCGTTTTCCCCATTATTGACGGGAATATGGTATTCCTCTCCTTTCAACGTGAATTTTCCTTTGGCGATACGGTTGCCCACCCTGCCGATCGTGGCACCAAAATACGGTTCGGTAGAGGTGATGAAGCCCTTGGCACTGTTGAATCCGACCACAACATCGGTCATGATCCCATCCTTGTCCGGAACCCAAAGGCCCACTATGCGTCCACCATAATTGGTCATGGCCACTTCGATGCCCTTGTTCTTGATCCAGTACAGCCCCACTTTTTTTCCGTCGACAATGGTATCGAAATCCGAGAGCATCAGTTTGGAACTATATCCCATTTCCGTATCCTTTGGAATATTGGATTGCTTCGAGGTCACGTTACCCTGATCCTTGCAAGAACCTAATTGGTTCAACAGCAGTATGATCAAGACAATAGAAAAGATTTTTCGTTTTATCATTCTTAATAGGTAATGAAAACCTTTCAAAAGAAAGGATCCTTTATTTTTTACCGTTCAATTTCTTGATCAGGTCCACTTCGTCCTGACGATAAGGGGTACCATCCTTTCTGAAGATATCATGGAACCACTCCACGGGTTCCTCGCCACTATCGATCGGGGTGTCCCACTGATAGATGGTATTGGTCTTCCCTTTTACCAATCCCCAGTTAATGGCCCCAATGTTTTCTTCTTTCAACATCGGCATAATGTTGGAGAATCGACTATTGCGGGTACGTGCCATATATTCCGTACAGATCATGGGCCTTCCATGGGTCCTTAAGAGCTCTATGATCAGTTTATGGTCCTTTTCATCGCCGTAATGGTGATATGTGATGATATCCGATTGGAGCGCCTGAAAGGCATTTAGATCGACCAATCCCCAGGACCAGATTCCTGCCGAGATGGGTTGAGAAGGATTTACCTCCCTTGCCCATGAAAATACGGCTTGCAACAGGGGCATAGAGTCATTGATCTTGCCAGAATTGCCCGGTTCGTTGTACAGGTCCCAAAGCAATACCCTTTTATCGTCCTTGAAAGTCGTGAGGATATCCTTTACATACGTTTCCAAAAATGGAAAGTTGGCCTGGTCCTTAGAGGCCGGGTCACCCGGGTCCTGCATCCAACCCGAGTTGTGGGTTCCCGTAATGGGCTCCGGTTGTTTGCCTATCTTGGGCTCCTTGCCCCAAACATCGTCAAAGATCACGAACATGGTCTTGATGCCCTTACTTTCCGAAATATCTAAATATTGGTCCATCCTTTTCTTGAAACCCTTTGGATCCTGCTTGTATGCCAAGCTATGCAGGTACACGCGCATCACATTCATACCGATTCCCTGTGCATAACCCAGTTCGCGCTCAATGGTCTCCGGATCAAAAGTTTCCCCTTGCCACATTTCCAGCTGGTTGATCGCGGTACTCGGGATAAAATCGGCCCCATTGAGCCATTTGTACTGGGCATACCATTTTTCAGCTTTCTCTATGGACCATTTTTGGGAGGTGCCGGTTTGTGCCATGACCAATGTGCCGATCATGGACAAGGCAACCATTAATAGGTTTTTCATATTCATTCTATACTTTTTAATACTTTTTACTTTCATGTTTGTTTAGTTACAGATTGGGCAAGTTACATAAATCTTATGGTAAGAATGGCCAAACCTTTAAGGGTTTGGCCATTCATAAAAAAACTAACTCAAACTCACCCTTTCGGGAAAATGGTTTCCCGACCAATCGGTTAGATCGATCGGGGCATTAACTAAACTTGGCACACTAAATACCTCTATTCTTAGAATGCAAGTTTCTTACAATGCTTTATTTTAGATAATAATAAGCCACTACATCATATTCACAAATATTCTCATTTTGTTTTCCCCAGATTCTTCCTTTGTACCGCTCAATATAAGCTTCAAAAGATAGGTTAAACGGAACATTGTCAGCAATATGGAACCTATTGACAACCGTATGCCCCTTTCCTGTAATAGGTGTTGCGGGTTGTGAGGCAAATGGGCTTTGGAACGTTGGAAAAGGAGGTTCGGCGGACCATGCATAGCCAATATAGTCTTCGCTGCCCGTACCAAAGGTCGAGGGGAATTTTTCCCCATCCACGAAAAACTTCTCATCCCCTTCGCCCCACCACCAATCAATGGTTTTTTCACCGCCGATGCCGTACCACCATGAAGACGGTTCCTCTTTAGGTTCCTCCCAAAAATTGGCAATATGCAGGGTTACCCCACAGAATCTTCCCGTTCCCTTTACAGCAATCATGGGCCAATCAATCTCCCTCCCTTGGTTTTGAGTCAAGGAATCGTCAATTGGTTTATCCTTCTCACTGGAGTCGTCACCGTGCCATTTGGCGTTGAAATACAAAAAGTCATCCTCTTGTGCCCCTAATTGATGGCGCACCACTTTTAACGTTATTTTGTATGGCTTTTCCCCCGTATTCACTATTGCCATACTTCCTTTTTCATGAAAAGGCATATACCAATCGGAGTATAAAGTATTTCCCATTACGCCTATGGGCATCCCCCTGTAATTAGCAAGGTCTCGGCCCATTCCAAAAAACATTCCAATAGGAGAATGAACGGCGGACATGTGTTTATCATCCCATGAAAAATCGAACCAGAGATCCCCAAAAATATCAGAGGTTCGGTCCTTGTCCTGAAATGTAAGTTCCAGTCGGTTTATGGCCCATGGACCGAGAATTTTTGAAATTTCCCTCTTCTCGCCCGGACCGATCTCAATATCGATTCGATCTTCATGCTCATCAGGATATATCTTTCGCTGAAATCCTCGATTTTCAAGAATCCTGTCCGCATTGGCCAAAGCAATTTTCCCTTCGTTGCTGTAGGTTCCGTCAAAAGATTTATCAGGTATGGTACCATTGGGCAATTTGGAATAAATGACATGGTAATAATTACCCCAATCTCCGGACATGGTAATCTTGCAATGCTTCTGAAAAGGCATGGGAATGTAAAAATTGCGGCCGCGAGACAAAGTCATCACCAAATTTGGAAAGTTCAAGGGTGGGTATTCATCCTCAAATTTTTCGAACAGTTCCCTAAAAGGTTTATCCACACTTGGTTTTTGTTCCCCATCCATATAAATCTTGACGTGGCCTTCTTTGGCCAGGGCACTCCATATTCTCCATATCACACCAGGCCCATCTGCTTCAAAAATGACCATTTCATCCCCTTCTTTTCGAATAAAACCATTACCGTCCGAGTTGGCATCCCACCTCAAGTAAGTATCAGTCAACGAGTCGTAAACGGAACTCCTGTCATAACTTGAAAAATTCATGGTTCTCTCCCCTGTTTTGGGAACTTTTGACAAGGCCTCAAAATCATACAACCGATCTACAAGATCAGGATAAGCCAGCTTTGTCTGGGCCACAACCTGTGACATGGTCATGGGGAGAAGAAACATCAGTATTAAAAAACAGTTCCGAACCATCATATCTTTTGGCATTAATATCCTGGGTTTTGAACATATAGCCCACCCGTAAAGTCTATTTCGCGTTGGGGAATTGGATAAAACTCATCCCTTCCCGGAGTAAATGTTGCATTGATCAAGAAGTCCCTTTTGGTCTTCTCTTCATTCAAATAATCATTCAAAACCTCCGCGGCTTCTCCCCATCGCACCAAATCGAACCATCTTGGACCTTCCATGGCAAACTCCAATCTTCTTTCAAATTTAAGTGCCTTCCAAGCATATGCTTTGTCTGGAAACGAGGGATAGGGCTGTACATTATAGATATCGGATGCACCGGCCGCCAATGGTCTTTGGGTACTTGTTGCCGCCCTTGCTCGAATCTGGTTGATGATCGGTAATGCCTCATCCCAACGATTCAATTGTATAAGTGCCTCCGCCTTGAAGAGGAGTACATCTGCATAGCGAATAAAATCCACGTTTTTTGAAGTTCCATTAAAGGGTCCCTCTTTTACATAACAAGAACAATCTGGGCGTTGCTGCTCCTTCATATTTCCAAAATAACCGTAAACCCCAGGATCTCTGGCCCAACTGGAATTATATACAAAGTCACCTGTGTTTTGAACGGTATTGGTATATTTAAATGGTCTTCCCGGCACCCCGACCGTATGATCAAGTCTTGGATCAACCGTTAGGGAAGCGCCCGGTAAAACGGTGCCATCTCCCTGTAAATCAGTTAAAATATCTTGGTCATTGAAGTCATCCAAAAGGGGAAGTCCATTGGCATCGGTGCGAAAGGCGTTCACCAAGTTTTGACTGGCCAGGTGAAATCCGCAGCAGCCATACAAAGGGTTGCCATGGGGCGAATTCAAACCGGTAACAAAGCTTACCCTTCCCACTACGGTACCATCATTAATGGAGAACTGGGCGGCCCAAATGGATTCCGGTCCATTATCGAACCCATCCAAAAAATTGTTGCCATAATCGGGTTCCAAACTTGCCTGAACCTCATCGGCATATTGGATCACTTGTTCCAATCGACCGGTATTGATACCCGTTAATTGATGGTTCGCATCCTTTTCATAGGCTTGGTACAATCTTAGCTTGGCCAAATATGCAGCTGCAGCGGTACGATCGGCCCTTCCTACTTCTTCTTGGCTATCCGGTAGATTATTGTAGGCAAAAAGGAAGTCCTCGCCGATCAGGTTCCAAAGTTCTTCATCGGGCAAATCATTGCCGATCTGGGCAATTTCCTCCTGGGTCAAGCCTTCCGGTATATATGGAACCTTGTTGAACAACAACTTGAGCATGAAGTGTGAATGTCCGCGTAAAAAGCGAAGTTCGGCTTGACGCCTTGTTTTGTTCGGGTAATCCGCATCCGGGATATCATTGATAACGGATAGGGCAAAGTTTGCCCTAGAGATGGCCTTGTAAAAATCGGTCCATGTTCGTGGGGTAAAGAAATCCCCCATATCAGGTATGGTAAGGTTATACTGTTCGTACTTATCCACCCAGTCCAAATCTCCTCGGCCTCCACCGCCTTTATAGGCATCATCGGACCGGACGCTTCCATAGACCCACATGTGCGTAAGGGGCCCGATCATCTCATCATTGGCTATGCCGGCATATGCAGCAATGACCAAGGATTCGGCATTTTCGGCAGTAGCGACGTTATCATTTGAAAGTACCCCTTGTGGCTCGTACTCCAAAAAGTCGTTTGAGCAATTGATGGAGAGCATCAATGCGGTTCCACATAAAATGAAATATTTAAGTTTTTTCATGGCAATTGATTAAAAGTTAATATTTAGACCCAATGAAAGGATCGTTGGTACCGGAATCCTTGTTGCATCGGTCCTTTCCGGATCTTCCCCCACATACTCACTTGAAGTGAGCCAAAACAAGTTTTCACCCTGCGCATACACACGAAGGTTACTCATGCCGGCAATCGAATTGATAAGCTCTTTTGGAAAGCTATATCCCAACTGTAAACTCCTAAGTTTGAAATAGGAATTGTTCCTGAACAGGTAATCCGAAGTACGTGTTTCATTAAAGGCCAAGGAAAGTGATGGCACCTCTGTATTTGTGTTGTTTGGCGTCCATGCATTAAGCAATCCAGGAGAACCGTTGGCCCCTCCGCTTGCAAAAAAGTTCCTGAACAAGGCTTCGTCTGCACCGATTCTTCCCATAACACCGGAACCAAAAATGGACAGATCGAAGTTTTTCCATGCCATATCCACGCGGATACCGTATTCCAAATCTGGCAGTGTAACCCCAATAAAATCCCGATCGCCATCATCAATCACCCCATTATTGTTCAAATCCTTGAACTTTATGCTACCGGGCCGGGCCCCAACCTGATCTGGGCTGGAATCAACCTCGGCCTGGCTCTGGAACAGACCGTCTGACCTATAACCAAACACGGAAAATTGCGAATGTCCTAAAATGGAATTGTCCGCGGTGCCTGGAAATGCGGCCCTTACTTCTTCGGGCAAATAGGTGATTTCATCCTTAAAAGATGCAAAGTTTGTGGAAACATTGAGTGATAATCCATTATCCCATGTATTATTATATCCTATGGCAAATTCCCAACCTCTTGCTTCGGTAGTGGCACCATTCAATACTCGCTGCTGCCCCTCACCTATTACTGAAGCAATGGGTGGTGTAGTCAAAATGTCTTTGGTTTCCCTGGTATAAAAATCGAAGGAGCCGATAATTTTGTTGCCCAAGAACCCAAAATCCACTCCATAGTTCCATTCTGTTGTGGTCTCCCATTTCAAATCTGGGTTAGGTGCTTGGATGGACACAAAACCTGAAGGTAAGTTGCCCGTATTGTTCCCGTTGATGTCGTAAGCGGTTCCGATATTATAGTAAGTTTCCCAGAAACCAGGTTGAAAAACATTCAGGTTGGGTCCGTATCTTGACTCGTACAAACCAAATCGTGCCAGGTCACCGATTTCTTGGTTACCTACTTCCCCATAACCTGCACGTAATTTTAGATTGGTGATGAAATCCACGTCTTTGAGGAATTGCTCATTATTGATACGCCATCCCACAGTGGCTGCTGGAAAAATACCATATCTGTTGTTCTCACCGAATCTTGAAGAACCATCGCGGCGCAAGGTGAAAGAAGCCAAATAGCGATCTGAAAATGCATAGTTTAGTTTCCCGAACTGTGACAACAAGCGGCTTCCCGTTGTGGTTCCTGATGTAGTCCTTGCTCCAGTGGCTGCGTTGAGCACGAAATAGGACTCCTGTTCCACCGCAAAATCATCCGCCTGTGCATTCAAGGTGCTCAAGTCGTTCTGGATTGATTCAACCCCTAACAACACATTGAAACGGTGATTACCTAGTTCCAAGTCATAGTTCAGGGTATTCGAGAAGACCAAGCTGGTAAACTTATTGGTATTGTAAATGAGTCGGTTGTTGGTCCTGTTCACAAAGCCGTTGGAAACCTTTGGTTCGATATTCTTCTGTTTATAATCACTAAAATCAAGCCCAAGACTGGTCCTAAAGCTCAAATTATCCAATATTTTAAGATCAGCGAACACATTACCGAACAGTACATTTTTTTCTGCATTGTCCCAACGGTTGAGATATTGCATCAAAACTGGGTTGTTTCGGTCATTATAACCAGAACCCAATGGTCCGGCATAGTTTCCATTTGAATCGAAAACCGGAATAGTGGGTGCCATGATAATGGCCAATATAGGGGTACTTGCCAATCCTACGTCACGTGCAGCCAAGGTTTCATCCGATGTGGAAAATTGAGTATTGACACCGATCTTCAACTTATTGTTGAACAGGTTTGTACTTCCGTTTATTTTGGCCGTATACCTGTCGTAATTGGTATACTTCAGGATGCCTGTATTCTTCAAATATCCAAAGTTGATAAGCAAGGATGATTTTTCAGAACCTGCAGTAAGGGTCACCTCATTGTTATAGGCAAACCCGGTTTCGTAGGTCTCATCCTGCCAATCCGTATCCCCAACAGGCACATCGGGGTTACCACCAACAAACGGTTGCGGGGTAACACTGTTAAGCACGGGATTGCTGAAATCGCCGTTCCAGTCAAAATTGTAGATTTCCCCATAACCCCCGTTGGGATCTGTATTATCGTTTACGGATGCCTGCCAAAGCACTCTGCCTCTTTCAACGGAATTCAACACATCAAATCGTTGTGGCCTTTCCGACAAGACGGACACATTGGAGTTGATTGAAATTCCGACGCGATCACCTTTTTGTCCACCTTTTGTGGTAACAATGATTACCCCATTTGCCGCCCTGGATCCATAAATGGAAGAGGCAGAAGCATCTTTCAATACTTGTATGGATTCAATGGCCTCTGGGTTAAGACTGGCAAAAACCTCTTGGCGTTTGGTGGGTACACCATCAATCACATAGAGTGGATCGTTGTTTCCCAAAGTAGTGATCCCCCGAATCAGGATCCGGTTGTTCAGGCCGGTTGGATCTCCTGATTTTTCGATAAAAAGCCCTGGCACCCTTCCCTGCAATGCTTGCATGGGGTTACCGGAACTTAAACTCTGACCTTCGATCGGGGCGGTATCCACAACGGTCACTGCCCCAGTAAGATCCACCTTGCGTTCGGTGGTATACCCTGTTAGGACAACCTCATCCAATTGTTGGGTATCTGCCTGTAGAGAAACATTGACTGTAGATTTTCCGTTTACTGGAATCTCTACCCTAACAAAACCGATGTAGCTGAACATCAAGGTAGCATTGGGCGAAACCCCTTCCAGGACATAATTTCCGTCAAAATCCGTAGTGGTACCATTGGTGGTGCCCACCACGACTACCGAAGCTCCCGGCAAGGGCATACTGTCATCGGCCGAGGTAACGGTACCCGTGATTCTCCCCTGGGCCCATATGGCCAAAGGAGAACACAAGAGTAGCAATACTAATAGTTTACATTTCATAATAGTTTGTTTTAGTTAAATTTTAATTGGCGTATTTCTATGTGATCCAAAACCAAATCCCCGTTGTCGGATAGGACGGATAGTTTTGAATAAGGTGTTGTGGGGAAGAAAATTTCCGTCATCGGAGTTTCCCCATCATCAAAGAATATTTCTATGGAAGTCTTGTCTAAAAGTACATTTACGTTGTGCTGTTCTTTGTGCGACAATCGGGGGCCGACCGAAACCTTTTCGGCAAATTCCTCATGAAAATCAACCTTTCCTGATTTTCTACGATCCACAAAAAATTGGTCCTTGCCGTTGTCATAACCAAAAAGCAATGCTTCTCCTTTATCGTTGGATAGTTTGAACGTATATCCCTTGTTTTTCAGGGAAGTAACACTATAGATGATTTGGGCCTTGGTGAAATCAAAATCGGCATCGCTCAAGACTGTTTCTTGCCCGGCCCCAACGGATAGTTGATCCTTTTTGTACTTCTTGCCAACATAATTCGTGATTTCCTTTACCGGTTGAAAAGTTATCCTTGGAACCCCATTATCCGAAATCAATTTGATGGTCCTAGGTAGGCTTTGGCTGCTTCTCCATGCAGCGGTCGGAACTTTATTGGCATAATGGCCATCTACGATCCAACCGATAAAAATTTTACGGCCATCCTCAGCTGGAATATTGGACCAGGTGACCCCGGCATAGTTGTCCTTGCCAAAATCCACCCAAAAGTCATGCTTCTTGGCAAGGGCCTCGGCAAAATTCTTGTCCATGGTGAACTCTTTTCCATCAAAATCGCCAATGAAATATTGAGTGCCGTTTCCGCCGTTGGGGGCACCACCGCTAATACTGGCCAGCATTACCCATTTTACATCATCTGAACCTTCAACCTGCATGGGGAATAAATCCGGGCACTCCCAAACACCCTCATGGCTACCATCCTCTTTTCCGAACCGATCGGTCAATGTCCAATCTTTCAAGTTTTTGGAAGTGTAGATCATCATCTCAAAATCGGCGGCCAATATCATCACCCACTGCTCCCTTTCATTGTCCCATAGCACCTTGGGATCCCTAAAGTCCCTTACTCCTGGGTTTTCTATTACAGGGTTTTCTTCATATTTGGTCCATGAATTTCCTTCATCCAGAGAATAGGCAATGGCCTGTGTTTGGGCATCCAATTGTCCGGCATCTCCCTTTTTGGGATCGTGGTAGGTGTACATGGCCACGATAGGAATCTTCCCATCTTTTCCAAAGCCAGAGGTATTATCATAATCTACCACGGCACTACCCGAAAAAATGTATCCCAAATCGTCCGGATACAAGGCAATAGGCAAGTGTTTCCACTGTACCAGATCCGTACTTATGGCATGCCCCCAGTGCATTGGCCCCCATATGTTGTCCTTCGGATAATGTTGATAAAACAGATGATAGTACCCATTGTAATAGAACATTCCATTGGGATCGTTCATCCATCCTACTTTAGGGGTAAAATGGTAGTAGGGACGGTATGCCTGCTCCTCCGAAAAAGGGGTTGAGATGGTTTCTTCTTTGGCCATCCCTGTGTCCGTCTTCCCATTTTTGCACGAAAAATTCTGTAACGCAACGGCCACAGCCACTACCAAAAGGGTCAATTTGTTTTTCATATGATTTACTTTATAGCTGGTTTAGATATTTTATCAGGTATATTTTTTGTTTTGAAAGATGCCGTGATGGCTTCCAAGGATTTTCCCTTGGTCTCTGGCATGAGAAGGACCACAAAAAGGAGTTGCAACAACATCATGGCATCAAAGAACAGGAACACCGTACCCGGGCCTATCGATGAAAAAAGGCTGGGTATGAAGGAAGGGATTATGGCGGCAAGAATCCAATGGACGGAACTTCCAAAGGATTGGCCAGAAGCCCTCACCTGGGTTGGGAATATCTCGGAGATAAACACCCAGATCACCGTTCCCTGACCAATGGCATGTGATGCAATAAACAGGAATAGAAAGGGTGGAACCATGGTTCCTTCCCATTTCAACAAAAAAGCACATGCTGCCAGCGAGAGTGAAACCAGATAGCCAACCGAACCAATCAGCATAAGGCGTTTTCTTCCCAACCGATCGATCAAAAACAGACCTAAAAGTGTGAACAGCATGTTCACAACCCCAATGCCAATACTGCTCAACAGTGCCGTACTGTTCTCAAGGCCTGCCTCTTCAAAAAGTCGCGGAGCATAATAGAGAAATGCATTGATGCCCGAAAATTGATTGAAGAAAGCGATCAAAAAGGCCAAAACCAGGGGAAACCTAAACTGGCTTTGGTATATATTCTTGGAAGAAGAAGACATTTCCCCTTCTTCCCATGCTTGGATCTGTTCCGAAACATTGGTGTTGGGGTCGATCATTCTTAAAACGTTTTCCGCCTGTACCGATTGGTTTTTGGACAATAGCCATCTTGGACTTTCTGGAATGATGAAGGTCAACAAGGTGTAAAGTATGGCCGGCAGTGCCTCAACCCCCATCATCCAACGCCAAGCCTGTTCGCCGATACCACTCAATAGATAATTGGACAAAAAAGCCACCAGTATACCGAATACGATATTGAACTGGTACATGGCCACCAATTTTCCCCTGTTTTCCTTAGGTGATATTTCAGTAATGTAGGCGGGTGCGGCAATGGTAGAAGCTCCTACTCCCAGTCCTCCCAAAAAACGGAATGCTGAAAAGGTAATGGGATCATTGGCCAGGGCGGAACCAATAGCGGAAATGGTGTAGAGTACCCCAATGAACATCAAGGTTTTTTTTCTTCCCCATTTACCGGTCGGAATACCCCCAAATATTGCTCCCAGCACAGTTCCCCATAAAGCCATGGACATTACGACCACTCCATGGAACATATCCGAAGAATCCCAAATTTCCTGTAGCGTTCTATCCGCGCCAGAAATGACGACGGTATCAAATCCAAAAAGAAATCCTGCAAGGGCGGCCACAACAGACCACAACCATATTTTTTTCAAAAGCTTAAAAATTTTAGATAAATGCTAAAGTATCCTTAATTAAAGCCTTTGTATTTCATTGATGTTGCAATATCCTCCAGTTTTAAACCAATTATACAGCATAGTTATAAGCAACTGTATTTCAAATTGTTAATCACTTTTTTAGGAAACATGGTGATTGCAACATCTTCAATTTTGTTGCACCCATCTTTAAAATTGATGTATAAAAAATAAGCTGTGAAGGGGTGTTAATCCATTTTATAATGGATTCTCAAAATTTCGATATTGAAATTTTGCAAATCATAAAAAGCAATGCGCTAAAATCACTTTTTCCCAAATGTCCTTCTATAGGAATCCGGAGACTCGCCGTACTTTTGCTTGAATGCGGTGGAAAAATAATTAGGGGAAGAAAAACCGTTGGAATAGGCAATCTCCGAAACGGAAAGTGAAGTGGTCTCCAACATGGACTTTGCCCTTTGCAATTTAAAGTTGTTGATGTAATCACTGATGCTGATCCCGAGTATGGCCTTAACCTTTCTGTACAATTGTGAGCGTGAAATATTCAGGTTGTCGGCCAATTGCTCCACTGATAAATTCGGGCTGTCCAAATTATCCTTAATATTACTGTTCAACGCTTTTACAAATTCCTGCTCCGTATTCCCGAAAGAGGTGGTCTGTTCTATCTTGTAGATATTATTGGTGTAATACATTCTCAACTTTTCCCTATTGTACAACAAGGATTTTATGGACTGCATCAATATGGAATAACTGAAAGGCTTTGTCAAGTAAAGGTCCACACCCGAATTCAAACCCAACAAATAGGAATCCTTGTCCGATAAAGCAGTGAGCATAATCACCGGAACATGGGAGGTGCGCAGGTCTTTTTTGAGTATATCACAAATTTCGAAACCGTTCTGTTTGGGGAGATTCACATCACATATGATAATGTCCGGAACCATTTCAAAAGCCATTTCCACGGCATCCGTACCGTCTGAAACATGAATATCATAATCCAATCGCAATTTTTTCTCCAAAAACGAGGCAAGTTCCTTGTTGTCCTCTATAATAAGTAAAGTGTGCTTATCGGTTTCTGTACTTGGCTCGGCCCTTAGATATGACTCGTCATCAATAAGATCTTCGGTTGAATCGATAATATTGGCTTCCACCACATCCGGTTCATCAATGATCTGATCTTCGTTGAAATGGGTCTTGCCCTTAAAGAGTTCTATCTTAAATTCAGTGCCGTGAAGCGATCTTACCTCAATTTTACCCATGTGGAGTTCCACGAACAATTTACTTAGGTGAAGCCCGATTCCCGAACTGTTCTTTCTGTTGTTTGATCCCTTGAAAAAGGGCTTGAACACTTGGTCCAATTCATTTTTAGGTATTCCGATACCATTGTCCCTAAACAGAATGGTAACCAAATTGGATTCTTTTTTATCCTCGATCACCATTTCGATCTTACCGTTGTCCGGGGTAAACTTGAAAGCATTGGAGAGCAGGTTAAAGTAAACCTTGTCCATAAGGTTCCTGTCTAGGAACACTTCCAATTTTTCATCATTGCAGATAATCTTGAAATCGATGTTCCTTTTACTGGCCTCTTTCCTGAAATCATTGAAGATCTTTTTTGAAAACAGGTACAAATTGGTCTTTGACGCCCGTATATTGAACCGCTGATCCTCTACTTTTCTAAAGTCCAATAAATTGTTCACCAATCGTAAAAGCCTGTTGGAATTGTTTTGGATCAATTCAAATTCATATGCCATTTTAAGTCCTTTGCTTTTAAATGCCTCTTTCAACGATTCAATGGAACTTAAAATTAGTGTAATCGGTGTTTTGAACTCATGGGAAAGTCCAGTGAAAAAATTCAATTTGGCCTCATTGCTTTCCTTTACCTCATTGGCAATTTTTTCTATCTGGTTTCTTTGTACTATGATCTTCTCGTTGGTCAATTGAAGCTGTCTGTTCTTTTTTCTGATGGCGATCACAGAATATATACTATACAGGGCCAACCCTAAAATAATGGCCAAGGATACAATGGTAATCTTGAGGAGATTGTTCTGAAAATAATATTGGTCCTTTTGCTTTTCAATGACTTCAAACTGGTTTTCTATATCGATATGTTGTTCGTCTATGATATCAAATTGATCTTTCATGATATCTGCATTGAACCTATCGATTACCGTGGTGTTTAAAATGTTGTTCTTTGGAACATCTTCCCCGTTCAGAATCCGTATTGCCAGTTTTACGGCTTCGGATCCCCCTGTTGGGTAAAGAATGGTGGCATGCAAAACTCCGTTTCTTACCAATTCGATTCCTCCATCAGGGCCGTTCAACCCATCTGTGCCGATAAACTTGATCTGTTCCTGAAGACCTTTCCTTTTGGCCATTTGCCAGAGCAAATGGGCCGTATCGTCATTGAACGCGTATACATAATCAAAATCTACTTTGGCGGTATCTAAAATTTGTGAAAAGGACTCCACCATTTGATCCCCGGCCAGATCAATGACCTCTACCTGTTTAACATTTGGGGCGCGATCTATTACCTGATGGAGGCCTTGGCTACGTTCCACTCCCGGTGAAGCTTGGTCGGTAGCCTTTACCTCCACCACATTTATCGATTTTTCCCCGGACGACAATATAATGTTCCCGGCATTGCGACCCACCTCAAAATTATCGGCTCCTATGTAGGCGGTATATTTTTGCGAATTTATCTTTCGATCTATGAGAATCACGGGGATACCTTTGTCATAGGCCTTTTCAATAACGGGTACAATGCTCTCTGGTTGCAGGGGCGATACGATGATGGCATCCATGTTTTCGCGGATCATCTGCTCAATATCCTCAATTTGCTTTTCCACACTTTCCTGTGCCTCGTAAATTTTGAGACTCACCGAAGGATTCAACAATGCTTCCAGTTTCATGTTCTCATTCATCGCCTCTCGCCAAACATGGTTGCTGATACACTGTGAGAAACCAATCCTGATTTGGGGCGTTGCCTTTTCCCTGCAGGATGACAATACCAATAAAATGATGGTACAAATCGCAATTAAACTAGATGTGGAAAATGACGAGGCTACTCTTTTATTCAATACCCAAAATTTTGAAAGTTCGTTTGATCCTATTCTAAATGTAAGGAACCTGGACACGGCAATTAAATGTTCTCCAACCGGGCTCTTGAAGGTCAATTCTCCATACAACAAGGTATTCCATCTGGTCAACATTCTTTGTTGAATTGTAAACCGCAATTCCTAGTTGGGATCCAGGAAGATTATTTTTGGCAAAATAGTAAAATAAGAACATTTCTGAATACCCTGACAGGCATGTAAATCACAAAACCATGTTCTTTCGTTAAGCCAACAGGTAATTGCGGTGATAAAACCGGGAATGTGACCGATTATCTCCTTATTTTCTTGTAATTCCTTAAGACAAACCTTTTAATAACAAGCAATCCACTTTGGGATGAAGCCAAAGAAACGTTACCGGGAATTGCGGCGTGATCATTTTCTTCTTCAGCATAGCAATGGCATTATCCTTTCCTGTGCCAGAAATCAATAAGAGAATCCGTTTGGCAGAGAGGATGTTTTGCATCCCCAAGGTCATCCCATACTCCGGTTTTTGGTCCATATTCGCTACCATACCATGTTTTTTTGATTCTTCGGAAAGTTGGGCCACATGACAAAAGGGTTGTAGCATATCGGCAGGTTCGTTAAAACCAATATGGCCATTTTTACCCAAACCTAAAATACATAGGTCGATAGGTTCACTGCTTTCCATAATATGCTGAACCCTTTCACATTCATCTTCGGGATTTTCGGGATTGGGTCGGAATCCCATATATCTCCCACTCGGAATCTTAAGGGGTTCAAGAAGATGTTGATGTAGATAGTACTCACAAGAACCGGGATGATCCGCTGAAAGTCCACCCCATTCATCCAGTTTTAGAATGTGTAGACCATTGAAAATTTCAGGTCGGTCTTTGTAGGCTTGAGCCAATAGTCTATACATTCCTGTAGGTGAATTACCGGTAGCGGCACAGATTTTAAGGGTTCTCTTCCTTTCCAGTTCCCCAAGAACAATATCGGCCGCAAAGGCACTCATTTGTTCATAATCCCCAAAGACCTGTATATTCATTATGCCCAAGCTTTTTCACCGTTATAGGGAATACAGCCCTCATATCGACCAGGAACGGGATTATACCGAAGGGCTTGGGTTGCTCCCGGTTTAGAAGTAAAATATCCCCAAATGGTCAACTCTTTCATCATCCCAAAATAATGTGGTTTTTCCAATAGTTTATGTTGTCGTGCTTCTTGATCGAACTTGGTCAAAAGCTCCAGTCTTTGTTCCTTTGAAAGGTCAACAAACCCATGACCGTATGCTTCGATGGACTGCTCTTCTATGGTTTCCAATCCATTAATAAAGAGAGCAGCCTCTTCTTGGTCATAACAGTCATTGACCATGGTTTGCATGAAATTTCCAATATGGGCGGCCTTTGCCCCGGGCGATATATCGGTATCAGGTAGAATGGTCTCACCAATTTCATCAAGTAAGGGCACATCGGTGTCAACGATCAATTCCGACCTTTTCTTGGGCGGGGCAGCACAGCTGGATAAAAATAATTGGGATCCAATGATACTGCCTCCCAAAACTGTTGCGGTTAGTTTTAACGCTTCTCTTCTTTCCATTTTTGATTCGTTTAACTTATGATGGACTTCTTATTTCTTCCATAATTTATAGGGTTTATCAACATTGGGTTTGAAAGGCAGCATCACCTTTCTTCCCGTGCCCGCCGATTCATAGGCTGCATAGATCACCTCCAGAACTGCCTTCCCATCTTCCCCCGTCACCAAAGGTTGCTTGTCATTTTTGACACAATCCACAAAATGTTCAAACTCTTGGGGAAAACCATAATTCCAGCTTTCCTCGTACATGGTATAGCTCCACCCAATGGTATTTCCAGCTTTCTCCACGGCATATCCAACGCCCTTTGTGCTATAGGTTTGAATGGAGTTGCCTTGTAATAGATCGGCATAGGCCACGCCCTCCGTTCCATGAATTTCGGCCTTATCATCCATACCTCCAAGCTTGGTCCAACTTTCTTCCATCATCCCCACAACACCGTCATCAAATTCCATGATTACAATGGAATTGTCCTCTCCTTTGGTTTTATCGGTGTGTACACTGGTCATCATTTGTGCATATACCGATTTGATGGCCCTTCCTGGATGCAACCATCTAAAAAATTGAATGGCGTGGCAGCCCATATCCATAGTCACTCCGCCACCTGATCGTTCAACATCCCAAAAGTGATCGGCATGCGGACCATCATGTTTTTCCGATTGTTTGAAAAGTGTTGGTTTTCCCAAGGCCCCTTCATCCAACAAGGCTTTCATACGGACATATTTTGGAGCAAAGCACAACTCCTCGGCATACATGAGCTTTACGTTGGCCCGTTTGCAGGCTTCGATCATTAAATCAGCTTCTTCCAAATTCATGCACAACGGTTTTTCTACGACCACATGTTTGCCTGCCTTGGCTATCTTCAATGTTATTTCGCAATGAAGGTAATTGGGAGCGCCAATAACCACCATATCAATACCGGGCATGGCGAGCATTTCATCCAAATCCGTAAAATGATTGGGGATATGGAACCTTTCCGCAAAACTTTTGGCATTCCCTTTTGTGGGGGACATCACGGCTATGATTTCCGCATCTGCCACCCTACTCAATGCATCGGCATGTATACTCGAAATAAATTGTGAACCGATTAATCCAACGCCCACTTTCTTGTCCATATTCAGATGTTTTCTTTATTACAATACGTTATTTTTAAACTGTTCCGCGGCATAATTGGCCGCACGTGCCGTGAGTGCCATGTACAGAATGGAAGGGCTTTGATTGCCCGTACTGGTCATGCAGGCTCCATCGGTTACAAACACATTCTTGCACTGGTGCATTTGGTTGAACTCGTTCAACAATGAGGTTTTGGGATCTATGCCCATTCGTACACCGCCCATTTCGTGGATGTCCAGACCAGGTGCCTGTTTGCTATCATAGGAATACAGGTCGGCGCAACCCATTTGTTCAAGCATTTTCTGACTTTCCTCCAGAAAATCGGCGACCATTTTTTCATCATTCTCATCGTACCCCACATCGGTCACCAACAAAGGAATACCCCAATCATCGGTTTTGTCTTCGCTTAGATATACCCTATTCGAAGGTTTCGGAATGGTTTCTCCTTGCATGTACATATAGATTCGCCAATCCCCCGGCTTGCTTAGTCTGTGCTTGAAGTCCGCCCCAAGTTGAGGGGCATCTTCAGGCACTTCCTCCGCCCTATTGCGATAAGCTCCGGTAAAAATGGTATATCCACCCACAAAATCAGTATCCTGCTCCTTTAAATTGCGATAATTGGCTATGATGCACTCCGAAGGTCGTGAACCATAATAGTAGTGGTCCTCAAAACCTTTTATGGCTCCACCGGCCCCTGCCCTATAATTATGGAAGCTGACATACCTTCCCAATAGATCATGGTCATTGCCCAAACCATTCGGGAAGCGTTCCGACTTTGAATTGAGTAGAATCAGGTTGGAGTTTAGTGCCGATGCATTTACGAATATGATCCGGGCATTATAGACTATCTCCTCCTTCGTATTCGTATCAATTACCTTCACTCCCGATGCTTTTCCTGACGCTTCATCATATATAATGGAATGAACCACTGAGAATGGTCTTATGGTAAGGTTTCCTGTTTTTTCTGCCCAAGGCAATGTGGATGAATTGGAACTAAAATATCCACCGAACGGGCAACCACGCATGCACAGGTTCCTGCACTGACATTTTCCCCTGCCCTGATCTAAATGGACTTGTTCGGGTTTGCTCAAATGGGCCCATCTCCCTTGTACCAAATATCTTCCTGGAAAGTGCTCTTTGAGTGTGGCCTGCATATGTTCTTCCACACAATTCAATTCGAATGGAGGTAAAAATTCTCCATCCGGCATGGCTTCGATGCCATCCTTATTACCACAGACGCCGATGAATTTTTCAACGTGGGAATACCACGGGGCAATATCATTGTAATTAATAGGCCACTCTATGCCATAACCATATTTTTCGGGCGCCTTGAACTCATACTCGCTCCAACGCTGGCAGGCCCGACCCCAAATCAAGGACTTTCCGCCCACCTGATAACCACGGATCCAATCGAACGGTTTCTCCTGCACATAGGGATGATCCGCATCCTTTATAAAAAAATGGGCCGTGTCCTCTCCATAGCCAGCTGCTTTTGTAATCAATGGGTTTTCTTGGTAAAACGCTTTGGTCATCCTGCCCCTATGTTCAAAATCCCAAGGATTCATGGTCATGGTGGGATAATCCTTTATGTGCCTGACATCCCTTCCCCTTTCCAGTACCAAGGTTTTCAATCCTTTTTCGCAAAGCTCTTTGGCTGCCCAACCTCCTGATATACCCGATCCAATTACAATGGCATCAAATTGGTTTTCCATCTGCATCATTATATTTTGACCTTTAAATGTAAAAAAACCTTTGTCCAATTTCCCCTTAAAGGCTACTGAATTTGATCACACCCTATTATTTCAAATGAAACCTAACAGAAAAAAGACCTATATGGATGTGACCTTTATTCTAAGAATATGTCGCGGGAAACGACACATATGTTTTATTGTTCCCTAGAAATACTTTTTCCAAAACAACCTTATTTTGAATTGAATGTACCAATAGTTAAATTTATCCGTTAAAATATCTAAACCGTTCAATCCTTGGTCTGAAAATCCCTGTGAGATAGATCTTTTTCCCTTTTCCGTTTAAAAACCAACAACCTTCTATGAACCCCCAACTAGAGCCCTTTTTTGAACAATCCATGGATTGCCTATGTATTGCCCATTATGATGGCCATTTTGTAAAGATAAACCCTGCCTTTATGGAACTGTTAGGGTATTCCTACGAGGAACTGAGTTCTAAAATGATCTCCGAATTTATTCATCCTGAAGACAGGGAGCGTACGGCGGCACATAGGGAACGTCTCAAGAACAATGTACCCTTGATCAATTTTGAGAACAGATATGTTTGCAAATCGGGGGAAATTGTTTGGCTGCATTGGACCTCGATTCCCATGGAAAGGGAACAACTGATCTATGCCATTGCCAAGGACATTACCCATACAAAAAAACTTGAAAGTGAACGGAAAACACAATTAAGCCGACTTTCCGAGGTAAATGAAAAGCTCAAACAACAAACCTATTCTACCTCCCATGACCTAAGATCTCCTTTAAACAATTTGATTTCCTTGGTCAATTTGATCGATATGTCCAAAATTGAAGATGCGGACAATAAGGAAATACTGGGTCTCATTAAACTCTCTGCAGAAGGGTTGAAGACCACCATGAATTCTTATATCGAATCCTTCAAGGAGAACGACCATTCGGAATATCACACTGAGGATATCAATTTCAATGCTATTTTCCTAAAAGTGCAAAATTCAATCAGCACATTGACCCAAAAGGCAAATGCCAAATTCCATTTAAACTTTACGGGCTTGGAAAATATCCACTTCAACAGTACTTGCATGGAAAGTATTTTTCTGAATCTCATCACCAATTCCATCAAGTATGCAAAACCGGGCATTTCTCCCAACATCTCTATAATCAGCGAAGTGAGGGATGGACAAAAAAGACTGACTTACTCCGATAATGGCTTAGGAATGGACCTGGAAAAAGTAGGGCACCGCATTTTTCAATTGAACGAAAAATTCCATCATAATGAAGACAGTCAAGGAGTTGGTTTATACTTGGTGCATAGCCAAATAAGCAGACATGGTGGTCAAATAGAAGTGGACAGTACACTAAATGAGGGAACTACCTTTACAATTCGCTTTAGGGCATAGGATCAATGGCTCTTACGGAAAGAATTGAATTGTTAGGGCAAACGTTGCCAACCAATCCCTTATTATGGCTTCAGGGAAATACCAACGATATGCTTGTCTCATTTCAATTAACGATACTCATTTGATGACACAAATGCTTCCTAAAGAGTCGCTCAAAAAAGTACTACATTTTGTACACCCGGACCCAATCAATATAAACCGAACAGGGGAATTCCGCCTCCGGAACTATGGGACCCCCATAGGTATAATCACTACCGCCTACCCCTGCGCTTAGGATTACATACATTTTGTGTTCAAAAGGATGCCATTCCTGAAAATGGTTGGAATATTCGGAGACCGTTACCCTTCTTCCGTCCAAGGTTCTGACCGTTTTTTGGTCCTGTCCATCCACAGTGAATCCGCCACCATCATTCAAATAATGGATGTGATATACTTGATCATCCACAAAAAACTCAATCCGATCCTCATACCAGTCAATTCCATATTCGTGAAATGCAGAACTTCCGGCATTAGGGTCATTTTCCGGTGGAGGAAAGTTACCATATCCCGGTTCTTCAGGGTCCGGGGTTTGCAAGGTTTCATAGGAATAGTAGCCGCCCAAATGACCATGGTTCCAGTCCTGATATTGGTTGTTCTGCCATTCCCAAGCATAGTGAACGGTACCTAAATTGTGAAAGGGTATGGAACCCACATATTCCATGATGTCAATTTCACCACCTTGGGGCCACATGATTTCATCAACGGTAACAGGTTTTTCCTGGGGCATCATCCAAAAGGCAAAGCCTTGTCCTTGATGCCTCACATCTTGGGCCTTTACCCGGGCCACTATCCGGTGACCAGGTCCCCAAAATCCTTTGTTCCTGGTATTGATCCTTCCGCTGGTATATTCCCTATCGATGTAATTCTCCTTACGAGTAGTGATCACCAAGCATCCACCATCCGCATCGGTGATATCATTCTGGAAACTCACATTATCAGGTCTTTCGGTAGCACGATCTAACTGCCCCGTGCCCCAATTACCATTGATGCCCGTGCCTGTTTCAAAGTTCCATTTGGTGAGATCCAAGCTACCTGAATTAAACTCATCCGACCAAATCAGACCAGTCAATTCTTCTACATAAACATTAATGTTGATGGTCTTGCTCACAAACTGACCTTGATTATAGGCAGATACGGCAATATCGTATCCATGGGTACCTTCGTCCGTAAAGGTATGGGTGAGGGTATTGGAAGTGGTTTCTACCAATTCACCCTCAACAAGTACTTTGTAAAGTGTAGCATTGTCAGCTTGAAAAGTAAAATCGACCCTACCACTTCCATCTCCGTTGGGATTGCTTTCAGATTGCCCTACAATTTCCGCTTCAATGGTCAGATTAGTGGGCTTAACTATGGAAGTGCCACCACTTTCTTCCCCATCGCTGCTACCACTACATGAAATTATCACCATCGCAAAAATGCTGAAAATGGCCCAATTCATTTTAGAAGTGATTGTATTCAACATCTTCCTGTTTTACAAAATCCAGATAATTCAATTGAAACCCTCCCTTTTCAAAAACCACTTTTATTTGATGGGTACCTACCTCAAGGGAAATGTTTTTGAGTGTTACCGTTCCATAAACCGGTTCATCCCCTATTTTATTCAGCGGGATGCTTTGTGAAACCTTTTTACCGTCTTTTTCCAAATAAAGCAATCCAGCTTCGCCGGAGTTGGCATAACGAATTTCTACATTGTAAGTCCCCGTTTTTTCAACAGAAACGGTAAAGAGCAACCATTCCCCATCGTTGATATCAAAAACCTCGAATCCGTTTGTTTTGCCATCGGTACATGCTTGGATGTCCACCCCGTCATTGCGCATTTTTCTACCCTTGTTCCATGCGCTGCGTTCCCCAGTACTCACCCATAGGTTTATAAAATCAGCATCTTGGTAAGCAATCCCGTTGGTCCCCATATCGTACTCCGTCGCATATAAAAGTCCTGGAATCGCGTGTTTTTTAAACGCCTTTGGCTCATCATTCTGGACCTGTCTGAACATGGCATCGACTACACCGGGTTTTACGGTAACATGCTCCATGTTATAATTTTCCGCGAGTTGCATCAACGCATTTTTGGCAAATTCAACAGAAGGTTTTTCGCCTTCATTTTCCCAATAGTCCAGAAGCGTTTCGTAATCCTTTGTTTTGGTTACCGATGTGACACCGGCAATATTATCCACTTTTTTCATGGGCCAAAACGCCCAACCAATATTATGAGTTTCCATCAAAGTGAGGACTTCCTTGAACCACACATTGGAATTTTCACCACTCTCACCCAACCAAATTGGGGCATTGTAGGTTTCCCTATAATCCAACATTTGTTGAATGGATTCTTTGGTATTGTAGTTCCAATATTTATGAAAACTGATGACCGTGTTATCATCCCAAAGTGGAAAAACGCCATTGTAATTGTTTCCCCAACAATTGCCCTCAATAATGATGATGTGCTCCTTGTCCACTTTTCTAATGGCGTTCGTAATATCCACCATCAGTTTGCGCAAGGGAACATTGTTCATTTCATCACAACCATTAGGATTTTCGCCTTCAAAGTTCCAGTTAGGTTCATTGATGATGTCATATGCACCTATCCAAGGGCTATCTTTATAGCGTTCGGCCATCTTTTCCCATAAGGCGATCATTTTCTGTTGGTTGGCTTCACTTTCCCAAAGGGAAGGCTTTGCAGGGTCATAATCTGAAATATTGGCATCATGTCCTTGTCCACCCGGAGCGGCGTGAAGATCCAAGATCAAATACATTTCATTTGCAGCGCACCATTCCAAAAGTGCATCCGTCATGGCAAAACCTTTTTCCAACCAGGTGTTCTCCCCTTCCTTTTCTTCCTCTATGGGCAGGGTGTACAAATTATAGTGCATGGGCAATCTAACGGAATTGAAACCCCAAGCTTTAAGCGAATCAATATCACGTTTGGTAATCCCGTTAGCCAAATAGGCCTCATAGAACTCCTCCGTGTTTTCTTCCCCGATGAGTTCTGCAATTTTCTGTTTGATGGAATGCTGCGGTCCGGCAAAACCAGATGTCTGCAACATATAACCCTCCTGTACCATCCAGCCACCAAGACCTAGCCCTCTTAAAAGGACATTGTTACCTTCGGCATCCACAATTTTCTGTCCATCGGTATGTAAAAACTTTTGGCCAAAAACAGTTGAACTGACGACAAGAGTGATAATTAAAAAAAGATTTTTCATGTGTTCCTTTCGTTATTCTTCCCAGATATAGGTAGCAACGGCACCTGCGCTCAAAGAGGTGGAAGCCCATTTATTCCCAAATTTTATATTGAAGGTTTCCAAGGCATTCCCATCGTTTTCCACAATAAGAACAAAGGAACCATCGGGTGTTTTAAATGCCGCGTTTTGAAGATTTCCCGAAATATTGGAAGCAATCCGAACAGAACCTGCTGGTACAAATTTGGACGCATGGGCCACGATATAATACCCCACATTCCTAGTAATGTTCCCGCCAGAACTTATGGTCAATCCGCCCTTGCAAATGGTACAACCGCCATCAGTATGGGGACCGAACCCTTCATCATTGGCCAAATTCCATTCCAAGGCATTCTTGCTCCAGTTACGCATGGACCCAATGATCACATTTTTTACATGCCACTTTAAATCACCATCAAAAGAACCATTGGAAGAAGTATACTGCTCGGTAAAGTATAAGTTTTTATCAGGGAATGAATTATGCACCGTAGAAAGGGCACTGATATCCCCGTTGTAAAGGTGAAATGCCGAACCATCCACATAGGGGTTGGCATCGGAATCACTGAGAACCGTAATCGGGTATTGTGGATTATCACAGTTATGGTCCCAAACGATGATTTTGGTATTGATGTTCGCTGTCTCAAATGCCGGTCCCAAGTGATCCTTGATAAAGGTGGCCTGCTGCTCCGCAGTCATATACATACTGGGATTGTTACCGTCGTGCAAGGGTTCATTTTGAATGGTGATGGCATCAACGGTGATACCTTCCGCAGCCATCGCTTGGATATATTTTACAAAGTATTGCGCATAAACGCTATAATACTGAGATTGAAGACTACCGCCGATAAAACTGCCGTTGTCCTTCATCCAAACGGGTGCCGACCAAGGGGAGCCCATGATCTTGATATCTGGATTAATCTGTAAAATCTCTTTGAGCACAGCAATGACGCCTTCCCTGTCCGGGTCAATGCTGAAATTGGTCAGGGATTCGTCCGTTTCACCTGTCGGCATATCATCATAAGTGAAGGGTTCATCATTAAGGTCTGATGCACCAACGCTTATCCTCAAGTAGCTAATGGAAATATCATTTGCTTCATTTCCGAACAATTCCTGAAGTAACGCACCACGATCATTATCGCTTAACTGATTGATGACTTGAGCACTACCCCCTGTCAAAGTAAACCCGAAACCGTCAATGGTCTGATACGAAAGGGAGCCATTCACGTCTATGTTCGGATAATTATTGGAAGTAGTACTAAAAGGCAATGCATTGGCCTGTTTTTGCAACAATACACTCTGATCCGATTTTGTCAACCAAACCTCTACCGAACCAGTTACGGTTGGCGTTTCCGAAGTTGGGGGATTGGGTTTAGGGGTTTCCGTGCCATCATCCGAAGAGGAGGAACAATGTACCAATAACAGTCCCATTGCCAGCGATGCGGCAATCAGTATATTTTTTGTATTCATCAACAACAATTTCTTTCTAATTTATTAGTAGACAATAGTTTGAATGGCATGTGCCGGTATTTCAATTTGGGTCCGTTGGGTATCCACATAAAGGTAATAAAGAATGGGACCATCGGTTTGGTTCATGACCACAGTGGCCATTTTACCATCCGGATTTAGGAAGGAAGCACTTAAAAGAGCACTTCTACTCACCGCCGAAGCCACTCTTTTTGCCTCTGGCCTCACAAATTTTGAAAAATGGCCGATATAGTAATAAGAAGGGGTATAGATCAACTCTCCGGTCTGTGTATCCGCATGGATCGGGGCAAAGCAAAAATTACCCACATGGTTGGGCCCTCCATTTTCATCCAGAAGGATGTTCCAGTCGGTCCAACCCACGGTGCCGTTGTTAAAATCATTGATCATGCTTTTGCCATAACGTTCCGCATTGGGCCAAAACTGATACTTCGCCGCATCAAAATGATCATTGCAACCTTCAGTGAACAGCAGGTTTTTAGATGGATAGCTTTCCTGTACCTTTCTTACGTTTTCGTATTGTTGATCTCCACCAGACCAATCCTCATACCAATGGAATCCCATGCCCCAAATGTATTTTGATGCCTCCGGGTCCCCAAAAACAACATCTGCTCTTTGGTTCATCAGATCACGGTTGTGATCCCAAACCACAATGTTTTTATCGGTCAACCCATTCTTTTCCAAAGTGGGACCTAAATAGTTTTTCACAAAGTCGCGTTCCGCTTCTGAAGTGTAAATACAAGACTCCCAAGTTTGTTTGGCCATGGGTTCGTTTTGAACGGTCATTCCCCATATAGGGATGTTCTCCGCTTCATAAGCTTGAATGAACTTTACAAAGTAATTGGCCCAGTTTTGATAGTATTCAGGCAACAAAGTACCCCCTTGCAGCATGTTGTTATTGCTCTTCATAAATGCGGGCGGACTCCATGGAGATACATAGGTAACCAAAGACCCTCCTGCCCTATCAATGGCTTTTTTGATCATCGGGATTCGGTACTCCTGATCATGCTCGATTGAAAAAGTAGTCAAAGTGGTATCCCCTTCCTCAATATAAGTATAGCTTCCACTGCTAAAATCGCAGCTATGGATGTTGGTCCTGAGCAGGGTATAACCCAATCCTTCATCCTGACTGTAATAGGCATTCAATAATTCCTCTTGATGCGTTGGATCTAGCTTGGCGAATGTTTCCGCACTTGCATCGGTAATGGCGCCTCCTATTCCCAAAATAGTTTGAAATGTTTTCCTCGGTTCCACAAAAACGGATATTTCACTTTCAAGGGGTTGTTCAGCATCTAAAAATGTTGGGCCTTCCGAGGGTGTCAATCTAAGATTGGAACTGTCCGCAGTAGTGTAAATCGTTACTTGTTTTCCCTTTGCGGTAAACGGTATAGGTTCTTTTTCTTCTGCATTGGATGCTACAGTACTTTGTGTTCTTTCACAAGAAATACAGACAAAACAAAAAGCACTCAATATATAAACGGGGGTCAGTTTCATAGCTGTGGTATGGACTATGTCCAACGGTTTTTATGGCCCATGGTCGCCTTGTACCATGGGCCATTTAACAAAATCTAACTCAAAATTAAATTAACTAACTTTCATTTTTAATTGGTTCCGCGAAGTTCCACATTATCAATGGTTATGGCGCCTACATTTGCCCCACCACATTTAATGACCAGGTAAACGGTGGCATCCTCGTCAAAACTGACCACATTGCCACTTCCGGAACAGGTAAGCTGTGAAAGCTTACCGCTAAATGGTGCATTTCCACATCCTGCCCATGTATTCAACCCAATTCGGGTGCCATCTGCGGAATAATCATTGCCCTGGGTGGGAGCAGTAGTTGAAAGATATACTTCAAACCAAGTGTCCACGGATCCATCACCACGTACATTCATATCGATGGCGTAATTTTTGCCACCTTGTACATCAATGGCCTGAAAAAGACCCTGTTGGTTCCAATCGCTTGCAGTAACGGTAGCCGCACCCGAATCGAAAGTCCAACTTGCGCCAGAGGCACTAATGGTCAGTATGGTCCATTCCGCAATATCCTCATCGGTCTCGAACTTACCTCCCAAAACCAAATTACCTGCATTAGGATCGGACACTTCCACAACCAATTCTTGGGAAGTGCTTTTTGATTCCCCACCCCTGCCAATTGCAGTATGGGTGACGGTATATGTTCCAGCATCCGGTAAAAAGATTTCTTCCGTTGATTTTCCTTGATAAGCCCCTTCCCCAACATCCCATTTTGAGGAGACATAGTTAGAATTAAGGGCTTCCAATACAAATCGGTTAGCAGAACCACTTACGGCGGTTATACTGAAGGAAGCATCCAAATTGGGGTCCGTGAGTCCATTGTTCTCAAAGGAATCCTCTGGCTGACAACCAGCCAATACAACCATGCCCAGCATCCCAAACACGATCGACTTATTTATGTGTTTTATAAATTTCAGTCTCATGACAGCTATTTTATTGTTCATCAATAGTTAGGGTTTTGAACCAATTTGGTATTCTCCAATTCTTTTAATGGAATGGGCAACACTTCATTCTTTCCTGCCGTAAATCCACGGCCGGCCAATACGGTTGCGGCATTTCCTGTCCTTACCAAATCGAACCATCTGTGGCCCTCACCGGCCAATTCCAATCGACGTTCGTTCCAGATGGCCTGATTGGAAACCGGTACGGAAGTTAATCCTACCCTGGCCCTTACAGCATCCAATAATGCTTGGGCCCTTGTTCCAGAACCTCCTAAAGCCTCAGCTTCCAAAAGGTAGGTGTCGGCCAAACGGATCATGTACACGTGTTGTTGGTAGTTCAATTCCTTCACCCCACCACCAGTAGTAGCATCACTGTTGAGTGGCATGAACTTGTTCAAGTAGTAACCTGTATCCTGGTCACCATGTAAGTATTCGATCTCGCCACCTTCCTCAAAAGCCTTCAAGTTTGCAATGGTCTCATCAAACCTTGGGTCACCCACGATAGCGTTGTAAAAGTCATTGGTAAAAACATTGAAACTCCATCCCGGTGCATAATCAGGTGCTGTGGAACCCGCACTGCGCACATAGCTTCGTGGCCCCACCATGATGTTGATGCTGTTCCCCTCATCGGCCCCAGAACCCCAAAAGCCCCAATCCGCATTACTTTGGTTGGTATTGGTGGTTTCTAAAATAGATTCCGAATTAAAAGTGTTCCCAAAATCCCATAGATCGGCAAATTCATCCAAAAGCCTGTATCCATATTTGCTTGTGCTACCTGGGGTACCGTTCACCTCAGCAAGTTCTGCAGCCGCTTGGGCATTTTTACCATCGTACAGATATACTTTTCCCAATAAAGCCTGTGCGGCCCCTTTGGAGAAACGACCCGCTTCGGTAGCAGCGTTCACCATATCTGGCAAATCCAGTTTGGCTTCTTCCAAATCTGCCTCTATTTGGGCATAAACCGCCTCTTTGGAGGACTGTTCCACATTATAAATTTCTGCAGTTGGAAGTGGATCTACAATCAACGGAATGTTACCGAACATGCGTACCAATTGAAAATAGAAGTAGGCACGAAGCGCCTTGGCCTCTGCTGTAAACCTATCCCGTGTAGCATCGGACATGGGAACTTCGGGCAATTTTGCAATCAACACATTGGCCCTAAAAATCCCTTGAAAATAATCGTCCCAAAAGCTGGTCGGGATGGTTGAGGGTGTAATGCTGTAATTTGAAAAAGCGTGAATACCTGCACCATCATCAGGTCCACCACCACCTGCGTAATGATCGTCAGATCCCGCATTCATCATGGTCACCATGTTCTCAAATCCCCTGGCCTCTTTACCCAAGATGTCATAAACGGCGATCAAGCCTGAATACGCCTGGGTTTCGTTACTATAATAGTTTTCCTCCAGATACGTTCCTTTTGGTTCCACATCCAAATACTCCTTGCTGCAAGAGATGGATGTAAGTACTAAACCAAAAACCAAATATTTTATGTTTTCGAGTTTCATAATCGTTTTTTTAGAATTGTAAATTAACACCCAACATTCCTGTTCTTGCCTGTGGGTAATACCCCCTGTCAATACCGAATACATCACCACCGATCTCTGGGTCGAAGCCTGTGTATTTGGTAAAGGTGATCAGGTTCTCTGCAGTTACGTACAACCTCAATTTGGTAACGCCCACTTTGTTCATCACATCTTGTGGGAAGGTATATCCAAACTGAATGGTCTTGAATCTCAAATAGTCACCGTCTTCCAAATAGAAATCGGAAGGGTTGGTAAAGTTTTTATTGGTATCGTTGGTGGTGAGCCTTGGGAAGGAATTTGAGGTTCCTTCACCTGTCCATCTTCCCAAAGCGGAAGTCTGGAAGTTGGCACTACCGATATCCAATCTACGAAGTGCCTGGAAAAGTTTGTTACCGGCCGCACCTTGGGCAAACACCAACAGATCAAAGTTTTTATAGTTCAAATTCAGGTTGATACCAAAAGTGACCTTTGGAATGGAACTTCCCAAGAAATCACGATCACTATCGGTAATGACGCCATCGCCATCCACATCTTTCCATCTAAAGTCCCCTGGTTTGGCATTGGGCTGCATCATTACTCCTTCAGAATTGGTATACGCTTCCACCTCAGCCTGACTTTGGAAAATTCCTTGGGTCACAAAACCGTAGAAAGAGTTTACAGGTTGCCCCACTTGAGTACGGGTGATTGGGAACGTACTGGCCTGAACCGTGGTGCCTCCAGATAAAAAGTCGACCCCTGTACCCAAGAATGTTACTTCATTCTCCACGGTGGACATGTTTCCACTGATCGAGAAACCTAAATCCCCAAAATCCTTGTTGTATGATAATCCAAGGTCTATACCCCTGTTTTCCATGTCGGCCACATTACCTGCAGGACTACCGGTTGCTCCAACATAACCTGGAAGGGGAACATCCCTTAAGATACCAGTAGTTTTCTTGAGGTACCAATCAAAAGTAACGCTCAACCCTTGGAAGAGTGTTGCATCGAAACCTACGTTGGTCTGACTGGTTTCTTCCCATTTCAAATCTGGGTTGGCAGGTGCATCAGGGCTATTACCAATGGTAACCGAACCGGTTGTACCCACGGCATAGTTTCTTCCATCACCTATGGTTGATAGATATCTGAAATCCCCGATCTGATCGCTACCGGTAACTCCGTAGCTTCCACGGATCTTCAATTGGTTCACAATATCGTTCTCTGGCCAGAAGTTCTCACGATTGGCCACCCATCCCAAAGAAAAGGAAGGGAACACGCCATATTTGTTATTGGATCCAAATCGACTGGAACCATCACGCCTCACGATACCGGTAAAAAGATATTTTTCCATGTAAGCGTAGTTCAATCTTGCAAAAAGAGAGGTCACTTTATGGATAACACCGGTATAGGCGCTGGCATTGATCTGTTCCGTTGGGATATCAAAATTGAAGGATGCCAATTTATAATCGTTCACGGGAATATTGTTGTAGGTAATGGATTGCCCTTCGGTAATGTTATCCACATAAACACCCTGTCCCAATAGAGCAGTGAAATCATGCTCCCCGATTTCCTTGGTATAGGAAGCAGTATTTTCTATGTTCCAGCCAAAACCTTTATTGGTATTTCTAGATAGACTGTTCTGGGAGGTTACGAATGAAGAAGTTAAAAAAGCTACAGGATTGAACGATTGTCCGCCCCAATAAGCCAATTTTCCACCGAAAGTACTCCTAACCCTTAAATTTTTGATGGGTTCTACTTCAAAATAAGCATTACCTACAAAATTATCGGACCAGCTATGGTTACCCAATCTTGTTTGGGTGAAAGCCAATGGGTTGGTCATTTCCTGACCTACCAATGTGGAAATACCGTAGGGAAAACCGTTTGGAGCCAAGATCAAATCGGAACGAAGTCCACCAGTATCCCCAACATAAGGAACCCCACTTAAAGCGGTTGGGTCGGTTTCTATAGCTGGAGTTATAGGATCTAGGTTGACAGCAGAAGATAGCGGTCCACCGTAGAAAGTATTCCCATCAATAGCGGCATTCTTTTCGTTGGAATACCCAAATGTTTGCCCAAACCTTAAATAATCATTGATTTTGTGGGTTGAGTTCAAACGGAAGTTCTTTCGGATATAATGGGAGATGTCCGATACCACGATACCTTCTTGATCCAAGTAACCAAATGAAGCGTAGAAGGTTGACTTTTCATTACCACCACTGATGCTCAATTCATGGTTTTCACGTTTGGCACTTTTATTGAAAATCAATTCTTGCCAATCGGTTCCTTTACCGTAGGAAGCAGGATCAGCAAAAAGAATGCTTCCACCGGCTGCAACGGAAGCTTCGTTCCTTAAGCTTGCATATTCAGTGGCATTGAGCAGATCCAATTTTCTGGCAGGACCAGAAACACCGGTATATCCACTATAATTGACACTCAGTTTTCCAGATTTACCGCTTTTGGTCGTTACCAGAATAACCCCGGCTGCAGCACGAGATCCATAAATCGCCGCCGATGCCGCATCTTTCAAAACTTCAATGGAAGCAATATCGGACTGATTCAAGTAACCGATTCCCCCAGCATCTACAATTACCCCATCCACAACCCAAAGTGGTTCGTTGTTGTTAAGGGTGGTTATACCCCTAACCCTGATGGTGGACGATGCTCCTGGCTGACCGGTATTGGCAGCTATGGTAATACCCGAGGCCCTACCTTGTAAAGACTGTTCGATACGGGTAATAGGCAAATCCTCAAGGTCACTTTCCTTTACCCCTGAAATGGCACCGGTAACCACACTTTTCTTTTGGGTACCATACCCTACCACTACAATCTCATCCAATAGATTTACATCCGAAACCAGGGTTACATTGATCTCGGTTCTGCCGTTTATGGCTTCTTCAACGGGAACATACCCGATATAGCTGAAAACCAAAACACCATCGGTAGGTGCAGAAATTTCAAAATTTCCATCAAAATCCGTGGAAACTCCGGTATTGGTATTTTTGAGCACCACCGATGCTCCAGGAAGGGGAATTCCCCCATCATCTTTAACCAATCCACGGACCGTTATGCTTTGGGCCTGTACATACGCGGAAAAAATCAAAGATAAAGCGCATAGTACGAATGACTTAGTTAGCTTCATGCGTTTGTTAGTTTAAGTTAATTATTGTTAAAATATTATGCATTTGACAACGATATTAGATATCATTTTACCAATACAACAATTACATCCCACTACAAAAACACATCAAATCCAATTAAAATATTTACAAAAACACATCAAAAAAATAATTAAAACCTTGTTTTTCAATTATTTAATTTTTAATAACACTTACTTTTTCCTATATACATTTTGTAAAAAACACAACAATGGAATAACTTGCAGGAAAATCCCGGCAAACGCCCCGTAAAATGTGGATTTTGAAAGCTTTTTCGGATGACGAACCCTCCATTTTCATACACAGGAATTTCTTTTCCTTCCATGCTGAAATTGCTGCTGGCAATCGCTTTTTTGTTCGCTACAGCAGGTACCCATTCGCAGATAAAGGGAAATGGGTTGCCCAACATTAGAAACTTTACCAAGGCAGAATACCAAAGTGGAACCCAAAACTGGGATATTGACCAGGATTCGAATGGCAATATGTATTTCGCCAATAATAATGGCCTATTGCAGTTTGATGGTGCCACCTGGCGCACCTACACCATCCCCAACTCCACCAATATACGATCGGTGAAATTTGATTCCATTACCGGACGGATCTACGTTGGGGCGTATAATGAATTCGGGTATTTTGAATCCAATGACAAGGGAATGCTGGATTACGTTTCACTGATTCCGAAAGTTCCTGATGAAAAATACCGCTCAACTGACTTTATCTGGAGGATCCACATTGTTGACCAAGAAGTACTATTCCAATCCTTTACCGCTGGGTACGTTTTTAAAAATGGAACCATTTCTATATTGCCCGTAGAAGGAAGATTTCAATTTTCACATCAGGTGGACAACAAAATCTACTTTCAGGATATTACCAAGGGCATCACCGAATACAAAAATGGGGAATTGGTTCCTTTACCTGGCACCACAGTCCTCAACGGATATGAAATTTGGGGCATGTTTGCCATGGATCGCGATCAGTTGTTGATAGCCACATTGGAAGCGGGACTTTTTGTTTATGATGGACAAAATGTGTCGCCCTGGAACACAGAGGCAAATGAGTTTTTAAAAAAGAACAGCTCACTAGGTGGGGTAAGGATCAATAAAAATGCCATTGCGTTGAACTCCGTTTTGGGAGGAATCATTATTTGTGACAATAAAGGAGAGATCATTCAGCATGTAGACCTTAAGAAAGGGCTTAAGAACAACACGGTGCTCCATTCGTTCATAGACAACACCAACAATCTTTGGCTGGGTCTTGATAATGGTATTTCCTATCTGAACATCAATTCGCCTTTTACCTATTTCAGTTCCAGTCTTAATTTAAGTTCCGTATATGCCTCCATTACGCACAACGGAGTTTTATATGTGGCAACCAACCAAGGGGTTTTTTACCATTACTTGCAAGGGACTTTTACTGATGACACTTTCAGATTGGTAGAGGGAACTACTGCCCAATCATGGAATATTCAGGTGATTTCAGGGGAACTTATCTGTGCCAACAACAAGGGTGCCTTGATCATCAAAGATGGAAAAGTGGACCGGGTCCTTGACCATACGGGGTATTTTGGATTTAAAGCAATACCCGAACATCCTAATCTCTTTATTGGTTCCAATTATGGTGGGTTTACCATTTTTGAGCGAACAAAGAGTGGTATCAACTTTAAAAATAGGGTACAGGGATTTTACAACAGTTCCAAGGATTTTGAACTTGAATCAGGATATTTGTGGCTTCTTCGGGATCAGACGCTATATCAATTGGCCTTCAATGATGGATTTGATACGTTCACGGTCAAGAACAAATTCCAAACCCTTGAAGAGAATGCTATCCATACCCTTCAAAAAATAAACAACACCTTATATTTCGTTGCCAACAACCATTTTTATACATATTCCAAAAATTTTGATGCCTTTCAGGAAGAAACCGCACTAAGTGGATTGTTCCAAGACATACCTCCCATTAATTCCGTATTGCAGGATACGTATGGAAATCTTTGGTATTCCTATGACAACTCAGAATCGTTGGGCGTTTTGATGAAATCTGAAAGTGGTGGCTATTCCAATGTTATGGAACCTTTTTCTATCCTTAAGGGCAATTTTGTTTTCAATTATCTATCCGTGAACACCTTGGATCCCAAAAATATCTTTATTGGAATGATCAATGGCCTGGCACATTACAATTCCGAGTTTTCCAGCGAGAACATTTCCAAACCCAAGGTATTCATTCGGACCTTCGCGTTTGGCGATCAATCCTATGTTCAGGGTAATCCACAACTAAAAGAATCGAACTTGGAACTGCCCTATGCCAAAAACAATGTGAAATTCACCTTCTCCTCCCCCGATTTTGAAAATCAGGACAACATTCAATATGCGTATCAATTAGAACCCTTTGACCTGCAATGGAGTCCTTGGTCCAAACAATCGATCAAGGAATATACCAACCTAAAGGAAGGTACCTACACCATGTGGTTGAAAGAAAAAAACAGTTATGGTCTTGAATCCGAGCCTGCTACCCTGACCTTTACCGTTAGTCCGCCATGGTACAGACATATCATTGCCTATATCGGATACTTTTTGTTGGGTTGCCTGGCCATTTTTTTAGTACGCCTTCAAATTAAGGCCAAAATAAGAAAGAACAGGTATTACGAAACCATTGAACAACGTAGGATCTATCTGGAAAAAGAATCCAAAATACGTCTGGAACAATACAAATTGGAGAAGAAGATCCAAAAGTTGAACAGGGATAGATTAAAGACCAAAATATTGGCCAAGGACAAGGAATTGGTCAACAATTCCCTTCAAGTGGTGAAAAAGAACAAAATATTGAACACGATCATTCAAAAGTTGAAGGAAATGGACACGGAATCCATGAACGATCAAAGTAAGGCCCAATTGACTACTTTAAAGAAAAGTATCATGAAGGAAATCAATGGCAACAGTTGGAACGATCTGGAGAAACACATCAAGAACGTGCACTTTGATTTTTTAAAAAGACTCAAGGAAAAATATCCCGATATTTCTTCAAGGGAACTCGATCTTTCCACTTATTTACTGATGAACATGTCCACAAAGGAAATCGCGGAAGTCATGAACATTTCCAACGGCGGTGTGGAGTTGGCTCGTTATAGGCTACGAAAAAAACTGGGTCTGGGTCGAAAAGAAAACCTCAACGGATTTTTAATGAACATTTGATCAGATCAAATTCAGTACAACCATACAAAAAATGTGTTTGGATCTTATTCCGATGGAGGGGACAAAACGGTTCTAAATCCCAAATGTTCCATGCCAGAATCGGGACTTGTGCCCATTCGGGCACTGATCCTATAACTTGCACAGTACGAGGCACTGCACAGGAACGAACCGCCTTTGATGACCTTTTCTTCCGCATATGGATTGGATGGATTAAAGGCTTTGGATGCCCCTTTGGGATTTTGGGCCGTTTCATTTTGGTCCGCCAGCTGCTTATAATACTTTGTATTATACCAGTCATCGGTCCATTCCCAAACATTTCCTGCCATGTCATAAAGGCCAAAATCGTTTGGAGGATAACTCATCACTGGGGCACGACGCTCAAATCCGTCCTCTTGGGTGTTGGTCACGGGGAACTCCCCTTCCCAAGAATTGGCATGTTTACTGAGTTGCCCCACATCGTTACCCCAGAAAAACAGGTCGTTCTTCTTTCCGGCCCTTGCCGCATATTCCCATTCGGCCTCAGTAGGCAATCTTCTCCCCGCCCATTTGCAATACGCCAATGCATCTTCCAACGCAATATGTATCACAGGATTATTTTCCTTGCCCATTATATCACTTTCTGGTCCATTGGGGTGTTCCCAACTTGCGCCGATTTTCCATTCCCACCACTGTGAATAATCATAGAGGTTGGGTACAGTGGACTTGGTTTTTTTAAATATGAGAGATCCTGGTTGTAAAATGGAGTCATGCGGTTTGGGTGTTCCTTGGGGCAATTGTTTTTTCATTTCTTCCCAATCTATTGCACGCTCGGCAATCGTCACGTAAGCGGTTTCCTTTACAAATTGAGCAAATTGGGCATTGGTCACCTCATGAACATCCATATAAAATCCATCAACGAACACCGGGTGAGCGGGCTTTTCATGTCCCATGGCCATTTTATCCGAAGAAACGGCACCTTGCATAAATTCCCCACTTGGAATCCATACCATTCCTTCTGGTGTAGGATGATCGGTTGGATCAAAAACGGTAGAGGACCTACTCTCCGAAGTTTGGATTTCTGAGTCCGTTGCGGATTCTTTTTTACCATTATTGGGTTTGCAATGCACAAATACAATGCACAACGGCAAGAACAGCCATCCTGAAATCTTCATGGTCGAATTTTTAAAAAATTAGTTGACGGATTATATTCGAAATAAAGGATTCTTCCCATGTATCGGATAACTAAAATAAGCATTATCCCTATAGCCATTGCATTTAAAACTTGAAACCCCCGATTGAAAAATGAGAAACAAATTATAAGACCCTTATAATGCGGACACCTATCCTTTTACTTGACCGACTACGCTTGGACAACGCTTATAAATGACTTAAAACCAGCAGCCCGTGGACTGCCAATCTTAAATTTCTTGTTTGGAATGTAGTATATGATAGCATATTATCACATAAAAAAAATATGCTTAAACCCTAAAATTTACAATTGATTGCCTTATTGGATTCTGTTTGAATTTGGCGGGCTGTATCATTTAAAAATTATGAATCGGGACGATGTACATAAAAACCGTTTAAAGCCTTAACCATAATAATAGATAAGGGAAAGCCCCTCAAATAAGGGGCTTTAACCAAAAAATTATATGTTTTAACCATCGAATTCTAAAAATACTACAGACTCATCCTCATGAACAACTCGTGGGTATTGTTGTCCAGCCCGTCAATGGGACTCTGCAATGCCGTTTCATAGGCATACCCTATGTTCAGGCCATTGCTGATCTTGAAAAGCACCAATCCACTGACACTTTCCTCGAAACGGTAAGAGGCACCAAACTCGAACCGCTCCCCGAAATCCAAGAGGCTGGTTAGTTCCACCGACACCGGTGAGGCGTCCACATAGCGGAACATTCCCATGGTCTTCAAATCTAGGGTCTTGCCGAGGAGAAAAGTGTACCCACCGCTCAGGTAAGCGTGCATGCGGTCCACGCCCAAATAGGCATTGCCGTCCCGTTCCTGCAAGCGGTCGGGGGTCAACAATTTCGGTGCAGACAACGACACGAAGTACCTGTCGTGCTTCAGGAACGCCCCTGCTCCTACATTGGGGGTGAAACGGCTCTCGTAGCCTACAAGTGCTCCATCTTGCCCCACTCCGTAGGTAATCAGTCCATCGGTATTGGCATCATAGGAGTTCGCACTCCCCTTAATACCAAAGTACAATGTGTGATCCTCATCCAACTGTATGTGGTAGGACACATCGATGGCCACCCAAGTCTGCCTTTCGATAAAGGTTTTGTCGTTCAGGATGGAAACCCCAAGCCCCAGTTTCCTGCCCACGGGCATCCCGAATATGGCACTCTGGCTCTCCGGGGCGCCTTCCACCCCGGCCCACTGACTCCTGATGCCCAACGAGAGCTCCGCCCCCTCCGAGCTGCCAGCAAAGGCGGGGTTGTAGATGTTCATGTTATACCTATAAAAGGTATAGTTCGGGTCCTGTTGTGCCTTTGCCGATACCGAAAGTACCAATGCCATGGCCAGTATTGTGATTCTATATATTGTATTCATGATCTTGATAGGTTTTTGTTGTGTTGGTTTTTAATAGTTGATGAAGATCCAGCCCTGTAACGGTGCACTACCATTGCCCAGGTCGATGATGTACAGATAAGATCCTGCAGGGAGCTTTTCATTCCTGCTTTTGTAGAATCCTCCCCAATCGTTGCGGTACGATCTGGTGGCGAACACCTCATGCCCCCATCGGTTGTACACTTTCACCACGTTGTTAGGGTAATTATCGATCCCCGGAATAATCCAAGTATCGTTGTTGCCATCCCCGTTGGGCGTGAAGGCCTGGGCCGGCACCAAAGAAGGCTCCTCGCTGGTTGGGAATGCATCGTCCCTGTCCGCAACCCCATCATTGTCATCATCGTCATCCAAACTATCGGGTATACCATCACCGTCCGTATCGACAGGAGTACTTGAAGCATCCGTCGGGTCCGTGCCCTCGTCCAGTTCCACTTCATCGGAGTAACCGTCGCCATCATCATCATCATCTGCATTGTTCCCTATGCCGTCACCGTCCGTATCGGTATCCTCTCCTGCATCTGTTGGAAAGGCATCTTCGTTGTCAGGTATGCCATCGTTGTCGTCATCGTTGTCCACATTATCTCCAAGACCATCACCATCATTGTCCACGTCTTCCACTCCATCATTATCATCATCATTATCGGCGTTGTCACCAATTCCGTCACCATCAACATCGGCACTTTCATTGGGGTCCGTTGGAAAGGCATCCTCATCATCGGGCACCCCATCGTTATCGGCATCGTTGTCCGCATTGTCCCCAGTACCGTCACCATCCGTGTCGGAATCCTCCGAATCATCTAGCGGGAAGGCATCCTCATTATCCGGAGTGCCGTCATTGTCATCGTCGTCATCGGCGTTGTCACCAGTGCCGTCACCATCGGTATCGGTATCCTCCGAATCATCTAGCGGGAAGGCATCCTCGTTATCCGGAGTGCCGTCATTGTCATCGTCGTCATCGGCGTTATCGCCAGTTCCGTCCCCATCGGTATCGGTATCCTCCGAATCATCTAGCGGGAAGGCATCCTCGTTATCCGGAGTGCCGTCATTGTCATCGTCGTCATCGGCATTGTCCCCGGTTCCGTCTCCATCCGTGTCGGTATCCTCCGAATCATCTAACGGGAAGGCATCCTCGTTATCCGGAGTGCCGTCATTGTCATCGTCGTCATCGGCGTTGTCACCAGTCCCGTCCCCATCGGTGTCGGTATCCTCCGAATCATCTAGCGGGAAGGCATCCTCGTTATCCGGAGTGCCGTCATTGTCATCGTCGTCATCGGCATTATCGCCAGTCCCGTCCCCATCGGTGTCGGTATCCTCCGAATCATCTAGCGGGAAGGCATCCTCGTTATCCGGAGTGCCGTCATTGTCATCGTCATCATCGGCATTGTCACCAGTCCCGTCACCATCGGTATCGGTATCCTCGGTGGGGTCTTTTGGGAAATCGTCATTGATGTCCAAAGTACCGTCATTATCATCATCGTCGTCAGAATCATCCGGGATTCCATCACCATCGGTATCTTGGGCCGCTGTAATATTTGCACTATAGGTAGTGCTGCTCAATGCATCGTCCCCATCTTTCACTTTAAATGAAAAGGAAGTGTAGCTTTCCCCAAATTCGCCACTTTCCGTGGTATATACCAATAAGGTCACATCATCAATCATATCATTGACCGATACGGGGTTACCATTATATGTCAATGTTCCTTTGGAGGGAAGCGAAATAATCTGGATTCCGTTAAATGCATCACTGGGGTCATCATCAGCAAAAGTGAAATCGCTTACAGCAAAGCCATATCCTATATCTTGAATCACATCCAAAGTAATATTACCTCCCTGAGGCGCATCATTCACATTGTTGATACTAAAGGAAACCGTTACGGTTCCAGAGAAGGAAACGGCATCCTCAAAATTATAGGTGAAACTGTCCGTTCCTGACTCGTCACCATCATGCTCATAGGAAAAAGTACCATCAGCATTAAACGTAAACGATGCGGCATGAGATGGGTTCGTAATAATGTGGTATACCAAATCATCCCCATCAATCTCAACATCATTGGTGGAAACATCCTCGTTCAACGTTGCGTTTTCATCCAAATTGAAGCTATCCGCATTTGCCACGGGGGCATCATCCGCAGGAAGAATGGAAAGCGTGATGTTGGCCGTTACCTTTTGGCCTTGATCGTCCAGTTCATAAGTGACAGTATCGGTGCCATTTTTGTTGGAGTCGGGAGTATATACTACTTGATTGCTTCCGTTGACCACGGCAGTCCCCTTGGTTCCTTGTACCGTGATGGTCACTGTTGGGGTAACACCGGTATCGTACACGTCGTTGTAGAGTACATCAATGGGGTCCGATACTGTATCTTCATCCAAAATGGCCAAGTCGTCATCGGCGCTTACCACCAAGGTAATATCATAAGGTCCAAAAGTGGCCGTACCCACATTACCTGCATTGTCCATGACCTCAGCGTGGATATACCATCCTGAACCTCCAGAATTGAATGAAGTCGTTTTGGATTGGCTATTGCTCCATGAGGTCCAAGCCGCATTGTCCGTTGCCGGCGGCGTGGCACTTTGCACTTTTGCAAAACGCTGTACATCAAAACCACTACCTCCATTCTCATCCTGAAAAACCAGTTGGATATCGGTATTGGTATCCAAGTTTCCGCTGGATGGATTTGCCGTAATGGTCGGCAAGGTATTATCATCAACAATGGTAAGCGTTCGGTAGAACGGTTCTGACCAAACCCCTGTATCAGTCTGGGTACGCAAACTGATGATATAATCCGCGGATAGGTTATTATATGCCGAGAAATCAGTCATCGGGGTCGAAGCGTTGTAAATCTGGGTATCTGTTGGGTCACCGTCACCATCATAAGTTCGTTGAGTCACGATCCATTCTTGGGTGGACAAGGTTCTTCCATAAGGATCAACCGAGTTGTCCTCAATGGCAATGGTCATGTTCCCGGTATAGGTATTGATCAAATCCGGTTGTATGTTGAACTGGGCAATGGGCAGGTCGGTACTGCCACCAGCACCTGATGTCTTTTCTACATAGATACTGGTAGGACTACTCCAGGTACCCTGATGATCCTGGACCCTTAGCATTACTAAATATTGACCATCGGAAACAGCGTTCTTATCAAATTGGCCATCAACCCAATCGTTGGTGGAAGCAGCGTCAACAGCTTTCCATTTCCATTCGGATTGGTTAATCCCATTATTGGAACCACCATCCAAATCGTAGGAGGTATTGTTGATAAAACCTGTGGCACTGCTATAAGTGAAACTTGCCACTGGCCTACGATGGAAATACAAGGTAGTTGGTGCCGTGGGCATTTCTTCAAAAGTGAAGGTATACTTACCAGGCTTTTCATAATACTCGGGCACATCTTCCAAGTAGAGTCCGCTCCAAGAAACACGCCCCGTGTTGTTCTGAAAATAAGTCTCGTCATGGGTGATCTTCCAGCGTCCGCTTGGGTAACTTGCATTTGCCGTATTGTTCTTCAACTGTGCTGGATCCACATCGATCTCTACAGAAGTACCCGCAATAAAGAACTCCCCGGCACTCACTGTACCAAATTGATATTGTTCGTAAATGTATTGGGCCATATCGTCTATCCAAGTGGACCAACTACCAGCATCCCTGTTAATAAAGGTTCCTTGACTGTTGTTTTGGGTAATAAACCGTTCAAACTGTGTCTCATTGGCATTGGTTCCCCAGCCGATGTAATGGATATCCTCATTGATGGTTCGCATCAAGATTTCGGAAAGATCGGTATCCACATCAAAATCAGCTACCTCTATATCGTCCAGGTTTACGTTGAATCTCAACGCACTGTTTCTCCATTGCGGTTCGCGCAAAACATCCTTAAAGGCACGCAGCTCCAGTTTTTCTATGTTGATATCCTTGAAATAGGCATTTTGCTGTTCGTGTACATAAAAGCCATAACTTCCGGAAGAAAAGGTTGTATCCGTTATATCAAAAGCTTCGATCCAATCGGTGCCGGCATTGCCTCCACCTCCCCGTCGAGAAATCTTGATATCATTACCCGACATTTCTATTTTAAAATCAATCTGCTGTCCGTTATAGAATGCGGAGAACATATCAGCCCTATTTTCATCCCAACCGTAAGTTGCCGTACCGGTTCTACCACTATTGGTGTTCACTGCCAAAATGGTGGTCACCCCATTTTCCCGTTTAAGGATCGCCTCTGCAGGATACCCATCCCCTGGCGCATAGTTCATAAGGTTACCGCACGCCGTATGGTTATCGATAATGTAGGCGTAAAAATTGTTGTTGTCCACTTTCTTGAAAATGAAACCAACTTCTGCATGTGTGTAGGGTGCCCCTGAAAGTCCGAAGGTTGCGGAAATGGTCCCATCGGAAACATCTCCTGTTGGATCGTACATGGCCACGCCATAGTTGCCCGAATTTCGAGCCACTGGATCTGCCAGGATCTGGTTTGTTCCTGAATCAAAGGAAAAGTAAGGACCTGAATAAGCACCGCCACCAGCACTGCCTAAGTAGTTATGGGCATTTGGGGGTTCGGCTCCATTAAAATCCATAATGTTCCAGCTATTGAAAATATCGCTGGCATCGGCTTGATCGGAAGAAATGGAGCTTCTTTGAAAAGCTTCCACACGGAGTTTTCCCAAAGGAATTCCCTTAAGGTGCATGGCCTGTTCAAGATCGGCCTCAAACGTGGAAAGATCCACATTGGCCGAACCAACAGTTACCATGACATCCACATTGGGTCCCTGTTTTACGGTCATATCCACGGTTTGGGCCTTTACGGCTCCAAACAGAAGAAATAACAAAAAGAATGATAAGGTATTTGTTATGGTTTGTTTCATGGCTGGTAGCTCTATTTAAATATTGAATTATTGACTGGTTGGTTCATTGTGGTATGATCAAAGTCCACGTCGGTACTAAAAACCGAGCTGCAGTTTGTAGGCACGGCTATGTTGAAATAGGATTTCTCACTTATTTTTTGGATCAATGAAAGGCCTTCAATGTCCGAACCCAGTGTACAATCATAAATAAGGAGTTGAATGTTTGTTCCTTGGTATAGCCCCTCCAACATGGAAAGTTCGAACTCTTCATCCACCTTGGCAGAATCATAAGATATATTGGAAAGTTCCAAGGATCCATGGCCCGAATTGGCAAATAAATGAAGGGTCAGCACCTCACGGTTCCGTTCCAAATATTCCCTAATGGACTCCCAAGGATTTTTGGACGCATCAACTTCAAAAACAGGTATCCCCGATGCCAAACGATCGAGTACTTGTTGTTTTTGGGAATAGTTGGAATCGATGACAACCAATTCATTGGATTGCGCCATAGTTCTGGTAACAAATAGGATGATCAGCATCAAAAAAAAGGATGAAGATTTCCTGTTAACTTGATTTTTCATTGTTTTGTTGATTTTTATTTATTGGTTAAAAAGTGATTTGCTTTTGCATTTTCCTTCAGCCCAAAAAAGGCATGGAACGGTCAGGCCGCCCAATGGGCAGCAATTTTCATGGATGCCCAAAACGTCATTTCTGACCAGGAATCCGTTCAATAAGCCTGTGATAGTTTACTCGGGAGTGTTTAGTAGATTTCTTTCATGACAAGGGAATCTTTTAATTGTTTCTTTTTTACTTGGATGGAACTTCTCCTACTTTATAAAAAATAAAATGTAGTTCTTTTCCTATTCGTTGTTTAAGAAACGGGGGCATATGCGTCTTATTTCAAGAAATCTTTCGGAGAATTGACAAAAATCAATTTTAGGTTATTTTCTTACAAAAAAGAAGGATATTCTTCCAATATATCCATATCAATCAGTGCAGTACGGATATCAGCAGGACAAATTATTTTAGTACCAACCGTTTTGGAAACAGATAGATCTTATGCTATAATTTTCTTTTCTTTCAATAACCGAGATAAGGTCTCTGGCCTCATAGCCAGGTAAGAAGCCAAATATTTTTTTGGTATTCTATTGATGATGTGTGGGTTGAGGTTTTCAATAAAAAAATTCAAGCGGTTTCCTGCATTGGGGATTCTTGCCAAATACACCCTATGTTCTGCCAGCATATAGTACTCCTCAAGTAATATCCTGTTGATCTGCCGCATTTCGGCAAAATTGTTGAGACAGTACTTGTAGTCCTCGTACTCCAAATAATCGCAGTGGGTTTCTTCTAGACTTTGAATGTACTCTTTGGTAGGCTCGTTCCTAAAAAAACCGGTAATGGAAGTAAACACTTCATTCTCACTATCGATCCATGTGGTAATTTCGGCAGAGTCACTTTTAAAATACCCTCTTACCATACCCGTTTTGATAAAGTAGAGTCTATTGCATACCTCGCCTTTATTACTAACCATCTCATTCTTGGCAAAGGAACAGCTCTTTATTTTTCCGGATAGATAGGATTTTATCCCGGACCCGAGTGGATAAATGGAATTAAGATAAAAAAGAACGAAAAGGTTTTTCTCTGGGTTTGGCTTGGCAATCATATTTTCTTACAGCATAAATAGTATTCCTTCAAAAATAATGTTTTGCTATCATTTACCACTTAATCAATATTAAGGAATTATATATTATGCCGATGGATCAAGGTACTGAAACATATTAGGAGCAAGCATTTCTCCCAAAAGGGGCATTTTCGAAAAAAAAGATTTCCAACATACTTTTTTGGATGGGTGGGGCTTTTTGGCCGAGTTCAAAAAACTGAAGCCTCAGTTGCCCAATGAACATGTGAACCTTTTTATGGTCACCTCCTCCAACGATTCCAACGACCTAAAACGGGCACAGGAGTTTGAGGAACTCACCGGATATGTGGTAAAACCTGTTTATGAGGATAAATTGACCGAGATCCTTACCGGGGTTTTTGATAGTTTGCAGTGACCGGTAAAGAACTGAGTGGGTGTTTGCCCGATCATTCGTTTAAAGCCGATGATTCTATTGACTTAATCAGTAAAGTCTGGACAATCCCCAAGCAAAATGGTGTAAATATCTTTTAAATAGCACCTTGCCTTTACCAGTACCAAAGATTGACAAGTATCTGGTTTTTTTGGTCTTGATCGGTAGTACCATGAGCCTATATCTCTACCAACTCCTGGTCCGCACTATATTCTATTATTGCCATGACCAAGGGTTTTCTACCAATGTTCTGAACATCATGGATATATTCCTTGGTCCCCAAAGTATGGTGTACATGCTCCCCTTTGTCATACATGATCAGGGATATTCCCCCATTGGAGAAACTGGAAATGGCCAACCCTCCTGACAGACATATGAGATCAAAACTGTTTCTCATGATCCTAAAAGGTAGTCTTTCATATGGTTCAAGCCCAAAAAAGCTAAGTTTATAGGATTGATTTTGATAAATGACATTGTCCGGTCCGGACTGGTTCTTTCCCAAATTCCTTAACTCATCCAATTTGGCTTGATCCCACCGATCAAAATCACCTACGCTGTTCAATTCAATACATTTCATGGCCAAGACTTCCTGTTATCGTTTTCGCTTTTTAATACACACAATCCAGACAACCACCAGCGTCACCATTATATAACTGGGCATGAGGATCAAGTCAAACCGAACAAGTTTTTTTCTTACTGCCCCATCCAATCCGCTGATGTCCAACTCCCAAATAATAAAATAGGCCCACATTACGATAAGTAGCATCGACAGAAAAACATCAATCGGTGTCATTTGCCCACAAAGTTTTCTACATTTCATTTTTGTACTATTTTGGTAGAGACGTCATTTATCATCTGTTGAACCCTTTCACCTGTCAAGGGTTTGGTTATAAACCCGCTGCAAGCCTTATGCCTATCCGCATCCATGACATCTTTGATATTGGTGGAGGATGACAACAGATAGATCCTTATGTCCCGCAACACCTCGCTGTCCAAGCCACTAAACTCGTCGAGAAATTCAAATCCGTTCATCTCGGGCATGTTGATATCGAGCAAAATGATATCTGGAATAAACTTGAAATCGGCATTGGAGCGTTGTCCCATGGATTCTAAATATTCAATGGCCTTTTTTGCCCTTATAAAGGTTATTATTTCCGCATCTTCTACTATCTTCTCGATGTATTTCTGATTGACGAAAAGATCTATCTCGTTATCATCGACCAGCATAAAATTTACTCTCATATATTTTTTGTTCACTTCTTGTTCGGGAACCTCACGGTAAAACTGGTCCCCTTGTTCACCTTGCTCTCCACCTTTATGGTACCGTTCAGGTCTTCAACAATCTTTTTAACAATGTACAGTCCCAGACCACGGGTCCCAGGCGTGTTCTCCACCTCTGCCCTATAGTACAGTTCAAATACCCTGTCCATGTTTTCTTTCTTTATGCCCTTTCCGTTGTCACTCACCTGTACCAACAATTCATTTTCTTCGGAACGAATCTCGATCTTGACCATAGGGGTATGCCCATCATTGGGCTTTATCACATATTTTATGGCATTCTGTATGAGGTTTTGAAAAACCGTAGAGATAAGATCTGGGCACGAAACAAAACTTATGGAATCCTGTATCCCTATCTTGAATTGGATACTTTCAAAATTCTCCTCCTCCTTCAGCAATTGCAATACGCCCTGAATGATTTTTGCAAAATCTATTTCTTTTGAATCATGGGCATGGGAAGACAACAAGGATGCATTTGCCAGTCCTTTTGATAGTACCTTGGCATGACCAATGGTTCTTTCAAGCATTTCTATGTAGACCTGCATCCCTTCAACGGTCTTCTCATCCTTCATAAGGTTGATCAAACCTTGGGCAGATGAGAACGGGGCATTTAGATCGTGGGCAGAGCGGTACATGAACAGTTCCAGTTCTTTGGTTTTTTGCTTCAATCGGTTCTCAAACGCAATCCTTTTGGAAATATCCAGCATTTTGAAACCATAAAAGTCCTCACCCTTGATGGTCCAGTTGCTCAGAACAAATTCAACAGGAAACTCTTTGCCATTGTTATCTATACAGTTCAGTTCCAGTATTTCTTGATTTCGGAGTCTTTTCAATCGATGCACCAATCCCAAAAAGTCGGTAAACGTTGCCCTTTTGTATCTTTTGACCATCAAGGTGGAAAGTGGTTTGCCAAGAATATCGAACGGAGGGTAACCAAATGCCCTTTCTGCCCCTTTGTTCCATTTAATGATAGTTCCCCTATGATCCGTGACGATCACAATCCCAATTTTTACCGACTCATAAATATGATGGTACATGGCGGTATCATTCTTTATGGTCTCCACCCTGGATTTTATGTTGGTGATATCCTCGTGCACGGAAAGAAACTTGAATGAATTTTCATTGTGGGTTTTGATCGGTACGATCTTGGTCCTTAACCAAATGGTATTTTCATTTTTGGATTTGCCCACCAAGATTCCCTTCCACTCTTTGCCTTGCTTAATGGTCTGCCATAGTTTGAGGTATTTTATAGAGTCTTGGGGTTCTGATTTTAAAAAATGGTTGGGCTTGCCCACCAGTTCGCCAAGATCGCTCCCTAAAAGTTCACAAAATCTTGTATTGGCATATTCAATCCGTCCATAGGAATCCATCACGGTATAAATGGTACTTGTTTCCAGAATACCTTTTATCCTTTCCTCCATCCACTTGTTCATATGTGGCCATAAGTATTTTAAGGTTGCCATAGCTCAATTATTATGTGATAAGCAATACTCTGTGGCCTTATTCAGATTATTGAATATGCCAAAAGGAATTTTTGTTTTGTAGATGCGCTTATATGCCTGAACCAGTAGTTTTACGGAAAGGGTACTCACCACATACCCTTCACAAAGCACGGAGGGCATGTTGTCCAAACTCTTTGCGAGCAACTGGGCTGCGGCACTGGAAAATGTACCCTTGGTACTCCTTAGGTCTATAAGAAGGGGCATTGGCCTTCCTTTTGACAGGGTCTCGATGGCCTCCAAGTATAACTGAGCCGTTTTATAATCGAGTTTTTTATCCATGTTCGAATTGCTGAGTTTGCAATGAAGGATGCCTTCCTCCCCAATCCAGAATTTGGCATGGCCCTGAATCTTTATTTCTTCCATGGTATTTGGTTTAGTGTACAAGTTCAAATTCCCTTGCTCTTTTTTGACAATATTCCAAAGCCTCCTTACGGTTGTAAAAAATGGTGTCCCAAAAGGCATTCCCATTGGTGATGCAGCTTATAGACATCATCATCTTCACAAAGAAGGACTTGACCAAAAAAATGCGGAACGGTGCAAAACAATCGACATATGAGGACGGTGACAAAAATTCAAACAGTTGTTTTGCCTTATAGCTCCCCACATCGGTCAAATGGATCAATAATGGAAGGTTTTTACCTTTGGATACGACCCTTATTTTTTCAAAAAGGGCCAAATAGGTCTTTCTATCCAAAACCTGATGCTCAAAATCCGTAGTGATAAGACAATGGACCATATTCGAATCCAACCAAATCAACACCCCTTCCATACCAATCTTGTCTTCCATGATTTCTATTTGGATTTGGAAGTCAATGGATGTGCCAAACGGGATTCAGTTGAATATTAAACTTGCAAACAACTGAATATCAATAAAATAAATGTTTTTAAATTTTATATCAATTGGAAAGCTACACGGTATACCGTGTTTTTGGCGGTTGATAAAGAAGCGTTTTCACGGTATACCGTGTTTTTAATCGTTTTTTTGGATGCCCAGTTTCAGCATCTTATCCCTCAAGGTGCTGGGTTTAAGCTCTAGGATGACAGAGGCACTATTGGGTCCGGAAATTTTCCAGTTGCATTTTTCCAAGACCCCAATGATATGGTTTCTTTGAATGGTTTCGAGTGACATGTTCTTTTCCTTGATGGGCATTTTGGCTTTTTGGGCTTCGGACTCAAAACCGGGTATAACAAGGGTCTCCCCGTTGGATAGAATGGATGCCCGCTCTATTAGGTTTTCCAGTTCCCTTATATTTCCCGGCCAATCGTAGCTTTTCAGCTTGTCCATAGCCGCGTCGGTAACATATTTGATATTTTTATTATAGTGTTTGTTGAACTTGTCCACAAAGTGTTCCACCAATAATGGAATGTCTTCTTTTCTGTCCCTAAGCGCGGGCACCATGATCGGAAAAACATTCAACCTAAAGTAAAGGTCCTCCCTAAACCGTTTTTTTTCTATTTCTTCCTTTAGATTTCTATTGGTGGCGGCAATGACCCTCACATCCACTTTCTTTATTTCGGTTCCACCTACCACTTCTATTTCACCTTCTTGCAGGAACCGCAATATTTTTGGCTGCATATCTATGGGTAATTCCCCTATTTCATCCAAAAAAAGGGTACCCCCGTTTGCCAGTTCAAATTTGCCCACCTTATCCGTTACGGCACCGGTAAACGACCCCTTTTTATGTCCAAATAATTCACTCTCGATCAATTCCCTTGGAATGGCCGAGCAATTTACCTTGATCAACGGTTTGGTATTTCGTGAACCGATGTTGTGAATGGCCCTCGCCAACAACTCCTTTCCAGTACCGGATTCTCCCAAGAGCAACACTGTTGCATTGGTGGGGGCCACTTTTTCCACTTCGGTAAGAACATTGCTGAAAGCCGCACTGCCATAGACCATTTCCTCAAAATTGAAGACCAGGTCCAATTCGTTTCTCAGATAAATGTTCTCCAGTTCCAGTTTGGTCCTGAGTTCGTTCAGTTCGGAATTGGCATTCGCCAGTTCTTCATTAGATCGGATGAGCTTTTCTTCCGCTATCTTACGCTCAGTACTTTCTACCATCAGGGAAACAATATTGGCGATCGAGGTGGCAAATTCCTGTTCGTCCGCACTCCACTCCCTGCTATCGTTCCCCACATGTTCAAAACAAATGATGCCATAATAACCGTCTGCACTGTTCACAAATACATCCATTAGTGACTTGATATTGTTGGGCACCAAATAATCTTTCAAGAACATTTTGGTAATGTCATCCGTTTGAATGTTATTGACCAAAACGGTCTGTTTTTTCTCCAGGGCTTCAAAATACTTGGGGTTATCGATTTTGGAAATCACCATTCCTTCGGAATGCTCCATTTTGCCTAGACTATAAAGGTTTTCACACGAAATGGTCGTTCCCTCTACATTGAATTTCCAAACGCTTACCCTTTCCACATTCAGGGTTTCAGCGGCCAATTGGGTGATCAGGTTTAAAGAGTCCTTAAAATCCTTTCCGACCAGACCTGCAAGTTTTAGGATAACATCTTTCTTTTTGGTCGATTTCTGGGCACTCTCCACCAATAAAGTCCTGGCCTTAACCTCATCGGAAATATCCTTCATGGTCCCGAACAGGGCTATAACTTCCCCTTTGTCGTTTGTAATGTTCCCTGTCAAAAATGTTGCGAGGAACATTTCGCCATTTTTTCTTATAAATTCAAATTGAAAGGAAGGAGCTTCGCCTGCGGCCACTTTCCGGTTGGTTTTGGTAATGGTCTGAAAATCCTCAGGTTTGGCAAAGGGATAGGGCAAGGTAAGCCCTATGAGCTCGTCCCTTGCGTAACCTAGGATGTTGCACGTGGAATCGTTCACCAAAATAATTTTACCCTCCAGGTTCACAATGATCAGCCCTTCTTGCATGGACATGACAAGATTATCGGTAAACTCTTTGGCCAATTTTAGTTCCTGCTCTGCTTTTTTCCGAGCCGTTGTGTCAATAACAGTAGCAAAGTAGGATATGATCCTGTCCTCATCATTCCGCAAGAGGGAAATCATGACATCAACGTTAAAACGGCTTCCGTCCTTGCGCATGTAGATCGTTTCAAAATTATCCAGCGTTTCGCCCTTCTCAATTTTTTCGTGTCGCAAATTGGATTCATCCTCGATCTCCGGGGGGGAAAAAGGGTAGGGACATTGTTGCCCAATCAATTCTTCTTCCGAAAAACCGGACATCTTACAAAATGAGGGGTTGACTCCTGTGATCTCGGTATGCATATTAAAGACCACTAGCCCTTCGTGCATGGAATCTATTAGGTTTTCGGAATATTCTTTTGCGGACTTTAATTCCAATTCCGTTTTTTTTCGTTCGGTGATATCGCGGATGATTCCGATTAAAAATTTCTTCCCCTTTTCATCCACAAACCTGGTTTTTTTGGTGGAAATGATCTTGGTTTCACCACCGCGGACCGTTAGGCTTTCCTCGTTCAGTATCTCCTTTCCTGATTCCAAGACTTGTCGATCTATTTTTAAAAACTCTTCTCCTTCTTCCTGTGATACATCTTCAACCAGCGTCTTGCCCAATATATCTGGCCTTGAAAGATCAAAAATGCTACAAAAAGCATCGTTCACCAGTAATAATCTACTTTCATCATCCTTTACAAAAATGGGGTCGCCAATATTGTTGAGGATGTTGTCCAAGTAGTTCTTGCTTTCCAGTAAATGCTCTTCAATCCTTTTTATTTCTGTAATATCGTTGACCAGTCCAACCAAATTGGTACATTGTTGTTGGTCATTGAACAAGGGACTAATGGAAATAAGGGCAGTTTTAAAAGACTGGTCAGGTTTTGGAGTGGTCTCTACATATTGTACGGTACCTTTACTTTTGATCGCGTCATTACAATTTTTTACGAGCAATAACAGTGTAGGTCCGGATACCAGTTCATCCGCAAATTTATTCATCACATCATTTTCTGTGATTTTCATAGCCTCCAAAAAACTTTGGCTAACAGAAATAAACTTGAACCTATCTCTACCACTTACCTCCAAAATGAACAAAGGTTGGGTAACAGATTTATTGATAATCCCCAAAAGCTTCTCCTTATGTACCAAACTGGCTTCCGCACTCTTCTTATCCGTGACATCGGAAAAATAAACGGTCATTCCTTCAGGTGAAGGGTAAAATCTATTTTCAAACCATTTACCAAGGGGGCCATAATACTCCGTGAGCTCTTTTTTTTGTTGGGTTTCAAATGCCTCCAAACATACTTTATAAAAAGACAACTGGTCCACCCCGGGATATTCCTCCCAAATATTCTTCCCTATAAGACTACTGGGTGTTCTTCCTAAAATAGCGGCCGCATTTTGGTTGATGTAGGTATAGTTCCAATCTTTATCAAGGGAAATAATGCCGTCACTGATATTGTTCAAGGTATAGTCCAATTGGGACAAAAGCTTTTTTTCCACCAAAAGGTCCATATATTTTTTACGGTAACTTAAAGTGGTAAACAGTTCTTGGTTGGGTGAACCAACATTTGAAACATCTTTTCTTTCTTCACTAAGATCCTGCATAAGAGCCAAATGGGCCACTACCCTACCTTCTTGATTCTTTATGCTGGCCACAAAGATCCAAACCGGGAAGCGCTCCCCTCCTTTGCGGAGATGCACTGTTTCATATTCTCCCTTAAAATCTTCGTTCAGTGTCTGCTTGACCCCGTCCCGAAAAGTATCATAAAGTTCCGGGGGCCAAAACGGGTATGGGGCCGAGGTACCCAACAATTCCTCCTTGCTAAAACCGGTCATCTTGCATAGGATTGAATTGACCATTACTACGGTGCCATCGGTATCCGAAATGAGCAACCCATCCCTAATAGTTTCTAGAAAAACATCCGAAAAACCATGGTTATGTTTAAGCTCGTGCAGCAATGTCACATCCTTGTAAACCACTATATTGGAATTTGAACTTTCTTACCTACCCCGTAATAATTAGTGGTAATAATTTAAGATTTTTTTGGCAATTTCCAATAATACTTAGCCTTAGGAACGTATTCATCGTTTTTTTGTCATGGCTAAGGCCGTAAGTAGTTCCTATCTCCATGGGTCATATCACCCCTGAAGCCCTTAAAATTCCCACAAGGCCCACCCCTATCCAGAATACATTGAGAATCGTATAGGGCCTATCCCCTTTTAAGACTGCAGTCCATGAAAGGATGATGGCATCCAATGTATTGAAGGCCCATACAAAGAGAAAAGGACTCTCTTCTCCCATCCAGCTTACCAACGAAAAACTGGAAATGCGCATAAGGACCCCAATCATTTCAATGGAGCGGACATGGGTCAAAATAAATGTATTGATTGCCTTCATATGTTTATTACCATCCAATTTCAATGTTGTAATTTCAACATTAACCTTTCCATGAACCGATACCTAGGCCGCAGGGCTCAGTTTGCTTTTTCTAAACCCATAGAGCAGGTAAACAACAACTCCCAAAACCATCCATAACACAAAACGGTACCACGTCACCGTTGGAAGGGAAAGCATAAGGGCCAAACAGGTTACCACACAAAGCGTACACACCACCTTGAACCAAGGTGTCTTGAATCTTCTGGGCGCATCGGGTTGTTTTACCCTAAGCACCCAAATACCGATGGCCACCAGTACAAAGGCGAACAAAGTACCAATGTTGGTCAGTTCGGCAGCTATGCCTATATCAATAGTGGCTGCCAAGACTCCTACAAAGAGACCTACCATGAGGGTTGCGAATGAGGGTGTTGAAAATTTCGGGTGTATTTGGCTAAATCGTCTACCCATTAAACCATCACGACTCATGGAATACAAGATCCGTATCTGGCCCAATTGCATGACCAAAAGTACGGTGGGCATGGTCAGTGTTATCCCGATGGCTATCAACAAGGCCACATTGCCTTCCCCAACCGATAAGAGGGCCTCGGCCACAGGCTTTTCATTGGCCAGTACATCCAATGGAACCATTCCTGTCAATGCCCCTGCCACAACAATATATAACAAGGTGCACACCACCAAGGCAAAGATCATGGCCCTGGGCAGGTCCCTTTGCGGATTTTTGGATTCTTCAGCCGTTGTACTTACCGCATCAAACCCCACGTAGGCAAAGAAGACGAGGGCCGCACCGGTCATAATACCTTGCCAACCATTGGGTGCAAAGTCCTTCCAATGCTCCGATGGATTAAAATGCGGGATTCCGAACCATAGAAAAATACCGATCAGCACTAGTTTAACAATGACCAAAGAGGCATTTACCCTTGCCGACTCCTTGATGCCTATATAAAGCAATAGCGTAACCACTAGTGTGATGACAAGGGCAGGAAAATTCAATAAAGAGGTGACTTGTGGCATGGAATGTACCAAACTGCCGTACTGGGATGAGATACCTGGCGTCAACTCGGTCCATACACCTGATGGCAACTGTACCATTTGTGTACCTGTCGCCGCCGACATCCATCCAGGCAAATACAAACCAAATCCATCTAGAAGGTTCTTAAAATATCCTGACCAGCCTATGGCCACTGCTACGTTGCCCACGGCATATTCCAAAACAAGATCCCAACCAATGATCCATGCCAATAGTTCCCCAAAAGAATTATAGGCGTAGGTATAAGCACTGCCCGAAACCGGTATCATGGAGGCAAACTCTGCATAACATAGGGCCGCAAAAAGACAGGCCAATCCCGTAATCACAAAAGATACCGTAAGTGCCGGACCTGCCCCCATAGCATGCTCCGTACCGGCAGCGGCCTCTCCCGTAAGTACAAAAATCCCTGTTCCTATAATGGCCCCTATACCTAGCATGGTCAAATCAAAAACACCCAACGACTTTTTAAGGGAAGAGCCTTCTGATTCTTTTTGGAGCTGTTCCAACGTTTTTTTCCTGAATAATTGCTGTAACATCTTTTTACTTTTTATTCGATTGTTTAAAAGGAATCATGTTGATTTGACAGATAAAAATCTTGTTCAGGGAAAAGAATCAAAGCTCTTAATGCCTAACAGGCATTTAAATGAATCTTGGCATTGTGCCGCTATGTACATTCCTTTCCCTATAACAATCAGGCCATCCGTTTTGGCAAATGATCGATTCCGACCATTGTTAGTGCCAAATTAGGCCGCGGCCCTAAATGGTCTTGAAGGAACGGTATACCCCAAAATCAGCTCTTTCCATTTTTCGGCCCGTTTTATATCGTAATCCTCCTTGCAATATCCATTACAATCAAAGAAGTTGAGCTGGATTTCCTTTTGTCCATGCAGCATGAGTTCAAGGTCTACACTTTTTCGATATGTGATTAGCTCCCCGTTTATCCTCTGGTTCACTTCTTGAGTGGAAACTGTACAACCCTTGATGGTTTTCATTGAAATTTCTTTCCTGATCAATTCATTTTTGTTGAGTCGTAAATAAATAAGCTTTGACTTCGTCTTATCCAAACCAATCAAGGTGTTTCCCCAGAAATCCTTATAATCGAGACGATATCCACCTCGTACAATCTCATTTTCAAATTGTTCCCTTATTTTTTTTGTCTGCTTTTTTCCTAAAAGGGCAGCATAAAAAAAGGGCAGAAAAATTACAAGCGTCAATAGGGCCGATATTAGGCCCATACCATAATCCATAGTATTAAATTTTAGTGTTACTTATCATTGATCAAAATCTCAAAAGCCTCCACTTTGCAGCGGAGATAGATAGTAGATCAAGGAAAACTATGGAAGGGGAACAGTAATAGCCTTTTAAAATGAAAATGTATGAGTCCCATGGCATGTGAACCATACTCTTCCTGGACTTCAACTCCTGGGACAATTGGGGCATAATGCCACAAATACTGGGAGAAGCCCTTATTTTTAAAGTTGGGTTGGTTCTGGATAATGGCCAATGGGGATTTTTCCTCCAAAAAGGAATATTGTTTTTTTTGATGCTCGGTCAATCCGCTCCTTACATCAGTTTGTGGTAGGCCTTGGTCAAAATAAATGGTAGGGCATTGATGGTTAAATGTCCACAGAAAGTGTACACATAAGAGAAGCTTTAAGAAACCCACCCCAGTAAAGATTTATAGTCAAAGTTAAATTTTCTTTGGTTAAGCAATTGTTAATATTTATAGGGAACAACAACCTTAAACATACTGGCATTGCTGCAATTGTTTACCTTCGTCCAAATTTTGAACACCATATCCGATGGTTGGTTATTTGGGTTTTCTTATTGCCGCCTATGCCGTCATTGCCAATGACATTATACAAACTTTGGGCACCTTTCTATCCTCTAACCACAAGAGACCTTGGTATGTTCTGTGGGGTTTTGCTGGATTGATCTTGGTATTGACCTTGGTCATTGGATGGATTCGGTTTCAGGGAGACGTTTCGTATGGAAGATTGGATCAAATACCATTGCCCGAAAAGCTGCATTGGTGGTATTTGACTGCCCCATTGGCTTTATTGATTGTGACCAGGTTTGGCATTCCTGTCAGTACCACCTTCATGATTTTAAGTGTTTTTTCCACTACACAGGTAATAGAAAAAATGTTGTTGAAATCCCTCATGGGGTATGTTTTGGCCTTTGTTTCGGCATTTTTGATCTACCTACTAATTGCAAGATCTCTTGAATCGAAAGCATCTCTAAGGCTAATGGACATCAAAAAGCAGAAGAAGTTTTGGTTGGCTGCCCAGTGGGGTTCCACAGCTTTTTTATGGACCCAATGGCTTATTCAGGATTTTGCCAACATCTTTGTTTTCTTGCCTAGGGTACTGAGTTTAAACGAACTATTATTGTCAATAGCCATAATTCTGGCTTTAATGGCCTATACTTTTCAAAAGCGGGGAGGCAAAATACAGGAAGTGGTAAACAAGAAAGTGAACACCCAAAATATCCGTTCCGCTACCTTGATCGACTTAAGCTATGGCCTGTTACTAATGGGGTTCGGTAATTTGACCAATGTTCCCATGAGTACCACATGGGCATTCATCGGTATTTTGGCCGGCAGGGAAGTTTCGTTGAGCTACTCATTGAACAAGAAGGAAATGAAATCGACCTACAAGGTCATTGGCAAGGATCTGACCAAAGTAAATCTTGGCCTGGCCATCAGTATACTTGTGGCCTATTTTATCAAATTGCTGGAATGATCCTCTTGTAATTATCGGTACCATTTTCTCTCTATATTCTTGGCCATCAAATGTTGCAATGAATTGGAAGATCTAGCAAAACAGCACTTGTAAACTGATGCTTTGGAGTAGATTAAAACCAATTGGAAGTGTACTCAATGCCGTGCCACAAGTGAAGGTGTCCGTTTGAGTGTAGTAAGTTTTCATCCAATTGGCCCCAATTTCCCATAATGATATTGCATCTATATCCATTTTTTACCTTAGGTCCATATTGTTTGATGTTTTGAATTTGGTTTTCGCCCTGTACCATATCCCCCCATGAACCAATAGTGCCCCCATGCATTCCTTCTTATCTGGCATTACCATCTTGACCTATTTCCCAAAAAGGATTCAGAAAGGGAAAAACGCTTCAAATTCTTGTTTGCTTTCAATCAAGTCCAAAATGGTTGTGTGTTCAAGTACACTTATAAACCTAGCCTTATTGGATCCAACAAGTTTATGAAGTACACAAGGGTTGCTCCTATCACAAGTATTGACTCCCATCACACATGAGTTTACTTTCTTTTCACCATCGATTACTTTTACAATATCCATTAAAGTGCGCTTTTGGTCTTCCTGGCTCAAATAAAAACCACCCTTTGGCCCCCTAACAGAAGAAATGACATGATGACGGGATAATTCTTGAAGCAATTTGGCCAAGTAGGCCTCCGGTACATGTATCACCTCATAGATTTCCCGAACCATGACCTTATGGTCCTCATTGGAGTTCAACGCTAAATAAATCACTCCTTTTATGGCATATTTGGAGGAATTGGAGAGCATGTTCTTTTGTGTTCATCAAAGATTAAAAGATATTTTTATCCTTTTTATGATTTATATCATGTTATAAACCTATTCACCTCTATACTTTTGATTCCAATTTTTAACCAATTATCACATGAAAACGATAGCCAAAAGTATGGCCCTTCTGTTTGCCCTGATCATGATCGGGTGCGGCGGAAAAAATGAAGCGAAAAAAGAGGAAGGTTTTAGTGTACAACGGAAAAAAGCAGAAGCGGAACAGCCTATGGAGGCCCAAGGGGCAGATGAGACCAAGGCATCAGAGCGTATTGATTTGACCAACAAGGGAATAGGCCCGGTAAAATCCATACAACTATCCCCTGATATTGATCCGGCCATGGCAGCTAGCGGAAAAGAAGTCTATGAAAAAATGTGTTTGGCCTGCCATAGGGTCGGAAAAAAATTTATCGGACCTCCACCCAATGGCGTGTTGGAACGAAGAACACCTGAATGGGTCATGAACATGATCTTGAACCCCCAAGAAATGGTACAACAAGATCCCTTGGCCAAAGACCTTTTGCAAGAATTCAATGGTTCACCAATGTCCAATCAAGGTCTTACCCAAGACCAGGCAAGAGCCATATTGGAGTATTTCAGAACTTTAAAATAGACAATATGATATCCACCAAAAAACTAAAAACAATCAGTATGTCTTTTTTGGTATTCCTGACCATCATGGGGTGCAAAAATGATAACAAAGCAAACATTGAGGATTCCAACAGTACGGCGTCCGAGAATGTAGAAAGCAAAATGCAGGGACAAGCCTTTATAAAGGATGATGAATCTAAGCCCAACGTGCTTCAAGTTGCCTTGGGTTCACCTGACCACAGTACACTGGTAACAGCAGTTCAGGCGGCCGATTTGGAGAATGCCCTTGTAAATGCTGGGCCTCTAATGGTATTCGCACCGACCAATGAAGCCTTCGCAGCATTGCCCCAAGGTACCGTGGAGAACCTTTTAAAACCGGAAAACAAAGATGCCCTTGCCAATATTCTGAAGTACCATGTCACACCTGGAAACTATTCCAAAGACTTTTTGAAAAAATTTAAAAAGCTAGGGCAGGCCAACAATCAAGACGTTATGATCGAAGTACAAGGAGACGACGTTTTTGTCGGTGGGGCCAAGATAGTTGCCAGTGTACCGGCCGGTAACGGCATTGTACATGTTATTGACAAGGTACTCCTACCTGCAAACCAATGATCTCAAAATAAAAACAATAAAAAAATGAAAATCGACAAGTATTTTATATTCTACATGGGCCTAGCCTTAATGCTGGCCTCTTGCGGGGAACAGAAGAACAGTTCCAACGGAGCTTTGTCCTCCAGTGCCGCCGAAAAAGTATATGTTGCCCCAGGGGAGCAGGATGAATATTATGCCTTCTTATCTGGAGGTTACAGTGGCAACCTTACCGTTTATGGATTGCCATCGGGCAGGATGTTCAAGGAAATCCCTGTTTTCTCGCAATTCCCTACATCAGGTTATGGGTATTCTGAAGAAACCGTTCCGATGTTGAACACTTCCCATGGGTTCGTTCCTTGGGACGACCTCCATCACCCAGACATTTCACAGACCAATGGTGAACTGGATGGAAGATGGATCTTTGTGAACGGGAACAATACCCCGCGGATTGCACGGGTGGACCTCAGCACATTCGAAACCGCAGAGATCATTGAGGTTCCCAATAGCGCAGGAAATCACAGTTCCTCCTTTATTACGGAAAATACGGAATATGTGGTGGCCGGTACCCGGTTTGCCGTTCCTGTTCCGCAGCGGGACATGCCCATAAATGAATACAAGGGAAACTTTAAAGGTGCCCTGACATTTATCAGTGTTGATCCAGAACATGGCCATATGGCCATCAAGTTCCAATTGTTGATGCCTGGTTTCAATTATGACCTTTCCCATCCAGGTAGGGGAAAATCACACGGTTGGTTTTTCTTTACCACCTACAATACCGAAGAGGCCAATTCGCTATTGGAAGTGAACGCCTCCCAGAACGACAAGGATTTCATTGCGGCCATCAACTGGAAAAAAATTGAAGAATATGTAAACAATGGTGGGGGTACCAAAATACCGGCCAAGTATGCACATAATGTATATGACGAACATTCACATACTGGCACTTCCACTCTTAAGGAAGAAGTCCTTACCGTTGATCCCACCAAAGTCCCAGGGGCCGTTTACTTTTTACCTACTCCAAAATCGCCACATGGGTGTGACGTAGATCCAACCGGACAATATATCATTGGTAACGGAAAACTGTCCGCTGATCTTACCGTACACTCCTTTGATAAAATGATAGCAGCCATTGAAGGTGAAAAATTTGATGGTGAGGCTTATGGCATACCTATCTTGAAATTCGAGGATGTTTTGGCCGGACAGGTCAAAAGTGGCGGCCTTGGCCCACTGCACACCGAGTTTGACGGCAAGGGAAATGCCTATACCACATTCTTTATCTCTTCAGAAGTCGTGAAATGGCAATTGGGGACATGGGAAGTCATCGACAGAAAACCTACCTATTACTCCGTAGGACACTTAATGATACCGGGAGGCAACTCACGAAAACCTTTTGGCAAATACGTTGTGGCCATGAACAAAATCACAAAGGACCGTTACTTGCCAACAGGACCTGAGATGGAGCACTCGGCACAGTTATATGATATTTCAGGAGATAAAATGGAATTGATCTATGACTTTCCAACACATGGGGAGCCCCACTATGCCGCAGGATGTCCTGCTGAACTGTTGACATCCAACTCAAGGAAAATTTACCGATTGGATGAAAACAGACATCCCTATGCAGTTACAACAGCGGATGGGTCTAAGGTGGTACGGGATGGCAACGAGGTCCATATCTATATGTCAACCATTCGAAGTCACTTCACCCCGGATAATATTGAAGGGATCAAGGTGGGTGACAAGGTATATTTCCATATCACCAACCACGAACAAGATTTTGATGTGCCCCATGGTTTTGCCATCTTAGGCCAAAACTCATCAGAATTGCTGGTTATGCCCGGCCAGACCAAGACATCTGTTTGGGAACCCAAGGAAGTAGGTGTATGGCCTTTCTATTGTACCGATTTCTGTTCCGCCCTGCATCAAGAAATGCAAGGATACGTAAGGGTTTCCCCTGCCAATTCCAATGTGGAACTGAAATGGTCACTGGGTGAATAGTACGGGATGATCTTTTCATCAAAAAACAAAGCGGGCCGTGTCCATGACCTGCCCGCTTTTTTTACAAATTGAAGTTTATCAACCTAACAAAAACCGCTCTCAGTTTGTAATCTTTAAATCTAAAAAAATGAAAAAGGCTAGTATAGCAATGATCATTGGCCCGCTATTCCTATTGGGACTCTACATCTTCCCTCTTTGGAACATCATGTTGGGTGCCCCACAATATCCCGATCCATTGGGACTGAACATCCACATCAATGGCCTACAGGGTGTGAACGAATTCGATATACAGAACATCGATGGCCTGAACCACTACATCGGAATGCATACCCTGCCCAAAGTTGAGGATATGTGGGAATTTGGCACATTTCCCATAGTCATTGGGATCATGGCCGCCCTTGGGGTATCAATCGGTATATTGGGCTATCTGGACAAGTTAAGCTTCAAATGGTTCCTTGGATGGTTCCTATTGATGTCCATTCTGGGTCTATTGGGCATGTACGATTTCAACGAATGGTTAATAGATTACGGCACCAATTTGGATTCCAATGCCATCATGAAATTGACCAACCCAGATGGAAGCCCAATGACCTATAAACCTCCTTTGTTGGGACATGTTAAAATGCTCAATTTTGATGTTACCTCTTTGCCTTCCACGGGTGCCTGGCTTATGTTCGTGGGCATGATGCTCACCTTGGCCGCTGCATTCATGGGGTGGAAAAGCACAAAAACCCAATAATAACGATCCATGAAAAAACAGTTGTTCCTTTTACTATTCGTCCTGGTCCTGTCCTTGGGCTGCAGCGTACGATCAAAACCCATTGATTACGGACACGTTGGCTGCCACTATTGCAGCATGACCATTGTGGACAAACAACATGCCACACAGTTGGTGACCACCAAAGGCAAAGTGTTCAATTTTGACGCTGCAGAATGCATGATGAACCATTTGAAGGATGTAGATGAATCTGACATTTCGCTCTTTTTGGTCAATGATTTTGACCAACCCGGAGTGTTGGTTGATGCCAAAAGGGCAACTTACCTTATCAGTGAGAACATTCCTAGCCCAATGGGTGCATTTCTCAGTGCATTTTCCGAAGAACAAACCGCCAAAAAAATCATGGACATTAATGGCGGGGAACTTCTCTCTTGGACAGAATTAAAAGAAAACTATAAATAATATTAAAACAACGAACCAATGTATATGATCGCCATTGATAACACCATTGCACAGCAAACCTTCAAGGAACTACAGATCCAACAACTGGTCAAAACCCCAACCCTTGAAATCTTGAGCATCAGTCTAGCCGAAAAATCCATATTTCCCAAACACATATCACCAAAAGATGCCCATTTGATCGTATTGGAAGGCTCCATCGATTTTCATATTGAAAATCAAATCATTAAATTAACGGCTCAACAGCATTTTGGTTTTTCCAAGGAAGTGGAACATTGGGTAAGTGCCATTGAGGATACTAAATTTTTGATCATCAGATAAAAAGGCACTGTCCGATAAAGCCACAAAAGTTCCAAAAAACAAAAATGTCATGATATTCCACAATCTACATATCAGGTGCTCCTTATTGTTACTAATATTCCTTTCGGCACATAGCCTTTGGGCAAGAACATGGACCGTTTGCCCGAGTTGTGAAAATAGTTCCCTGAAAGAGACCATTAAAAGTGCAGATGCCCATGACACCTTGTTGATCTTAAAGGGAACCTACCGAGAGTTTGACATTTTAATAGACAAACCTTTGTTGATCAAAGGAGTGAACTACCCTATTATTGATGGCGAAAAAAAGGGGGAAATTCTAAGGGTTCAGGCGGATAATGTTACTTTGGATGGCCTGTTCATCATCAATGTTGGGGTAAGTTACACCAAGGACAATGCAGCAATTAGAGTGGTAAGAAGTAAACATTTTCTGATCCAGAACATGGTCCTGGAACAATTGTTCTTTGGCATATACTTGGAAAAATCTTCACTTGGCAAAGTATACCATAACCGCATTATAGGTGAAGCTGTGGACGAGTACAATTCAGGAAATGGTATTCAGCTATGGTATTCCACTGATATTGAGGTTCGAAAGAACCATGTACAGGGTACTAGGGACGGTATCTATTTGGAATTTTCCGACAATATCAACATCACCGAAAATGTCAGTATGGACAATCTTCGCTATGGACTTCATTTCATGTTTTCCAATCATGACACCTATACACACAACATTTTTGAGAACAATGGAGCCGGGGTGGCCGTAATGTTTTCAAAATTTATTACCATGAAGAACAATACCTTTCACAAGAATTGGGGTACCGCTGCCTATGGCATGTTGCTGAAAGAAATAAATGATGCCGAGATAATTGGTAACGTTTTTAAAGAGAACACCATAGGCATCAATATTGAAGGGTCCAATCGGATACATTATATCGGTAATGACTTCATTGGCAACGGCTGGGCCATACGGGTCATCGGTGCATGCTATACCAACCGTTTCAAGGGCAACAACTTTTTGTACAACTCTTTTGACATTTCCTATAACAGTAAATTGAACGATAATGTTTTCGAGGGAAATTTTTGGAGCAGTTATACGGGCTATGACCTGGACAAGGACGGTATTGGCGATGTGCCCTATCGTCCGGTTAAACTATTCTCATATGTAGTGAACCGTACCCCTGAGACCATTGTTCTACTTAGAAGCCTTTTCATGGATATCATCGATTTTTCCGAAAGGGTTTCACCTGTATTTACCCCGGACAATTTGATGGATGCCCAACCCTTAATGAAAATACGATCATGACCATAGAAATAAAGGAACTTCATAAACAGTTTGGTAAGAATCGGGTACTTAAAGGTATCGATTTGACCATAGAACAGGGCCGTATCTATGCCATTCTGGGCCCCAACGGTTCCGGAAAGACAACGCTGATAAAGAGCATTCTAGGCATGGTAATTCCAGATAAGGGGCATATTTCGGTACTGGGCAGAACCATAAAAAAAGATTGGAAATACCGAAAGGAAATAGATTACCTTCCCCAAATAGCCAACTTCCCCCCGAATATTAAGGTAAAGGAGTTGATATACATGATCAAGGACCTACGGAACTACCCAAGTACGGAGGGTGAATTGATCGACATTTTTGGGCTTGAGCCCTATTTAGACAAAAAGTTGTCGGCTTTGTCCGGAGGCACCAAACAAAAAGTGAACATTGTCGTAGCTTTTATGTTTGATAGCCCCTTGATCATTCTGGATGAACCGACCACAGGATTGGACCCCATGGCCTTGATTCGGTTAAAGGAGTTGATCAGAAAGGAAAAGGCTTTAGGGAAGACCATTTTGATTACCTCCCATATTATGCAATTTGTGGAGGAAATGGCCGATGATATTCTATATCTATTGGAAGGGGAAATCTATTTCAAAGGGAATATAAGGGAACTTTTGGAACAAACGGGACAACCTGATTTTGAACATGCCATTGCGGCCCTAACAACTACTGGAAACCATGCTTAAGATCCTTAAATACAGTTTTTACGACCTTATCCGAAGCCGATGGAGCTATGTTTATTTTTTGTTTTATCTGGTTTTGGGGTTTGTGTTGTTGTTCCTGAACAATGATGTATCCAAAGCAGTAATAACGTTGATGAATGTGATCATAGTACTGGTTCCTTTGATTGGGACCATTTTTGGGGTCATGTACTATTACAACTCTAGGGAGTTCACCGAACTTTTACTGGCCCAACCCATTGATCGCAACTCCATTTTTATGGGTCAATATTTTGGTGTGGCAGGTTCGTTGACCCTCAGCCTAGTTTTGGGGCTCGGTACTCCTTTTGTGCTCTATGGCCTATTTAGGAGCAATGCCATTTTTGATTTCTCCCTTTTGTTGGTTACTGGTGCTTTTTTGACCTTTATCTTTGTGGGGCTTTCCTTTGTGATTGCAATATCCAACGAAAACAAGATAAAGGGATTTGGGTACGCCGTGTTGATTTGGTTGTTTTTGGCCGTGGTCTATGATGGCCTGTTCTTGATGTCGCTCATCCTTTTTGAAGAATACCCATTGGATACCTTTTCTTTGGTGGCTACCATGCTCAATCCCATTGACCTTTCAAGGATTTTGATATTGCTTAAATTGGATATCTCAGCCCTACTGGGATATACCGGTGCCATTTTCAAAAAGTTTTTTGGTACCGATCTAGGTTTTTTTATTTCCATTGCCACGCTTTTCATGTGGACCCTTTTACCCATATTGGGATTGCGATATAAGGCACAAAAAAAAGATTTTTAATATAGGTTGAACATGGTCCATAAAAATAATCCGTGAATAGGCACATGTTGCATCAAAGCCATTTTTTAAGATGCCACATACTTTATTTTAACACCGTCCCCCTTTTGGAAACTCTAATATGATTTTATCCTACTATCTCTTTGGTTTCGAATGCTTGTATTTGAGGCAAAATAAGAGCCACCGGCCAAAAAAATAAAGGACAACTTTATCCTAATAAATTTAAATACTATATTTGATTCTAAATGAAATTCCCCTGATGTTTTCAAAAGCTTGTGAATATGGTATTCGCGCAACCGTCTATATTGCGCTTCAATCTTTGGAAGGAAGACGTGTGATTGTCAATGAGATTGCCAAGGAAATTGACTCTCCCATTGCCTTTACGGCCAAGATCCTGCAGCAACTTTCAAAAAGTAAGGTCATTCATTCCGTCAAAGGCCCCACAGGTGGGTTTGAAATTGAACGAAACAACATGAATACCGTAAAATTGAGCATGATCGTCCACGCCATAGACGGGGATGACATTTATGTTGGTTGCGGCCTGGGTCTCAAAGAATGCAATGCCAGCAGGCCTTGCCCCCTGCATGACAAGTTCATAGACATCAGAAATGACCTAAGAAGTATGCTGGAAAACACGAGCCTGTACGAACTTGCTACCGGATTGGAAGTGGGCTTGACCTATTTGAAACGTTAAAATAGGACCGTATAATTGGTAGTACCCTGCCCAAATCAATCCTCTTCAACAGAAAATTGTCTAATTAGAATTTTTCATTTTGGGAATAGATAAAAAAGAAATTAAAAGCATTGAAGAAGTGAAGGAGATGGTAGATCTCTTTTATGCAAAAGTCAGAGAGGATGATCTTTTGTCCCCTATCTTCAACCATGTCATCAAAGATAATTGGCCAACCCATTTGGTAAAGATGTATAGGTTCTGGCAAACTGTACTATTGGAGGAACATACCTATTATGGCAGTCCGTTCGCACCCCATGCCCAATTGCCCATTAAGGGTTTACATTTTGATAGATGGAAACGATTGTTCCTTGAGACCGTGGATGATAATTTTATGGGCAAAAAAGCCTCGGAAGCAAAATTTCGTGCAGAAAAGATGGCAGAGATGTTTCAAATCAAAATTGAGCATTTACAAAAAGTAAACACCTAAATTCCAATGGAAGCGAAGCTTTCCGAAATCTTCATTTTCGAAACCGGTACGGTGCAATACCATAAGGAAGCATTGATGGTATTGGAAATCAAAAAGGAATTTGTTTCGCGCTTGGCCAAGCATTTGTGCCTTGCCTATTTAGAAATCCGACCTAAAGATGACAATCTTTGCTATGCCCAAAACCCAAACATCCGTTTGGGATATAGGACAGTTCTTTCAAAATCAGATATTCTGAACTATTTGGACCAACGATTGCAATCTGGGATTTACCACAAGGAATCGGACATTTTATTCTTTAACCACCACTTGGACTTGTGAAAATTTCCAAAAAAATAAGCGGCTATCCCAGAGAACCAATACATATTCATATAAGAGAACCTAATGGAGCCAAAAAATAGCGAAAATCCACCTCCCTGTGGCGAAAATGAAAGAACTGTTTATAAGGCTACCATGCAAAGCAAAAACGACTACTCCACATGTATCAGGACAATTGTTCCTCTGTCGGAACGGGGCTAACAGGTTTTGGGGCAATGACCTGATTTTCATTTTGGCACGATATACCGACCCAAAATATGATTAAGATCAGTGACATTTTGAGATTTCTCAAGGTTTACGAGTTACGCTTAAAGATGATAATCGATTTAAAAGGGACCAAAACCAGGTAGTAATACAAATATGCTTTATGGTCAACTGATACATTAACCATATCTTTTGAATGACATGTCCATATTACTGCCACTCATATTCATAATACTTTCTTTGGTAGCTTCCATCCGGATATAAATCAAACACACAAAAACCACAATGAGTCCGGTGAAAGGTTTCAGAGGACCACCAATTGCCACTGATAGCACCAGAACCCAAGTAATCTATACCATCATAACTTATTTTATCCAATAAATGCAAATGGCCACTGATACAGAGTTTCACTTGTGGATAGCTTCTTAATATCGCCTGAACCTCATGTGAATCGGAATGCATCAAAGACCCGGACACTTTCCATATTCCATTCTCCGATTTTGCCCAATCAAAAATACAGGTCGATAAGATGGGGATATGGGAAACGATCATTACATGGGTCTCTTTGGGCGTATTGTCCAGTTCCCCTATCAACCATTCCCTTTGTATATCATCTATAAAAGCGGTGTACCAATTACCGTCCATGGTTTGGGTACTGTCCAAGACAATAAACTTCCATTGACCTTTAGTAAAGCTATAGAACCTATTCTGCAGTTCCATTTCGTCCATTGCCCAGTTTTTACCATACATTGGATCCGATTTTGGCCCTCCTCCCCATATATCGTGGTTACCTATGGCATAACGGATATTATTGGGCAGACCTTTCTTAAGGGAATGCCATAACTTCCATTGATCTGCGACCTCGACCCGATTCTTTTTCAATGCATCCATAATCACATCTCCCGTGTGACAAATGATATCGGGATCCGGAACAATTTCCATGGCTTTTTCCATAAACATAGCGGTATAGGCAGGGCTATTTCTATCATCGAATACATGGGTGTCCGTAAGTTGCAAAAAACGCAATGGTCCATGTAGGCCCAATTGCTCATTATTATTTTTAAGGTCGATTGCTCTAGCCGACCCAAAAGCCATCGCGGTAGAACTTAGGGCCAAGGTCCCCATAAACTTTCTGCGTTTCATTTTGATTTTCAATTATGGTGATTCATTATGTTTTGGTTAAACCTTGATCCAATCAAGGTGTTGTTCTTGGGAAATATATCAGTCTTAAACCTAAAAATCATTAACAATGTGTTCTATGGGCTTTCTAATAAAATACAGGGTGGTGTACCCCCTTTTGTAGGCTTCTTCCCTTATTACGTTTTGTAGAAAAAATGCGATGGATCCAACAAAGTATATGGGGTGCTTTTTCATTTCCGAATGGTATGGACCCAATACATGCCCAAATACCTTATCCAATCCCTTCTTAATCAATCTCTTGATAAAAACATGTTCTTGGTACTGGATTAAAAATTGGGCGAAATTTGCCAAATAGGAACTGGGATTTTCCCCATTATACAACTCTTTCAGTATGGCATTCGTCTGAAGGTTATAGGTATGCTCAAAATTTTCCTTTAGTTCATCGGGCATATATCCGTAAGCGTAGCTACGGAGCAATTCCCTGCCATAATAATTGCCACTTCCTTCGTCCATTACCTGATACCCAAGGTCAGGCAATCTTTTATGAAGGTTTGTACCATCAAAAAAACAGCTGTTTGAGCCGGTTCCGAGTATGCACAACACTCCCACTCCACCTTTGATACATTTCACAGCCATTTCCAAGTCATCCTCAATCAAAATCTTAGCTCGGGAAAAACATTCATGGAACAACCCGACCAATCTATGTTTTGATTCTTCATGACTGCCTCCGGCGCAGTAGAATTCTACCCTAGAGACTTCAAGCGGAATATCTACTTTCACAAGTTGCAGTATTAATCTGATTTCAGCATCTGAAAGAATCATCGGATTGATGCCAATGGTCCTTTTTTGGAACACCTTGTTGTTTTTTTCGTCATAAAGGTGCCAATCACATTTGGTTGAGCCACTGTCCGCTATTAAGATCATCTCAAAATACCTTCATGACGATATGCTCCATATTTTGCAGGGCACCTCTCCATTTTCGACTTAGCAAAATCCATATCCATTACTCATTCAAAATGTTATCCACGGATTCTTCGAACAGATGCGTAGCATAATTGTACCCTTTGGCTTCATAGATGCTTTTGAATTTCATCATTCTCTTTTCAAAATCTTCATAATCCCGTTGGTTTTTAGCGGTCCATGCCACTTCAGACATTGCGGCCATTCTTGGCAAGACCATATATTCCACAGAACCTGTTGTTGTCATATACTCCGTCCAAACGTTACCTTGGGCACCCAGAATATGCTTCTCTTCATCGCTGTTGAGCCCTTCGGTAGGTTCAAAGCTATATACCTGTTCAACAGGAAGGTACCCCCCAATGGCCAAGGGTTCATTTTGAGTGTCTTTTGATTGGTAGTAATCAAAATAACAATAGGATGTTGGGGTCATGATCACATCATGACCTTGTTGTGCTGCCTCAATGCCGCCTTTTGTTCCTCGCCAGGACATAACAGTGGCATTTGGCGCAATGCCACCTTCCAATATTTCATCCCACCCTATGATTTGCTTCCCTTTGTTGTTAAGATACTTTTCCACACGTTGTACAAAGTAACTTTGTAGTCCATGCTCCCCTTCCAAGCCTTCCTTTTTGATACGTTCTTGACAACTGGGACATCTTTTCCAGTTTTCCTTCGGGCATTCATCACCCCCAATATGGATGTATTGGGAAGGAAATAGTTCGGTGACTTCATCCAATACATTCTCCAAAAATTCAAAGGTTTCCTCTTTTCCTGCACAGTAGACATCATTGTATACGCCCCACGATTCCTGTACAATTTTAGGCTCGCTGGCTTGTTGTTGATCTTTGGATTTCTCGGATATCATACCATTTGGGACCTCGGTTCTTTCCTCTGGATAGCAACTTAAAAAAGGATAGGAAGCAATTGCTGCTTGACTATGACCAGGGAGTTCGATTTCTGGAATCACCGTCACATGCCTTTTTGTGGCATGGGCCAACACTTCCCTTATATCATCTTGGGTGTAAAAACCACCATATTTGGTATTGTCATTTCCCTCACCGGGGTAATGACCAATGATAGTCCCGTTCCTATAGGCCCCTACTTCGGTAAGTTTAGGGTATTTTTTAATTTCTATACGCCACCCTTGATCTTCTGTCAGATGCCAATGAAAAGTATTCATCTTGTGCATGGCAATGAGATCAATATACCTTTTAACAAACTCAATGTCGAAAAAATGACGTGCCACATCCAAGTGCATTCCCCGATACTTATATCTTGGGGCATCCTTTATGGTCACTGCCGGTATGGTCACGTCCCTATAAGTTTCCCCATCTATGGGCAGTTCCACTAATTGCAGCAAGGATTGAACACCATAGAAGACTCCTGCGGCCGTTTTTCCCGTTATTTTGATTTTTTCATGACCAACCTCTAGTAGGTATCCCTCGTCGTTCGTAATCGAGGTATCAATATTCAAGGTTATATCCGCCTTTACATTTGTTGTTCTGGTGAAAGAAATGATTTGTCGATTTAGTCCTTCGACAGACTCCATCAAGTACTGGGCTTCATTTTCCAGTGCTTCTGGAAAATCAATCGTTGCTTTGTGCTGGAGGACAAACTTACCTTCCCCAATTTCAATTTCTAAGGGTTTTGGAACGATGTTATAGCTTTCAGATGTGTTCCTTTCTTGATGTTCCTTACAAGAAAGGACCGTGGCGATCAAAATTACAATAAGTGGTATTTTCATAGTATCAAATGAATAAGGATTAAGATGTTATCAATATTCTTTTAGAATTCCTTAAAAAGTTAATAATGTTTTCATATGGTAAATCCAATGGTCATGTGGTAAAATTAATAAAAATGTGTTATGTAATACATATAATTGCATTTTTTCAACTCAAAAAAGCCATGATAGTTTAACCTCATTGAACTCTTTCTTAACATTTTTAATATAAACCCAATACTGCAGAACTACTTACTGCCTAATTTCATGTACTGAAAATCAATGCTATCATTTAATATTTGAGAGAAACTGCAATAAAGTTATTGTGATGTTGAATCTTTTTATCTATATTTGATTTATGTAATACATAATGCTGATATATGAACGGACTAATTGCGGCAACTTATGCCCCAATGCACAACGATAAATCGTTAAATGTGGATATTATACCCTTGTATGGAAACTTCCTCACTCAGAATGGTGTAAAAGGAGCCTTCATCAATGGGTCAACAGGGGACTTTGCCTCCCTTAATACAGAAGAGCGAAAAGCATTGGCAAGTGCGTGGGGAAAGGTTAAATCTCAAGATCTCTTTGTAATCGATCATGTGGGGCATACCAGTATAGATGTAGCCAAAGAACTAGCAACACACTCTGCCGATAGGGTGGACGGCATTGCAGCCATTGCGCCATTTTACTTTAGGTTGTCCCGCTTGGACAAATTGGTGGAGTATTGTAAAGAGATAGCGGCTTGCGCCCCAAATATTCCCTTTTACTACTATCACATTCCAGAGTTGTCGGGAGCATCTTTTTCCATGGTGGATTTCCTTGAATTGGCAACTCCACAGATTCCAAATCTTGGAGGAATCAAGTTCACCAACAACAACATAGTAGACTATCAGTATGCCAAAGACTTCAATAAAGGCAGTGCAAATATTCTATTTGGTTACGATGAAATTTTTCTGTCAAGCCTGCCTTATGGTGCCAATGGTTGGGTAGGTAGCACCTATAATCATTTAGCCCCCTTATATTTATCCATAAGAAATGCTTTCAATGATGGCAATCATGAACTGGCAGCTGCCTTGCAACAGAAGTCCATGGAGTTTGTCGATTTGCTGAATGCCAAGGGAGGGTTTAGCGGGGCCGCTAAATCTTTCATGAAAGTATTGGGTGTAGACTGTGGACCAAGCAGGTTCCCACACACTACCCTTACGGACCTTCAAATTGAAGAAATCCACAACGCATTGATAGCCTTGGGGATTACACCGTACCTAAGCAAATTGAGATGACAAGGTCTTGGAGGAGATAGCATCAGAAAGAATGGATAGCCAAGGAATTTAAAGAAGTACTAATGGGAGCACCCAGACCCTACATTTTAGCAGAAAACAATTGGAAATTGGTCAAAGAAACCGACTATGGCATAGCTGTGTTGCCTTGGGGAGCAACCGAAGCCCATAATTACCATTTGCCGTATGCCACCGACAACATGCAGTCTGAAAACGCCGCTATTGAAAGTGCAAAATTGGCCTGGGACCGTGGAGTGAAATTGGTGGTGCTACCCACCCTTCCCTTTGGTGTAAATACCGGGCAAATGGACATCAAGTTGTGCATGAACCTAAATCCCAGCACCCAGTTCTCCATTTTGAAAGATGTGGTACAAGTGTTGGACGCACATGGCATTTATAAACTGGTGATTGTAAATGGCCACGGGGGAAACGATTTTAAACAAATCATCCGGGAGTTAAGTTTAGAATTCCCCAAAGTGTTTGTATGTACTCTAAATTGGTGGTGCAGTTTAGATACCAATACCTATTTCGAAGAACCGGGTGATCATGCGGGCGAACTTGAAACTTCGGTGATGATGTATCTAGCCCCTGAACTGGTATTACCACTTTCGGAAGCTGGATCAGGTACTGCCAAATCATTTAAGATAAAAGGGCTTAAACAAGGGTGGGTAAAAGCGCAACGCAAATGGACAGAAGTCACAGAGGACACTGGGGTTGGAAACCCAAAACAGGCCACCCAGGATAAAGGAAAGTTGTTTTTTGAACACTCCGTGAAAAATATAAGTGAATTTTTGGAAGAACTTTATCACACAGATATAGCGCATCTATATGAGTAGTACACCTAATAAATACGTAAACCAATTACAGATGAAAAAGACCATCATAGGACTGTTTTTAATTTCGGGGCTGTTTGCAATGGCCCAAAAAGAAACGCATGAGATTGCCGAAGGGGTGAAAGAATACCAGAATCTGTTCAATTCCTCCATGAAAGAAGGGGTGGCCTGTTATAGAATACCTTCCATTGTAATGGCTCCCAATGGAGACATTATTGCGGCTATTGATGAACGGGTGCCCACCTGTCACGATGTCAAATACAATCCCAATATCAATATTGTGGTAAGGAGGAGCAGCAATAACGGAAAAACATGGTCCCCAATAGAAACCGTGGTCGACTTCCCTTTGGGTCAATCAGGATCAGACCCTTCCATGATCGTGGATAGGGAAACCAAGGAAATCTTTTTGTTCTACAATTACATGGATTTGGACAAAGAGAAAAACGTCATTTACCTGCATATGGTAAAAAGTTCAGACCATGGTAAAACTTGGAGCAAACCCATCGATATCACCGACCAAGTGGCCAAACCCGAGTGGCGTACAGACTTTAAGTTCATTACTTCAGGCCGGGGCATCCAAACCAAGTCCGGGAAGCTTTTACACACCATGGTAAATTTAGAAAATGGGATGCACCTTATTGAAAGTGATGACCATGGCAAAACTTGGAGCCTTATCGATACCCCCATTGTTCCAGGGGACGAATCAAAGGTAGTGGAACTGGCCGATGGCCGTTGGATGATCAATGTAAGGGTCAACAAAGCTGGAATGCGCTACGTGCACGTTTCCAATGATGAAGGGAAAACCTGGGATACCTCCCCTGCGCCCGAGCTGATTGACCCAGCCTGTAATGCCAGTATTATACGATACACCTCCACTGAAGATGGTTTTAAGAAGAACAGGCTACTCTTTTCCAATGCAAAATCGGCCGACAAAAGGATGAACATGACGGTTCACATCAGCTATGATGAAGGTAAAACCTGGTCCGAGAGCAAAACTATCTATACCGGTGGTTCTGCCTATTCCTCCATGACCGTTTTAGAGAATGGGGATATCGGATTGTTTTTTGAAAAGGATGATTACACGGAAAATGCTTTTGTAAGTTTTTCATTGAAGTGGTTGACCGATGGAAAGGACAAATGGAAAAAACCCTCCAAAAAGCGAAAAAGAAAGTCCTAAGGCCTAGATAGGATTTTACTACAAAGTTAAGCTGGACTTACGGTGGTTTCCAACCCTCTGAAGTCCAGTTTTCTTTTATAGGTCATGCCAACCGTTTCACATATTCGCTGGGACTGCAGCCCACCACCGATTTGAATTGTTTGTTGAAGTTGGAAATACTCTGAAAACCGCTCCGGAAACTCACTTCTGTAATATTCAACTGACCTTCTCCCAAAAGTTTGCAAGCATACCCCGTTCGGTACTCGTTCAAATACACAAAGAATGTTCTTCTGGTCATTTTTTTGAAATACCTGCAAAATCCTTGGTTTGTCATATGCACAAGGCTGGCCACCTCAGTCAAGGAAATCTCCCTATTAAAATTGGAATGCACAAAACTATATATACGGTTGATTTTCAAATAATCATGCTCCCTGTAGTTGGGTAAATAAGCTGGACTCGTAATATATTCATGGGATGGGCTTCTACCTAATATTTCAAAAATGGATAGTATTTCCACCACACTTTTCATCGGTTTCATCCCCTTGGAAATCTGAAACATCTTCTCTGCTATGATGGCATTGTCGTCTCCTGTAAATTTCAGGCCACGTAGGGATCTTTTAAAAAGTCGGTTCATTTCATCAAGCTCCTCCCCTTGCAACCAAGCACCTTTCCACAGGCTGCTGTTCAATTGGATCACCAAGGATTGGGAAGGTTGGTTAAATTGATGTGAGCTTTCCCAGGAATGGGGCAGATTGGGCCCCAAAAAGAACAGATCTCCGCTTTTGAATGTCACCATGCGGTCACCTATTAAACTCTGTCCACTGCCCTGATGGATATAGGTAAGTTCAAATTCCGGGTGAAAATGGAACAGACCATCAAAACGCGGAACCTTGTAGTTTTTTACCACAAACAGCCGTTCTTTCTCTATGTCTATCTTTTGGTACAGAGGCTTCATAGTACCATAAAAATAACACTAATTAACCATTGTTTGCCCACACAAAGTTAATATAGTGGCATTATTCCGTCATATTGATGTAGTACAGAGGTTCCAATCTGCTCAATTTTGTATACACAATCTTAATCAAACCAAATGAAACCCACCGATATTTTAAACGATAAGACCTTTTGCAACAAACTAAGGCAAGATTTTTTAAGGGACGGCTATATCCTATTCCGCAATTTCCTTCAGCAAGATGAAATTGAACTGGTAAACACCAAAATCCAGGAATTCATCAAAACAAGGGTCAGTGATATGCCGGCCAAGGAAGTGTACTATGAGGATATTGATAATAAAGACACCCTTAAACAGTTACAGAAACTTTTTGCATATGACCCCTTCTTCTTTGATATGATGTTCGGCAGTCGCTTCGAAAAATTGGCGTCCATTGTTTTGGATGACAATGTGGAGGGAAAGAACATGCAATATTTCAACAAACCTTCCAAAATTGGGAAACCTACCCCGCCCCATCAAGACGGGTATTATTTTATGCTCACACCAAATGAGGCCGTTACCATGTGGATGCCTTTGGAACCCGTAGATGAAGAAAACGGCTGCGTCAGGTATGTAAAAGGTTCCCATAGGTACGGCATCCGTAGTCATGGCAGAACGGGGACTTTGGGATTTTCACAGGGCATAATGGATTTTGGGTGTCCCAATGACGTTGCCAATGAGGTGTTTTTTCCAACTCAACCTGGCGATTTACTGGTACACCATTCGTTGACCATCCATAGAGCGGATGGCAATACCAGTGAACGCACCAGAAAGGCCCTAGGGTTCATTTACTACGCCGAAAAGGCAAAAGAGGATAAAGCGGCCCATGAAGCCTATGCCCAGAATTTGGCCAAAGAACTGGCCGAGGACAAAAAGATATAACCCCGAATTATTCTTAGCACATTGATCTAATGGAGTATAGAAAATTTGGAAAATCGGATTGGAAGGTAAGTGAAATAGGCTTTGGTGGCTGGCAATTGGGTGGTACTTGGGGAAAGGTAGATGACAAAAATTCCATAGAAACCTTATTGTATGCCTTTGAAAAAGGGGTGAATTTTGTGGACACAGCCTATGCCTACGGAAACGGTCATAGTGAAAGCGTCATTGGAAAAGCACTGGACCAATGGAATTCCGGAAAAATATATGTGGCCACCAAGGTAACCCCTTTGCTGGATAAAATCAAAAATCAACATGCCACTCCTTCCATAGCTGATTGCTATCCAAGATGGCATATTCGGGAAATTGTGGAGGGAAGTTTAAAAAGACTGGGGACAGAACGTTTGGATTTGATACAATTGCACTTATGGTTGGAAGATGGAATCACCAATCTGGAATGGCTACAAACGCTTACCACCCTTAAAAACGAAGGCAAGATTGATAAAATTGGCGTGTCGTTGGCAGATATCAGGCCCGAACAGGGCATGGAACTGGCAAAAACTGGTTGGGTGGACAGCATACAGGTCCTTTTCAATATGTTTGAACAGGAGCCTTTCGATGCCCTTTTCCCTGAAAGCCATAAATCAGGAACGGCCATTATAGCCAGGGTGCCATTAGATTCAGGCGCTTTGACAGGTACTTGGACCGAAAACACTTTTGAGGGGTGGGCAAAAAATGACAAGCGTCGCTTAATGTACAGAGGCGATAGGTTCAAGGAAACGTTACGCAGGGTGGCCGCTATAAAAAAGTTATGCGACCCGCATTATCCCACTTTGGCCGAGGCAGCCTTGCGATATTCTTTATACCCCAAAGAAGTTTCGGTGGTAATTCCGGGAATGCGAAACAAACAGGAAGTGGATTTGAATGCAGCCATTTCGGATGGAAAACGGTTCAACCCCGAACTTGTGGAAATGTTGAAGCCACATCGATGGAAACACGAATTTTATAGTTAAGACATGAAAGCTGAAGAGTTGGAGCAGCTACAAATAGAACGGTTAAACCCACTTGAAATCGAAAAGTCCCTCGAACAGCGGTCATTGGTATTTATTCCACTAGGGGCCATTGAATGGCACGGACTGCATTTGCCCATAGGTTTGGATGGCCTAACATCCCATGGGATATGCCTTAGGGTGGCCCATGAAATTGGTGGACTTGTGATGCCACCGCTCTATTACGGCATGTCTGCCAGTATATGGCATCATCCGTATACCATACTGATTGAAGAAGAGGCCGTTTTCATAAAAATATTGAAAACTACCTTGACCCGCTTGGAAGCAAGTGGGGTTCAAAAGGTCGTTATTTTTACAGGGCACTTTGCCTTAAAACAACTACAGGCATTGGACGAGCTAAAACAGGAATGGACAACTATCGGCAAATCCTTGGAGTTGCACCTATTTTCTATTGCCGATTGTCCCAAGGTAGGTATAGAAGCCGACCATGGCGCCATTTTTGAGACCTCCGTTTTGGGAGAACTGCATCCCAACCTGGTCAAATTGGAAAACTTGCCTTCCAAAGACCTGTTTCCCGCAAATGATATAGACGGCAATAGCAAGGGAGACCACAGACGCGACCGTGACAATGTGCTTTTTGGCATATTGGGGGATGACCCACGAAACTACAACAAGGAAACTGCCGCAACCATTTTTCAACAAATCATCCAGTGGTTGGTCAGATCCGTTTGAGTCCCCTATTAAATTTTCTTGAAAATTTGATCAAAATGGGGTTCCAAGTGCCTTCTCATAGCTGTCCTAAACGTCTCAGGGGTACCCACCTTCAAGTTGTCCATCAACATTCTGTGGGTTACAAATTGTCCGCTGGAGTATTCATAACCTATGGTCAATGTGCGATTGGAATACACATATTCAAATACGGGCAGAAGAAGATTTTGGAACCTTCTCAAGGTTTCATTTTTGGACATTTCATATAGCTTCCCATGAAATGCAATTTCCTTTTCCATGGAGAATACCGTTTTTTCAAAAGAGGTTTCTTCCTCCGCCACCACAATTTCCTCTAATTCCATCATATCCTTTTCGGTTTTATACTCAAAAAGGAAGTCGGCCATTCCCATTTCCATGATAAGCCGTAGCTCGAACAAATTCTTAAGGGTATCCGAAGCCAACAGCGTAGGATCCATCATCCTTTGGATACTGTCCATAATATCCGGATTGGTCAAGATCATGCCCCTATGTTTTTTTGATTCTATAAGACCAAAGGTGCGCAGCCTCAATATGGCCTCCCTAACCACTGTTCTACTTACCCCCAAAGATTGGGCAAAATCCAGTTCTTTTGGAATAGAGTCCCCGGCTTGCAGCTTATTTTCCTTTATATATTCCAACAAGCGAGCCTCTACCTTATCTACTAATGAGGATGTTTCTATGGGCTGTATGTTCGTGAGTTTTTTCATAAATAATTAAGTCTCGTTTACCGCTCATCGTCAATGGATCGGCAACAAATGTACTAATGTTATCAGTTATGTTATACTTTTTTCAAAAATCGATCATGTTCCGTTTAAAAAACATTCCAATATACTAAAAAAATTATATATTCGTATTATGTATAACATATATTGAATGCAACAATCAAATATATACAAGGACGCTCTGCTGAATGATGTAATACCGTTTTGGCAACAACATTCCCTTGATCATCAGAACGGTGGATATTTCTCCTGTTTAGATATGAAGGGAGAAGTGTACGATACGGACAAATTCATCTGGCTTCAGGGAAGGCAGGCTTGGACATTTTCTATGCTATATAATGAGGTGGAATCCGATGAAAAGTGGCTTGAAATTGCAAAATCAGGGATTGATTTTATTAGAAAGCATGGTATGGATAAGGAAGGTAATTTCTATTTTTCCGTGACAAAAGAAGGACAACCTCTTATACAGCCCTATAATATCTTTTCGGATTGCTTTGCAGCAATGGCCTTTGGTCAGTATGCCAGGGCTACGGGCGATGACGAAATAAAATCTCTTGCTGGCCAAACTTATCGTAACATACTTAAAAAAAGAGACACTCCAAAAGGGGTTTACGAAAAACAAACCGGTACTAGACCCCTAAAAGGATTCGCATTACCCATGATATTATCCAATTTGGTTTTGGAACTTGAAGATGTGTTGGACCCACAAGAAGTTGAACAAACCATAAACTTCAGTGTAAACCAGGTAATGGGCGATTTTTTACATAAAGAAACTGGGATTATTTATGAATTTGTAACGCCAAATGGAAAATTTGAGGACAGCTTCAACGGACGGTTATTAAATCCAGGTCATGGAATTGAAGCCATGTGGTTCATGATTGACATAGGTGCCAGGACCAATAATCACGACCTTATCAAAAAAGCAACCCAAATTATTCTCAATATACTAGAATATAGCTGGGATCGAGAGTATGGAGGTATTTATTATTTTATGGATGCAAAAGGTAAACCACTACAACAATTGGAATGGGACCAAAAATTATGGTGGGTACATTTGGAATCTCTTGTAGCTTTGACAAAAGCTTACCTGCATACCCGTGATGAAACGGTCCTAAAATGGTACAATAAGGTTCACGACTATGCTTGGGCACATTTTCCCGACCCAGGGAATGGCGAATGGTTTGGCTATCTTAACAGGCAAGGGGAACCTTTGAACACCTCAAAAGGTGGAAAATGGAAAGGATGTTTCCACGTACCCAGAGCCTTATACCAATGCTGGAAAAGTTTTGAACAGATTGAGCACTCCCAAACTTATGAATAACCCATGCAACCTTAAATAAACCTAACTTCAAGCCACCTTGAATTGGAAGGCAAAAAACGCACAAACAAACCCCCATGAAAATAAACAAATCACTTTTTTTGTCCCTTTTAATTATATCTTGGTGCAGCTCCTTACTTTTCTCGCAAAACACCTCGGCATTACAAGTTAATTTTGAGTCGGAAATCCCACCTAGGGGCAACGATTCCATTTCTTTGGGTTACGCAGGTATGATGGGCGGTGTACACCAGGATATTGTGATTGCTGCGGGCGGGGCCAATTTTCCCAATGCCACCACATCGGAAGGAGGTCAAAAAAAATGGTACGACCATATCTATTGGTTGGAAAATGGCACATGGACACTCGCCAAACAAACTTTGCCCACACCCTTGGCCTACGGAGCCTCGGTATCCACCCCTGAAGGCATATTGTGCATTGGGGGAAACAATGAAAACCATACCAGCAATAAGGTTTTCCTACTGACCTTCAACCCAGCCAAAAAAGAAGTTGAATTGGCATTTTATCCCGATCTGCCCGAACCGATGGCCTATAACCAAGCAATTTTTGCAGATGGGTTTGTTTACGTTACAGGTGGGTTAAATGATGGATCAAGCACCAATTCTTTTTATCGGATTCAACTTCAGAAAAAGGACCGCTGGGAAAAACTTCAGGATTTCCCGGGCGAACCACGGGCATTGCACACCATGGTCGCACAGGAAACGGCAAAATCCAAAAGTATTTTTGTGATCGGCGGAAGAAATCAAAAGAAGGACCAACCATCCACATTTCACACAACCTTTCTTTCCTATAATCTTCAGAAACAACAATGGAAAAATGAAGGGGATTTACACATTAAGGGTTCCAAAAAAGTGGTCATGGGTGCCGCAGCAGTGCCATCGGGATCTATGCATCTTTTGGTGTACGGGGGCTCGGATGAGCTATTGTTCCAACAATTGGAAAGATTGGCGATGGATATCAAATCGGCAGCGAATGACAGCACAGCACAAGCTCTGACCCTTAAAAAAGAGGAGATTCTCAAAAACCACCCTGGTTTCAGTCACGAAGTACTCGCCTATAACACGATGACCCACAAATGGTCTGTATATGATTCCTTGAAGATCAAACTTCCTGTTACCTCCCTTGGTATTAAAAAAGAGGATGTTTTTTTACTGGTATCCGGTGAAATTTCACCGGGGGTCAGAACACCAAAGGTGTACAGGTTCAAAGATACCGAGGCAACCCATGCCTTTGGATTTATCAATTATTCCGTATTGTTTTTATACCTGTTGATTTCTTTGCTCATTGGGGTATACTTTGCACGCAAGCAAAAATCCACCGCTGATTATTTCATTGGAGGGGGGAGAATTCCATGGTGGGCCTCCGGGCTGAGTGTTTTTGGAACCTTGTTGAGTGCCATCACTTTTATGGCCATCCCGGCTAAATCATTTACAACGGATTGGTCTTTTTTTATGTTGAATATGGCAGGTGTTGCCATTGCTCCCGTTATAGCCTATCTGTTCATCCCATTTTTTAACCGTTCTAACATTTCTACGGCCTATGAATTTTTAGAGAAAAGGTTCAACTATTTTGCCCGGGCCCTTGGAAGTGTTTCCTTCATCCTTTTCCAACTTGGAAGAATAGGAATCGTGCTTTTGTTGCCCTCTTTGGCTATCTCCATAGTTACCGGTATCTCTGTTGAAATGTGTATTTTAATCATGGGAATATTATGCATCATCTATACCACTTTTGGAGGTATAGAAGCCGTAATATGGACCGATGTGATGCAGGTAATTGTGCTTATGGGCGGAAGCATTGTTGCCATCATCTGGATTATGATGTATACGGATTCCTCTATAAGTGAAATGTTGACATATGCCTCTGAAAAGGAGAAGTTCAACATCATGAATTTTGACCTTAATTTTACCGAACCCACCTTTTGGGTCGTTTTCTTGGGAGGTTTGGCCTCTGCTATGGTCACCCAAGGGACCGACCAAACCGTGGTTCAGCGATTTTTGACAAGTAGCAACATCAAAAACTCCCAAAAGACACTTTTCACCAGTTCCTTTCTTATACTTCCCTCTTCCTTCATTTTTTTTGCAATAGGGACCTTGTTGTATATTTTTTATTCTGAAATGCCCGAGAAACTTTCGCCTGCCTTGGCCAATAACGACTCCATATTTCCTTGGTTTATTGTAAAGGAGCTTCCAATGGGTATTTCTGGCTTATTGATTGCTGGGATTTTTTCCGCGGCCATGTCCAGTATCAGCAGTAGCCTAAATTCTGTTTCCACCGCCTTCTGCAATGACTTGTACAAAAGGTATCACCCTAATGTGTTTGATTTAAAATTATTAAGAATTGCTAGGATCACAACAGCATTCGCAGGGATTTTCGGGGTTTTGTTGGCCCTTTGGATGGCAAATTCCAATATCAAATCTCTTTGGGATCAATTTTATAGGTTCTTAGGCTTGTTTACAGGTGGTTTGGGTGGTATGTTCCTATTGGGAATGCTCACCAAGCGGGCCAATACAAAAGGCGCTATGATAGGTTTGGCTTTAAGTACCCTAATCTTATGGTATGTAAGCAGCTATACCGCAATAAATTTTCTGATGTACTCTTTGATCGGAGTTGGCTCCTGTTTTGTTATTGGGTACTTTTTCAGCCTTGTTCTAAAGGACAAAAAGCAGTAGACCAACAATTTCAAAAGAACTATAACTAAATCAGTATACCACTGCTGTACCCTACTCTGGGATGTATCGGTACAAATAGTGTGGTTCAAATGGCTTGTATTGTTGCTTAAAATGAGCTCCTTTTAACTTCATATGGGGCTTAAAGAGACCATATTTGCACTAATATGGAGCTTGAAGAAAGAGAAGTATCTTAAAGGATTGCGCAGTTTTTCCAATATGGTAATAAAAAAAGGAAGGCGATTTGCCTTCCTTTTTGCAACTGACTCAAAATTAATCAACTAAACTAACACTCAAAATTATTAATAACCCTCCGTTTGTTCCAACAATGGGTTCCTACCAATCATGTCAATGGAAATTGGCAACTGTAGCAGATAGCTTTCGCTTGGGGATATATAATCGTTGTTGTCAAAAACATAGGTATCCCCTGCCCTTCTCAAATCCCACCATCTTTTGCCTTCTGTTGCAAATTCCTTGAATCTTTCCTCAAGAATGGCATCGGTATTTTCAGACTGGGAACCATTGGTGTAACCGTGTATGGTCACATTATAATTACTCCCATACGCCCTGGCACGAACGGCATTAATTTCAGTGGAAGGGTCTTCCCCCAATAAATTTTTGGCTTCTGCAATCAACAAAAGGACATCAGCGTACCTATATAAAGGCACATCATTTGTAGTGATCCTAGACCCTGAAACAACAGTACCTATAAACTTTTTGGTCATGGCCCCGGCATAGGCATCACTATCGTAGGTTGGATAACCGGCCCCTCCGTTATCGTCTTTATAGAGCTTAATGAACGTCTCGGTACTTCTGCTGTCCAATGGATCGTCCAAGGCAAGTAGTATTTTTTCAGATGGGCCATACCGGTTATTTCCATTCACGGTAAAATCGCCCATGGAATTTCCATATTGGTCAAACTGGGGTTGAATTTCCGTACCCCGGCCAGTTAAGGCACTATAAAAATTATACGCCTCATCCTGCTCATAATCAAAACTGAAAATAAATTCGTTGTTTTCCTGGTTGGCATAGTCCCACACAGCTGCAAAGTCACTTTCCAAGGCAACATTCAATGCAGCAATCTGTTCCAAGGCATTTTTGGCTTCCTGAAAGTCGGCATTACCACCACCCAATATGTTTCCGGACCAAATGTATACATCTCCTTTTAAGGCCAGAGTAGCCGCTTTGGACCAGTAGATGCGTTTATTGTTCCAATAAGATCCGTCTGATCCAAAGTAATCAAGGGAAGTGGCCAAATCATCTTTGATCAATTGCATTACCTCGCTTTTGGGAGATCTTGCCTTGCTAACGTTGGCCGGGTCTATGTTGACTTGTGGTTCGGTAGAAATAGGTACTTTGCCCCATGTTCTTAAAAGGGCGTAATAATAAAATGCCCTCATACCATACGCCTGTCCCATCATATGGGATTGCTCATCTGGATTATTGAATTCTACATTGGGTACATTGGCAATGAAATCATTCAACCGGTGTATGTAGGTATACAAACCCGCCCAATTGTCAAACGGAACTACGGAAGAACTAATATTGGATTCAATGTAGCCTACATTGCTGGGTGTTTCAAAAGTATTGCCACCGAACATATCGCTTCTAACCTCTCCCATAATCCAAAAATTACCGGCATTGGACCTAAAGTTGGCATAGAGACCTGCATGTGCGGCCCTAGCCCCGTCTTCAGAATCCCAAAACCCCTGAAAGGTTAAGGTACTTGGGGAAGTAATGTCCAATTCTTTCTCACACGAACAAAGTACAAATGAACAGATTATAAAATATAGTATTTTTTTCATGATGTAAGTTTTACAGTGTTATATCAATTCCCAATGTGAAGGTAACCGGCATGGGAAAATCCCCTGCTCTTAATCCTCCTAGCTCAGGTGTAGGGGTTGTGGTATTTTTAAAATAATATAGATTGGAACCGGTAACAAAAATTTTTAGTCCCTTCAAAAAATTATCTTTTAACTGATTGGTATCCAGGTCATAACTCAAGGTTACTTCCCTTAAAGCCAAATAATCCCCTTTTTCCCAGAGACGTGAGTTGCCTCTAAGGATATTCTTTTGGTAATCCACAAATACAAACCTGGGGACATCTGTATCCCTATTTTCAGGAGTCCAAGAATCCAACAACTCCGTAAATGAATTCAGGTTACCTTGGTTTTGTGCCAATCCTCTCTCCCTCCCTAGGTTCTTAACAAGATGTCCCACGGCAAAATCGGTTTTAACATAAAAATTAAACCGCTTGTAGGTAAGACTGGAGGAAAAGCCCCCAATGAAATCCGGGGTGGTCCTACCCAATACTTTTTGATCCTGATAATCAATAACGTTATCATTATTAAGGTCCTTCCAGGCCACATCACCGGGGAATCTAGAGGTGGGATTGGGAAGCAATACATCTTCCCTAGTGGCATGTGCATCTACTGCTGCTTGATCCCTGTAGATATAGTCCTGCACATAAGCAACAACCACGTCGGTTCCCACTCGCTGCCCTTCTTGCAATCCTCCTACCCAAACCAAGTCCCCCACCTTGGGATCGTAAACCTGGGTTCCACCTTGTCGGTTCAATTCATTGTCATTTTCCGGAAGTTTCTGTACATAAGACCTTACCTTGGAATAGGTTCCAGAGATATTCCATTGTACATTTTCACTGTTGATCAACCGTGCGTTCAAGGTGAGTTCCAGACCTTTGTTCCTCAGCGTACCATTATTTGTGGTAATGGAGCTGAACCCTGTCCAGATAGGAAGCGTCAGATCAGCAATTTTATCCTTTACATCCCTAACAAAATACTCTCCTATTATAGAGATCCTATTGTTGAACAGACCAAGATCCAAACCTGTATTCAAAGTAGTAGACCTTTCCCATCGCAGGTCCAAAGTAGGCAAGCCGGTATTTCCATACCCTGTTTGTCCATCGTATATACCCTGCGATCCATAGGACCCATATACCTCATAGAGGCCCAAAGCAGAAACTTTACCATTTACCCCATAACTGATCCTTGGCTTAAAATTGTTGACCACCTTGGCCAATCCTGTTTCCTTATAAAATTCTTCATTATGTAGGTTCCACCCGAAGGATGCTCCGGGGAAGAAACCAAATTTATCGTTGCCCAACCTTGAAGATCCATCATTTCTAAAAGTAAGCCCTAACAAATATTTTTGTCCGTAATCATAAGTCAGCTGACCAAAGGTAGACGTCAGCACATCATCGGACTCTGAAGAGGTTGGAATACCATTCGCTTCGCTACCTGCATTCAATGTAGTTATTAGATCGGTAGGCGAATTCCTTGTTCCTGCAGAAAATACAAACTCATTGTTTTTATAGATTTCGGCCCCTAAGAGTAGATTAAGGTTGTGATTTTCCCCAAGGGTTCTCTTATAATTGGCCAAACCGGTCAACTGATTCCTTAACGTTCTTTCCAAACTGGCACTGGCATTTCTGGAAGTATTCAGGTTTCCGCCGGAGAGGTAGGCCTTATTGAAGGCCTCGTTGTGATTGTTGATCGTAAAGTGGCTTCCCCTTACCGTTAATCGAAGATCTTTTATGGGATCCCAATCCAAGGATAGGGAAACCGCCAATCGTTGTTCCAGATTTTTTCTTATAAACTTATCCTGATAATACAAGGGGTTACCAAAACCTGAATTGGTTCCTGGACTCAAGGTGCTGCTCAATGATCCATCAGGATTGTTGATATAGATCCTGTTGGTAGGGGCCTGGCCTGCAAACCTTCTAAAAATAAAATCAGTAGATCCAAGAGGGCTATTGCTCAAATTGGAGTGGATGTAATTGACAGTAGCACTGACCTCAAGATTATCGCGCACCTTGTAAGAACCCGTAAACTTACCGGAATATCGTTTGAAACCAGACTTTAGGATGATTCCGTCATTATCCAAAAAGCCAAGTCCTAGATAAAATGTACCTTTCTCATTGCCCCCGTCAAAGGATGCATAATGATCTTTGGAATAACTGTTTTGATATATAAGGTCGTCAAAACGATTTTCTTGGAACAAAATTTCCCTAGAGGGATCCAACGGGTCGGTAACGGTCTCCCACCCGTCATAATTTAGTAAGTAGCGGTTGTCATCGGTTAAATATTGGACCGTAAAAGGAGAATCCGTTGTATTGTTTCCTGTTCCAAATGCTGTTGGGCCATTTAAAAAAGTGGCATCGTAATTGTTTCTACCCGATGCCTCATTGTAGTAAGCCACCGCCTGTCTATTATATTTTATAAAGTCAGCCCCTCCAATATAATCGGCAGTTTTCCGCTTTTCATTAACACTATAGCGATAGTTGTACCTGAAACTGGACCTTCCTATTTTCCCTTTTTTCGTTGTGACCAAAATCACTCCGTCAGCAGAACGCGCCCCATATATAGCGGTGGCAGCGGCATCTTTTAACACCTCTATGGATTCAATGTCATCGGAATTTAGCCCATAAAAGCTGGAAGGTACTCCATCGACCAATATTAAAGGAGAACCTCCACCATCAAATGTGGTGCCTCCTCTTAACACTATGGACGGCGTTGAACCAGGTTGTCCACTGGTATTTACCACACTAAGTCCAGCTATGGTACCTTGCAAGGCCGTACCAACATTGGAACGTGTAGAGGTTTCCAAAATTTTGGTATCCAATTTGGAAACAGAGGTGGCCAATGTGTTTCTGGTTTGCGTTCCGTAACCTACCACCACTACCTCATCCAGTTGCGAAGTATCTTCGGTCAATGTGACATTGATGGTGGATTGGTCCCCAACCTCAATTTCCTTGGACACAAACCCTAGATAGCTTATGACCAGAATATCCTTTGGATTAGCATTGATCATAAAGTTACCATCAAAATCACTTTGAACCCCATTGGTTGTGCTCTTCACCAATATACTGGCTCCGGGAAGTGGTTGGCCCAAGTGATCGGAAATAGTTCCCCTGACCATTTTTTCTTGGGCACTAATAGCCGAAGAAAGAAAAAAAATTGTCAAGGCAAATAGACAATTTAAAGTTTGGATGTTTGGTTTCATTTCAATTTGTTATTATGTATTACATAATCCAATATTAGATAAAAAATTATTGTTCACCAAATATTTCTAGTGTTTTTATGTTAAATGTTCCCTGTTGGTCCATCTAAAAAATGACATTCAAACCATGGCTTCCCTTGCAGGACAACGAGCGGAATAGATTTACACAATCCATAGAAAATTAAGTACATAGCTAGCAATAGCTCCTGATAATACTAAGCTTCTCTCAACAAAAAGAAATAAGGAATTTTACAGGTACTTTAAGGTTTATGTACCATGTAAATGGTCAGTTTTGAACAAATACAGAGCCTTAAACAGGCAAAAAAGACTCTAATCAGTTTTATGTAGTACATTTACAACACCCTGTATGGCGACCAAATACAATGATTATTAGTATACTGAGACATCGGTTTGAACTCCTATAAGGTTGAAGATCAAGATACTTCAAATTACTATTAGGTTTATCTTGGTGAAAGTTTTGTCATAGGCAAACTTGGGTGTCCTCTTTCAAGTCCTCACTAGATAATTATAATCATCATAAGATAGATCCGGAATCAAAATAAACAATAACCGTGATTACCGTTCTTTAGTTTTTTCACCGCTTATGGTGAGGGGAAAGAATACGAAAACATTTATATGTTTACAAAATCAATTACAAAGAGCTTACGGTAAACTTTGTCCCTAATTCAACCCTTGGAATTGTGTTTGATATAGACCAATTATGGTTTACTTACTACAAGAAATATCAAAATGAATCAGTAATCCTATAGGCTTCTATTACGGCCTGCTCACCTTTCTTGCCTTCAATGGAATTACCATGCTCCATACCCACAATTCCGGTAAATCCCTTAGAATGGATATGCTTGAAAACATTTTTATAGTTTATTTCCCCCGTGGTAGGTTCATTTCTTCCGGGGTTATCGCCAACCTGAAAATAACCGATCTCGTCCCAACATGCATCTATGTTTGGAATAAGGTTACCTTCTTGAATTTGTTGGTGATAAATATCGAAAAGTATCTTGCAAGATGGACTATCCACGGACTTGCATATTTCAAAGGCTTGTGGGCTATCCGTTAAAAATAGTCCAGGATGGTTGCGAAAGTTCAAGGGCTCCAAAACCATCGTCAACCCATGGGGTTCCAAAAGCGAGCAAGCTTGTTTCAATGATTCTATGACATTGGCGGTCTGATATCCTTTTCGCAATCTCAGGTCCACATGACCGGGAACCACGGTAATCCATTTGGCGTTAACCCTTTTGGCAACCTCAATGGACTCCTTTATCTCCTTCAGGAACTTTTCACGTAGTGACATATCTCCACTGGCAAGGTTGGGTTTGTCCCAATAAATTTCATGGGCCACAAATACCCCCATTGAAATACCTCTCTCCATCATGGTTTTGGCCATTTTCTCCTGAAGGCTTTGGTCCCTTCCCTTCATCTCATTATCCTCAAAAGCGGTAAAGCCCATATCCGCCATAAAATTCAGCTGGTCAATGGGATCATTACCTGCGGATTCCTTGAACATTCCCAAATGGGGCGCGTAATTAAGTTTGAATGGTTTTTGTTCTTTTTCAGGGCTCCATTCGGAGGCAGATAATACTCCTGCTCCCCCCAAACCTAAAGCTGTGGATACAACCATCTTTTTTTTCACAAAGTCCCTTCGGTTCATACAGTATTTACTTTTAAAAAATCTTTTGGTGAGGTGTTACATCTTCAAAACCATGCTTTAAATATAACCAGAATTGTATGGAATAAACCCTAAATTCTTAAATTCCATGAGAGTTGTGGCAAACTGTTTTGATTGGGGGTAATTATAAGTGTTTCACACATATCTGGCACAGAACCACTATATTTAATAGCTTAACCAATTCAAATTGTTTGTATAAAAGCAAAGCTATGTTGTTAAACTGAAACACTTCCACATATGAAAAAACCAAATTCTCATTTTTTATTCAGTTCAGCCGTAACCTTTGTTTTAATGCTATCCGTTCAGCTCGAACTTCACGGTCAAAAACCTCTTGAAGGCAAGGTATTGATGGCTATTTTTGCCCACCCTGATGATGAGGGAACCGTTGCCCCCATACTTGCCAAGTATTCCAGGGAAGGTGCCCAAATACATCTGGTCACGGTAACTGACGGCAGGTATGGTTCCAACGAATTTAACAACCATATGGAAGGTGATACATTGGTCGCTATTCGGAGAGAGGAACTAAAGTGCTCCGCTGCAATTTTAGGGGCCAAACTTCGCCATCTGGATTACCACGATCAGTTAAGGGCCGCGGAAGGTTATGATGGCCATATACCCCAAGCACGTGGGATCATAAAGGACCTGAATGCCATTATTGAGGAAGTGAAACCAGATGTTTTGATCACCTGGGGGCCTGATGGTTGGTCCAACCACATGGACCACCGTCTTGTTGGCGCCTCGGTCACACAGGTGTACCTATCCAAGAACTGGGAAAAACCTATGTCGCTCTATTTTTGTGGCATTCCTTCCGATTTGATAGAGAATCCAGAGGAAAGAATGCTGCACGGATTGGAAACAAAATATTTGACCACTAAAGTGGCGTTCTCGGATGAAGACCTGGACAAGGCTTACCTTTCACATAAATGCCATAAGAGTCAAATCAACCCGAAAACGACCAAGGAAGACCTTAAGAAGAATTGGTATAAAAATTCAATGTTCATTTATCTTCGAAAATTTGAAGGTCCCAAGGAGACATCGGACACGGTTTTTGAATAAAAGGAGCATGGGACATTCATGGAATAAAAACAATACATCAAACCCAATGGTTTTAAAATTATTCTGAAATTCATGATAAGAAACATTGATATGGATAAATGAAAGCATATGTAGTCAAATTCATCCCCAACAATCAATTGAGTATTACCGGAAAGGCAGATGATCCGTCATGGAAAATGGCCAATATCCTGACCGACTTCGGTTCGCCTTGGCGTGAGTTTGATCACACAACAACAGAATTCAGGGCCTTATGGGATGAAGAAAATTTGTTTTTCATGTTCCAAGTCTTTGACATCAGCATCCATATAGACAAAAAGGGTATTGGAAATGAGAGCATAAATGTTTCCGACAGGGTTGAGCTGTTTTTTAGACAAGACGATTCGCTTAACCCCTATTATTGTCTGGAGATCGACCCAACGCCAAGAATCATGGATTTCAAGGCACTTCCTAACAGGGTTTTCGATTTTAATTGGAATTGGCCAGAAAATAATTTGATCGTAAAATCTCATTCCCATTCAAATGGATTCATTGTTGAAGGTAGTATCAGTAGGGCATCTTTGGAAAAACTGAACTTGATCCAGAATAATAAAATTGAAACGGGAATCTTTAGGGCAAAATATGAAAAAGTGGACGCTTCCGCATATGAACCCATTTGGATTTCTTGGGTGGATCCCAAAACTGAAACCCCCAATTTTCATATTGCCTCATCATTTGGCACACTGATACTCGGGGATGGAAATCCTAATTTTCCAGATACGTAATCAAATTTTCAGAATTCACGATACCTATGGGCAACAACCTTTTATTGGGTATTTCCTTGTTGAACAAAAAATGTTCTATCAAATAGGTCAACCCAATATAGGTCTGGGTTTTTGGGCTCTGATGTATCAAAAATGAAATCTTGTTCTTTTTCAAAAGGTCGTTGTTCTTATCCAAAAGATCATAACCGATGACCTTGATGTTTTTATGTTCATGACCCTGAAGCATCTCTACCAAATTGTATGACTTGGAAGTGGTCACAAAAAAGCCCAAGGCTTTATTGTTCGATTTCAAAAAATTAGTCAAGGATCGGTCAGGGTTTGTTTGATCTACACTTAAGGTCAATATCTTATGGTCGGCTCCTTTCAATCCATTGAAATAGTCCCTAAAACCCTTTTCCTTTTGCTGCATGTGTATGGCATTGCTCAGGGATTCACTGAAATGGCAGATTACAATATCATGGTCGTCCGGAACAATCGTATGCATTAGCTTAGCGGCCACCCTCCCACTTTGATACAAATCCTGTCCCACAAAACTGACAGAGTGCTCCAGATCTATTTGGCTATTGAACGTACTTACCACAATACCTGCCGATCTGTAATTTTTTACGGCATTGATACTCTCTTTCTGGAATAGTGGCGAAAGCAGCACGGCATCGGGTGCCAGTTTCAATATCTGTTCATTGACTTCCTTGAAGGATTTGGTACTACTGGGACCATAAAAAAACAATTTGATGTCCACCAAAAAGGATCTAAATTCTTCTATGGCCTGATTTACACCATCAACACAGGGAATCCAGAAGTTGTCTTCTTTGGGATCCGGCAAAACAACACAAATTTGGTAAACCTTATTGTTTTTTAAGCTCTGTGCAATTGGATTGGGCTTGTAGTCTATTTCATCAAGTATTCTGGTGACCTTTTCCAAGGCTTTTTGGGAAACCTTGCCCCTCTTGTGGATCACCCTATCCACTGTGCCTTTTGATACTCCTGCCTGTTCAGCAATATCCTTGATCGTGTATTTCTTCATATTTAGGCAAATATATAACAATGTTCGTTGACAAAAAATAATGTGTTCGAAAACACAATTTTGGTGTGCTCGAAAACATTTTTTTGTGTGTTCGAACACATTTTTTGTCCAATTTCTTTTTTTATTAAAAAAAAACAGATACATTCGTTAGCAACGCGAGTCTTAATTTGATGATTTTTTAACAAAAATTTAATAGCAGAAAGACTCTTAACCAGCACATTTTCAAATATTTAAATGAAAAAAATAATATCACTTGCCCCTGGAAGAACATGTCTGTTCGGAGACCATCAGGATTACCTGGGACTACCCGTTATTGCATGTGCCATTAGCAGGAGAATAAAATTAACGGCAGTTGAGAACGGACTACAGGTCTTTAACATCAACAAACCGGATATCAACCAAAGGAGGATCATCCCCATAAATGGGAACCTTGAGAGTATAGAAAAGGGAGATCACCTATTGCATGCCCTAAAAGTCCTTAGGCGTTACAATTGTGTTCCCGATAAGGGCTATGATATAGAGATAAAGGGAAATTTACCGATCAACGCAGGTACTTCAAGCTCTTCTGCCGTTGTTGTGTCCTGGGTCAACTTTTTGATCGAAGCCTTTGGGATCGATACCGAGGTAACACCGGAATTGATCTCCCAGTTGGCCTATGAGTCGGAAGTATTGGAGCAAAAGGCTCCTGGAGGGAAAATGGACCAATATAGTATTGGACTGGGCAATATCGTATTCATTGAGACGGGAGATGATTTTTCGTTTGAAGTGATCAATCAACCCTTACAGGGCATTATCATTGGGGAATCAGGGATTCCCAAAAAAACACTGGGACTCTTGGGCGAATTAAGGACCAAGGCGAAGTTGTCCATTGAGGCCGTAGAAAGTAAAATCAAGGATTTTGACATCAAAACCGCTAAAAAGGAGGACCTGGAAAAATATTTGGTCCATGTTCCCGATGACCTGAAAAACTATTTGTACGCAGCCATTACCAATCACGATATAACCCTAAAGGCTTTAACTGAATTCAGAAAACCCCAACCAGATTTTCAAAGGATTGGCGCGTTGATGAACGAACACCATAATATCCTCAAAAACATTCTGAAAATCACCGTGCCCAGAATTGACAAAATGATAGAAGGGGCATTGAATGCGGGTGCCTATGGGGCCAAGATCGTTGGCTCTGGCGGAGGGGGCAGTATTGTGGTATTGGCTCCAGAGGAAAAGAAAGACCAGGTAATCGAAGGTATTCTAAACGCAGGAGGAATAGCGGCGTATGAAGTCAGCGTGGACTCCGGGGCAAGAATACTTGAATCCGTAGAAACCGATTAATTAATATGATTTGATCCACTACCTATTGGAAAATAGATAATTCCAAAAAGGAGATGCACTTAAAACCAGAAACAATCAAATAACAAACTCAAATGAAACATGAAAAAAACCAACGACTCTGAACCGATTTTAGAAGCCGGAAAATATTGTGGCATTTTCCGGCTGTAAAACGTGACTTAAAAATCTCCAAATAACTAATTAAATCACCAACGTAAAATATGAAAAAAAATATGAAACTACTCAGAGGAAAGGGTGTTGGGTTCTATTTTGATTTGAAAATAAAGCTGACCGTTTTAGCGATGTTGGTCTTCTTTTTCAATGTAAAAGCAGAAACCTATTCACCAAATGAGAACTCCGTAATTGAGACTACTCAGCCTCAAGACAGAGTGATTACGGGTACAGTTACAGATGAAATGGGGGTTCCGCTTCCTGGGGCCACTGTTTTTGTAAAAGGAACCACCACAGGTACCTCAACGGATTTTGATGGAAATTACAGCTTGACCATCAAGGGCGGTGCCACCACTATTGTGTTTTCTTATATTGGTTATATACCTCAAGAGAAATTGATAGGCAATGACTCGGTCATTAATGCCTCTATGGTCCCAGACAATACTTTGTTGGATGAAGTTGTCGTGGTAGGATATGGTACACAAAGAAGAAAGGATATAGCAGGGGCCATTTCAACAGTGGAAACGAAAGAACTGGTACTGTCTTCATCGCCTTCTATTGGCGATGTACTAAGAGGTAAGGTTTCGGGCTTGCAAATTACCCAGAACAGTGCACAACCCGGAGGTGGGCTGAATTTTCAAATCAGGGGTGCGGGATCCATCAATGCCAGCAACCAACCGCTTATAGTTGTTGATGGGTTTCCAATTACCGATTTCCAACAACCAGGTACCGGTAATAGGTACAGCGGAGGAACGCAAAGTATCTTGAACTCTTTCAACCCCAATGACATTGAAGCCATCTCCGTTCTAAAAGATGCCAGTGCCACTTCAATTTATGGGGCTAGGGCTGCAAACGGGGTTATTTTGATCACTACCAAAAAAGGGGTTTCAGGAAAAGTGGAGGTAAGTTACTCCTCCTCTCTTTCGTTACAGGCCTATAACGACAATTTTGATGTGTTGAGCCTACAGGAATGGATGAAACTACGAAATGACGCTGCTTATGAAAACTGGCTTTTCCAAAACAGGGTTGAACCTTACAGTAGTGGCAATACCAGCAGCAGAACCTTGGAAGAGGCCATAGCCAATCCAGTTAATGGTGTGGCATTCACAAGATTCTATTCGGACGATCAAATAAACAACGCCGGACAAAGTACCAATTGGTTGGGCTTGGTAACCAGGGACGGTAGTACACAACAACACAATCTTTCCTTAAGGGGAGGTACCGAAACCACCAGATATTTCTTATCGGGTAACTTATTTGACCAGAAAGGGGTATTGAAGAACTCCGCTTTTGAGCGAGCATCCCTAAGGTTCAACCTGGATCAAAAACTATATGATTTCCTTTCTGTTGGGATGAACCTTACCATGAGTAGGATCAATAACGATAATAGCCAGTTAGGAGGAGATCGCTACGAGAATTCAGGGCTTTTAAGGTCGGCATTGCAATATGGACCCCATATACAGGCTATCGATGAAAACGGAAATTATCCTATAAATCCTGATAATTCACAGGAACCAAATCCATACTCACTGCTTACCATCACTGATAAGGGTGTAATAGACAGGACCCTTACTAACTTTTTCATGGAAATTAAACCGATAGAGGGTTTGGTGGCAAGGTTCCAGGCGGGTATAGACCAAGGTTATACCAGTAGAAATACCTACTTGCCCAGGACAACATTGTATGGTGCATTGGAAAATGGTAGGGCCACCATAGCCAACGAGAAAAAGAACGACGCCCTTTTTGACTTTACCTTGAACTATTCCAAGACCATCAACGATGACCACAATTTTAATTTCTTGGTAGGTTATTCCAGACAAAAATACAGATCAGAGAGTGCCTCTTCAGGAAACAGTGATTTTATAACCGATGCCTTTCTTTGGAACAATATCAATGCTGGTGCAGGTACCAAGGTATTGGCCTCGGCCAAGTATGAGAATAACCTGGTATCCTATTTTGGGAGACTCAACTATACCTTTAAGGACAGGTATATCTTGTCTTCAACCGTCAGAAGGGATGGTTCCAGTGTGTTTTCCAGAAACAATAGGTTTGCGGTATTCCCTTCCATTGCCTTAGGCTGGGATATTGCAGGAGAGCCTTTTATGGACGGCCTTAATGACCAGATATCCCAGTTGAAATTGAGAGTGGGTTACGGGGAAACGGGGAATGCCGATATTGGTTCCAATGCCTTCGCCGCCTATTATGCACAGCCTGCGTATCTAAATCCCGATGAGTCCATATTAATTGGGGTATTCCCATCAAGGTTGGAAAATCCAGATTTGAAATGGGAGACCACAAAGGAAATCAACCTAGGTCTGGACTTTGAAGTTTTCAAAGGAAGGCTGTCCGGATCCTTTGAAGTTTACAACAAAGAAATTTCGGATCTGTTACAAATAAAACCCATCAATTCCTATAATGAGATCAATCAGGTATGGGCAAACGTAGGTTCCACTCAAAGCAGGGGTCTGGAATTGACATTGAATACAGTAAATATTGACTCCAAGGATTTCAAATGGAACAGTACCCTGGTTTTTTCCAAATTTAAGGATAGATGGAAGGAAAGAGCTCCAGATTGGAAGCCTAGCATCTACCAAAAAGAGGATGATCCGATCCGTGCACGTTATTCCTATATTTCCGATGGTGTGATGCAGATCGGTGAAACGGTCCCAGCCCAACCCGATCTTTTCCCTGGACAAATAAAGATCAAGGACATCAATGGCTTTTCTAGGGACAATGAAGGAAATCCTATAGTTGACGAGAACGGAAGGTTTGTTGCAACAGGGGAGCCAGATGGTATCATTGACGAGGCGGACATTGTCTTAATGGGGTCTACCGACCCAGATTTCATAGCTGGTTTCAGCAATAGTTTCCAGTATAAAAACTTTCAACTGAACTTCCATTTCAACGGTATGTTCGGAAGAGAGATCGTTGATGCCACCGATCTTGCCTTGGGGGTTTCAGCAGATGGGGTATGGCAAAATGGACGTAATGCCCTTCGAAACATTTATGATAGATGGACACCTGATAATCCAACAAACACAAGACCTGCTTCACATTATGGCTATACTCCATATAGTGCAGGAGACTTCTTCTTGCAAGATGCATGGTTCATCAGATTACAAAACCTATCCCTATCCTATACTTTACCTTCCAAATTGACCGGGAAACTTTTGCGCAGTGCGGCCATCAGATTTGATGCCCAAAACTTGTTCGTGATCACCCCGTTCAAAGGAGTGGATCCTGAAACCAACGGATATGACCCTAGATTACAAGGTACCGATCAAGATCCTACAAACTTGGTGGCCGCGTATCCTAACGTCAAGACCTACACACTTGGGATAGATTTAAAATTTTAAAAAATAATGATTATGAAAAATGTAAAACTAATACTGCTAGGGTTACTGATAAGCACAATGTTTGGGTGTGACCCAGAACTGGAATCCATAAACTATGATGAGATCAACCCAGCTATTTTTCCGGCTTCCGAAGCAGATGTAGAAGCTCTTGTTGTAGCGGCCTATTATCCATTAAGAGGCTCTTGGTGGAATGGAATACACACCACATCGGAACGCGGGATCATGTTCGTCAATGATGCTACCACGGAAATCCTTCAGGGTAACTTTGGGGTACAGCAATTGGCAACATTAAGCAGCTATATTCCTACTAGTGAAGGTGTTACCAGATTTTATGACGATTTCTACAACAGGATCAGTTCCAACACCTTGAGTATCGATCGATTGGAAAATTCCACCGTCAATGAAAACATCAAAAAAAGAGGGATTGCCGAACTCAAATGCGCAAGGGCCTTTTTGAGCTATGAACTTTTTGATATGTATGGTCCCATTGTGGTAGCACCATTGGATGTTTTGCAAAACCCGTTGATCGAAACACCTTTGGCAAGGTTAAGCCATGATGAAATGGTAAGTTTTATCGAAAAAGACCTCTTGGAAGCAGCCGTAGACCTCCCTTCTCCCTCTGAAGCAGCTTACGGAAGATTCAGTCAAGGCTTTGCGAGAATGCTTTTGATCAGGTTGTACCTACATGAAAAAAGATGGGCGGATGTAGAAGCGCAGGCCAATGCCATTATAGCCATGAACTATTATGAGTTGACCGACGATTATGTGGATATGTTCAGCACGGAATCACAGGCCGATAATAAAGAAGTGATGTTCGCTGTACCAGCGGATTATGCGGGTACCAGTGAAAATCAGTGGCAAATGATGGTATTGCCTTCCAATTATCCAGTTAGAGGTGGATGGGCCACCATACAAAGTTCTTGGATGTTCTATGATTCCTTTGAGTCAAATGATGTTAGAAAAACCAATTTGATAGCAGAATATACCGGGACCGATGGGGTTACCTACAACAGAAATAATCCAGGAAATGTGATGCAAATGGGTCCCCTACCCTTAAAAATATCGGAAGATGCAGACAGGAACACTGCCCTAACCACAGTGGACATCATTTTATACCGATATGCAGACGTGATCCTGTCCAAGGCTGAAGCCATTGCCAACAAGAATAATGCACCCAATCAGGAGGCCATAGACCTTGTAAATGTGATTAGGGAACGTGCGGGCCTAAATCCCATACTATTAGCGGATTTTGCCACTATAGATGCATTCAATGAAATGATCCTTGTGGAAAGATCCCATGAATACTGGTGTGAGAATGGGCAATATAGATCAGACCTCATCAGGCATGGAAAGTTTGTGGAACATTCCATAGAGCTGAACGGCGCGGCAAGTCAAGCGGCCCCATACAAAGAGCTATACCCCTTTTCACTCCAAAGAATTAGTGAGGGCAAGGGAGCTTTCTTGCAAAACCCTGGTTACAACTAATATAATTTGGTTCAGGCATAAAACCATAATTGACAATAAATACAAAGCAACTATAGTACATGGATTCTAGAAGAGATTTTATAAAAAAAACCGCAGTATTGGGAGCAGGAGTATCGGTAGTTCCAAGTTTTGTTTTTGGGGCATCCCCGAACATGGCCAAACTTAATATTGGCATGATCGGTGTGGGCCTAAGGGGAACAAATCACCTGGAAAACCTTTTGTTAAGGGATGATGTGAACATAGTTGCCGTTTGCGATATAGATCCGAGCAGAACAAAACTTGCAGTTGAAAAAGTAACGGAAAAGGGTGGTCGAAAACCTTTGGTTTTCGGAAAGGATGAACATGACTACAAAAATCTTCTAGCCTTGGACAACATAGAGGCCGTAATAATTGCCACCCCTTGGTTATGGCATACCCGTATGGCCAAAGATGCAATGAGGGCAGGAAAATACACAGGTTTGGAAGTATCTGCCGCCAATACCCTTGAAGAATGCTGGGATCTCGTGAATACGCACGAAGAAACCGGAGCCCAATTAATGATCTTGGAAAATGTAAACTACCGAAGGGACATCCTCGCCGTATTGAACATGGTGAGACAGAACGTGTTTGGGGAATTGATCCATTTCAGATGTGGGTACCAACATGATCTACGCGAGGTCAAGTTCAATAATGGAAAACAGCCCTATGGCGGTGGTGTGGAATTTGGTGAAAAGGCAATTTCAGAGGCAAATTGGAGAACACAGCATTCCGTAACCCGAAATGCCGATCTATACCCTACACATGGTGTGGGTCCTATTGCCGCTATGTGCGATATCAACAGGGGAAATCGGTTTTTATCCTTAACGTCCCATGCCACAAAAAGTGTAGGTCTGCACAATTATATTGTCAAGAACGGAGGAGAAAACCATCCCAATGCAAGTGTAAAATTCAAGTTGGGAGATATTGTGACATCCACAATAGAAACGGCAAACGGGGAAACCATCATCGTTACCCACGACACCAATTTGCCAAGACCATATTCCCTAGGTTTCAGGGTACAGGGGGCAAATGGTCTCTGGGAAGTTGATGGGAACAGGATCCACATAGCCGGGGTAACGGAGGCCCATCAATGGGACAGTGCCGATAAATGGCTAGAGAAATATGACCACCCCCTATGGAAAAAATACGGGGAACTTGCCACTGGTGCCGGGCACGGTGGTATGGATTTCTTTGTGATCAATGCTTTTGTGGAATCTGCCAAATTGGGAGTGGCACCACCAATGGATGCTTATGATGCAGCGGCTTGGAGTGCAATTACACCACTGTCCGAGGTTTCTATTGAAAATAATGGGGAACCTCAGGACTTTCCTGATTTCACCAGGGGCAACTGGATCAAAAGAAAACCTTATGATTGGATCAAAGACACATATTAATCCACTATTAACCAAGTATACACTATGAAATATAAATTGATTTATCTGCTGGTTTTGTGCACAATTGGTTGTGGCGGTGAAAGCAACGGTGAAGTTCCCGTTGACCCGGATCCAGAACCCGTGGACAACAGTATAAGCAATATATCCTATGTGGCTTCATTTGATGTCATATCAAATCCGGAAAGGGGATTTATGCACCATTGGGCAGTCGAATCCGAAGGAATGCCAATCAGTGTGGCAATGCTCAACAGTTTGAAAAACGAAAAGGTGACCATCATCAATCGGATATATTATTTGGACGCATTTAAGGATGCTGACCTCAGTCAAGCCGAGTTGGATCTAATAACCACCGATTTTGAACGAATGAGAACCGCCGGTATTAAATGTATCCTGCGATTTGCCTACAATAGCGACCAAAATGAAACCGATGCACCGTTGTCCAGGGTCATTTCGCATTTGGACCAGTTGAAACCCATTTTGACCGACAATTATGATGTAATTGCTTTTGTTCAGGCAGGTTTTATAGGATCATGGGGAGAATGGTACTACACGACCAACAATTTGACCACGCTTGAAAATAAGACAGCCATACTCAACAAACTATTGGAAGTATTGCCAAAAGAAATCAAGGTACAGGTCAGGACCCCATTGTACAAACAGGAGATCTTTAATTATTCCACCGCTATGAATGCAACTGTGGGGTATGGTGACAGCGATATTGCCCGCGTGGGGTTCCACAACGATTGTTTTTTGGCAAGTCCTGATGATTATGGGACCTATCAGAACATCACCATAGAAAAAGACTACATAAGCAAAGAGGCCCTTTTTGTTCCCACTGGTGGAGAAACCTGTCCCCCATCTGGGGTACCGACTGCCAGTTGCACTACAGCCGATACGGAAATGGCATTGTTGAAATGGACCTATTTGAACCTTGATTATTATGGTCCCGTACTGCAGGAATGGAGAAACAATGATTGCTTTGAGGATTTTCAAAGAGAGTTGGGGTATCGGCTTTTACTCAAGACCGCCAGTCTAAAGAAGGAGGTGAAAGCCAATGGCAATTTTAACCTGGACCTAGTCATGGACAATGTGGGTTTTGCCCCCGTTTACAATAAAAAGAATGCCTCTTTGATATTGAAATCCACTGATGATGGGACCATCCATAGCAAATCGTTGGACTTTGATGTCAGAAAGGTAGTGCCTGGTGCGGAATACGATTTAACAGAAACCGTGAACCTATCCGGTATACCAGCGGGGAGCTATACCTTGTATTTAAAAATCGAAGACGCTTCCCCATCCTTGAAAGATAGACCCGAATATTCCATTCAATTGGCAAATTCAGGCACTTGGGAGGCCAGTACCGGCATGAACGAATTATTACACACACTAATAATCAACTAAAAACCATAATCCTAAACACATAAGTCATGAAAAAATTCAAGCTTTTATATTGTCTTTTGGTCGTTTCACTGCTTGCAGGTTGTGACTCGGACGATTCCACAAGTTCAGAAAGCAGCATTGTGGCCGACTTCTCATTTACAAGCGATGGAAGCACTTTTACCTTTACCAACCTATCCCAGGGGGCAACCACGTACCGATGGGATTTTGGTGACCTTTATTTTTATTCCTACGAAGAAAATCCTACCTACACCTATTCCATTGTTGGTGGTGAGCTAACCGTCACGTTAACCGCAATGAATGAATCCGGTGAGGAGGCCCATGTATCAAAAATGATCAGCGCTCCGGTGATCATCAATGCCAACATCGATATTGATGGCGATTTTGAGGACTGGGAAGAAGTGCCTGTTTCCTATGAATTTGCAGGTACCGTCAAAAAAATGAAGTATTACACCAAAGGACCCAACATAGACATCTACTTTGAAGGTGGATCGGATATGACTTTGGAGATTACGGACATGCTTTTCAATGTGGATGAAGACAACGGAACAGGATATAATGAAACATGGAATATTGGTGCGGAATACCTATTTGAAGGACCACCGGTTTTAGGTTCATGGGGAAGCTTTTACAGTTATCCTGGTGGCAGCGGAGGCTGGGCATGGGACTGGATAGGATTGGATGGGCACGGTTTTGAATCCTCTGGGGTAATTGCCGTTGACGGCAGCACCAATGCGATAGAAATGAGATTCCCAAAAAGCTTTTTCGGAACTGTAGGGGACAGCATTGATTTTGGAATGTGGTTGAATTGGGGTGTTGAGTACTATCCTGCAGATACCGCTGGTCCGGCCATCAATATAGAAATTCAGAAATAAGTTGAGCTGTTGCATTTCTTGCTCAATAGGAGTCTTATTGAATGGTATTGGTCCTAGTGCATAAATTTTATTAAACACATACTTAACAATAAAACCCTAATAGATCGCTTGAACATTTATTAGGGTTTTTACTTAAAAAATAGATATGGAACCCAACAATAATCGATTACTATCCTTGGATTTTTATAGAGGTCTGACCATGTTTTTGCTTATTGCAGAATTTTCAAGTCTGTTTGAATACCTGGTTGCTCCAGAACTTCACGGTACCCTTATACATACTATTGGAGAACAATTTCATCATGTGGAGTGGGAAGGGCTGCATTTTTGGGATCTGATCCAACCTTTTTTCATGTTCATTGTGGGTGTTTCCATGCCTCTCTCCTTTTCAAAAAGAATGGCAAAGGGAGATACATACAAAGAACTGCAGAAACATGCTTTTAAAAGAGCTTTTTTAATGCTGGTTTTAGGATGGGCGTTGTACTGCATTGACCCCGGAAAAATTGTTTTCAGGTTCCAGAATGTGTTGGCACAACTCTCGGTCACCTATCTCCTTGCCTTTTTGGTCATCCGTAAAAAACCTATCGTCCAAATCGGGTTTTCCATCATCCTTATTTTAATGAGCGAGGCCATTTATAGATTTTTCTCCGTTGAAGGTTTTAACAATGCCTTTGTGCCAGGAGAAAATTTTGGCGCATGGTTCAATATTTTGATCTCCGGTGAAGAGGACAGTGGCCATTGGGCCATGTTCAATGCCATTCCCACCGCCGCACATACCATTTGGGGCGTGTTGGCAGGCCAACTGTTGATCAGTAAGAAGACAACCAAGGAAAAAATCCAGCTTTTGGTTATTGGGGGTGTCACGGCCTTGATCATAGGATATGGCTTCAGTTATGTAACTCCCATCATAAAACGTATTTCCACGAGTACATTTGTTCTTGTAGGTGGCGGGTGGTCACTATTGGCCCTTGCATTATGCTATTGGGTGATAGATGTCAAAAAATATCAGAAGGGAGTGCTGTTCTTTGCCGTTGTTGGGATGAACCCATTATTCATCTATTTGTTCGCACATGTTGGTGGGGCCGAACTGATCAGAAAAATATTCTTACCATTTTCAAACGCCCTGTTCGGATGGACGGGAGCACTGAGCGCTCAGATACTATTGAGTATTGTAGTGCTCTTCTTCCTATGGTTCATTTGCTATTGGATGTATAAAAAGAAACTATTTATCAGAATTTAATCATTGGCTAAAAGAAGCTTCGATCCTATGAAAAATCTTTTGTTCTTTCTTGGTTTAAACTGTTTTCTCATTGCTTGTGGCGGTGGAAACAATAGCAATTCCGATGAAAACCCGGAAGGTCAGGAGCAGGTATTAAATGGTGGCGGTGTGAGCAGTTTTACCAAAGTACAACCTATGACCGGAATCGTGGTGTGGGATGGAAATCCGAATGCCAACTCCGGAGCGCACACCCTAGAATATTCCTATATGCTTTTTGAAGATGTGGTTTCCGAAAAAGGAGTCTATGACTGGACGGTTGTTGAAGATAAATTGAACGATATCGCCTCACGGAACCATCAAGCCATCCTTCGTTTCAGATATACCTATGTGGGACAAAAAACATCAGTGCCGAAATACATTAAAGATTTACCGGATTATCATGAAACACAAGGGATCAGTGAAGGCAGGGAAACATGGTTTCCGGATTGGTCACATCAAGAATTACAGGACTTTACCTTGGAATTCTATGAAAAATTTGCCAAACGATATGATCATGATAACCGATTGGCCTTCTTGCAGGTAGGTTTTGGGTTGTGGGGAGAATACCATATTTATGATGGTCCATTTGCCTTGGGAAAGACGTTCCCTTCAAAAGAGTACCAAATCCTATTTTTGAATAGAATGAACACTACGTTCACAGACCTTCATTGGTCTATTTCCATTGATGTTGAAGACGGCAATGTTGCTCCATTTCGTGATAATCCTTCGTTATTGAATTTATCATTTGGCTTGTTCGATGATTCCTTCATGTCCGAGGAGCATGCAACTGTCAACGAACAGCGTTTTAAATTTCTGGAACTGGAAACCCGCTATGTCAACAATCCGGTTGGGGGTGAATTCAACTATTATACGGATTATGATCAGCAAAATGTCCTATCACCCAATGGTCCATATGGAGAGTCCTATGAATCGTTCATAAAACGATTCCACACCACCTACATGATCGGAAATGACCAATACAAATATCAATCCTTGGATAGGATAAAAGAGGCCAGTATCCACACCGGTTATAAGTTTGAAGTCACCAAATTTGTAAAATCCGACAAAAAATCTTTGCTAACCGTACGAAATGTTGGAACAGCCCCCATTTATTACGATGCCTATCTTTCCATTAACGGCAATAAATCCACCGCTTCCCTTAAGACTGTGCTGCCCAATGAAGAAAAGGAATTCACTATCAATTATGATGGGAATGAAGATTTGGTGATTTCCTGTGACCGATTATTGAAGGGACAAACTATAGATTTTAAAAGGTCTTTTTAATATTTAAGGGATTGTCATTCAGGTAGGAGCAATTTCGCCTAAACTTTGGTAAAGGGCTACTGCGATGCAATAATATCACCCCAATAGCCCTTGCTAAAAACTAACTAACAACTCAAACAATCTGTACTTTCAAGGTTTCTGTTCCTAAATTCTCTAAAACGGTAACAGAATAACAAGTATTGGACCATAGGACTACCTATAAATTCAACACTGTGGTTTTATTTAAACCTTATCAATATTTTGCTTCGATATTCTGTATCAATCCTAATTTCATGTGCCAACCTTGGTAAAAAAAGGGAGTCTACTCAGTGGCACCTCAATTTCTATGGTCTTGTTCCCTTTATAAATTTTACCCCTATCGTCTTTCCATTTTCCTTTAGGAAGAATCACTTTCCGGCTTAATGCACCTTTTGTCACCACCGGAGCTACGATTATGTTATCTCCCAATACGAATTGATCCTTAATGGTTTCATAACCATCGTTAGGAAAGGCCAAAGCCATGGGTTTTACAATTGGCTCCCCAGTTTTTGAGGCCCGATCTGCCAGTTGAAGAATATAGGGACCCATCTTTTCATGGAGTTTTGCGGCTTCCAAACAATACTCTGCATTTTCTTTGGACAACACACGCCATGGTGCCACCGAAAATTGCATCATGGGCATCAAGGCGTGGACCTGGGCAGATCGTACGACCAATTCCTCATCCATAGAGGCAAGATCTATGAACGAACCATACTCCCCTCCCCCTATCATATCCGGGCAGGTGTATGCATACCCCATCAAACTTTGGGACATCTGGTCTGGAATCAATTTTTGCAGATCTTCCCAATTATGTCCTTTGTCCCTTAATCGTTGTGCCAAAGGCAAACCTGCCATTTTCCATGACGCCCGATATTCATTCAGGGGATAGTCCAATCCAAATTTGGCATACAGGGCCGTATGGTCGTTAGGCAAAACGTTTTCAAAAGAAACGATGCCATTTTCATAAAACTGGGCATCACCCGCATCAAATTTAAATCCATCCACCCCGTATTCGTCCACCAAATGGTCCAACTGCTCCTTGAACCATGTATTGGTTTTGGGATTGGTCAAGTCCAAACAAGCACTGGCGCCGTTCCACCAACGTATTATGGCTGCCGTATCCTGGGTGTTTTTCCATTGTACTTCTTGATTTTTCTGCGGAGCCTGCAAAAGCATGCCCTCTTTTGCCAGATAACGGAAAATCTCCGAATCGGGACTAACAAAGGGACACACCCATAGCATTACCTGAAACCCCATGTCATGGAGTTTCTTTATCATTTCCTTGGGATCCTTGAATCGTCTAGGTGAAAATTGCCAAGTCCCATAGTTCTCCTGCCAGTTATCATCGATCATCAATACTCCAGGGGGGTACCCATGATCCAAAATGCCTTGGGCATATTTCAGGATATCCTCTTCATTTTGATTGTAGATCAGCTCTATCCATGTATTGTATTGGGGATGTGTAAACAACTTTTCTTCTGGAACCTTACCATTTGGAGCAAAGAAGTTTTTCGCTACATATTGGTATGCATCGCGTAAATTCTTGCCTGCACTGCCAGACTGAATCTCCCCAACCTTGGTCGTTATCTGAATGTGGCCTTTATCGAAGGTATATTTAATTGGAAAATCGGACCAAACATACCTACCCTTATTGGAAAGTAGGATGGGTTGAGCCTGATTGCCTTTATCATTGGCCCATTGGTCATGACTTACCTCAGAATTGGCATCATATGGCGTATTGTGCCCCTCGGTGCTTAGCCCACCCCACCAATACTCACCTTCCACAATATCCAAATCAAGTGTGTCCCCTTTTTGGGAGTACGAGTTGAATGTGATCAGGGCCAGTATCGCAAAAGCTCTTAGAATCAATTTCATACCTTGTCTATCTTGTTTTGGACATTTTCCAAAGTTCCGTTGGGTAAATGTGTTCGCTTTTCAATTTATCGATCGATCTTTGAACAATTTCCTTGTCTTCTTTGTACGTTACACCGAACCACTTGGCATCCGATTTTAAAACCTTTACGGTCACCGAGTCCAATTGCAACATTTCATTTACAATGGATGGAATGTAAAATTCAGCCTTCAAACTTTCCTGGTTTTCTTCCAAGAATTTTAAGAATAGGTCTTCTGCGAACGCAAAACATTTAGGGGTAAACCCAAAAAAATTCATTGATACCACAGTATTCTCGTCAATGGGAACAAAGTTTTCATTTTCGTCCTTTCGCATTAATCGCCCATCAATTTTTTCAATATGGGTCCTTTCCTTTATATCGGTCAGGTACCCCTCTTCGTCCACTTGGCATTCTCCCCTTGAGACGAAGCCATGATCTGATATGGTATTTTTCAACAGGTAGGACATGGTAAAAAAGTTGTACGATTCCTTGTCCGTTGTGCCCAAAGCTTCGGCCATGACCATGAAGGCCTCTCTTCCGTAAAAATCATCCGCATTGATGATGGCAAAATTTTCGTTCACCACATCCTTCACCATGAGAAGGGCGTGACCTGTGCCCCAAGGCTTGACCCTCTCCGGGTTCAAATATTTCTTTGGAACATTTTCAAGTTCTTGATATACATAAACCACTTCGGCCTTCCCCTGTAATTTTGGGTTAAAGATTTCCTTGAACTCGCGCTCAAAACTCTTTCGAATAATGAAAACGAATTTTCCAAATCCGGCCTGCAGTGCATCATAGATTGAAAAGTCGATTATGGTGTCTCCTTGGGGGGTAAATGAATCTATTTGTTTAAGACCTCCATAACGACTTCCCATGCCTGCGGCCAAGACCACCAATGTAGGTTTCACTTTTTTCTGCATTTGATTTCTATACTATTGATATTCTGATTTTTACAAATCCATTTATTGAAACATCAAATTCAATTTCAATCGAACTTACGTATTTTTTATCCAAGAAAAAAACAAAATCAACAAAAAATGTGCTCGAACACACTAAAAAATGTTTTCGAGCACATCTTGAACATACAAAGAAAAAACAACTCGATCAAGTTTTATTTTAAGGCTGGGAAGTTCAACCAAAAAGATTGAAGACCTACTATTTTAAACCAGGTTGATTGATGCTGAGGAGTTTTTACCCGCTCGGGTTGTTCACCACATGTTTATATATCTACTAATCTGTTAAAGACCACTTCAAATCATTTCAAGAATTTCCTCAGAATCCCATCCCTTTTAGGAGCGTAGTTGTAGTGAAGTCAGGATAGCCGTCTTTAATTTGAAAATGATGTACAAAAAATAAAGTCGAAGCTGCAGCCCAACTCATTTCTTTATCCATTATAACATCCCAACGATTTTCAAAAACAGCATTGCACACCTTTGTGTAATGACTATTTATAAAAGAAACACGGCCCCTAAGGACCGCGTCTCCATAATTAACTAAACTAACCTAAACTGACTCTCAGATTTTAATACGTAAACTTTTAAATCACATAGTATACCTTTCAAATGT
>NZ_JAJGBN010000006.1 GCF_020782875.1 Allomuricauda sp. M10 | reverse complement strand
GAAAGAATTAAACTTTACCGTTAATGTTCAAAATGAAAGTTGCTGGGAAAGTATAGATGGTTTAGTATCCGTGAACGTTGGAAATGCCATTCTACCCGTAACGGTACAACTCAATTCCATGTCGCCTATAGTATTCAATAGCAATTCCTTTGTTATTGAAAATTTATCCCCAGGAAACTATGAAATGACGGTAATCGATAATGGCGGATGCCAGACAGAAACCAATTTTGTAATTGGAGCAGGTGGGCCAAATCTTGAGGCATCGGTTGAAGCTGTTTACCTATGCGATGCAAACATGCCTTCTAATACAATTGATGTAACACTTGTTGACCCAACCATTGGCAATGATGTGCTCTATGCGTTGGATTCTACAGACCCCAACGATTTTATTATGAGTCCAGAATTTGGGAATATCAGTCCAGGCGCACATAACCTATCCATCTTGCACAATAACGGTTGTATGATAGAAATTCCATTCATTATTGAAAATGTTGACCCCTTGGAACTAACCCTATCAAGTATCAACATAAATGAAATTACAGCAAATGCCACTGGTGGGTTTGGCCCATACACTTACTATTTTGATGGCAATGAGGGGACTTCGTCCAATACCTATACGATTAACCGCAGCGGAACTTTTATTGTTAAGGTCGTGGACAATAGAGGATGTGAATCCGAAGAAAGTATAACCCTTAACCTTACAGATCTGTCCATCCCCAACTTTTTTACCCCTAACAATGATGGTCAAAGGGATTTTTGGAAACCGAGAAATATGGAACTGTTCCCTAACATCCAAACTTTCATTTTTGACCGATATGGGAGAAAAATCAAAATTATGGGCGCAATGGACAAAGGCTGGGACGGCCAATATGAATCGAAGCCATTACCCTCTGGAGATTATTGGTATATCGTGAACCTAAATGATGGCTCTGGACGGGAATATGTCGGGCATTTTACACTGTACCGATAAAATTTGAATGACAAACAATGAAGAGAATTTTAGTTTTTTTGATTTTAATCAATGGAGTTTTGATGAGCGGGCAAGAATTGACCATCCCCCAATTATCACAGTATCTGTCTGACAATCCGTTTTTAATGTCCCCTGCATATGCCGGTATTGGAAATTATGTAAAGGTTAGGATGAACGGATTGACGCAATGGGTGGGTATCCGGGATGCACCGGATACCCAATCCTTGTCCGCAGATGTTAGATTAGGGAACCGGTCCGGAATTGGCATGGTACTGTACAATGATTCCAACGGTGAAACCAAGCAAAGAGGTGGAAAAGTTTCTTTTGCCCACCATTTGACCATAGATAAATACAAGGACAACTATTTTTCCCTTGCTTTGTCATTCAATCTGAACCAATTCAGGATTGACATTGAAAACTTTGAGGACAATGATGACCTTGGTGTAGTCGACGACCGTTCTTCAAGTAATCCCAATTTTGACCTTGGAACACTTTATAGAAAGGGCGGTTTTTACCTCAGTCTGAATGCTTCTAATATCCTGAACAAGGATTTTAAAAAGTTCAACCCCATATTCGAGCCAAATACCTTACGGAATTATTACCTCTATTCAGGGTATAGCTTCCGCAAAAGTAGAAGGGCCGATTTTGAAGTTGAGCCTTCCATTTTTATCCAATACTTTGAAAGTGATGGTCGTTCAATAACCGATCTTAATACCAAATTCAAATGGTACGACTTTTTGGATTATTACTACTTTGGGTTTACCTATAGAATTCTGAACGATCAATTGGGTAAACCGCTATACGTGGCTCCAATCCTAGGGCTGAAAAAAGGTGATTTCTACTTTGGCTATAGTTATCAGGTCATCATGAACGAACTGTTGGGATACTCAAAAGGTACCCATGTGGTGACCGTTGGCATTGATCTTTTCCAGGGTATTTCAAATTGTACCTGTACCTATTGACGAAATTCTAATTTATATTTTATGCATATACTCCCAAACAAACCCAAGATTCTTAACCTACTCGTATTCATTGTCTTAAGTTCAATTTATTTATCATGCAGCAAAGATGATGATTCCATTCCCTCAGCCGATGATGAATCCGAAATCAAATTAGGTGCGAAAACCGCAGATACCATTTTATTTGCCACAGTGGACAATTACAAAATTCCTGTTTACCTCTCCATCCCAAAGGATTGTGGCAATGTGAGTTTGCCTGCTGTTGTTGTTTTGCATGGTTCGGACGGCATGTGGACGAATCATGACCCCAGTACAGGGACCATGTCTGGCCAAAACAATGAATGGCGGGCCCTATTTGATGCGGATTGTATTGTAGGTGCTTATGTGGACAGTTATTCAGAAAGAGGGGTAACTACCCGAACCGGTAAATGGACCACGGCTCCTGATAACTTTAAGATCAGCTCCCAATTTGTTCGACCTAAAGATGCCTATGCAGCCCTTTCCCTATTGAAGCGATTGCGTTTTGCCAATGGAAAGTCCGTAATTAGGCCAAAAGACATTGCCCTATTGGGTTTTTCCGATGGTGCTAGTGCCGTTGCCGCTACCCTTTACAATACAGCAACCACTCCAAAGGATTGGAAATGGAGCCAATCTTTTGATGGAAAGAAGTATGATACATCATCAGGTGTTTTACCTCCTGACCCAAATGCAAATAACGGATTCGCCGGCGGAGTTTTTTATTATGGAGGTTCTGGCGGATACGACTATTGGGGTGCCAACGTTTGTGGAACCAATGCCATGGAAGGTAATATCTATCGAACGTATGCTCCGATTCTATATCAAATTCCACAAGATGGGTATTTAACGGAAAACACGCTGTGCATGTACAATGTGTTAAAGGAAAAAGGAGACCCGGTGGAATTGAACCTATATGAAGGCGTTGGACATGGATTTGATTTTGACCACCTCCCTCAAAGCTATGAGGCCAGATCAAAAGCCATGGATTGGTTTAGAGATTTATTGCATATTATTCCATAGGATATAAAGAGCAAATCCCAAAGGCAATATCAATTTTATCTACCTCAGGTATTGCTGAACAACCTCACTTAGTTGCTCCCTTGAACCATAAAGTTGTGCTTTTAAAATGATACTTAAAAGTCGGCTTATTAGGGAGTACCAAACCATCATCCTCAGAAAAGAAAAAATACCTCAAAGTACAATCAGAACACCTAAAACAAATTGAAATGAGAGATAACTTTCTTGAAAAATGGATTTTGGACCTGGTCAAATCAGAGTATGAGTTTGGCAACATTCCAAGGCAGGCAACCTACAGATTAAGGGAACGTATGGATGACTTCATTGAAGTTACCATTGAATGGATGGATGCAGCAAACAACAGTTATAAGATTGTTTACCATGCCCGATCCTATGGTAGGCTCAAAGCAGATGAAAATCCTGAAATTGCCAAAGACCCCGTGTTTGAACTGGAGAACTACTACACTTTGGAAATCCATACCTACATCAATCATATTAAACGGAACTACAGCACCCGAAAGATTGCCAACTATGATGTGATGGGTGTGGTAGGGCAGTTTGAGAACATGGAGGAGAAAAAGGAAGCGGAATCATAGGATTTCAAATAAATATTTGTATTTCATCCTTGAAAACAAACACTTAATCGTGTGTTTTTCAGCCGTCAATTGATAAGATACATTAGTATATTATGCCCTTGTCCCCTCCTATTTTATTAGTTATTTCGATATGTACAAAGTTCCCAAGTTTTAATCCAAATTCAGTAACCTATGCTTCTTTTCACTATCATTTGGACCCTCATCTGCGCGGCAATCATCATTGGGTATCCGTTATATCTGTTCAACAAATCTGCCACTGCCGATGATCATTTAAGTCAGATGAGTTCGAACACTGTTGAACTGATCTCCTTTGATATTAGGGAGCAACTGCCAGGATGGTCCTTCTCCATTGATGTACCACAACTAACCGAGGATATTGTTTTCAACAACCCGGTCCTTTTTTATCTGGAGTCAGAAAATGCATGTCTTAAACTGCCCTTGACTAATACTACAATGGGTTATACGGCCCATGTGCATAAAAATGTGGGCAAGGTTTATGTGACCTTTAAATCGTTGCAAGATGGGGTCTCTAATTTCTATGTCCCAGCTTGGCATTTGAGCAAATTGAAAATATTGATCATCAAATCCAAAGACAAGAGGATTTATGGCGATTGGGCGGCCAAGCCGGACAAATCCCCCGTACAAAAGCGACTTGCCAAAGCGGGGATTAACGTGCATGACTATGAAGATTTGTTAGGATATGTCAGCAACATCGCGTCCATTGATTTTAAGGGACATTTTAAAACAAGAAAGCCTGCAAAACCGAACACTCAAATTCCAACATTGCTTAGGCATGATCAGGAGTTAAGCCCCGTTGGGTAAAAGAAAATCTTTAGTGTTCATTTATATTTGTTGACGTGGGGCCCCTCCTAGGGGTCCCATTTTCTTTTAGGGCTGCTTTCAACTCCTTAAGTCATCCCGTCATTAACCGATAAGGCCCATTCATAAATTCAAATCGAGGCTTCATCAAATCCGGTACTGAGTATTTATTTATCCGCTTTAGATTTAGTCAAACAAATTAAACTAATGAACAATTACATAAGATATTGGGCTGTACTAAAAGGAAGCTTAGCTCCTTATCTTCTGTTCTGGCGATGAAGATCGTACAGCCCTACAGATTATATGAACGGCACCGATTCAAAATATTGACAAACTCACCACCAGTAATTCCTTCTAAAGCTGAAAGCAAGTATGGGGTTATGCTGCGCACCAGTAACAATAAGGAACGAAAGTGGTGAGTATTCCATAGTGGAAAGAAAAAGGCCCATTATACTCTTGTGCGATAGATAACCCCGTCCCCCTCCCAAATCTTTCAAGGAAAATGAAGCTATTGTTGTACTTAAAATACAATGATACCCAAGTAATAATAGGAATTATCATTCGTGTAAAACCGTATCGATAATTATCCTTTGGTCAATATCTAAAATGAAAGTCTTCTAGGAAGGTTTTTGTATGGGTTTGATTTTCAGATTGTTGAATATTCCATTTGTATGGAGTGTCGGTTCTATTTCTTCTATTTGATGAAAAAATATACCTAAATTAAGCAAGGACAAGACATGAAAGAATACTCAAACCATATCCAAAACAACATCACTTTTCCTTGAAAAAGGATAGCTGAACAAGAATAGAACAAATATAAAAAATAATATTATTCGTACAATATAAATAAGTAATTTCTTTAAATATTTTAAGCCAGAACCTAAGCAACCTTCCCATGTTTACCCCATCAAAAAACGATCATCATCACATCTTAGACGCTTTTATCCATTTTACCAGTACTCAGAAAGTCTCCTTGAAGTCCACACCTACAGTTCCCAAATGCGATTTGAAAGTATTTGTCCTTTTCATCTTATTCAATTTTTTAGCAGTGTCAACCACCTTGGGTCAGACTGTAAACGAGGACCGAAAAGTAAAAAGAATTCCTGTTTCGTTATTTCAAACTACAGACACAAACATTAGTCCCCAAGACATTGTTACTGGCAATTATTCATTTACTCCTCAGAAAGAGTTTGTTAGGAAGAATTTATCAAATTCCATTTTCTGGGCTAAACTTGATTTTTCCAATGAACTGGATACTTTGGAAACGCGGCTAAATTGGCGTCTACGCAATGCTTTTGCTGAGGCTACTTTATATTATGTAGATCAAAAAGGTATTGATTCTCTACCTTTTGGAAGGTTTAATAAATTGGAGGGAACAACTTCTTTGCTTTATACACCGGGAGTTCGTTTTAAAAAACAGGAATTAATTGATGGGAAATATTTATTGATCAAATTTAAGTCCTACCAAAGGATTGGATATTTCCGGTATTTATCTGATGAAAGCAATAGATTTTATACTCAATATTATACATCCGAAGATTTGGATACCATCTATTTCCATCTAATTTATTTAGGAGCTTCGCTTATATTTTTTATCACATTTTTGATTATCTATTTTTTCATTCGCAAACCCGAATTTTTATTCTATTCCCTGTACAATTTTTTTTCAGCAATTTACTTGGCAGGATATATTATTCCATATTCTGGACATAAACCAATCTATGAAATCAAACCCATATGGTGGTTAATGACCATTTCTCAAATTATAATTAACCTCTTTTATGTTCTTTTTGGCATGTATTATTTGAATACGCGAAAGCAGTATCCATTTCTGCATAAAATAATGCAAGTGGTAGTACCCTTTCTAGTTCTTACCATTTTTGCACACCTTTGGGTATTTATTAATTATGACACAGAATTAGAATCTATCATATTGAATGTTCAAAGAATCCTAATGTCTCTGTTTGGGTTATTCGCAATGGTATACTTAATTATCAAATCAAAAGACAATTTGTCCTACTTTGTAGTAATCGGGTCTTTCGTATACACCATTGGTGCTTGGTTCTATTTATTCACATTGAATGATTTTTATATGATGACAGGCTCCTTGATTGAAATTATAATCTTCTCACTTGGTCTTGGTTATAAAATCAAACTGGAATACGAAGCGCGAATGGCCTTACAACAAGAAGTTTCCTTAAAGGAAATCAGCGCATTGCGTGCCCAAATGAATCCACATTTCATCTTTAACTCCCTAAGTTCCATTCAAAACCTGATACTGAAAAACGACCGGCCTGCCGCTTTGAAATACCTAACACAGTTTGGCAAACTGGCACGCAACGTATTGGAGAGTTCCAATGAGGCCGTTGTGACCCTTTCAGAAGAAATTGCCTTGTTAAGATCGTACCTAGAATTGGAATCCTTACGATTTGATAACGCTTTTGAATATACCATTGAACTGGACGAAAACCTGGATTCCGATAGTTTGGAAATCCCGCTCATGCTCATTCAACCCTTTGCTGAAAACGCGATCATACACGGTTTGGTGGGCAAAAAGGAAGGATTAAAAAATTTGATGCTTCGGTTCAAAAAGGAAGGCCCCTTCACCATCATCGAAATTGAGGACAACGGTGTCGGCCGTGTTGTTTCCAAAATCCAAGCAGAAGCCTCCAAAAAGCAACGGAAATCCAGAGGTATGGAAATCACCGAAAAACGATTGAAAATATTGAACAAAAACAAAGTGAACCAAAACAAGGTGGAGATTGTGGACAAATACGACGCCTATGGAAATGCCACAGGAACCAAGGTCATCATACAACTATTTAACCCATAAAAAACAAAACCATGATTTTAAAAGTAGTCATCATCGAAGATGAAAAACACAGTAGGGAGACCTTAAAATCAATGCTCGAAGAGTTTTGCAAAGATGTAAAAGTCATCGCCATGGCCGCTTCGGTGGAAGAAGGTGTAAAAGTATTATCGGTCTATAGTCCCGATGTGGTTTTTCTGGACATTGAACTGCAATCCGGGGTGGGTTTTGACGTACTCAACCAGATAAAGAATCCAAATTTTGAGGTCATCTTTACCACAGCTTTTGAAAAATACGCGATCAAAGCCATCAAGTTCAGTTCGTTGGATTATTTGTTGAAACCCATCGACCTTGATGAACTGCAACAAGCCGTGGAAAAGGCCCGCAACCGAATGGATACAAATGTGTATCGCGAACAATTGGACACCTTGATGCAGAGCATTTCCAAAGGCAGTGTACGCCCAGAGAAAATTTGTTTGGCCACAACGGCCGGCATCGAGTTCATAGCCTTGGAAGACATTATTGCCTGTAAAGCCGATGGATCGTACACCAGTTTTGTGCTCAAGGACAACAACACGCTTTTGGTAAGCAAACACCTGAAGGAATACGAGAATCTTTTGGGCGACCATCAATTTATGAGGGTGCACAACAGTTATCTGATCAACTTGAAAGAAGTGAAAAAATACATCAAATCCGATGGGGGTTATTTGATCATGAGCAACGATATGCAGGTGAACATTTCTCCCAAGAAAAAAGACGACCTGATCGATGCCATGAAACGGCTCTAGTCCTTTTTGTTGATGAGCCCTTTGGTGAATTCGTTCAGGGTTTCCACCTTTTCCTCAAAATTGCCTTTGAGCGTCTTACGGTAATCATTCAGGTTTTGTACCAAGTCATCAATATTGTCCGGGATGACGTCCTCAAAAAATTGACGCAATCTTTTGGCTGTGGTAGGGGATTTTCCGTTGGTAGATATGGCCACCTTTACGTTGCCCTTAGTAACGATGCCACCCATATAAAAATCGCAAAAAGGCGGGTTATCTGCCACGTTTACCAAAATACTGCGTTCCCGGCAGTCGTGATACACTTCTTCGTTCACTTTGGGATTATCGGTACAGGCAATCACCAAGTGTTTACCATCCAAATATTCCTTTTGATAGGCAGCTTGTACCAATCCCACGGAATGCTTTTGGGCCAGTTCTTCGGTCTCCTTCAAAAATTCCTTGGCCACCATCTGTACTTGGGCGTTTGGACTGGATTTTAACAAGAAGGACAGTTTTTCCAGACCAACATTGCCCCCGCCCACTATCAAAACATTGAGTTGTGATACTTTTAAGAAGATGGGATATAGTTCATTCCTTTCCATAAATCCTTCAATTATTCTTTTTGAAACCTGAGTTTTGGTTTCAAAGTTAAAGATACTGACAAATTACGTAGGCTTGTTTAATGCAGGTAAATTGAACCTAGAAAGTAGGTTCTTCCAATTGCTTTTTAGCCGTTTTAAATTCATACCGAAGGAAGAGTTCATGGGAACCACCGGTATAACTTGCCAAGTTGGACGAGGTAAGATCATATGCATATCCGGCACTCAAGTTCGGGTTGATCTGCATTCCCAACAAGGTTGCGAAAGAATCATCCCATCTGTAGGCCAGTCCAAAAGTGAAGGTTTCCTTTAGTAAAGCATTTACAGAAATATCCGCAATGATCGGGGCACCGGGTACCCACTTCACAAAGAAAGCAGGTTTCAATTTTATTTCAGATGTTAGGTCCATGACCTTCCCCCCTATCATATAATAATGCAAACGCTCCGCGGCAATTTCCTGCTCTTGCCCATCATAATGCTTTTGGGAAAAGAAATTGGGAACGGCAAATCCCAAATAACCCTTGCCGGAATTATAATAAATCCCGGCCCCAATCGTCGGGAAAAATTTGCTTTTAATATTATCCTGAAAGGCCACATCGGATTCCTCGGTCAAACCTTTGGAGAAATCCACATCAAAGATGCGCCCACCTAATTTTAATCCGAAGGACAATTGTCTTTTGGTACTATCCAGTTGAATGGTATACGAAACATTTCCATCTAAAAAAGTCTCTGAAGAAGGACCTAGGGCATCATGGGCCAAAATGCCACCGACGCCAATTTTGTTCTCCAATGGAGTATCTACCGAAAGTACCTGGGTATTGGGAGCCCCATTGATACCAACCCATTGCGAACGATGCATGAGCAAGGCCGTTAAATGACCATTGGAACCTGCAAAGGCAGGGTTCACACTCATGGTATTGTACATGTACTGGGTAAATTGGGGATCTTGCTGGGCCGAAACCGAACTCATCCATACCAAAAGGACGGGCAAACAAAGCTGCTTTACAATTTTCACTATTTGTTTCATGATAAAAAGTGCCATCCTTATCTGTTTATATACAACCAATCTGTTCGTGGTTCCGATCCGTCGCCTAAATCCAAAATATAGTAATACGTGCCAACGGGCAATTGATCTTCTTTTTGGACAATGGCCCTGCCGTTTGGTGTACCATCCCAATCATTTTTATAGGAGCGGGTCTCAAAAACGATGTTGCCCCATCTGTTGTAGACCTGCAATGAATTGTTCGGGTATTGGGTGATGCAATCAATCTTGAAATAGTCGTTTACCCCATCGCCATTGGGTGAAAACTCGTTGTAGACCACCAAGCAGGTGGGCACCACATAAGCTTCGGCCATATTGTTGGATTCGTCGGTATCCCACTGATCTACATAGGCTAAACTGGCACGGTTCACATAATCTTCCATATCCAAGACTTTGACCGTGATATCCAGAGTTGCTATTTCATCTGGTTGCAAAATGGGGATTTCCCAAATACCGGAATTATCAAAGGTCCCGATGGATGCCAATGAACTCACTAATTGATAGCCGGAAGGCAATTGGTCTTCAATGCCGATGATAGTTGCCGGTAAATTTCCTTGGTTGGTTGCCGTGATGGTAAATACCACTTCATTACCCATACTAGGCGACATATTATTTACCGTTTTGCTGATGGATATATCAGTAGTTTGAGGAATTACAGAAGCACTGGCCTCATCATCATCGACTATTCCGTCCAGAAAGTCATTTTCATCCGGACCGACAGAGGGATCACTATCTGGATCCAAAAAGTTACTGGCTGTGATATAGGCTTGGTTCACAAATTCACCTTCCGATCCAGTAGGTGCGTTCACCACTGCCAAAACCTCCAAACTTTCTGTATCCTGATTCAAGATGGTTCTGTTGATATTCCAAACGCCTGAATTTGGATTGTAGACACCCGCTGTTGAAAAATGAGATTGATAACTAAAACCTTGAGGTAATAGATCTCTCACCATCACTCCAGAAGCATTGGTCGGCCCATTATTGGTCACACTGATCACGAACCTGACCACATCGCCAACGTTGGGAGAAGCGTTGTCCACCGTTATGGAGAGGGATAAGTCCGACAAACCTTGTGGAACGGGTATTACTGTTGATTGATCATCTTCGGAACCTAAATTGTTGTTTGGGGTAGAATCTGGATCATACGTGTCCAAAGCAATCAACTCTGCGGTATTCACATAGGACCCTGAAGAAAGAACCATGGCCCTTACTTCCAAAGTTGCCGATGCTCCATTGGCCAAATTGGGCAAATCCCAGGAACCTGCTATTTCATCATACGTTCCAGATGTGGTGGTTGCCGATACAAAATTGTACCCACTGGGCAATTGATCTTCTATGATCAAACCGGTAGCATCATTTGGACCATCATTGGCAGCTACAATGGTAAATACAATTTCTGAACCGGCATCCGGACTCATATTATCTGCCGTTTTGGTCACGGAAATATCGGTTACATGCCTTGGGTTGGTCGCCTGTTCATCCTGATCATCCTCTGAGTTCACATTGTTATTTGGCGTAGAATCCAAATCGAACAAAATGGCCGCAATGACTTCAGCAATGTTGTTATAATCCCCAGAAGGATTTACCTGTACAACCAAGTTCAACTGCAATTGAGCACCGGCGGCAATATTCCCAACATTCCAACGGCCATTGTTTGGGTTGAAAGAACCTGCGGCATCATCGGATACAAAGGTGTACCCTGAAGGCAGTCTATTTTGGACCATCACCCCAATGGCATCACTGGGTCCTTCGTTCAATAAGGTCAACGTAAAGGTCACATTGGTTCCCACATCGGGAGTGGTATTGTCTACAGAAACATCCAAATTCAAATCTGCTGAAGGAATGGGAGTGGTTCCAGCATTATCCTGATCGTTCTCGAAGAAATTGTTGTTGTTCGGGGTAGAATTGGGATCTAAATTATCCGAAGCAAAAACTTCCGTTACGTTGAAATAGTCCCCATCCGGATTTACGGTTGCCACAATATTCAAGGCTTCGGTATTGCCATCCACCAAGGTTCCATTCAAGGCCCAAATTCCTGTTGAAGCATTATAGATTCCCGCGGTTGAACTGTGGGAAACATAGGTATAACCTGTTGGGAGTTGATCCATGATTTCCACACCCGTAGCATCACTAGGTCCGTAGTTGGTTATGCTGATAGTGAAAATGACATCTTGTCCCACATATGGACTCAACACATTCACCGATTTGCGCAATAAAAGGTCAGAAACAGGCACCACAACAGGTGTTATGGTCTGTTGGTCATCTTCTGCTTCGTTGTTGTTTCCTGGGGTGGAATCTACATCATCCTCGGTTACACTGGTCAGTTCGGCGGTATTAGAATAAACTCCGGTTGGCAAAACTTCTACCGTAATATCCAAGGTTTCTGAAGCACCATTGGCTAAACCGCCAACCGTCCACGAGCCATTCGTTGGGTTATAGGTGCCGACTGAAGCATTGGCACTTACAAATTGATACCCAGTAGCCAAAACATCGGTCACCACAATGTTGGTGGCATCGCTTGGCCCGGCATTGTTTACTGTAACGGTAAACACGATTTCCGAACCCACTTCAGGAATAAATTCATCCACCGTTTTGGTCACCGAAATATCCACTATTGGATTCGGAACCACCACTACCTCATCTTGATCATCTTCTCCAGCAACATTATTGTTCGGGGACGAATCCACATCGGTTTGGTCATGACCCGTAATTTCGGCAACATTCACATAGTTCCCGCTTGCATTTACGTTGGCCAAAATGCTTAAACTTTGCGAAGCTCCATTTGCAACAGTTCCAACCGTCCAAATACCTGTAAGTTCATCATAGCTACCCCCACTATTATCAGAAACATAGGTATAGCCAGAAGGCAATAGATCGGTTACCTCAACGGAGGTGGCATCACTTGGACCATCGTTGGTAACGGTTATCGTAAACCGTACATTATCACTCACCAAAGGTGGGGATTTGTCAATGGTCTTACTAAGGGAAAGGTCGATGACCTCTTCTGGAGCCACTGTAATATCCCCTTGATCATCTTCGGAAGAAACCCCATTTGCCGGAGTGGAATCCGGGTCATAGGCATCGGAAGCGATTACTTGGGAAGTATTCGTATAATTTCCGGTCGGATTGACGGTTACATTGATCAACAGCGTTTCCGTGGCACCATTGGCCAGTGTGCCCACCTGCCAAAATCCATTGGCCGAACTATAGGTTCCAGCGGTAGCGGTGTAGGAAACAAAACTGAAACCGGACAAAAGTTGATCCACAACAACCACATTGGTGGCATCATCAGGACCGGAATTGGTCACGGATATTTCAAAACTCATCTGGTTACCCACATACGGATTCAGGTTGTTGCCCACCACGGATTTGGTCAAGGACAAATCTGCTTGCAAAGGAGCGGCCGTAACCGATGCTTCATCATCTTCACTTTGGTCGCCATCATCATTATTAGGTGTACTGTCCAAATCAAATTGATCGGCAGCCACTACTTGGGAAATATGGGTGAATTCACCGGATGTTCCCGTCGGCGTCAACACAGTAGCATTAAAAGTAAGGGAAACCGTATTGGTGCCCAAAGGAACCGTAAGTCCGGTCCAAGAAATATTTCGACTTACAAAACTGAAAGTACCACCATTGTTGATAGCTGTTACACTCCCAAACCCTGTTGGAACCAAGTTTCTTACCGAAACCCCCGTCGCATCCACATCCCCAAGGTTGCTCAAATTGAGGGTAAATGTGACCACATCGCCAATATCTGGAATGGTGTTACTTGCCAAGGCCTCCATTTGCAGATCAACCCCAACAATGGAAACACCGGCAGTATCAGATGCGCTTGTACAGGAAATATCCGAAACGGTCCATTCAAAAATATAAGTACCGGGAGCTGTATTGTTTACCTGTGTATTTGGGTCACTGGTATCCACAAAACTCACAATGGTGGGGCCAGAAAGTTGGGTCCATGTGCCTGTTCCCACAGCGGGTGTAACCGCATTTAAAAAAACGGGGGAAATCTGGGTCAACGTTTGATCTGGACCAGCATCCGCAGAACACAATTGTGCATACCCCGTTTGCATCATTACAAACAGAAAAAGGAGGGCCAATAAGAGTTGGTTTGATTTTTTCCGGGGTTGGAGTATGTTCATAGTTTGGTGGATGAGGTTGTTCTTACGAAGTAAGACCTATCCAAACATATCAAGAACACCCGTAAAATGGGAAGTTATGTTGTATTTCAGCGATCAAATGTTGTGAAACATCGGATAAACGATGAAAGCCAAAGTGTCAATTCCTATCCTTTGACAGGACTAAGTCTGCACAATCAAGTGATTCAGTCCACAAAGCCTTCGATTTAAAAGAGATTATAACAAAAAAGCTCGCCAATTTGACGAGCTTTATGTTATGAAAGGATTGGATAGATTTCTTAAAAATGCTACTTCTCCTTTTCCCAATAATTACCTCTTTCCGGACGTGCATTTTTTGCCATTCCACCTGTCAGTTTTCTTCTTTCCCTAAAAACTATGGGCATGGTCTCACAGACATCCTCAAAGGGTCTTCTATTTTTTGCCAACGGACCCATTATCGGCTCATGGTCATGGTCTTTGATTACCAGCATGGATTGTGGTTTTGGGTTCTTCCATGGCTTTCTGTTTTTGGCCCTAGGACCTGTTAAAATATCTTCTTGGCCATAAGCAAAGAAGGCTCCCAAAATCATCATAAAAAAAGTAATGTAGAAATTATAGGCCATATATTTTGAGATATTAATAATTAATTATCGCTAAAATAGATAATTTTCAATTTCGTCGATTGATAATTATTTGTTAAAACGGCCCGTTTGCATGTCAAATATTAGTTAACATTAAATGGTCGATTGCCAACAAAAACCAAAAAAGATTTTAGCGTTTTTTGCTTGAACTCATTTTTGCTTTTGGAATTTTTAAAGCATAAAAAAAGGCCTCGAAATATTCGAGGCCTTTTTTGGGTTTAGGTTGTAGTTAGATTATGCTTCGCAACTGGTGCATTCTTTCTTTTGCTTGAACTTTTGTGCCGCGTTCATACTGTGTTGGTAGTAGAGCGATTTCAAGCCAAGTTTCCAAGCCGTTACATGGATCTTATTGATTTCCTTGATAGGCATTTCAGGGTGTACAATGATGTTAACCGATTGTCCTTGATCAATATGGTTCTGTCTGTTTGCCGCTTGGTAAATGATATCCAACTGATCCAATTCGGAATACGTTTTGAACACGGCCTTTTCCGCTTCAGTCAAGAAATCAAGGTGCTGTACAGATCCATCCATATCGCGGATGCTTTTCCAAACCTCGTTGGTGTTCTGTCCTTTTTCTTCCAAAAGATCCATCAAATATGGATTTTTGATGGTCACCTTGATCTTGGCGATATCCTTCACGTAGCAATTGGACCAAATTGGCTCGATTCCTTGAGAAACCTGTCCCAAAATAAATGCGGAAGAAGTAGTTGGTGCAATGGCGTTCAAAGTTGCGTTTCTTCTGCCATAACCTTTCAACACTTCTGGCTCGCCAAAACGTTCGGCCAATTCTCCTGAAGCTTTATACGAACGCTCCTTGATGGTCTTGAAAATTTCACTGTTCAGGTTGTAGGCCTCTTGACTATCAAAAGCCAATCTTTTGGACTGTAACAAGGAGTGCCAACCCAATACCCCTAATCCAAGGGCTCGGTTTTCCTTAGCAAAATTATAGGCCCTTTCCATAAACAGGAAGGTTTGACGGTCATCACGATCAATAGAATCCCTATACGCTTCCAGTTTTTCTACGAACTCAGTGATAACGGCATCCAAGAAATAGACCATGGTCTCCACGGCATCCGTGTTCTTCCACTTGTCAAAATGCAACACATTAATGCTGGACAACACACAAACAAACGACCAGTTATCGTTGGAAGGCAACATGATCTCCGTACAAAGGTTACTGGCATAGATCCTATGGTCATTTTCCTTGTACACATCCACCGCACCATTGTTGGCATTGTCAGAGAAGAAAATATAAGGATAACCCATCTCTCCCCGACGTTGCAAAACTTTGGCCCAAATGGTCCTTTTGTCCACATCACCGGCAATCATTTCTTCCATCCACTGGTTGGTCACGGTAACACCATGGGTCAATTGTTGAATCGGGTTCCCTTCGGTACCGATTTCCAAAAACTCCATGATATCGTTATGGTCAATGGGAAGGTATGGAGAAAAACGGCCGCGACGAACCGATCCTTGACTTACCACATCCACCATGGATTCGAACAATTGCATAATGTGCACTGCTCCAGAAGCCTGGCCATTATTTTTTACCGGTGCCCCGCGGTGACGGATTTTTCCAAAATATCCTGAAGTTCCACCGCCTAATTTGGACATCATGCCCACTTCTGACTGGGTGTACAGGATGTTCCCCATATCATCATCAATGTGCGAACCGAAACAACTGATGGGCAAACCACGTCTTTTACCGAAGTTGGACCATACAGGTGATGCCAAGGAGAAAAATCCTTCCGACATATAATGATAGAATTTATCCGCATACCCAGGCATCTCCAAAATCTGCTCGGCACGTTCGGCAATCTCGCGGATTCGTTGCTCAGGCGTAACACCTTCGGTAAGGTAGCCTGATCCCAAAAACTGGCGGCTATACTCGTTCAACCATTCAAAACCTCCTTCTTCCTCTTTGGTCTTGATTTTGGCCAAGGCATCCTTTCTGGCGTTGATAAGATCTTGGGCTTTATCTATTTTTTGTTCGGTAATGTGTGGGGTGTTGGTAGTGTTCTCCATAATTTAAAAAAGGTCGTCGCTGGTTATACTTTGTGTTCTCTTGCTATAGTTAATAGATCTTTTTACGAAAAAGTCTCCGTGTTTGGTTCCAATGATCTCGTCATCGAACCATTCGGTTTGGGCCAATAGTTTTTGATCGATGTCGAATATTTTCGGAATACCGATACTTTCCAAGGAATTGTTGAAGCGGTTCTTGATGAATTCATTTACCACCGATTTTGGCAAGAAATCAAGCTCCCCTTCCTCAAAGATCCAGTCCACAATCTTGCTTTCTGCTTCAAAAGCTTTTTCACAAATATCTTGGATCATGCTGTTGTATTCCTTATCAAACCACTCTGGGCGTTCTTTTTTGATGATGTTGATGACATCGATACCAAAATCGCCATGGATCTGCTCTTCTTTGGAAGTAGCCTCTACCACGTTGGAAATCCCTTTCAACACATTTTTATGCTTGTTGAAGGCCATGATGATCAAAAACTGGGAGAAAAGGGAAACGTGTTCAATGAACAAGGAAAACAACAAGATGGATTCCGCATATTCTTGATTGTTCTCGCTTTTGGCATTTTTAAGGGCAGACTCCAAATACTGAACCCTTTTCATGATCACTGGTTTTTTCTTCAAATTTTCAAACTCTTGGTTCAATCCCAAGATTTCCAAAAGATGGGAATATGCATCGTGGTGCCTCACTTCGCTTTCCGCAAAAGTGGCCCCAACAGAACCAATTTCTGGCTTTGGCAAACGGTGGTAAACATCTCCCCAGAAGGATTTTACCGCCACCTCGATCTGAGAAATGGCCAACATGGTATTTTTAATGGCACTTCGCTCCACTTCGGACAATCCTGATTTAAAATCCTGGATATCGCTGGTGAAATTGAACTCGGTATGGATCCAATAGGAGTGGCGAATGGCAGGCACGTATTCATACAATTGAGGATACTCGTAAGGCTTTAGGTTGATGCGCTTTTCGAAAATGTCCGTCTGGCGCATTTGGGCCCTTTTGTTCCTGTAAATAATGTAGGCTTTGGCCACATCATGAAACTCACTGTTCATGAGTTCGTTCTCCACCACATCTTGAACCTCCTCCACAGTAGGCACGTAGTGTTCATCCAATTTTCTTCTATCCAACAAAGCTTTTTCCACGTTGCTGGCAATGGTTTGCGCATCGTTGATCTGACCGTGGTCAACAGCCGTCATGGCCTTTAGGATGGCATTTGTAATTTTGTGTAAATCAAAAGTTTGGGTACTAAAATCTCTTTTAGTGATATGAGAAATTTGCATGCGGAAAATTGTTTGGAGTTGTGTAATATAGCTCGATTGTAAAATTCATATTTTCTTTACTTTGATTTTACAAAGGCCGATTTAGGTTCTCAACACTTTTATCAACAGTACCTTTTTTCGACCCAAAAAATCATGGCGACAAACCTAAAATCAGCACTTTTAAAAAAAGGTGATAGGTGTCATGCATGCCGATATTTTTTCCACAGGTTTATCAACAGGATATTCAAGTTTTGGGTAAAAAACATGTTACACCCTAATTTTCCGTCGATTGAAAATAACGGTTCGTAGATTGGTTACGGCACAACTTCTATTACTACAATAACACGGATGGGTTTGTCTGAATTTTGGTCAAAAATGTACCACAATGAAAATTCAGGCAATTCTATGGTTTCTCTTCTTGGGACTTGCTTTGAGGGCCCAGGAACCCGATTCCCTCGCCACCAAAAAAGTATGGTCCCTGGAAGATTGCATTTCCTATGCACTGGAAAACAACATCACCATAAAACAGGCAGAACTGGATAAAAATGGTTCAGAAGTGAGCCTAACCCAATCCGAATATGCCAAACTTCCCAATTTAAGCAGTAGCGCATCCCAAAACTTTTCATGGGGATCATCTATCGACCCTATTACCAGTGACTTTGTATCACAACAGATAAGTTCCACGAACTTACAGTTAAGCACATCTGTTACTCTTTACAATGGAAGTCAGTTGACCAATGCCATCAAACAAAACAGATTGATGGTGGAACAGAACGACCTATATGTTGAAGAAGCCAAGAACAACATTTCCCTCAGCATTTTGGAAGCCTACCTTCAGATCCTGTACAACAAGGAAAGTTTGGAAGTGGCCCAAAACAATGTGGCCGCCTCTGAAAAGGAAGCTGAAAGGGCGAAGGCCAGATTGGATGCCGGCACCATAACCATTATCGATTATACGGACGCGCTTTCCCAAGCGGCCACCAACAAATCCAATTTAATCAGTGCCAAGAACAGTTATGCCCAACAGATCATAACCCTTAAACAGTTATTGGAACTGGACCCGACAGTGGAACTTGAAATTGAAGCATTGGACAATCCTTTGCTAGAGGGGCAAACAGTACCCAACAAGTTGGACGTTTACCAAAATGCCGTGGGGTCTATGCCTGAAATAAAGGCATCCGAATTGGGAACCGCAATCAATGAAAAAGATTTGGATATAGCCAAAGGCGGTTTCTTGCCCACACTATCACTAACAGGTAGTGTAGGCTCCGGTTATACCAGCACCAATGACCTTACTTTTTCCGATCAGTTGGATGTAAACTTCAACCAAAGGGTGGGTCTATCCTTAACAGTGCCAATCTTTTCAAGATATCAGAACAAGGCGCAATTAGCCAATGCCAAGATCGGGATAGAACAATCCAAACTGCAATTGCAGGTGGCCAAAAAATCCTTGTACCAAAAAATTGAGACGGCATGGCAAAATGCCCAGTCTGCACAAGAGCAGATAGAAGCTTCCAAAGTTGCCAGTGAGGCCGCACAGGAATCCTACAAATTGGCACAACGCAAATATGAACTCAACGCATTGAGTACCACAGACCTGGTGATAAGCCAAAACACTTTCACCAATGCACAACTTAACTATCTCCAATCGAAGTATCTAGGAATATTGTACAACGAACTACTCGATTTTTACCAAGGAAACGAAATTAAATTATAAATCCCATGAAGAAAAAAACCAAATTGATATTGGGTATCAGTGCCGTAATTGGCTTGGCCATTATAGCTTATATGGCATTTTCATCCGATAATGTTTCAGAAATACAGGTGGAAACCGTCCTTGCAAAAAAAGGCGATGTAACCACCATGGTCACCGCAACCGGTACCATTGAGGCCACTACCCAGGTAGATGTGGGTACCCAGGTATCAGGTGTTGTAGAAAAAATCTATGTGGATTTTAATAGCGAGGTCACCGAAGGGCAATTGATTGCCGAGTTGGACAAGACCAACTTGAACGCTGCCCTTGAACAGGCCCAGGCAGCATACGACAATGCAGTAAACGAAAGGGATTATAAAAAGAACATCTACGACCGGCAGAAAACGCTTTACGAAAACCAGGTATTGAGCAAGGCCGATTATGATGACGCGTTGTATGAGTTCAATGCGTCTAAAAGTACTGTTGTTCAAAAACGTTCGGACTTGCAAAGGGCACAGGCCAATTTGGGTTATGCCAACATATATTCTCCCATAAATGGGGTAATCTTATCCCGTGATGTGGACGAAGGCCAAACCGTTGCCGCAAGTTACAGCACCCCTACCCTATTTACCATTGCCAAAAACTTAAAGGAAATGCAGGTAGAAGCCGATGTGGACGAGGCCGATATAGGTCAAGTGGAGCAAGGGCAACGGGTAACTTTTACAGTGGATGCCTATCAAGGTGAAACCTTTAACGGAACCGTAACCCAAGTGAGGCTCAATCCTACCGTAAGTTCCAACGTAGTGACCTATACCGTAGTCATCAAAGCGGACAATCCCGACCTAAAGTTGAAACCAGGTCTTACTGCTACCATTTCCATTTACACTATGGAGTTGAAGGATGTACTCACGGCCGAGGCAAAGGCGGTCAATTTTAATCCAAACATGCCAGTATTGATGGCTTATGAGGAACAGGAAAGCATTCCATCCAAAGGCCCTGGACCAGGCAACGGACCAGGTAATGGTCCAGAAATGGGTAATCCTCCACAAGAAGATGCCAGCATGCTATGGGTACTGCAAAAAGATAAATCGATAGTACCCAAAAAAGTAAAACTAGGTGCCAGCGACGGGGTAAATGTGCAAATTATTGACGGGATTGAGGAAGGAGACCAATTGGTGTTCAGTTTAAAATCGGTTCAAGCCGGTGAGGTACAGGCCGCCCAGGACAGTGGAAGCCCCTTTATGCCTAAACCACCGGGAAGAACCAACAATAAGAAGAGCTAGGGCCATGTCAAAGACAATCATTGAAATACAAGATCTGAAACGGGATTTCCGCATGGGTGACGAAATTGTTCATGCCCTAAAAGGTGTGTCGCTCAATGTCCAAGAAGGAGAGTTCGTGACTATTATGGGATCCAGTGGTTCGGGAAAAAGTACCATGCTCAATATTTTGGGTTGTTTGGACAATCCTACCTCGGGAAGTTATTTAATCGATGGGGTACCCGTGGCTCAACTGAACAAAAATGAGCTCGCCACCATCCGCAATGAAAAAATAGGGTTCATCTTTCAATCCTATAATCTGTTGCCAAGGACAACCGCCATTGAAAATGTGGAACTTCCGCTTATCTACAACAGCAGGATTTCGGCAGAGGAACGTCATCAACGTGCCCTTGAGGCCTTGCAAATGGTCGGTTTGGGTGACCGGTTGGATCACACTCCTGCACAATTGTCCGGTGGACAACAACAGCGCGTGGCCATAGCACGATCTTTGGTCAACGACCCTGTCATCATCTTAGCGGATGAGGCCACGGGAAACTTGGATACACGAACATCTTATGAAATCATGGCTTTGTTCCAAGAACTCAACAGAAAAGGCAAGACCATTGCATTTGTAACCCATGAACCGGACATTGCCGAATTCAGCGGAAGAACGGTCATTTTAAAAGATGGCCATATCATCAAGGACGAGCCCAATCTGGACATCAACGATGCCGCCAAGGAATTGGCCGCCCTACCTAAAGAAAACGACTAATGAAAACCAGGATTTTAAATCTGATCAAAATAGCCCTCAAAGCTATCGTCCTGAACAAAATGAGGACTTTGCTGACCATGTTGGGTATCATTATCGGGGTGGCTTCGGTGATCGCCATGCTGGCCATCGGGGAAGGCTCCAAACAAAGCATAAAGGATGAAATTTCCAAAATGGGATCCAACATGATCAACATTCGCCCAGGTGCCGATATGCGAGGCGGTGTACGTATGGGGGGAAGTGAAATGCAATCCTTGAAATTGGAAGATTTTGAAGCGCTAAAGGAAAAAGCTACTTTATTGTCCTATATCACCCCACAAGTTAACGGCAGTGGACAATCCATCAACGGGGCCAACAACTGGCCTACCACCATTTATGGAGTAAATCCCGAATATCTCGATATTAAGATTTGGGAGCTTTCGGAAGGAAGCATGTTCACCAATGCAGAAGTAAAATCGGCAGCAAAAGTGGCCGTTGTAGGTAAAACCGTGGTGGAAAACCTCTTTCCGAACGGGGAAGATCCGATTGGAAAAATGATCCGATTCAACAGTATTCCCTTCAAGATCATTGGGGTTTTGGAAGAGAAAGGCGAGAGCAACTTCGGTCAGGATCAAGACGATATCATTGTTGCTCCGTACACCACAGTTCAGAAACGTATTTTGGCTATCGACTACATCCAATCCATTGTAGCATCTGCCGTAAGTGAGGAAGATGCCGAAGCGGCGGTTGAGGAAATATCCACTATCTTGCGGGAACAACATCAAATTGGCAATAATGATGCTGACGATTTCAACGTGTTTTCAATGGACGAGCTCATTTCCACTTTCAGTTCTACCAGCGAAATGCTGACGGTACTCTTGGTGGCCATTGCCAGTATATCACTTTTGATTGGAGGTATCGGCATCATGAACATTATGTACGTTTCGGTAAAGGAAAGGACCCGTGAGATTGGGCTCCGAATGGCAGTAGGTGCCAAAGGTGCCGATATTTTATTGCAATTTTTGACAGAAGCCGTGCTCATCAGTGTTACCGGTGGTATCATCGGGGTGTTGCTCGGTTTTGGCGCAACGCTTTTTATCAAATCCATATTGGGATGGCCCACGATCATTACTTCGTATTCGGTTGTGATATCTTTTGCTGTCTGTGCCATCACCGGTATTTTCTTCGGATGGTACCCGGCCCGAAAAGCTGCTGCCCTAGATCCTATTTCCGCATTACGATATGAATAACCCGAACATAACATAGAGCATATGAAAAACAAATGGCGCAAATTTTTTTTCCATGTTATGGTATGGGTTGTACTCTTCAGCTTTCCCTATCTGTTGAGCTACGATACCGAACAGGCATTTGAACATGTATTGACTTTTTCATGGGTACCGCTGTTTCTGTATATGGCTGTGTTTTACCTGAACTATTGGTTTTTGGCGGACCGCTACTTTTTTCCAAAGAAAATAGTCTGGTTCATCTGCATCAACATAGCGGTCATCATTGTTCTGATCTTCTTTAGGGAATGGATCACGGATTTGATTTTCCCTCGACCTCAAAATAATGATAGAAGAGGCCCTCCAAGAACCATGGTGTTGTATATTCAGACCCTTTCCTTTCTAGTACCTATTGTGTGGGCCGTAGCCTTGCGTGCTATGGAACGACTGATCAAATCCGAGGTGGAAAAAAAGGAAGTGGCCCATCAACAGTTAAAATCGGACCTTCAGCATTTGCAATACCAGTTGCAACCGCATTTTTTCTTCAATTCGTTGAACAATATTTATGCGTTGGTCGATATTTCTCCGGAAGATGCCAAGGACACCATCCACAGTTTGGGAAAATTGATGCGATACCTGTTGTACGAAACCCATACCGAAAAAGTCCCCCTTGCCAAGGAAATCGACTTTATGGTCAAATACATTGAATTGGGAAAATTGCGATTGACGGACAAAACCAAGGTGGAGTATCATTTCCCGGAAGTGGATCCAACAGTACAGGTGCCTCCCCTTCTTTTTATTTCCTTGATCGAGAATGCCTTCAAGCATGGGGTTTCTGCCCAAGAGGAAAGCACCATCAATTTTACGATGGAACTGAAGAGTGATAAGATAATTTTTAAAGGTAAGAACACGGATTTCCCAAAATCCCATACAGACCAAAGTGGATCGGGCATCGGTTTAAAGAACCTTAAAGATCGTTTGGATCTATTGTATCCCAACAAACATTATTTTGGAAATGAGATTATTTCGGGACAGTTCCGTATCATCGTGGAAATTCCATTGAACGCCTAGCCATGGAGAAAAGAATCTTGACATGTATCGCCGTTGATGATGAGCCCATGGCCCTCAAATTAATTGAGGGATACATTGCCAAGACCCCATTCTTGGAGATGAAAAATTCCTTTTCCAATGCCATTGCAGCGTTGGAATATTTCAACCAAAATCCCGTGGACCTGTTGTTTCTGGATATCCAAATGCCCGACTTGAGCGGTATGGAGCTTTCCAAGATCGTAAAGGAAAAAACCAAGGTTATCTTTACCACCGCTTTTGATCAATATGCCTTGGAAGGATTTAAGGTAAATGCCGTGGATTATTTATTGAAACCCTTCAACTATGCCGAGTTTTTGGTAGCTGCCCAAAAAGCCCAAGAACGCATTTCAGGTTCAAAAAATTCAGGAAACAATACTGAAAGTGTGGCCGGAAAGGAATTTTTGTTCGTGAAATCCGGTTACAAGCAATTGAAAATTGCCTTGGATCAAGTGCTTTATTTTGAAGGGTTGAAGGATTACGTAAAAATTTGGGTGAAGGGAAATCCAAGTGCCGTGCTCACCTTGATGACCTTAAAATCTTTGGAGGAGGAACTCCCTTCTACCCGGTTCATGAGGGTAAACCGATCTTTTATCGTTGCCCTGCCCTACATTGAAGAAGTGGAACGCAACCTCATCACCATCAACAATAATCAAATTACGGTTTCCGAGCAGCACAAGGAGAAGTTTCAGGAGTATATCGAAAAACATTCCTTCTAGTCAATAAAAAAATTGAGAGTTACCCTTGTTCCCAAGGCTTTCCCTTCATCCCCGTACAGGTCCTCAATAACAATTGTCTGTTCGTCTCTGTCTATTTGCAAGGCATCCAAACGCTCCTGCATCATGGAAACTCCCTTGGAACGGTGTTCCACACGCCCCAATTTATTTCTTTCACTTTCCACCCTTCCAATACCATTGTCTTCAATGATACATTGCAAAACCTGATGGCTTGCTTTGCGAAAGGTAATGGAAAGTTGTCTCTTCCCGTTTTCTTTAGGTAGCAATCCATGGATTATGGCATTTTCCACAAAAGGTTGGGTCACCAACAAGGGCACTTCAATGGTATCTGGGCACAATCTAGGCTCCACTGAAATAGTGTAGTCAAAATCTTTTTGAAAACGAAGTGATTCCAATGAAATATATTTTTCAAGAAAGGATATTTCTTCAGACAATAGCACATTCTCCTGTGAGGAACTTTCCAGAACATGGCGCATCAACTTGCTGAACTTGTTCAGATAATTCAAAGCGGCGGATTTTTCTTCGGACAATACCAAATGTTGAATGGAGCCCAAGGCATTAAAAATAAAGTGGGGGTTCAACTGCGAACGTAAAAGCCTAAGATAAGTCTTGGACGCTTCATGTTCCGCTTGTATCTTTTTAAGGTTTTCTTCCATAACCTTATAACCAAGTCCGAGTGAGAAAACCGTTATTTCACCAACCGCCCCCAATCTAAGATAATTACCATCCCCCGTCACATAAACCAATACGGAACAAAGTCCATAAATAAAAGAGCCCACTATGATAAACCAATTCAATTGATCTTTGAACCTTAAGATCAAGTACCCCAAACTGAACAAAACCAGAATTGATAGGAGTACCGCCCGAATGTCCAATAACAAAAAATGTAACTGAAAATTCCCTATCAAAATAAGAAGTGTATCGATTACCAACCAGACCATAAAAATGGCCACTGAAATATTAATAGCCTTGTTCAACAGGGGGTAATTTTGTTTGGTATTCAAAAAATATTTTTCAAAAAGTGCATAGAACAGCCCAGCCAACAGCTCAAAGGTATTGCCCAACAAAAAGGAAGTGAAGGAATAATTCCCTACGAAACGTTCATACCACCCAAAGCCATATCTGCCCAAAAAAATGGCCAGTGAAAGAGCGTACAACGAATAATATATGTACTCAGGCTGTTTGTAGGTGCGATAAAACACCATACTTATGACCACCCCAACAAAAGCGGCTCCCCACAACAAATAGCCCAATGAAAAAATCCTTACCGAACTTTTGGAAAGATGTACTTGCTTATATTCTTCAAAGCGTTTCGCATAAAAAAGGAATGCCTTATCCCCCAAATGTTGCCTAGTATTCAATTTAGAAAACTTGAGGTACAGATACCTACCATGAAAAAGATTTCCCTTTTGGAAGGTAAATTTTCCAGTAAACCTAGCATTCAACTCAAAACTGCCCATTGTCAATGAATCCAATTTATTTTGGTTGAGATAGAACAACTTGGCCCTGTTCAGGTTTCCAATTTGCAAGATCCATGGATCTTGACCTTCGTCCAAAAGTGTCTCGTATGGGCCAAAATCCAATCGGGCCACATAAATGGTACTAGGGTCGGTCGGGCCAAAATTAGAAGGCTCTTCGTATTCCAGATTGGCTGCCCGTTCCCCTGGAATGTTCTCTTTGGTGTTATACAAATGATATGGGACAATATGGTCCATGCCTTGCAATGGTTCGACCTGGGCATTTACCTCAGAAAAATACAACAGGGCAAAGCATATGACAAATAAGATTCTCCTTGTGGGGATGGAGAGCACTACTGGCATAGATTGAAAATGGTATGGGTCTGCACTTTTAAAGATATAAAAATGTAAGGATTTAACGATAAGTTCCAGTATTAACAAAAAGTGACGTTTTCCCCTTCAAAAAAAATAATTATTCGGCTGATGACATTTCATAATGATTTCGATAGGAAGATATAACCCTATCAAAAGTCCATTATGAGAACACTGATTTTTACCTTCATTTGTCTTGCCTTCGCCTGCAAGGAAAACCCACAAGACCCCAATAGCTCCACCTATAATGAGCGACTTGACGAGGAGAGTGCTTGGAACAACGGCACATCAGATCAAAAAGAGCCATTTTTCCAAACCAGCCGAAATAAAACCCATGAACTGCGCGATGCCCGCACAGGAATGGTAGTGCAGAGTACTGAATATCCTTCTAACTGGAAAGTGATTTCCAAACCCATCTACACCATAGATCAAAAAATTCCTGATTTTCTTATGCAGATCGATGGGCCCAATCACTTGAAAACCTTCAACACACCCACCAAGTTTCATGTATCGTATCAAAGTCCACAGTTAACGCAGATGATGTCCCAATACGGTATGGCCTCCATGATCCGGCCCATGGTAGGAAACCAACAACTTTTTAGGGAAGACGTGGAACCCCGCATGCAAAAAAACGGATACACCTTTGTACGTCAACGTTCCATGCCCGATGACGAAGCTTATGTGAAACAAAAAATGCAGGAAAATGGGTTCGGACAAGGGTATTTGGAGTACACCGCCACGGAATGGAAGAACCAAAACGGCCAGAAGGCCTTGGCACGAATTGTAAAAATAGCACTGCAACAACCGCTCATGAACAATGAGATGATGACCATGTGGCTCTATACAACGGATTATGTTTTTGTGGATGAAGGACAGTTTGAAGCGACTCTTGACCAACTCCATAAATCGACCGTGGGCACACAGGAAAATCCCCAATGGAAACAATACATGACCCAATTGAACCAACAACGTGCCATGGAAAACCAGCGAAAAATGCAGATCGCCGCACAACAGCACCAACAGCGTATGAACGACCGATGGGCAGCTTTCAATGCGCACCAAGAAAACATGCGGGCCATTTCAGCGGCACAGGATGCCAACCATGCCTCGTTTATGAACCGCAATTTTGGTGCTGGTAGTGATACGGGCCAACGCCAATTCCTGAACATGATCAACGAACAGGAAACCGTGTACAATCCCCTCACCGGAAACAATTACCAAGTAAATGCAGGGTCCACGGAATACTGGATGGATAGTGACGGCAACTACATTCAAAACAACGACCTCTTTTATACCCCCAATGGCGATATCAACCTCAACAACAGGGAATGGGTAAAAGTGGGCAATACCAATTGATGACATTTTGAATTCCTAACGATATATACAAAACCAAAATACCGAACACATGAAAAATACATACAAATTCCTTTTTCTTATCCTGCTGCTCAGTATGACAATGGGATGCAGTTCCAAAGATGACATCACCATTCCACCTGATGACGACACCTCGCAAACAGATGATGACAATGGCTCCAGTGTTTCCCTGACATACGAGGAGATCGACATCCAAATTGAACTGCCAGAAGGGATGAGTTTGGATATTTCAAACACCTACGTCGAGACTGTACTGAGTGAATATCAAATAAAATCAGATCTTACGGCGAGTATAAATGTCCTAAAGGACAAAAAAAGCCTGGTCTATTTAAGGAACACCGATGGTGAAATCATTCTCATGGGGTTCATCTCCAAAGAACACCCCATATTAGATGCCCGATCAACTTTTGAGGCCTCCCTGTTTTTCCGGTTTGGAACAGTGTTCAGATTGCCCGAGTTAAAGGAAAAATTCCTGAATGAATTCAGGGACCTGGCTGAAATTGACCCCTTTGTCACCGAATTGGGGGAAATGTACAAAACCGATGCCCTACTACTCAAGTCAGACACTTTCAGGAGTTGGTTAGACGATGCGGCCAGTAAGTTAGTGAACAACAAAAAGGTAATCGATATCCAAAACAAAGTGCTCATACCCAACAACGACACTAAAAGTGGCATTAAGGTGGTACAGGATAGTGACAATGTTTTAAGTGTGGACGTCCTCAATTATTACCGAAGGAGGGCACGTGCCTTTTTCTACAAAGTGGCCGTGAAAAAAAATGGGGAATTTGAGACACTATTGGATCTGGATCAAGTCATCACCAGTTATGAAACCTCTCTTGAACCAAACCTTGAACTGGATATTTCTGCCATAAACGGTATTACCTCCATACAAGGCGGCGTCATTGATGTGGCCATTGGTCATGGTAATAATACGGATGTTGGGTTCAAAAGTAATGGCCCCATAGAACTGGAACTTTTGGATAATGATGACGCTTCTAAATATGCGATAAGGGTACTGGGTCCCGGCAAACAAAGCACCCGTATTCATACCAAACAAGAAGGTGATGCCCTATTGAAAATGCAATTGGAGACCTTTCTTCTGGATTTTATGATTCCAGGCATTACAACCCTGTTAGGTGTTGGCGACATAGCGGACACTTATATTGCCTCCATAAATGTCGACACCGGCGTAGAGCTATTAAATGCAGTATTGGCATCTACACCAGGAGCCCTCGACGCCATTGATGAGGGAGAATTTATTACTGCTCTATATGAGTTTACAAAGGCTTTCATTGGCAATGTTGTAGGTATTGAAGGGTTTTTCGAAGAAGTTTTCGTTAAACCGTTGCAAAAGCAAGGCATATATGCCTCAGTCGGAGATTTAAAGGGGAAATTGGCTGCTCCCCTAACGATCACCAATGCCATCCTTACCAGTGTTGACGGCTATCGTATTGTCGATGATATCTATAAATCCTCTCAACTCGAGCAATTCGAATCCATTGTAAGCCGCAGCAAAGTGCGTATCTCCCCATATGAAAAGGGCATCGTACTTGGCGAACAAGTGGAATATAAGGCGACTTCTCCGGATATTGATCAGACCACAACCAGCAATTACCTATATAAATGGATAACCACTGAAAAATTTGGTGACTTCATAGAAAATTCGGGAACGAACCAAATCACATATAAAAGCAACCCTGACTACGGAACATTGCCCCAAAATGCCCATGACAGCATCTATGTAGAGGTATATATAAAAGAGGAAGGGGGTCTTCTCGGTGCTCTTGTTGGGAAAGATTCGACCATAGTGAACATTAGTCCCACAAAATACAAGATTCGGCCCGATGGGATTACCATAGACGGTGATTCAAAACTAACCATGAGGGTTGTGGACGCCGATAATGCGCCACTTACCAATAGTAACGGAATGTACTATAAAGTCGTTTGGCAAACACAGGGAAATTACGGGAAACTCAATGGTGCTGACATTAGCGTTACAACATATTCGGAAGACGGGTTCTCAGTATCCTATGAAACTTTTGATCGGGAAACTGCAAATGCCACTGAAGTGGTTTCAGCCAAAATCTATTCCAGTACTTCAGCCCTATTTAACGGGGATGATTCAGAATTGACATTAGTTGATGAAATTGAAGCTACTATAAATATAGAAAACAGGGATGATGTCCTCATCTATTATACAAAGGTAGGCTATGACAAAAAAAGCTCTCCACTTACGGGAAACCCTGATTATACCCATTGGGAATATTGGAGTGAGTGGAAATGGAACTCATCCGAGGCGGTCATCCCGGATGGATATGAAGTGCAACAAGTAAGTATGAGAATCGTTGAGCGGATCCCAGATCTGATTCCATCGTGTTCCTATACTTCCAATACGTGGAGCCTAGAACCCGGGGAGTCCATGGAACCTAACTATACAGTGTACTGTGGAGGATCGGGATTCAATGTGGGACCTAATACCAATGAAGATACTTTGGCCAACATGGAAAGTCTATATGGTTCGGTGGAAGGCTATGCAAAGGTCATGGTGTACTTAAGGGCAAAAAATTGAAACCATAACGATCAAATGACGGATGGGCTGCTAATTTTTTATAAATTCCCCATACTTTCCAACAAAGTATGGGGAATACACACCAAAAGGTAGACAAAGCAGTCAGTGGTTTCAGAAAAAACGATTCGGAAACCATGCAGACAATCTACCAAGAAGTGTATCCAAAAGTGCGTGCCCATATCTTAAAGAACAATGGTAATGAAGATCAGGCCAAGGATACTTTCCAGGAGGCATTTGTGGCCTGTTGGAGGAACATCAAGGAAGAAAGGTTTTTGGAAGGAAATGTTTCCGGATATCTTTTTACCATAGCCAAGAACAAATGGACCGATTTTTTACGATCATCGAAGTATAAAAAAACCATCAACACGGATTCACAATCCTTTTTAAAGGTGGTGCAGGATGACCCCATGCCCAAGGATGACATTCTTGAGGAAGAACAGAACAGAAGTGCCATGCAGACTGCTTTTGATCAATTGGGTGAAAATTGCAGGTCCCTCCTTCAGTTGTTTTATTTTGAAAGGAGGTCCATGGAAGAAATTTCAAAAGAGATGGGAATGGCTCCCCATTCAGCGCGCAACCAAAAATACCGTTGCATGGAAAAGCTGAGAAGCCTAAGCCTTCAAATCAAGAACAATGAACGATAGCTCCTACATATCACAAGAACGCCAAGAAACCTTTGAAAGGTATCTGATGGCCCAAATGGACCATCGGGAACGTTCCCAATTTTTGGAAAATTTGGAGCAAGACGCCCAATTGATGCAGGAATTCAAAGAATTCAAGGCCTTGTTCCATAGTGTTGAGGAAGCTTCGCTTCGTGAACAGATGGAATCCTTTCATACCGGATTGGAATCGCCATCCAAAAAAACAATAAAAGGCCGCACCTTCCCCATCTATAAAATTGCCGCGGTCATTACAGTTTTGGTTGCCATGGGCCTATGGCTCCTCTACCAAAAAAATCCTAATGAAAAACTCTACCAAGAATATTTTACTGCAGACCCAGGGCTTCCTACCGTTATGGGAAATAGCAGCAATTACAACTTTTATGAAGCCATGGTGGATTATAAACAGGGCCATTACAAAACCGCCATCACCAAATGGGAACAGTTATGGGCACAGAAAAAGGACAACGATACCCTCAATTACTTTTTGGGTTCCGCGTATTTGGCAGACGGTGAGGCAACCAAGGCCATTTCCTTTTTTGATCTGGTGGTAGAAGACGATAACGCTTCATTTAAAAACGAAGCTGCCTTTTACCAAGGACTTGCCCATCTCAAAAATGGCGACACCCATGCAGCCCTAAAAAGTCTTGAAAAAGCCAAAGATGAAAAAAGTCGGGAATTGATAAAAAAACTTAAGGACTGATCGGTTATGTACAAGGGCCTATCATCTTTTCTCTTGATGTTTGCGCTTTTGTTGCAGACGTCTATATTTTCACAACAACATCCCACCCTAAAAAAACTGGACAGCCTCATATCCGCTGATGCTTTTCAGGAAGCACAAAATATTATTGGCAAAGAAGTTGCGAAGGGTCAAAAAAATGCCCAATTGAATTTGGGCAAATTGGTGTACCCCCTCGCCAAAATTGAATTTCTGCAAGACCACCAAACCAGCTTTAAAAAGGCCCAACAACTTTTGAAAAATCTGGAGAGCAGCCATCAACCAGATTCCGTTCGTTTTGAGGCCCTCATGGGTATGGGTCTTGCCCAAATAGACCAAGGAGATGTCATCCAGGCCAATGAAACGGTTCTTCGGGCCAACACCATTGCCAAAGCGATGCAAGATCCACAAAGCATACTTACATCGGAATATTATTTAGGAGAGATTGGTTTAAAGTTGGGGGATTTTGACCAATTAATGGACCAAACCGAAAAGGCGCTTCGTGTGATGAACAACCATCCAAGATCCAAATTCCGATTGGCACCACGAGTGCTGAACTACAAGGCTTCCCTCATGCATTTTATGGGTAAGCCCGATAGTGTCAACTTCTATTTTGAAAAAGCCATCAAAAGTATTGACGCCAACGACAAAGACCCCGAGTACCGATATTACCTTCCGAGTGTGATCTATGGCAACTGGACCTTGGCCAAGCAAACGGCTGGAGATTATGATGCGGCAATGGAGTACACATTAAAATGCATTTCAAGCTACAATGCCTTCCTGCAAAACACCCATAATCATCCCCTTACTGAAAAAGTCCATGGCAATCTTTCCATTGCCTACCGAAACCTGGGCAGTCTTTACAACGATTTGGGAGATAAGGAAAAGGCCATTCAAGTGGCCACTTTGGGATACCATCATGCCAAAAAATACCTTCTTCCCAATACCGTTCAATATTTCAGTGCTTTGGTGATGATGGGAGAGGCTTACCTTTATGGCGGCAATCCAGAAAAGGCGAGAATTTATCTGGAAGAGGCAAAAACTTCCTTAAAGACCATTCCTGGAGACAACTGGTTGTACGCGGCAAACCTGTATTCCGTTTTGGGCGACCTCGAAAAAAGGGATGGGAGTATTTCAGTGGCCATTACCAATTATCAAAAAACGTTGGAGGCCTATAAAAATAGTAGTCCCGATGAGTTCAGTCAAAATGTGGTCTATGCGCAATTCAACCTCGCCCAGTCCTATGCCGATGACCATCAGTTCAACAAGGCCGAAAACCTGATTGAAGAAACCTATTCCGAAACGGCAAAAACCTATGGCCCAGAAAGTTTTCTGGCCAAAACGGCACTACTCACCAAAATCCGGATTTCTTACTTAAAAGGAGATTTTGAAAAAACCGTTCAGCTGTGTGAACAATTATTGCCCACCCAACAAAACGAAGCGGAAAGTCAGGACAGGCTTTACCAATGGGGCGATCGACCCGAGATTTTACTGTATTTGGCAAAATCCAAATTTCAATTAGTGCCCCATTCCTTAAAAAATCTTCAGGATTTGGCAAAAACGGTTGATCAAGCAACAGCTTTTGTAGAGAAACGTAAATCTTTGGTTTCTTCCCAAGAAGGTGTGGCCAATCTTATCGAAAACAATAGAGAAATCTTCAATTTCGCCAAAAAGGTATATCTGGAATTGTACCAACAGTCTCATGAGGACAAGTATCTGGAAAAGGTCATGACCCTGAACGAATCCTCCATTTACAATCGGATCAGGGCCAGGCTTAACCTTGTCAACAATACACTTTCCCCCACTGCAATCCGCGAGCAAGAAAACCAGCTACGGGAACAGATCGATGCATTTTTCGATGTAGAAGAAGACCAAACCTTGTTCAATGCCGCAAAGTGGGATTCCCTTTCCATCGCTTGGCAAAATCATTTGACATTCCTTCAACAAGAATATCCGGAATACTATAAAATGAGGTACGCCTCCATTTTGGAGCCTCTTAATAATCTGGAAAAACAAGTTCCCTCAACCACCACTTTGGTTCGTTATTTTTCGGATGGGGATGATGCCTATGCTTATGTGTACCATGATGGTGAGGCAAGATTGACTCCCTTGGGAAACCTTAAAACCCTATGTATTTCCTCGATTTCGGATTACAGTATTCCCGAAGATGAACTGTTCGACTGTCTGCACCAATTGTATGCAAAGCTTTGGAAACCTTTTGAAGAACAGGTAAAGACAGAAAATGTCATCATTTTTCCGGACGGGGAACTTTTTAATTTGAGTTTTGAACTGCTCACGCCCAAAAAAATCAATTCCCTGAAACAATTGGCCACCAATAGTCTTTTGACCAAATACAATATTTCGTACAACTATAGCCTGTTCATGTTGGATCAACAACAAAAGGTTCTGGAATTTGAAAAGAATTTCATCGCTTTTGTACCCGAGTTTGGCACACAAATGAAGAGTGATTATGAAATGGCCATCATGGATTCCCTTTATCTGGACAAAACCTATCTCACCTTGTTGCCCCAACCTTTCAGCTACAACCTGGCCAAAAAATTCGGAAAAGTGTTTCATGGCGATACGTTTTTGAATGAAAAGGCATCCAAACAAGTGTTTTCGAAAATGGCGAAGGAACACAAGATCATCCATATTGCTACCCATGCCGAATCCAATAACTTGACCCCAGAACTCTCTCGATTGGTCTTTGCCAAAAACACTACGGACATGGTCGACATCAACGACAATTATCTCTACACCTACGAAATTTATAATGAAAATTTGAGTTCCAATCTGGCCATTTTAACCGCCTGCGAGACTGGCAAACCTACCTATCAACCTGGGGAAGGAATGATTTCCTTGGCCCACGCCTTCAACTATGCCGGTAGTGAAAGCATTTTGACCAGTTTGTGGCAAATCGATGAAAAATCCAGCGCGGAAATCCTGGCTTCTTTCTACCACTATCTTTCCAAAGGAAAACGCAAGGACGAGGCCATACGTTTGGCAAAGTTGGATTATTTAAAACAATCCGAAGGGCGCACCCTGCACCCACAATATTGGGCGGGCCTAGTGTTGATGGGAGATGCCGCTCCAATCGAACTTCACCAATCTACACACTGGATGGTTTGGGCCATTATTTTGATGTCGCTTTTAATCCTTGCCCTGATTTTCCGTAAAAAGAAAACCCCCGCAAAAACGGGGGCAAACTCAAACAACTAACTAACTTAAAGAGAAATCCTATCCTCCGGTATTGTTCGGAATATTGGGATCGTTATCGTCGGGATCCTCATTGGCGGGAACACCGTCGTTGTCATTATCCACAAAAGTGCCGTCCCTTCCCACAAATAGCTGAAAGTTAATGGGGAAAAAGGTGTCCATAACCTGGGTTTCATATTCGCCGGTCGGTGCTGTGGTCACTGAAATGGCCGAAAAAGTACCGCCTGCCGCATAGGTGGAACGCACCCATATTTGAGCCGTAATGCCATCAAAACGGAGCAAACGGGCAGTGAACTGGGACGAAATACCTTCAAAAGTATTGTTGGCCGTGGTGGTGCAAAGCACTTCTGGAGTACCAGAAAATCCGTAGTGGGCAAAAACCCCATTGATCTCATTGCTAATGATGCTCGTTGCAGATACCTGACCGGCAGCTTGGGTATTCGGAATCCAGCGGAAAACCACTGCATTGTCATTCCGTACCAAATTGACCCCTAGCGTAGCCGTCTGGGCATCCGTTACCTCAAAGGCGGAAAAACCTGTTGGGTACGTGAACCCGATCAGTGGTTGCAAGCTGTGGATAAACTGTCCGCCTGGGTTTTTAATGACCGGGACCTGCGCCAAAGGAGCTGGAATGGAATGGGCAAATTCCCAATAAATACCAGTGATACCGGTTACATTGGCACAAAGACCCTGAGGTTCTGCATTGATGCGTCCATCATCGGAATCCGAACTACAGCTAAGGCAAAAAAGAAAAATAAAAGTGGCAATTAAAGTTTGAATGGTTTTCATGATGATTATGCTTTTTCTTGATATCGGGTAAAAAGAAAAATGTCATCACAATTGTTCCAATATCTTAGGAAAGAGCATAAAAAAAGCCGAGAAAATCTCGGCTTTTACCTGTACCTTGGGTGGGAATCGAACCCACACGTCCGAAGACACTGGATTTTGAATCCAGCGCGTCTACCAATTCCGCCACCAAGGCATCATGGCATTTTCAAAATGCGACTGCAAAGCTAACAAAATATTTTAATTTCCAACCAAAAAATAGTTTGATTTATCCTTTAGCAACCCGAATTAATTTTTAAATTTGCACCTCTTTAGAAAATAGCCCTTTAAAAAGCTAGATAACAAGAGTTTGCAATGGCCTATCAAGTTCCCGAACCTAAAATTTTTGCGTGTAGCCAAAGTACGGTGCTTGGCGAGAAAATTGCTGCTTCTTATGGGGCCGAACTAGGGAACGTTCTTTTTTCACGGTACAGTGATGGGGAGTTTCAACCTTCGTTTGAAGAATCCATTCGTGGAGCCAGGATTTTTCTGATCGGCTCTACCCATCCCGGACCTGAAAACTTAATGGAAATGTTGTTGATGATAGATGCCGCCAAGCGCGCTTCTGCCAGACACATCACTGCGGTTATGCCTTATTTTGGTTGGGCCAGACAGGATAGAAAAGATAAACCCCGTGTTCCGATCGCGGCCAAATTGGTGGCCAAGATGTTGGAAACGGCAGGTGCCACGAGAATCATCACCATGGACCTACACGCTGATCAAATCCAAGGTTTTTTTGAAAAACCCGTGGATCATCTGTTCGCCTCTACCTTGTTCCTACCCTACCTGAAAAGTTTGAACTTGGACAATCTCTGCATTGCTTCACCGGACATGGGAGGTTCCAAAAGAGCCTATGCCTATTCCAAGGCGTTGGAGTGTGATGTAGTGATCTGTTACAAACAAAGGGCCAAGGCCAATGAGATTTCGCACATGGAACTCATCGGTGACGTTGCAGGAAAAAATGTGGTCTTGGTAGATGATATGGTGGATACCGCCGGAACCTTGACCAAGGCTGCCGACCTGATGATGGAACGCGGAGCCATTAGCGTACGTGCCGTAACAACACACGGGTTGCTTTCTGGCAATGCCTATGAAAGAATTGAAAAATCGATGTTGACGGAATTGATCATAACCGATTCCATTCCGATCGATCATAACCAGAAAAAAATTAGGGTATTGTCTTGTGCCGACCTTTTTGCAGATGTAATGCACCGGGTCCACCACAACACCTCAATATCCTCGAAGTTTTTGATGTAGCCTTCGAAATAAAAGTTTAGAATTTAATTTAATTAGTTAATAGAAATTATGAAGTCAATTACAATCAAAGGATCCCAAAGAGAAAGCGTGGGCAAGGTTGCTACCAAGGCCCTACGTAATGCTGGAAAGGTCCCTTGCGTGCTGTACGGAGGGGATAAACCAATTCACTTTTCAGTTGAAGAATTTTCATTCAGAGATTTGGTCTACACCCCAAACGCTCACACTGCTGTGATTGAGTTGGAAAACGGCCAAACTTTTGAAGCCGTATTGCAGGATATCCAATTCCATCCTGTAACCGACAGTATTTACCACGTGGATTTCTACCAGTTGTTCAAGGACAAGCCAGTTACTATGGACATTCCTGTTATTTTGGAAGGAAATTCCCCAGGGGTACGTAACGGTGGTAGATTGCTTTTCAGAAAGAGAAAGCTTACCATTAAGGCGTTGCCAGATTTGCTACCGGATTCCATCACTGTGAACATCTCCAAACTTAGGATTGGTGGTACCATTTCAGTGGAATCCCTGCTTAGCGAAGATTATTCCATTTTGCACCCAGACAACACATCTGTTGTACAGGTGAAAGCTTCCAGAACTTCTGTTGCCGATGATTCGGAAGATGAAGAAGAGGAAGGTGCTGAGGCTCCAGCCGCTGAAGCTACTGAAGCTGCCGAGGCTACGGAATAGTCCAAACCACAACATTTTAAGCATCCCTGCATTGGCTCTTATGAACAATTGGGGATGCTTTTGTATTTTTAGACTTTTACAACCCTGTTGATGTTCCAGTTCATTCAAAGATTATTTGGCAGACCATCACTTTTGGAAGAAACAGATCCCATGAAAAAATTCTTGATTGTTGGGCTTGGCAATATTGGGTCCGACTATGATGAAACCCGTCATAACATCGGATTCAAAGTCCTAGATTTTTTGGCCGAACAGGAGGCTTTTACTTTTGAAAGTGCCAAACTAGGCTCTGTTGGCTCCTTCAAGCACAAGGGCAAAAGCATCATTTGCCTGAAACCATCCACCTATATGAACCTCAGTGGAAAGGCTGTAAAGTATTGGATGGAACAGGAAAACATCCCATTGGACAACCTTCTTATCATTACGGACGACATCAACCTGCCTTTTGGTACCATCCGACTGAAAACCAAGGGCAGCGATGGAGGCCACAATGGCCTGAAAGATGTTCAAAATGTACTTCAAACCGTTACCTATAATCGTTTTAGATTTGGTGTGGGTTCCGATTTTGGCAAAGGCCGCCAAGTTGATTACGTTTTGGGGAAATGGAATACTGAAGAAGTCAAGGCTATGCCTGATCGATTAATGATTGCCGCGGATCTAGTACGTTCTTTCGTATTCGCCGGGGTAAAAAATACCATGAACGAGTTCAACGGCAAATAACCTAGAATACCTTAAACTCGAACACCCCGGAGTCCGAAGTATTGCCTTCCAAATCTGTGGTGATCACTTTCCAATAGTACACCGTAGCAGACTCAACACTTGCCGCCAATTTCATGGTAGAAGCGTTAGTCGTTCCCAATAAAGTTGTAGGTGGATTTACATCGGAAAAATAGACTTCAAAGGTGTCTATATCATTGTCCACATCGGCCCCTGACCATTCCAGTTCAACCTCATTGGCAATATCTTTTTGTACTGTAGTACCGGAAGCAGGACTCACCAATTGCGCCGGAAACGGGGCATAAGTGGTCTGCGAACCTGCATTATAGAACAACCAGGTCTCACTTGTTGCCACTTGGTCCGATTTTGAATTTCGGGAAGTTACCGACCAAGCAAAAGGGGTTCCTTTGGCTATGGACAAGCTAGCGGATGTAGCGGCTGTGGAAATATTCTGGGGTACATTGGTATTCAAGTTAATCACGCTCAACGTGTAGCTATCGGTATTTTTACTGGTATTCCAACGAAACGTGACCTGGCTCAAGGTCTCATTCACGCTAGTTCCAGTGGTACATTCGGAGTTCTCTTCCGGAAAGACCAAAAGGGCGCCTTGAGGTGCAGGTGGCGTATTATCCTTGCTACAAGCAACCAAAAACCCCAAGATGGATATATAGAGCAGTTTCCGCATCATCATCTCTTAATAAATTTAAACATTTCCTGTGCCCCATCCTTGGTCAAACCCAAGTAATAGATTCCCCTTGGCAGTACGGACAAATCCATTTCAAGGTTTTCCCCATTGACCGTTTTTTGCATGGACATCACCAATCGTCCGTTGCCGGAATAAATTTGGATATCCACCTTCCCTTCATAACCTCCCAAATAGACTTCCGTAACAGAATCCACTGGGTTTGGTGATAATATGGGTTTGGTAGAATAAAAGAAAGTCTTTTCAACAACGCCCTGGCATGGAAGATCGGAATACACGCGTAAAGTATTCACTCCTTCCTTCATGGGTAATTGTATCTTGGAAGCTTGGGTCTGTGTTACCAATCCGTTCAATTCCACATTGTAAAAGTCGGCGCCGCTAAGGTCAAGACTTAAAATTCCGGCATCGATCAAGGCGTCCACATCCAAAATATCCGGTTCGGTGATCACCACACTGAAGCATACCTCTTCATAGGTAATCATCCCATTGGTTCCCGTTATGCAGAAAGAATATTCCCCAGCGGCCAAGTTTCCAAACGTTTGGGAATTGGAAAAATCCACAGTGGTAGGAGTGCCACCGCCATCAAAAACAACAGTATAGGTTATAGACGTATCCACAGGAGTAATGGTCACCGAACCATTGTTGCTGCTTCTACAGGTTTCACTTTGAATCTCTACTTCAAAATTGTCGGCATCAAATCGGTATACAGCGCATCCGTTGGTATTGACCGCGACACCCTTTGGGGTTCCCAGGCATAGGTCATCGCCATCATCAAAAACACCATCCTCGTCAGCATCGGGTCGGTAACTGCCTTCCACGCAAACATCCAAGGAAAAACCGATCAGGGTACCTCCATCACTTGCGGCCGTATCCTTGATTTCCAAAATCCACTCTCCCAAAATGGATTCTCCCTTTAGGGAGGCCAAGGAACCAAGAGGACTCACGGTTCCGGAAACTGCAGGATTACCATTACAGGTTATGGGGTCTCCTTCATCATCGAACACTGCATTGATATTGTTTAGATCCCCACACGTATTGGAAAGCAAGGCTACACGGGTACCTTCAGGAGAAATTAGCGTAATTACCAGATCCTCCAAATAGCTATGGTCCAGTTCCAGGTTTACATTGACATCGGAAATGGGAAGATCTTCCCAGAAAAACACTGATGTGGTAATAGTGGGGGTTCCGGTGGAAGAAATGGTTATCGGCAAATCACTGGATTCCATATTCTTGCAATCCACCTGGGAAGTGATGAAACTAAAGGCTGTACCAAATGTTCCTGTACCGCAGCCATTACTAGGTCTTACCCGCCAAAAATATTCAGTCTCCTGTTGCAAACTGGTCGTCTTATAAAAATTGAAAGGAACAGTGGCCGATTCGATTACATTGACAAAACCGGCATCGGTTGAAACTTCTACATCATATTGGGTGAACAATGGATTTTCTTCCCAAGACAATTGGGCATCCAAGGAGACCCCACCTTGCCCATTTGTTGGCGAAAGCAACACCACATCCGAGAAAGTGGTATCCTCAATAGCAACGGAAAGCACTACACTTTTGGTCACTGAAGCTGAAGTGGAGGTCACCGTAATATCATAAAGTCCTGCAGCTACACCACCGGTATTGGATAAGGTCAAACTGACGGCAGTATCGTTTGTCGTGGCATTGGTAGGAGCAAAAACGGCTGTAAGTCCAGCTGGCACATCAGCTGTAAAGGTTGATGTTTCGTTAAAACCAGCATACGTTTCATATACAAAAGGAATCACAAGGTCGTCCGGTTGGCACACCTCAAATTCCAATTGGTCAAAATGCAATACCACTTGCGATTGTTCAATGGTAAAATTGGATGCATTGATTGCAAAGAAAATATTGTCACTGGCCTTCACCATGATGCGTGCACCGGTCGTGGCATCCCCTGGCAATAAAATATTGGCCGACCCATCATTGAGTTCATCCTCTGCTAAAATAATGGGGAAAGTTTGCCCTCCATCAAGAGAAAGAAAAATATCCACCAACTGTGCGTTGATGGGCAGAATATTGGTATTGGCCACATCCCAAGTAATTTCTTGAATGGATCCAGCCGTGTAAACTTCATTGGTACTTTGGGAGGTGACCACAAATGGGCCCGCCGCCTTTAACACGTTTACGGCCAGCACATCCGAAACCACCTGACCTCCACCTAAGGCATTGTCCCTGACGGTAAAAGCAAAATTCAAGGTGCGTTCAATTTCGGATACCGTTTCCCAAGCTTCGTTTTCGGTTGGGTTTACTTGGGTCAAGTTGCCTTGGGTAACTTCCGATAGTTTTGGAAAATAGCGAATGGGATCCGCACTTGGAGGTAACGACCTGAAGTTGGCACCACTAGGATTCGTTGGCCCGAAAGTGGTGTTGGTTACCACTCCATCATCTATCTGTTCCCAAGTATAGGACAGCACATCGCCCACATCGGGGTCGGTTGCAATGCCTTCCAAAACAAAGGCGGTTCCCTTGGGAATGGTATAATCCCCTACTGGTGAGAGAACGGGCGGCGAATTGGTCAACGGGGTTACCTGGGCACAAGAGGTGGTCTGTAAATAATCTGATATTTGTTGTATACTGTAATAATGATAATAATCGTCCCCATTTGGAGCCACATCATTGGCTTGTGTGATACCGGCATAACCCATAATGGTGGTTCCGCTCCCAGGTTCTGCCTGTACCCCGGTACCTTCCGATTCAAACGACCACGTGTGGTTGGCACCAAATTGATGGCCTAGTTCATGGGCCACATAATCCAAATCGAACACATCCCCCTCGGGAGTGGAAGAAGCGGAGAACCCACTTCCTTTCCTATTATCCACACAAACAGCCCCGATGAAACCGGCATTACCGTTGTTCAATTCGGGATCGTTCACCTTGTGGAACAAATGACCTACATCATAGTTGGCCTCCCCAATAATGGAGGTTATGGTCGCTTGCACTTCAGAATTCAAGCTGCTTCCGTAGGGATCTGTATTAGGATTTGTAAAAATTAACAGGTCATTGTTGGCAATGAGTTCCAGGGTAACGGCCAAATCGGTCTCAAAAACCTCATTGATGCGGGTAATCGTAGCATTGATCCCTGCGAGGGCGTCTTCAACCGTGCCTCCTTTGCCCTGGGTATATTCTCCCGTAGCGGAAACGGCAATCCTATATTTGCGCAACACCTGGTCATCCACCAAAGGCGTAATGGTTTTGGAGGTGGTCAAAAGCGTTTCAACCGTTTCACAAATAAAATCATCTTTGGAAGTGAGACCTGCTCCTTTCGCATACAAAACATAGGCATCCGTTTTGTTGGAAATGGGTTCCATAAACGTTTGTTCATGGTTTTTTAGATTGATGATCATACTCTCCAATCCCTTTTGGGAGCTGCTCAATTTCACCTTGTACTTTCCGTCGGAACTAGTACCGGAATATGATTTAATGTTGGGATACTTCTTGGCCAGATCAGGGTGCATGACCGGTGTTTCCTTTAAGGTAAACGGGATGATGTTTCCTTCGCCATCCGGCAGATAGACAACCTTGTTTGCGCTTTTTGAAGTGCCGAAGGTCTTCATCTCATCCATAAAAACCTGTCGGTCCAAGGAGAAGACTTTTTTCGCCTTGCCCATATCTTTGATGGACGCGCTCTTTAATGTAGATTGCTTGGGAATGTTCTTCCAATAGCCCTGCTGCCCGTAAATGCAAAAGCAGCTAAAAAATATGGTTATTGAAAAAACTAGGTGTAATTTAGCTCTCATACAGATTTTGGGCATAGTATAATTTCAAATGTAAGCCTTTTTTATTTCTTGATCGCTTGGAAACAATCCAGAACATTTCTCTCTTCAAAGACATTCCAAATCAAACGATTATCACCATCGGAACCTTCGATGGGGTACATCTTGGTCACCGAAAGATATTGGAACGCCTCATAAATAATGCCAAAGCCACCAACCTGAAATCCACGGTGCTCACTTTTTTCCCGCATCCGCGAATGGTGCTTCAAAAGGATGTGGATATCAAGCTATTGAACACCTTGGAAGAGAAAAAACAGATCATGGAAACTTTGGGGCTCGACTATTTGATCATCCATCCCTTTACCAAGGAATTTTCGAGACTAACGGCTACTGAATTTGTGGAAGATATATTGGTTGATGGTCTCAAGGCCAAAAAAATAATCATCGGGTATGACCACCGATTTGGAAGAAACAGAAATGCCAACATTCAAGATTTGATCGCTTTTGGCAATACCCTAGGTTTTGATGTGGAAGAAATTCCCGCCCAGGAAATAGACGATGTTTCGGTGAGTTCAACCAAGATTCGGAATGCCCTTTTGGAAGGCGATATTGAAACGGCAAACAGCTACCTAAGCTATGCTTACATGCTGACCGGCATTATCGGAAAAGGAAAAGGTTTGGGCAAAGAATTTGGATTCCCCACAGCAAACCTTCACATTGAAGAAGAATACAAACTCATCCCAAAAACCGGGGTGTACGTAGTGAAAAGTACCTTGGAAGGAAAGGAATATTTCGGCATGATGAACATTGGTTTTAATCCCACTGTTGATGGCACCACCAAAAGCATTGAGGTGAATTTTTTTGATTTCGACGGAGACCTTTACGGCAAGAAAGTACAGGTCAACATCCTGCATCGAATTAGGGCTGAACATAAGTTCAATTCCGTAGAAGAACTGAAACAACAACTACAAAAAGACAGGGTACGGTCCTTGGAACTGATATCCAACAAATAATCAGTTACATTTCAAAAGGAACAAAAAATAACATCTATTTGGATGCCTAACGAATATTGTTGGGCACTTCTTCAGATTGAATTAAATTTGCCGCACAAAACAAGGCCATGCTTCAATTACAGACCATTAGGGAAAACAAGGAAAGTATCATCACCGCTTTAAAAAAGCGTAACATCGATGCAGCACCCATGATTGCTGCCGTTATCGAATTGGATGAAAAAAGACGTTCCATACAAACGGAACTGGATGGCATACTTGCGAAATCCAACAAACTTTCCAAGGAAATTGGTCTCCTTTTCAAATCGGGCAAGGCTCAAGAAGCCAACGCTTTAAAAGAAAAGACCGCTGGTTTTAAGGAAACATCCAAGCAGTTAGGTGACGAACTCAACGCCACTGCGGCTGCGCTTCAGGAGCAACTGTACTTGATTCCCAATGTTCCGCACAGCTCTGTTCCTGCCGGAAGTTCAGATGCAGACAATGAGGAGGTTTTTCGTGAAGGAGACATCCCAACCTTGTTTGAAGGTGCCATGCCCCACTGGGAATTGGCCAAAAAATATGACATCATCGATTTTGAGCTTGGGGTAAAAATCACTGGTGCAGGATTTCCAGTTTATAAAGGAAAAGGCGCTCGTTTGCAACGTGCCTTGATCTCTTACTTTTTGGATAAGAACACGGCGGCCGGCTATACCGAAATGCAAGTGCCCCATATGGTGAACGAAGCTTCTGGTTATGGAACCGGACAGCTGCCAGACAAGGAAGGGCAAATGTACCACGTTCAGGCTGATGACCTATATCTAATCCCCACTGCTGAAGTACCGGTTACCAACTTGCACAGGGACGATATTTTGGCGGAAAGTGATTTCCCTATAAAATACACAGGTTACACCCCATGTTTTAGAAGGGAAGCCGGAAGTTACGGTGCCCATGTACGTGGATTGAACCGTTTGCATCAATTTGATAAAGTGGAGATTGTTCGATTGGAGCATCCCAACAATTCGTACCAAGCTTTGGACGAAATGGTGGAGCATGTGAAAAACATTCTTCGTGAGTTGAAATTGCCCTACCGAATATTAAGGCTTTGCGGTGGAGATCTTGGTTTTACCTCTGCCCTCACCTACGATTTTGAAGTGTTCTCCACTGCCCAGGACCGTTGGTTGGAAATCAGTTCTGTTTCCAATTTTGAGACTTTCCAAGCCAACCGTTTAAAACTGCGTTACAAGGATGAAAACGGTAAAAGTCAATTGGCCCACACCTTGAACGGAAGCTCTTTGGCCTTGCCTAGGGTTTTGGCGGGTATCTTGGAAAATTATCAGACCGAAAACGGTATTAAAATCCCCGATGCCCTTGTCCCGTATTGCGGGTTCGAGCTCATCGACTAGGTTTTTCAATCATTATTTGGATTCACTTAACAGAATCCCCAGCATTTCTGCGTTATATTTGAAATAAAACACTGTGTTTTAAAATCAATAGCATTCATTTTTGAGCACTATTGGTCATTCCGACAGAACAAAGTGACGAGGAATCTCATATTCTTAGCTTGAAATGAGATTTCTCACTACGCTCGAAATGACAGTACGCTCTCATTTATTTGCTTTTAAGAAAAATACTATTGCGCCCCATTTTATTTCTCATATCGTTCCTCCTGTTCCAAGTTACGGCCTTGGCCCAAGAAGACTTTTTGGCCAAGCAGTACTTCAATGACGGGGATTATGAAAAAGCAGTGGTGTTTTATGAAAAATTGGCGGAAACAAACCCCAGGCGTACCGATTATGCCGAAGGACTGGTAGCTTGCTACCAGCAATTGGAACGTTATACCGATGCAGAAACTTTTCTGTTGGACAAGCTAAAGGACAATTATGCCTTCCCCACTTTCTTCATTGAATTGGGCTATAACTACACCCTTCAAGATCAAGCGGACAGGGCCACCGAATATTATGACAAGGCCATTCAGAAAATAGACGAGAACCCCAATTATGGGTATAGCGTAGGGTATCGCTTCCAAAAATATGCCCTGCTGGATTACGCCATCAAAGCATATTCAAGGTCCATGGAACAGAAACCGGACCTGAACTACGATTTTCAATTGGCCCGTATTTATGGGGAACAGGGAGACATTGAAAAAATGTACCAATCCTACCTCAATCTTATTTGGGAAGGAAAGACTTCCCGCTCCAATGTCCTTCGGAACATAGAAGATTTTATTTCTGAAGACCCTGCGAACGAAAACAATATCTTACTGCGAAAAGTATTGCTCAAAAACGCCCAGAAAAGTCCAGATGTGTTGTGGAACGAATTGTTGAGTTGGCTGTTCATCCAACAGAAACAATATGGAAGCGCCTTTAGTCAAGAAAAGGCCATCTTCAAGCGGGCCGAAGGAAGCAATATGGACCGATTGGAAAATTTGGGCGACATCTCCCTTGAGGATAATGACCTTGAAAACGCCACGGCCATTTTTCAGTTCATAGTTGAAAATACCGAAGAACCCAGGATTAAACTGAATGCCCAACTGCGCTTGATAGATATAGAACTCAAGAATCCAACTGCCAAAACCTTCGACTCTGTTGAAAAGCAGTTTGAACAACTGGTAGCCGAATATGGGAACAAATCCCTCACGTTACAATTGCAGATCGCCTATGCCAATTTTTTGACCTTCAAATTGGAAAGACCAGAACCAGCCATTACCATGTTGAAAGAAAGTTTGGAACTACCCATGGGCCGAGTGGGCGTTGCCTATGTTAAATTGGCCTTGGGTGATATTTTGGTATACGACCAACGTTTCAATGAAGCATTGATCCTCTTCACACAGGTACAGAAAAGCCTTAAAAATGATGTGTTGGGTCAAGATGCGCGCTTTAAGGTGGCACAGACCAGTTTTTACAAAGGGGATTTTGATTGGGCCCTTACCCAATTGAAAGTTTTACGTGGTTCTACATCCCAACTCATTGCCAACGATGCCATGCAGTTGAGTCTTTTGATTTCGGACAATTCCTTGGAAGATTCTACCCAGACCGCCTTGAAGAAATATGCCAGGGCGGACTTGTTGGCCTATCAAAACAAAAACAAAGAAGCGATTGCCGAATTGGAGGACATCCTTCAAAACCACAAGGGCGAAAAAATTGAAGACGAAGCCTTGTTGAAACAAGCAGAACTCTTGGTAGAGCAAAAAGATTATGAAGCGGCCGAATTCAACTACAAAAAAATCGTGGAGTTCTATTCCGATGGCATTTTGGCCGATGATGCCCATTTTCAACTTGGGGAGTTATACCGAAACCTATTGAACGAGCCCGAAAAAGCAAAAAGTCATTACGAAAAGATCATCTACAACTACCAGGACAGCTATTATTTTCCGCAGGCCCGAATCAATTTTAGGAAGCTCCGTGGTGATGCCATAAATTAATCACGTTGTCATTCCCGCTGGTGCCTGAGCGTAGTCGAAGGAAAAGCGGAAATATCATAAAGATTTCTCAATCGTACCAATCACTTTTGGCACTCGTTTCGAAATGACATCAGAAATTATTGAATACCGAAAAAAAATAGACTAATTTTCAACTCTATCGAAATTCAAAAAAACACATGCTCATTTATAACGTAACCATCAATATTGATGCGGATGTTCATGACGATTGGCTTGTTTGGATGCGGGACAAACATATTCCCGACATGCTGAACACTGGCAAATTTTCACACGCCAAAATGGTAAGGGTATTGGTGGAAGATGATGGGGGTATCACCTACTCCATTCAATATACCACACCCGATAGGAAAACCTTGGAATCCTACTACCGTGATGATGCCGAACGCATGCGGGGTTATGCCCAAAAATTGTTCCCCAATAAGTTTGTGGCCTTCAGAACAGAACTAGAGGTGATCAGCCAACAAATTCCCTAGCCCTTTGGAATATCTTTTCACCTACGGTACGTTACAGGACCTTCAGGTTCAGCACTATATTTTTGGACGGGGACTTACTGGAGTTCCGGATGCACTTTTGGGTTTCAACAAAATGGAAAATGCTGTTTATGGACGATATCCGTTGGTACTTCAGACTAAAAATCTAGAAGATAAGGTTAGCGGTATGGTTTATGAAGTTACGGAAGAAGACCTTAGAAAAGCGGATATTTACGAGACCACAGCCTACAAACGTGAAAAATTCCCATTGGAATCAGGATCCAGCGCATGGGTCTATATCGAAAATTCCAAGTAACTTGCAAAAAAACCTCCGGTGTCCAAGAAAAACAAGAAGAAGTCCGCACATGGCGGACATAAGAACCAACCAACAGGGCAAGAGGAAGGTGCTGTAAGGGCCAAAAAACATTTGGGCCAGCACTTTCTAACGGATGAGTCCATTGCGAAAAGAATTGCGGACACGCTCTCCTTGGATGGCTATACCAATGTTTTGGAAATCGGGCCCGGAATGGGGGTTTTGACCAAATACCTGTTGCAACGCGACTTGGATCTTGTAGCCATGGACCTCGATGAAGAATCCATTGTGTACCTGAACCACAGTTTTCCTTTGGAACACCAAGAAATTTTAAAAAAGAACAATCGGTTGAACGTGGTGGAAGCCGATTTTCTAAAGTTCGACCTTTCGGAATTGTACGGGGAGGAAGAATTTGCCATCACCGGAAACTTTCCCTACAACATATCAAGCCAGATTGTTTTCAAAATGCTGGAGATGCGCAATCAAATCCCTGAATTTTCGGGGATGTTCCAGAAAGAAGTGGCCCAGCGTATCTGTGAAAAACCGGGTAGCAAAACCTATGGGATCTTATCGGTTTTGGTGCAGGCCTTTTATGATGCCGAATACCTATTCACGGTTCCGCCTACGGTTTTTGATCCTCCACCCAAGGTGGATTCCGGTGTACTTCGATTAACAAGAAGAAAGGAACTGCAACTCCCCTGTGATGAGCGTCTGTTCTTTAAAGTAGTAAAAACCGCCTTCAACCAACGAAGAAAGACCATCAGGAACAGCCTTAAAACCTTTAATCTTTCCGATAATCTCAAAGAAGATGCTATCTTTGACCAACGCCCAGAACAGCTCGGTGTAGCAGATTTTGTAACGTTGACCCAGAAGATAGCCAATGACCCCGTTTAAACTCACAGACGAGCTTTTAGAAGACATCAAGGCGCTGATAGCGGAGCAAAAGAATGCCGAGTTACAGACCATGTTGTCCGAGTTCCACTATGCCGATATCGCGGAGATTGCGGACGAGTTGGAAGTTGAGGAGGCCACCTATCTCATTAAACTACTGGACAGCGAAAAGACTTCCGACATCCTTGCAGAAATGCACGAGGACATCCGGGAAGCTGTATTGGGCAACCTTACCGCAAAAGAGATTGCAAGCGAGCTCGAAGAGCTGGACACGGATGATGCGGCGGATATCATCAGTGAACTTCCGAAGGAAATCATCCAAGAGGTTATCTCGGAAATTGAGGATAGGGAGCATGCCAAGCACATTGTGGACCTGTTGCGTTATGATGATGACACTGCGGGTGGTCTTATGGCGAAGGAGCTTGTGAAGGTGAACGAGAACTGGAACGTACTTACCTGCGTGAAGGAAATGCGCTCCCAAGCCGAAAATGTGACCCGGGTACATTCCATTTATGTGGTGGACGATGAAGGTATATTGAAGGGCCGTTTGTCATTAAAAGACCTATTGACCACCTCCACCAAGACCAACATCAAGGATGTGTACATCCCAAAAGTGGATTATGTAAACGTGAACGAAAACACGGAGGAAGTTGCCAAGATCATGTCCAAATACGACTTGGAAGCCATTCCTGTAGTTGACGAAATAGGACGCTTGGTGGGCCGCATCACTATTGACGACATTGTGGACGTGATCAAGGAGGAGGCCGATAAGGATTACCAAATGGCCGCCGGTATCTCGCGTGAGGTAGAAGCGGACGATAGTGTTTGGGAAATTACCCGTGCACGGTTACCTTGGTTGTTGATAGGCATGTTCGGAGGAATTGGTGCTGCGAGTATCATCAATAGTTTTCAGCCCCTGATGGGCAATTTTCCCATTTTGCTCATTTTCGTTCCCTTGGTCCAAGCTACGGCAGGAAATGTAGGGGTACAATCCTCGGCCATCATGGTACAAGGTTTGGCCAATGATACTGTAAAAGGGGAAGTTGTAGGGCGTTTGGTCAAAGAATTTCTAATTGGACTGATCAATGGAGGCGCCATTGCATCCATAGTTTTGTTGGTAAGCCATTTTATTTTTAAAACTCCCTACATGGTCTCCTTCACCATTGGAATTGCCATCATATTGGTTATCATTATTGCAGCCATCATAGGTACGTTTATTCCTGTTTTTTTGAATAAAAGGGGAATCGACCCAGCAATCGCGACCGGTCCTTTTATCACCACTAGTAATGACATTTTTGGCATCTTGATTTACTTCTCCATCGCCAAATTGATGTTGGGTATTTAAAAACGAAACGATGAAATCCATCAACCTAAAACAAAAACATGCCGAGTTCACCAAACATTGGCACCCCCACCAAATTGCCGTTGTGGACGATATGCAGGTACTATTGGCCAAATTGCAGGGCGAGTTTGTTTGGCATGCCCACGAGCATGAGGACGAATTGTTCCAAGTGATCAAAGGAACGCTCTACATGCAATTCAGGGATCGCACCGAAGTGGTGAACCAAGGCGAAATCATTGTGGTACCCAAAGGAGTGGAGCACAACCCTATGACCAAGGATGGGGAAGAGGTACATGTTCTCCTTTTCGAAAAACTTACCACTGCACATACTGGCGGTGTGCAGCATGAAAAAACACAGATCCATTATCCAAAAATTTAGGAATTGTATATTTAACGCATGAAAGTTCTCCACCTCGATACCAACCACCCTTTGTTGATTGAGCAATTTGCTGCATTAGGATTTGAAAACCATGAAGACTATACTTCCACCAAAGAAGAAGTGGAAAATAAAATACAGGATTATGATGGCATCGTAATCCGAAGCCGATTTACCATAGACCAACAATTTTTGGAGAAGGCCACCAACCTCAAATTTATTGGAAGAGTGGGTGCCGGACTTGAAAACATTGATGTTCGGTATGCCAAGATGAAGGATATTTACATGGTTTCCGCTCCTGAAGGCAACCGAAATGCCGTGGGTGAACATACCTTGGGAATGCTTTTATCCCTCATGAACAAAATGTGCAAGGCCAACCGAGAAGTAAAAAAAGGCAAATGGGACAGAGAGGGCAACCGTGGCGTGGAACTCGATGGACGGACCGTTGGCATCATCGGATATGGGAACATGGGCAAAGCCTTTGCCAAAAAACTTAGAGGTTTTGATGTGGAAGTCATCTGTTATGACATTGTTGGTGGTGTTGGGGATGATAATGCACGGCAAGTGGGAATCATGGAATTCAAACAGAAATCGGATGTGATAAGTCTTCATGTTCCACAAACCGAATTGACCGAAGGCATGGTAAACACGGAATTCATCAACAGTTTTCAAAAACCCTTTTGGCTGTTGAATACTGCCCGGGGCAAATGCGTGGTCACCAATGACCTTGTGGAGGCCCTTAAATCTGGAAAAATTTTGGGTGCTGGATTGGACGTTCTGGAGTACGAGAAAAAATCGTTCGAGAACATGTTCGTTCAAAAACCGAAAGCCTTAAAATATTTGAGAAAGGCCAAAAACGTGTTACTGACCCCACACGTGGCAGGCTGGACGGTGGAAAGCCATGCAAAACTGGCACAGACCATTGTGGACAAGGTGAAGGCAAGATTTTGCTAATTTTAAAGGGTGAAAAAGACCATATTCGTTTTTTCCGCCCTCATCATTGCCTTACTGGTCCTCTTTAGGCTAAGTCGTTATTCCTATGTATCAGAAGACATTTCCGTAGAACTTACCATTGGCTCTATTGCGGTGATTTTCTTCCTTGTCGGTATCTACATCAACAAAAAAACGCTTCACAGGGAAAAGTCGAAACCAACCCAAATCGACCATAAAAAAATCGAGGCATTGGGCATCAGCAAACGGGAGTACGAAGTGTTGATCCTTATTTCAAAAGGAATGTCGAACAAAGAAATTGCAGATTCTTTATTTGTTTCGGAAAGTACCGTAAAAACCCACGTGTCCAACCTTCTCCTTAAACTGGATGCCGAACGTAGAACGCAAGCCATAAAAAAGGCCAAGGAACTTCAAATTTTAGGACAATAATGCCCTAATTCTGCAAAATTGGTACTTTAGTATGAGTCCGGATGAGAACCAACCAGCTACTTTTGAATCAACCAATTAAGCAATACCATGAAAAAAACAATCCTTAAATATGGGGCTTTCGGAGCCATTACCATTTGTGTACTCTTTATTTTTAGCTGGTACGGTCTTAGTACCCTTTCTCTGCCAGTACAGGAAGTATTGGGCTATGTTTCCATATTCCTTTCCCTTTGTTTTGTATACTTGGGCATTCGTCATTATAGGGACAAGGAAAATGGAGGCGCGGTCAGTTTTAAGCAAGCATTGACTATGGGGCTCTTGATCAGTTTGATCACGGCCATCATCTTTGGTTTGTTGGATGTTTTTTATACGGAGGTACTCAATCCAGGGTTTATGGACTACTACTATGCCGAGATTGCAGAAAATATGAAAGGCACCCTTCCACCGGATGAATTACGGATCCGTTTGGCCGAATTGGAAGAACAAAAGGCCCAATTTTCCAATCCGATCTTGTCCTTTACCTTTATGGCAACAACAGTTTTTGCCATCGGATTGATTATTACTTTATTATCTGCATTGATACTACAACGAAAAGCTGAATCATGACCATAGACGCCAAAACCCCGGAAGAATACATCAGCAAGGTACCTGAAGATCGTATGGAGGCCATTTCAAAATTGCGGGAAACCATAAAAACCAATTTACCTGAAGGTTTTGAGGAATGCATCACCTATGGCATGATCGGGTATGTAGTACCCCATTCGCTCTACCCGGATGGATACCATTGTGACCCTAAACAACCACTCCCCTTTGCCTGCGTTGCCTCCCAAAAGAATTTTGTGGCCCTGTACCATTCAGGGATCTATGCAGATACAAAAATCCACGATTGGTTTGTGGCGGAATACCCAAAATACGTAAAGACCAAATTGGATATGGGCAAAAGCTGTATCCGGTTCAAGAATATCCAAACCATCCCTTATGAACTCATCGGGGAACTTTGCCAAAAAATGACCCCACAGAAATGGATCAACCTCTATGAACAAAACATTAAAAAATCATGAAAAACAGAGTAACAGGATTAGGTGGCATCTTTTTTAAAACCAAGGACCCCGACCAGATCAAAACGTGGTACAAAAAGCACTTGGGCCTTAATACCGACAACTATGGTTGTTCCTTTTGGTGGAAAGACCAGGATGGGAACGACGCCATGACCCAATGGAGTCCGTTCAGCAGCGACACCAAATATTTCGAACCCAGTGAAAAACCTTTTATGATCAATTTTAGGGTAGAAAACTTGGTGGAACTTATGGAAGAATTAAAGAAAGAAGGAGTGACTATTGTAGGTGAAATTGCAGAATACGATTATGGCAAATTTGGCTACATCATGGATCCCGATGGTAACAAATTGGAACTTTGGGAGCCTGTTGATAAAGCCTTTCTTTAGATATTGAATTATTTGCTACATTTAAAAATCATTAACCAACACATTTAATACAATGTCAGAAGAAAACAAAGACTTCGGGGACAAAGCCGAAGAAGCTGCAAAGGAGTTTAAGGAAGAAGCCAAAAAAACCGCGGAGGAATTCAAAGAAGGCCTTCAAGGTGCCGGAGGAGACAATAAAAAAATATTGGCCGGTATCCTAGCCATTTTAGTGGGTTCTTTGGGCGTTCACAAATTCATATTGGGCTATAACAAGGAAGGATTCATTCTTTTGGGCGTATCAATCGCCGCCTATGTCCTTTCTTGTGTGGGTATCGGACTGTTGTTCGTTTGGATTCCTGGTATTATTGGATTGGTGGAAGGCATCATCTATTTGACCAAATCCGATGCAGAATTTTACAATACGTACCAAGTGGGGAAAAAGCCTTGGTTCTAAAAAAATTGGCCAGAGTGAAATTCTCTGGCTTTTTTATTTCAATATATCATCGTAATATTGCAATATATAATTTTATAATGGGAGCGACCAAAACCTATATTTTTTCCACCAAACAGAATGAACTTGCCAAAATTGCCAAGGTATTGGCCCATCCTGCTAGGGTGGCCATTCTGGAATACATCAGCAAGCAAGATGCCTGCATCTGTACCGATTTGGTGGACATCATCGGCCTATCCCAACCCACTATTTCCCAGCACCTGAACGAAATCAAAAAAATCGGGTTGCTCAAGGGAACTTTTGAGGGCAAAAACCTTTGTTATTGTATCGACCAAGAGCGTTGGAAGGAATTACAAGAGACCTTTCATCTGTTCTTTTCCAATATTAACCGTAATTGTTGTTAACCATGAAAACATCAGAATTTTTATCCCTTTTAAAACAACATCAGAACAAAAGCTTGCTTTTTGAATATGCCCCCAATAAACTGGTCGGGGCCAACTACCACATCACCGAGGTGAAGAACATTACCATTGATTCTGTGGACTGCGGTGCAGTAACCGATTTTTGGAAAGAAACCATTGTGCAACTTTGGGAAAGTCCAAAAGAAAAGGACAAAACCGAATTCATGTCTATTTACAAAGCCCTTGGAATCCTCAACAAGGTGGACAAAATCAAACCTATGGACAAGAACACTGAGATCAAATTTGAATATAGCAACGACCATTTTCATACTGCCCAGCTATTTGTAAACGATTACGATCTGAGCGATTCGGAATTGACCATTAAACTTTCTGTAGAAAAAACAGATTGCAAGGCCAAGGAAACCTGTGGGGTTCCGGTTGAAGCCGAAGCGGAGAAAGAAGCTTGTTGTGCACCTGGTTCAGGATGTTGTTAATTCTGATGCCATGACGATCAGAAACATGCAACCCTCCGATTGGGAACAAGTTTCCCAAATCTATGCCGAAGGCATGGCCACTGGTTTTGCCACTTTTGAGACCAAGGTTCCCAGTTTTGAACATTGGGATAAATCTCACACGGACCATTGCCGATTGGTGGCTGAGGAAAACGGTATTATTTTGGGATGGGCAGCCCTATCCCCTGTTTCCAGCAGATGCGTGTATGGCGGTGTGGGCGAAGTAAGCGTTTACATCGCCGCCAATAGTCGAGGTAAGGGCGTTGGCAAACAATTGTTACAACAGCTAATCTCCGATAGCGAAAAAGAGGGATATTGGACCTTACAATCCGGTATTTTTCCAGAAAATAATGCCAGTGTTCAACTTCACGAAAAAGTCGGATTTCGCTATATTGGCAAGCGCGAACGAGTGGGCAAACTACATGGCGAATGGAAGGACAACCTTTTATTCGAGAAGAGAAGTAGCTCGGTCGGAATTGACTGATAATCAACCCAAAATCTATGAAAAACGTATTGGTACTTTGTACCGGAAATTCCTGCCGTAGCCAAATGGCACACGGTTATCTGGCCCATTTTCAAAAGAAATTGGCCCATATTTATAGTGCTGGTATTGAAACGCACGGTTTAAACCCAAAAGCTGTTGAATTCATGAAGGAGGACAATGTGGACATTTCGCACCATACCTCCAACCATGTGGATGAATACCAAGGAATTGAATGGGATTACATTATCACGGTATGCGACCATGCCAAGGAACACTGTCCCTACATCCCATCAAAAAATGCAAAAAGAATGCATCAAAATTTTATGGATCCATCCAAAGTAAAGGGTACGGAAAAGGAAATCCAAGAGGCGTTTAGGGCAACCCGGGATGAAATCAAGGCTTTTTGCCATGACTTTGTTCGGGAAGAATTGATGGATTAAGCCAAATCCTCGGGATTGGAGTTCCCTTCTGCCATTTTTCGCTCTAATTCGGCCTGAAATTCCTCCATTACGGGTTTTACGGTGCTCTCTGGCAAGTCGGCAATACGGATGTACATGAGTCCATCCACCGAATTATTGAACAAGGGATCTACGTTGAAGGCGACCACCTTGGCGTTCTGTTTGATGTACTTTTTGATCAAAACAGGCAAGCGCAGACTTCCGGGTTCCACTTCGCTGATCAATTTGTCGAATTTGTTAAGATCGGCTTGGGTCTCATCAAAGATGAATTCCTTGTCGGCATCGTTCAGCTTAACCTTGAATTCTTTTTTAGGGCGAATGTATTGGGCCACATAGGGATCCCAGTAATTGGATTTCATGAACTCGATCATCAAGCTTTTGGAGAAATTCGAGAACTGGTTACTGATACTCACCCCGCCAATCAAATATTTATGCTCCGGATGCCTTAAGGTAGTATGCACGATTCCCTTCCAAAGGAGGAACAAGGGCATTGGTTTTTGTTGATATTCCTTTACGATGTAGGCGCGGCCCATTTCGATGGATTTTTCCATCATACCATACAATTCTGGCTCAAATCGGAACAAATCTTGAAGATAAAATCCATCAATGCCATACTTTTTGTAAATCTCGGATCCCAATCCCATTCGGTAGGCTCCCACGATTTTCTTTTCATCATCATCCCAAAGAAAAAGGTGGTGATAATAGGAATCGAACTTATCCAAATCAATGGCATTATTGGTCCCCTCGCCCACTTCCCTAAAAGTAATCTCACGTTGTCTTCCGATTTCGTTCAAACAAAAAGGCATGTCTTTCTGTTTGGCCAGAAATACCTCGTAGTTTTTACTTTGCGAAACCCGACAATCCTTTTCGCGCAAACGGGCAATTTCCTCCTCCAACACTTTGGTGCTGATCTGGGTAGCTATTTTTTTGGGGGGTTTTGGAATTTTTAATGAGGTCGGCACCTTGTCGATCAAGCGTTCCTTTTCAAAAACATTGGCCAAGAGATAGGTTTTTTTGCGTAGCAACTCCGTGAAGGATTCCAGGGTCTCTTCCTCTTGTTGGGCAGCCACCGATATGGGTTGACCGATCCTGACCTTGATTGGCCTCATGCTCTGTGAAGTCAGTTCCGAAGGCAATTTGGCCGTTCGGAAGACATCGTTCATTTTGGACAAGGTGTAGAAAAGTCGACTGTTACGGGCATGAAAATATATGGGAACAACAGGCACTTCCGCTTTGCGAATCAATTTGATGGCCGCTTCTTCCCAAGGTCTGTCCACTACCAATTTCCCATCGCGGTAAGTAGAAACCTCACCGGCAGGGAATATGCCAAGGGGATGCCCATCCTGCAAATGCTTTAATGCATTCTTAAAACCTGCAATGCTGCTTTTGGCGTCCTTATGGCTTTCAAAAGGATTCACCGGCATAATAAAGGGCTTCAGGGGTTCGATCCTATGCAGCAAAAAATTGGCGATAATTTTATAATCCGGACGCTCGTTCGATAAAAGTTTCAACAATAAGACGCCATCAATTCCCCCTAGTGGATGGTTGCTGATGGTAATATAAGGTCCGGTCTTTGGCAACCGTTTGATATCCTCTTCGGGGATCTCAAAGTCGATTTCGTAATGATCCAGGATGGCATCCAAAAATTCGGGGCCAGGAAGTTGCTTGTTTTTATTGTAAAACCTATTTATGGTGGTAATCCTAGTGGCTACCATCAAAAGCCAGCCAACAAAAGTGCCCAAAAATCCATACTTATCCAGATTTATCACTTTTGCAACCTCTTTCGCAGTAACCAAGCCCATGTAGTTTCTTCTTTAGCTAGCCGTAAAGATAGAAAAATACAATTACTGACCCTGCTGGCCAAAAAAAGAGATCAAGACCTTACTGCACAACCAATTGTACCGTTTCCTTGCCACGTTGCTCTACCAATACCGACTTCCCATTTTGAAGGGATTTTACCGCCTGTTCATCAAAATGGCGGATGGTGTAAAGGGAAACATCTTCATGGCAGACTACCTTGAATTTCTTTTTCAGTTCTTCAAGAAGCGGTTGTAGTCCTTTGAACTTGTTGTCCAAACAAACGGAAAAACTAATGGCGGAATTCTGAATCAGGTCCACTTTCAACCTATGGTCATGGAACAGTTTGAAGATTTCGCTGATGTTGTCCTCCACTATGAATGAAAAATCCAAAGAAGAAAGCTTTAGCAACACCTGATTCTTTTTAACAATGAAACAGGGCACTTTGGGCACGATCCCTATTCCTTTGCCCACAGTGGTTCCCATATCCTTAGGGTTTACAAAGGATTTTACATGCAAGGGTATTTCCTTACGCTGCAACGGTTGCAAGGTTTTGGGGTGGATTACGGAAGCACCATAAAAGGCCAACTCAATGGCTTCGCGATAGGATATCTGCTCCAAAAGTTGGGCTTCTTCAAAATTGCGTGGATCGGCGTTCAATACCCCAGGCACATCTTTCCAAATGGTAACGGACTCGGCATTTAGGCAATAGGCCAAAATAGCGGCGGTATAATCCGAACCTTCCCTGCCCAAAGTGGTGGTGAAGTTATTGTCATCACTTCCCAAAAACCCTTGGGTGATGTTCAGTTTGGACATATCTACCCGTGCTGTAACCTCTAGTTGGGTTCTTTCCCAATTGATTTGGGCATCGCGATATGTATTATCCGTCTTGATCATGGTGCGTACATCCAACCAGGTGTTGGTAAGTCCAACTTCGTTAAAATAAGCACTCAAAATGGTGGTGGAAAGCAATTCACCATAACTGACGACTTGATCGTACACGAAACCATATTTTGGGGATTTGTTCCAGGCTAAAAAACCCTTCACTTCATCAAAAAGCAATTTGATCTTGTCATAAATAGGATGGCTTGGACTAGCGAATAATCCGGATAAAATGCTGTCATGGTAGTCAATAACCTCCTGAATGGATGCATTCAAAGCAGCTTTGTCATAAAAATAAGATTCCACAACCTTCTCCATGGCATTTGTAGTCTTGCCCATGGCCGAAATAACGACCAAGGTATCTGAGTATCCTACTTCTTTAAGGACACTGACCACATTCTTAACTGCATCGGGATCTTTTACCGAAGCCCCACCAAACTTAAATACTCTCATGTTATTTTGTACTTGTATGTTGAAAAGCTCAGTTTAGGCTTTCCATATAATTTTTGATTCCTTTTTCGTCCAAGTGTACCACATCCCAATCGCGGAGTACATTGGCTCCTTTTTTCTTATAGAATTCAATCGCGGGCTCGTTCCAATCCAAAACTTCCCAACAGATTCTCTTTACACCAAGTGAATGGCCATAACGGACCACCTCATCCAACAAGGCCGTTCCTAGACCACTTCCCCGCATGCTTTCGGATACGATCAAGTCTTCCAAATGAATGGCCGGTCCCTTCCATGTTGAATATCTCGGATACACCAATGCAATCCCCGAAATACCTTCTTGGGTTTCGGCCACAAAACAATGGAACATCGGTTTCTCCCCGAACCCGTGCTTCAGCAAATCTTGTTTGGTAACCTCAACGGCGTGGGGTTCCTTTTCAAAATCTGCCAACTGTTGGATCAAAGCTAAAACGTGCTCCATGTCATCGGGTCGAGCATCCCTGATTGTAAATTCCATATTTGTTACAAATAAAACTCAAAGTTATAAAATTCTAAAACTTATCTCTAGCGAAAACGTTGTAGTTTCACAAAATGCACGATATTTGTCTTTAAATAAAACAGCTTTCCATGTTTGACAATCAGCACCGCACCCTAGGTGAATTCATCATTGCCAACCAAAACTCATTTCAATATACTTCCGGGGAACTTTCGCGACTGCTAAATGGCATCCGTTTGGCGGCCAAAGTAGTGAACCACGAAGTGAACAAAGCCGGGTTGGTGGATATCATCGGTTCTGCCGGGGAGACCAATGTTCAAGGGGAAAACCAACAAAAATTGGATGTGCTGGCCAATGAAAAATTCATTCAAACCCTAAAAAACAGGGAAATTGTTTGCGGCATTGCTTCTGAGGAGGAAGATGATTTTATCAGCATCAACAGTTTTGACAAACAACACCAAAACAAATACATTGTTTTGATCGATCCTTTGGATGGTTCTTCTAACATCGATGTCAATGTTTCCGTGGGAACCATATTTTCCATTTACCGAAGGATCACACCAGTGGGCACACCCGTCACCCTTCAGGATTTTCTTCAACCTGGACGAAACCAGATTGCTGCGGGATACATCATTTATGGCACTTCTACCATGTTGGTCTATACCACTGGGGATGGCGTAAACGGTTTTACATTGAACCCCGCTTTGGGCACTTTTTACCTATCTCACCCCAACATGCAGTTCCCAGAATCGGGAAAAATCTATTCCGTGAACGAGGGCAATTACATCCATTTTCCGCAGGGCGTGAAGGATTACATCAAATACTGCCAGATGGAAGAAGGTGATCGCCCTTATACTTCCCGTTACATTGGTTCCTTGGTATCGGATTTCCACCGGAATATGATCAAGGGGGGCATTTACATGTATCCCAAAAGCAGCAAGGCCACCAATGGTAAATTGCGCTTGCTTTATGAGTGCAATCCCATGGCTTTCTTGGCCGAACAGGCCAACGGAAAAGCCAGCAACGGGTTCCATCCCATTATGGACATTCAGCCTACGGAGCTACACGAACGCGTGCCGTTTTTCTGCGGAAGTAAAAAAATGGTGGAAAAGGCGGAAGAGTTTATGGCCAAGGCCAAATCTTAAACCTCTCTTTTTACCAATTCGTAATAATCCTCAAATGGAATTCTTCCTGTGAAGATTTTGATGGATTTATCGATGATCTCAGTCGCTTTTTTAGGAGAAAAGCCCAAACCAATGGCATACCTTTCAACCATTTTGCGCTCACCCTCCTCAATATCGTGGTCAGAAAAAATGATCTGAAAGAACTCGAACAGCCTTTTATATCTCTTTTCGCCACTGTGCGGTGTCTCAATGGGGTATTTATTCTCCTTCTTCATTACCTCCTTAATCTCAGCCTCAGTAATGTTGAGTTTGAAGGCAAATTTTTCAAGAATCGCTTTTTCTTTGGGGTTGATCTCTCCATCAATGGCAGCCAAACTTGCCAAAGTGGCAAAATGGGCCAGGTTTTTCCTGTGGTCTCCGTGCTCGTAAAGATCTAAAATTGGCATATCAGAAATTTTGTGGCACAAATATAAATCTTATCGCAAAAAGGTGGGTACAAACCCTTGAAAGAAATTCGTAATTTCAATCCAAAGTACTACCGAAACTGCGCCAAAACGAACTCTTCCATATTGCCGAAAACTGGTTCCATGACCAAAAATGGGAGCCTTTCCCCTTCCAAAAACAGACCTGGACTGCTTTTCTGGAAGGCAAGCACGGCTTATTGAATGCCCCTACCGGAAGCGGCAAGACCTATGCCCTTTGGTTTCCGATCGTGTTGAACTACATCCAAAATCATCCTGATTATAAAACCAAGCACAAAAAAGGATTGAAAGCGGTTTGGATCACTCCGTTACGGGCACTTTCCCAAGAAATCAAACAATCTGCTGAACGCATTACCCAAGATCTGGGCACCCAAATGACCGTTGGGATTCGAACTGGGGACACCTCGACCAAGGAAAGGTCCAAACAAAGGACGGCCATGCCTGACCTGTTAATTACAACCCCTGAAAGTCTTCATCTACTATTATCCTCCAAAGGGTATGCAAAACTTTTTAAGGATTGTACCGCCATTGTAGTCGACGAATGGCATGAACTTTTGGGCACCAAAAGAGGCGTTCAAATGGAATTGGGCCTTTCCCGATTGAAATCCATTTGCAAGGACCTTCGCATTTGGGGTATTTCTGCCACTATCGGTAATTTGGAACAGGCACGGGAAGTGCTGTTGGGGCCTACATCCAAAGAACTGGAAAACTCGGTTTTGATCAAGGCGGAAATCAACAAGAAAATCACCGTTAAGAGTATCATCCCAGAGGAAATGGAAACTTTTCCGTGGCGAGGTCATTTGGGATTGCATCTTTTGGAAGACGTTATCCCGATCATCAATAACAGTAAAACGACACTGCTTTTTACCAACACCCGGAGTCAATGTGAAATCTGGTTTCAAAAAATACTGGAGCAACACCCTGAATATGCCGGGGAACTGGCCATGCACCACGGCAGCATCAACAAAGAAACGCGGCTTTGGGTAGAACAGGCTATCCGTAATGAAAGTTTGAGGGCAGTAGTCTGTACCTCCAGTCTAGATCTTGGTGTGGATTTTGCCCCGGTGGAAACCGTGGTGCAGATCGGCGGTCCTAAAGGAGTAGCCCGATTTCTACAGCGCGCAGGAAGAAGCGGTCACCGACCCGGCAAGGAAAGTGTTATCTATTTTTTGCCCACCCATGCCATGGAACTCATAGAAGCTTCGGCCATGCAAAAGGCGGTGCTCCACAATGCCGTGGAAGATCGTATTCCCTACCTCAATAGTTTTGATGTGCTTATCCAATACCTGACTACCTTGGCGGTTTCGGATGGGTTTTATCCGGATGAAATTTATCGGGAAGTAAAACAGACCTTTTGTTTTCAAGCGCTTTCCGAAGAGCAATGGCAATGGCTGCTTAATTTCTTGGTGATGGGCAGTCAAAGCTTGAAGAGTTATGACGAATACAAAAAAGTGGAGGTTGAAGAGGACGGCAAATTCATCGTGCACAGTAGGGCGGTTGCCATGAGACACCGTTTCCAGATTGGGACTATTGTGGGTGACGCCACCATCCATGTGCGATATCAAAAGGGAGGATACATCGGCTCCATTGAGGAATATTTCATCTCCAAATTGAGTCCTGGGGATGTTTTCACGTTTGCAGGCAGAAATTTGGAATTCATCCGAATCAAGGGCATGTCGGCACATGTGGTCAACTCCACAAAGCGGACCAACAAGGTACCGAGTTGGATGGGTGGCCGATTGAGCTTCTCGGCAAAAATGTCGGAACTGCTGCGCCAAGAACTGTACACTGCCGAATTGCCCCAAAATGAACAATCCCCAGAAATCCAATCCCTTGCTCCCATGTTTGCCAAGCAAAGGGAGGAAAGTATGGTGCCCCAACCTCACCAATTTTTGATTGAAACGTTTAAAACCTCAGATGGATATCATCATATCTTTTATCCGTTCGAGGGCCGCGCCATTCACGAGGGCATGAGCAGTCTACTGGCATACCGGATAAGTTTATTGACCCCGATTACCTGTTCCCTTGCCTTTAACGATTATGGGTTTGAGTTGCTTTCGGATAAAAAAATCGACATTCAGGCCATTTTGGACAACAACCTGTTTGCCACAGATTATATGTTGTCCGACCTTCAAAAAAGTCTGAACTCCAACGAAATGGCAAGACGAAAATTCCGAGATATTGCAGTTATCAGTGGGATGGTATTCACGGGCTATCCAGAGAAAGGGGTAAAAATGAAACATCTGCAAAGCAGTTCCGAATTGTTGTTCGATGTGTTCAAGGATTTTGAAGACGACAATCTTTTATACCAACAAGCCTATACCGAAACCTTTGAACACCAATTGGAGGAAGGCCGTTTACGATTGGCCCTGGAACGCATTGCCCAACAGGAAATTGTTTGGAAACAATGTAAAAACCCTACTCCTTTTTCCTTTCCCATTATCACCGATCGGTTACGGGAAAAACTGTCCAACGAAAAATTGGCGGATCGCATCAAACGGATGACCGCAAAGCTTACCCGATGAATAGGAGCATGTCATTTCGAAATGAGGAGTATAATGACAATTGAGAAATCTCAACCAATATCAGATTTCTCACATTTGCTTCGCTCGGTTCGAAATGACAATACCATTAAATTTGTAACAACATATCATCTGTGAGTCACATCATCCAAATAAAAAACCAAAACTTCACCCTCCACCCTTTAGGTGGTCTCTTTTGGGAAGAGAAATCCCTGTTGCTGATCAGTGATGTGCATTTGGGCAAAGTGTCCCATTTCCGAAAGTTCGGTGCGGCAGTTCCCCGAAAGGCCATCCATCAAAATTTTGTGTTGTTGGATAAGATCGTGGGGGATTTTCAGCCCTTTCAAATCTGCTTTTTGGGCGACCTCTTCCATTCGTCATTGAACAAGGAATGGGAGCTTTTTGAAAATTGGGTGGCCAAAACACCTGCGGAAATTATTTTGGTTTCTGGCAACCACGACATCATCGCCCCTGAAAAATTTAAAAAACTGGACGTTAAAATCTTTCCAGAACTCATTTTGGACGATTTTTTATTGACCCATCACCCTGAAGAACGTGACGGATTGTTCACCTTTTGCGGACACATCCACCCTGCCGTTAAACTACAAGGCTTTGGTAGGCAGCATTTGAGGCTACCCTGTTTTTTCAAATCAGAGCACCAGATGGTCTTGCCGGCTTTCGGGGAATTTACGGGAACCCATACCCTGAAACCTTCTAAAAAGGACGAGGTTTTTGCGATTGTGGAGGACTCGGTGGTGAAAGTTTAGCAATATTGAACCAAACCAGATTCATTCTGAAAACACAAGAACAAACTTAAGTTCAAGTGCAAAAGGTTTTACCATAATTGGATTCTTCGATTCGCTTAAAATGACATAAGAATATTTGGGATAATTTGTGCCATTCGTGTCCAATCATTTAAGATGACAGTAATTGAATGCAATGTAACCCTTCGACTCCGCTCAGGGTACCCATAGAAAACAACAACAATTTGTCGTTTCGAATTGGATTCTTCGATTCGCTCAGAATGACCTTGATTTTCTTTGTCATTTCAAAATAGCTAAGCGACAAGAAATCTAAAACTTGTCATCGCGCCCTGATGATTATCACCATGGTCAGAATTCAAGGAACAGATTTAAAAGGGTGCCAAATATAGGGGAACTATAAACATTTACATCCGTTTACAAACGAAAGCAAATATTTTCAAACCGAATGGGATTTTGGCGGCTAGCTAAGTTTGCCCTGTCGAATGATGACAATTCGATGGCATGAACTGTTTAACGCTAAAATCTTACATTATGAATTCACTTAAAAACAAAGTACAGTTGATCGGACACTTGGGCAATGACCCAGAAATGGTAACCCTTGAAAATGGCAACAAACTGGCCAAATTCTCCTTGGCCACAAACGAAACTTTTAAAAATGCCGAAGGCGAAAAGGTTACGGACACCCAATGGCACAACATCGTGGCCTGGGGCAAGATTGCAGAAATCGCAGAAAATTATCTCGCTAAGGGAAAAGAGGTGATGATCGAGGGCAAATTAATGTCCCGTGCCTATGAGACCAAGGAGGGCGAAAAGCGCTTTATCACCGAAATCAAATGCAACGAACTTTTGATGCTCGGTAAATAAATTTTATAGTATTACTTACTCAAAAGCCACCAATCGGTGGCTTTTATCATTGGAGATATATTGTTCTGTCCATTCGAGCGCCCGCCTGCCGAACGGGTAGGCAGTCGAGAATTGGGTGTTTAAGATATTTGGTGTGCATAACGCTTCTCTTCAAGTTCTAATTAGGGTAAATCATTTTTCAGTTGTTATAAAACCAAATGAACGGTTCTTCCGTACATAAAATAAGAACCCTAAAATTTGAAGCTATGAAATATATAGGAACAATCACCGCAATGTTGGCCTTGTTTATCTCAGCATCGGTCTCTGCCCAAGAAAACCAAGAAAAGGAACAGGATAAAATTTCGTATTACGAGCAGCGCGCCAAAGAAGATGCTGTTTATGAACAATCTTTGGCCAGCAATAATGACGAAGATGAAAAGGATTTCTGGAAAGATCAAAAACGATATGAAAAGGATTTAAGAAAACGGGACAAGGAAGCCTATAAAGCCTATATGAAAGGAAAACAGGATGCTTATGCCGAGCATGCCCAACATTGTGATGATCATTGCCATCACAGCAGGGAGTATTACGGTCATGCCCATTTCTATTATACCTATTATGATTATAATTATCCCAGAAGAACGTATGTGGGTACCGGGGTTAGGGTATCCTCACCACGAGTTGGAATTAGCATTTTTTAGATTTAGTTAGTCAATACAAAAACGCCCCGAAAAATTCGGGGCGTTTTTATTTTATCTCGTTAGTTGTCTTCCAAACCACCTTTGCGTTCCGGTGAGCGGGGAGATGGCCATTCAGCCGGTTCCCCAGTACTGTCGTCCAAAGGCAAAATTGCTTTGGCACGATCCGTTTTCTCGGGATACTCACTGGCCATATAGGCCAAGATTGCCGTAAGGATGGCATTGTTACGCACATCATCAAAAATGATCTTGTCATAGGTATCCCTGTTGGTGTGCCAGGTATAGTTCCAATACGACCAGTTCAGAGAACTTAAACTGAATGCAGGTGCACCAGCAGCTTGAAACGATGCATAATCCGAACCCCCTCTTGCGGGCGTACCCGGGAACGAAGTTTCAATTTCATCGGTGATTTCCTTTGGAACAGCATGCAACCATTTGCCCAAATAGTCATAGGCATTCAAAAATCCACCGCCAGTGATGCGTACCACCCTACCGGTACCATTATCCTGATTGAAAACAGCCTGTACTCCTGCAACAATCTCAGGGTGGTCCTCAACATAGGCCCTAGATCCGTTCAGTCCTTGTTCCTCACTGCCCCAGTGTCCCACCAAAATGGTTCGTTTTGGGTTGGGATAGGCTTTTTTCAAGATGCGCATGGCTTCCATCATCACCAAGGTTCCGGTTCCGTTATCGGTAGCTCCGGTACCTCCATCCCAAGAATCGAAATGGGCGGACAGGATAACATATTCATCCGGTTTTTCGGAACCTTTAATTTCTGCAATGGTGTTGAAGGTAGGCGATACCCCCAAATCTTTGGACTCGGCCACCACGTGGATCTGTGGTTTTTGTCCAGATTCCACCAAACGGTATAGCATGCCATAATCTTCCAATTCCAAATCCACAGTAGGGATTTTTTTGGTACGGGCACTGAAGATTTTGTTCACCCCAAATCCTTTGGACCAATAAGAAGCAATGATTCCAACCGCGCCGGCAGCTTCCAAGGCTTCAGGCAGGGTTCTGGAGTTATACCCCATGCTCTTCATATTGGCGTTCCATGCCTTGTCCATTTCGTCGCGCTCCTGTTTCATTTTTTCGAACGACTTTTCGGTGGCAAATTCTTCCCAGTTGTAATCTGGTCTTCCGGTAGGTTCCAATTTGGAGACCATGACCATTTTGCCCTTAACTGTGGGCAACCATTTTACAAATTCCATGGAATCCTTTACCATAGGTAAAACTACCAATTCGGCAGTGGTCCCTTTTTTAGGGGTGGCAGGGCTCCATGCCAATTGGGTCCCTTGCAGGCTTTGTACCCTTGGGTATACCATATCGATATGTGAAATGCCGCGTTCCCAACCTTTCCATTCGCCCCATTGTTCATTTTTGGCGGAAATACCCCAGCCAGCATATTTGGCAACGGCCCAATCATGGGCCTTTTTCATTTGTGGGGTTCCGACCAATCGGGGTCCGATGCCGTCCATCAACTCGTGACCTAGGGTTTCGAGTTGTGAGTTTTCATTGGCTTCCTTTAAGATGGCCTGAACGACAGGATCTTGTTCCTGGGCCAAAAGAAATACGCTGTTGGCCAACAGCAGTGTGATGAGTAGAGAGGTTTTCCGTAACATGATGGTTTTAATTTGTCCCTAAAATAGAACATAATCGGGAGCTTGGGAAATGAGACAGCCAGGAAAAGGGATGGAATAGGAGTTTTGGAGGAGAGGTTGGGACTAGGCCACTTTCTTCAAAAGGTCGAAACAAGGGCATTTGGAGCAACGTTTGTTCTCCCCTTTTTTGAATTTCTCACAGCATTTGGATTTCAATTTGCCTTGGTTGGACAAATTCTTCAGCAATGCTTTTTTGAGTTTCTTTTTTTCCTTCTTCTTTTTACCCATCACTTGGAACAGAGAAGGCAAAAATAATTATTTTAATTCAATCTAAATAAATAATTAACACAATGACGTTTAGATTCAATTAAAATCGAAGGGACACACCCATCGTATTGGGTCCGAAGGACAGATTCCAGCTTACCTCTTTACTATTGTGGTTATACTTTTCATCATATTTCGAATCCAAATACCGGTCAATGGATTCCACAATGAAAATACTCAGTACCGTACTGAAGGCCACATCGGAAAACCAATGGAAGTCGTCCACCACCCGAACAAAACCGGGAATCAACCCAACGGTATAAATTCCGGCCTTTACCCAAGGACTTCGGAATTGCTTTGCAATGGCATACGCATTACTGAAGGCCAGCATGGCGTGACCCGAAGGAAAGGAATCATAATTGTAGACGCGGTTCAAGTGGAAGGGGTCAAAAGTATCCGAGCTTTCCCCACTTTTGGGTCTGGCCCTCCCAATGATCCGTTTGCTTACTTGTTGAAGAAAACCACCTGCAGTGGCAGAGGAAATCAACAGGACCCCGGTGCGTCTTAACTTTTCGTTTTTGGTGAACAATCCTGCTAGATATACGCCACCCGTAAGCATATAATTGTTCTCAGGGCTACCGTATTCATGACCATAATCGATTACAAAATCAGGAATATCTTGTCTAAATCCATTTTTCCAATGATTTACCTCTTCATCCACTGTTGCCAATAAAAGGGTGCCTCCTGTCAAGTATCCAAAATTGGCCCAATCGTTACCTTGCCAATGAAAGGGTCGGGAATAAGCATACCCCACGCCACCAAAAACATTCCCGATGTCATAGGTGAAATCGTTCCAAAGATTTTTTTCTTTTTCGTCTACTTGACCCATCACAGGTGCAACAATAATCAGGAGAAATAGGTAGTTCAGTATTTTCATGAAGGTTGAAAATTTGGATAATCCGCAAAATTACGCATAAATATCCTGTGCCAATCGAAAGGTGTTCGCATGGGCTTCAACAATAATCTTGATTTCTGGGGAATACCCGCCACCCATACTACACTGTACAGGAATGTTGGCATCGTGGCAGGTTTGCAATACAAAGCGGTCCCGTTCCTTGCACCCTTCCAAAGTAAGGGATAGGGTGCCTAGTTTGTCCGTTTCCAAAACATCTACCCCACAGAGGTAAAAGATGAATTCGGGACGTACCTTTTCCAACAACGATGGGAGGGTATTTTTTAGGATAGAAAGATACTCCTGGTCCGTAGTGCCCTTCTCCAAAGCAATGTCCAAATCGGAAACTTCCTTTTTAAAAGGATAATTGCCTTTCCCATGCATGGAAAAAGTAAAAACAGAACGGTCGGTCTGAAAAATTTCGGCAGTTCCATTTCCTTGGTGTACGTCCAAATCTACGATCAAGATATTGTTAATCTGTTTGTTACGCTGCAAGTATCGGGCGCCGATGGCTTGATCGTTCAGCATGCAAAAGGCTTCCCCACGATTGGAATAGGCGTGATGCGTTCCCCCGGCGATGTTCATGGCGATACCATGTTCCAAGGCAAATTCGCATCCTTTATGGTGCCATCGGCAATGATACGTTCCCGCAAAACGAGTTCCTTACTCAAGGGAAAACCAATTTTTCTAGCCTCTTTCGGAGGAATCTCCAGATTCAACAAATCGCTGTAATACCCTTCATCATGAACGGCTAAAATGTGCTCATCATCAGGTATGGAAGGCTCATAAAAATGCTCTGGACCACAAGTACCTTCATGGAGCAATTGTTGGGGCAACAGCTCATATTTCGCCATGGGAAACCGATGCCCATCCGGTAAATGATGTTTATAGATGGGGTGATAGGCAATCTTGAGCATGTAAAAAGTTATTTGTGCAGCGCCAACTGAATCCGTTTTCTAGGGACATCCACATCCAACACCTTAACGATCACTTGTTGATGAAGGCTAACATGTTCGTTGACATCTTTTACAAAAGTATCGGATAGATTGGAAATATGGATCAGGCCACTTTCCTTGATCCCGACATCCACAAAGCATCCAAAGTTGGTGATGTTGTTCACAATACCGGGCAGCAATTGTCCTTGTCTCAGATCCGTAATTTCCCTGATATTCTGGTCAAACGTGAACACCTTGGCTTTTTCCCTTACGTCCAAACCCGGTTTTTCCAGCTCTTTTACAATATCTTCCAAAGTGGGCATACCAATGGTTTCCGTACAATAGGATTTTAGTTCGATGCGCTGCAGGGCAGCTTTGTTCCCAACAATTTCCTGAAGTGGAATTTTTTGGTCCTTGGCCATTTTGGCCACCAAGCTATAACTTTCAGGGTGTACCGAAGAATCATCCAAAGGATTATCGCCATTTTTGATGCGCAAAAAGCCGGCACTTTGTTCAAAGGCCTTACCACCCAAACGGGCCACTTTTTTGATTTCATCCCTATTTTTGAAAGCCCCATTTTCATTGCGATGTGCCACAATGTTTTCGGCCAATTTGGGTCCGATTCCAGAAACATAGCTGAGCAGCGGAATACTTGCCGTATTGATGTTGACGCCCACAGCGTTCACACAACTTTCCACCACAGTGTCCAAAGAAGATTTCAATTGGGTTTGGTCCACATCGTGCTGGTATTGCCCCACCCCAATGGATTTGGCATCGATCTTCACCAGTTCGGCCAACGGATCGGCCAATCGGCGACCAATGGAAACCGCTCCCCGAACGGTAACATCATAATTGGGAAACTCATCCCTGGCAATCTTGGAAGCCGAATAGATGGAAGCCCCAGCTTCGCTCACCACAAATACTTCAATTGGTTTTTTAAAGGGAATGCGTTTGATCAATTGTTCGGTTTCTCGAGATGCGGTCCCATTTCCTATGGCAATAGCCTCAATTTTATAGGCATCCACCAAGGAACTAATTTTTTTAATGGCCCCAGTTCGGTCATTTTGCGGTGCATGGGGATAAATGGTTTCGTTGTGCTTCAAATCGCCGTGTTCATCCAAACACACCACTTTACATCCTGTCCGGAACCCTGGGTCGATGGCCAAAATGCGTTTTTCGCCCAAGGGAGCACCCAAGAGCAATTGCTTTAGGTTTTTGGAGAACACCTGTATGGCGGCCAAGTCGGCCTTTTCTTTGGCAATGCTTAAAAGTTCGTTGGAAAGGGATGGAAACAATAGCCTTTTGTAGGCATCGGCGATGGCCATTTCAATTTGTTCCGCACAGGCATTGTTCGATTTGATCAAACGCCGTTCCATATTCTGAAGGGCCCGTTCTTCATCAATTTCAATTTTCACCCGGATGAATCCTTCCTTTTCTGCCCTCATGATGGCTAAAAATCGGTGGGAGGGGCATCGTTCCAAAGGTTCGCTCCAATCAAAATAATCCTGGAATTTTTGTGCCTTCTCATCGTCTTTTTTGATCTTGATCACTTGCGTGCTGATCAAGGCATGGCGTTCCAATTGGCTGCGCAATTGATTGCGGATATCGCCCCGTTCGTTGATCCACTCGGCAATGATATGTCGGGCACCTTCCAACGCTTCATCCTCGTTTATGACCTCCTTGTTGAGATATTTGGAAGCGATGAACTCGATTTCATCGGCATTTTGCGCCATAATAATCTTGGCCAAGGGTTCCAGTCCATTTTTACGGGCGGTCTCTGCTTTTGTCTTTTTACTCTTCTTGAAAGGAAGGTATAGGTCTTCCAGACTGGTCAGGTCCATGCAGCCCAAAAATTTGGCCTTGAGTTCTGGGGTGAGGGCTCCTTGTTCTTCCACCGCTTTAACGATGGCCGCTTTCCTCTTTTCAAGGGCCTCAAATTGGGTTTTGTACTGCACAATGGCCCCTATCTGGACTTCATCCAAATTTCCTGTGCGTTCCTTTCGGTATCTGGAGATAAAGGGAATGGTACAATCTTCGTTCAAAAGTGCCACGGTATGCTCCACACTTTTTTCCGACAATTGGGTATGTTGAACGATATAGGGTATGAGTCGCATGATGTTTGTTAAGTAGTTGTCACTTCGAGCGCAGTCCAGAAGTCTTACCATCCAATTTTTAAAACTGGTCTCGACTGCGCTCGACCGGACAGTTTCTTTGGATATGAGTTAACTTATACCTTCCCCGTTGTTAACCCCATCCTCATCAGGGTTCATAAAAACGAGTTTTCCCTCTTGGTTTTCCGTCATCAAGATCATGCCCTCACTTTCCACACCACGTAGTTTTCGAGGGGCCAAGTTCACGAGAACGGTCACTTTTTTACCGATGATGTCCTCCGGTTTAAAACTTTCCGCAATGCCTGAAACAATGGTTCGGGTGTCCAAGCCTGTGTCAATTTTCAACACCAAAAGCTTATCGGCCTTTGGCATTTTTTCCGCTTCTAGAATGGTACCTACCCTCATGTCCATTTTTGCAAAGTCTTCGTAGGCGATGGTTTCTTTTTGTGGCATTATCTCGTTTTCAGTTGTATTTGTGTTCGATGTAGTCGAAGCGTTGGATTTTTTAGTGGCTTCCAGTTTGTCCAATTGTTTTTGGATCTCTTCATCCTCAATTTTTCGGAAAAGTAATTCACTGGGGTTGAGTTGGTGTCCGGCTGGGAGCAGAGTGTCTTCTGAGGCAAGGTCGTCCCAACCAATAGATTTCTCGACTGCGCTCGAAATGACACTATTTTGGTCATTCTGAGCAACGCGAAGAATCCCTTTTAACTTGTTTGAAGTAAACGGCAAAAGCGGTTCGCTCAATATGGCAAGTCCTGTCGCAATCTGAAGTGCCACATACATGATGGTCTTCACGCGTTCCTCATCGGTTTTGATAAGTTTCCAAGGTTCTTCGTCAGCCAAATATTTATTGCCCAATCGAGCCAAGTTCATCAGTTCCTGACTTCCTTCACGGAAACGGTACCGCTCCAGGGAATTGGACAAGATTTCAGGGAACCCTTTTAGGGCCTCCAAAGTTTCAAGATCCACTTCAGAAAAAGTGTTTGGAGCAGGAACCACCCCGTTATAATATTTATGGGTAAGCACGGCAACACGGTTCACGAAATTGCCAAAAATGGCCACCAGTTCGTTGTTGTTACGTGCCTGATAATCCTTCCAGGTAAAGTCATTGTCCTTGGTTTCAGGTGCGTTGGCTGTTAAGGCATAACGAAGCACGTCCTGCATATCGGGGAATTCCTCCAAATACTCGTGCAACCACACTGCCCAGTTCTTGGAAGTGGACAATTTGTTGCCTTCCAGATTCAGGAATTCGTTGGCCGGAACATTTTCAGGTAAAATATAGTCGCCATGTGCCTTTAGCATACTTGGGAAGATAATGCAATGGAACACAATGTTGTCCTTCCCGATAAAATGGACCAGTTTGGTGTCCTTGCTTTTCCAATAAGGTTCCCAGTCCTTGCCTTCCCGTTCCGCCCATTCCTTGGTAGATGAAATGTAACCAATCGGCGCGTCGAACCACACATAGAGGACTTTGCCTTCACCACCTTCAACGGGTACTGGAATTCCCCAGTCGAGGTCGCGGGTCACCGCACGCGGCTTTAATCCGTCATCAATCCAAGATTTACACTGGCCGTAAACATTGGGTTTCCAATCGGACTTGTGACCATCAAGGATCCATTCCTTTAAAAATCCTTCATAGCGATCCAAAGGCAAAAACCAATGCTTGGTCTTTTTTAGGGAAGGAACCGTTCCGGTTATGGTTGATTTTGGGTTGATGAGATCGGTTGCGTTCAACGAGGATCCGCAGCGTTCACATTGATCCCCATATGCTTCCTCATTGCCACATTTGGGACAGGTACCGATGACGAAACGATCGGCCAAAAATTGCTTGGCCTCATCATCATACAACTGCTCGGTTTCCTCTTCAATAAAATCACCTTGATTGTACAGTTTCACAAAAAAATCGGAAGCTGTTTTATGATGCACTTCTGCGGAAGTTCTGGAATAATTATCGAATGAAATGCCAAAATCTGCAAAAGATTTTTTGATGATACTGTGGTATTTATCAATCACTTCTTTTGGAGTAACCCCTTCTTTTTTGGCTTTCATGGATATGGCCACACCATGTTCGTCGCTACCACAAACAAAGGCCACATCGTTGCCCTTCAGTCTTAAATAACGGGAATAGATATCCGCAGGAACATAAACCCCGGCCAAGTGCCCAATATGGATGGGGCCATTGGTGTAGGGAAGTGCTGCGGTTATGGTATATCTTGATGGATTGGTTTGCTGGGCCATGAAATCTTTAAATTAGGCCCCAAAAATACTGAATTTAACGGGATCGGTCATAAAAAAGGACACCTCCGAAAATGCGACCTGTATTGGGGTTTGGGGTGCATTCTCGAAGGTATCCAAAAATAGATAGCAAAGTGTCCCGCTTCTTTAGGAAATCATCACTGATTTACTCATTTTTTTACCGCTCACCGAAATTCTATAAATGTATTTTCCGGTGGAAAGTGTATCGCGCATACGATCACGGATATTGATCTCTATTGGCCCTTCCATCAGCATTTCGTTAAAAATGGTGCCCACCCGTTGTCCCAAAATGTTGAACAATTCGATGTCAACATGGGCAGCCACGGGCATATCCAGATAGATGCTTGGATTTCGTGGTGAAGTTGCTGGATAAACGGCGGCGTGTACAATGCCGTCCAAAATATCTGGATTGGGGTTTTCTGGGTCTGGACTCGGTGGGGTATCTGGTAAAATCGGTGGATCGTTGTCCATGGCAATATCGTCAAACGTTTCGCCACTACAATTAAATCCTAGATCTATGGCTTTGTATTGATAGCCCAATAAATGTGCTTCTACTGAAGTTCTTGGTATGCATAACCATTCGGCCAATACGGTACCATAAAGGTCCCTAAAGTCCATGGTGTATTCCAGGTTTCCACGGTTGTTTGGTTCGTCCAAAGATGGGTGATCACCCACAAAGGCACTACCGTTCAAACCCGATCCGAAGAAAAGGGTGGGAGCGGCCTTACCGTGATCGGTACCATTGGATCCGTTCTCAAAAATCCTTCTTCCGAACTCGGAGAATGTCATGCTCAATACCTTATCGTCTTGCTGGGTAAAGGCAATATCTTCATAAAAATTGTTGATGGCAATGGAAAGGTTGGACATCAACCTTTCATGCACAATGGGTTGGTTACCATGGGTATCAAAACCTCCCATGGAGATCATGTATACCTTGGTTCCCAAATTACCTTTGATCAATCGGGCCAATAGGGCCAATTGTCTTGCAAAGCCGTTTTCTTGGTATACCACTTGGTTTTGACCTCTCATATAGGCATCGTGGATGATACCGGCATATTCGTAGGTGGTGTTGGCAACGCCTCTTAAAAAGCGAAGCTGGTCACCGTACATACAGTCATCAAACGGAGCGTTTTCAATGTCATAAAAGGTACCTGTTTGGGCGATTTGTTCCAATTGATCCACATTGCTGGTCACAAAAGCATAGTTGGTTTCCTCTCCCTGGAAAATAAGATTGGCCAAATTCCCGATTTGGATGGCCGCCGGAGCAGCCGGTGGGTTGATGAGGTAATCTGGATAGAGTTGCTCAAAATGTCTTCCCATCCATCCGGTATTTTCTCCAGAAAAACCAGTGGTGGTCAAATCGGTGTTGGCAAAAATATCTGATCCCGTAAAGTGGGACAAACTTTGGTTTTGGTATCCTACACCGTGAACCGCCTTGAATTGGCCATCGCCCCACATGGATTCCAAGGCACTCATATAGGTGGGCACGCCAAAATCATTGGTAAGTTTTAGGACTTTACTTTCAGGGATATAGATGTTGGGCCTTGCATTGGCATAAGAATCATATTGTTGGATCGGAATAACGGTACTCAAGCCGTCATTTCCGCCAGATAATCTGATGAGGATCAGAATATTATCGGTCTCCGCTGCTGCAACTGCCGCCGTAAATGGGGATGGGGCAGAAGCCGAGATCAAATGGCTCCCCAAGAACATGGAACCTGAACCGGCAATTCCGAGGGCCTGCAAAAAGGACCTTCGACTCCATTTGGTGTGTTCCTGATCGTGACCATCGTGTTCGAGGCCTTTGTATGGGGATGTATCGTGGGTATGATGGGTATCGCACATGGTGAAGGGTTATTTAAGTTGAAATTCAGGTTCTCTGGACAAATGGCGTAATAAAACATGTACTTGGGTAGGAACTTCCATACTGGAGGAAAGGATCCACCAACTGTTTCCACCTGGAATATAATCCGGTGAATAATAGTCTTCGGGTACATCATCGATCTTGAAGGCATCCATGGCCTTTTCAAAATCGGCATCCGTCAAAAGGCCCTTTGGAGTGAATTTATCTACCAATGCCCTTACCACAATTTCTGGATTGCTGGTATTCATGTTGGCCGGACCTACTGCATCCATGGCCAAAGTTCTGAACTGTTCAGGATCGTTTTGGAAGAAACGATCAATATAGACTTCCATGGTCAACCATCGACCTATAATGAAATTCGTGTTGATCCAAGTTCGGTCCCTCTGCCAACCTTCCACTTCTGGAGGTTGAAAAAAGGTCTGACCTATTAGGGAACAGGAATCCACTAGGTTGATGACATCCATGTCATCATAAGCGAAGTTGGTCTCCTTTATAAAGTTAAAATAAAGATCCGCAGGACTTTTGATGATAACGCCAATAGCGGTCTCATCAAAAAAGTGCTGGCTCTTGAAAAGTTGTCTAATAACCGGATCGATATCGAAGTTGTTGGAAATAAAGGTTTGGGCCAACCCATCAATGATCTGAGGGGCAATGCCATTACCATCATCACCTGTAGAATCAGGATGAACAAAGAATTCATATAGTTTTTTGCAGATGTACCATCCAATTTCGTTCGCTCTCTGGTTGAACAAAATATCAATGACATCATCATAGTCCCAATTACCGGTCTGGCCAAAAATGGTCTTGTTTCCAGTATTGAATTCGGTAGGGTCAAAGGTAACCTGGGTACATCCTTCCTCTCCTCTTTCGGTATATCCTGAAAGCGCTTTTGCGGTTTCAATAATATCTTGCTCCGTATAGTTATTGCCCTCACCAAGGGTGAAAAGCTCATAGAGCTCACGGGCATAGTTTTCGTTGGGGTTGTTCCCTCGGTTGCTTACACCATCCAAATAATACAGCATGGCACTGGTAAGACCAATTTCACTGGTGAAGGTCTTGAAGTTGCCCAATGCATTACGTTGAAGGCAATTGATGTAATAATAAAGGAACTGGTTACAGTTATATACTTCCAACTGGGTTACAAAGTGGTTGCTCCAGAAGAAACTTAACCTGTCGCGAAGTCCATTGTCCAATAGGGCATTACCATATTGTGTGGTGAATTCGTCTTGTTGGGCCCGTCTCATCTGATTGGCAAGATCGTCATCTGCGGGGTAGTTGGCATTGTTCCAATCGGCCCAGGCGGGTGCTGGGATCACGGGCGCTGCTAGTGCCTGGTTGACCAAATTGTCCACAAGGGAACCTGCCGTTTGTCCAACAGCAGCATTAATGGTGTCCACAGAGGCACTAAAACCTAGCCTTCGGTACAAATGGGCCGCGCGTAACTCATCCAAAGGAGTTGTGTACGGCGCCAAAGTTGAGGTATTACAATTGATGAAGTACTCCATAGCAATGTCTGGCGTTAATTAGGTACATAGTTTTGGGGCAACTATATGTTTATGCTAATGTTGGATGTGGTTCAATTGGGCCAACAAATTACAATCTTAACGTTTCAATGTCCGTGAACTACCAAATTTTTCGATGAAATGCATAAATTTTTTTGATATTGCTTTTTTTTCATGGCAACACATAACGATTTTGGGAAGTTTGGCGAACAGAAAGCCATTGATTATCTGAGAGATGAGGGGTATGAGATTTTGACTCAAAATTACCGATACCTCAAGGCGGAAATTGATATTGTGGCCAAGAAGGGAAACATTCTTGCCATGGTGGAGGTAAAGTCAAGGAATATAGGGTTTCTGGAGGATATGACAACCGTGATTAGTGCCAAAAAAATCAAACTTTTGACCCTAGCGGCCCATCAATTTGTGATGGATAATGACCTGGATCTGGAGGTGCGTTTTGACGTGATCAAAGTGATAAAAATGAAGAACAAAACGGTTTTGGAGCATCTGGAAAATGCATTTCATTATTTTTAACCATTTGTTTGTTTTGTAACAATATGTTATTTTTGTGCCAAACCAATCCTCAATGAAAACAATATCAGCAGTAGTTGAGCACTACATTAAGAAAAAACCGTTCCTCCAAACGGCTCTGGCACAGGGTATTATTAACCTCACTTCCCTTTCTCGCCAGATCAAACCGGAAATTGCCGATGAATTGGGTAAAGATGTAAAGGATGGTGCCATTGTGATGGCCCTAAAGCGTCTTTCTGATGATCTTGAGTTCCGCGCCACCCACAAGATCGTAAAGGTCCTTAAGAACATCGGTGAGATCACCGTGCGATCCAACTTATCGGACTACACCTTCTTGGCTTCCGATACCATGTTGGAGCAACAGGCCAAACTGTTGGAAGAGGTGAATGCCAACCAGGATGTGTTCTATACTTCTTCCCGAGGGGTGAACGAGATCAATATTGTGATCAGTAACATTATGGACAGCGTGGTGGAAAAATATTTCAAACACGAACGTTGCACCCAAAAGGCGGAAGGACTTTCCTCTATCACGGTAAAATTACCGGCAGAGAACGTTTCCGTTCCCGGGATCTATTACTTTATTTTCCAAAGATTGGCTTGGGAAGGCATTGTATTGTATGAAGTGATTTCCACTACCAACGAGTTTACCATTTTGGTGAACGATGAACAGGTTGATGTGGCCTTCAAGACTATAAAGGACCTGAAACAACTTTAATTTTTCGTTACCATTCCTAGGTCTAAACTAAAACGGGAACTCCTTCGTTTTAAAAAGAGACACTTTAGGAACAATGACCAAAAAAAGGATTTTTTACGGTTTTTTGGCCCTACTGGCACTGTACCTGTGCTATTTGGCCTATATTTTTGTACTATCTCCCAAAACCAATCTGCAATCCATTTACTTGATCCCGAAGGATGCAGTGTTTATCATTGAATCGGAACGCCCAGTGGAAAGTTGGGACAAGGTGAGCGAGAGTGCCGCTTGGCAGCATCTCCAAAAGAACGGTTACTTTGCCGAACTCACGGAGAACATTCAAAAAGTGGATACCGTTTTCAATGACAACCACAAGCTCTTCGAGTTTTTTGATGGTCGGTCGCTGTTCATTTCCATCCACATGATCTCTCCCAAGGATTATGGTATTTTTTATGTGTTGGATCTAAAACGTATTGCCAAACTGCAATTGCTGAAAACGTATTTGAACACCTTGCTCAATGATGATTACGTGATGAGCAAACGCATGTACCACGACCACGAGATTTTGGAAGTCCATGATCGCGAAAGTAAGGAGACCATGTATCTCGCCTTCATCAAAAACCAATTGGTGGCCTCTTATACCCATTCGCTGGTGGAGGCTTCCATAGACCAATACCAGGAGCCCGTTTTGGGAAGGAACCTCAATTTTTTACAGATCAACCAAAAAGTAGGTCATGAGGATCTGTTCCGGTTGTACCTTCAATACAACTATTTTGATGATTATGTAAAACGGTTTACCGATACCCCATCGGATTGGGTCCGTAGGGTGAGTGAGAATTTTTTGTTCTCCGGATTTTACTTTGATCTAGATCGGAACAGCACCCTCACTGCAAATGGCTATACCAACATCAGCGATACCAATGAATATTACTTGGAAGCGCTGCAAAAATCGGGAACTGCGGAACGGACCATTCCCAATATTGCTCCCAAACGGACTGCTTTGTACATCAGTTATGGGTTCAACAGCTTTGCCGAGTTCTACAAGAATTTTGAAACGGTCCAACAAAACGACCCCAAACAGTTCGAAAGTTATCAGGAAGGTATCGAGAAGGTAGAAAAGTTCCTGAAAATCAATGTTCAGGACAATTTTGTGAGCTGGATCGGGGACGAAATCGCCCTTTTGCAGATCCAATCCCATATTTCCAAAGGAAAAAATGATATGGCCCTGATATTAAAGGCAAACGATGCCGAAAAGGCCAAAACCAACCTCGATTTTGTGCTGGAACAAATCCGGAAAAAGACCCCTGTCAAGTTCAAGGCGGTAAAGTACAAGGATTACGAGATCAACTTTCTTTCCATAAAAGGATTTTTTAAAATGCTGTTGGGTGGAAGGTTCGATGAATTTGACAAACCCTATTTTACCCAGATCGATGAATATGTCATCTTTAGTGATAACCCCAATACCCTCAAAAGTATTATAGATGATGTGGTGCAGGAAGAGACCCTTTCCAGTTTGAAGGATTTTAGGGATTTTGATAAAAAGTTCGAATCAGAATCCACCATTTTCGTTTACAGCAATGTTCCCATTTTGTTTGATAATATGTATGCCCTTGCCGATGCCGAAACCAAGCAAAAAATGAAGAAGAACAAGGATTTCCTTATTTGCTTTCCACAGTTTGGACTTCAATTGAACCCGGAGGAAGATCTGTTCGAGAGTCGGTTGGTGATCAACTATCAAGATGTGGAAGAGGTGAAAAGGAATCCTTTTTTCCAAGAGGAAGAACCGGAGCCAACCCCAACAATTCAAAATAGTTCCTCTGAGGAAATCACCGATGCTATTTTCGATCTAAAACCCATTTATCCCACCGACCTGAATGCCGATTCCTACAGTAAAATGTATACGAACGGAGCGATCAAGTTTGAAGTGGATTTAAAAGATGGACTCAAACACGGTCGCTATACCGAGTACTATCCCAATGGCACCGAAAAAATCACTGGCCGTTTCCGTAATGATGATCAAGTGGGCACGTGGAGATACTACAACCAAGAAGGGGAACAGGTACATAAAAAACGGTTTTAAACCTTATTGTCATTCTGAACGTCCCGATGGCAATCGGGATGAAGAATCTAATGGCACTATATGGGATGCTGAAACCAGTTCAGCATGACGTGAGGTATATAGGATTTCTCAATTGTCGTTTCCATCCAAATGTCGAAATGACTATAGAGCCAGATTGTCATTCTGAACGTCCCGATGGCTATCGGGATGAAGAATCTAACAGCACACTATTAGATGCTGAAACCAGTTCAGCATGACGTGGAGTATTCAAGATTTCTCAATCGTCGTTTCCATCCAAATGTCGAAATGACCATGAAACCTACTTGTCATTCTGAACCTCCCGATGGCTATCGGGATGAAGAATCTCATTTAATGCTTCTCACCCTTGAAGGTTCTTGCGGTAGGGCAAGAAATCCATCAACAATCCTTACCTTGATGCGCTAATTAACCAAACCCTTCACATGAGACCTCTTTTTAAAATTTCCCTCCTTCTTTTATTGATGGCCAGCAACCCTTTATCGGCCCAAAAAATGCATTTCCCCGAAAGAAACGAAACGTGGAAAACTGCCGAAAAAAGCCAGTTTAAATACAAGGCAGACCAATTGGCCAAAGCGGTTGAATATGCCAATGCGAACGAATATTCCGGTTCCCGCGATTTACGGATTGCCATTCTGGATGGCTTTAAGCAAGAGCCGTTTCATCAAATTTTGGGACGGACGAAAAAGCGGGGTGGACCTGCAGGAATGATTTTTAAGAATGGCTATCTATTGACGTCTTGGGGAGACACCAAACGGGTAGATATGACCTTTAGCGTTACCAAAAGCTTTCTCTCCACCGTGGCCGGTTTGGCCGAGGATGAAGGACTTATTGCAGACACCAATGATAAAGTGGGCGACTATATTTGGGACGGCACTTTTGATGGGGAACACAACTCCAAGATTACTTGGGAACATCTATTGCAACAGAATTCCGATTGGTCCGGCGAACTTTGGGGCGGTAAGGATTGGGCTGATCGCCCACCTCGCGAAGGAGGTCTGGACGATTGGAAATATAGAAAACTGAACGAACCGGGCACCGTAATGGAATACAATGATGTTCGGGTGAATGTTTTGGCCTATTCCTTAACACATGTATGGCGGAAACCGGTTCCCATGATTTTGAAGGATAAAGTGATGGACCCTATTGGTGCCACGACCACCTGGCGTTGGTTTGGATATGACCATGCATGGACCGAGGTGGATGGTATCCAAATGAAATCAGTGACAGGTGGCGGACACTCCGGTGCCGGACTTTTTATTTCCACTGAGGATATGGCCCGTTTTGGGATGTTGTTCCTGAACAATGGCCTTTGGAAAGACCAACGATTGATCAGTGAAGGCTGGATCAAAAAGGCTACCGCACCTTCGGTACCCAATGTAAACTATGGCTATATGTGGTGGCTCAACCAAAATGGACCCCGTCATTGGGAAGGTGTGCCCGAGCATGTGTTTTACGCTGCAGGTTTTGGGGGTAATTTTATTGTGGTGGACCAAAAAAGTGGTTTGCTCATAGTAACCCGTTGGTTGGAACCTTCAAAAATTGGGGAGTTTGTAAAGCAGGTTTATGAGGCTTTCTAAATGCCATTCTGAACATCCCGATGGCTATCGGGATGAAGAATCTAACAGTACTAAATGAGATGCTGAAACCAGTTCAGCATGACGTGGGGTATTCAAGATTTCTCAATCGTCGTTTCATTCCTCATATCGAAATGACCATGAAACCTGATTGTCATTCTGAACAAAGTGAAGAATCTCATATTCCAAAAAGAAATGCTGAAACAAATGGTGCTGGTCTAAACGGAAGTTCCTAAGATTTCTCGTCGCTTCGCATTATCGAAATGACTCTCATTGGTCATTCTGAACGTCCCGATGGCTATCGGGATGAAGAATCTCACCCTATTGAAGCAGGTACAACTCTCAATGGCTCCAAAACCTTGAAAGCCTTTTCCACATTGGTAATGCGATCAAAAGTTAATAGGAGACGTAATCCGTTTCTTGTCTGTTTTTCCTTGAGTCTGGCCTGTTGGGAATGGCTCTGCACGTATTGCAGTACTTGGGAGAATATAGGTGTTTGGTAAAAATTGGATTGCTGGTCGGCAATAAAATAACCCATGAACTTACCTTGTTTCATCACCACTTTTTCCAGACCAATGTGGGTGGCGATCCATTTAATACGAACAGAATTCAACAAGTCTTGTGCCTGATCGGGCAACTCTCCAAAACGGTCCACAAGATCAGCCTCGAATTTCTGAAGTCCTTGTTCATCCTTTACCTCATTGAGCTGGGTGTACAGGTTCAATCGCTCCGTAATGTTGTTGATATAGTCATCGGGGAAGAGCAGTTCAAAATCGGTATCCAGTTGAATGTCCTTCACGTAGACTTTTTCTTTATGACCCTCTACCTCTTCGTATAGATCCTTAAATTCATTTTCCTTGAGTTCGTCAATGGCTTCCGTCAATATTTTTTGGTAGGTCTCAAACCCGATTTCGTTGATGAATCCACTTTGTTCACCACCCAATAAATCCCCGGCACCACGGATTTCGAGATCTTTCATGGCAATGCTGAAACCGCTTCCCAGATCGGTGAACTGCTCCAATGCTTCAATTCGTTTTCGGGCATCGGGGGTCATCACTTCATAAGGTGGAGTAATGAAAAAGCAGAACGCCTTTTTGTTGCTTCGTCCCACACGGCCACGCATCTGGTGAAGGTCGCTCAACCCAAAATTGTTGGCGTTGTTGATAAAAATGGTGTTTGCATTGGTCACGTCCAACCCACTTTCCACGATGGTGGTGGAGACCAGCACATCAAACTCCCCATTCATAAAGGCCAGCATGAGCTGTTCCAGTTTTTTGCCTTCCATCTGTCCATGACCGATTCCGATTTTGGCATCGGGCACCAAACGTTGGATCATTCCAGCTACTTCCTTGATGTTCTCGATTCGGTTATGGATAAAGAATACTTGTCCGCCACGTTGGATTTCATAGGAAACGGCATCCCGAATAATTTCTTCATTGAATCGGATAACTTGACTATCGATAGGGTATCGGTTGGGTGGTGGGGTATTGATGACGGATAGGTCCCTGGCTGCCATCAAACTGAATTGCAGCGTTCTAGGAATGGGAGTAGCTGTTAGGGTAAGTACATCCACATTTTGTTTGATGGAGCGTAGTTTTTCTTTTACGGAAACTCCAAATTTCTGTTCCTCGTCCACAATCAACAATCCCAAATCCTTGAACTGGACATTTTTGTTCACAAGTTGATGGGTGCCAATAATGATATCCACCTTTCCAGCTGAAAGACCATCTAGCACTTCTTTTTTCTCTTTGGCAGTCCTAAAGCGGTTGAGGTAATCTACCGTAACGGGCATATCCTTCAAACGCTCCCTGAACGTGCGGCTATGTTGAAATGCCAAAATGGTAGTAGGTACCAAAACGGCCACTTGTTTGCCATTGTCCACCGCCTTGAATGCCGCCCGAATAGCCACCTCGGTCTTTCCAAAACCAACATCACCACAGATGAGACGGTCCATGGGACGTTCGCTCTCCATGTCCATTTTTACATCCTGGGTCGATTTTTCCTGATCAGGAGTGTCCTCGTACAGGAAAGATGCTTCCAATTCATACTGTAAATAACTATCGGGGTCATACTGGAAACCTTTTTCCAAACGTCGTTTGGCGTACACTTGAATAAGGTCGAAGGCAATTTGCTTAACGCGGCTCTTGGTTTTCTGTTTCAGGGTTTTCCAAGCCGCGGAACCAAGTTTATAGATCTTGGGCGGCGCCCCGTCCTTGCCATTGTATTTGGAAATTTTATGTAGCGAATGGATGCTCACATACAAAATATCACGGTCGCCATAGATCAATTTGATAGCTTCCTGCTTTTTGCCTTCCACATCTATTTTTTGAAGCCCTCCGAACTTGCCAATTCCGTGGTCAATGTGGGTCACATAGTCCCCGATCTCCAGTTTGTTGAGTTCCTTGAGGGTAATGGCTTGTTTCTTGGCATAGCCATTTTTAAGGTGGAATTTGTGGTAGCGTTCAAAGATTTGATGGTCGGTATAGCAAGCCAGTTTCAGGTCGTCATCAATGAAACCTTGATAAAGGGGTAGTACGATTATTTTGTAATCCACACTTCGACTACGCTCAGTGTCCTTTACGCTTTCATTTTTTGGTTGGCTGAGCGAAGTCGAAGCCAAATCATCAAAAATGTCATGGAAACGTTTGGCCTGTTGCTCGGTGGAGCAGAAAATATAGTTGGTGTACCCCGCTTCCCTGTTTTCGTTCAGGTTTTCAATGAGCAGGTCAAATTTTTTATTGAAGGAAGGTTGGGGTTTGGTGTGGAATTGCATTATGTCACTTCGACTTCGCTCAGTGACCATATTGTCTAAATTTTGGGGGCTGATCGGAGTCGAAGCCCCAATCTCAACACATAAAAAATCCACAAGTTGTTCCTTCAACAAAGTCGAATCTGCAAATAGCTCCTTGGGTTCTGCATGCTTGATTTCCTTTCCCAGTTTTGCAAAACTTTCTTCCGCTTTGGCAAAGAACGAATCGATTCGATCATAGATCAAAGCAGGATTTTGAGCAAAGACCACCGTGTTGGGGGCAATATATTTTAAAAAGCTCTCCCGTGATTCCTGTAAGAACTTGTTTTCTACATTGGGGATGATGGTAATCTTCTTCACCTTGTCCGTAGAGAGTTGGGTCTCCACATCAAAGGTTCGAATGCTATCTACTTCGTCACCAAAAAATTCGATGCGATAGGGTTGGTCGTGCGAAAAGGAAAACACATCCACAATACCCCCACGAACGGAAAACTCCCCGGGTTCGGTCACAAAATCCACCCGTTTGAACTGGTATTCAAATAGCACTTCATTTAAAAAGTCAAGGGAAAGGGTATCCTCCAATTTTATTTTTAGGGTGTTCTTGTCCAATTCCTTTCGGGTGACCACCTTTTCAAAAAGGGCATCAGGGTAGGTGACGATCACCGCTGGTTTTTTGCGTGAGTTGATGCGGTTGAGCACTTCGGCACGCAACAATACATTGGCATTATCAGTCTCTTCAATTTGGTAAGGCCTTCGGTAACTGCCTGGATAGAAAAGCACATCGTTTTCCCCTATCAACAGTTCTAGGTCGTTCAAGAGATATGCAGCTTCTTCCTTATCGTTCAAGATTAAGAGAAATGGGGCATCAACCGTTTTAAAAATTTCCGAAACCACAAAGGACAGGGAAGAACCTACAAGTCCTTTTACATGTATCTTTTTTTGGGTGATGTGCTTCTCGACTGAGCTCGAAGTGACAATTTGGACAATGGCATCCCTCAGTTTCCCGAGTGTGGGAGACTGTGCAAAGAGTTGGGAAATCGGGGCTTTGGTCAATCCAAAAACTTTGCGGCAAAGATAAACTGAATTGTTTTTAAGGAAAGTATTTTTTTAGATTTCTCGTCGCTTTGCTCCGTCGCAATGACAAAATGTTGATGTTTTGTAGGGGACCCTGAGCGGAGTCGAAGGGTTACTTTTTGGTTTATCATGACTATCTAAAACAATTGGACACGAATGATGCAAATTATCTCGAATGTCCCATTGTCATTCTGAGCGCAGCGAAGAATCCAATTCGAATCGACAAATTGATGTTATTTTTGTGAGGCACCCTGAGCGGAGTCGAAGGGTTACTTTTTGGTTTATCATGACTATCTAAAACAATTGGACACGAATAGCGCAAATTATCTCGAATGTCTCATTGTCATTCTGAGCGAAGCGGAGAATCCTATTCGAAACCACAAATTGATGTTATTTTTGTAAGGGACCCTGAGCGGAGTCGAAGGGTTACTTTGTGGTTTATCATGACTATCTAAAACAATTGGACACGAATAGCGCAAATTATCTCGAATGCCTCATTGTCATTCTGAGCGCAGCGGAGAATCCAATTCGAAACCACAAAATGTCGGTGTTGCTCATGGGACCCTGAGCGGAGTCGAAGGGTTTGTTTTGCATCCGATCACTGCCGTCTTTAATGATTGGACACGAATGGTGCAAATTATCTCGAATGTCCCATTGTCATTCTGAGCGCAGCGAAGAATCTCCAAAAAGTTGTTTATTTTAATCGGAACCTATAAAATCATTGATTTATTGGCCGGTATTGGTGGTCTATTGGTTGCTTTTGAAAAGTCTTCTACCTATCCTGAACATATAATAGGTTACTATCCAAAAGAATATGTACAACAAAAGGTAGAAAGTGAATGAACCCCATTTGGCTCCACTATTCCCCTTTATGGCATCTGAAAACCCTAAGGCCAAGGTTGGAAAGAAGAGAATGAGCCTAAACACAAATGCAATGCTCATTAACATGAGTGCAAATCCTATTAATTTCTTTATAACTAGTGGAAACCTCATTCTTGGATAAAGATATGAGATTCTGTTATTACTTTTCCCAAAATGCATTGATGTACATGTGACCCAATCCCCAAATCGGGGTCTAAACTTAAATACCAAAACCCCAATCATAATGGCTATTCGCAGTATCAACAAATACTCCGTGATCAAAAGGTTCAGTCTTGGTAAACGGATGTACGACAAACAGGAGACCATCTACATTCAAGAACAGGACGCCCAACACGGGGAACCCCAAAAAGTTTTCGATAGCAACAAGGAATATGTAACCGACATATCTTCAGACATTTATTCCTCCCTAAGAAAAAATTTCATAGTGCCTACCGAAGACAATCAGTGATCCTTTTGTTAATTCCAAACCACAAAAAAGTACCACCCGTCTTTTCCCCTATCTTTGGGGCAAAACACTAGCTATGCAACCTTGGTTGAAACCCGTTACCCTTGAAGGAAATTTGGTAAAACTTGTGCCCATGAAAAAGGAACACAAGGTGGATCTGGCCTTTGCCGCATCCGATGGCAACCTTTGGGAGCTTTGGTACACCTCTGTCCCAACCCCTGCAACCACAGATGCCTACATCACCACCGCCCTTTCGGAACAAGAAGCAGGCAAATCGCTCCCCTTTACCATTGTGGACAAAAGGACCAATGCCGTGGTGGGCACTACCCGTTACATGAATGTGGAAGCCGCACATAAACGGCTGGAAATCGGCTCTACCTGGTATGCCAAAAAAGTACAGCGCACCGGGGTGAACACGGAGTGCAAATACCTGTTGCTGAAATACGCCTTTGAGAATTTGGGCTGCGTTGCCGTGGAATTCCGCACGCATTTCCACAATCACCCGTCCCGAAACGCCATTCAGCGCTTGGGCGCCAAACAAGACGGTATTTTAAGGAACCACCGCATTGATGCACAAGGCAATTTAAGGGATACCGTGGTATTTTCCATATTGGAGAGCGAATGGAAAACAGTAAAAGCTTCGTTGGAGTTCAAGATGCAAAGAGGGCCGTTGCACTAGCCAAAAATACCTAAGCTTTGCTTGTTTTGAGCAGATGGGCAAAATTATAGCTGGTCAGTTCCAGGTTTTGAAAGCTTTTGGCCTTGGCCTCATCCAAATTACCGATCTGGTTTAAAATGGAAACCGCATAATCCAATCCCATGTGTTGCATTTCCGCAATGGTCACATCTACCGAACCACAAAAAGCGGCCACGGGCACCTGATACTTTTGCGCGGCCTTGATCACCCCGTTGATGGTTTTACCAGAAAACGTTTGTCCGTCCAATTGGCCTTCCCCGGTAATCACCCAATCGGCGCCTTGTACCACTTCCTCAAAATTAGCGAGTTGCATGACCAAATCCACCCCAGAGGTCAGGCTGGCGTTCAAGAACACCACGGCTCCTCCCCCAACACCTCCGGCGGCTCCTGCTCCGGGAATCTCCTGTACGTCCACACCAAAAGTAATTTGGAGGACCTTGGCGAATTGTTCCAAGCCTTCATCTAAAAAGGCCACCTCATCAGGCGAGGCCCCTTTTTGTGGACCGTAAATTTTGGCGGCACCCTGTTCCCCATAAAATGGATTGTTCACATCGCAGGCCACTTGAATATTGGCTTTGGATAATTGTGGATACACCTTATCCATATCGATTTGAGCCACCAGGCCTAAATTTTTGCCCACAGGTTCCAATGCGTTGCCTTCGCTATCCAAAAAATGATAGCCCAACGCCTGGGCCATGCCCATGCCGCCATCGTTGGTGGCACTTCCGCCGATACCCAAAACGATGGTTGTTGCCCCTTTTTCCAAGGCATCCAAAATGAGTTCCCCAGTGCCCAAGGACGTGGTGTGCATGCAGTTCATCTCGGACTTTTGGAGCAGTTTGTAGCCCGAGACTTCGGACATTTCAATAAATGCGGTGTGTTTGTCTTGGGAAAGCAAATAAGGGGCTTCCATTTCTCGGAACAAGGGATCGTGCACCCGCACTGGTACGGAGGAAGCATTCAGGTAATGGCTCACCACCTCAATGGTGCCATCCCCGCCATCCGCCAAGGGTCTTTTTACGATCTCCGCCTGGGGAAAGACTTTTAGGATCCCACTGGCCACCGCTTCGCAGAATTCCTGCCCGGTGAGGGAGCCTTTGTATTTATCGGGTGCGAGGAGGAATTTCATGGGTTTTGGGAGTTGGGTGAAAACATGTAATTGATTATTGTCATTGTTAGCTGCTGGCTTTTAATTTTTCCATTTCAGACTTTTGTTTGCTATTCAGAGGAACCTCATATAATGCAATTGCCAACGTTGATTCATTTAAATTTTCAAAATCGATATTCTTTATTTTTTCTTTGTTAAATAGGTCTAAAACTTTGTCTGTGCAAAAACGGTGCATAGTTGAATTTCCGTTTTCGTCTGGGTTGCACATGAATAGATCTGAACCGTCCCAGTAATCATTTTTAAAGTAAAAACCTTTGACATGTGGTTCAGTATATATTCCAATTTTGTCCAGAACTATTGAGCTTTTTGAATAATCTCGATACCCACAACGGCCCGTTATAATTAGCCCAAAATATTTTTGGTCAATTAATTCATTCTTTTTTGAGCGGATTTCAACATTGTAGGTATTCCAGCCTGTAATTCCGTTTGCCTTAAACAATTCAATCACTCTTTCACTAACTATTAGCGGAAAAGCGTTCGTTGTCCAAATAATATCATAGAGAATATTTCCGCCCATCGAATGTTTAACAGGAATGGTTTCTGCCATGAGTTTGTCACCGCGTGAAATTTCAGGTTCAGCCAAGTCATAATTTTCCACAACTCCTCGAAATGGTCTATTCGAAAAAGCCTCTCTAATCATATATGTTTTATCGTAATTCAGCATTTTTAGCTTGCAGGTATGAGTCTGGGGCAAGAGTAATTGCGAAGATTTTCGGAGGCCTGCCCTGAGCGCAGTCGAAGGATAAAAGAGAACAAGCAATTACTTATAGCCATTGTAAGCAATAGTATTTATTCTTTTTCTTCGATATTTATCATTTCTTTAAAAACGTCAGATTCTTTTCTGAATTTTTCAAATTCCTCTGTTTTCCTCATTTCCTCAAATATTGGGAACTCTAATACATTTTCTACTGTAAGTTCATCTGTCTTAATTGAACTTTCTAGATTTGAAAAGAACTTTTTTTTGTCTTCTTTCAAACCCCAAAGACCCATTTGAAATTTCAGAGCTTTATCTGAATAATCAACTTCGTTTATTTCTTTTGATATGGAGTCATATTTACCTTCTCTTTTTATACAAAGCCAACTATTAAGCTGTGCTACTGTTCTATGTGCAGAAGCATTATCTCTGTCTTTAAATATAGCCTCTGAAATACCACCTGCTATGTCCCATCTATTCTCCAAAAGATTACTATAAACAATGTCGTTCAATATTTCTTCTCTTGTTTCACTTTTCTTCTCAATTTTTTTCCAAATCTCAGAGGCAATTAAGGTAAATACAAGATGTATTTTACATATTGAATTTTCTAAATATTCTTTTGTAACCTCTAATTCATCGCCAATTTTTACATTTTCCCTTAAGGATTCAGGTACTTTTGTTAGATAAATAGAATTAACAACACCTCCATTATGGACTAATAGGTTACGTCTTTGGTAAATTTCAATAAGTTCATCTTTTTGTCTGTAAGCTAATTCGGATTTTATCTTTATTTCATCTTTTAATATTGAAAGCCAACTTTCAAAACCACCTCTAAATATTTCTTCAATTTTTTGGTCGATTAGAAATTTTTCAGCGTCTTTAATATCTCCAAATGTTTTTAAATTTTCTAGGCTTAATGTTTTCTTCTTAATACCAGCTGAATCAGGATATTTATCATAATAAAAATGTAAAACTTGTGAGAAAAACCATTCTACTGTACTTAAGAGGCTTATTAAAGAACTTTTTAATAATTGATGTTTTTGGTGACTAATTTTATAAACATTTTCTAAACTCGAATCAATTCTTGGATGCAAACTTTTTGGAACAGAATAGATGAAATCTGGAATTTGCTCAATTGATAAATCTTTGTTGTCTTTTTTTACTTGTTCCTTGTCAATTTCACTAGCTATAATTAAATCGCCATTTAATAATTGTTTAAGTTGCTCTTGGATGTAGTTTTTCTTTTCTTCATCTTTTTCTAATGCTACATCTTTAGCTAAGTCAAAGCCTTTGGAAATTATTTCTCTTTCCTTTTCAGCTTCTTTTAAATGTTGGTCTAAAAATGGTTCAATTAGCTCAATGAACTCTCTAAGTCCGCTAATATTTTCGTTGAAATTCCTTAAATAGTTATCTAGCATTCGTTTCTTAATATTATTTCCAACTTGTTTATATAAATATAAAACACATCCCTACACCCCAAATACGGAGTACTATCGACGCATCCAATCACCCTCTTCCGCATCCCCTATTCTGTACTCAAGATAATCAAACAATTCCAACCCTTTTACGGAATAGCATATTCGCGTTTGTAAAGTGGTACAGGTTTTGTATCTCACAGGGAAGTATTTACCTTTAAACAAAAATGAAACTATGAAAAAATGTATCCTATCGATTACCGCATTGCTATGCACCACCGCCTTTTTTGCCCAGACCAAGAGTTTTTTGGATGTGCCCTATCTGGAAACCTCCGCCCAAGTGGACACCTTGGTAACGCCGGACAAAATCTACCTCAGCATCACCATTCAGGAAAAAGACACCAAAGGCCGTGTGTCCGTAGAGGAGCAGGAGAACAAAATGGCGCAACGCTTTAAGGCCATGGGCATTGATATAGACAAACAGTTGGTGATCAAGGATTTTAGCAGCGATTTTAAAAAATATTTCCTGCGCGACAAGGAGGTGCTGAAAAGCAAACAATACTCGTTGGAAGTCTATTCCGGCAAGCAGGCCGGGGAGGTCATGGTGGCCTTGGAGCAATTGGAAATCGCCAACGCCTATGTAGAAAAGACCGAATATTCCAAAATGGACGAACTGGAACTGGAACTGAAATCCAGGGCCATGAAAAAAGCCCAACAAAAAGCCGTTGCCCTGACCAAGCCATTGGGCCAAAAAGTGGGCATGGCCATCCATATTGTGGACAACTCACAACCCTACTACCCCCGTTACAACCAGCCCGTGATGATGGCCAAAATGGAAATGGCGGCAGATGCGAGCATGGAGCAACCTTTGGACATCGATTTTGAAAAAATAAAAGTGGAATCCATGGTGAACGTCAAGTTTGCCCTTTCCAACTAAACCACAAAAACCACAACACATGAGACGCTTATTGTTCCTTTTATTGATGGGCACCGGCATCGTTTCCGCCCAAAAGACCATGCAACTGTCCGAAGGACAGGAATCGCCCACTGCTTCTTTAAAGGAGGTGGCTTGGATCGAAGGCTCTTGGAGCGGGGAAGCCTTTGGCGGAACGGCTGAAGAGATTTGGAGCGCGCCATTGGGCGACTCCATGATGTTCGTGTTCCGTTTGGTGAACGACAATAAGGTCTCTTTTTATGAAGTGGGACACATTCAACAGCTGGAGAATTCCCTTATTCTCCAGCTGAAACATTTTGATGGCAACCTGAAGGGTTGGGAGGATAAAATCGAGACCATCGACTTCAAATTGGTGAAACTGGAAAAGAACAAGGTCTATTTTGAAGGGCTTACCATGGAGTTGGTGGATAAAAACCACATGAACGTCTACGTGCTCATCGAGGAAAATGGCGAAGCCGAGGAAATCCTTTTTGCCTATTCCAAAAAACCTTGATGTTTCCCTAGGGATTACGGGCAGTTTTACGCTGCTCATTGTACATCCAATGGCTTTGAATTAGTATCTTTAACAGGATAACTAATTCCAACACTCGTGAAACCAAGACTATTACTCCTATGTGCCCTGTTGCTGGCCATTTACCCTTCGCATGCCCAAAAACGAAACAAAAAATCCGACACTCCCGCAGTTGTCGTCAACGATTCCCTTTTCCCAGGACTGAAATGGCGTAACATTGGCCCGTACCGTGGAGGTCGAAGTGTTACCTCTACCGGGGTGGTGGGTCAACCCCACACCTATTACATGGGTTCTACCGGTGGCGGCATCTATAAAACTACGGATGATGGCATTACTTGGGAGAACATTTCCGATGGATTTTTAAAGACAGGCACCGTCGGTGATATTGCGGTTTCCGAAACCAATCCCAACTTGGTTGTGGCAGGTATGGGAGAGCATCCTGCCCGTGGGGTGATGACTTCCATGGGAGATGGCGTGTATAAATCCACCGATGCAGGCAAAACCTGGAAACATATCGGTTTGGACAAGACCCGACATATTGGTGATGTGATCATCGACCCAACCAATCCCGATATCCTTTTTGTGGCAGCCCAAGGCGCACAATACGGCCCATCCGAAGATCGTGGCGTGTATCGTTCCTTGAATGGGGGCGAAACTTGGGAAAAAGTCCTTTATGTGGATGAAAACACAGGAGCTTCCTCCCTTTCCATGGATATGAACAACCCCATGATCCTGTATGCCGCCATGTGGCAACACCGCAGGTATCCTTGGACCATGGAATCCGGTGGGGCGTCATCCGGACTGTACAAATCCACCGATGGGGGCACCACTTGGACCAAGATGGACAAAGGCATTCCAAAGGAATTTGGTAAATCGGGCATCTCGGTTTCCAGGGCCAATTCTGATATCGTTTATGTGGTTTTGGAGGCCGAAGGCGAAAAAGGCGGGGTCTATAAAAGTGTGGATGCCGGAAAGACCTGGCAGCAGACCAGCAAGGACCGTATCAACATTGCCCGTTCTTGGTACTATATGGAAATCTTTGCCGATACCCAAGATGAAAATGTGGTGTACGTATTGAACGCTCCCGTGACCAAATCCATTGACGGCGGAAGGACTTTTGCTCCTTTATCCACTCCGCATGGCGACAACCACGACCTCTGGATCCATCCGCAGAACAACAAAATCATGATCAACTCCAATGATGGGGGTGCCAATATCAGCAATAATGGAGGAAAGAGCTGGAGCTCCCAGGAGAACCAGGCCACTTCCCAGTTTTATCGCGTGATCACAGATAATTTGGTGCCTTACAACGTGTATGGTGGCCAGCAGGACAATACTTCGGTGGCCATTGCCAGCAGAACCCATGACGCTGGTATCGATTGGAAGGATTGGTATGCCGTTTCAGGTTGTGAAAGTGCCTATTTGGCCTTTGACCCCAACAATCCCGAGTTTATTTATGGGGGCTGTTACCAAGGGATCATTGAGAAATGGGTGCGGGCTTCCCAAGAAGCTAAACCGATCCAGGAGTATCCTGAATTGGGACTTAGCAAGGTGCCCAAAGATTTTAAGTTCCGATACAATTGGAATGCACCCATCATCAGTTCGCCCCACGACCCGAATACGATTTACCATGCGGGGAACGTGGTCTTCAAAACACTGGATGGCGGAAATACTTGGGAAGTGGTGAGTCCTGATCTTACCCGCAACGACCCAAAACAACAAGGCCCAGGCGGTGGACCGTACACCAACGAAGCGGCCGGTGGCGAAAACTACAACACCCTGATGTACTTAGTGGAATCCCCGCACGAAAAAGGAGTACTTTATGCCGGTTCGGATGATGGTTTGGTGCACATCACCAAAAACGGTGGCCAAAGCTGGGAAAACATTACCCCTCCCAATTTAAAGGAAGGCATTATTAACAGCATTGAGGTATCTCCCCATAATCCTGCAACGGCCTATATGGTGGCCATGCGATACAAGTTCATGGATTTGGATACCTATATTTTCAAAACGGCTGATTATGGTAAAACTTGGACCAAGATCACCCAAGGGATTGATGGCGAGCATAACTTTGCCCGAGTGGTCAGGGAAGATCCAAAACAAAAAGGACTGTTGTATGCCGGTACCGAAACAGGTCTGTTCGTTTCTTTGGATGACGGACAACATTGGCAAACCCTACAACTCAATTTACCGATTGTTCCCATCAACGATTTGGCCATTCACGACAACGATTTGATCGCTGCCACGGCGGGACGTTCCTTTTGGATCTTGGACGACCTTGGGGCCATTCAAACCAGTTTGAACCCAGCCACCAAGTTGAGCATTGTGACCCCGAAACCGTCTTACCGCATTTTTAACGGCAGTACCGATAAACCTGTTCAAGGGTTGGGGCAAAATCCAAAATCGGGGGTAACCTTTGATTACTACTTACCTGAAAAATTGGATTCCACAGAGCTGAAACTGGAGGTGCTTTCTGGAGGAAAAGTGATCCGAACCATCACCAATCAAGCACCAAAAGATTTTAAAAGTTGGCCCGGTGGGCCTTCCAAACCCGCGGTTCTGCCTTCCCTGAAAGGATACAACCGATTTACCTGGGATTTTAGCCGTGAATCCGTGATTCCTATAGATCAGGTTTTCGCCTATGGCGGGTATCGAGGGGCCCGTGTAGCGCCTGGCACCTACACGTTACGCCTTTCTTTGGGTGATGAAACTGTAGAGACCAATGCAGTGGTTTTGGCCGACCCGAATGTGGAAGGTACGCCGACGGATTATGCGGAACAACAGTCCGTTCTTGTTAAAATTGATGAGAGCATCAACAATATGCACAAGGGCGTTAACCAGATCAGAAAGGCTAAAAATCAACTTAAAACCTACAAAGACTTGTTGAAGGACAATGAAAAAGCCAAAGGCTTGATTGAAAATGGGGATAAGCTTTTGGAGCGCATCACCACTTGGGAAGAAAAATTGATCCAGCCCAATCAGAAGACCTTTCAGGATGTGATCAACTTCCGTAACCAGTTGAATGCCGAGTTCATGAACTTAAAAGATTTTGTGGATGTGGCCGAGCCCAAGGTTACCAACGGTGCCAAGGAACGCCTAAGAGATCTTTTGACCCAGTGGAAAACCTACGAGGATGAAAAAGATGCCATTGTAAACGATGGCATGAAAGCTTATAACGACATGTTCAAATCGCTGGAAATTCCGGCCATCATATTATCCGAAGACTAATGGCACAACCCTTTTGGTTCGATCAGGAGTTCACAAAGCAGGATTATTCCCAAAACAAATTGCCGAAGGGTGATTATGAGAATTGCCGTTTTGTGGACTGCCTGTTCACCAAAGGATTTTTGGACAATCAAAATTTTGTGGAATGCACTTTTGAAGGTTGCGACTTTACCAACGCCAACATTGCCCATACCATTTTTAACGAGGTCACTTTTGTGGATTGCAAAATGGTGGGGGTACAGTTCGAGACCTGTAATCCGATGGTTTTGGCTTTTCAATTTACAGGATGTAATCTTTCGGTGGCTTCCTTTTACGGCATGGAAATTCCAAAAACCTTCTTTTTAAACTGCAAACTACACCAAGTGGATTTTTCCGAAGCCAATCTCAAAATGTCGCAATTCCCTAATTCAGACCTGGAAAACGCCATTTTCAACCATACCCAATTGGAACAGGTGGATTTTTCGTCCGCTTTTAATTTTTCCATTGATCCATCTATCAACACCTTGAAAAAAAGCAAGTTCAATAAAGAGGGATTGATCGGTTTGTTGAAAAAGTATGATATTGTGGTCACCTAATCTTATGCCATGTCTGAAAGAAAATGTTTGGAATGCGGTGCAAAATTGGTGGGGCGGATAGACCAAAAATTCTGCTCGGACCACTGCCGGAACTCCTATAACAACAAACTGAACCGCGATAGCAAGAACCTGGTTCGAAACATTAACAACAAACTCAGGAAAAATTACCGCATCCTCAACAGTTTTCCCTTAAATGAAGGAAAGACCAAGACCACTAAAATGCGTTTGCTGGATAAAGGCTTTGACTTTGAGTATATTACCAACCTGTATACCACCAAAAAAGGCAGTACCTACTATTTTGTGTATGATCTTGGTTACCTACCGCTTGATAATGATTATTATATGATCGTAAAGCGGGAATAAGCTATTTCCAGCTCTGGGCGGTCAGTTTAAGAGCGGCCACCACGATATCCTTTCGGCTGATCTGCCCTACCAAAATGTCATTTTTCATGACGGGCAACCTACGCCTATTATGACGGGCAAAAACACCTGCAGCATCAAAAATGGACATATCATATGGAATAGTCTCCACATTCTTGGTCATGAAACGCTCTACACTCTTATCCAAAATGGGTTGATTGAAATACCTACTCTCGGAAATCTGTTTCATACAGTCCGCTTCGGATACGATTCCAACCAAAAAACCATTGTTATCCACCACAGGTCCACCAGAAATGTGGTGCTTGGCAAAGGTTTCCATGACTTCCAAAATAGACTGATCCGGGGAAAAAGTAATCAGCTTTTTGGACATATAGTCTTCCACCAAAATAGGGGCATTGTATTTCTTCTTGTTCTCCTCCTTGGAACGTACGCCTTGAAAACTTTTGATTGCCATATGGTTAGAATTTAAAGTTGAATAATAAATATAGCTTTTTTTAGTGAATAACCTAATTTTTAACATCTAAATATGAGAACCTTTCATAAATTCATACATTTATGTTCCAACAAACCAAAACATGAAATTCTCCCGAACCCTTGCCCTTTTGCTCCTTAGTATTGCAGTGTATTGGAGCTTTACATCTTTGATGCCTACTTACCACCCGGATTCCACTATTTCAATGGATTCTTTTTCCACAGATCGGGCCTTGGTACATGTGAAAAATATATCCATGGAACCCCATGCGGTAGGTTTTCCCGGACATGACCGGGTTAAAAGCTATATCATTGCTGAATTGAAAAAAATGGGCTTGGAGACCACCACCCAAGAAGGTTATACTGCAGGTGACTGGGCCAATTTGAGTAGGGCCACCAATATTTTGGCCCGAATAAAAGGTTCTGGGGAAGGGAAGGCACTTCTTTTGCTGTCGCACTACGATAGCGGACCCCATTCCTCTTACGGCGCCAGTGATGCCGGAAGCGGAGTCGCCACCATTTTGGAAGGGGTTCGGACCCTTTTGGCCAGTAACGAAACCCCCAAGAACGACATCATCATTCTCATTTCAGATGCGGAGGAATTGGGCCTGAACGGGGCCGATCTTTTTGTGAACAGCCACCCTTGGGCCAAGGATGTAGGACTTGCACTCAACTTTGAGGCACGTGGCAGCGGTGGACCCAGTTACATGCTCATTGAAACGAACCGTGGCAATGGTACCCTCATCAAAGAATTCACTAAGGCAAAGCCACAATTTCCTGTGGCCAATTCATTGGTCTACAGTATTTACAAGATGCTTCCCAACGATACCGACCTTACTGTTTTTAGGGAAGATGGCGATATAGATGGGTTTAATTTTGCTTTTATCGATGATCATTTTGATTACCACACCGCTTTGGACACCTATGATCGACTGGATAAAAAGACATTGGCCCATCAAGGAAGTTATTTAATGCCTTTATTGCACTATTTCAGCAATGCCAATCTCAACAACCTGAAAAGTTTGGACGATTACATTTATTTCAACCTACCCTTTTTTAGGTTGGTCTCCTACCCTTTCGAATGGATATGGCCCATGTTCGGTTTGTCACTTTTGGCATTTGTAGCGCTTTTGGTCCTTGGTTTTAAGAAAGAACGTCTGAATGCCAAAGAAATCTTGAAAGGGTTTTTGCCCCTGTTGATCACTCTGGTGGTCAATGGTGTGGTGGGCTATTTCTGTTGGACGATGATCACCTGGTGGTATCCCGGTTTTAAGGATATGCTCCATGGCTTCACTTATAATGGGTATACGTATATCGCTGTTTATGTAACCTTTGCTTTGTTTGTTTGTTTTTATACCTATCACAAGTTCAAAAAAATAAGCACTCCCAACATATTGGTGGCCCCTATCGTTATCTGGTTGATCATTTGTGGATTGGTGGCCGCGTATCTAAAAGGAGCCAGCTTTTTCATTATACCATTATTCGGTTTGTTGGCGGCTTTTATGGTGACCATCAACCAAGAAGAACCCAGTCCGTACCTTTTGGTGTTTTTGGCACTGCCGGCAGTGTTGATCTACTCGCCCTTCATCAAAATGTTTCCTGTTGGGCTCGGACTTAAAATGATGATGGCCGCTACCCTGTTCACTACATTGCTGTTCTTATTGGTGCTTCCATTCTTTGGTCAACTGAAAAGTAAAGGGCGGTTGTCCTATCTATTCTTGTTCCTCTTCTTTGTTTTCGGAATCATGAGCCATTTACAATCCGATTTCAACCAAAAACGACCAAAACCCAGTAGTCTGGTCTATATTTACGATGCCGATAACGATACTTCAGTTTGGGGTACCTATGACCAAAAACTAATTGGATGGAATGCCCAATTTTTGGGAAATGATAAAAGAAAACCCGAAGCCGAGACCCTATTTAGCAAGTACAGGACCCAATTGAACTACATATCGGATGCCCCTAAAAAGGATATTGCCCTACCGCGAATCGATATGGTTAAGGACACCGTAATTGGTGAAGAACGGATCATTGAACTTTGCGTTACCCCAAAACGAAATGTGAACCGTTTGGATGTGTACACGAACGCCACACCTGTAAATGCCGCCACGGCTAACCGTATTCCCCTGTCGCCCTACTTTTTACAAAATCGGAACAGCAGATTGATCACCCATTACATCACCAATAACGATTTCACGGAACTGGAATTGAGTTTTCCAAAAGATTCGGTTTTGGAACTCAGTTTTTATGAAGCTTCCAACGACCTGCTCACCAATAAGGAGTTCAGCGTTCCCCAAAGACCGGAAACCAGCATTCCCATGCCGTTTGTACTGAACGATGCCATATTGACCATTAAAACCTTAACGTTTGAGTAAAAGGATAGGGGTTTTAGGTTGCGGCTGGCTGGGATTGCCCTTGGCCCAGAGATTGGTCGAAAAGGGGGTGGAGGTGCACGGGACCACTACCTCTTCCGATAAATTGGAAGCGCTTCAAAATTTGGGCATTGTTCCCTATCATATTTCCTTATCGGAAAATAGTATTGATGGGTACATCGAAACCTTTTTGTCCCATATCGATATTTTGATCATCAATGTGCCTCCCAAACTTAGACACGGTAATGCTGAAAGTTTTATTGAAAAAATGAAACTACTGCGTTCAAAGATTCAAAATAGTTCCGTTTCCAAAATCCTTTTTGTGAGCAGTACGGCCGTTTATGGCGATGAAGACGGTGATGTTACCGAAGACACACTACCCAATCCCATTACGGAATCGGGCAGGGAATTGTTGGCCAGCGAGCAACTTTTTTGCAACGATTCCAGCCGATTGACCACCATTTTAAGGTTCGGTGGACTGATCGGTCCAAACCGACATCCCATCAAACAATTATCGGGTAAAAAGGATTTAAAGAACGGGCATCATTCGGTTAACCTGATCCAACTGGAAGATTGCATACATATGATCACTACCATCATTGCCGAAGAGTATTGGGGTGAAATCTTCAATGGGGTGTATCCACTGCATCCCAGTAAAAAAGAATATTATTCCAATGAGGCCAAAAAGCGTGGAGTTCCTCCGCCTGAATACCAAAATCTTCCGATTCTGGATAAGGGCAAACGCGTAAAAAGCAAAAAATTCCTTCAAAAAGGGCATCAATTTACCACTTCAATCCTTTCTTGATGCGCATAACCTTTACTTATGGGATTCTTAACAGGAGGGTAGCAATAATTTTTTTAGTTTTGGCGCACTAATTTGAAGATCAATGAAAAAGATTGTATTTGCGCTGTTGTTATTCATGGGAATCAATGGATTTTCTCAAACCAAGAGCGAATTATTGAAGCATTATGAAGCTTTTTACAACGAAATGCGCTTGCAAGGCGATGTGAACGGTATCATTGGGGCCTTGACCCATTTGAATGTGCTTTCCCCATCCAAGGAGAGAAAGGACACCTTGGCCTTTGTTTACATGAACAACGGACAACACATGCAGGCCTTGAATACCATTGGGATCGAGGCGAACACAACCGATTCCGATTTGGCCGTACAGATCAAAGCCGTTTCCTTAAAAGCCCTGAACCAACCCAAAAGGGCATTGGAACAGTTCGAAGAACTTTATAAGAGAGAACCCTCTCCTTATGTAGCCTACGAAATGGCCGATCTAAAAATTCAGACGGGGGATATTGCAGGTGCCGCTACCAACATTGAATACGGTATTGCCAATGCCAAGGATGATATGCTCTATGCCTTTTACGAAAGACAACAACCCTATGAAGTGCCTCTTAAAGCTGCTTTTTATCATCTTAAAGGTTTGGTGGACTTTAACCAGGACAGGAACAATTTCGATTTAGCCATTGCATCCATTGACGAAGCACTTAAAATTGCACCGAATTTTAATTTGGCCAGTTTAAGCAAACAAGCTTTGGAAGCCAGAAAGAAAGAGGGAACTACCGAAGGAAACTAGTTTTGTTGCTTGGCCTTTAGCTCCAAAAGCAACTCATCATCCTTTTTTTCCTTAATCTGGATAAGTTCGTCCACATTTTCATTGGGGACGGCAATCGACAATACATAATGGGCAATCTTCCATTGCCCATTCACTTTTTTAAGCACCCCTGAACCCCTACAGATTTTCATTTGGGTGTCCAATAATTCATCAAACCAAGCAAACGTCTTGCCTTCGTTCATGTAAATATTGCGTTGCACAGATGTAAAACTCCAAGCCTTTCCCCTATCAAAATACGGTTTGGAAAAACTTCTGAACGCTTCATTCTGCCAATTTTCCATGGCATCCGTTCCTAAAAAAACGGCATCTTTGGTCATCAATCCAAAGTAAGCATCAAAATCGGCATTGGCGGCGGCAAGGTGCCAGTTATCCAACACTTCATTGATTTTTTGTTTGTCGGAAACCTGAGCACTAACGGCTAACGTGGTCAACAAATAGCCAAAGAAAATAACGGCTTTAGTTTTCATCCAGAATCAATTTTTTGTCCAATTGACTGTTCACAATTGTATTGAATTGTTTGCGCATGGCATTGTAAGCCTTTATCATATCCACAGAAGGTTCTGTAGTGGGTTGGTTCTCCAGGATGCTGGCTTTTACCATGTATAAATATGTCCTGATTACCCGTTGTCTGCTTTTGATCTGAAAGGTATCGAACAACTCGGGGTAATTGCCCTCGTTCAATTTCTTTTCCTTTTCGATAAGGTCGTCAACGGCCAGTGCCAAATCTTCCGTATTGGTGGCCTTGTACAACACATCAAAACTGGCATCGAACGCCTTGAACTCCTCCCAGCCATCCAAAATTTCGGTAGCCTTCAGGTTGATGGTGGCCCTAGTTGGCAATTTCTGGTAGTCAAAGGTCAAATCCACTTTAGCTGATTGGTCCACAGTACCTTCATCAGTTTTTTTGCATCCTGCTACAACTGAAAAAATAAAAAGGGCAACTAACAATTTTCGCATAGGCGAATGTACAAATTTTAATAAAGGGTATCTTTGCTCCCAAACCGAATTAACTTCAATTTTAATGCACAAACCTATACTTATTATTGGCGCTTGCGGCCAAATCGGCACGGAACTTACCATTGAACTTAGGAACAAATATGGTGCGGACAATGTAATCGCGAGTGATATACGGGAAGGCACGGATTCCTTGATGCAATCCGGTCCGTTTGAGCTATTGGACGCCACCAATTATGCCGCCATTGAAGATGTAGTGATGCATTACGATATTGATGAAATCTACTTAATGGCCGCCATGCTCAGTGCCACCGCGGAGAAATTCCCGATGCGGGCCTGGAACCTGAACATGAATTCCCTGTTCAATGTGCTTAATTTGGCAAAGGAAAGCAAGATCAACAAGATTTTTTGGCCATCCAGTATCGCAGTCTTCGGGCCGAATACCCCTAAGGATGACACCCCGCAAAGCACCATCATGGAACCCAGCACAGTGTATGGGATCAGCAAACAATCAGGGGAACGTTGGTGCGAGTACTATTTTAAAAAATATGGGGTGGATGTGCGCAGTGTCCGCTACCCTGGATTGATCAGTTGGAAGACCATGCCGGGTGGTGGAACCACGGATTATGCCGTGGAAATCTATCATGAAGCGCTTAAAACCGGGCAATACGAAAGCTTTTTGAAAATGGGCACCAAACTACCGATGATGTACATGGACGATGCTATAAGGGCCACTATCAGTTTGATGGACAGTCCTGCGGAACAGATCAAGGTCCGTTCCTCTTACAATTTGGCAGGTATGAGCTTTGCTCCGGAGGAGATTGCCGCCAGCATCCAAAAGCACATCCCCGATTTTAAAATGAGTTATGCCCCGGATTTCAGGCAACAAATCGCCGATTCATGGCCTGGCAGCATTGATGATACCGAAGCACGTGAACAATGGGGATGGGAGCCTAGGTTCGATTTGGACCAGACTACCGAGGAAATGCTAAAAAACTTAGGGAATTAGGGACTGATCAATAGTCGTCTTCGTCGTCATCCTCGTCGGTGTCGTCCGCTACATCATCCACATCGTCGTCATCGTCGTCGTTGTCAACATCATCACGATCGTCGTCGTCATCGGTATCTACATCATCACCGTCTGAACCTGAGAAATCGTCGTCGTTGCCAGGAATCTTGCCCAAATCTTCGGTATCCAAATCGTCGTCTTCGTCTTCGTCATAATTGGCCATACTATGTTCCAATTTCAAGCTGATCTTGACCAAATATTTGGTGTCGTCCGTAGACACTTCAACGGCTTCTATCAATTCGCCCTTTAAGTTGCGGAAGGTAATTACATCATTGTCCCCGTAACCGTCGGGGTACTTTTCCACCAATAGTTTAAGTACCTCTGGGGTCAACTTCTTATAATCCACTATCACTCTTCTGAGGTTGTTGTTCATGGTGCTTGTATTATCTAAATGATCGAGCTAAAATTAGAATAAAACTCATTCCTCGGAAAAAAATTATGAAAAAAATCGTTCGCCACCAATTTTTGGTCTTTTCCCAACAACGAAACCAACAGAAAGTGAGTAAAGTACCGCATTAAAAAATGTCTTTTTTTTATTGATTTTTCTAGTAAGACGTGGCATCATAAAATTGAAGAACCTATCATCTTTTGGTATTTCGTTTCGTAATTTCCCTTCCAAAACAGACCATCCTTCTAAATTCAACCTTATGACCAAATTTTTATCCGCTCTACTTTTGTTGGGCGCCCTTTTCTCCATTCAGGCCCAAACCACTGTAAAAGGTACTGTCACCAATAATGAAACCAACCAACCTTTGGAAGGCGCATCCATTTATGTGAGCGCCATCAACAAGGCAACCGCAACGGATGCTTCCGGAAATTTCCGCCTTTCAGGCTTTGGGAAAGGCACTTATGCCATTCAAATAAGCTTTGTGGGTTTTGAAACGGAAGTGGAAACCTTTGAAATAGATGATGAACAGGAACTCAACCTGAACATAGTCCTTGAACCACAGCCTTTTGCCATCAATGAAGTGGTGGTGGCCGCAGCTTACGAAAAACCGCAACAAGAGGAAACCTTTAAAATTGATGTAATTCCCAAGCAACAAATGGCCAAGACCGGTGGTATGAGTGTTATGGATATCATTCCCAAAGTACCTGGGGTAAGTGCCGTTTCCACAGGGCCGTTGGTCAGCAGACCGGTAATTAGGGGACTATCTAGTAACCGTGTTTTGACTGTTGTGGACGGAATTCGTTTTGAGACGCAACAATGGGATGACGAACACGGTATCGGTATCAATGAATTGGGGATGGACCATATTGAGATTATAAAAGGCCCGTCCTCGTTACTTTATGGCCCAGAAGCCATGGGTGGCATTGTTCGTTTTGTGGAGGAAAAACCAGCCGAAGTAGGAACCACGGAAGCCGACATGGAAGCCATGACCTACTCTAACAACCGAGGTGGAAGAGCTGAAGCCGGGGTAAAAAGTTCCACGGAAAAATTCAATTGGGGTGTCAGCGCCCTTGGCAAACTGCTATCCGACTACTTTTATGATGGATTTGATTTTCGGGTGCCCAATACTCGACTTTTGGAATATGGTGCCAAGGGATTTACCGGAATAAACAGGTCTTGGGGTAATTCCAAACTTTCGTACACCTTCAACCAGGCCTATTATGGCATTTTGGATGGAAAGGATATTGTAAAGGACGAAGACGGCCGCATCATCAACATTGATAGTTTGGAAAAAGAAAAGTTTCCCTTTGAGACTGAAGCCCCTTTCCATGGCGTCATAGACCACAGGATCATCTCCAAAACTACCATCTTGGCAGGTGCCTCCACCATAAAGGCCACTTTGGGCTATCAGAACAACCATCGTACCGAAAACGAGGAACTCGCAGGAAATAAAAAAGGGTACACGTATCTGGATATGATCCTCAAATCATACACCTATGATGTAAAATGGTTGCTTCCTGAAATGGGTCATTTCCATACCATTTTGGGTTCACAGGGCATGCACAAGAACAACACGAACGGCAATAAGGGCACTACGCAATTGATCCCAGATGCCGACATTAACGATATTGGCTTTTTTGGAGTGAGCCGATGGGAAGAAGATCATTTCAACCTAAGCCTAGGAGCCCGTTATGATCACCGGAACCTGGATACGGAGGAAAGCACCAATACAACCGTGACCCAACCCGCTATTTCCAGAACTTATGACAACCTTAGTTATTCTTTGGGAGCCGCTTTTGAGCCTATGGAACATGTGATTTTAAGAACCAGTGTGGCAACTGGCTACCGATCTCCTAACCTCAATGAACTGATGTCCAACGGTGTAAAACTGGAAAGTCAACGGTATGAAGTTGGTAACCCCGATTTTGTGAAGGAGACTAATACCGAATGGGACGCGAGCATTGCTTATGAAGGCAAACAAATTTCTTTGGAAGGAAGCCTGTTCTACAATAGCATCAACGACTATATCTACATCACTCCCACAGGCGAGGAAACCAACAGCAATCTGGATTCGGAAGTTTTGGTTCCCTTGTTTGAATTTCAACAACGCGATGCGAACATTTATGGAGGAGAAATTATGCTGAACCTTCATCCAACTGCCATTTCATGGGGACATTTGGAAACATCCCTTTCTTCCTTAAAAGGAAAACTGGCCGATGAGGACGAATACCTCTACCAAATGCCGCCTACCAAATGGAACAACGATATCTTCATCACATGGGACCATTGGGGCAAATTGACCGAATGGACATTCAATATTGGCACCAATACCAGTTTTGAACAACATCAGGTGGCTTCCAATGAAATGGAGACTTCAGGTTATACCTTGGTACATTTGGGGTTGGACACCCACTACCGAAAAATGGAATTTTTCTTGAACGCCAATAACCTGTTGGACCACAAATATTTAGATCACATGAGCCGATTCCGGTCGTACGAGATCTACAGTCCGGGACGGAATATTTCACTGGGTATAAAAATGCCTTTACTTTGATTCAGATAGAAAATAAAAATACCAGGGAAAGCGTTTATTAAGAAGAACTTTGTGCAAGGTTTGGATAATTTTTTAACAAAAGGGACAATGATCTAGAAACCAAGCCTGCATCATTGCTAGGGTTTACAATTCGTCTAAAATTTAATTTTTAACACATTGTGCATCTTTGGATTATATAATTTTGGCTAGTTTTTTATACCCCTTGTATTGATGAGGAACTTTTTTGTTGTTTTATTTTTTTCCGCACTAATCCCATCCGTTTCAGGGCAACAAGCGTTGCCCTTGAAAATGGGCAGTGAAAGCATGAAGCCGCTCACCAAGTTGGTGGATACTTCCCTTCAAAACAGTTTGGAAGAGGAAATCATGAGCAATGAAACCTGGTCCCATTTGATCTCACAAAAAAAGATGGCCGTGGGCATTGTGGATCTGAGCAATCCAGAAAAGGTCCGCTTTGCAAGGATCAATGGCAATTACATGATGTATGCTGCAAGCTTGCCCAAAATAGCTATTCTCCTATCGGCTATGGACGCCATTGAAAAGGGAGAGCTGGTGGAGACCCAAGAGGTAAAAAAAGATATGAGGTTGATGATCAGCAAGTCGGACAATGCAGCTTCCACCCGAATGATCGACCGTGTTGGGTATGCCAAAATAGAATCGGTAATGACAGATCCCAAATACGCTTTTTATGACGAAGAAAATGGGGGCGGGCTTTGGGTAGGAAAACGTTACGGCGGAGGCGGTGACACCAATAGGGAACCCTTGAAACATTTAAGCCACGCAGCTTCGGTGACCCAGGTTTGCAGGTTCTATTATCTTTTGGCCAATGGCCAGTTGGTGAACGAAAAAAGATCCAAGCAGATGTTGAACATCATGGAGAACCCTGAGCTACACCATAAATTCGTGAACACCTTGGACATCATTGCCCCTACGGCGCGCTTGTTCCGTAAGTCGGGCTCTTGGAAAACGTTCCACTCCGATTCCATCCTTGTTTGGGGAAAAGAATCCAATCGCAGATACATTTTGGTGGCCCTTGTTGATGATCCCGATGGGGAGCAAATCATCCGGAATTTGGTAAAACCTGTGGAAAAAGTATTGAAAAAACCCGAAATTTAGACATTGGATAGCACTTTGACCAATGATCTATAGACTGGCAAATCAATTTTTTGATATACGAAAGGGAGAATACAAAATCTCCCTTTTTATGTTCTGCTATATTTTTCTGATCATTTCGGTATTGTTGATCATTAAACCGACCATCAATGCTCTGTTCCTTTCCGAGCTCGGTGCCGAAAAATTGTCCTTGGCCTATATTTTAGTGGCCCTTACCGCAGTGGCAAGTTCCATGTTCTATACCAAGATACTTGCCAAGTTCGAATTGAACCGCATCATAAAAACTACCCTTTCCACCTCAATCATCATTTTGATCGCCCTTGGCTTTCTTTTGATTTTTGGGTTGATGAACACCTACCTGCTGTTTTTCTTCTACATATGGGTATCGATCTATGCGGTGTTGTCCGCTTCGCAGTTTTGGGTTTTGGCCAACCTGGTCTACAATGTCAGGGATGCCAAAAGACTATTTGGATTTATTGGTTCCGGGGCCATTTTGGGGGGTATTTTCGGTGGATACCTGACTTCCATATTTGCTCCCCTTTTTGGCAACGATGCCATGATCTTTATCGCCGCTGTTTTGTTGATGGGTTGTTTTCCCTTGCTCCGATATATTTGGAGATTGCGTGTAAACAAACTGGATGAGTTCAAACAGAAAAAAAGGATCTCTCTTACCGATGGACATCCTTATAAACTCATCAAAAAGTCGAGACACCTTACCTATATGGCATTAACTGTGGCCGTTGGGGTGTTGGTGGCCAAACTTGTGGATTACCTTTTCAGCGATTTTGCGGCCAAATCCATTGAAGATCCTGAGGAACTTACTTCGTTTTTTGCATTCTGGTTCTCTACCTTCAACCTGCTTTCCTTGGCCGTGCAGTTGTTTTTAACGCATCGGATCGTAGGCATTTGGGGTGTTGGGTTCTCACTATTGTTATTACCATTAGGCATTCTATTTGGAGCCGTTTTTTTCCTCTTTCTTCCAGAGCTTTCGGCCATTGTGGCCATAAAGGCCATGGATGGGATCATGAAACAGTCCATCAATAAAAGCGCCTCTGAATTGTTGGCCTTGCCCCTTCCATTCGAACTGAAGAACCGGACCAAATCGTTCATCGATGTGGTGGTGGACAGTATTGCAACTGGTTTTGCTGGTCTTTTGCTGGTTTTCTTCGTAAATGGACTGGAATTGGGCACGTTGAGCGTGACCCTTTTGATCATCGGTTTGGTGTTGGTATGGATTTTTTTCATCGGGGTATTACGGAAGGAATACTACGCCACCTTCAAAAACAATTTGGAATCGGCTACCGCTAAGGACAAGAACGCATCCGTGTCAAAAGCCAAAAATGTCTCCGCGGTAGAGGGCATGAAAAGTGTCTTCTCATCTGGTAGCGAAGAACAAATTTTGTTCATGCTCACCAAGTTGATGGAAATTAACGACAGACGATTCACCAGTGATGTATTGCGGTTGCTGGACCATCCATCTCTAAAAGTAAAGGCCGCTGCCATGCGCAACCTGTATTTTTTGAACAGCTCTTCCATGGTGGTTCAGATCAACGAATTGTTGACATATGGGGACGAAGACCTCACTTTGGCCACTTTTGAATATCTCTTGTTGCATTCCGATCATAAGGAAGAATATGTCTTTGACCAGTTTCTGGATTCTGAAAATGCCTTGGTCCGGGACACGGCCCTATTCTGTTTGGCAAGGGAAAGTGCCGGCAATATGACCTTGAGGACGAACCATAATCTTGAAGAAAGGCTGGAAAAACGTTTATCCTATACCGAAAACCCCATCAATCCACTTGTATTAAAAGCCGTTGGCGCCTCTGGCTACCCGCAGTTGTATCACGTGATCATGGAAGGTTTGGACAATCAGGACGAAGTTTTGAAAAAAGCGGCCATCACCGCGGCAGGTATCAGCATGCATCCGATGTTCATAGACAAATTGCTGCACTTGTTGCCTCATAAATCCTATCGTCCAATCGTGATCGAAGCATTGAACAACTATGGCCCGGGCATTTTGCCCATTTTGGTTTCACAAGTCAGCGAAAGGTCCATTGAACTGGAAATATGCCGCTTTGTGCCCTTGGTCATTAAATCTTTTAAATCGAAAGAGGCCGTGCATTGTCTTTTCCAGCTTTTTGATGATGTGGATCTCAGCATCCGGTTGGAAGTGGTCCGTGCCCTCAGCGATATCAGAAAAGAACGCCCCACCCTGCGTTTCAACCGTTTTAAAGTGGCTTCCAAGGTTTTTGATGAATGTAGCTTGTACCACCAGACCCTATCAGCCATGCATACGCAAATCATCATTTCATACCGCAACAGGAAAAAGTCGGGGGCAGGAATCGATATAGAGGAAAGGGATGCCAGGGCTACGCTTTTGGAACTTTTGGAACGACGATTGGATGCCGGTCTTGAGCGAATTTTTAAGCTCTTGGGATTAAAATATGTACAAGAAGATGTACAGAATGCCTATTTGGGACTTTTGAGCCCCAAGCAAGAGGCGCGAAACAAATCCATTGAATTTTTGGATAACCTATTGACCGGAAACTTAAAGCAAAAATTACTGCCCATCATTGAAGAAGCCACCATGGATTTTTCATCGGAGGAAGCAATCCAGAAAATCAAACACAATATTCCATCTGAAATGGAATGCTTTGAGCAATTGCTTCAGATGCCGGACGTGAACTTAAAACTGGCAGTGCTCTATCTCATCGGTAAGCAAAAGGAAAGCAAATACGAACCTTTATTGAAAAGATTCACTTCGGACGAAAACCAAAAAATAAGGGATTTTGCCCAAAACGCTTTGACAGAGATCAACCCTTCCTAACAATCTTATCAATGGCCGAGGCCAAGTACATATGATCTGAGGCTGAATTCTTCCGCAGTACGTTGGTCATCAAAACCACCATATACCTACAATTGTCCGGATGTTCTACAATGATGACAGAGTTCATGAAATTTTGTACGTTGCCCATGTACTTTCCACATTCTTCGCCCTTGGTTCTATCGCACTTGTACAAGCTTCCCGATTTAAAATAAACAGCTGCATCCTTCAATGCAGGGGATTGTGCATAACGGATTCTTCTATCCGTCATATACATCAACCGTTTCATTTCCAGACTACTGGCCTCATCAATAACATTGCCTTGTTCCAATTGGATCAAAAATTTCATCAATCCATAGGGCGTACCGATGCTTCCACCTTTATCGCCCACATAGGTATTGGCCCCACCGGTAAAGAAACTGCCCAACCGCCATTCATCAGAAGTAATGCCCAAATTGCGAAGGGGTAGATTGACCACATCGTTGGCCAGATCGGTGAGGTCTTTTTTAGGCGTTTCCTTAAAATAGGCCATGGCCTCCTCCTCGGTAAGATCAGGGTATTTTTCGCCAAAAGCAGCCATTAAAAGGGCTTCCCGCCACACAATACTAGCTGCACCATTGTTGCTCACAGAAAGCATATGATCGGCCCATTCGTACAAACTGAACACATCACTAGCGATGACCTGGCGTTTTACCAAAGTGTTCTTCTCTACATTAAAAATGGGAATGGTATGCTCGTCTGTTAGTCCCCATACCCCAGCTTTCACCACCTTATTTTTCAGCAATTGAGTTCGTAGCTCAAAGGAATCGGGGTAAATTTTGGCCAATTGATCAAAAAGGGCCGTCAACACCGCCAACTTGCCCACACTTCCCGGTTGGTAGCCCAAGGTTTTGTTGCGTTCCGCATACCGAATGCTATCCGGTTCGGAAATATCGAGAATCGTCAGGGAATAACTTTTATCCAATCCTCGGAATAAACCGTTGATATCCTTTTGAAACGTTTCATCCACCACAAAAAAACTGCCCACACTGTCCGCTTTTCTGGAAAGGAGGTTCAATTGAATGTCTTCCCATGATTTTTTGGCGCCCTCGGGCAAAGGTGAAGTATCTTTCAACTCCCCATTTTTAACCATTTCGAGCCTTTTAAGCCTTTTGATCCCCGTTCGCTCATAACCATCGATGGGATATTCCACAAACTCGGTGAAACCCAATCCTATTAACCCCAATATGCCGAGTGCAATAATCTTTTTCATCTAGATTTTTTGGATAGTGAAATTCGTTTGGTCAGGTCGATCTTTGGCGTGATGGATTCCAAATACGTAGACCCCAACGCTTTTTTATTCTCCACAAAAGGCCTGATCTGGAACAGCCAAAGTTTGTTGTCCTTAAAGCCCAATTCTACGTCATAGGCCCCTTGATAATCCGAATGCGTTTCTTTTGGAACACGGTCCCGAATCTGATGGGCCAATTCTCTAATCTCATTGATGTTTCGCTCGTTCAGCACACGCTCTTGAAAGGTGGCTTTCTTCTTTTCGGTGCCTCCCGTTTTGGGCAATCCGTTGTAAAAACGTTCCCGCGCCGGGGCCAATAAAGTGTACCCTCCCTCATCTTTGATGAGATATTGTTCCGCAGCCTGTCCATCCACAGCACCGCCAGCTCCCCTACTAAAGGCTACCGTCAGGTCCTTATCGGTGCCCATACTGATGCCCTTGGTGATCAATACGCCCGAATAATCCACATCCACACTTGGAATGACCAAAATGGATGGAAACACGTTTTCGGGGTTCAACAAATATTTTTGGCGCCATTTAAAACTGCGTTCTGTATATGGAGATGCCCAAACATCTTTGATTCCTTCCAGTATCTTTTCCCTTTCCACCGAATTGAAAATGGTAAGGTTGAGTCCGGCACCGGTAAAATCCTTCAAATCCTCCATATTGGTATCGCTGCGCAGAAACACGGGGACGGAATCCAATTCGGAACCCAGAACGTTTTTGAATCCTGTTTCCAATTGATCGATAAAGTCGTCCCGAAGCGGCATTTTTTTGATGGCATCCCTCAAGATTTCCAATTGACGTAATTGATAATTTTGCACTTCCTTTTCCGAAATACCGGAAGCCAACTGGCGATTCGCCTCTTCGAACATTTTGGTCAGGAAATTCCAATAGGATCCCTCTTGATCGGGCATTTTTTGGTCCATGTGTGTTCTGAAAATCCCAAAGGGAATTACCAAACCTTCCACAACTTTTTCAGGGAACATCTTTTTAAGCTGGCCAAGGTTGGCTGCCTTGGGGCCACATATTTTTCCAGAATCATCGGCATCCACATCCCGCATATTCAGCACCTTGTTTTCATCCAAACGAATCTGTTGAATGGGCACTTCGATGCGTTCCTCCTTTCGTTCCTTTTTTTCGAAAAGGGCCAACTCATCCTTCGTCATTTGGCTTTCGGGTTTCAAAATCACATTTCCTTTGTTGGAAACAGCATAAAACACTCTTGAACCGTCATATTTTTTAAGATCTTGAAGGTTTTGGTCCGACAATGCCGCGTTTGGAATTCCGAGGTTACGGGCCAACAATTGCACGTGTGAGACCATATTACCTTCAGCAACCGTGGCAATTCCTGCAACCGGTTTTAGATCGGATGGGGGCCGTTGGAACACATAGATCTTGTCCGAAGACACCTCAATATCATCCGAACTGCCTCCTACTACCACCAATTCCCCAAAGGCATAGCCAGGGTTAAGACCACGAATGGTACTCTGGTTTTGAATGTCCATGACTTTATTGGCCAATTGGGATTCGGCAGAAATGAGATTTCCCAATTCCCCCACACTTTGACCCAAATGCAGGGCCACTGACCCTCTTATCTTGTCATCTACAAACCCGGCGGTAAGCGGTTCAAAAGCAACATATTCCTTTACGATTGCATCATAATTGGCCTTAACCATGGCCGCACTCCATTCCACTGCTGATCGGGCGCGATTCAATACTTCGGTCAATTCGCCCAATGAGCGTTCATTCGCCTCATAGTTGGTAAGGTAGCTTGCCAATTGGTCCCATTCCCATTGCTCCAAGTACCCAGAACCTGTAACGGCCATCCCCAAATAGCAGATTTTATGTAGCAGTTCCTTTAAGTTTTCAGGCTGGTAATCGGGTGAGCTTTTAAAAACGATCTCTTCCAATTTTAAGGATACATCCAGCAATTGCAACCTGGCCATGGGTCGCTTCTCCTCTAAAAGTCCATTTCGGATATCGAACAACAATTGGGATGCCTGTTCCATCAACAGTTTTGGATTTCCCATCAATTCCTTGTTGGAAGCAAAGCTTTCGATAGCCTTTCCCAGTGGAGTGCCTTTTGTGAGCAAGGCTCTTTTGGGAAGTGCGGAAATATCCACTGGCTTGTGGAATTCCCTCATAGTGGCTACCAGTTCATCCAGTTTTTTGGACAGATCCGTTGTTAACTTGGCACTATGTTTTTGCTTGAACTGCAGCACTTTTTGGATATCGCCTTCTTCGGGTTGGCTGTGGATTTTTGTCCTGAGATCCATGAAAGGTTCGTACAGGTCAGAAATCACTTTGGACTCACTCCGCATTTTCTGGGCCACGTTATCGTCCCCATTATGCGGAATATCCTTCAATGATTGGCGCACCAGGAAAAACTCATTCTTCAGGACCTCATCATCTGCCAAAAGCCATTTGTAAAATTCGATGCCCCATGCTTCCTCATCTTCGGATTGGATGGCGCCCCGATAATATTGTCCCTTTTGGTTGATCCAACCATTGTCCACACTTCTTAAATATTTGTCGAGTTGGTACTGCTTCAATCGGGAATGGTCATTGGCAACATCCCAGAAAGGTTCTTGATCAGTATAGGCCAAAATCTGGCCCAAATAAATATGATTGGATTTACCCAAGGCTTCAACCTCATCCTTGTAGCGGGCATGCTGCACCCCTGGTCCAATTTCATCTGGACAAGGATCTTTTGGGGCACGGATACTTCCATCGGTACAGAACCATCGAATGTCCTTGTATGGGCCACGGATGTCCTTTTTAAACTTATTTACAAGCAATACAACATCCTTAGGCTCCACTTTTTGGGCCTGATTTGAAAAGGGGAATAGAATTAAAAGGAATAGTACAATTCTATACAAACGTTTCATAGCAATCACGTTTTGAGTAGGGTTCGGTGTAGTAAATATATTCAATTAACATCAGAAAATGGTATTCAAGTTCCATCTTGCCATTTCTATGCTTTTCCGAAAATAGTTGAATTACCGACCTAGTTTATGTTAGAAATGGTGTCTCTGTAAAAGTCAAGTCTTACTTTTAAACCCAAAAATAGCTTATCCACAGAAGAGGTGTAAATTTGCAAGAATGATCAAGTCCATGCAGGACATGTAATCAGCTAGAAAATTAACGGGTATTGGCAACTGGTTCACCTTTAGAAGAATCCAAAATAGTTTATTTGACAACGAATGAACAGGACCCACTTCCCGATTCATTTGAATATCCCCATTTTTATACACCGATTGCCATTGCCAAAAAAGCGGCGCAAGACCTTCAAAATAGATTGAAACAAAATCTACCGGAATTGGTGGATCAACCAACCGGACGTATGTTGGGCGTGCTTGTGGTTCAACCCAAAGGTGGTGGCCTTGGATATCTCAGTGCCTATTCGGGGGAGCTACAACCTGAACTGGAAATATTGCCCTTTGTACCTCCCGTTCATCAATTACCAAAAGGAGAGGATTTTCCGGAAATGGCCACCATCAATGCCATTAACAAAGAAGTTATTGCGTTGGAAGAAAGTGATGGGTTCATCAATGCAGAGCAGCAATTAAAAAAAATCACCGAAGAGACCAAGGAAAATATTCTGGCCGCCAAGAAAGCGGCAAAAAAGGGCAAATCGGAACGGGACAGACTTAGAAAAGAGTCCATTCAACTTCCTGAAAAAGAACGCCAGAAACTCCTAGAAGAATTGGCAAATCAAGGAGCCAATGAAGGAATGGACCTGAGACGTTTTACCCGTTCAGAGAACTTGAGGCTAGAGAAGGCAATAGCAGCATATGGAGAGTTCCATGCACGCATTGAAGCGCTGAAAACCCAGCGCAAAGCCAAGTCCATAGAGCTACAGGGTGCCATTTTTAAATCCTTCATTTTTTTGAACAGTGTCGGAGAAGGGAAAGATGTTAAGACGGTCTTTACCGATTTTGGGATAGATGTGCCACCAGCCGGAGCTGGGGAATGTGCTGCGCCAAAACTTTTTCAGTATGCCTTTCAACAAGGAATGAAACCCGTGGCACTGGCTGAGTTTTGGTGGGGGCCTTCACCCAATTCGGAGATAAGGGAACATGGTAAGTTTTACCCTGCCTGCAAAGGTAAATGCCGCCCTATTTTGGCGCATATGCTCAAAGGAATTCCCGTAAAACCAAACCCCTTGTTGGAAAATTTTGGAGCAGGAAAGAAACTGGAAGTTCTTTTTGAGGACGAACATTTGGTGGTCGTGAACAAACCTGCCGGCATGTTGTCCGTCCCAGGAAGGCACATAAAGGATTCGGTCAAGGCCCGTATACTGGAAAAATATGCCAATGCCAACGGCCCAATGATCGTACATCGGTTGGATCAAGATACCTCGGGGATCATGATCGTTGCCCTTTCCAAAAAAGCGCACAAGTTGCTCCAACAGCAATTCTTGGAGCGGACCATTCACAAAACCTATTATGCGATACTGGAAAAACCCATTGAGGAAACATCGGGACAAATTGAGCTCCCCCTTGTGTTGGATATTCACAACAGGCCCATGCAAATGGTACATTATGAGCATGGCAGACCGGCATTGACACTTTATGAAGTGATACAAAAAACAGCCACTCGAACTTTGATCAAATTGAATCCTGTAACGGGACGTTCGCATCAATTGCGGGTGCACTGTGCTCATAAATCGGGACTACATGCGCCAATAGTTGGGGATAATTTATATGGCACCCCGTCAGAGCGACTTTGTTTGCATGCGCAACAGGTGGAATTTATGCATCCCATGACCAAAAAGCCAATGAAAATCGGAACAGAAATTCCTTTTTCTATATGATACTAAGGGTGATGCTCACCAATTACGAAAACATTATTTTATTGCTTTGGATCAGTTGTAGAAAAGCAGCCTCGGCAAGAATCGAACAATATATCCGAACCCCTATATTTACTAGGGTTTCCACTTTTTGATTTCAAAATGTTGACGATTTGCGAACTCTTATGATTGATTTGTCTTCCGTCATTTCAAGATCAGGCAAACCGAATAATTGATTGATTTTAAAACAAAAGGTTGCGGAATAGTTTGGTATACTCCCAATTTAAGACAACATCGCACCACAAACTCCAAAACCAACCACCAACATGACCGCTGCAACAATAAAAAGGATTTTTGCGGTTTTTGGTTTCGACTTCAGTTTTACAATGCCAATGATGAACAATATGATCGGGGTCAACCAATACGCGATCAACAACAAGAACAACAATAGTATCATTATTTCATCCATGGGTTGAAAGTTTAAACTGCACTTTCCTTAAGTTTTTCCAAGTATTCCACTTTGTCATCCCTATAAAATAGGTTCATGGTTTCAAAGGGAATTATTTTATTGTCCTTGTTAACGATATGGACACACGATTTTTTAATCGCCCTTACATCAAAGTTATGTGCATCAATAAATTGCATGATGATTATCCTGAACAAATTGTCATACCCAAGATTGGGTGCCTCCACAAAGGGAAGGCAACAAAGTAAACTGTGCAATTTGGACGATGCTTTGTCCGTGGAGGTCCCAGTGCTGAATATTTCGAACATTTTTTGATGTAAGGCCTCATCTTGCTCATACACAATGGTATTTTTGCCATTGTCCAGCAAATCGGCCGGGTTCACATATCTTGTTAGTGGAATGTTGTTGCCATCCAGTTTTAATACATAACCCATTACAAGCGCATCAGGATTGCAGGGTACGGGTATTAAATCATCAGCGGTGAAAATCGGTGTTTGCTCCAGTATCTTCCGTCTCACTTCCGTTAGGGTAATCCTATCTTTTTCCGCATCGAAGTTATCCAGTCTGCCCGCAATTTGTGTAGGTTGAAACGTAACGCCCCTAACACATTTTTGTTGAAGGGCATAGTCGATCACCTTTCCCATCTCATGATCGTTCAACCCTTTTTGAAGAGTAACTACCAAGGTGGTTGAAAGATTGAGTTGGTTTAAATGGTCAATGGCCTTCTCCCTAATTTTCTTCAGATTTGCTCCTCGCAACGTTACCAAGGCATCTTCTTCGAAGGAATCAAATTGCAAATAAATTTCAAAGTCGGGCGAGTATTTTTTTAACCGCTTCGCAAATTCAAAATCCTTTGCAATTGCCAACCCATTGGTGTTTACCATAATATGCTTGATGGGCAGGGTTTTGGCATAATCCAGGATTTCATAAAATTGAGGGTGTATGGTGGGTTCACCCCCGCTGATCTGCACCACATCCGGCTCCTTTTCATTTGCCACAATGGTATCCAACATGGTTTTCACTTCTTCAAAAGTTCGATGTCTTCCATAGGTTGGGGAAGAACCGGCATAGCACGTGGGGCATGTGAGGTTACATCGGTCCGTTATTTCAATAATGGTTAGGCAAGAATGTTGCTCGTGATCCGGACAAAGCCCACAGTCATACGGACATCCATAATGGGTCTTTGTATTGAACTTATAGGGCGTTTCGGAAGGCTTGTTGTAGTTTCTAATGTTTTTATAATACTCAATATCATCGGCCAGTAAAACTTTTGAGTTGCCGTGTTCCGGACATCTTTTCAGCATGTAGACCTTTCCGTCTTCAAATACAATCTTGGCATCAATCCGCTTTAGGCAGTCAGGGCACAGGCTGATGGTATAATCGTAATAGGTATATTTTCTAGTAGGCATTTCTCACCAATTTATTTAACGTGGGCAGGTAATACATCCAGCACACTACACAAAGCCATTGAATACTGCTCAATCCCAAAACATAAAAAACATTGGGTTTCAGGAACTCTATAAAGAAACGAAATCCAAAGTATGCCAGCATAAAAACCTTGAACAGTAATCCATTTTCCTTTTCAAGGTAATTCGAAAATCGCTTCAAAAGGACGAACAGTAGTATTAAAAATACCATTTCATAAAGGGAGGTTGGATGTCGTAACACCCCATCTCCTAAGTTCATCCCTGTAAAAAAACGGGTTTCCTTACCATAGGTAAATTCGTTGGTGCCACTTAAAAAACAACCTAAACGGCCAATAAGTATTCCTACGATAATCGGAAAAGTGAATAGGTCGCCCGAGGATTGTTTTTCACCTATTATTTTTTTTGATAATTCAACTCCGATCAATCCGCCAAACAAACCTCCCATTATTGACTTTGTGTTGAGCAACTGCAACAGATTATCGGTGTTCATTGGGATCAATGGATTTTCCAAAAATCCCATAAGTCTTGAACCCATAAAGGCTCCAACAATGGCCCCAAGTATGATCGAAAGCCTATTTCCGTTGGATATGTTGTCTTTGGACGACCTTCGTAAACTTACATAATACCTGAACCCAATAAAGAAAGCCAGATATTCCAGTATGAGATGGACATTGATCTTAATTCCGAAAAGGGAAGGCTCGAAGGGTATGGTCAAAGTATTGATTGTTTATTCGATCTTAAATTTTTATTCAAACGTTTACATAACATAATTGTACCTTTCCTGTACATCAAAGAATTTGAAAGTACCTTTCATTAAAAGTATGATGAATAGTCCGATTGTCCAATAATTACGTATTTCTAGCAACCCATGCCCCTTGAAATGGATAAAACAAATTCCCCTTGAAAAACCATATAACAACTTCTCCACATGATCGATCAGGAACGGAAAGGCTATACTTTATTGATGCCCTTCGCGCCTGGGCCATTTTAATGATGCTTCAGGGACATTTTGTGTCCGCATTATTGGCAGACAGATATCGTGAAGAAGACAGTTACATCTATTTCATTTGGGCATATCTTAGAGGGGTGACTGCTCCTGTCTTCTTTACCGTATCGGGATTTATTTTCACTTATTTGCTCTTCAAGAAATATGATATGGGATGGTCAAATCCACGTGTAAAGAAGGGAATAAAGAGAGGTGTTCTCCTCATTTTCATCGGTTATTTGTTGCAGGTCCGGTTAGATAAATTGTTTAACGGTTCCGCTAACCCTGATTTCGATATCGTCCATGTACTCCAATGTCTGGGACTCTCCATGTTATTGATTATTGCTCTTTATTTGATGACATTTAGGTTCAATAAGTATGTGTTCCTGATTTTGTTAGGTTCCATTACCATTTTACTTTTCCTGTCAAACGCCACATTTGAACTATGGGATTTTGGTGTATTGCCCGATTGGCTCTCCAATTATATTACACGTGATAACGGTTCCGTTTTTACCATTGTACCCTGGTTTGGTTTTGCAACGACCGGGGCATGTATTTCCGGGTTCTTCCATATTCATCTCAGCAAAAAGAGGTTCTACTTGAAGGCAATTTTAATAACCTTGTCCATTGGGGCACTACTGATCTTTCACTCCTATGGTTTTGTAAAGTATCTTGGTAATCTGATCGATATCCAGTTTTTTCATACCGCACTTGACGACAGCTACCTTTTTGCTCGTTTGGGCGTGGTTCTTTCTGTTTTTGCCATTTTCATTTGCTTGAGAAACATTCTGAACCAGAAGATTTTTCTTGATATTGGTCGGAATACATTGTCCATTTATATTCTCCATACCATTATCCTTTACGGCAGTATCACGGGATATGGCTTGAGCAAATATTACCATCACTCCCTCTCCCTTTTACATGTTGTCCTTGGGGCCGTGTTTTTTCTTATCGCTATTTGTTCCATTGTTCTCATGGCCAATAAGAAATTCATACGCCTTTTTAGCTAAAGCCAATCATTTGGACCATTGTTTTTTTGAATTTTAAGTTGACATCATTGGTTAAATATTGCTTTGATTTCTCGAAAAGTTTTTCTTTGAAACTGTAAACGAACTGTTCGGATACTGTGTTACTTTTTTTGCCATTTCCAATCATATTGATGCAATATTCACCCAAATTTGGGCAACCGGAAAGCCAAGCCTAATGAGCTGAATATTTATAGTCAAAAGGACTACAAATTAGTTCAGTATGGTACAAATGTCCATCGGCGGACATACCTTCAACAATGACCTTCACCTCTTTCTGATCATTTAAAGGCACAATGATTGAGTAGGGTACCTCTGAGTTGACCCCAAGTAGACTTTCCCACCAAATTGCACCGTACTTTTTATATAAAAAGGAACTGTAATCAGGATAATTTGGAGTAAAATAGTCTTGTGTTCGACTGAATCCATTTGGTATTTTCAAACTTAAAAATTTCCCTCCTCTGCCGTACAATCGATCATAGTTGTTTCGCAAATACATCGAAATGAAAGGTGTTGGCCTACTTTTGTTGTAAACAACTGATTTTATGGACGAAAGAGGCCTAGAAATTAGATCTCCAGGACTGCTCGACATGCCATCAATAAATACCGGCACTTGTTGCAATCCAGGAGGGTTGGAAATATAAATATTGATACCGCCTTCCCCTTTAACATAATTTGGAAGTATCCTAAAGCCCAACATGCGGATATAACTTTCAAAAGTGTATCGTTTTAAAGCTGCTTCATCAATAATCCGTATTTCGGTGTTTGCCGTTATTTGATATTTTTTGATCTCCTTCGCCTTTTCCGAAACCACAACTTCGTCCAGAGATATGGTCCTATCCGTTAGAGCCATATTTTCATCCGTATCCAATTGTACAGGTTGCTTTCCAACCTTATTTACAATGCTTAACCAATTGTTGTAATCATAGGAGTCCTGGTCATTGTTAAAATAGAGTTCCGCTTTTGGCATTCTAAGTTTTCCCTTATTGCTCAGAACACTGATCAAAATAGAATCACCCTCAAAAACTGGAAGGTTGCCTTGGAAACTCTTATCGGAGGAAAGATCAAAAAGATTGACGGTGCCAAATGATTGGGACATTAATGAAACCTGCATTTCAATGCTTGTATCCGCATCTAAAATCTTCCCCTTGATAGCAATGTTATTTTCCAATTCAAAGAGCGGATTTTGGATATTATCCCCCCTAATATTCCAATTCAACTTATCTGTGCCCTCCATTAGCAACCTTGTATCCAACTGAAAATCCTTTGAACGTTTTGTCCCTTCAAAAAAATAGTTGCCATCAACAAACTGCTGCTTGAGGTAAGGCTGTACCAAAAATGAGGAACCAATAGAATTGTTTGGCAAATATGCACTTGATTCAGCGGGAAGCACCGACATGCTTAAATTAGCCATCGTCATTCCTTCAGGCAGTATCAGATCCAACTGCAGGGAATCTTGATTTTTGGTCAGGCAATAGCTCACCTCTACTGAATGGACCATTGTACTAGTTGAACGTTTATTGAAGAACATACGCTGTGAGAGCGGTTTCATTTTTTCATCCAAAATCACAGCTGTATTTATTCCAATTGGGATTTGATTTCGATTTACAGAGATGGCATTTTTGTCTCTATCGAGCTCATACTGATGAATGAATGGAACATTGTTAAGGTTAAAAATAGCCATTGTAATTTTTGAGCCATTTATTGAATCCAATGCATGATCCGACCATTTAGGACTAAGAACAACAACATCTTCGGCCATGTTGTCTACGCTTATACCAAATCCTTCTTGAAGTTTACTTTCAAGCTTCTTTGTGATCCACTGACCATTAACATCTTTGATTTTTAGAAAATAGGATGCGTTGGCATCTGCAATGAAACCGAATCTACCTTGCCCCAACTCATTGGTTTGAATATTTGACTGGATTTCTGTGCCTTCTTCCGTCACCAATTGTATTCCATCAGTTTTTACAGGATTTCGAGCCTCATCATAGATCATCAACCCCACATTATTATAAGCATCCGCGATAATATGTTGCCCTTCAGGATGAATTAAAATGGTAATGCCCTCTTTTTTGATTTCAGGAGTTGGCTTTTCGTTCCCAATCAATGTAATGTTTTGAACAAAAGGAGTGGAAGCCTCAAAATTTTTCATGTAGTTGGTCCATGCCATTAGCGTATAGGAATCCTTCACAAAAGTGGAATCAATTTTAAAATCTCCGCTGCTGATACCATTGTCCACCAAAAACATTTTTTTTGCAATCATTTTTCCATCTTCTGAAAAAATACCAACATGCAAGTTCGTGGTAGTTGAAGAAGGCAATTCCTGAAGTCCATCTTGTACATAAGCCTGAAACCATAAATGTTCTCCATTAAAAAATGCTGTTTTGTTTAGCTGTAGATGTATATTTTCAAGCAAGGGAATATCTACGTTGCTTTTAGTAACAGGCTCCTGCCCATAAGAAAAAAAGGATAGCTTCAAAAAAAGGGAGAAAACAATTATAATGTTAATTCGGAATACCATTAATATTGAATATTTATACTATTCGTTTAAGAAGATCATGAAAAATGACATGATATTATCTTCCTTTCAGCAAGATCTATACCGTGATTTTTTGTATTTCTATAAATGTAGGATTTTTCCGTTTACCAAGAATTCTGATTCCTTCTAAAAGAAAAATGGTCATTCAAATTTTTGCAACAAGTGAAATGTCACAAACTGCACTGTAAATGGCCATACGAAGAATGCAGGCGAAATATCCCAACGGTTTTGAAGCTTTGCTTTTACAATGTTTTAGAAGCTATTTATTATGAGCCAAAAAGAAAGGAAAATGCGAATGATAATTGATTTTTAGAATCTCCTCTAGGAATTCCATCAGATGAATCATTCGGAAGTCAAAAAGTAGCCTCGGCAAGAATCGAACTTGCATCTAAAGTTTAGGAAACTTCTATTCTATCCATTGAACTACGAGGCCATTCCTAAAATGGATTGCAAAAATATGCTTTTTTGAAAAACTTTATCCTATTTCAGTATATTTTACCTCAAGGAAAAAGCTTTAACTCACCGTTCGCTTCTTTTCTTCCTCCACCAATATCTTTTGCAGGTAGGATCGTGACAAAGGTTTATCCACATAACCCGCAATCAATTGATGGCCTTTTGCAATGATTCGGTCGCTGGTGTTGGTAAATGCCGAAAGTACATATACACTGGGTAGTGGATGATCGTGGAACATGTTCTGGAAATTTTCGAGGAAGTCCCATCCGTTCATACCATCCATCACCAAATCCAGAAAGATAATATCGGGCAACCTGTTATGCTCCTCGGCAAAGTCCAAGCAGGACTTTAAACCCTCTTCGCCACTGGAACAGGTAATGATATCAAAATCTCCCGGGGATTGTTGGATACAATAACGTGTGGCAAACTGCGACACCAGATCATCATCTATAATGCACGTGGTTAATTTCATTATGGGACATTTAAGTAAGATTGGGACCGACAAAGCTATACGGATGCCCCCAACAAACCTTCCAAAATCGTTGTTCTGACCAAATATCCCGTTGAGAAAACCTTAATGGGGCAATTTATCCCTCAAAATTCCATAAATAAAGGCTCCCATTACTGCACCAAAAAGAACGATGAGAATGGGCCAATATCCTGCTCCGGCCAAAATGTACATGGGTCCAGGACATGCGCCGCCCAAGGCCCAGCCCAAACCGAAAAGAGTTCCCCCGATGATGTATCGGGTGAAAGACCTTTCCTTGTCCTGAATATTGATCGGTTCCCCAAAAAAGGACTTTACCTTGGATCTTTTGATCCATTGGACCAAAACAATGCCAACCGCCAATGCAGAACCAATAATGCCGTACATGTGGAACGAATCGAACTGGAACATTTCATAAATGCGGAACCAAGAAGCGGCTTCCGATTTGTAAAGGATCACCCCTAAAAAGGTACCTACGATGATGTACAATACACTTTTCATGATCCAAAGATTAAGGGGAAAATAATATGGACCATAATCAGTCCACCAATAAAAAAGCCGATCACTGCAATCAACGAAGGGCGCTGAAGATTGCTCAAGCCCGAAATGGCATGGCCCGAAGTACAACCTCCGGCGTATCTGGTTCCGAAACCGACCAGAAATCCGGCCACCAAAAGTAGTATCCAAACGGTTGGATGTGCCAAAGCTTCCAAACTGAACAATTCCGTCGGCAAATAGGCGGTCCCTGAGCTTTCAAAACCAAGTTCGTTCAACTTGGCTACGGTCTTTTCGGAAATTTGAACAGCAGGATTGGGCGATAACACACGGGCGCCTAAAAATCCCCCAATGACCGAACCCAATACGACCAAAAGGTTCCATCTACGGGATTTTAGGTCCACCTTGAAATAATCCGTGAACTTACCGGCGCCACCTATTGAACAGAACGTCTCTAGGTTGGAGGACATGCCAAAGCGTTTGCCCATCAGGATCAAAACAGCCATGACCAAGGCAATGAGGGGCCCGGCAATGTACCAGGGCCAAGGTTGATAAAGCATTTTCTCGGATTTTAGACAAAAATGGAGAAAATGCTTTGAATTTCAAACTTAGTTACCGCTTAACAACAATTTTTATCGGAATCGGAAACCCCGAATTTTTTTAGGATGTCTTCCAACAGACACCATTTGGTCAAGGATGATTGCAACAAATTGGCACCAACAAAAGCCGTAAACCATAACCAATTGATATTCACATAAATGGCCAAGGCCAAACTTATCAAGATAAAGGTGCCAGCGACTCCTCTTACGATTCTATTTCTCATATATTTCTTTTAAACTGTTCTTTGAACGGGAAGCTCTACCGCCCTGATCGGGTTTGTGGTTTCACTGTCCGAATTGAATTCTTTTAATAGTTTGAAGACCTCTGTGACTTTCTCCTCTTCGCAGAAAGAGAAAAACAGATTGGATGCCGCACCACCCTTTTCACTTGGAAACCAGCTACTGGTGTACAACAAGGGCGATGCGCTTTTATATCCATCAATGTCCGAACCACTAAAGCTTTCGATACCGGCTTTCTTAAAAATCTTGAGGACCTCTTTTTTGTACTCCTCCACCGTGGTAACAATGATCATTTTCATGTGTTAATTTTTATTGTTTTTCTATGATCACATGGAATCTTTGATGACTAAAAGAATCATTGCACTGTATGTCAAAAGATTCTTTTAGTCATTTCGATTTCATGCTAATTGTAGTTTTTACGTTCAATCATATAATATACCAATGGCACCACCAAAAGGGTCAATATGGTCGATACTATGGTTCCTCCCATAAGTGAAATGGCCAATCCCTGGAAAATGGGGTCGAACAAGATCACAAAAGCTCCAATCACAACAGTTCCTGCTGTTAACAAAATAGGTGTGGTACGGACCGCTCCGGCCTCGATTACCGCTTGTTTCAACGGAATACCCTCATTCAACCTTAGGTTGATAAAGTCGATCAGCAATACCGAGTTCCGGACCATGATTCCCGCCAAAGCAATCATACCGATAAAAGAGGTGGCGGTAAAGAACGCTCCCAAGAACCAGTGACCCAGTACAATCCCGATCATGGATAAAGGAATCGCAACCATCATCACCATAGGTGCCTTAAAGTTTTGGAACCAACCCACAATCAACATGTAGATGATCACAATGACACCCAAGAAAGCAATGCCCAAATCACGGAACACCTCCAAAGTTATTTGCCATTCCCCATCCCATTTCACGGTATAGTCATCCTCAAACTGGGGCTGTTCCATATAGAGTTCGTTCATGTTGTATCCTTTGGGCAATTCCAATTGGTTCAACTTGTCGGTCATACCCAAAATGGCATACACAGGGCTTTCCAATTCACCCGCCATATCAGACATGACATACACTACTCGTTTTTGGTTTTTTCGATAGATACTCTTTGCCTTGATGCCCTCATTGATGGTCACCAAGTCCCCAACAGAAATCATATTGCCTCGTTGGGAGGCCACTTTCAGTTGTTTGATTTCATCCAAAGTGGATTTATCCTTTTCGCTGATGGAAAGCACAATCCCGATCTGATCAAAGGAATTTTCATCGTAAACGTGAGATATCGGCATTTCCCTAAAAGCCATTCCCATAACCTGAACGATTTGTTGTGGCGTAACTCCATAAAACATGGCCTTTTCCTTGTCCACTTCAAAATTGTATTCCACTTGGTCATCTTCCACCATCCAATCTACATCCACCACATCTGTAGTGTTGTTCAAAATGCCTTTTACCTTATCAGCAACAGCAATCTGCTCGTTGTAATCAGGGCCATATACTTCGGCAACAATGGTAGACAACACGGGAGGGCCCGGTGGCACCTCAACAATTTTTACATTGGCATTGTACTTTTTGCCCAATTCTTGCATTTTTGGTCTGAGCAATTTGGCAATATCATGGCTCTGCTCGCTACGATCGTGCTTATCAACAAGGTTGACTTGAATATCAGCCATATTACTACCACCTCTTAAGTCGTAATGCCTTACCAAACCATTGAAGGTAATAGGTGCCGATGTACCCACATAGGTTTGATAGTTGACTACTTCAGGTCGGGTTGACAGATAAGCACCTATTTCCTTGGCCACTGCCGAAGTACGTTCCAAAGTAGTGCCTTCGGGAAGGTCTATGACCACCTGGAATTCGTTCTTGTTATCAAAAGGCAACATTTTAACCGCTACCGATTTGGTGAAGAACATGGCCACGGAACCGAACAGCAATACCACTGTTATACCGATGAACAACCATCTCTTTTTACGGCTTTCGATCAAGGGTTTTTCAAATCGCTCATACGCTTTGTAGATGAACGTATCCTGAATCTCAACGGGTTCTTTTTCGTTCTCTTTTTTCTTATCCTTTTCCCTTAGGAAGATATAACCCAAATACGGGGTTATGGTCAACGCTACGAACAAGGACAACAACATGGCAATGGACGCACCAATAGGCATTGGGGACATGTAAGGTCCCATCAACCCAGATACAAAGGCCATTGGCAATACGGATGCAATTACCGTAAAGGTTGCCAAAATGGTCGGGTTACCTACCTCATTGATGGCGTATAATGCCGCATCCTTGAAGGGTAATCGTTTCATTTTAAAGTGGCGGTGCATGTTCTCCGCAATGATGATGGAGTCATCCACCACAATACCCGTAACGAACACCAAAGCGAACAGGGTGATACGGTTCAGGGTATAGTCCAGCATATAGTAGCTCAGCAAGGTCAAGGCGAAAGTGATCGGAACCGAAAGGAACACCACAAGTCCACCTCTCCAGCCCATGGCCAACATTACTACAAAGGTTACCGCAATAATGGCACCGATCAAGTGCATCAAAAGTTCCGAAACCTTTTGCGAAGCAGTCTCTCCATAGTTACGGGTCACTTCCACATGTACATCATCCGGAATCAAATTCTTTTTCAAATGTTCCACTTTCTCTAACACCACATCGGAAATCTTCATGGCATCGGCCCCTTTACGCTTAGCTATGGAAAGGGTTACCGCTGGGTACTCTGATTTATACTCGGATGATTTCTCACTGGCTGCACCAAATCCAAGGGAAACATAGTTTTTGGGCAATTCCGGTCCATCCAAAACGGTGGCAACTTGTTTCAAATAAATAGGTTGACCTTGCTTGGTACCTACGATCAAGTTTTCCAAATCTTCTTTGGTCTCCAAGAATTTTCCTGTGGCAATATGGAACTCGGTATCGTTGTTCAAAAAGTTACCGGAATCCATCTGCTGGTTATTGGCCTTGATCATTTGTGCGACCGCTAAAAGGTCAATCCCTGATTCAGCCATTTTATCCTTGTCCACTACAATGCGAAGTTGACGGCTACGCCCCCCTACCTTTTTAGTGATGGAAACCCCATTTACTTTTTCAATTTCGTTGATGAGTTCCCCAGAGATTTCACGCAATTGGAAATCGTTGTATTCATCGCTCCAAAGCGTCAATGCCAACATGGGTACATCATCAATGGCTCGAGTCTTTACCAAAGGCATGGTGACCCCTTCGGGCATCTGGTCCATGTGCTTGTTGATTTCATCGTACAAACGTACCAAGGAACGTTCAATATCCTCCCCCACATAAAACTGCACAATGGCCATTCCCTGCTCCTGCATAGAGGTGGTGTACACATACTCTACCCCTTTTATGTTGGATATGATCTTTTCCAGCGGTTTGGTGATCCTGGATTCCACCTCGGTTGGGCTGGCTCCGGGATATCCCACAAATATGTCCGCCATGGGTACATCAATCTGTGGCTCTTCTTCCCTTGGGATCAGGAAGGAACTGTACACCCCGATAATCATGAATACGATCATCAAGAGTACCGTTAGCTTAGAGCTGATGAACCCTCTCGCTATTTTGCCTGCAAGTCCGTCTTTCATTATTCCCTTTTTTAGGTTATTGAATGGTTACTTTAGCTCCATTGTACAGCTTGCCTTCGGCAGAAACAATGTATGTTTCCCCTTGAGAAAGACCCGACAATACTTCCACCTCATCTCCGTAGGTCTCGCCCAAACGCAACCAACGCAATAGGGCCACATTGTCTTGCCCCAAAGTATAGATGCCGCTCAACTGGCCTTTTTGGATCAAGGCTTTGGACGGAACCGTAACAATGGTTTTCTCATTTTTCACTTTGTCCGTCTCCAGCCTTACGGTTGCATACATACCTGACAAAATTTTGGCATCCGTTTTATCCAATTGTACTTTCATCAAATACTGCCCGCCTGTGTTTTGGGCAGAGGCACTTAATTCAGTCACTTTTCCTGTAACGATGGTATCCAAGGCTTTAACTTGAATCAAAGCTTTGGTTCCCACTTGGATCCCAGTGATGTTGTTCTCGGCCACTTTGGCCACTACTTCAAAACCTCCTGGAGATTCCACGGAAACCAACGGCACCCCTGGGTTGGCCATATCACCTTCGTCTATGTAGGTATTGGTCACCACTCCACTGAATGGGGCGCGAATGTTGGCGTAGGCAAATTGGGAATTGACCTCGTTCTTCATTTGGTTGGCTGATTCCAATCGTGCCTTGGCCATTTCGTAACGGGCGGTCATATCATCCAATTCCTTTTGGGAGGCACTGTTTTCGTTGAAGAGATTCTGGAACCTTTCGTAATCCTTTTTGGCATTGTTGAAAGCTACCATAGCCTCGGCAATGGAGGCTTCCACCTGCGCTTTTTTGGCACGTAGATCCACATTATTGATGGAGATTAACAAATCTCCCTTGTTCACTTTTTGGCCAATTTTCACTGGCAAAGATTCCACGTAGCCCATCATTCGGGTACTGAGTGTGGCGTTGTTCAAGGCGGTTATCTGTCCGCTTCCGGCCAAAATGGTGTTACTGTCACCTGTTTCCACTTCGGCAACGGTCACGGGAACTGCCGGTCCACCATCCTTTTTCTGCTCCTTGTCACTTCCGCAACTTGCAAGGGTAATCCCCAATGCAAGGGCGATAAAGGCATTTTTATATATCGTAGTGTTTTTCATATCGCAATTATTCTTTGGTTAAAAATGTTAGTAGGGATTGTGCTTGGTTATATTCGAAAATGGTTTGGTAGTAGGCCAATTGCTTTTCGGCGTACATGGCCTCTGCCATCAATAGATCGGTTGTTTTTTCCAAGCCTTCCTTAAATCGGTTTGTACGTATTCTCAAGGATTCTTCGGATTGGTCCATAGCCAATTTTGAGGTCTGGAGCCTGTTGCGCGCATCTTCGACCATCCTTCTGGTGCGTTGTAGCTCCATAGAACTTTTGGCAACGTACTGTTCGTATTCTTGTTTCGCTTTCTCATAATTTGTTTTGCTCTTGCCCACTTTTGCAAAGCGTTGGGCTCCTTTAAAAACATCCCAGCTTAAACTTGCCCCGATGATATATCCCTTGGCATCAGTACGGAAAATTTGGTCATCGTACATTTCATAACTGGCAAAGGCATTCAACCGTGGCAAAAAGGTCATGTTCTCTGCCCTCATGTTGGCCTTGTACGCTTCGGAAACCAAGTCCATGGCCCTTACATCGGCACGATTTTCCAATGTTGCCTCGGCAGATCCTCCTAAATCATTGGGCATCAATTCTTCGGTAGGTTCATACACCACGTTGCCTTGTTCGTTCATTAAAAAAGCCAAATAATCGGATGCATTTTTTACGTTGCTTTTGGCCGAGTTCAGTTGGTTCTCTACTTCGGTGACCCTAACTTTCACTTCCAGCAGATCTGCTTTCTGTAGCAATCCCTGATTGAAGCTGTTCTGGGCCGTGTTCAGGTTCGCATTAGCCGCTTCGAAGGCTTTTTCCAATACCTGTACCGCCCTGTGGGCCAATTGCAATTGTCCAAAGGCCTTTTGCGCCTCAAAATCCAAATAATCCCTTGTGCGTAGTGCCTGAAGATCTTTCGCCTCCATAGTGGTTTTAGCCGCTTTGCGTTGATAGAAACCATCCATATTGATGAGTGGTTGCTCCACTGCAATCTTGGTGGCGAAGTTTTCTATTTGATCGGGATCATTCAATAGGGCAGGGTTAAAATCTGCCTGGGTCAATATCTCTTGGTTGAGTTTTGAGCCAAAGGCCATCAAAGGATTGGTGGTCGTTATCCCGGTATGGGAAACCGATACCTGAGGCAAAAAAATAGAACTTGAAAATTGGTAATCGTATTTGGCCATCTTGGCTTCCTGTTCGGATACCTTGATGCTGGCATTGGACTCCTGAACCCTTGCCAAGACATCTTCCATGGAAATCTTCACATGGTCTTGGGCCCACAGGGTTCCCTGTATACCAATGAGTGTGATTGCTATAAGTATTCGCTTCATATGCTATTTTAATTTGGGTCAAAATTAGATGCGTAAAAAGACACACACAGTAACCTGTGTTACTAAGAAATTTGGGAATGAAAAAACCCCAATACGAAGAAGTCCCCACAAAGGAAATCCGTATTGAGGTTTTGTACAATGATGAATGTCAGGGTTTAAGCCTTTCGGGTACCCCCGTGTCCCCCGGCTACGATCACCAACACTTTTAAGCTCAAAAAAATGAATTTAAAAAACTGGACGATGGGGTTCATCATCATAAATCGCTTGTATTTTGATATGCGTCGTGTCATGATTTTTCTATTCAGGAATTAACCACCAAAAAGGTTTCATTTTTGCTTTGTAGATGAAGGCATAGTGCAATGCCAATTTTAGCCAGTGTCCGGCCAAACCGATAGAACCAAAGGTTTTACCCAGTTTTCTACCATGGGTATCCGGATATTTTTTGAAATCGGGCACAATGGGATAAGTTGTGATGCTGATGCCACTACCCTTGGTCATTCCAAACCCGGCCGAAGCGATACAGGCAGCTCCCATGTTACCCATTGAGCCCTTATGATGCAATTCGTGGTTCGGGTTTTTGATCATCTCAATAATATTATCGGCCACTAATTTTGCCGTAATGCCCGAAGGCATTCCCGTACGTGGTGGAGCTGGGGTGATGTCCGTTCCGTTTTTGCTCTTTCTCGGTTTTGAAATGCCATGGGGAGGTGCAAAGGCTATCCCCGGTGCAAAAATATTGGCGTACGATGGGTTTTGATAGGTTTCCGGCCAGTCCTGAACCGTCCATTCCTCGTAAGGTTTGGGCGTGTAGTCGGCATCAACGATCATAAACCCTTTAAAGAGTTTTTCCGTAATATCACCCCCATTCTTGTCATAGGCCTTAAATCCATGACCCGAGAATGAGGGTATCAACATGGCGAAATCATAGCTTTCCTGCTTGTATTCGCCATCAAGGGTTTCATAATGAGCCAACCCATCTTCCACTTTGTTGACCCCGGCTCCCAAAATCCAATGGATTCCCCGGTCTTCAAAGACCATCTCCACCATTTCGTTGGATTTCATGATATTGCTTCCGTAGCTCAACAGCATTCCGTCCATCCCAAAATCCCCTAGTTGGTATTCGTTGGAAATCCAGGTGATTTCGGCCATATCCCTTACCTTGTGTCTTCTAAGCTCTTGCTCCACATTCAAAATGTATTCAAAAGCGGCACCTTGGCAGGTGGCCTTGGCATGACCTGTACCGATCAGAATCTTGACCTTTTTGCCCTGCTTCATTTGTTTGATGACCTCTTCCAGGGCCACCCAAGCTTCTTGGGCGTGGGTATAGGTGCAAACGGAATGTGCCTTGTTCTTACCTGGTGAAAGTCCCTCGGTCCCTTCAAAATTGAGTTTTGGACCCGTTGCATTGATCAGATAGTCATAGGTGACCTTCTCTTGCTTTCCCTTCTCGTCCCCTGTCACATATTCTGCCAAGACGTAGGGTTTCTGCTCATCATTATCTCCTTCGGGATAAAAACTGATGGCTTTGGCCTGTTTATAATCGATATGTTTTTTGGCGTACAGGGGGGCCAATGGAAATATGAGATCCCTGGGTTTCATCCTACCGATCCCAACCCATATATTGGATGGGATCCACTGGTAGTTACTATTGGGTGAAACCACCACCACTTCATGCTCTTTTGGGAGCTTTCTTCTGAGATGCGAAGCGGCCACATGACCCGCTATTCCGGCTCCCAGAACAACAATTTTTGCCATTTTTATATCATTTTCACCAAAATTAACTTTAGGGTTTCAGATATAAAGTGACTTAGGTCACATAGAAAAAAGGTACCTAATGAGTTGCCTTTCAATTGTATAAACCTATATAAACAACTAATAACTGGTCTCGTCCAACTTGACCTTGCCCCAGAATGTTTTGTACACAAATATGGTATAGAACAGTACCAAAGGGGTACCGATGGCCACAATTGTCAACATAATCTGTAACGATTTGGTAGAGGAAGCGGCATTGTATATGTCGATATGAAACTTAGGGTCTATGGTAGAACGAAGGAGCACGGGATACAATTCAACCGCCACCAAAACCAACAAAAAGGCAATGGTCAATGATGAAAACAAAAAAGCCCACTTGTATTTTCTTTTCTCCGCCAAACGGGGCACATTGGCTATACTCAAAAAGGTCAAGAGTGGGATCACAAAAAGCGATGGATTACTCTTAAAATCGTCCGAAAGGTGGGGAATGTAGATCAACGTATATAGGGTGGTAATGGAAAAACTCACCATAAAAAAGATCATTCCCCTTTTTAATAGTCTCGTCAGTTTGGCAAATAATCTGCCTTCCGTCTTCAACAGTAGAAAAATAGCTCCATGTGCCATAAAAAGTGATAAGGTGGTAAATCCGGTCATCAAGGCGTATGGATTCAAAAATTCAAAAAGGACACCGCCTTTATATTGATAATCCTCCCCTATCGGGATGCCTTGCAACACATTTCCGAGTACAACCCCAAGCAAAAAGGCCAGCATGATACTGGAAATGCTGTAACAGATATCCCAAAGCCTTCTCCACCACAACATGGGTTCCTTCCCCCTAAATTCTATGGAAATGGCCCTAAAGATGATGAAGAGCAAAAACAGCATAAAGGGGATATAGAGTGATGAGAACAATGTGGCGTACATCAATGGGAAACCTGCAAACAAGGCTCCGCCCCCAATCACCAACCATACCTCGTTACCATCCCATACAGGCCCCACTGCATTCAAGGCAATCCTTCGGCTGTGTTCTTTCTTTAGAAAGAGGTGCCAAGCACCTGCCCCAAAGTCGAACCCATCCAAGATGGCATATCCTGAGAACAAACCGCCAACGACCAAAAACCACCATGTGGGATAATCCAATCCTAAAAATGTTTCCATATTGTTTAGTTAATCATGTGAGTCAATGTTCCTCCAAAAGGTGTTTCGTCGCTTTCCGCTTCTTCGTATGGCCCGTGTTTGATCTTTTTGTGCAATAGATAGATGAACAAGGTGAACAACAAGGCGTATATCAAAAAGAATAGAATCAACGAAAACATGATCTGATTGTCAGAAACAGCCTGTGAAAAGGCTTCGTCGGTTCTTAAAAGACCATAGACCACCCATGGCTGCCTTCCCATTTCTGCGGCAAACCAACCCACCTGATTTGCTATCTGAGGTAGGAATACCGCAAATACAAATATCCAGAGCAACCATTTCTTTTGAAAGAGCTTGCCCCTCCATAATAAAAAACTGGCGAACAAGGTCAGGAAGATCAGAGTCATTCCTATGGCTACCATAATATGATAAAATTGGAATACGGCGTTCACTTGTGATGGGCGTTCATCCTCGGGAAAGGCATTGAGTCCGGTTACTGGGGTTTCAAAATTGTAGTCCAATAGAAAAGAAAGTCCTCCAGGTATCTTGATTCCCGATACTTCTTGGCTTTCTTGGTCCACCCAACCCATGATGTACATATCCGCTGGGGCCGATTCCTCATAATGTCCTTCCAATGCAGCCAATTTTGCAGGCTGATTTTTAGCCACCCCATCTGCGGATTGATGTCCTGTGAACAATTGTCCCAATGAAAATATGGTCGCTACGATCAGCGCAATCTTAAAGGCCTTTCTTGAAATTTCAATGTACTTGCCCTTGACCATGTAATAGGCATGGACACTCATGACCAAAAAAGCTCCGGCCAAAAAGGCTCCCAGCCAAACGTGGGTCAATCTATCCACACTGGAAGGATTGAACACCATGGCCCAGAAATCTGTAATCTCTGCCCGGGCTTCCATCCCTTCTCCCACAATGTGAAACCCAGCCGGGGTCTGTTGCCAACTATTGGCCACCACAATCCAAATGGCTGAGAACATCGACCCTAAAAATACTCCGATGGTGGAAACCAAATGGACCCAAGGCTTGACCCGGTTCCACCCGAAAAGCAATATGCCCAAAAATCCACTTTCGAGAGCGAAGGCAAAAATACCTTCGGCCGCGAGTGCACTTCCAAAAACATCGCCCACATACCGGGAATACACGGCCCAGTTGGTCCCGAACTCAAACTCCATGACTATACCTGTCACCACACCGATACCAAAAGTAAGTGCAAAAATCTTGGTCCAGAATCGGGCCAGTTTATGGTAGATTTCCTTTTTGGTCCTGATGTAGATACTTTCAAAAATGACCAACAACAGACCTAGGCCAATACTTAAAGGGGGGTAGATGTAATGAAACGCAACTGTGAAGGCAAATTGAATACGGGCGAGTATTTCCGTTTCCATGGATATGATTTTGAAATCAAAAATAACCCCGAAAATTATCTTATTAGGTTACCCATGTTACAAAAAACAAAGTTTTAACATGACGATTTGGGTCGTCATGTTAAAACCGTAAACATATCAATTTCAATTATTTTTTTCCGCTGTTCATCATGGCAAAGACCGCAACTACCAAAACAACGACCACCAAGGCGAACAAGCCAATCATCCAGATGCCGTTCTCCCAAGATACTAGGGGGATATTCATGAGTGTTTTCACAATGTATTGGTTTTAATTGGAACCAAATTTAAGTTCCATACGGCCTACAGAACATGATAATTCTCATGTTGATGCATCCGTAATCCTTTGATGCTAAACATTTTTACCCTTCAGCATTTTGTTCCAATACAGGTTGGGCAGGCCGTATTTCTTCAACATCCAAAGCCTCCAATGCTCCTTGGCACTATTAAAAACAAGCATCCGCTTTAGTTTGGGGTCGGGGATAAAATTGTTGTTATAATCAAACTCGGCCAAGGTCATTTTTCCATAACCGGTCACTAAGGGGCAAGAGGAATAACCGTTGTAGGATTTGTTATCGGCAGATTTGTGCTCCATCAATTTTAGGATATTGTCCACCACAACAGGAACCTGTTTTCTAACCGCAGCTCCTGTTTTGGCTGTGGGAAGTGCCGCCACATCACCCAAACCGAAAATGTTCCCGAACTTGTTGTGCTGCATGGAATGGTGGTCCACATCCAACCAGCCGGATGCATTGGCCAGAACAGAGTCCCTTACAAATTTTGGGGCCGCCTGTGGAGGGGCCAAGTGCAACATATCAAATGGGACTTGAATGTCCACATCACCGATCATTATTTCACCCAAATCATTGTCTTCGTTTATTATACAACGATTCTCTTCCGGGGCAGTATGGCTAAAGTGTACAATCTTGTTTTCAACATCGATCTCCTTTGGAGCATAAAACGGCTTAAAATGGATGCCATACCGATCAATGACCTTCATTAGGGTTTCCCTTATTTCCTTTACCCCAAAAATTACCGATCCCGGGGTGGCAAAAATCACATTGGTTTTATTCTTTAACCCATTCTTCCCAAAATAATCAGCAGCCAAATAGGCAATCTTTTGCGGTGCACCACCACATTTGATAGGGGTTGTAGGTTGGGTAAACAGGGCATTCCCCTTTTTAAAATTGCGTATGGTTTCCCAAGTGAATTCTGGATCGATGTAATTGCTGCAAGCGACGCCTTTTTCAAATGCCTCGGGAAGCCCCTTGATCATACTGGGTTCCATGACCAATCCAGGAGCGACCACTAAAAAATCATAGGTGATATCGCCACTACTTTCAGTGGTAATCGTATTCTGTTCAGGTTGAAAAGCTTTGGCCTTGTCTTTTATCCAGTCCACGCCACTGGGCATAACATCGGCCATGGGCCTGGCGGTCTTCTTAAAATCATAGGCTCCTGCTCCAACCAAGGTCCAAGCAGGTTGATAGTAATGTGTTTCGGAGGGCTCGATGATGGCTATATCCAGCTTTTGGTTCTTCCTCAATAATTGGGCTGCCGTCATGATTCCTGCGGTACCTCCCCCAATGATCAATATTTGATAATGTGATTTCATTTTTGTCTGTTCTGTTAATTTTTATCGTAAAATATTGAGGAAAGTCATAAAAAAATGTAACTAAAGTTACATAATCCTTAAAAAGAGGGTTTTATAAATTGAAATCTATCATTTTTTTACCCATAAAAAAAGCCGCTCTTTAAAAAGAACGGCTCTTTTTTATCAACCAACCAAAAAACCTAGTTTTTGACCTTGCAAGTGTTGATCCCAAAAAGGGTGTACAAGGGACAAAAACTAACAAAACTCGTTAAGACAAAGATTGCCGCAAATGCTAGCAACACATATGCCAATGTTCCTGTTATCACATTAAAATAGTACAATGCTCCAACTACCAGTGCTAGGATGATTCGGATAACGCGGTCTGCACCGCCCATGTTTTTTTTCATAATGCTTAGTTTATGATACCCATACAAGTTACCAAAAAATCACGTCATTTTTCACTTCTCATTTTTTGGTAATCAGAACATTGGGTCAAAATTAGTGAACCATGCCAAACCATATAGTAACCTGTGTTACATAGGCTGTATTATTTTTGCAGTATATTTAAGTTAGGCACTTTAAAGTGCTTTTAAGCTTAAACTTACAATAACTGGTAAGGCTCGGGTCGTGTTCCACGACATATTGATCAAGAATATGCAAGATTATATAAACGCTTTTGTAAATGGTTTGATGGGTACCTTAAATTGGACCTGGAAGTCCATTTTGTTTGAGGTGCCTTGGTACACCAATTATTTTTGGGGGTTGATTGCCATTTCCCTTTTGGTTTGGGGGTTGGAAATTTTGTTCCCATGGCGAAAGGAACAATCCATCATCCGGAAGGATTTTTGGCTGGATGGGTTCTACATGTTCTTTAATTTCTTCATTTTCGCTATTGTCATCAACGGGGTCTACAAAATGCTTGGCGTTTTGTTCGGCGATATGGGCGTCACATCCAAAACCTTGGCCATTGTAGATATTGCGCATTGGCCACAGTGGGTGCAGCTAGTTGTGTTTTTTATCATTTTGGATTTTGTACAATGGTTCACCCATGTGCTTTTGCACAAATACCCCAAGCTTTGGGAATTTCATAAAGTGCACCACAGTGTGAAGGAAATGGGCTTTGCCGCCCATTTGCGCTATCATTGGATGGAAAACATCCTTTACAAACCTTTAAAGACTTTGGGGGTGATGGTCCTAGGCGGATTTGAGCCCGAGCAGGCCTATATTGTTCATTTTGCCGCTATTGCCATAGGGCATTTTAATCATTCCAACATTAAATTGACATATGGCCCCTTGAAATATGTATTGAACAATCCGGTAATGCACCTGTATCATCACGCCTATACCATTCCAGAAGGTTCGTACGGTGTAAATTTCGGGATCAGTCTGAGTATTTGGGATTATATCTTCAAAACAAACTATATCCCGGAAGACAGTGGTAAAATTGAACTGGGTTTCCCTGGGGATGAAAAACTGCCAAAAGGATTCTGGGGGCAATTGGTGTACGGTTTTAAGAAACCTTCAAAACCGTGATCAAGGTTTAATTGGAATCGTTTGGGGCATCAAAAACAATGCTCCAAATACCCCTGACTTCATTCACGTCATAGCCAGTGGCTTTGTCATCGGGATATAATCGGGACAAATGCTGAACTACATCGGCCTGAATGCTTTTGCCCGGAATTCCATGGCAATTCAAACACATACTGTTGGTAACAATGGGATAATAGAAATGAACTTTTCCGTTGACCTCTTTTAGGATGGGTTCCAGGGTAACCCCAGCGGCTACATCCTTTTTAAAAGTTTCAATATATGCCAGCTCCGATGCATTGGCAGCATTATCAGGGTTACGGGGTTTGTCCGACACCCTTTTAATCCTCGCATTGAAATTCATGGACATACTATCCGTCAATGGATAGGCCCTTTCATTGCAGAATACCACAGCCTCCTCCACCCCTTTGTTCTGAATGGTTCCCATAAGGTTCTTGCCCAACACTTTCTGGGTTTCCTGGGCGAACTTCATCCCCATTTCCTTTGGGGTTTGTGTGGTTGCACCCACTTCCATTTCCGTTGGGGACTTTGCCTCGGGTTGCAATATGTTGGTTTCAGAAGTCTTGGGTCCCTGTTTACAGGAAAGCACCAATAGTAACACCAACAAAGGAAGGCCCACCTGTTTCATCATAGTCCCAATTTGCCATTGGCACAACTTACAAAAGATTTGGCCTTTAAGAACATTCCGTTCTCATCATCAAGGGTTGGGTACCCCAATTGTCTCAAGGTGTCTTTAACCAAGGAAGCGTCATCGGCGCTTTGATGTTCAAAGCTAACCGATGAGCGTTCCTTCTCCACAATCACCTCTTTTATACCGTTCATTTCCGACAGTTTGTTGGAAATGGTTCTTGCACATCCACCACATTTAAGGTTCTGTACGTGAAATATTGTTTTCATCCCAACTTGAATTAATAGGTCCAGGTCCTGTATCCTCCACGGAGGTCATATACTTCTTGGAATCCCATGTCTGCCAACATCCTTGCCGCTTTTTGACTGCGATTCCCGGATTGGCAATAAATATATAGGGGTTTATCTTTTTTCAATTTGGAAAAAGCGGACTGAAAGGCAGAGCCCTGAAAAAAGTCGATATTGCTTGCTCCTTTGATGTGGCCAGCCATAAACTCTCCCCGGGTCCTAACATCTACCAATTGTACCTTTCCTTTGGAAATGGCCATTTTGTAATCTTCACGGTCCAATATCTGTACCTGTTCCGGCAGTGTTTGTCCCTTGAACAAAAAGCTGAGTAATGACATACTTTATTCTATTTAAGGGCTAAAATACCGTGAATGCCAAACGTGGTCAGTAACGCTGGTTACATAAGGAAGAAATTGCAAAAAATTAGGGTTTTCTCCAGTCGTCGTAGCCTCCGGAGTAGTCATAGATTTTGGTAAAACCCTTACTGCGAAGGATTTTGGCAGCATAGGCACTGCGTGACCCGATCATACAATACACATAAACAGGTTGCTCTTTGTCCATGGTCTCGATCTGTTTTAAAAAGGCTACCCTATTGCTCAGGTCAAAATTGATGGCGTCATCAATATGCCCTGCATTGTATTCTTCAGGAGTGCGCACATCCACAAGTTGCACATCCTTTCCAATGACTTCCGCCTTTATGGTCTCCTTGTCTACCCTGGTGATGGTTGCATCTTGTTGGGACTGACACGAAACCACAGTGGCGAAAATCACTGAATACAATGTTAGTTTAAACCAATGGCGCATGGTTTTTCTTATTTTAAGGTCGATGGACAAACGTAATCCGTTACAGGCACCCCTGCTTTTTTGATTTCGGCAAATCCACCGGATACATCCACTAAGTTATGAATTCCCCTGCTTTTAAGAATGGAAGATGCGATCATACTGCGATAGCCCCCGGCACAGTGAATGTAAAAAGTTTCTTCACTTGGGAATTCGGCCAAGTGATCGTTCAAATAATCCAAGGGGGTCAAGTTGGCATCTACCACATGTTCTGCCTTGTATTCGGATTCCTTCCTAACATCAAAAACAGGAACGCCTTTATCCACCATAATCTTGAATTGCTCGGCATTTACATTGGGTACCGTATCATATTCCTTTCCTGCCGCTTTCCAAGCTTCGATTCCACCTTTTAAATAACCTAGGGTATGATCAAAACCAACCCTAGAAAGTCGGGTTACGGTTTCCTGTTCCTTACCTTCTGGAACCACCAAAAGAATGGGCTGTTCCACATCGGCGATCAAGGCTCCCACCCAAGGCGCAAAGCTTCCATCCAAACCAATGAAGATAGATCTTGGCACATGACCCTTTGCAAAATCATCTTGGTGGCGTACATCCAATACCACAGCTCCTGTTTCATTGGCAGCCACTTCAAAGGCATCCGGGCTCAAACCGTGCGTACCTCTTTTCAAAATGGTATCTATATCCTCATACCCTTCCTTGTTCATTTTCACGTTCAAAGGGAAATATTGAGGCGGAGGCAACAAGCCTTCGGTAACCTCGGCGATAAATTCGTCCTTGGTCATATCTGCCCGAAGGGCATAGTTCATTTTCTTTTGATTGCCCAAGGTATCAACGGTCTCTTTCATCATGTTCTTTCCGCAAGCGGAACCGGCACCGTGTGCAGGATAAACGATCAAATCATCGGCCAAGGGCATGATCTTATTGCGAAGGCTCTCATACAATGTACCTGCCAATTCCTCTTGGGTCATATGTGCCGCTTTTTGGGCCAAATCGGGTCTTCCTACATCGCCAAGAAACAAGGTATCGCCACTAAAGATGGCATAGTCCTTTCCGTTCTCATCTTTAAGCAAAAAGGTAGAGCTCTCCATGGTATGGCCCGGGGTATGCAATACCTTGATAGTCAACTTACCCAATTGGAACTCTTGTCCGTCGGTGGCAATAATGGCATCAAAAGAGGGTTTGGCCGTTGGGCCATAAATGATTGCCGCACCGGTTTCCTTGGCAAGCGTAACGTGCCCGCTTACAAAATCGGCATGGAAGTGGGTCTCAAAAATATATTTGATTTTCGCGCCACCCTCAGCAGCTTTTTTAATATAGGGCTTTACTTCCCTCAACGGATCCACAATAGCCGCTTCTCCTTCACTTTCTATATAATAAGCCCCTTGGGCCAAGCATCCTGTATAAATCTGTTCAATCTTCATGTGATATGGTTTTTATCAAATATAAAATGGTATGCCATAACTTTCTGTGACCAAAGTTACAAACTCTTGGACTTGGACTGTAATGATACCCGTTTCTGAATCATACTTCTTTCCTGTTGGTCGAAACAGCCATCTACCGCTTCAAAGGTTTGGACAAAGAGATTTTCTTCACCTAAAACATCGATCAGGCCGCTACTGTACAAAATGTCCCTCGTAGGGCCTATGGCCCCAGCAATTAGGAATTTGATACCTTTTTCCCGAAGGTCCAATATGATGCGCTCCAACATGACTGTGGCACTGCTATCTATGTAATTGATTGCTTCCGCGTTCAGCACAACGACCTTTAATCCGATTCCTTTTTTTTCTATTTGTTTGTACAATTGTTTTTTGAAATAATCCTTGTTACCAAAATACAGCTGGGCATCAAACCTTAAGATCAGCTTATCCGGATCAATTTCTACCTCATCCGAAAATCGGTCGATATTTCTGAAATAATTGGTTCCCTTAATTCTTCCCAAAATGGCAATATGGGGATTGGAAATGCGATAGACCAGCAACAAGAGAGAAAGCAATACCCCCAATAGGATACCTTCTATCAAACCAATGAATAAGGTCATCAAGAAAGTCGCCACCAAAAGCAGAAACTCATCCTTTCTATTTTTCCAAAGTACCATTGGATATTTGAGGTCTATCAACCCAAAAACTGATACGATAATGATAGCACCCAGTACTACGGTAGGCAAATTATGGAACACAGGAGTTAGAAAAAGCAGGACCCCAGCCACCAATAGGGCGCTGAAAATAAGGGACATTCCTGTTTTTGCTCCTGCCTGGTCATTGACAGCTGTCCTGGAAAAACTTCCTGAAACCGAAAAAGAATGGAAAAACGACCCCAATATATTGGACATACCCAACGCCCTAAGCTCTTGATTGGCATCGAGTTCGTACTCTGGGTGTCTTTCTTCCACAGTTTTGGCTATTGAAATGGACTCCATAAACCCGAAAAGGGCCACGGTAATAGCTATGGGAAGCAATTGGCCGATCCTATCCCATAAAATGGGCGGGGGTTGAAATGCCGGCAATCCCTTTGGTATCTGGCCCACAACACGTATTCCCAATGTATCCAAACCAAATATGGAAACGATCAAAATACCCAAGACCACCATTAACAAAGGGGTGGGAATCTTTTTACTTACCCTATTCAGTATAATTATAACAAGCGCTGCCAAAACGCCAAAAATCAAGGTATAGGGATTGATTTCTCCCAAACTGCCCACGATATTTCCGATCAGTAGATGAATCTTGCTCGATTGTTCGAATTCGGTTCCCAATATATGTTTAAGCTGCCCCAGGCCAATAAGAATGGCTGCCGCCGAAGTAAAACCACTGATTACGGGTTTTGACAAAAAATTGACAAAAAATCCCATCTTCAATATTCCTAATAGAAGCTGGACGCCCCCTATGAGCAGGGTTAAAAAGAGTATGGCCGCTATATAATCCTCAATGCCTGCTAAATGTAATGCCCCAACACCTGCAGCAACCAATAAGGAATCCATGGCCACAGGGCCAACTGCCAATTGTCTCGATGTGCCCGTTAAAGCATAAATAAAGGGTGGTATCAAAGAAGCATATAACCCATAAATGGGCGGCATACCAGCGATCATGGCATAAGCCATTCCTTGGGGCACGAGCATTATCCCAACAGTTATCCCTGCAATCAAATCGCCGTACAACAACGAACGGTCATAATTGCGGATCCATGATAAAAAAGGAAAATACCTTATGAGCATCTGATTGGTTTTGCGCAAAAATATAGTGCCTAATGGTAGCCCACAGTAACAAAGGGCACAATTACAGATCTAGAACATGAATGTAACTCCTATGCAATTTGAGCTTTTTCATTTTTTCCAGCTTTTTCAATAACCTGGAAACCACGACCCTTGATGTATGTAGATCATAGGCAATTTCTTGGTGGGTACTCCTGATCTTATTGTCGTTGGTCACTTCCACTTTCTTTTTAAGATACTCCACCAACCTTTGATCCAAGTTCTTGAATGCGATACTGTCCACGGTCTGCAACAACTCGTTCAATCGGTTGTGGTAACTATCGAACACATAATTGCGCCAACCTTGATATTTGGCCATCCATTCTTCCATCTTTTGAACGGGGACCATGATGATTCTAACATCGGTTTCGGTTATGGCCCTGATCTCGCTCTTGGTGTGTCCCATGCAACAGGCCATGGTCACCGAGCATGTTTCGCCTTGTTCCAAATAATACAGCAGCAACTCATCCCCTTCCTCATCTTCCCGCAACACTTTTATGGCCCCGGAAAGCAGCAACGGCATACTACGGATGTATTGGCCTATATCCATGATGGTTTCCCCTGCGGGGACTTCCATCAATTTTCCCACTTGAAGGATTTCCTCGATCAGGGGTGGTTCAAAATAATTGCTGAATGTTCCAATAAGATCTTCTTCCATGCTGTTGGTATAGGTCCCCTAAGGTAATTATTTTAATAAAGAAATTCCCGAATCAATTTTGTCCCAATATGCAAAACCCACACTTAAAGTGTGGGTGCATCGCAAATTAACGCAAACTAATAAACTGAAATTAAACCTACTTAAACTTAATTTTTCAAAGGTTGACCCTTCATTTCCTTTGGAAGGGCAACATTTAATTTTTTCAAAATGGTCGGTGCAAACTGGTTGGAATAGAGTTGCTCTTCCGATTTTACTTCCCCAGTTGGCTTTACATCTTTTCCGAAGGTGACCATCCATACCTCACCTGCCCCATTGACCTCGGAACCATGGCTTCTCCAAGTATCCAAAGGCTCGGTTCCCCTACCGTGGTCTGTAGTGATGATGAAAAGAGTTTGATCCTTATAAAATTGATCCTGTTGGGTAAAGTCCCAAAGTTCTTTGATCAAGGCATCGGTATTGTGTGCCGAATTTAGGTATGCTTGATAATCCCCATCATGGGCAAAGTCATCCGTTTCGCCATAGGAGATGTATAGTAATTTGGGATGTTCCTTTTTCATATGCTCCAAGGCATAATGATGGGTGAAGGCATCCAACCGAACACTACCCCAAGGACTTGGGATTTGACCCTGCAGCTCGTTCAGGAATTTCTCCCTTTCGCTCAAATTGCCTGTAGCCGTCTCAAACCCCGCATTCACGGGAACACCGGAACGCTCCTCGTTGATGATAAACGGAAACACATCCCAACTCCCAAAAGCGGCCACTTTCCCTTTCCCTTCAGGCATGTTGTTGTACAATTCCAAAATGGTAACATTGGGGTTTTCTATCTTGTCGTTGCTGCGGATGTTTTTATCATCGGCGGTCCCGGTCAAGATTTCATTGTACCCAGGGTAGGAAAACCACATGGTATTGGTCAAATTCACCTTGCTTCCCAATGTTCGGTTTCCATGTAACTGTCCCATTTTAGCAACTTGGGTCCAGAAAAAGGGCATCAAAGCTTCCCTTCTCTCCTCAGGAGTTTCTCTCCAAAAGGCATTCTTTAGAGCATCTACCTCATGAACGTAGTCCTTGTTCCCGATCAACAAAGGGTCGGCACCTGTAAACAATTCCTGCCAACGATACCCATCCAGGGTGATCAAAATCACTTTGGTATCGGAATCCTGTGCACTTATCTTTAGAAAAGCTACCAAGGCAGCCATCAAAAGCAACATCTTATTTTTCATTTTCTATTTGGTTTTAAATAATGTGGTTTCGGACCAATCGCTCCAGTTGAGGTTTTGGTCGCGGTAACGGACCCTCCAATAATAGGTGGTTCCGGGTTTCAATCGTTTGGTTTTTTCATCGGTAAGGTCGTCATCTTTTTGACGGTCTTCTTCATAGTACCAGTTTTCATATTGTTTCCAACTGTCCAAAGCCAATTTTTCAAAATTCTTGGTTTCGGAAACCTGCCAATGGGCAGCACCATGGAAAGCTCCACTGATCGGGCTTGAAAATTCACCAGCTTTTAACATGGCAAATTCATCCTCAACTTCTGCGTTGTTTATAGGTGAAATTGTTTTCGGGGTTTCGGGTTTCTTTTCCATTTTCCAAATGGTGATGCTATCGCGAAGCTCATTATCCCTTAGCTTGGATTCATTGCCGCGACTTATCCTTTTTATGGTGAATTTTGGGTCATTTCGATTTCCATCCACCTCAACCATCACAAAACCATATTCATCTTGGGAAACCGTGAACTCATCGTAATCCCTGCCTTCAAACTCGCCCCAATTATCGATGGAACCTCCTGCAGAAGCCACATTGATCCACAAATGCTTGTGATCTCTGGACTGTCCCCTGGAGTAGGCATGGGTATGACCGAAAAAGTGAATACTGGGTTTCCCTGTTTTGGTTGAGAACTCTTCCAGCATTTTAACCACTTTTCCCGTGGGTTCTTCTTCTCCTGGAATCCAAAGCTCCGATTTGTAGGGATGGTGGAGTTGGGCAAAAACAAAGTCGATATTATCATCCTTTTCCGTGTCTTCCAGTACCTTTTCCAACCATTCGTATTGCTCCCTCAAATCCCGATACCCGTCATTGGAATTCAACCCGATCACACGGGTATTTCCGTAATCTTTAAACCACCAATGTTCAGCATATGCTGGAGTTCCGTTCTCGGGAAGACTGAAATATTTGAAGTAAAAAATGGAATTGCGTTCATGGTTCCCCAAAACCGGGTACACGGGCACTTCGGCAAATAATTTTTGGGCAGGGTCAAAGAAATGGTCTTTCCATTGATAGTATTGGCTGCCGCTCTGAACCAAGTCTCCCGGAATCATGATCATGGCCAGGTTATTGGGCAATTTACCACCAAATTCCTTTTTTAAATATTGAATGATGCCCTCGTTCACCACTTCTGAAAACTTATTCGGATTTTGGCTATCGTATTGCATATCGCTCATGGCAACTATGTTGAACGATTCCTCATCACTTGCAAAGGGCGGCGTTTTAAATTGAAAGATTTCCGATTTGGCCCAACCCGTTTTCACCCGATAGTAGTATTCGGTAAAGCGATCCAGGCCTGTTAATTTAACAGTATGTACCCTCGATTCCGAAAAGTTGATGTCCTCGGCTTTTCCCAGGGCCTTTTTGCCCAATTTTGGAGTGGTTCCATATTCCACAATACTCTCTTCTCCATTGGTGGTCTCCCACATAATGGTAATGGAATTGGGTTTGGCATTCTGCAAGTAGGGTTGAATCAAAATTTGGGGTTCCGATTGGGCCATCAAATGGACGGTGCCCACAAATAAGTAGATCAGTAGTTGGTTGATTTTTTTCATTAAGCTATAGCGTTGGTTTTTAGAAAAGCCTGGTTTAAAATGTCCAAGGCTTTTTCCAGTTCTTCTCTTGAAATGGTCAAAGGAGGGGAGAGTTGCAGTACATTTCCTTTGGAAACTTTGAAACTCAATCCATTCTTTAGGCATTCGTACATGATTTCCTCGGCTTCGGCAGTCGCTTTTTCCTTAGAGGTCCTATTGGTCACCAATTCGATTCCCCATAAAAGTCCAACCCCGCGCACATCGCCTATCAAAGAATATTTTCTGTGCATTTTGTAAAGGGCTTTTTTCATGAATTCCTCATCCGCCTTTACTTTTTGCAATAGGTTTTCTTCTTCAATAATTTCCAAAAGGGTCAATCCGGCCACCGAGCCCAACGGACTTTTCTCATGGGTATAGTGCCCCAAGGAAATATGTCCGAAACGGTTGTACTCTTCACGGGTCACAATGGCTGCTTGGGGAACAATGCCTCCACCCAAGCCTTTGCCCAAACAAAGGATATCGGGTTCAATACCGAACAGTTCGTAGGCGAACATTTTTCCCGTACGTCCGAAGGCGATCGGAATTTCATCCAAAATCAACAGTACCCCATACTTATCACAAAGTTCACGGGCGCCTTGCCAATATTTTGCGGTTGGAATCTGAACATCGGTGTTGCGGATGGTCTCGGCCAAAAAGGCACCGATCTCATCATCTTTGGACAACACATGCTCCAAATATTCCAAGGCCTTTTCCTCGTTTCCTTCAAAAATACCACGGTAGGTAATCGGAGGTGGAATGCGTTCCACACCGGGCATCAAAGGACCCATATGTTCCTGAAAAATGGATTCGCCACCTACACTGATGGCATCCAAATTGGCTCCATGGAACGAATCCCAAAAGGAAACCACTTTGTGCTTTCCGGTCACCGCACGGGCCAATTTTAAAGCAATACTTATGGAAGAACTCCCGTTCGGAGTAAGCAAAATTCTATTCAGGCCTTTTGGGGTATAGGACGTCAATTTTTCCGCAAACTGAATGGCCTTTTCATTGGTATATCTTCGGGTTGAAAATGTAAGTTCCTGAAGTTGCCCCATGAGTGCACTCACCATTTTAGGGTGCGAAAATCCTACTTGGTGCACATTGTTGCCATGAAAATCCAGATAGCGCTTCCCCGAAATACTCTCCAAATAGGAACCTTCGCAATTTTTTAAGACATCCAAACACGGGGTGGACATGGATTGGTGCAAAAAGTATTTAGCATCCTTATCCAATAGTTCCTTGGTCTGGTAGTTCACTTCTTCCTTCAACCATTCTCCCCTTGCAGAGGTGAGGTTGATGTCGCCTTCCACAACAGATTCCGCGTTGTGCTTATCGTGCTTCATATGGTCCATATTTCGCCAGTATTTCCCTTTCTTCGGATGAATCGTTCAACACATAAATATCGTACGAATTCCCATGATTGTAAACCCGTACCACAATATGTCCCTTTTGGCTTTTGTATTGATCCAACCTGCCCCCGATTACATCCTTGGTGCCTTGAAGCATGATGGTTGAAAAAATATCTCGTTCGCCTGGGTACAATTGTGTTGATGTTATTCTTCTTAAAACTTCCTCGCCCGGATGATCGGCGGTCCAATTCTGTTGGATCCAGACACGAGGCCTGATGGTCCGAACATAAAATGGATTTTGTGAATCGCGGTTTCCGTGATGGTTGAGTGTGGCCACATCCACCGGGCCAATTACTGGGGCCACGTGGGATTCCAAAGCATCCAAATCCGTCTGACCCATGCCGTCTATGCCGGAAATATCACCGCCCGTGTAATAGTTGAACTTGCCGTAATCGATTCGGATGCCATTGCTCAATGGATTCTCCCCAGGGTATTCCCCTTGTTTGAAAAGGGAATAAAACGAATTATCATACCCCGTCCAAATGTTTCCATTGGAGGCAATGTTCTGAATCAAGAATTCCGGATAATCCTTTGGATTATTTTTTAATGTAATCTGATCCGAACGGCCCACCTTCAATGCTTCATTGACCAATCCAACTTTTTTAGTTTGATAATCGATAAACTTCCAATACTCTTTTAAAGTGGGCACCATTCCATAGGCATCGCTAGAAAAGCGCTGCTCGGCTTGCACTTTGGGATCCTTCAGGTTGATGGGGAATTCAAATCCGCGATCGATCAATTTTTTGATGGGAATCAAGGTTCCCACTTCCATGATTCCGGTTAATTGATACCCTCCGGGAGCTGTTTTTCGTAAGGAATCAATTTCCCCGAAATGGTCATCGTGGTAATGGGTGATGAGGGCATAATCCAACTTTCGTTCCTGACTTTTGGGCAAAAACTGGTCGATATAATCCACAATCCATTGAGGTGCCGTTTTGGACCTGTTAGGAACCAACTGGGCATTTCTACTCGATGTGGTCCTTGGATGGGTCTCGGACATATCTCCCGCATCTACCAACAAGTTGGTACCATCAGGAAAAATCATAAAAGCAGCATCACCTCGTCCAGTATTGATATGATGGATGTCCAAAAAACCAGGTTCCCAAGCAGGCAATTGCTGCTTTTGACCTTTTACAATCAAAGCCGTAAAAAACAGAACGGCCAAAACACCTGATTTTTTGAAGTTGATATGCATGTTATTTTTCTCTGTATAAATGATTGGCGGGAATGATCTGCTTTGGAATGTTGGCCCCTTGGTATTTCACATCCAAATGGTAGCCTCCTCCGCCGTTAAAAAATTCTACCCTGATCAAATGTTTGCCTTTCATCAATTCAATGGCTTCGCCACGCTCCATGACTCCATGGTCACCGTCATTGTCTACTAACAATTTTCCGTTCACATAGAGTTTACTCCCGTCGTCACTATTGGTGAAAAAGCCATATTTCCCATCTTCGGGAATATCCAAATAACTTTCCAAAACCAAGGCTACCTGTTCTTGTTGTACATCATCCGTCAATGCTTGTTTATGGGAGAATTCTGCAACAAAACCTTCTTTAACAGGCTTTAAGGTAGCGAAATTGGGCAATTTGTCCATCCCTTCCCCGTAATAAATGGCATAGGCAACAGGGTCTTCTTTTGTTTCAGGGACCAACCTGAAATTGGCCTCGGCAATCGTACTTACCATTTGCCCTTCTTGAAAAATCCCTGCCTTTACGATCTCGGTCTGCCTCAAATAAAAAGTATCTTGATATGCCTTGCTGTTTTCCATGGTCGGAACAGCATTTCCAATGGTATATCTGATCTCACCCACATTGTTGGGGTTCTGCATCACCACGGCAACGGAATCAGCCTTAAACACTCCCCCAGCAGGTTCAAAATAGCCAGCATCTGGAAGTATCTTGGGTTGAGTAATTTGTTCCTTGCGCTTATAGGTCAAGTTAGGTTTTTCATTGCCGATGAACGCTCCTTTAACGGGTCTCCCGATCCAAGATTGGGGAGTTTGCAATCCCATGGCATAGGCCACCGTGGCAGCATTGTCGTATTGGTAAACGGTCTCTTCAATTGTATAGCCCTTTTTGATTCCTGCACCATAAAGGAGGAAGGGAATCTCCATTTCGGCCAGACTCTCACCCCCGTGCCCAAAACCAATTCCACCGTGATCGGCAGAAACAATGAACAAGGTTTTTTCAAAGATACCCGCTTCTTTGGTCGCATTGACAATCTCCGTGATCAAAGAGTCCGCCTTTTCCACGGATTTGTAATATTCCGGACTTCCATGCCCCAAGGCATGGCCTGCATGGTCCACATGATCCAAATGCACAAAGGTGAATTTAGGGGTATGTTCCTTAATGTAGTTTACAGCCTGCAGTGTTGTATTGTCCTCATGATCTCCGTCAATATCAAAATCGACATCCTCCTTTTCGAACAAACGACCAAAGCCATCCCAGTCATAAATGGCACCTACATGAGCTTCTGGTCGCTGATCATGGAATAAGGTAAAAATGGTTGGGAAGGTTCCATTTTTGGTTACCACCACAGGCGGTAATTGATGGTCGAATTTCTCCCAGCCGTTGGAAGTGATTCCATGCTGTTCGGTATCGGCCCCCATGATCATACTAGCCCAATTGGGACTGGAACTTGATGGCAATACGGAACGGGCATGCATGGTAGCCGCCCCATTTTGGATCATGGTATCCATCATCGGGGTATTGGCCTTTTGAATCCCGTTTGGACTCATGGCATCCACACCAATAATCACTATGTGTTCTATACCCTTAGGGGTATCATCCTCTTTGGAAGAACAAGACCACAGGAACAAAATTCCCGTGGTCATGATCAAACCTTTTTTTATATACTGATAAAACATGGGCTGTGTTAATTTTCCCACCAAACCTTGGTCGTGATCTTATCACTTCCCATTCTGTTGACAGCCTCAGTATAGTTGGCATTATTCAACGATTCCTCTTCACTTGGGTACTCGAACCTGCTTGGATATACATCGTAGAAAGCATCGGGTCCTGGTTCAATGGTTGCAGGGAAACCAGTTCTCTTGTATTCAATGAATCCTTGGTAATCGGTGTAGAACAAGTTGATGTACTTTTGGGTCATGATGGTTTCCAACGTATTATCAAAAGCTACTCCTGTACTGGTCAAATAATCCGCTGGCATGGCCACATCCCAATAGGCGAAGTTGGCCGTGATCCCTTCCTCATACAACGCTTGTGCATCAGCTGTGATCCATCCTCTTTGGGCCGCTTCCGCTAAAATGAACTGTACTTCGGAATACAACATCAACCTTGCTTGGTTGGCATTAGCCTGAAAATAGAAGTAATCGATATTGAACTTGGAAAGGAAAGCATCACCACCTTGGTAGGTATAAGCAGGACCATCCACAACTCCGTTCAACATACCCACAATTTCTGGGGTACCCAAAGTAACCGAATTGGCGGTTGGGTCGGCGAAAAATTCCAATCGGGGATCGTTCAATCCTTGCAACATGGTCACAAAATGCTCGGAAATCCTGTACTCGTTATAAGAACCTACACGGTAAACGGATTCCTCGGTAACAGGGTGTGCATCTGGATTGGCGGCAAGAAAGGTTTGTACTGCATTGTCGTCATTGGAAGCCATCACAGGATACTGCCCAGGGTTGTTATAAATTTCTGAAATCACACTGGATGAAGTAGATGGAGCAACCTCGCTCAAACGAAGGGCCAAACGCAATCTCAACGAGTTAGCAAATTTTCTCCAAAGCGATAGATCCCCATCGAACAATAGGTCCCCTTTAATGGCATTCAATTCAGAACCCGACAAAATGGAATTCGCATTGGCCAATTCTTCCAACATGGACGTGTAAATATCCTGTTGTGTATCATAAACAGGGGCGTGATTGGCCTCGCTTGCTTGGTTTACTTCCGAAAAGGGAACATCTCCCCACATATCGGTCAAGATACTAAAAGCCCAAACTTGCATGATCCTTGAAACAGCAACGTAACTATCAAGTTCATTGGCATTGGCCAATTTTTCCAATTCCTTGGCATCTCGAATGGCACTGTAATAGCTGTCCCAGGCGCCGCCTTGATCTCCCCAGTCAAAAAGGTCAAAAGAGGTAAACACAATACGTGCCCCATATTGTCCCATTAGGTTTCCTTCGCTCCAAGACCCACCTACAGCTTCTCTGATGGCCCTTCTTTGAAGGTTGGTCAAAAGCAGTTCCGGGTTTTGGTTGATGTTCAACGCCACATCCGGATTATCGTTGCTCACGTCAAACTTGTCGCACGACCAAAGGGTCATTACAAGTACGGTAGCTATAAAGAATATCTTTTTCATTATGTTGTGTATTAGCCTGATTAAAATTCTACGTTGATTGAAAATCCTACACTACGCGTTGTAGGTACTGTGGCATTTTCCACCCCGGGAACAAAACTTCCTCCTCCGAAAGACAACAATTCTGGGTCGCCATGGTTGAAATCCTTGGCCCACAACCAAAGGTTGGTTCCGATAATGGAGAAGCTCAAATTCTTGATATCGTCTGTTTTCAAGAACCCTTTAGGGAAATCGTAAGTCAATCTGGCTTCCCTCAATTTGATGAAAGTGGCATCGTAAATACCTTCAGTGTCATTGTCCCTTCTGTAACGGTTGTTATGGTAAGCATTGGCAGCAACGATTACATTATTGGGCACATATTCACCTCCTTGCAACATCACACCATCACCAATGATACCATCGTTCCAAGTTGTTCCATTGGTATCGGTATAGGTTAGTCCAGAATCGGCAATACCTGGGTGAGCACCACCGTACTCTGGGGAACGACCCCAAAGGGTTTCCACCACGTTTCCGGAAGTTGCAGCGATCAAACGTGTTCTGGAAAGCAATTCCCCGCCTTGTCTCCAATCCAAAAGGAAGTTGAGGGAAATGTTCTTGTACTTAATGGTGTTGTTCCAGCCCAAGGTAAAGTCAGGGTTGAAGTTCCCTACTTTTCTCAAGGTATTGTCCTGTTGCACCAAACCGTTGTTGAAGATCACTTCGCCGTAATAAGGACTGTCCTTATCTTCTACCTTTACCAATCCGGTTCCCCACATATCACCAAGCGAACCGCCTTTTTCGGCAACCAAGGTAATTCCGTTTCCGCCATAAGAATATCTATCCACACCATCGGCCAATTCCAAAATCTTGTTTCGGTTTAAACCAAAGTTGAAGGAAGAGTTCCAAGAAAAATTCTTGCTTTCGAAAGGGGTAACGCCCAACATGATCTCTACCCCTTGGTTTCTGATCTTACCGGCATTGATGGTCCTGGCAGATTTTCCTGAAGTTACAGGAAGGTCAATATCCAAGATCTGGTTTTTGGAAACCGTGTTGTAGTAGGTGGCATCCAAGGTCAATTTGTTGTTGAACATCCTAAGGTCAGTACCAAATTCGTAAGAGGTTTGGATCTCAGGTTTCAAATCGAAGTTTGGCAACGTACTGGATGGACTTGCAGTTGGATTGTCTCCTACAGGTGTTCCTAAAGCGTAATATTCTGAAAGACGGTATGCATCAGTATCGCTACCTACCTGTGCCCAACCACCACGTAGTTTGGCAAAGTTTAGAACATCGTTGTTGTTGATGTCCAACAAATCGGTAAGTACCACACTCAACGATGCAGATGGGTAAAAATAGGAGTTGTTTTGCTTAGGAAGTGTGGACGACCAGTCATTACGAGCAGTCAAATCCAAATACACACTGTTGTTCCATCCCAATTGTGCAAACGCATACAAAGAATTGATCTGCTTTTCCGGACGGCTGGTTGTTTGCACCAAATTACCATCCACATTCGAGAAGGAATAGATTCCCGGAATCAAAAGTTTGTTGGCCATCAAAGCATTGAAATGGTTTTTCTGAACCATTCTGTTTCCACCGAAGTTGGCATTCACATTGAATTTATCATTGATTCTCTTGTCATAGGTCAACAAGAAATCCAAGTTGGTTTCCTGAAAATTGATCTTGTCTTCCCGGTACTGACCATTAGGGAATCGTTGAGTGGAATAGGCCCTTTTGATGAATCGGTATTCAGAGAAGAAATCACGACCACCACGTACCATAAATTTAAAATCGTTGTTGATCTTATAGGTTGCTGAAAGGTTACCAATAACCCTGTCCTTAGCAAGAGCATTGGTATTTTCATACATGGTAAAGTATGGGTTGTCGTGATAATTGTAGTTGTAGTTGAACTGTTGGAAGCCTTCCAATCCATCCTGCCAGTAGTTCCTCAAGTTTTTAACATTCACTTGTTGGCCCCACCATATGAAGAGGTACATTACAGATTCCGTACCATAACCGTTTACGTGACGGTTATCCGAATCTGAACGGATGTAGTTGATCTTGGAGGACAAACTCAACCTATCGGAAATTTGATAATCCCCAGAAACGGAGATCGTGTTTCTTCTTAAATCCGTATTGGGCACAATACCTTTGTTGTCCAAATTGGTATAGCTCACACGGTAGTTTCCATTTTCGTTGGATCCGTAAAGGGAAACGGTATTGATCAAGGTTCTACCGGTTTCCATGAATTCTTTAGCTGGGTTACCACCATACACAAATGGAGTGGCTATGATATCTCCCCTTCTTTGAAGATCGACCCCAGAGGAACCCAAGACATAGTCCAATCCGTGAACATCACCTCCACGTAAACCGTTGGTGGTAGGAGAATCATGCTGTGGTCTTAAGGTACCGTCCAAAAGGGGACCCCAAGATTCATCCACACCATCATAGGTTCCATTTCCGTAGCCATCTGAAAAGGCAAAATCAAAGTTTTTACCCTGTCCATAAACTCCTTGATATTCGGGAGCTTTCAAAACACTTTCAAAAGTGGTCTTGGAACTAAAACTGATACCACTCCTTCTTCCTTTACCGGATTTAGTGGTAATGATCACCGCACCGTTGGCTGCCCTGGAACCATAAAGTGCCGTTGCGTTGGCACCTTTCAATACAGAAATGGAGGCAACATCGTCAGGGTTGATCTCCGCAGCACCGTTACCATAATCAAGGTTCATGTTAGATGCGCCGCCCAAGGTATTGGTTCTGGTATCCGTTGTATTGTTGATTGGAATACCATCCACAATGAAAAGTGGTTGGTTGTCTCCCTGCATAGAGGAATACCCCCTTATCACAACGGATGAAGATTGTCCAGGCCCTGTACCGTTTGTCACCACCTGTACCCCGGCTGTTCTACCGGCAAGGGTACTTACGGTGTTGGTGCTGGTAGATTGGGACACCTCATCGCCCCCAACCTTTTGCACAGCATAGCCCAAGGATTTTTCGTCCCTTGTAATGTTCAAGGCCGTTACCACAACCTCGTCCAGCTGCTGGGAATCAGGTTGCAACATAATGGTCCCAGTGGATTGACCCGCTGTGGAGAAATCTTTTGCCAGATACCCTATATAGGTAACCAGCAAAGTTTCATTGGCACTGGGCAACTGAATTTCAAAGTTCCCATCAAAGTCTGTAGCCACACCAGTGGTGCTACCCTTCACAACAACGGAGGCCCCAGGCAGGGGCATGCTGTTCTCGTCTACTACCTTCCCTGAAAAAGTACTCTGGGAATAGCCGATCATACTTACGGTAAAGGCAAGTAAAAACGCTAGGATTGATTTTTTCATTTGTTGAGTATTTGTAAAATTTGGTTAATTATTTATCAACAAATATCCAACACAAGAGTTAAGGCATGCCCTTAAACAGATTAAAAAAAGGATACGGAAAGGTTAAAAGAAACTGCCCAATGTTAGGTAAACATTATTTACAAATATGCACTTTTAATAAGCCCTATATTTATAGGTATTTTGAAAAGAATCCATTTTTATAAGGGATTGAAGACTTTTTTTAGTAATTATGAATATTGACAGAATGTGATAAATATTAAAATAGCGAGCATACCCCAAAATGGAAGATTATTTAATTGGAATAGGCAAACGGATCAAGGAAATACGGAAGAACAATAAAAAGACCATTAACGATGTTGCCATCAATGCTGGAGTAACTGCCGGATTAATTTCCAGGATAGAAAATGGAAGGACCATACCGTCCTTACCGGTGTTTTTAAAAATCGTTGGTGCGTTGGATACGGAACTCACAGATTTCTTTGATGGGATGCCCAAAGTAAACGGCCAGAATTTTTTGGTTTCCCGGAAAGATGACCAAACCATTATTGAAAAAGAGGACGAGGCCATTGGCTTTACCTATAATTACATCTTTAGTAAACAACTGAACTCCGTTGGATTTGAAAGTGTTCTTTTGGAAGTACAACCCAATTCAAAGCGGGAAAAAGTAGTTACAGATGCCTTTGAATTCAAATACATTTTAACCGGGGAGTGTTCCTATGTAATTGGGGACCAAGAAGTGTTGTTAAAAGAAGGGGACTCCATTTTCTTTGATGGTAGAATCCCCCATGTTCCGATCAACCGAGGGGCTGTGCCCTCCAAAATGTTGGTGGTGTATTTCTTTATCTGATCAAGGATATAGCACCCCAGCCAAAGCATCCAATGAAGTAAGGATGTAGGTAGGCTCTGCGGTTTCCAACTGCTCACGGGTTTGTGCTCCTGATAACACGGCCACGGTAATACCACAGTTGGCATTTTTGCCTTCTTCAATATCGATAACGGAATCGCCAGCCTTCAAAACATGTTCCGGACCTTCAATTTGGAACATCTCCATGGCCTTGTCTATCATTTCCGAAGAGGGCCTTCCGTTCACCACATCATCCGCAGTGATCAAGGCATCAATTTGTTTGCCGGGTTCCCAACCCAATTTATCCAAAAGGGATTGCGCCGTTTTTCGATCATATCCCGTGTTCAACACCACTTTTACCCCGTGGGACTTTAAGATTTCAAAAAGTTGCTCCACCCCATCATACGGAGTCACTTGTAAATTGGCATAGGCTTCTTTAAGCATTTCTTTAAAATCGCTGTGTACGGCCTTGGCATCCACTTCTTCATCACGCTCGGCCTTGGTGGCTTCCAACACATCCAAAATTGCCTTATACTTTTCCTTTCCGGCACCATATTCAAGAACCGTTTCCAAGGGAACATCAACACCCCATTTGGCCAAAGCCTGCCTAACCGTTTTGTAAACCACATTATCTTCGTTCACCGTTGTTCCGGCCATATCAAAAACCGCTAGTTTAATGTCTTTCATAAGTTGATTTTCTGCGTATTAAAAATTGATGCTACATTCTTTTTGCTGAATCCGGCACTTCCTGTCATTCCTTTACCCCCAATTCCGGTGACGATGTGGATATGTTCCCCGATCGTCTTCTGGAAAATATCATTGGTTTTGCATTGGGAGTACATGCCATACCATCTTCTTTGGATTTCATAGGTAGGCAAATCGATAATTTTCTTGGCTTCCTCCACCATAAAGTGGTCGATGTCCATATCCAGGTCATATCCCAAATCCTCTATGGAATTGGCATCGGCATATTGATGGGAATCTCCCAAAATTATGGAACCATCCGTTGCCTGCTTGAACAAAATATGAACGCCCCACTGTTTTTGAAGACTATCTTCAGGTTCGTTCTTTTTGATTTCGGCATAGGACGGGCATTCATAAAAAGCCTCGTACCTTCTGATGGACCATCCGGTTAAAATGGAGCCTTTTAGTTCATAATTCCCTTGGGGTTTGGTCTGCATCATCTGTAACTTGGATACCTCAAGGTCGCTGTTGGCAAATACTTCGGGATACAGGTTCTTAAAATCGCTGCCATTGCAAATGATGACTTTTTTTGCCCAAAGCGATTCCCCTGATGCACTATCCACCTTCACCCATTCGCCGTTGCGTTCGCACCCAATTACAGGAAAACTCATTTTGATTTCCATCCCCTTGTAGGTCGACAAAAATTCCTGCAACCTATGGATCATGATCCTGGGTTCCACCGTAACTTCTTCCGGGAAAAAGAGACCAGCGGTCACATAATCCTTTCTTAAGCCCGGGTAACGTTCCAGGCATTCACTTTTGGTGAGCATTTTGGAGGTATAATCATTGCTGTTGTTGATGGCCCTCAGTTCCACCAACAATTGTTCCTCCTCTTCGTTGGATGCCAAATACACGCTTCCATTTTGCCGAATACTGATATTGAACTGTGATTGGATCTCTTTATAAATGCGAAGGCTTTCCCTTCCGAATTGTTGCCATTTGGAGTTCATTCCCGAAGGTACCACTTGGCCAAAATTTTGTGTGGTGGCCCCTTTAGGATAGGCATCCTTTTCAACCAAACATACCTTTAGGCCCATTTCCATGGCGTGGTAAGCATGAAAGGTTCCCAAAATGCCACCACCAATGATGACGGCATCGTATCTATTTTCCATAATCTAATCCTTGATTACTATTTTCTGATTTATGACGTGCGCCAAAATGCAGGAACAACATGACCGTGATCACGATGCCAATCACCGCCACGGCATAGGTACCGTACACAAAGAAGTTGAGCCATGAGAGCTTGGCCTGTCCGAAATTCTTATACAGCAAAACCAAAACACTGCCTGCATAACCAAAAGCATCCGCTATGTAAATGAGAAAACCGGAGTTGCCCCTTACTTTGAAAGCCGCAATGAACCGATCAAAAAACAGACAGTTGAAGGGCACATAGCAAATGTAAAGTCCAAATCCTGTAGAGACCATCCAAACAAAAGGATCTAAAACCCCGGTTTGGAACAGGATGGTGGACAAGGCCAACACCACGGTCCCCAACAATAACAATCCGTGATAGGTGAGCAAAGCTTTAAAATTATCCTTGATGTAGAAAATGGTGCCAATAATCAGTAGCACCACAATGGCAATGATGATCTCGGATGTAGAAAACACCGAAATATCACCTTGATAACCGATGCTGTCCCACAATTCGCGGGCAAAATTGTCCCTAAAATCCCTGAAGGCCGTCAAAAAGGTGTAAAAGATGACCACTAGGAGCAACGGAAAAAAGAACTGCTTTACCAAATGTCTGCGGTCTTCCTTCGTCATCGGGATCCGTTCGGTCCTGTTTTCGATATCATCAGCAGTCGGCGGCGGTACTTTTTGCAACAAATAGGAACAAAGAAGCAAAGGAATAAAAAACAATGCCCCGGTTACCACTGGCATCCAAAATTCAGTAATTCCCCAATGGTGCATCACATAAAGCCCCACAGATTTGACCACGCCACTGGAAACGATGAAACTGGCCGAGAGTACCACCCCAAGGATGTCCGTGAACCTTCTCCCTTCAATATAGGAGAACACAATGCCCCAGATCATTCCCAACGGCAAACCGTTCAGGAACATAAAAACAATATTGTAAGGGGCAGGCACCAATGCAAATAACAGCAAGGAAAGTTCCGCCATCACGATCAAGGCAATCAGGTACATCAACCTTCGGTTGGGCTTTAATTCGGAAATTACCTTGATCCCCACAAATTTGGACAGCGCATACCCGATCACCTGGGCAATGACCAGTAAAATTTTGTAGTTGACCCCAAAATAGGACAAGCCTTCAAAAGTGGCCACGGAAAAGGGCTTTCTAAAGGCATACATGCAAAAGTAAGTGCCAAAGGCAGCCAAGGAGGCGTGTAGCACAAAGATTAAACTCGACCGCTTTTTCAACATACCTTATATTATATGTTTACAAATACTAAAATAATGTTTCAAATTACTCAAATTTATAATAAAGTTCCGCTTCTTTTTAGATTAAAAAATTGTTAGAAAAAAATTACACTTTTTAAGAATTAGAAGATATAATCCGAATTTAAAAAGAGAGTTCATCTATAAATAACTATTTTCATTGAAGAATTCCACTTCAATTTATGTATTGGATAGGTTACGATATTGGCAGTTCCTCCATAAAAGCTGCACTGGTTCATGCCGAAGATGGCAGCGTTGTCGCCATTGCACAACAACCCAAACAGGAAATGCCCATTGATTCGCCCCAAAAGGGTTGGGCAGAACAAGACCCCGATTTTTGGTGGAAGCATGCATGCAATGCCACTCAGGAATTGATCACCAAGCATCATATCGATAAAAAACAAATCAAGGGAATTGGGATTTCCTATCAAATGCACGGTTTAGTGGTGGTAGACAAAGACTTGAAACCACTGCGACCATCCATCATTTGGTGCGATAGTAGGGCGGTGGAAACCGGGGAAGCGCTTTTCAACAAAGTGGGTCAGCAAAAGTGCGTACAGCATTTATTGAATTCCCCCAGCAATTTTACCCTTTCCAAGTTGAAATGGGTCAAGGACCATGAGCCCGAACTTTTTAAAAGCATCTATAAGTTCGTGTTGCCCGGGGATTATATCGCCTTAAAACTTTCCGGGAAATGTGTGACCACGCCTTCTGGCCTTTCCGAAGGGATCCTGTGGGATTTTAAGGAAAATGCATTGGCTACCTGGCTTCTGGAAGAAGCAGGAATCGACCCTTCCTTGGTTTCTGAAATTCGTCCCTCTTTTTCAGAACAAGGAACCGTAAGCAAACGGGGCGCTATGGAATCCGGGTTACCAGAAGGTATCCCTATCATGTACCGGGCTGGTGACCAACCGAACAATGCCCTTTCGTTAAATGTAATGCTACCTGGAGAAATTGCGGCCACAGGCGGCACTTCGGGAGTGGTCTACGCCATTTCGGACCATGAACAGACGCATGAGCATACCCGAATCAACAGTTTTGCCCATACCAACCATACGGCCGATCAACCCCGAATTGGCAAGTTACTCTGCATCAACGGAACGGGGATCCAATACAGTTGGATCAAGAACGAGCTAACCCAAGGACTTTCCTACCATGACATGAACCTAAAAGCCGAATCGGTGCCTATCGGGTCAAACGGACTTCAAATCATTCCCTTTGGGAATGGGGCCGAGCGCATGTTGGAAAACAAGGATAAAGGATCACGCATTCTGAATCTCAATTTCAATATCCATAAGGCTCCCCATCTATTCAGGGCGGCACTGGAAGGCATTGCCTTTTCCTTTGTGTATGGTATGGAAATTTTAAAGAACGATGGGGTACATATCACTTCCATCAAAGCTGGGAGCGACAACCTTTTCCAGGCCAACATTTTTGCCAAGACCATTGCCTCACTCACTAAGAGCGAAATCAATATTGTAGAAACTACGGGTGCAGTGGGAGCGGCCCGAGCGGCAGCTTTGGCGTTTGGTGATTTTAAAAACATGACCGAGGCCACGGCTTCGGATGCCATACAACAAACCTTTTCCCCAGATACCTCATCAACTGCATATAAAGAGGCCTATCAAAAATGGAAAAAGGAACTCAACAACTATTTGCACAACTGAACAAATCCATATTATGATCACAACAGGAGACAAGGAATTTTTTAAGGGGATCCCAAAAATTCCGTTTGAAGGAAAAGGATCGGACAATCCACTTGCCTTTAAATACTATGACGAAAACAAAATGGTGGACGGCAAATCGATGAAGGACCATTTTCGGTTCGCTATCGCATACTGGCATACCTTCACAGGAGTCGGTGCCGATCCCTTCGGGGCACCTACCCAATCTTTCCCCTGGTTAACGAGTTCGGACCCGATCCAACAGGCGAAGGATAAGATGGATGCCGCGTTTGAGTTCATCACCAAAATTGGCGCTCCATACTTTTGCTTCCATGATTTTGATCTGATCGCAGAAGGAAGTACTCTTGCGGAATCGGAAAAGCGATTGGATCTCATCACCGATTACGCCCAAGCAAAAATGAAGGCAAGCGGGGTAAAACTCCTTTGGGGAACAGCCAATTGCTTTAGCAACCCCCGTTATATGAACGGTGCAGCTACCAATCCCGATTTTGATGTGGTGGCCTTTGCCGGGGCCCAGATCAAGAATGCTTTGGATGCCACCATCAAACTTGGGGGCGAAAATTATGTGTTTTGGGGTGGTCGTGAAGGCTATATGTCGTTGTTGAACACGGATATGGGCAGAGAGTTGGACCATATGGCCCGTTTTCTTCATATGGCGAAAGACTATGCCCGCAAACAAGGTTTCAAGGGAACCTTCTTCATTGAACCGAAACCCATGGAACCTTCCAAACACCAATATGATTTTGATGCAGCCACAGTTTTGGGCTTTTTGACTAAGTATGATCTTTTAGGTGATTTTAAACTCAACATTGAAGTGAACCACGCCACTTTGGCCCAACACACTTTTGAACATGAATTGCAGGTCGCTGCCGATAATGGCCTTTTGGGAAGTATCGATGCTAATCGGGGAGATTACCAGAATGGGTGGGACACCGACCAATTCCCCGTGGATGTGTATGAACTGACCCAAGCCATGTTGGTGATCCTTCAAGCGGGAGGTTTTCAGGGCGGTGGCATCAATTTTGATGCGAAGATCAGAAGGAACTCCACAGATCTGGAAGATATTTTCTATGCCCATATTGGGGGAATGGATGCGTTTTCAAGAGCATTGCTTGCAGCTCACAGTATTTTGGAAAATTCAGACTATCTTAGCAGAAGAAGAGACCGTTATACCTCTTTTGACTCTGGTACCGGAAAGGCCTTTGAAGAAGGAAAACTTACTTTAGAGGATCTTTATACGCATGCCAATGCTCATCAGAACATTCAAAAGCGGAGTGGTCAACAGGAGTTGTTTGAGAACATCATCAACCAATTTATATAATTAACAAAACAAACTAATCCATTTGGCTCTCAACCAATGGCCAAACAATCAAATTTTACTAAATGGCACTTATTTCATTTTTGGGATTTACGCTCTTGGTAGCATTCATATCCTGGTGGTCCGTTCGCAAAACGGATGAAACATCATCTGATGGTTATTTTTTGGGCGGAAGAAGCCTAACGGCAGGCGTGATTGCCGGCTCATTGCTCTTGACCAACCTTTCTACGGAACAAATCGTAGGGCTGAACGGTAGCGCTTACAAGGATGGTCTATCCGTTATGGCATGGGAAACTCTGGCCGCGTTGGCCATTGTGGTCACAGCCATGTTCTTGCTTCCACGTTATTTGAAGGGTGGACTTACCACCGTTCCCCAATTTTTGGCAAAAAGGTTCGACACTACGACAAAAACCATTACTTCAGGATTGTTCCTCACGGGTTATGTGGTGGTATTACTTCCTGTGATTCTTTATTCAGGATCTGTGGCCATTAGTGGCATGTTCGATGTGCCTAAAGTACTCGGGGTATCCGATTCCACAGCATTGGTCATCTGTATTTGGGGTATCGGGATCGTAGGTTCCATTTATGCCGTTTTCGGTGGATTGAAGGCAGTAGCCGTTTCAGATAGTATCAACGCAATCGGACTTATCATTGGCGGTTTACTGATTCCTGTTTTTGGGTTGATGGCCATTGGCGACGGAAGTGTTCTGGGAGGATTGGACACCTTGATGTCCGCAAATCCTGAACGTTTTGATTCCACAGGAAATCCGGGTCAAGAAGTACCCTTTGCCACGATTTTTACCGGGATGATGCTGGTACAATTGTTCTATTGGGGAACCAACCAACAGATCATTCAAAGGGGCTTGGGTGCTAAAAACTTGGCCGAAGGTCAAAAAGGACTCTTGTTGGCCGCTTTCTTGAAGATTTTAGGACCCATCATCCTGGTTTTACCTGGAATGATCGCCTATTACTATTTTGAAGGTGGTTTGGCCAGTAGCGACCTTGCGTATCCTGAATTGGTGCGTGCCGTATTGCCTAAACCGTTAATGGGCTTTTTTGCCGCAGTATTGTTTGGGGCCATTTTGAGTTCTTTCAATAGTGTATTGAACAGTTCTGTAACCTTGTTCGGAATTGATATCTACAAGCAGCACATCAACAAAGAAGCATCAGAAATGACCATAGTAAAGTATGGGAAGATCTTTGGTATCTGTTTGGCCTTGGCGGCGATGTTCATTGCACCGCTCATTGCCAATGCTGGAAGTCTTTTCAATTATCTTCAGGAAATCAACGGTATTTATAGCATCCCGATCTTTACCATCATCGTCATCGGATATTTGACCAAAAGAGTGCCCGCTATTGCGGCCAAAATCGGTATTCTTTCCGGTTCCATTCTGTATATCATCAGTCAATTTATAGTGGGCCCAAGAATGGTAGCAAGTGCATTGGCAGAGGCCAAGGCCAACGGTATTACCGACCCACAAGAGTTGCATATGGTAGAAGCAGGAGCTTATCCCCACTACCTGCACGTAATGGCTATACTCTTCATTACCAATATCATCATCATGTTGATCATTGGTAAAATTTACCCAAGGAAAGAACCTTTCACACTGGAGTATACCAAACAGGTATCCATTGAGCCTTGGAAGCACGTGAAATTGGCCAGTGCTTTCATTTGTGTGGTAGTAATCGCCATCTATGTCTACTTTGCTAAGTAAAGAAGCGGAAAACATTTCCATATAAATCGAAAAGGCCCGGAACAACATCCCGGGCCTTTTCTTTTTTAGGTTGGTCAATTATTGTAATACGCTTTTTAGAAAGTGGTCCTTGTACGCACGTCCCAAAGGAATTTTTGCGCCGTTGGTGAGCAATACCTGGTTCCCCGAAATGCGATCTATTTTTTGGGTGTTGATGATATGCGATTTGTGTACCTGGAAAAACTGGTTCACGGGAAGTACATCCAACCAATGTCGCAAGGGCTCGTTGGATAATATTTTTTTGTTCTTCAAATGGATTTCGGTATAATCGGAATCCGAAGAAATGGTATAAATATCACGGATTGAAACCTTGATATGCTCATGGCTAGATTTGACGTAAATCTCGCTAACCTGAGACACATCATTCTTAGGTGTTAGGTGTTCCTGTTTCAAACTGACCTTGTTCACGGCCTGTAAAAACCGTTGAAAAGAAAAAGGTTTTAGAAGATAATCTACCACATTAAGGTCGTACCCTTCCAGGGCATATTCGGAAAAAGCGGTAGTGAGGACCACATGGGGTGCCTCTGGAATGCTTTTTAAAAAATCGAGACCATTGATCTTAGGTAAATGAATGTCGAGAAACATGAGGTCCACGGGTTCAGCCTTCAAGAATTCCATGGCTTGCAAACCGTCTGAAAAAACGCCAACCAGCTCCAAGTTGGGCACATCTTGGATGAACTTTTTTAAAATACGCTGTGCAGGCGGCTGATCTTCAACGATAATGCATCTCATACTTTATGCTTTTTCCAGTTCAAGCCTTAAATAAACATCGTAGGTGTTGGCGGATTCCTTTATTTCGAGTTTGTGCTTCTTCGGATATAAAATCTCCAAACGTTTACGCACGTTCTGAAGCCCGATTCCTTTGGCAACTGTATCCAAACTAGCCATCACTTCAAAATTGTTCTTACAGTGGAACTCCAGTACATCGTTCTCTACTTTAATGGAAACATCTATCTTAATATCCGAAGACTGGCCCGATTGACTATGCTTAAAAGCATTCTCAATAAATACGATCAAGATCAACGGGGCAATTTTATAATCCTCTTCAATTTCATTCACTTCAAACTGAACAACACCCCTATCCTCTATCTGCAACTTGTACAACCGGATAAAGTTCCCCAATTGTTCCAGCTCCTTCTTTAAAGGTACAAACTGTTCCTTGGATTCGTACAACATGTAGCGCAAAACCCCGCTCATCTCCAAAATGATCTCTGGGGTCTTGGGTGAATTCTGTAAGGCGTATGAATACAGATTGTTCAAGTTGTTGAACAAAAAATGGGGATTGATCTGACTTCGTAAAAACTGGATCTCGCTTTCCTGGATGGCCGTTTCCAATTCATCAATCTGTGCCTGTTTTTGAAGGGCGTCCCAACCAAATTTACATCCCGATAGAATGAACATGACCGGCAACAGTCCCAAAAGGGAGATGTATATTCCCGGAAAATTATCACCTCTTTTGGTACCAGGGTACATGAGGGGCTCCAAAATCAATTCCTCTATGGAAATTACGGTAGCCACAATGATGGCAAATCCAAGGAAAAATTGCCAATATTTCTTTCTGTACAAAAATTTGGGCATGAGGTAATAGGTAACAACCACGGTGGCGCCACTGTAATACAAAAGAAAAAGTGCCTTATCAAAGCTAATGGTCTCCTCATTTCTATCAAACGAGAAAAATAGGAGCACGATGATGTGCAATACAATTTGGAAAAGAAGCTCCTTTCTAGAAATCAATACTTTGCATTTAAATAAAGGTCAAATCTAGGGATAAAACGCATCTGCCAAAAAACAGATTTCCAAACAACCATATTTGCCCCCTGAACGACATTTTAACCTACTTTGTACAACCCTCTGGTTGATTGGAGGTTAACCTTTGTCGTTTGCAGAAAATAGTTGTTCGGTATCCAAAACATTACCCATCTTTGGCCTCCCCTCTATTCTGGCATAGAGATGGGGACATTTTGTAATTTTTGGTTTACTTTACAGGCTAAAATTTAAAGAAACTCTACAAACACAAAAAATCAAGAAAATGAAAAAAACACTATTTGCCATTGCCTTGTTGACCGGTCTGGTCGCTTCGGCTCAATCGACCTGGAAATCTGATAAATCGCATTCCAAAATTGGATTCGCCATTACCCACTTGATGATCTCTGAAGTAGAGGGAAGTTTTGGTGATTTTGATATTACCGCCACCGCTAGCGATTCTTTTGAAAATGCCGAATTCAGCGTGGAAATCCAAACCGCCAGCATTGATACCGATAACGAAAGACGTGACGGCCATTTAAAAAGCGCCGATTTCTTCGATGCCGAAAAATTTCCTGCCATCAGCTTTAAAAGCACGGGGTATTCCAAAACAGGTGACAAGACCTTTACCTTGACCGGTGACTTGACCATGCACGGGGTAACCAAACCTATAACCTTGGAAGGAAAAGTAAACGGAATCATTACCGATCAACGTAGCAATAAATTAAAAGCTGGCCTTAAGTTGACAGGAACCATAAACAGACTTGAATTTGGAGTTGGTGGAGACACCCCAACTTTGGGCGATGATGTGGAAATGACCATCAACCTTGAAATGGCTCAACAATAATTATCTAGATCAAGAGAATTAACCATGAAGAAGGGAAGGCCCATACCTCCCTTCTTCTTTATTTTACAGCAACCAATTACCATGGGAAGAAAATCAGAGAATACGTTTAGGGAATTTCACCGTTACTTGGGATTCTTTTTGGCCGGGATTATGGCAGTTTATGCGATAAGCGGCATTGTACTTACGTTCCGTAGCACGGACTTCTTAAAAAGTGAATACGAGGTAAACACCACATTGGAACCCAATCTTGAAGGGGAAGCCTTGGGCGCAGCCTTGCGCAAAAGAGCCTTTAAAGCAGACAAGATTGAGGGCGACCTAGTTTATTTTGATGGAGGAACCTACAACCAGAAAACCGGTGAGGCCTCCTATACAGAGAAGCGTTTGCCCATGATCTTGGAAAACATGAACAAACTCCACAAAATGCACACGGGCAACCCGTTGTTCTGGTTGGGCATTTTCTTCGGAATTGCGTTGCTTTTCTTTTCGGTATCGGCATTTTTTATGTTCAAACCCAATGCCCCCATTTATAAAAAGGGACTCTATTTTGCAGTAGCAGGTTTTCTATTGACCATCGTATTGCTCCTTGTATAACGATAAGTAGTTCCCCACGAAACTGAAAAAGCCACCCTCAAAAGGTGGCTTTTTATTTTTAGAATGGATGGAAAAATAAATCAACATTAATTTTTCATCTATTTTGTAAGGAACCATCACCCATCATCGACTTTAACGAAGTGGGTATGATAAACACATTCACAACTGGACACTATCAAACTAAATAATTCACTAATGAAAACAAACAACATTCTTCTTGCAATGGCCTTCATGGTTATGGCCATCACTAACATCAATGCCCAAAACCTATCCGATATGATAGCGGATTGGGAACGCGCCAAAGCCTATACCTTAGAGTATATGGAGACCATGCCCGATGATAAGTTCGACTTTAAGGCAACCCCTGAGGTACGTTCCTTTGCGCAGCAATTGTTACACATTACCGATGCCAATTATGGGTTCATGGCTGCGATTACAGGCACTGAAAGTCCAGTAGGCTTTGGGGAATCTGAAAAGACCATGGACACATCAAAAGCAAATGTGATCGAATTGGTTAATGCCGGATACGATTATGTCATTACCGGATTGAAAAACTTGTCCGAAGACCAATTGAGTGAATCGGTCAACCTTTTTGGACAGTTTGAGATGACCAAGGCGAAGGCATTGGACAAAATGTTCGAGCACCAGACTCACCACAGGGGGCAGGCCACCATTTATTTGAGGTTGGCCGGGGTTAAACCGCCCAATGAAAAGCTTTTCTGAGGCATTGTACCTTAGCAGAATGAAAATTGTTTATGTGCTGTTCTTCTCCTTGGTGGGCTGTGTTTTTATGGCCCAAGGGCAACAGTTACATTATCAAGGGCAACGATTTCAGTTCAGCCACGTGTTATCGGATATCGTTGCCCTAAATGGCGAACAGGTTCTTAGGGTGCAGCGCGACATGCAAAATTTCCCTACCAATCCAAACAATATGCTTTCAACGGTAGACGAGCCTACATTTTTGAAACTGGTTGGTGATGATTTTATCAATGGCATTATTGAAGTCAAGGTGCTAAGCAGATTAACGGCTGAGGCTCCTGAATTTGCACGTGGTTTTTTGGGATTGGCCTTTAGGATATCAAAAGACAATTCCCAGTTCGAATCGTTCTACATTCGTCCGACCAACGGACGTGCAGAAGATCAGTTGCGAAGAAACCATGCCATCCAGTATTTCTCATATCCTGATTATAAATTTGCCCGACTTCGCAAGGATTTCCCTGGGCAATACGAGTCATATGCCGATATGGGCCTTGATGAATGGATTACCATGAAAATAGTGGTGAATGGTGCCATCGCCAAACTATATTTAAATGGAAATGTGCAACCATCCCTCATTGTTAACGACCTCAAGCTTGGGGCGCAACAAACGGGCGGGATTGGTCTTTGGGTAGAGGTAGGAACCGAAGGTTTTTTCAAGGATCTTAAAATAGTACACAAAAATGAATAAGAAAATATTCGCCCTTTTTGCTCTGTTGGCAACATTGTCCATATCAGGGATGGCCCAGAATGGAATGCGACATTTCATGCAAGCAGAACCTTCACCAAATGGAGCGATCCCTTATGGAAACAACACGGCTATCGGACAATATGCACAAGCAGGGGATGCCAAAATCTACTTTGAAGTTTATGGCGAGGGAAAACCCTTTGTTATCCTGCATGGAGGTGGTTTAGGTTCCCTATACGAAATGGGGAGGTTCATTGACAGCTTGAAACAAGATTACAGGGTAATCGCCATTTCCACAAGAGGGCACGGGCGTTCTGAAATCGGGCATTCACCCATTACTTATGAACAAAAAGCGAACGATGTAATGGCTGCCATCAATACGGTAACCCGTGACAGCGCTACCGTTCTCGGTTTTAGTGACGGTGCTTACGCCGCTTACAAAGTGGCAAGCTTGTATCCTTCAAGGGTTAAAAAGCTTATCGCCATTGGTGCAGGGGAACAGGTACCTGGACTGCGAAAGGTTATTTTGGACACCCAGATGCTCAATGCCGACCCCCTGTACAAAGCACAGCAGTTGGCACTCATGCCAGAACCTGATCGCTTACAGGAATTTTGGACCAATTTGGCCCACTTTTATAATGAAATGACAGCCAGCAAGGAACTGTTCAACAGTATTCAATGTCCTGTACTGCTCTTGGCCGGGGAACGTGACGGTAATGCTCCCATGGCAACGGTCATGGCTGCTTATCAAATGATTCCCAACTGTCAACTTGGAATTGTTCCGAATGCGGGCCATGTGGTTTTCCTTGAAAACTTTGATGCTGTCTGGGCCAATTTGAAACCCTTTTTGGAACAATAATCATCAAAAAACGAAAAAGCCTCCAAAATTGGGGGCTTTTTCATTAATTTTTCTTTAGTTTCTCCGCTACCTGATCGTAGTATTCTTGGGTAAGCACTTCGGTCCAAACAGTGGGTTCGGTTCCCCCATAAATGGCCAAATAGGTTACATTGCTTTCTTTTGTTGCGGTATGCCAATGCTCCACTTCTTTTTCACATTTGATCACATCCCCGGTCTTAAGGATAATGGGGGCTTTTCCTCTTTCCTGATAATACCCCTCACCTTCAACAATGATGAGTACTTGTGGGGTGGGATGTTTGTGCCAGTCCAAGGTTGAATTGGCCCTAAAAGTTGCTTTGGTAATGTTATAATCCAGATCGGCATCGGCAAGGAGTATGGGGTTTAACCATGCTTCACCAATATAATGGGTGTTGGGCGCTTTTACGCCTTCAATCTTATAGCTGGTAATGGTATACTCCGAGGTTTGGGAAAACCCTAGAAAGGGAGCTACAGCTAACACCAGTAATACAACATGTTTCATGGTATTCTTTTTCAGTAAGGTAGGGAAAAAAGCGTCGTTTGGGATAGTAAATATTTGGTCTGAACTAGGATAAACGTTCAACCATAACCATGTAAAAACAAAAAGAGCCACACTTTCGTGCAGCTCTTCATTTTTGCTCCCCCTCTTGGGCTCGAACCAAGGACCCTCTGATTAACAGTCAGATGCTCTAACCAACTGAGCTAAGGAGGAATGTCAATTATATTTTTTTATCAGCTTTGAAACTATTTCGGGATATTTCTTCAAATCCTCGATATACTTTCGGCTCTTCATTTTCTTTATGTGAGATTCAATTTTCCTGGCCAATTCCCTTGAACCACATTCTATTACCAGAAAAATTTCCCAATCATCACTACCTGAGGTAAAACTGTTCTTAAAAAATCTATTGTTATGCTGGGATATTCTATTTGGAATATCAACTGACTCTCCAATATAATATTTGTCCAATTTTACAGAGTAAATAACATAAACCGAACTCAAAACTTGTAAAGAACTTTTATTTCCTGCTCTAACCTCCCGATAGCTATCGGGATGAGCTAAGGAGGAATTTTACCTTAAGCGGGTGCAAATATAGCAGATTCTTTATTATACCACAAACAAAAAAATCGCTTTTCTATTTAAAAAGCCATTTGTAAAGATCGTTTCCATTGGCAAACAGCAACAAAGCGATCAATAAAAAGAAGCCTACCATCTGCGCATACTCCAAAAATTTATCACTTGGCTTGCGCCCCGTGATCATTTCGTATAATAAGAACATCACATGCCCCCCATCCAAAGCGGGTATCGGCAATATGTTCATGAATGCCAAAATAATGGATATAAAAGCCGTTGTGGCCCAAAAGGCTGGCCAGTTCCAAGAATCGGGGAACATGCCACCAATGGCAGCAAAGCCTCCCACACCTTTATAGGCTCCAGTTTCTGGATTGAAGATTTTTTTCAACTGCTTCATGTAGCTTGACAGGGTAGATACTCCTTTGTTGATTCCTGCCGGAATCGCCTCCAAAAAGGAATATTTTTGGGTCTCTATCCTGAATACTCCTTTGTTCTGAAAATCTTCCATAGTGATTGCCGCAGTTTCCAAGCCCAATTTGGCATCCTTGCTTACTTGGGCAATCACATGATGCTCCATACCGTCTTCCCTTTTTACAAGCACATCAACTTCTTTTCCCTTATTGCTGTCCAATATGGTCATCACCTGATCGCGATACTTGGCAGGCGAACCGTTAATGTTGATAAACTCGTCTTTAGATCTAAAGCCTGCATTTTTATTATGGGAAGTATCCGGAACCTGGTTTACGATAAAGGGCACCCTAAAACTCAAAAACTGGATCTTATCTTCATCTTCCAATAAGGTTGAAATAAAATCAACCGGAATTTCCTTTTCAATTCGTTGACCATCTCTTTCCAAAGTAATGGTGTTGCCATTGATCAATTCGGCAAAAACACTTCTGAAGGTTTTAAGTTCATTCCCATCAACTGCAATGATCTTGTCTCCGGTCTGGATCCCTATTTCGTCACCGATGGATTTTTCGGTTACCCAAACCCCATCCTTTAAGCTGTCCATGGGGATGTATTCGTCTCCATAGGAATAGGCCATACCAATATAGATGACCACTGCCAAAATAAAGTTTACAGTTACCCCACCAACCATGATGATCAAGCGTTGCCAGGCCGGTTTGCTTCGGAACTCCCAAGGTTTGGGCTCTTCCTTCATCTGTTCGGTGTCCATGCTCTCATCGATCATCCCGGAGATTTTCACATAACCTCCCAACGGCAACCAACCGATACCATAAACCGTTTCGCCTATCTTCTTTTTAAAAAGGGCAAACTTCACATCAAAAAAGAGAAAGAATTTTTCGACCCTCGTCTTAAAGATCTTGGCAGGTATAAAATGCCCCAACTCGTGCAAAACAATAAGCAGGGAAAGGCTTAGAAAGAATTGTATGGTCTTTATTAATATAGGGGTCATCAGTCAGTATTTGTTAAAACGCACAAAAGTAACCTTTTAGGTAGTGATAAAAAAACCTTGGTTTTGTCCATACATCGATTTAAGAAAGATTTAGGAACAAAAGTTGAGTTTTATCATGGCGAATCATAGCTTGGGCCGTAATTTTGCACCATGGGTTCCTTTTTTGCAAAATACAAATTGTTCGGGTTGGTGTTCTTGGGTCTCTCGGCCATCATCATTTACCTATTTTACAACGCCTTACAGCCCGAAAATGTGCTGCCCATTTACCAACCCAACATGGTGGACCAATCCCTTGTGGACAGTACTCTTTTCTATAAAAAGAAATACCACACCATTTCTGATTTTGCCTTGTTGAACCAAAACGGGGACACCATTACCCAAGAAAATTACAAGGATAAAATTTACGTTGCGGATTTCTTTTTTACCACCTGCCCCACTATTTGCCCCATCATGACCAAGAACATGGCCGAAATTCAAGATGCCATTTTAGATGACCCAAACATCATGCTGCTCTCGCATTCAGTTACCCCGGTGATCGATTCCGTACCCCAATTGAAAAAATATGCTTTGGAAAAGGGCGTAGTGGATAGTAAATGGAATTTGGTGACCGGTGATAAGAAACAGATCTATGAACTGGCCCGTAAATCGTACTTGGCCGTGAAGACCGATGGCGATGGTGGTCCCTATGACATGATCCATACTGAAAACTTCATTTTGGTTGACAAGGAGAAAAGGATACGTGGCTTTTATGATGGCACCAATAGGGAGGAAATCAGCAAATTACTGGAAGACATCAAAACTCTTGAAGCCAGTTATGAGGACTAACGGAAAACCTTAAGAGGAATGATGACCGATTATTTATCATTTTTACTTATTTTTGCCCTTAATTATATTCAATCTAAATAAGCTTAGTGGCTACTGTTGCAGACCTCACCCAAGGCCAAAAGGGAATCATCAAGGATTTTGAGGAACATGTTCTTCCCATAAAATTGTTGGAACTCGGTTGCCTCCCCGGAAACAGCATAGAGCTGATCCAGGTGGCCCCTTTGAACGACCCCATTTACATCAACCTTAGTGGGAGCCACATTGCCATAAGACGATCACTGGCCGAACTCATAGAGCTGGATATCATTGACGAAAACCAACCCCTATGAGCAAGAATATCAACGTTGCCCTGATCGGTAATCCCAATACCGGAAAAACCTCCGTTTTCAACCAACTTACCGGGCTCAAACAAAAGGTGGGCAACTATCCAGGTATCACTGTAGAAAAAAAAGAAGGAATTTGTAAGCTGCCAAGGGGGGTGAAGGCCCATATTCTCGATCTTCCAGGCACGTATAGCCTTAACACTACTTCTTTGGATGAAAGTCTGGTGGTGGAACTTCTGCTAAATAAAAACGATAAAGATTACCCTGATGTAGCCGTGGTGATTAGCGATGTGGAAAATCTGAAACGAAACCTGTTCCTTTTCACCCAGATCAAAGACCTAAAAATTCCGACCATTTTGGTCATCAATATGGCCGATCGCATGTCCAGAAAAGGGATTTCCTTGGATATAGAAGCCATGGAAAAAAAACTGGACACCAAAATAGCCTTGGTCAGCACCCGAAAAGGTGAAGGCATAGAACGAGTAAAGGAACTCATCGCCGATTATAAAAACCTGTCCTCCGCACCCAATGTGGACACCAAAAGGATTTCTCCCGAATATTTTGAAAGGCTTCAAAAAACCTTCCCTAACGAAGATCTTTACAAGCTTTGGCTGGTAATTACCCAAGATGTGAACTTTATGCCCATCGAAAAGAAACGCATTCAGGACACCACATCATTTGCCACCAAATCCAAGGAAGAACTTAAAAAATTACAGCACAAGGAAACCGTTCTCCGGTACCAGTTCATCAACAACACTTTGAAGGAGACCTACAAAGTAGATTTCTTGGCAGCAAAAGGATTGCGGGGATCTTTGGACAAAATCTTGACGCACAAAATTTTCGGGTACCTCATTTTCTTTGCCATTCTCTTGCTCATCTTCCAGACCATTTTTGAATGGAGTTCCTACCCCATGGATTTCATTGACGAGCAATTTGCCATGGCGGCCGAATGGATTAAAACTACCCTTCCTCCCGGAGTTTTGACGGACCTTTTGGCTGAAGGGATCATTGCAGGAATCGGTGGTATCGTGATCTTTATACCCCAAATTGCCTTTTTGTTCCTGTTCATTTCACTACTGGAAGAATCAGGATATATGAGCAGGGTGGTTTTCTTGATGGACCGATTGATGCGCCCCTTTGGACTTAGTGGAAAAAGTGTAGTGCCCTTAATCTCGGGGAATGCCTGTGCCATTCCAGCCATTATGGCCACCCGTACCATTGAAAATTGGAAAGAGAGATTGATCACCATTTTGGTGACACCGTTTACCACTTGTTCCGCACGGTTGCCCGTTTATCTTATATTGATTGCCTTGGTAATTCCGGAAGGAAGCATTCTCGGATTGAGTTATCAGGCACTTACCCTAATGCTTTTGTACCTCATCGGATTTGGCATGGCCATTTTCTCGGCGATGATCTTGAACAAGATTTTACAGATCAAGAGTAGGTCCCTTTTTATGGTGGAGATGCCAACCTATAGGCTTCCGCTTCTAAAAAATGTGGCCTATACCGTTTTGGAAAAGACCAAGAGTTTTGTTTTTGGGGCAGGTAAAATCATTTTGGCTATCTCCATTGTACTCTGGTTTTTGGGCTCCAACGGCTATTCGGAAGATTTCAAGAATGCCGAGCAGATTGTGAACGACCGAATCGAAAAGGAAGGCTTGAGCACGTATAGCAAAAACTACATCCAGAACAATATAGATGCTTACCGTGAAAGTGCTTTGGAAGATGGGGTTGCCGCTAACATTATTCAGGATTCCATACAATCCATGACCCACGAACTTAGGGATAGGGCCGAAGCCCAGGAAATTGCCAGTTATAAATTGGAACACTCCTATATTGGCCAAGCCGGAAAAGCTTTTGAACCAGTTGTAAAACCGTTGGGGTACGATTGGAAAATTGGCATAGCCGTACTTACTTCCTTTGCGGCACGTGAAGTATTTGTAGGTACGTTGGCCACCATTTACAGTGTGGGAAGTGATGAGGAGGAAACTATCAAAACCCGTATGGCAGCCGAACTTGACTCTTCAGGCAAACCGTTGTTCAACTTGGCATCTGGAATATCTTTAATGTTGTTCTATGCCTTTGCCATGCAATGTATGAGCACCTTGGCCATTGTAAAACGGGAAACCAATTCCTGGAAATGGCCTTTGTTGCAATTAGGCTTCATGAGTGTTTTTGCCTACCTTGTAGCATTGCTCGCTTATCAAATCCTGATCTAATGGAATCGGTGCAGAACATATTGGTTTATGTGATCGTGGCCGCGGCCGTTGCCTATTTGGTCTACAAATTCCTGCTGCCAAAATCTCTGATTCCAGGGCGTAAAAAAAATTCCAAGGATTGTGGCGATGGCAATTGTGGTTGCCATTAGGAAATCTTACCTCTTATTTTAGCCCGATTTTCAATAAAAATGAATAGATTGTAGTGTTCAATCTTTTCCTATGAAAACCCTTATTCGTTTTAGTTCTGTTTTGGCAATGTTTGTTGTGATGGCTTGTGGATCTTCCAAATCTTCTGAATACAATAAATTGGCCGCACAACAAATAAAGGAAAAGAACAATCAAAATATTCCTTTGATCGATAGGGTCAGGCGCTTGTCCGGCATCACCATGAGAAATGGCATTCCCTACTTTATGAAGGCAGCCAACCAGGTCAGTGGAACGGCCACGGAACCCCTTTATATCCTCAATGGCTATACCGTGGGCAATTCCTTCTATTCGGTAAATCAATTGGTAGAAAGTGTAAACATTAAGAAAATTGAAGCCCTCACTGGATCTGACGCTGCCGAATATGGTTCAAGGGGCGCAAGTGGGGTCATAAAAATTACCACCTACCAATAACAACTCACCTTAGGATTTTCAAAGGGAAAGTACCTATTTCCAAATCTACCTGACATCAACCTTTAATTTTTTTTACTGGTGATGTAACCTTTTACATTTTCCTGACTATATATAGTAAACGCCAACTAAAAAACATCTTTTGGAAGCGCTTTCAGATGAAATGATCATGCAAAAAGTGTCCGAGGGCAACTTAGACTTGCTCAGGCTACTCTTTGATAGACACCACAAACATGTGTTCAATTTTCTGTTCAAAATGACAGGGGATCGCATGTTGAGTGAAGATCTTACCCAGGATGTTTTTTACAAATTGATCAAGTATAGAAGTTCATACCAATTGGGGTCGTTCAAGTCTTGGCTGTTCACCATTGCCAGAAACAGTTTAAAGACACATTTTACCAGACACCACAAAACGTTTGAGGATATTGAGGTTTTGGCGTACCAATCGGCGGAAGAAGTAAATGACATGACCGAAAACAATGCCCATTTACAAAATGCATTGAACCGATTGTCCCCGGAAGACCGTGAACTTATTTTCTTGAACCGCTATCAGGAAATACGCTATGATGACTTGGCGGAAATGATGGGCAGCACCCCAGGTGCGATCAAGACCAAGGTCTGCCGCATATTAAAAAAATTGAAGGAAATCTATTTAGAAACGATATAACCATGGAAAACAAACACATCTCAGATCTGATCCCCGAATATTTAGATGGCTCCTTGGATAACAAAACCGTAAAGATCATTGAGGAGCATCTAGCAAATTGTACCCAATGCCAACAGGAAGTCAACGAAACGAAAACCCTTTTCACCGCCTTTAAGAGCGATGTGGTTGAAGTTCCTTCGGAACGGTTGCGATCCAGTTTTGAAGAAGCTTTGCAATCTGAAAAAGCAACTTTGGGCAAAGTCGTTCCCTTGTCCTCCGAAAAGAAAAATCATCATTGGGCGAACTCCGTACTGAAAGTTGCAGCCAGTATTGCCTTGTTGGTCGCTTCCTTTCAAATGGGAGGTGTTTTCCAACGGAAAAAAATTGATCAACAATTGGCGGAACTGCAAGACGAGAACCTCAATATGAAACAGACTGCCATGCTTTCCCTCATGGAAAACCAATCGGCCAGTAAACGGATACAGGGTGTGGCCTATATTGACGAGTTCGAGAATCCGGATGAATCCATCATTCAGGCATTAGGGAACAGGTTGCTCCATGACGATAACGACAACGTTCGGTTGACCGCATTCGAGGCCCTTTCCAAATACACTTCTTCGGAAACCGTAAAAAATGTGCTCATTGAAGCCTTGGAGAAAGAAAAAAATCCAAGCATACAGGTAGCCATTATCCAAGCGCTGGTGCTCATCCAAGAGAAAAAAGCAGCGGAACCCATGAAGAAATTGTTGGAAAATGAAGATACCCAGCCCTTCATCAAAGAACAGATCAAAGCAGTATTACCAAGTTTAACATAAATATCAAAAAACGAAAATCATGAGAAAATTCACCATTATCCTAGTCGCACTATTTGCCAGTGCGGTTGCCCAGGCCCAAGCCGATTATACCAAATCGTTGAGTGGCATCCAGTGGGTAAAAATCGAGTCCAAAGCGGACGTAATTGTAAAAACGCACAGTTCCAATGAACTGTTGATCAAATCCGGTCCATCCGTTGAAACCCCGGAAAGGGCTAAAGGACTCAAATTGGTGGGCGAAGGCGGCACCGATAATACCGATGTAGGTTTTTCGGTTATTCAGGATGGCAGTACGCTTATCGTTTATAACTTAAGGAAATCCGGTGATGCCGAAATCTATCTCCCAAAAAACCAAAACGTTTCCGTGAAGAGCACTTGGAACGGGGATATTGAAATTGACGGTTTCGCAGGCGAAATTGAGGCAGATGCCCAATTGAACGGTAGCGTAAGGGTCACCAACGTAAACGGTCCGGTTACTGCCAATACCCTCAACGGGGAACTGAATGTGACCTTCGGAACGGTGAAACAAGATTCACCCATTTCCCTCTACTCTACCAATGGCGCAGTTGATGTGTCCTTGCCCGGCAACACGCCTGCCAATCTATCCCTAAGCACGTTGAACGGAAATGTGTACACCGATTTCGATGTAAAAGCGGAAGAAAAGAACGGGATGCGATCCCTTTTGGGAAGGAATATCAAATCTACCATCAATGGCGGAGGGGTCAGCTTTTCCATGAAATCCACCAACGGAAACATGTATCTCAGAAAAAAATAATCACAATCCAAAACATCAAAAAAACGAACAGTCATGAAAAATTTCATTTTAGCCTTGATAGGGCTTTACACCCTATCCTTGAGCGCCCAAAAAGTCATTGAAAAGAATTTTAACTATTCTGGCCAATTTATTGATCTCGATGTAAAATTCGCATCCAACATTGAAGTGAAAACATGGGACAAATCCACCGTTTATTTCAAGGCAGACCTTACCACGGAAGACGGTAAATATCTAGACCTGTATAAATTGGAAATCGAGGAAGGTTCCAATACCATCAGCATCACTTCGGAACCCAAAGCCTTGTTCAAAGCCTTTCATGATGAATGGAACAAAAACCATCCTGATGAAGAAAACCGGTATTATTTTACCAAGGAAACCTACAAGTTCAACTATGTGCTCTATGTACCCAAAAATGCTTCGTTTAAGGTCAGTAGCATTAACGGAAAATTAAAATCCGAAGTTATTGAAGGCAATTTTACCGCCGAATTGATCAACGGGGATATCGACATTAAAAAGTACAATGGCGATATGGACCTTCAGACCATCAATGGAGCGATCGACCTGGTAATGAAAGATACCCAAATGGTGGCCGAAACCTTGAACGGGAACATTTATGCGGATGAAAAAATGAACCTTACGGTATCCAAGCGTCATGTAGGGCAAAAAGTGGAGGGTAGTTTTGGCAACGCCTCCCACCGAATGAAATTGAATACGATCAACGGTAATGTTTATCTTAGGTTGTAGATAAATGCTGAAAACGGCAAATTGTCCTTGCCAAAAAACCCAATTATGAATAAACTGTTATTGATTTTAGTACTTCTCCCCCTCTTCGCATCCGGTCAATCAAAATTGGATGGTGCAATTCAAATGAAAACGGAATACGGTTCAACCAACCAAGAAATCCAGGACATTTTATCCTTCGAGGGAATAGATTACTATCATGTACAGTTTATTGGGGAAGCGCTAAAGGGCAAACATGTAAGCATCATCGCCAAAAAATTATGGGATGGGGAAATTACCGAAATCGACACCATTGTGAATACGGCCAAAATAACGGGAATGCCCCCAATCAGTTCCGATACCTTAAAATTTAAGATCACTGGAAAAAAATTCACCCAAGATCAACTCAAGGTGTTTTTCAGGTTTGAACGCTTCGGAAATAACAGGATGTATGAGGCTATGGATACCTTCGATTATTCGCTTAGGGATATCGGAACCCAAATAGATATTGAAATAGGCAAACCCTTTCCAGCATTCGCCTACATTTTACCCTATGAAAAAGATGGCTGGAAAATGTGGTGCGCGGTGGACAGCAGTGGCAAAGACGTGGAAAGTTGGGGCAAGGAATTTGGGTTGAAACATTATCTGATTTTTGAGATGCTTTTTGAATAACCAAGGGAACATTCATGTTGAAGACCGAAGGCTCTAAATCAAATTGGAAACAAAGGAATAAAGCAATAGGGCCCAACCGACAACCAAAAGCAATCCCCCAATTGGGGTAACCGGACCCAAAAACCGAAGTTTTTCCCCTTTGGCTGCGCTCAAACAAAGAGCGTAAATACTGAAGGAAAACAAGAGGGTACCAAAAATGAAACAATTGACCATGGCCGAATCCAAAGGCCTATCGAAACTTAGATTAAAACCAAGTACCAAAAGCACTAAGGCGTGGTACATCTGATACTTGACCCCTGTCTCAAAACTATGTAAGAGTTCGGGGGTCAATTTCTTTTTAAGGGCATGTGCTCCGAAGGCACCAAAAATAACAGCTAAAAGTCCATAAAGGGCTCCCATTAGCTGCGCCATGAACAATGTTCCCATCTACAATAATTTAAAGATTAATATTGATCTCATAATCCGAGGTAATGCGAAAGGCGCATTCTTTGTATTTGGGTGGCCCGAAGGTTTTCATCTCGGCATTTGAAAAAGCTACTTTTTCCCTGGGTATGCCCAACCAATTAGTATCTAGTTTACCATTATCGTTCTCATCATGAAAAACGGCCAAGGCATATTCCCCTGCGGGTAGGTTCGCAATTTTTAAGACCACACTGCCTTCATGCGCCGGAACACTTTCCGTTTTCAACACACTTTCAAAAGAAAGAAAGGCTTCATCTGAATTGTACACCGCCACATTTACCTTTCCATTTTTAGTGGGCACATTATGTACGTGTACCGAAATGGTATGTTGAGCCAAGAGCATCAAGGGAAAACACATCAAAATGAAAAAAAACAAATTCCTCATTTATTCATTTCCTTTGGAAGTTGAACGGTTTTGTAAATCCGTTTGCAAAATGGAGTATAATTCCTGGGTCTGAAGACTATCTTTCAGGTTGATGTACATTTTTAACGAGTCGTGGTGCACCACTTTAATTTTCTGCTGCCTTAGGTCATCCACAAAAACATAGACTTTGGTTTGGGTGATGGAATCCTTAAAAACCCCTTTTTCGGTGGTCATCCAAGAAAACCCGCTGGAACGTTCCATTTCCGGCAATTTGTCGACCAAAAGTATACTGTCTATCTCAGCTAAAGGGACTTTTTGAAAGTAGATACCCGAAAAAATCCTAAGGTTGCCCTCCTCTATCTTATGCCAATTTTTGTAATGCTCCACAAAAACGAGCACGCAGAACACCACGGTGATTATGATCAGTACGTTCAAAAGCCAATGTCTTTTTTTATTGCCCATATGGGATGATACGTTTGAGGGATTTAAAGGTAGTGCAATTCAAATTAGCATTCAAAAATGCCCAATCCTATTATCTTTGAAGCATTAAGTATCACCATTATGGATTTTACCGGAAAAAATGTGTTGATCACAGGGGCCTCCCGTGGCATCGGAAAAGCCACTGCAATGGCATTCGCCCAAAACGGGGCCAAAGTCGGCATTAACTACAGAAGTAATGACGAAGCCGCCCAAAAGGCATTAAAAGAGCTGCCTGGAGAAGGTCATCATCTTTTTAAATGGGACATTACCCAAAAAGCAGATACCGAAGCATTGATTGCAGAATTCATTAAAGTTTATGGTCAGTTGGATGTTTTGGTGAACAATGCGGGCATTTCCATTTTCCATGAAATTGATAAAGTGGATTTCGATCATTGGACCCATGCATGGGAAAAAACCTTTGAAACCAACCTTTTTGCCGCAGCCAACCTGTGTTATTGGGGCGCCAAAGCCATGATGAAATCGGGTGGCGGTCACATTGTCAACGTCTCCTCCCGAGGATCCTTTCGGGGAGAGCCCACCAAACCGGCCTATGGTGCAAGCAAAGCTGCTTTAAATGCCATGAGTCAGTCCCTGGCCAAAAAATTAGCCCCTTATCACATTTATGTGGGGGTTGTGGCCCCGGGGTTTACCGAAACCGAAATGGCAAAGGAAACCCTCACCCCGGAAGAACGTGAAAATCTGTTGCGGGAATCCCCTTTTAAACGAATGGCCCAACCGGAAGAAGTGGCCCATGCCATATTGTTTTTGGCCTCTGATGGTGCGGCCTATTCCTCTGGTACCATCATCGATGTGAACGGAGCTTCCTATCTGAGATAACCAATCATGAAGCCATCCACCATAGCACAGCTCAAAAAAGAACTTCAATATCGATCTTCGGATGATGTGGTTCAACTCTGCTTGCGATTGGCCCGTTTCAAAAAGGAAAACAAAGAACTCCTAACCTATTTACTCTTTGAAGCAGACAATGAAGCTGGATACATCGAATCCGTAAAGCAGGAAGTGGATGAACTTTTTTCTGAAATCAATGTGAGCAGTTTCTTCTACATCAAGAAAAGTGTAAGGAAGATCCTTCGAACCATCAAAAAATACATCCGCTATTCCGGCAGCAAAGAAACCGAAGTGGAGCTGCTTTTATATTTCTGTGAAAGACTGAAATCCCTGCGTCCATCCATCAACAGAAACACTACCTTAAAAAATCTGTATGATCGGCAATTGGTTTATATCGAAAAGAAATTGCCATTGTTGCACGAAGACCTTCAATATGATTTTGGCGAACAATTGAACCAATTGAAAGGATAAACTTATGTTTTTTCAACCATTTCTTTAGAAAGTTTAAAAATATGGGGGACATCCACACAATTGATGAAACATTTTCAATGGTATTGAGTAAATTGTAACTTTATTTTAACCACTCAGAACCAACACCAACATTATGGGAATGCTAAAAACCTCAACCAGAACATGGCTGCTACTGTCCATGTTCCTCCCCTCAGTATTTAATTATGCCCAAACTACCACTGCTATGCAAGTGGATACTAGTTTTTATAGCGGGTTTAAATGGCGAAATATAGGCCCGGAAAGGGGCGGTCGATCTTTGGGTGCTTCTGGAAGTCCATCCAGGCCCAATGAATATTATTTTGGGGCCACAGGTGGTGGTCTTTGGAAAACCATAGATGGCGGTAATACGTGGAATTGTGTTACCGATGGACAGGTAACCAGCTCTTCTGTTGGTGCCGTTGCAGTAGCTGAGACCAATCCAGATGTAGTATATATCGGTATGGGCGAAACCCAGCTAAGGGGAAGCATCACCCAAGGGGATGGCGTCTACAAAACCACCGATGGCGGAAAGACTTGGACACATTTAGGCCTGGAAGAAACCCAAGCCATTGCAAGGGTTCGCGTCGACCCGACCAATGAAAATATCGTGTACGTGGCGGCCCTTGGTCATCCTTATGGAGACAATGAGGAACGTGGCGTTTTTAAAAGTACAGATGGTGGAGCCACCTGGAAAAAAGTACTTTATGTAAGCAATAAGGCCGGAGCTGCCGATCTGATCATTGATAGAAATAACCCTAACATTATTTATGCCAGCACTTGGCAGGTATACCGTAAAGCTTGGAAAATGTGGGGCGGTGGTACTGATTGTAAACTTTGGAAATCTACCGATGGTGGAGAAACTTGGACCGATCTTACCCAAAATGCCGGAATGCCAAAAGGCCCGATAGGTAAAATTGGGGTTACGGTTTCGCCAGTGGATTCCAACAGGGTTTGGGCCATTGTTGAAGCCAATGAAGGGGGTGTATTTAGATCCGATGACGGTGGAAAAACCTGGGAACTCACCAATAATGAGCGTAAGTTGAGACAACGTGCCTTTTACTATTCCCGATTGTTTGCAGACCCCAAAGATAAAGACGTGGTTTACGGATTGAACGTGGGCTTTTTCAAATCAACAGATGGAGGAAAAACCTTTGATGTGACCATTGATCCTCCCCACGGTGACAACCACGACCTATGGATCGACCCCAACAATCCCGATAGGATGATCAGCAGTAATGATGGCGGTGGGGTTGTAAGCCTTAACGGAGGTAAAACTTGGACAGAACAGGATTATGTTACTACACAGCTGTACCACGTTATGGCTACCAGTGATGTGCCCTACCATGTGGCCGGAGCCCAACAAGACAACACTACTTTGGCCATACCAAGTGAGGGTTGGGATTTTATGCAGGCCCGCGGACCCAACCATGGTTGGTATTATGCCGTAGGAGGAGGCGAAAGCGGTTGGATTACCCAAAGCCCTACCAATCCCGATATCTTTTATGCAGGAAGCCAAGGTGCTCTGCTCACCCGTTATGATAGAAGCAATGGCCAAACCCGCGACATACAGGTGTACCCCCGCTTTTTTTCTGGGGAACCTGCAAGTGCCCTTCCAGAAAGATGGCAATGGACGTTCCCGATCATGTTTGCGCCTAAAGATCCCAATGTCATGTACACTTGTTCCCAACACGTTTGGAAAACGACCAATGATGGACAGACTTGGGAAAGAATAAGTCCTGATCTTACCTATGCCGACCCGGAGACTTTGGGTAAAACGGGTGGTATGATCACTATGGATATGAATGGTCCTGAAATCTACGCCACAGTGTTTGCATTGGCACCATCAAACCACGACATCAATACCATTTGGGCAGGATCTGATGATGGGAAGATCCACATCACCCGTGATGGGGGAAAGACTTGGACGGATATTACCCCTAAAGAACTTCCAAAATTCTCCAGGGTAAGTATCATTGATGAATCCATACACAATCCAGGGACCTTGTATGTGGCAGCAAACCGTTACCAGGTTGACGACCGTGAGCCTTATGTTTTTAAGACGCACGATTACGGCAAAACTTGGACCAAGATCATCACCGGAATTGAAAAAGGGCATTTTGCAAGAGCCATCCGCGAAGACCACCAAAGGGAAGGACTGCTCTTTTTGGGCACGGAACATGGCGTTTATTTTTCCATGAACGATGGCGACAACTGGCAACCCCTTCAATTAAACCTTCCCGATACACCTATCAGGGATTTGGTGATAAAGGATAACGATGTGGTCCTCGGATCTCATGGTAGGGGATTCTGGATCTTGGATGACATTCAGCCCCTTCGTGAATACTCCCCAGAATTAAAAAGCAAAAAGAATGTCCTATTTAAACCAACGGACGCTATTCGGGGCATCTACAATGCCAATTTTCAATATTATTTGGAAGAACAGGTAGATACCATCACTTTTGAAATTTTGGATGGGAAAGGAAATTTGATCGACTCCTTTGGAGGGAATCAGCCTAAGTATAAAAAAGACGATGGTGAATCTTGGTACGGTAGGGGCACTTCCAAACCCACTACGGCCAAAGGCATCAACACCTTTTCATGGAACCTAAGGTATCCGGGGCCAACCACATTTGATGGGATCATCATTTGGGGCGGATCGGTCAAAAATGGTCCAAAGGCACCTTTGGGCACCTACAAGATCAGAATGAAAGTAGGTGATGAAGTAGTTCAGGAACTCCCTTTTAATATTGTGATAGATCCCAACTTAAAAGGTATCACTGCCGACGATCTGGACAAACAATTTGAATTGGCTTCCAAGATTACCAAAAAGGCCAGTATTGCCAACGAAGCGGTTATTCAAATCAGAAGTATCCGTAAGCAATTGGACAGTATTGGAAAAGGTATCACGAGCAAGCAGTTCAAAAAACTTTCGAGCGATCTTATGGTTCCCTTGACCGTTGTGGAGGAAGACCTTTACCAAGTCAAGAACCAGTCCGGACAGGATCCCCTCAATTTCCCGATAAAGCTGAACAACAGGTTCATTTCCCTTCAACGTAGTGTTGAAAATGGAGATGCCCGTCCGACAGATGCGTCTTATGTGGTTTTTGATGAGCTATCCAAGGAACTCGACATCCATATCGGAAAATTGAACAGTACTTTGGATAAACAACTTCCAAAATTGAATGCCTTTTTGGAGAAAAACGGAAGTGCTACCATCAGTTTGGAATAACCGCATTTCATACCCATAAGATTTCAGGCAAATCACCTATCTTTAAGGAACATAGCGCATAAATTAACTGTGATGAAACGTTCCTCAATTCGATTGGTGATTTGTCTTTTTATATTCTTGGTGGTGTCCAATTCCTGTAAGCAAAACAATGATTCTAAAACTACTGACCCTATTCCAAATGCCGCGTGGTGGAAAGAAGCCATCGTTTACCAAATTTATCCCCGCAGTTTTAAAGATTCGGATGGTGACGGTGTCGGTGACTTCAAAGGAATTATTGAAAAGCTCGATTACATTAAAAGTTTAGGCGTCACGGCCGTTTGGCTCAATCCCATTTACAGTTCTCCAAATGCCGATAACGGTTATGACGTGAGCAACTACCGTGGCATCATGGACGAATTCGGAACCATGGAAGACTTTGACGCCCTTTTGGCCGGATTGCATGAGCGGGATATCAAATTGGTCATGGACATCGTAGTGAACCATAGCAGCGATCAGCATGAATGGTTCAAACAATCCAGAAGTTCAAGGGACAATCCTTATCGTGATTATTATCATTGGTGGCCAGCTGAAAAAGGGGACCCTCCATATCGCTATAGTTTGTTCGATGCAAAGGGCGATGCCTGGCAATATGACTCACTGACAAATGCCTATTACCTGCATTATTTTGCCAAACAGCAACCCGACCTTAATTGGTCCAACCCCAAAGTGCGCCAAGAGGTCTATGACTTCATGAAATTTTGGGCCGATAAGGGTGTTGATGGTTTTCGATTGGATGCCTTCCAGTTTGCAGCCAAGGACACTACCTATCCTAAATTTCCGGATGGTTTTGAAAAGGACTTTATCCAATACTACGCCATGCAGGATGGGCTCCATGACTATTTGAAAGAAATGAACTTAGAGGTTTTCAGTAAATATGATGTTATGAGCGTTGCCGAAGGCGCCGGCCGTAATTTTGATGATGCCCATCAATTGGTGGACCGGGATAGAAATGAACTCAATATGGCCTATGCTTTTGAGGGTGTGGATATTCCCAAGTATGAGGGATATGAATTGGCCACCATGAAAGATGTTTTCAGCAATTGGGACAAGGAATTTGCGGAAGACGGTTGGCTTTCCATTTTTTTGGCCAATCATGATCAGGCCAGAATGGTGAGTAGGTGGGGCAATGATTCCGAGGTTTTCCGAAGTGCTTCGGCCAAATTGTTGAACACCTTTATTATGAGCATGCGGGGAACACCCTATTGCTATTATGGCGATGAATTGGGAATGACGAATATCGATTTTGATACCATTACACAATACCAAGACATAGCGGCAATTAATGGCTATCAAAAGGCTTTGTCCGAAGGGGAGGATATGGACTTGTTCATGAAGAAACTCAATTTTGGCTCACGTGACAATGGAAGAACCCCAATGCAATGGGACAATTCAGAGAACGCAGGATTCTCTGTGGCAACGCCTTGGCTACCGACGAATCCCAACTATGTCGACATCAACGTAAAAAAGGAAAACTCGGATCCTGGTTCCGTGTTGAACCATTTTCGGGAATTGACAAAGCTTCGAAAGGAAAACCTTGTCCTCGTATATGGAAGCTACGAACTTTATGCAGCGGAACATCCAACCATTTATGCCTACACCCGAACCTTGGGAGACCAGACCCTTTTAATGCTGTTAAACTTTTCCAAAGAAAGCGCTGACATAACATTTGATAAGGGATGGGCCAAATCCCCAATTCTTATAAATAACTATAATGACCTTCAGATTTTTAACGATTCCATAAAAATGAAACCGTTTCAAGCAGTGATACTGAACATCAACTAATTCATTATCAACCATATCAGAATCATTCTAAATTAATGGTCAGGTATTTATCCTACCTCGAATTGTCGTAATTTTATGGTGTCAGGATGAATAAACTTATTACCATAGGGACCGCAATGCTCATTTTGCTCCAGAGCATCAACATCCATTTTAAGGATTTGGTGGAATTGGATCAATTGGTGGAACACTACAAGTTCCACAGTGAGGAATATGGTGATAATTTTATGGTTTTCATGTCCAAACACTACGGCGAATTGAAAGCCTCCCACAGTCAAAAGCACCAAGAAGAACAGAAGGATCATGAAAAGTTGCCTTTTCAGCATCAATCCCAAAGTTTACAACAATTGGTCTTTATCATGGATTCCAACCCATTTTTGGGATCCCGTTCGGAAATTCCATTGACCAGAAAAGGAAATTTCCATTATCAGATGTCAGACTCCCAAGTGTGGGGCGATGGGTTGTTTCAACCACCCAAACAAGCATAATTCATAGTATCCCAGCCATAACTGGGCACTTTTCAGAGGCCTTATTGAATCTATAATGCTATCATTTTCTATGAATCATGTTTTCAAAAATCATTTCTTTTAGTGTAAAGAACAAGTTCATTGTTCTACTCTTTACTTTATTTATTGCTTTGGTAGGTTTGTACTCCCTATCAAGAATCCCCATTGGTGCCGTCCCCGACGTGACCAATAACCAGGTACAGGTACTCACCACTTCCAGTAGTTTGTCCACACAGGACATGGAGCAGTTCATCACCTACCCGATTGAGCTGGAAATGGCCAATTTACCTGGGGTTGTGGAAATCCGGTCGGTTTCCAAATTCGGACTTTCAGTGGTCACCATTGTCTTTGAGGATGACTTGGGCACGTATTTGCCCCGTCAACTTATCGCCGAAAAAATCAAATCGGCCTCCAAACGTATCCCAGAAGGTTTTGGAACTCCGGAAATGGGACCCATAACCACTGGTTTGGGGGAAATCTATCAGTACGTTCTCGATGTTGAACCCAAATATCAAGGGCAATATACCTCCACCGATCTTAGGACCATTCAGGATTGGATCGTGAAACGTCAACTCTCTGGAATTCCTGGAGTCGTAGAGGTCAATACTTGGGGTGGACACCTGAAACAATACGAAGTCGCCATCCAGACCCAAAAGTTGAATGCTCTGGACATAGCCGCCAGTGAAGTTTTCACTGCTTTGGAAAAAAACAACAGCATTGCTGGCGGTGGATACATTGAGAAAGTCAACCAAGCCTACTTTATCCGCGGTGAAGGCTTGGTGGCCAACCTCAAGGATATCGAAAATATAGTGGTAACCACCCGGAATGGGATTCCTATTTATATAAAGGACATTGCCAAAGTCGGGTTCGGTAGCGCTCCCCGCTTTGGTGCCATTACTGGTAATGGGGAAGGCGAGAAAGTGTTGGGCCAAATCATGATGTTGAAAGATGCCGACTCCAAAAGGGTGATCGAAGCCGTGAAAGAAAGGGTAGCCAATATTTCGGAAGCCCTACCGGAAGGGGTTTACATCAATCCCTTTTTGGATCGTAGTGAATTGATCGGAAGAACCACCTTTACCGTGACAGAGAACCTTATTTTAGGATGTCTCATTGTAATTTTTGTTGTCGTTCTGCTTTTAGGAAATTGGCGTTCGGGGCTTGTTGTCGCCTCCGTAATTCCACTTTGTTTGTTGTTCGCCCTTACCATGATGAACATTTTTGGAGTGGATGCCAATTTGTTGAGCCTTGGCGCCATTGACTTCGGTATCATCATCGATGGAGCGGTGATCATCGTGGAATTTATTGCATTCCAAATCAGTCAAAAACAATCGGAATTGACCAATTTGGAAAAGCATGAAATTCAAGCCGTTAAGGATAAAATAACGGTACAAGGTGCAACCAAGATGATGAACTCTGCTGTATTTGGACAGCTAATCATTCTACTCGTTTTCATCCCCATTCTTTCGTTAAGCGGTGTTGAGGGAAAAATGTTCAAACCGATGGCATTGACTTTTAGTTTTGCACTACTTGGAGCAGTATTGCTTTGCTTTACCTATGTTCCCGTTGCTTCGGCCCTATTCCTGAAACCTAAAAAGGATGAATCCAAAGGGATATCGGCTCGGTTGGTAAACTGGATCAACAGACAATACGAACCCGTTATACATTGGGCCATGGAGAGCAAAAAATTGGTGCTATCCATCGCCGCAGCCTTATTGGTTGGGGCCGTCCTTCTTTTTACGACCATGGGTGGTGAATTTGTCCCTACATTGGATGAAGGGGATTTTGTGATTCAACCTGTACTCAAGACAGGGACCTCATTGGCCAAGACTGTGGAAACTACCACCAGAATCGAAAAAATCCTTTTGGAAAATTTCCCCGAGGTAAACCAAGTGGTCAGTAGGATCGGGGCCGCAGAGGTTCCTACAGATCCAATGTCCATGGAGGAAAGCGACGTGATCATATCCCTGAAACCGAAATCGGAATGGGTTTCTGCGGAGACCAAGGATGAGCTTGCGGATAAATTCAAGGAAGCACTAGCTGTGATCCCTGGAATGGAAGTGGAATTCACCCAGCCCATTGAAATGCGCTTTAACGAGTTGATTACAGGAGTTCGTGCCGATATTGCCATCAAGATTTTTGGGGAAGACCTTGAGATTTTGAACAAAAAGGCCAACGAGATCAAACTACTTATTGAACATGTGGAAGGCGCTTCGGACATTACCGTGGAAAAGGTGGAAGGACTTCCGCAAATGAACGTTGCTTTCGATCGGGCCAAGATTGCCCGTCACGGTCTCAACATTGCGGACCTGAACGAAATGGTCTCCATGGGATTTGCCGGAAAAATTGTGGGCAGTGTGTTTGAAGGGGAACGCCAATTTGATATGGCCGTTCGGTTGGATGCCGATAACCGTCATGATATTTCCGATCTTAAAAATTTATACGTAGATCTTCCAACAGGTGGTAAAATTCCGTTGAGCGAACTAGCTGAGATCACCTATCAAAAAGGTGCAGCCAAAATATCACGGGACAATACCCGGAGAAGGATAGTTGTGGGTATCAATGTACGAAACCGTGATTTGCAATCCGTGGTGGATGATGTACAGCTGTTGATCAACAAGAACGTCAAACTGCCCACCGGATATACTATTTCCTATGGCGGACAATTTGAAAACCTACAGAATGCCAAGGCAAGATTGATGATCGCAGTGCCCATTGCCCTGTTGCTCATTTTCATCATGTTGTATTTTGCCTTCCATTCGGTTAAGGAAGCTTTGTTGATTTTCTCCGCCATTCCACTTTCCGCAGTTGGAGGGGTGCTTTTGTTATGGCTCAGGGGAATGCCATTCAGCATCTCGGCAGGGGTTGGTTTTATTGCCTTATTCGGTATTGCCGTGTTGAACGGTATCGTACTTATCGAACATTTTAAGGAGTTGAAGGGGAAAGATTTCGACTCCATGGAAGATCTTATCAAACAAGGAACCAAAGACCGTTTGCGTGCCGTTTTATTGACCGCTTCGGCTGCCGCTTTAGGATTTTTGCCAATGGCGGTCTCCACTAATGCAGGTGCCGAGGTACAACGTCCTTTGGCCACGGTGGTTATCGGTGGGTTGGTAACGGCAACCATGCTCACCTTGGTGGTATTGCCTGTTTTGTATGCATATTCCCATAACATCAAATTCAAGGGAATGAGACAAAGAAGAAAAATGAAAAAGATGATGAAAAATCAGGGATTGACCCTAATTCTAATCCTGCTTTCCTTTTCTGGATTTTCCCAAACCAAACTGAACCTTGAAGACTTGAAGTCCCTATCTGTGGAAAACAACAAGGGAATTCAGGCAGGCGCTTTGATGGTGGACCAGGCCGAAGTATTGAAGGGAACCGCCTTTCAGTTGGAAAAAACGGATTTCTACTATCAATATGACGAGAACAACCTGGCCTTGAACGGAGAACCCTTGAAGGTTTTCGGGGCAAAGCAGATGTTGGAATTCCCGACGGTGTATGGGGCCAAGAGCAAGGTGCAGAAATCGAATTTCGAGCTGCAAAAATCCTCTTTGGAACTTCAGAAAAAGACCTTGTTCCAAGCATTGAGTACAGCCTATTACGATTACCAAACACTGCATCAAAAGGCTAAAATGTACCACACGTTGGATAGCATCTACACCAAGTTTGCCCATGCGGCGGACCGACGTTTTGAGCTTGGTGAGACCAACTATCTGGAAAAGGTAACTGCGCAGGCCAAACAACGGCAGATTGCCAATGCCTACTCCAAGATCCAAAGGGAAATATTGACAACAAAAGCTTTGATTTTTAGTTTGGTGCAAAGTGGGGACACATTGGACATTGCCGTCGAAAACCCGGGAAAACTCTCCGTTCTGAATGCTACTGGACTATCAGAAACGGAAACCGCTTTTTTGAATCAGCGTCAAGATCTGAGCAATGCCCAAAAAAGTTTGGAAGAAAACCGATTGCTTCCGGACATCGACTTGGAATATTTTCAAGGTACGAACAAAGGGTTGGGCACTTCGTTGTATGGCGTTCAATTGGGAATAAGGGTTCCGTTGTTTTTCTTCGGACACAGCAACAGGGTGAAATCCTCAAAGATCCAGACCAAGATCACGGCCATGGAAAACCAGGAGATCAGCATTACCACAACCCAAAGGCACAAATCGCTTTTGCAACAGTTGGAACAGCAGACCAAGGAACTTTCCTATTATGAAGATGAAGGGGGGTTGCTTTCCGAACAGATTTTGAAAGCCGCTTCGGGCAACTTCAGCAATGGGGAAATCGACTTTTTTCAATACATCCAAAGTTTGGAGAATGCCTACGAAATACAGTTGAATTACTTGGATGTGCTCAACCAATACAACCAAACCGTGATTGCCATTAATTACTTGACCATAACATTATAACAATGAAAAATATCATCTATAGCTACGCCACCGTTTTCCTTTTATTGATGACAGCCTGTGGCAACAAAAACAACGAAAACAGCACTTCCGAAGCCGAAACGGAATCGAACGCCATTGTAGTGACCCAAGACCAATTTTCCGCCAACAATTTTGTTTTGGGCGGTTTGGAAGAAAGAAGCTTTCCTGATGTAGTGGAAACTTCGGGAATGATCGATGTACCACCTGAAAATAGGGCCAGTGTAATGGCCTTTATGGGCGGATTCGTAAAAAAAACACCGCTTTTAATTGGCGACAAGGTGAAAAAAGGACAACTTTTGGTGACCTTGGAAAACCAAGAATTTGTGCAAATGCAACAGGAATATCTTCAGGTGTACAACCAACTGGATTTTTTGAAAGCCGAATTCGAGCGAAACCAAACCTTGTACGATGAAAAAATCGCTTCGCAAAAGAATTTCCTTCAAGCCAAAAGCAACTATGAAACCGCCAAGGCCAAATACCAAGGATTAAGGGAGCAATTGCAAATGCTCCATATTTCGCCCAGTCAAGTAGAAAAAGGGGCTATTACTTCATTGGCCAACATTTATGCCCCTATTTCAGGTAGTGTTACACAAACGAACGTTTCCATGGGGAGTTATGTGTCACCTGCCAGTAAAATTTTGGAAATCATCAACAATGAGCATGTGCACTTGGAACTTACGGTTTTTGAAAAGGATATTTTGAAAGTGAAAAAAGGACAAAAAATCGAGTTTACCATTCCAGAAGCATCCAACGAAACCTTTAAGGCCGAAGTATATTTGGTGGGTGCCTCCATTGATGATGCCAAAAGAACCATAAAAGTACATGGCCATCTGGAAAATGAGGATCATACCGGATTTTTACCGGGCATGTTCGTGAATGCCATGATCATGACCGATACCAAAAAGGCCATGTCCCTTCCAGAAGATGCGGTCATTGAATCCGAAGGATCATCGTACGTGCTAAAATTGATTTCCCAAAATGCGGAGAGCTACACTTTTGAGAAAGTCCATGTAACCCAAGGCAATAATTTTGGTGGTTTCACCGAAATAAGCTCGGAAGACCTCAAGCAAGGCGATCAATTTTTGCTCAAAGGTGTTTTTGATCTGATCGGCGGTTAAAATTCAAATCCCCAAGCAAACAAATACCATAATTGGGCCGTAAAAAAGCAGACCACAAATCCCAACACAATGGGCAAAAGAGTAGCAATTAGAGTCCATTTGGCACTTTTGGTCTCTTTGTAAATAGTATAAATAGTAGTGGAACAGGGGTTGTGCAGCAAGCTGAACAGCATCAGGTTGATTCCGGTGAGCAATGTCCAACCCCCTGCCCTCAATATGCTTTCTGTACTGGTGATGGAATCCAGTTCGAACATGACCCCTGAGCCCTCACCGACCCCGGACATCCCTGTCACCAACACGGTAAGCATCAAAATGGTTGGGATTACGATTTCGTTGGCTGGAATGGCAATGATATAGGCCAATAAAATGACTCCGTTCAACCCAAAGACCACAGCAAACGGGTTGGACCAATCAATGAAGTGCTCGGCCAAGCTCAATCCACCTATATGGATGTTGGAAACCAACCAAATCACCATTCCCGCTGGAACGGCAAAAACCACTGCCCTCCACAACACGAACAAAGTTCTATCAATCAATGAAGTATACAAGGTTTGAAGTACCCTTGGCGGACGATAAGGCGGCAATTCCAAACTGAAGGTAGAAGCTTCGCCTTTCAACACGGAACGACTTAAACCCCAAGAAACAATCAAACTGAAGGCGATACCCAGAACCGCAATACCTACCACCGCCCCTGTGGAAACCAAGCCGGCCCAAAATGGGGATACCATTCCTCCGATGAAAATGGTGGCAATCAAAATCTGAGTTGGCCATCGACCATTGCAAAGCGAAAAGTTATTGGTGATAATGGCAATCAATCGTTCCCTTGGGCTATCGATGACCCTTGCGGCGATAACACCCGCAGCGTTGCATCCAAATCCCATACTCATGGTAAGGGCTTGCTTTCCGTGTGCCCCAGCTTTTCGGAACAAACTGTCCATATTGAAGGCTACCCTGGGCAAATACCCCAAGTCTTCCAAAAGGGTGAACAAAGGAAAAAATATGGCCATTGGCGGTAACATTACGGAAATGACCCAGGCCATGGCCAAATAGGCCCCATCGATCAAAAGTCCGGATAACCACCATGGCATAAAACTGTCCGCTCCACTTTTCAGGATGGGGTGCAGCGTATCTACCAACAAAGAAGCCAAAAGTCCGGATGGGTAATTGGCGCCAGAAATGGTGACCCAAAACACCACGGCCAAGAGCACGAACATGATCGGAAATCCCGACCATCGGCTGGTCACGATCTTATCGATCTTTCTATCTAAACTGAAAGCCGGTTTATCCCCATCCATGGAAACCGTTTTGCGCGCAATCTGTGCCGCATCGGCGTATAAGGAAGAAACGATCTTATCATGGATGCCCATGCCCAATTCCCATTTCAGGTTGTTGGCCATCCCCAAAATTTCTTCCGTATTTTTTGTTTTGTTTTGCTCCATCATATCGCAATTGGGGTTTCATTCTCTACCAATCCATCCAAAATGCCATTCTGTAATGCCTCGATGATGCTCTGGTCTCCTTCCAACAAACGTAAGGCCACCCATTCCGCATTGGGCAAACCCGGATAGGTTTCCCTTAATTTTTTAGATAAGGTATCAATGGCATGTTTTAATTGGGGTGTATGGTTTCTAACGCGATGTGGCTTACAGATGTATTTGCCCGAGGCCACTTCAGCAATCATGGCCACCAATTCGTCCATACCATCTCGCCTTCGCGCCGAAGTGGGAATCACTGGAATCCCCAATTCCCTAGTAAGCTCACGCACATCGATTTCTACATGGTTACGTTTGGCTTCATCCATCAAGTTTAGACATAAAATGGCCCTATCGGTGATTTCCAAAATTTGCAGTACGAGATTCAAGTTCCTCTCCAAACGGGTAGCATCAGCAACGATCACGGTAACATCCGGACGGCCAAAAAGGATAAAATTTCGGGCCACTTCCTCATCTGTACTGGTGGATAAAAGGGAATAGGTACCCGGAAGGTCCACAATCTTATAATTGTCGTCAGCAAAAGAAAAAGCTCCCTCTGCCCTGCCAACCGTTTTTCCCGGCCAGTTTCCGGTATGTTGTCTTAATCCTGTCAAATTATTGAATACCGTACTTTTCCCTGTATTGGGGTTTCCGGCCAACGCCACAACATAATCTACCTTGTCCATATCAATTCCCAATCGGACGAGGTTTCCCTTGTGGTGCACCGGACAATTTTCGCAATTAGGCTGACTGCTCATGTTGTTCTTTTTTAATGTTATTGATGAAAATCAGGTTGGCCTGATCTTTTCTGATGGCGATGGTGGTTCCCAAAATGCGGTACCCCACAGGGTCTCCCGAGGCACTCCGAAGCTCAGCGGTTATCGAGTTACCCGGAACAATCCCAAAATCCATCAACCTTCTTCTTTGTAAACCACGACAGTAAGATGAAATGCCCACTATATTGGCGGTTTCATCAGGTTGAAGTTCGGATAAACGCTGGTAGCCCTCCTGAATCGGCTCTGCCTTTGGAAGCGGCTGAACCGTAATGGCAGAGGCAAAAAGCGGCGTAAGCACACATTCGTTCCCATCGGCGGCAAATGTGATTTTTCCCTGTTGTACATCCAATTGATAGACCTGCATGCCGGGGTATAGACCAAGGGCCGAAAGTTGTTCAAAAATATAATGGGGCTCGTCCTCAATATGCACAATTTGGGCCACTTCCCCTTCCTTTAAACTACTTAAGGGCCGTCCCAAAAACGGTGGAATTTCCCCTTCCGTGGAAGGAATGGGGTCACCATGGGGGTCAAAGGCCGGGTTACCCATGCGAGCCGCAATCCTATTGGCTTCTTCCAAGGACAATTGGTGTTCTTGAATGTCGGCCTCCCCATGCCAATCCATATGTTGTACCCCTGTCTCGTCTGCCAAGAAGCGTTCCCAAATTCTGTGTACCCGTACAATGCGAAGCGCATAGGATTTTCCGGTATCGGTAAGGTGAATGTTATGTCCTTCAAAAACTACAAGGCCCATATCTTTCAAGTGGGCCATCAGTTTTGCCATTTGATCGGCACTGATGTTCAGGTTGCCCGCGGCACTGTTCAAGTTGCATGCAATGCCCTTATATTCACAATCAAACAAGTATTTCAAAGTGTCTTCCAACAGAACGCGTTGGGAACTCATCCGTACTTTTCCCAAACGGGCCAACAATCCTTTTTTGGGCCAGAACACCCAAATAAGGATCCCAACGGCCACCAATCCCAAAACCAAGGCCAATACTGGTTGTTCCATTGCTATATTGGATTAATTGTTCGTTTCATTTTAAATAGATGTTACAGGCAATCTGATGCGAAACGGTATGTTCCCGTTCCCCAATCTTTAAGTGAAGGGAACCATCGAACGCCTCTTTTCCTAAAATTTGGATCGGCTTACCAATGGATATCTCATGTTTATCCAGATATTGCAAAAAGGCCGAAGAACTGTCCTTTACCCCTACACAAATACCATGGGCACCAACGGGCAGTTCGCTCAACAAATCCTTATTATGTTCCTGGAATTCACCGTTCTTTCCTGGAATGGGATCACCATGGGGGTCGTATTTAGGGAACTTGAGCAATTGGTCCAACTTATCGATCAATTTTTCACTTTTAATGTGCTCCAACTGTTCCGCCACTTCATGTACCTCATCCCAAGCAAAATCAAGCTTCTCCACTAGAAAAGTTTCCCAAAGCCTGTGTTTCCGAACAATGGAAAGGGCGGTTTTAACCCCTGCATCCGTGAGGGAAATCCCCTGGTATTTTTTATAGTTCACCAGGCCTTTCTCTGCCAATTTCTTGGCCATATCCGTAACAGAGGATGGTTTGGTCTCCATCTGCTCCGCAATGGCATTGGTGTTTATGGAACCTTCATCCCCGCTTCCCAAATGGAAAATTGTTTTAAGGTAGTTCTCCTCTGATCGGGTCATCTCAATTTAATTTTATCAAAAATACATTTTTTATTTATAAAAAACTATTTTTAGATTTGTCTAAATTTAATTTTATATAAATTGAAAACCATTCGTAAACATATTGCCCTCCTTTGGATTTCCTTAGTGAGCAGTTGTTGTTTCGCACAGTCGGGATCGATAACGGGGAAAGTAACGGAGAATGGACAACCCCTGCCTTTTGTGAACATCACGATCAAAAACAGTCAACTTGGGACTTCTTCGGATGAAAACGGGAATTTTACTTTGTCCAATATTTCGGCTGGGGAGCACTTGCTTTTGGCTTCAGCATTGGGGTTTGTTTCCTTTTCAAAATCCATGAACATAACCGAAGGCCAATCCGCAACCCTCGGTATTGAGATGATTCCTTCGGCACAAAGTTTAAACGAGACCGTGGTTACAGGAACCCTAAAACCTGTAAGCCGATTGGAGAGTCCCGTTCCCGTGGAAGTCTATTCGCCAACGTTTTTAAAAAAGAACCCCACCGCCAGTGTTTTTGATGCCCTTCAAAACGTGAACGGGGTTCGCCCACAAATCAATTGCAATGTGTGCAATACGGGCGATATCCACATTAACGGACTGGAAGGACCTTACACCTTGGTGCTCATAGATGGTATGCCAATTGTAAGTGGTTTAGGCACCGTGTATGGTTTAACGGGCATTCCCAATTCCTTGATTGAACAAGTGGAAATTGTCAAAGGTCCGGCATCTTCATTGTATGGCAGTGAAGCTGTTGGCGGTTTAATCAACATCATCACCAAAAACACCTTGAGTGCCCCGGAGTTTTTTGCCGATGGTTTTGTGACCGGATGGGGAGAATATAATCTGGATGTGGGAAGTAAATTCAACTTGGGGAAAAAATCGGATGTGCTTTTTGGAATCAATTACTTCAACTACAACCAACCCATAGACAACAATGGCGACAATTTTACCGACTTAACCCTACAAGACCGCATTTCCATCTTTCAGAAATGGGATTTTGAGCGCCAGGAGTCCCGAATTTTCTCTTTAGCGGGCCGGTTTTTTTATGAAGACCGATGGGGCGGAGAAATGCAATGGACTCCAGAATATCGGGGTGGTGATGACATTTATGGCGAAAGCATCTATACTCGGCGTTGGGAGGTTTTGGGAAAATATCAATTGCCCATGGATGAAAAAATGTTGCTTTCTTTCTCCTACAATGACCACAACCAAAACTCGGTTTATGGCAATACCCAATATTTGGCGGACCAGCGTATCGGTTTTGCGCAACTTACCTGGGACAAATCCTTAGGTAAACATGACCTGCTTTTTGGAAGTGCCATTCGCTATAATTATTACAATGACAATACTCCGGCCACTCCATCAGCAGATAACATTTGGATTCCGAGTTTGTTTGCCCAAGACGAGATTGCCATTGCCCCAAAACATTCCTTTTTGACGGGAATGCGATATGATTATGACAAAAGGCACGGCAACATTTTTACACCAAGGGCTGCCTACAAGTGGAAAGTATCTTCCAACGACATTTTACGTTTGAACATAGGGACCGGGTTTCGGGTGGTGAACCTTTTTACTGAAGATCATGCTGCCCTTACTGGTGCGCGAGAGGTAGTTATTGCGGAGGAGCTGAAACCAGAACGGTCCTTCAACATAAACCTAAACTACCTGAAAAAAATCTATAGCGACAATGGAACTTTCATCGGTTTTGATGTCTCTGCGTTCTACACCCATTTTTCCAATATCATTTTGCCCGATTACGACACCGACCCCAATCTTATCATTTATGATAACCTAGATGGAAAATCGGTTTCTCAGGGTGTCAGTGCCAATGTGGATGTTGCCTTTGCAAACGGACTCAAATTTTTAGTGGGTGCCACTTGGCAGGATGTAAGCAACACTGAAAACGGCATACGCCAACAGCAAATCCTTACCGAAAGCATTACGGCCGCCTGGAATTTGTCGTATACATTTCCCAAACTTCAATTAGCCGTTGACTACACCGGAAATCTGTATGGCCCCATGCGATTGCCCCTTTTGGGCGATTTGGATCCCCGTCGGGAATATTCTCCAACATGGAGTATTCAAAACATTCAATTCACTTATAAGGGAATTCCCGACTTTGAAATGTATGCAGGCATCAAAAACCTGTTGGATTGGACTCCAAATCGGGGTAACCCTTTCATCATTGCCCGGGCCAATGACCCTTTCGACAAAAACGTCACTTTTGATGCAAATGGGAATGCCGTTGCCACCGCGGACAATCCGTATGCCCTTACTTTTGATCCAGGATATGTGTATGGCCCCAACCAAGGGATAAGGGGGTTTTTAGGATTGCGGTATACGGTGTTTTAGAATCAGGGTGGATTGGTTATCTTGGATTCCACTTTATTCAAATCATCCTAATGGAAATTACTCAACTTAAATCCATTCTGTGGAGCCAATTCGGGGCAAGCATTGATATGTTGCACAACGCCATTGAGCGTTGTCCGGAAGCCGTTTGGAACAAAGAGAAAAAGTTTTGGTACAATGCCTACCATTGTATCTTCTTTTTGGATTACTATTTGACTTTGGATACTGCAAATTATGCTCCTCCCCCTCCCTTTGACGAATCCGAATTTGAGGACCGAATGCCCGAAAGAACCTATACAAAGGTTGAAGTATTGGATTATCTAAATTTCTGCAGGGATAAATGCAAGACCTTTATCTCAGGATTATCGGAAGATTTAGGTGAGGTATATTGGATCAATCAATCCAAGACCATGGATTACAACGTAATCGAAATCCTATTATACAACATGCGCCATGTTCAGCACCATGCCGCGCAACTGAACCTCATACTTCGTCAAGAAATTGATGACGCCCCTGATTGGGAATTTCAAGTAAAAGATCGCTTATAAATTTAGTTTTTGTCTCTATCCTTACTATTAAATCAGGATATTTCCCTTCATCTTAACATCAGCACAGGACAAAACAGCAATACACAATCACGGTTGAAAAAGCAATTTCTAAAACACCGTTGTCAACCAACTTTGACTATAATATGCTGTTTTATAAGCCATAGATCAAAAAAATTCCTATTTTTATTTTAGCGGGACCGCACATCCCCATTATTTGCACATACATGAAACTAAGCCAACAACAAAAGAAAGAAGCTCATGATATGATGGAGCTTTGGGAAGATAACGTGTTGGAACGTTACCCCGAAAATGCCACAAAATCCAAGGAAGAATTCCGTAATTACGATGATCCTGCTAGGGATACGGTTAGGGAATTCTACAAGATGAACCACACCTATCAGACCTATGATTTTGTGATGGAAAAAGAAAAAGAGTTCCTTTCCCTCAACCGCAGGAAAATGAGCCTTTGGGATGCCGTGGAATACCTGAACACCTTAGTGGACGATTCCGATCCCGATATTGATCTGGACCAGACCCAACACTTGTTGCAGACTTCCGAAGCCATCCGTGCCGACGGACACCCCGATTGGTTTGTTTTGACCGGGTTCTTGCACGATTTGGGCAAGGTGCTTTGCCTTTTTGGCGAACCACAATGGGCCGTAGTCGGTGACACGTTCCCCGTCGGCTGTAAATTCTCGGATAAAATTGTGTATCCAGAATTCTTTAATGCCAACCCGGATAATACCGATGAACGTTTCAACACCAAGCTTGGCGTATACAAGGAAAATTGTGGGTTGAAAAATGTTCATATGTCATGGGGTCATGACGAATACCTTTACCACATCATGAAGGATTATCTGCCTGAAGAAGGTTTGTACATGATCCGCTATCACAGTTTTTATTCCCAACACAGGGAACATGCCTATGATCATTTGATGGATGATCACGATCGGGCTATGTTCAAGTGGGTGGATAAATTCAATCCCTACGATCTATACTCCAAGGCACCCGTAAAACCCAATGTAAAGGAACTACGCCCCTATTATGAGGATCTGGCTTCCAAATATCTGCCCGATACAATTCGGTTTTAGCGGATGGTAGCATTTATTAGTTTTTTTGTGTTCACGGCATTTGTTGCCGCGTACTCCAGTTGGAAATTACGGAAGGACAACTTTTCCACCAAGGATGGTTATTTTTTGGGTGGACGTAGTCTGACAGGTATTGTAATCGCTGGTTCCCTATTGTTGACCAATATTTCCACCGAACATTTGGTGGGCATGAACGGCGATGCCTATAAACACGGTGCCATTATTGTAGCATGGGAAGTGACCTCCGCTTTGGCCTTGGTGGCCGCGGCCCTGTATTTTGCGCCTCGCTATCTACAAATGGGTCTCACCACCATCCCAGAGTTTCTGGAAAAGCGTTTTGATGGATTGACCAGGACCATTATTGCCTTTTTGCTTATCATTTCCTTTGTATCCACTCTTTTGCCCATTGTGTTGTACTCGGGGGCCATAAGCATTGAGCAGATTTTTGATATTTCCGGGTTGTTGGGCATCACCCAGACCGAAGGCCTTTGGTTAACCGTAATTGTAGTGGGGTTCATCGGTGCCGTTTATGCCATTTTTGGTGGATTGAAAATGGTCGCTTATACCGATACCATCAACGGTTTTGGACTGTTGATAGCCGGAATTTCCATTCCGTTATTGGCTTTGTGGAACATTGGGGATGGCAATATTCTGGAAGGACTCCGATTGGTTTTTGAAAAAGCTCCAGAGAAATTCAATGTGGTCAGTGATGAAGTTTCTGTGGGTCCAGGCTCCAGGGATGCCATCATGCCCTTTGGCGTATTGTTTACGGGATTGATCATCAACCAATTGTATTTTTGGACCATGCACCAATCCATCATCCAACGGGTGTTAGGTGCCGTAAGCTTGAAGGAAGCTCAAAAAGGATTGTTGTATGCAGGTCTTTTGAAGATTTTGATTCCTTTGATCATTGTTCTCCCCGGCATCATTGCCTTTTATTATTTCAACGATACGTTTTACGATAAGAAGGAATTGGTCTACCCCAGTTTAGTGAAACAAGTATTACCCTTTTGGATGACCGGTTTTTTTGTTGCCGTTTTGATGGGAGCCATTTTGAGTACTTTCAACAGTGCGTTGAACAGTGCAGCTACCATTTTCAGTTTGGGTATTTACAAGCGTTATATCAATAAAAATGCGAACGAAAATAGATTGGTCAAGATCGGTAAATCAACCTCGGCATTGTTGGCCTTGTTTGCCATCGGGATTGCACCTTTTATTGCCCATGCTCCCAGAGGACTCTACCAATTGTTACAGCAGCTGAACGGCATATTCTTCATCCCGATGGCAACCGTTATCTTGGCTGGCTTCTTTTTACCCAAGGTATCCGCCAAAGCGGCCAAAGTGGGGTTGGTGTTTGGATTGTTCTTCTATGTGTTCACCAATTTTATCTGGCAGGTAGATATGCACTACGTCCATATTTGGGGCATTGAATTTGTTCTCAATATTATCGTCATGCTTTTGGTCTCAAAATTCTATCCAAGGACCAATTCCTTCAGCATTACAAACATTGGTGTGGTGGATGTTACCCAATGGAAATATGCCAAAGGTTTCAGCATATTTTTGGTGGTGGCCACCCTAGCAGTTTACATTTTATTGGGTCAAGTAGGATAGTTCCAAAACTTGATCCCCAACTACGGCTTTCAATGTGTATTTTTACGCCATGACCCAATTCGACTACATTATAGTGGGTGCCGGTGCAGCTGGACTTTTATTGGCCGATGCCATGGGAAGTGATGCTTTCTTTTCCAATAAATCCATTTTAATATTGGAAAAAGAACCTAAAAACCAGAACGACCGTACTTGGTGTTTTTGGGAAAAAGGAGAGGGTCAGTTTGATTTTTTGATACACCAATCATGGGACCAAATTCATATTGCAGGGAAAGATCTGGAATTACAAACATCTATTGCCCCGTACACTTACAAAATGGTTCGAGGGATTGATTTTTACCAGCACTTCGTTCCCAAGATAAAAGCATATCCCAATATCACTTGGAATCAGGAAGCAGTACAGTACATTAATGAGGAAAATGGTCGAGTCATCGTCACCACGGAACACTCAAACTATATTGGTGATTATGTTTTTTCAAGTCTTTACGACAAGGAAGAAGTTACCCAACAAAAAAAGTATCCCCTACTGCAGCAACACTTCTTGGGATGGACAATAAAAACCAACCGTTCGGTTTTTAAATCGGACACGGCCACTTTTATGGACTTTTCCATTCCCCAAAACGGCAATACCCGGTTTATGTACGTACTTCCCTTTTCAGAAACCAAAGCATTGGTGGAATATACCTTGTTTTCAGAACATCTTCTGGAAAAAGAAGCGTATGAAGAAGCCATCAAAAATTATATCGAAGAGCAGTTTCCAGACACTACTTATACTATTCAGGAAAAGGAATTCGGAACCATTCCAATGACCTGCTATCCTTTTCATCAAAAAAATACCAATCGGATTTTTCATATCGGAATTGCAGGCGGATGGGCCAAATCCAGTACCGGTTTTACCTTTTTAAACACGAGTAAACAGATTATAAAATTGGTGGAGCATTTGAAAATGGAAAAGCCACTTTCTAAATTCCATCAAAAAAGCAGGTTTGGGTTTTACGATATGCTTTTGTTGGACATTCTGTACAAAAACAATCATTTGGGAGCGTCCATTTTTACCTCTCTTTTCAAACAAAGAAAAGCATCTCTGATCCTGAAATTTTTGGCTAATGAAACCAATCTATGGGAAGAACTGCAGATTGTAATGGCGCCAAAACCGATGCCCTTCATCAAAGCATTGGTCAACCGGATTTTTTAAACGGTACGTTGCATCAAGCTTTCCCCAAATTGCCTTAAAATTTGTTTGCTTGCTTCTGGCAAATTCAGTTCATCCAAAGTTTTGTAAGCTTTTTGCGTGTAAGATTCAATTTCGCTTTTGGCATCCTCAACCGCCCCACTTTCCATAAAAATCGATTTTACGGCCTGCACCTTGGTGGTCGGGTCTTCGGGTTTAATGGAATACAGATGCAACAGGCTTTCCCGATCTTGTTGGGTTGCCCTTTCCAAAGAGCGCAAATACAAAAAGGTCTTTTTGTTCTCCATAATGTCCCCTCCAACCTGTTTTCCAAAAGTCTCGGGATCTCCAAAGGCATCCAAATAATCATCCTGCAACTGAAAGGCAATCCCTAGGTTACGACCGAATTCGTAAATAGCAGTTGCTTCCTTTTCCGGGGCCTTGGCAATGATCGCCCCCATTTTCATGGCAGCCGCCACCAATACCGAGGTCTTGTATTCTATCATTTTAAGATATTCGGGGATGGTGACATCGTCCCTCGTCTCAAAATCCACATCGTATTGTTGGCCCTCACAAACTTCGATGGCAGTTTTGCTAAAAAGCTTGGTGAGTTCCATGAACATTTCCTTAGGGTAACTTTCAAAAAATTGATAGGAAAGGATCAACATGGCATCTCCCGATAAAATTCCGGTATTGATGTCCCATCTTTCATGCACGGTAACCTTTCCGCGGCGCAAAGGGGCATCATCCATAATATCATCATGCACCAGGGAAAAATTGTGGAACATTTCAATGGCCAATGCGGCATCCAGGGCTTCTTCCACCTTCCCGCCAAAAAGTTCCGTGGTCATTAACGTTAAAATGGGCCTAAGTCGTTTTCCACCCAATCCTAAAATATAATGAACCGGATCGTAAAGGTTTTTCGGTTCGGTAAACTGCGACCTTTTTTCTAAATGGGCCAAAAATGGTCCTTTGTACCTGTCGATGAATTCAGTTTTTGCCATAGCGTCAAAAATACATGCAAAAAATCAAAAAATGGCGGCGACCCTAATGAATACTTCGCGTTTGTAAGCATCCTAAAGCTGAAAACAGCATCCCTTAAAAAAATTTTGCTCCAAAAATGCAATAGATTTGAAATCCTTCGTCTCTATAGTTGAAGACAGCAACCAGTCCAATTGATCAATGGCAGCCAAAACGGAAAACCATAATAACCTCACTACTTTTTTCAACGACGAGTATGGATCGTTGAGATCATATGTGCAGTCCAAGATCCGGGATACCTCGGAGCGGGATGCCGAGGATATTGTGCAGGATGTTGCCCTTCGGATTTTTTCGCGGCCGGATGATGCCATTCCCATTACCAACGTTGGGGGATTTGTGTACAACGCCATACGAAACAGGATCATTGATATTATGCGGGGGAAAAAGGAAAGAAAGCTCCCCAGCGACGAAATCGACAAACAGTGGCAAGAATTTGCGGAACTGTTCTATGGCGATGCGGACAACAGTTATTCCCTGGAAATGGAAACGGCCCTAAAAAATGCAGTTGCCGACCTGAAGCCTGCCTACAGGGACATCATCATAGCTGTGGATTTTGAAGGATATACCTATAAAGAAATAGCCGAACAGACCGGAATATCCCCTGGAACATTGATGTCCAGAAGGCACCGGGCCATGTCGGAATTATCAAAAATATTGGAAAACTTAAAAGAGTTTAATTATGGAACGTAAAAACGAATTTGAAAGAAATATGGAAAGAAATATGGGCCATTATGTAAAAAAAGTGGTCAAGGTAATCGCCATGATCGTATTTGGGGGAATTCTCTTCCTTTTGGCCAACTACGTGCTCATGCAGTTATGGAACTGGTTGATGCCCGATATTTTCGGACTGGGCACCATAACCTTTTGGCAGGCAATCGGCATCTTTGTCCTTGCCAAGCTCCTCTTCGGATTTGGCGGTGGTGGAAAAAAAGGTGGCGGACCTCGTCACAAAAGAAGGTTTAATGCGTCAAACCGATGTGGAACTATGCGTAGGGATTTTAAAGAGTGGCAGCATTACGACCAATTTTGGAAAGAAGAAGGGCAACAAGCCTTTAAGTCTTATGTGGAACGAATCAAAAACGAAAATCATGATACAGAGTAAAAAGAACATTTTAAAGGAAAGATACCTCCATAGGTACAGGCCTTTTTATTGGAGTTTGGGCAATTTGGGCGTGAATTTGACCAGGTCGGAAGACCTAGTTCCCCAATTGGTATTGAACAAATCCAATTAAACCAAACATTTAAGCCCTCGTTAAAAAAATGTAAAACCACGGAAACTTTTTTTGTTTTTAAAGTTTCCGTGGTTACATTTGCCGCTCATTATGAGGGAGAAGATCATACAAAAAGCAGCTGAAATGTTCTTGAACCTTGGTTTCAAGAGTGTTACCATGGACGATTTGGCCAATGAAATGGGGATTTCCAAAAAAACCATTTATTCCCATTTCCGAAATAAAACCGAATTGGTCCAGGCAACAACCATGTCCATGTCGGAATTGATCACTTGTGGCATTGATAACATCATTGCGCTTGAAAAAAATCCGATTGAGGAACTTTATGAAATCAAAAGGTTTGTAATGGTACATCTGAAAGATGAAAAATCATCACCATTGTACCAATTGCAGAAATATTATCCGAAGATCCATGGAGCGTTGAAGGAAATACAGTTTGAATGTACACACCGCTGTGTGGCCGAAAACGTGAAGAGGGGAATCGAAATGGGCATTTACCGTGAAAACCTGGATGTGGAATTTGTGTCGCGCATTTATTTTTCTGGCGTCATGAGCATCAAGGACAATAGCATTTTCCCAACGGAAATTTTCAGCAAGGCCCAGTTACTGGATTATTATCTCGAATATCACCTTAGGGGCATTGTAACCCCAAAGGGTAGGAAAATACTAAACTCAATCATCAATTCAAACCAAGAATAAATGCGAACAACCCTAATCAGTCTAATGTTACTATTGCCCTGGTTGGCTTCGTCCCAGGATACCATACCAAGCTTCAGTTTGGATGGTGCCATAGCCTACGCCCTAGAGCACAACTATAGCGCCATCAATGCCTCACGCGACCTTGTGGATGCCCAAAAACAGAAATGGGAAACCATTGCCACGGGCCTACCCCAGATCACTGGAGCGGTCAGCTATCAGAACCAATTGAAGCAACCGGTATCCCAGATTCCCGCGGAATTTTTCGGGGGTGAACCGGGCACCTATCAAGAAGTGGTATTTGGTCAAAAGCAATCCATGACAGCCACAGCCACTTTAAGACAACAAATCTTCGATGGATCATACATTGTTGGGGTACAGGCAACCAAAACATTTTTGGAATACAGCCAGAACAGCATGGAGAAAACCGAGTTAGAGGTGCGAAAATCCGTGGTGGAAGCCTACGGCAATGTCTTATTGGCCCAGGAAAGTGTGCAGATTTCCGAAAGGAACAAAGCCACTTTGGAAAAGAACCTTTATGAGACCAAACGCATTTACGAGAACGGTCTGGGGGACGAGGAAAGTGTGGACCAATTGCAGATTACGCTTTCCTCAGTGGACAACCAATTGAAGAATGCCAAGCGTTTGGAACTGATAACGCTTCAGATGCTCAATTTGGTTTTGGGATTGCCTATTGAAACGCCCACTGTTTTGACCGAAAACTTGGATGATCTTACCCAACGTCAAATAGACCTTGGTCTGTTGGACAGTGAATTCACCATTGAAAACAATGTGGACTACAAAATGGCCTTGAACCTGAACGAGCAAAGAGCCCTTGAACTAAAATTGGCAAAAAGCTATGCCCTGCCCACTTTGAATGCGTTTGTAAATTACGGCGGCAACTCTTTCAGCAACGATTTCTCTTTCTTGAACAGTGGACAACAATGGTTCGGTTCCTCTATTTTGGGAGTAGACCTGAACATCCCCATTTTTAGTTCATTCAAGAGAAGTGCCAGCACCCAACGAGCCAAAATTGCGCTGGACAAGGCCAAAACGCAATTTACAGAGGCTCAGGCCCAGATCAGACTTCAATTGGAAAGTGCCAAGAGCGATTACATCCTTGCCATTGAGCAGTACGGTACTTTCAAGGAAAATTTGGAACTGGCAGAACGTATCGAAAAGAAAAACCAAATTAAATATGCCGAAGGTCTTGCCACCAGCTTTGACCTAAGACAGGCCCAAACACAGTTGTACACCAGTCAACAAGAATATCTACAATCCATGGTAGATGTCATCAACAAGAAAACCGAACTGGAAACCATATTAAACAAATGATCACAAAAGAAAACCATTCCATCATGAAAAAAACTATATATATAACACTAACTGCAGCGGTCCTGGCTTCATGTGGCGGCACAAGTACCAAATCTTTGGAGAAAGTCATCGCAAGCAACGACATTGAAGCCATCCGTGCCAAGCATGTGGAAATTTCCAAAGAGCACAAAGCTCTGGAAATGCAGCTGAATTCCTTGGATTCCGTCATCGCGTTGTTGGACGATTCCGCCAAATTACCTTTGGTAACCACCATTCAAGTACAACCCAAAAAGTTCGATCACTATTTGGAACTTCAAGGGGATGTGATGACCAAACAGAACGTACTCATCTATCCAGAAATGGCCGGTACCCTGAACCATGTCTATGTAAAAGAAGGCCAAAAAGTGGCCAAAGGTCAGATTTTGGCCAGCATAGACGATGGTGGTCTATCCAGTCAATTGGCCCAACTCAGGACCCAGGCGGAATTGAGCAAGACCACATTTGAACGCCAAAAAAGACTTTGGGAACAGAACATCGGTTCCGAAATACAGTACCTACAGGCCAAAACTACATATGAGGCCCAACAAAGTGCCGTGAAACAAATGGAAAGCCAAGTGGCCAAATCTACCATCAGGGCTCCGTTTGCCGGAATCATTGATGATGTGATCAAAGATCAGGGAACCGTAATCGCGCCAGGTGCAGGATCGGAGGTATTCCGAATCGTGAACCTTTCCAATATGTATGTTGAAGTAGAAGTTCCTGAAAGCCACTTACCCAATGTAACTCCCGGAAAAGATGTGAAAGTATTCTTCCCGGTGTTGGGTGACAGTGTTGCCACAAAAATTAGGGAAACCGGAAACTTCATCAATCCGAGCAACCGCTCGTTCACTGCAGAAATTCCAGTGCCTAGCCATGATGGCAAGATCAAACCGAACCTTACGGCAAGGGTAATGATCAACGACTATACCAGCGAAGATGCCATTCTTATCCCGCAGAGTATCCTTTCAGAAAATGCAGATGGGGAACAGTATGTGTACTTGGTCGCCGCTGATTCCATTGAAAATGACCCAGTGGCCAAAAAAGTGGTGATCACCACGGGTAAAACCCAAGGGGATTTTGTGGAAGTGCTATCCGGGATCAACAGTGGTGATGCCATTATTGATGAAGGCGCCCGAAGCGTGAAAGAGGGACAAAAAGTAAAGATCAAAAACATCCAATAATAGGATCCAACGTCTATCAACCATAGACTAAATGACCAAAAAAAATATGAGCAAACAAAAAAAGCAAGTAGATAAGGAGTTCGGTTTGTCCTCTTGGGCCATCGATAACCAAACCACCATGTATGTGTTGATCGTGGTGATCCTTATCCTTGGCGCCATGGCATATTTCAGTATGCCCAGGGAAAGCTTCCCGGAAGTCAAGGAAACCAAAATATATATCAGCTCCCTTTATCCTGGTAATACCGCCGAGGATATTGAAAAATTGATAACGGATCCCTTGGAGGATGAACTGAAAACTGTGAGCAATGTGGTTGAAATTACCTCAACCTCGCAGGAAGATTATTCCATGATCATTGTAGAGTTCGATGAGAACATTTCGGTGGAAGGGGCCCTTCAAAAAGTGAAGGATGAAGTGGATTCCAAGACCGCGGGTGAAGACTGGCCTACCTTTAATGATGCAAAGGTAGAACCCAATGTTTTTGACCTTAGTCTTTCGGAAGAAATGCCCATTCTCAACATCAACATCTCCGGGGATTATCCCGTGGACAAACTCAAGGAGTTCGGGGAATATCTAGAGGATGAGATCGAAGGATTGCAGGAAATCAAACAGGTAGATATCCGTGGTGCCCAAGAAAAAGAGGTGGAAGTGGCCGTGGACATCTACAAAATGATGGCCGCCAAAGTCAGTTTCAATGATGTAATCGGTGCCATCAGCAATGAAAACATGACCATGTCTGCCGGTAACCTGATTGCCAGTGGGCAGCGAAGGACTATCCGGATTGTGGGGGAAATAGATCAACCCAAAGACCTGGAAAATTTCGTGGTCAAGTCAGAAAATGGCAATCCTATTTATCTAAAGGATATTGCAAAGGTGACCTTTAAGGATGAGGACAAGACCACTTATGCAAGGGAATTTGGTGAACCCGTGGTGATGCTCGATGTAAAAAAACGTTCCGGCAAAAACATGGTTGCAGCTGTGGACCAGATCAAGGTCATTGTGGAAGATGCCAAGAAAAATATTTTTCCACAAGACCTGAAAATCACCATCGCCAATGATCAATCTACTCAAACCATTGGTCAGGTTGATGATTTGGTGAACAACATCATCTTCGGTATCATCTTGGTGGTTGGGGTATTGATGTTCTTTTTAGGATTCAAGAATGCCTTGTTCGTAGGATTTGCCATCCCAATGTCCATGTTCATGTCACTAATGATATTGAACGCGTTGGGCTATACCATGAACACCATGATCCTTTTCGGATTGATCATGGGATTGGGTATGTTGGTGGACAATGGTATTGTGGTAGTGGAGAACGTGTACCGTTTGATGGACGAGGAAGGCATGTCCCGAATAGATGCTGCCAAAAAAGGGATCGGTGAAATTGCGTTCCCGATCATCATTTCTACCTTGACCACCGTAGCCGCCTTCGTTCCGCTGGGGCTATGGCCAGGTATCATGGGACAGTTCATGATGTATTTTCCGATAACGCTCTCGGTGGTGTTAGGGTCATCCCTATTCGTGGCCATATTCTTCAACTCGGTATTGGTATCAAGATACATGACCACCGAGGACAAAGAAATGCCGTTAAAGCAGATTATTCGCATAACCTCCATTGTTGCCGCAATTGGATTATTGATCATCTTTTTCGGAGGAAGTTATCGCGGTTTGGGTAGTGTAATGGTACTGACCGCCATAATGTTATGGGCATATCGCTTCTTCTTGAGAGGTTGGGCCAATGGGTTTCAGGAAAAAATCCTTCCCAAATGGGAAAACCTTTATGAAAGGACCCTGCGTTACACCTTGGCTGGCAAAAAACCGGTTTTGATTGCCATCACTACATTGGTTTTACTTTTGATTTCCTTCGTAGGTTTTGGCATTTCTGTGGGAAGCCAAAGAACCAAAGTGGAGTTCTTCCCGGATAACAAACCCAACCAGATCATCGTATATATCGAGTATCCAGAAGGGACCGACATTGCGAAGACCAATAAGATTACCAAGGAAATTGAGCACAAAGTGTACGGCATCATCAATTCGGAAGCCTACATGCATGGGGATTATAACTTCATGACCGAAAGTGCCGTATCCCAAGTGGGTGAAGGTGCCGGAAACCCACAGACCGATGGTGGTTCCGCTGCCGAAATGCCCCACCGAGGTAAGATTACCGCTACCATGCGGGAATTTAAATACCGAGAAGGTGCCGACAGTAACGAACTGCTGAGAAAAGTACAGGAAGCCTTAAAAGATATTTATCCTGGTGTCGCCATTTCTGTGGAAAAAGATGCAGTCGGTCCTCCCGTTGGTTACCCGATTAACATTGAGTTGGAAGGTGATGATTATACCCAGTTGATCAATACTGCCGAAGAGATGCGCAACTTTATCAATACCAAGAACATTCCAGGTATTGATGAGCTCAAAATTGATGTGAACAAATCCAAACCTTCCATGTTGGTGGCCGTAGACCGCAAAAAAGCAGGGGAACTGGGTGTTGCCACCGGTCAGGTAGGTCAGCAATTAAGAAGCTCCGTTTTTGGATCTAAGGCGGGTATTTATAAGGAAAATGGGGAGGATTACGATATCTATGTCCGTTTTAACGAACAAGATCGCTACAATACCAGCGCCCTTTTCAACCAAAGGATCACGTTTAGGGATCCTTCTTCCGGACAGATCAAGGAAGTGCCTGTTTCCGCAGTGACCAAACAAGTGAACAGTACCGGGTTCAACGCTATCAAGCACCGTGATGTACGCCGAGTGGTGACCGTGTATTCCGCTTTGGCTCCAGGGTTTACTGATGCAGGTGCCATTGTAGGCAAGATCCAGGAAGAAATGAACGATTTTGAAAACCTTCCTCCCGGCATCAAGATTGACTATACCGGTCAGATTGAGGAGCAGAACAAGCAGATGGCCTTTTTGATGGGTGCCTTCTTTACCGGATTGGGCTTGATCTTCTTCATTTTGATTTTCCAGTTCAACTCCATTTCCAAACCAGGTATCATCATGCTTGCCATTTTCTTGAGCTTGATCGGGGTGTTTGGCGGATTGGTTGCTACAGGAAGCGCGTTCGTGATCATGATGACCATGATGGGAATCATTTCCCTGGCGGGTATTGTGGTGAACAACGGCGTTGTACTGTTAGATTATACCCAGCTCTTGATCGATAGGAGAAAAGACAAACTTGATATGGACGAGGACGAACTGTTGGAAATGGAAGATTTCACCGAAATCGTAGTAAGAGGCGGTAAGGCCAGGTTGCGTCCTGTATTGTTAACGGCCATCACCACCATTTTGGGATTGATTCCGTTGGCCACTGGTTTCAACATCAACTTCTTCACCTTGATGAGCGAGTTTAACCCGAACATCTATTTTGGTGGGGACAACGTAATATTCTGGGGACCCTTGGCATGGACCGTAATCTACGGATTGTTCGTAGCCACGTTCTTGACCTTGGTTGTGGTGCCCATCCTATTTAGTTTGGTGTACAGGCTTAAAATTAGAATAAGAAAAAGAAAATTAGCAAGGGAGGAAAGCAAAGCAGTTGATGTAACAACTGCTTAACCTCCCAAAAAGGTACCCAATAAAAAAAGCCCCGACCTTGAAAGGTCGGGGCTTTTTTTAAACACTGATTTAATTACTGGTTCACAGAGACGACTTCGCCTTGGCTCCAGTTTTTAACGTTTGCAATTCGGTTGTCGGTAAAATCCACTTCTTTCAATACATCATCTTTCCAGAAGAACCATTTTCCTGTTTTGGTTCCATTTACGTATTGACCTGTAGCTATCTTTTTTCCATCTGTATCGAACATCACCCAATCGCCATGAAGCTTTCCATTCAACATAAAGCCTGTCTGGGCAATTTCTCCATTATCGTGAAAATACGTAGCCTTTACCATTTTACCATCCTTCTCAAAAGTGGGTTTATTATCTTGTGCAGACAAACCTACTGTTAACATCACCGCCAAAAGAAATACTGCTTTTTTCATCACGCTATGGGATTTTAATTGGTTAATACTATTAGACAACGTAACAAATATACATATATTTTACGTTAAATACACTTTTAGGTAACATTTAGTTTACATTAAATTAACCTAAAATATTTACTTTATTGTTAATCAGTTATTTAAATCAAAAAATGAAGGAAATCAGCAAGATCTTAATCCTTATTTAAGGCCTTTAAACATACCATTTTTTACTTTCAATGTAAATTTAATGTTAAGTGAAAGTTAGAAAATCAACGAAAAACACCTGTAACAAAATCCCCTTTACAACGCATTTCATAGCCATCATCAGAAAATAGGTTTATCTAGCAATTAATAGTCAGGTAACTATTAAATTTGCCCTTTCATAAAACACATCATGTACAGAAGTAATACCTGTGGAGCCCTGAGGGCGTCACATATCGGTTCGGAGGTTATTTTAAGTGGTTGGGTGCACAAGGTCAGGGACAAAGGCTTTGTGGTTTGGGTAGACATACGAGATCGTTATGGCATTACCCAATTGGTTTTTGACCAAGACCGCACTCCCGCTGCCCTTCTGGACATGGCCCGCGAGTTGGGACGTGAAACGGTTATTCAGGCTAAAGGACAGGTGATAGAAAGAGCTTCCAAGAACCCCAACATCCCTACGGGCGAGATCGAGGTTTTGGTAAGTGAGCTTAACATTCTCAACAAATCCCTTTTGCCTCCTTTTACTATTGAAGATGATACCGATGGCGGGGAAGATATCCGAATGAAGTTCCGCTATCTGGACATCCGAAGAAACCCGGTAAAAAACAACCTCATCTTTAGGCACAAAGTGAGCATGGAAGTCAGAAAATACCTGACGGACCAAGGCTTTGTGGATGTGGAAACTCCTTATTTGATCAAATCCACCCCCGAAGGTGCCAGGGACTTTTTAGTGCCCAGCCGAATGAACGAGGGTCAATTCTATGCTTTGCCCCAATCCCCCCAAACCTTCAAACAGTTGTTGATGGTGGGCGGCATGGACAAATATTATCAGATCGTGAAATGTTTTAGGGACGAGGATCTCCGTGCCGACAGGCAACCCGAGTTCACCCAGATAGATTGCGAAATGGCCTTTGTGGAGCAAGAGGACATTTTGAACACTTTTGAAGGTTTGACCAAACATTTGTTGAAGGAAATCAAAGGGGTTGAAATTGAAAAATTCCCAAGGATGACCTTTGATGATGCCATGAAACTTTATGGTAACGATAAACCGGATATCCGTTTCGGAATGGTGTTCGGCGAGCTGAATGCCGTGGCCCAACACAAGGATTTTGGAGTGTTCAACTCGGCAGAATTGGTGGTCGGTATTGCTGTACCCGGAGCCGGTGAATATACCCGTAAGGAAATTGATGCCCTAATCGATTGGGTGAAACGTCCACAAGTTGGCGCCAAGGGAATGGTTTATGTGAAATGTAACGAGGACGGCACCTTTAAATCATCCGTGGATAAATTCTACGATGAACGGGATTTGGCCAAATGGGCCGAGGTGACCGGTGCCAAACCTGGCGACCTTATCCTGGTTCTTTCTGGTGATGCCAATCCTACGCGTGCTCAATTGAGTGCCTTGAGAATGGAATTGGCCAACAGAATGGGCTTGAGAAAACCGGATGAATTCGCCCCGCTTTGGGTAGTGGATTTTCCGTTGTTGGAATTGGATGAGGAAACCGGTATTTATCATGCCATGCACCATCCGTTTACATCACCCAAACCTGGGCAGTTGGAGTTATTGGAATCCAACCCCGGTGCCGTGAAGGCCAATGCCTATGATTTGGTCTTGAACGGAAATGAAATTGGTGGTGGTTCCATCAGGATACATGATAAGGAAACCCAGGCTACCATGTTCAAACATTTGGGCTTTACCCCGGAAGAGGCCAAGGCCCAGTTCGGGTTTTTGATGGATGCCTTTCAATATGGGGCTCCACCACACGGTGGAATAGCCTTTGGTCTGGACCGATTGGTGTCTATTTTAGGTGGACAGGAAACCATCCGTGATTTTATTGCCTTCCCTAAAAACAATAGTGGCAGGGATGTGATGATCGATGCCCCTGCAAACATCGACCCAAAACAATTGGACGAATTGCATATAAAATTGACCTAAATCTCATAAATTCAAATCCCGATCCAAGTCGGGATTTTTTTGATTTTAACATCAATGGGACATAAAAAATCTTGGTTGACAAAATTTTTAGTTTGGCGCGCCAAACATATCTCTCATAGACAATTTGTGGTCATTTTGAGTATTCTTGTGGGCTTCACCTCAGGAATGGGAGCCGTTATGCTCAAAAACCTGACCCACTTTTTTCAACATTTGATGGAAGGCAAATTAGTGGAATACTATCATCAAGCCTTTTATTTTGTTTTTCCCATTATCGGCTTGGCGCTGGTACGCATCATAATTAAATATGTGATTCGTAACAAGGTTAGCCACGGTATCCCCTCTACCCTTTATGCCATTTCCAAAAGAAAAGGAATCATGGACAGATACCAAATGTTCGGTTCGCTCCTAACAGCGCCAATAACAGTAGGTTTTGGTGGGTCCGTTGGGTTGGAAGGTCCAACGGTTGCCACTGGTGCTGCCATTAGCTCCAACATTGCCAGGGCCTTGCATTTGAACCATGCCACTAGAATTTTGTTGATCAGCTGTGCATGTGCCGGGGCTTTGTCCTCCATTTTTAAGGCACCCATCGCTGCGATTGTATTTGCCATTGAGGTTTTTAGTCTGGATTTGACTCTAGCGTCCCTCCTTCCCTTATTGTTGGCCTCGTTGTCCGCTATCATCACTTCCTATTTCTTTTTTGGGAACGATGCTTTGTTACCATTCAAGATAGTGGATGGTTTTACCATTTCCGATGTCCCCTTTTATATGATTTTAGGAGTGTTCGGAGGCATCACTTCCATCTACTTTACAGAAGTGTATACCCGTGTTCAGAAGTTTTTCGACAAACTCGGTTCTCCTATCCAAAAATTGTTGTTGGGTGGAGTGGTCATTGGGGTTTTGGTATTCTTGGTTCCACCTCTTTATGGTGAAGGTTTCGATACCATGAACAACCTGGTACAAGGCAATACCGATGCCGTTTTGGAGAACAACATCTTGAATCTAGACTTAAACAACGGCTGGTCTGTTATCTTACTCTTGGCCGGTTTGGTCGCTTTTAAGATTGTAGCCAGTGCCCTCACATTTGGTGCAGGTGGCGTTGGCGGTATATTTGCCCCTACCCTTTTCATGGGCAGCCTTATGGGCAATTGTGTTGCCAAGTTCATCAACCATTTGGGCATTTTTAAGAATATGGTTTCCGAAAGTAATTTTACCCTTGTTGGCATGACAGGTCTGATGGCAGGAGTACTTCATGCCCCGTTGACGGCCATCTTCCTTATTGCTGAAGTTACGGGGGGATATGAACTCTTCATTCCATTGATGGTGACCGCTGCCATTTCATATGCCCTTGCACGGTATATTCACCCACACTCCGTATATGCTATGGAATTGGCCAGAAAAGGGGAACTTATCACCCATAACAAGGATCATGCAGTCTTGATGTTCATGGAAATGGACAAAGTGATCGAAAAGAACTTTTTGCCCGTATACCCTAAAATGAATTTGGGCGATATTGTACACAAAGTGGTCACCCAATCCACACGGAACATTTTTCCTGTGATCCACGAAAAAAAAGGGACTTTGTTGGGTATTATTTTGATGGACGACATACGGCCCATCATGTTTGATCAAACCATGTATGATACGGTAACGGCAACCGATGTAATGCAGACCCCGCCGAGCATCATTGACCTGGATGTGGATAAAATGGCGGATGTAATGAAGAAATTTCAGGATAGTGGCGCATGGAACCTTCCTGTGGTGAAGGATGGCAAATACGAAGGATTTATTTCCAAATCTAAATTGCTCACGGCCTACCGAAGGGAGCTCATCAATTATACGCAATGAAAATCATCGTCAGATATATCGTTCTTCTAGTGGTCATAGCTTCATTGGCAAGCATCATATATGGTTTAACCATTGAGGAGAATGAACCCGTACCAGCCCAGAAATTCATTGGCGGAGGCACTGTAGGATTGTTTTTGGTGGCCATGCCGCTTTTCTTGTTTAACGAGAGTAAAGGCAAAAACATGAAAGATTACATGCTCACCAAGGAAAATATTAAGAAAATGCAAAATATTGATCGTAAAAACCCTGATACTCAATAATTTTCAAAAGATTTAATCTTCAATTTATCCAACGGGCCATAAAAAATCCTACATTAGTACTTTAACATTTTATTTTTTTTTAATGACTGGTACAGTAAAATTTTTTAATGATTCCAAAGGTTACGGTTTCATAACCAACGATGAAACAGGAAAAGACATTTTCGTTCATGTTACTGCATTGAACGGAGTGGAACTGAACGAAGGTGACAAAGTAGAATACATAGAAGAAGACGGCAGAAAAGGCGTGGTTGCTTCCAAAGTGAAGGTAATCAGATAACAATATTTTATTTTGATTTATTTTTAGGACCCTGGCGCTGCCAGGGTTTTTTATTTAGTTCAGGTTTCTTCGCTGGATAAAAAATCGCTTCAGTAATTCCGAAGATTCATTTTCCAAAATCCCGCTGACCACTTCGGTCTTGGGGTGCAAGTGCCCCCCTACCACATTGAAACCGCGTTCCAAATCCGGGGCCCCATACACTACTTTCGATATTTGACTCCAATACAACGCCCCGGCACACATTTGGCAGGGTTCCAACGTCACATAAAGGGTACACCCATGAAGGTATTTTCCCCCTAAAAAATTAGATGCAGCCGTAATGGCCTGCATTTCGGCATGGGCGGTAACATCCTTTAAACGTTCGGTAAGGTTATGTGCCCTTCCAATGATCCTATTGTTCACCACTACCACAGCTCCGACCGGTACTTCGCCATTTTCAAAGGCGGTTTCTGCCTCTTGAAGCGCCTTTTTCATGAAATAGGTATCATCGAACGGATTTTCCACAATCTTTTTTACATTTTTGAAGACATGGCTAAGCTACGCATAAAAAAATTTTGAGCAGAATCGGTACTTTTGTTTTTTATCCATTGGAAAAGCTGCTAACACATATCAATTTCCCCGCCGACCTCAAAAAATTGACTGTGGATGAGTTGCCCCAACTTGCCCAGGAACTTCGGGATTTTATTATTGATATCGTTTCTACCAAGGAAGGTCATTTAGGAGCCAGTTTAGGAGTGGTGGAGTTGACCATTGCCCTGCATTATGTTTTTGACACCCCCAACGACAAACTGATTTGGGATGTGGGCCACCAGGCCTATGGTCACAAAATCTTGACCGGCAGAAAAGAAATCTTTGAAACCAACAGGCAGTTAGGGGGTATCAGTGGTTTTCCCAAACGAAGTGAAAGTGTGTATGATGATTTTGGAACAGGGCATAGCTCTACAGCTATTTCTGCCATTTTGGGCATGGCCATGGCCTCCAAATTGAAGGGGGATTCCCAAAAGCAACATGTTGCCGTGGTAGGCGATGCTTCCATTGCCAGCGGAATGGCTTTTGAAGGTTTGAACCATTTGGGGGTTACCGATGTGAATGCCCTCATCATCTTGAATGACAACGCCATCGGCATAGACCCTAGTGTTGGGGCGCTTAAAAAATACCTCACCAATGTAAAAGCGGGTACCGCCAAGGACGAGAACATCTTTGAATGCCTTAACCTCAACTATTCCGGACCTATTGATGGCCATGATGTACAGGCTTTGGTAAGCGAATTGGAACGCCTGAAAAAAGTGCCCGGGCCTAAATTGTTGCATATCATTACCACCAAAGGAAAGGGATTAAAAAAGGCCGAAGAAGACCAAGTAGTGTACCATGCCCCAGGCAAATTTGATAAACATACTGGGGAACGGGTAAAAAAATCGAATGGTGCTGAACCACCCAAGTACCAAGATGTCTTTGGGCACACTTTGGTTGAATTGGCCAAGAAGAACCTGAACATTGTGGGCATCACTCCCGCCATGCCAACCGGAAGTTCCCTAAAGTTCATGATGGACGAGCTACCAGACCGTGCCTTTGATGTAGGCATTGCAGAACAACATGCCGTTACCCTGGCAGCAGGCATGGCCACGCAAGGATTGGTGCCTTTTTGCAACATTTATTCCACTTTTTTACAACGTGCCTATGATCAGGTCATCCATGATGTGGCCCTTCAAAAATTACCGGTCATCTTTTGTTTGGACCGTGCCGGATTGGTGGGCCAGGATGGACCTACTCATCATGGCGTTTTTGATATCGCCTATTTAAGATGCATCCCAAACATGGTCGTATTTGCTCCCATGGACGAAATGGAACTTCGAAATATCATGTATACTGCTCAGTTGGGGTTACATGGTCCCATTGCCATACGTTATCCTAGGGGCAACGGGGCAAACCTTAATTGGCGAAATGGGTTCGAAAAGATTGAAATGGGCACCGCCAGGTGTTTGAAGGAAGGGTCCAAAGTGGCCATTTTAACCCTGGGCCATGTGGGAAATGAGATAAAAATCCTGATCGAATCGTTAAAAAATCCTGAATTGGTGGCACATTTCGATATGCGGTTCGCAAAACCATTGGACAGAAACGTGCTACGTACTATTTTTGAAAAATATGAGCAGATCGTTACTGTGGAAGACGGATGCATGACCGGAGGGTTTGGATCTGCAGTACTTGAATTTGCAAATGAAGAAGGGTATTCAAAACCTGTTAAGATTTTTGGTGTTCCGGACCGTTTTGTTGAACAAGGAACAATACCAGAAACCCAAAAGCTGGCTGGTATGGATTTTGATACCCTATTTTCCTTTATACAATCAACCCTAGACCAATGAGGATATTTTGCTTGCTGATCCTTTTACTCACCGTTTCCTTTTCCGCCAGTGCCCAAATCAGTAGATTAAAAGTTTTTGAACCCGACAGTGTGAACAACGGATTCAAGATTGTGCGCATTAAGGACGTAAAGTTGAAATACCTCCCCAGGAGTGCCAAACTTACGGATCCAAGGGCCGTTTTGAACAGGGTAAAACCGTTGAGCAAATGGTATAAGCGTTTTGTACCTACATCGTTCTGGAAAAAGGAAAACCAATTCGGACTCAACATCAATGAAGTTTCCTTTGTGAACTGGAACGCAGGGGGTGACAATTCGGTTTCGGCACTGGCGAGTGCCCGGTTTACCAGAAACTATAAGTTCCGGTACCTCAATTGGGAAAACGAAGCCACTTTCCGATATGGCATGAATGCCCAGGAAGGTAGGAAACTCAGAAAAACGGATGACCAGATCAAACTGGCCTCAACCATCAGTTTTAGGAAGGATACCATTACCAACTGGTATTATTCGGTGAAGGCCACCTTCAACACCCAATTTTCAAATGGTTTTTCATACCCAAATCGGGTAAATCCCATTTCAAGGTTTATGTCACCGGGGTATTTGTTTGCGGGTATGGGTACCTCTTACATCACCCCGGATAACAAATTCAACCTGTACATTTCACCAGCAACCATGAAATCAACTTTTGTACTGGATGATATGCTTTCCAGCCAAGGTGCCTTCGGGGTAGACAAAGGCGAAAAGGTTTTTCTGGAACTCGGTTTTTCTATCACCAATTCTTTGGAAAAGGAAATTTTGAAAAACGTCATTTTGAAGCATACCATTTCGCTGTATACCGATTATGTTCGAAGTTTTGGCAATATAGATGTGAACTGGGAAACCAACTTCAACCTAAAGGTCAATGACCACATAAATGCCAATATTGGCACCCACCTTATTTTTGACGACGACATTAAGTTTGATGAGGTAGTGGATGCTGATGGGAATATCATCGACCCAGGAATTTCTAGAATCCAGTTCAAGCAATTGTTGGGACTCGGGCTTATCTACAACTTTTAAACCTTTCTCCCGGTAAGTTTATCGTGGATGTGTACCGCGGCACTGTCCGAAAGACTTGCCACAAAACAACTGGTGTCCAACAAAATTTTATAGACCGATGTTTCGGTATTGCGGTACATTTCAGGAAGACTTTTGATCAATAACCGGTCATAATTGGTAGCATTTCCCTGTTTGGTATTGATTAAGGCCGAAGTATACATATCCAAAAGATCGGAAATGATGCGATACCCCGCCAGTTCCTTGTCCACCACCTCGTTGGATTGATAGATCTTGTCCACACTCAAGGCAATGATATCTTTAACCTGGGCCTCATACTTGCCTTTGTCCAACAAAGCGGAATCGAACTCCCCCTTCAAGATCTTGTCCTCATTCTGAACAAAAACCTCAACGGCATCCTGGATCAGCGTATTGATGGCCAAAGCCCTCAAATAACTCAACCGATCACTGGAGTTGGTCATGGCGTTGTACTTTTTGGTGTTGATGTTGGCCTTTACCAAATTGATCAAATACTCCATCGCATATTCTTCGGGTACAAGCCCCAAATTGATTCCGTCCTCAAAATCGATGATGGTATAACAAATGTCATCTGCGGCCTCAACCAAATAGGTCAAGGGATGCCTAAAAAATCCAGTATTGGGGTTATGGGGATTGGGCAATAATCCAATCTCATTGGCCACTTCCATAAAAAACTCCTTTTCGGATTGAAAGTAACCGAACTTCTTATCGGCAATATGTTTGGATGGCTTTTTGGGCAAAGATGCCTTGGGATATTTCATAAACGCTCCCAAAGTGGCATAGCTCAATCGAAGGCCACCGGGAACCCCACTTCTGGATTCCGTGAGTAATTTGAAACCGTTGGCATTCCCTTCAAAATCGATTAGATCTTGGTATTCTTCTGCTAAAAGTTCTGCTTCATATTTGGACCCGGCACCATTCTTAAAATAGTTGCCGATGGCTTTCTCCCCACTGTGCCCAAAGGGTGGGTTACCAATATCGTGCGCCAAGGCAGCTGCTGCCACAATGGCTCCAAAATCATTAAAATGGTAACCATCCATGGCTGCCAATGACGGGTATTTGGTCAATATTTGTTGCCCGGCGATCCTTCCCAAACTTCTGCCCACTACTGAAACTTCCAAACTGTGGGTAAGACGGGTGTGCACAAAATCTTTGTTGGAACCAACACTGATGGGCATGGGCACCACTTGGGTCTTATCCTGTAAACTGCGGAATGCCGATGAGAAGATGATTCGGTCATAATCCACCTCAAAGCCCAATCGGGTCTCGTTCTGTTCTTTTCGCAATCGCTTTGCTGTATCTCCGTGACGTCTTAAAGAAAGTAACTGTTCCCAGTTCATGTTGTATGCATTTATGGCGAAGATATATCAAATCGATAACCTGTGCTTTCCGCACGGAAAATATTGATACTTTTAAGGCAGTATTTGGTAACCTTTTGTTAACCTTATTGCGGATTTATAGTGGCATTTTTGTCATATTTCTGAAAGAATGGGGGAGAATATCTACATTTTCATGGTTGTTGCACTTGGCATTTTGGCAATAACCGATTTGGTGGTCGGCGTAAGCAACGATGCCGTTAACTTCTTAAATTCCGCCATTGGCTCTAAAGCATTGTCTTTCAAGACGGTAATGATCGTAGCCAGTGTCGGTATAGCATTCGGTGCCGTTTCATCCAGTGGAATGATGGAGGTTGCCAGAAAGGGAATCTTTAATCCCGGGGAGTTTGTTTTTGAAGAGATCATGTTCATCTTTATGGCGGTCATGATCACGGATATCCTGTTGTTGGATTTCTTCAACACCTTGGGAATGCCGACTTCAACAACCGTTTCCATCGTTTTTGAATTGTTGGGTGCATCAGTTGCCATTTCCCTTTATAAGATTGCCGAAGCAGGAGGAGGTTTCTCCGATTTGATTACCTATATCAATACGGACAAAGCCGCCGAAATCATTTTTGGAATCCTGCTCTCCGTCTTCATTGCATTTACGGTCGGGGCCTTGGTACAGTTTGTCTCCAGGGTTTGGGTTTCTTTTGATTTTAAATCAAAATCGAAATGGATCGAATCCATTTTTGGTGGTTTGGCCATTACCGCGATTATATATTTCATTTTGGTGAAAGGTCTTAAAAGTGCTGCCTTGTTGGAAGGTTCCTTCTCCGACTTTGTAGCCAATCAACCGGAACTTTTTCTTTTGGGGAACCTTGTATTATGGACCGTGGTATCGTACCTCTTGGCCACCATGGCACGATTGAACATCTATAAATTGGTCATCGCTTTTGGAACTTTTGCCTTGGCCATGGCCTTTGCAGGAAACGACCTGGTGAACTTTATAGGAGTGCCCATTGCCGCGCTGCAGTCGTACCAAGATTGGCAAGCATCCGGAATTGCACCTGCCGATTTTAATATGAGCGGGCTTTCTGCTGCCGTACGCACCCCAACTTTATTGTTGTTGATTTCGGGTGCTGTGATGATCTTGACCCTTTGGTTTTCATCCAAGGCCAAAGGAGTTGTAAAAACCAGTGTAGACCTTGCCAGACAGGACGAAGGGGATGAAAGGTTCCAACCGAATTACCTGTCCCGTCAAATCGTAAAATTGAGCATTGCGGCCTTTGAAACCCTTTCAAAAGTTATCCCTCCGGCATTGCAAAGTAGAATAGACAAGCAATTTGTGATTCCTTATACCTTCGTACCCAAGAGCAAGGTGCAAGATATGCCCGCATTCGACTTGGTGCGTGCTTCCGTAAACTTAATGGTGGCCAGTATCCTTATTTCCATGGCCACGTCCATGAAATTGCCCTTGTCCACCACCTATGTAACCTTTATGGTGGCGATGGGTTCCTCCTTGGCCGATAGAGCTTGGGGTGCCGAAAGTGCCGTATACCGCGTTGCCGGGGTGTTGAACGTAATCGGTGGATGGTTCTTTACCGCATTGAGTGCCTTTATTGCTTCTGCTATCATTGCGTATATTCTGTTCATCGGCAAATTCATTGCCTTGGCCATTATGTTGGTTGCCGCTGCTGCCATTTTGCTCCGCAACTATTTATCGCACAACAAAAAATCGAAAGAAATCAAGGCCGAAGACAGTCTGAGACGTGCCGAAAGTAGTTCCATTCAAGGGGTGATTGAAGAAAGTGCCGCCAATATTGCCAATGTGGTAAAACGAAGCAATCGAATCTACACCAATTCCATCAACGGGTTGGCCAAACATGACCTCGATTTCTTGAAGAAAAACAAAAAGCAGAGCAACAAACTTTCCGAAGAAATTGATGACCTGAGAAACCACACGTTTTATTTCATCAAAAATTTGGATGAGGCCCACGTGGGAGCTAGTAACTTCTATATCAATGCCATGGGGCATTTGAATGATATGTCCCAATCTTTGGAATACATTGGGAAAGTGAGCTTTAACCATGTTCATAACAATCACAAAAAGCTCAAATACAACCAGATCAAGGAGCTAAAGGAAATCGATCAAAAGCTTGAGGAGATATTCGACAAGACCCAAAAGGCCTTTGAAGAACGTTCCTTCCAGCAAATCGGAGCCATTCTGAGCACCAAACAGGATCTTTACGATATGGTCTCCCAAAAGATAGATCGTCAGGTATCCCGCACCAGGACCGAAGAATCAAGCCCCAAGAACACTACGCTTTATTTTTCCATTTTAATGGAAAGTAAGGACTTGATCACCGCCATGATGGACCTTTTGGAACTGTATTATGCGGAGCATGACAGCACCGTTACCCCGGCCAAGATCGAGAAGAAATAAAGTGGTATCTTTCCTATCAGATTACTTTTGATATGAAAAGATTTTACCTTGCCCTTTTGGCGACATCCTTGTTGCCCATAAACGGAATGAAGGCACAACAAACTGCGGATCAAGTACTCGGCAAGGCCATTGCCTTTCATGATCCCAATGGAAACTGGCGCAGCTTGAATACTATTTTTACTGTGGTGATGACCACGCCTGAAAAACCCACCCGTACCAGCACCATCAAGGTGGATTTCCCCCATAATTCCTTCAACCTAAAAGTAGAACAAGGTGGCGACACCTATACCTACAACCTAAACGGGGAAAACTGTACCATCACCTTGAACGGAAGTGAAAACATTTCCAAAGCGGATGCCGAAAAATTTCGGTTGGATTGCAAACGGGGCGATTTCATGAAAAATTACTACACCTATCTATATGGGCTTCCCATGAAATTAAAAGATCCTGGCACTCTTTTGGATCCCAAAGTCCAGAAAAAAACTTTTAAGGGAAAGGAATATTTGGTCCTTAAAGTTACCTATGATGCAGAGGTAGGTACCGATGATTGGTATTTTTATTTCGACCCGAAAAGTTACGCATTGGAAGTCTATCAGTTTTACCACGATGAGGCCAAAAATGATGGGGAATATATCTTGTTGGAAGGTTTGGAAGACATTAACGGCATCAAAATGCCTAAGACCAGAGCTTGGTACGTGAACAAAGACAACAAATATTTGGGAACGGACACCCTTGAAAAATCCAGTAAATAATGAAATACGCCTTTTTATTCTCCTGCTGTTTGGCTTCATGTTCCCTATTTGCCCAGTCTTTGGAAAAAAGTTGGATGTTGGGTCCATTTGTCCGCCCTGCAGATGCACAACCCGTACTCCAGAAAGATGAAACCTCTGTTTTCACAGATCCTATTACCCAAACCACTGCGCATTGGGAATCCATGGCAACCTTTAACCCAGCGGCCATCGTAAAAAATGACTCTATTGTGGTGTTGTACAGGGCAGAGGAAAAATTGGGTGAAAAGGAAATTGGCGGTCACCGATCCCGAATCGGAATGGCAGCTTCTAGTGACGGTTTCCAATTTTCCAAGAGATCCTCGCCGGTATATTATCCAAATGAAGATGGGCAAAAACAAAATGAGTGGCCCGGTGGCACCGAAGATCCTAGGATCGTTCAGACCGAAGATGGGCTTTATGTATTAACGTATACCCAGTGGAACCGCGAAGTTCCCAAATTGGCTGTGGCCACTTCCAAAGACCTTATCCATTGGGAAAAACATGGTCCGGTATTTCAAGATCACCGGAATGGACTGTACTTGGATCTTGAAACTAAATCCGGTGCAATCGTAACCGAACTCAAGAATGGAAAATTGGTGGCCGCCAAAATTCAGGGGAAATATTGGATGTATTATGGCGTACCCCATATTTGGCTCGCCAGTTCTACAGACTTGATCCATTGGGAGCCTTTGGAAACCCACGAGGACAAACTTGCTCCCGTTTTAAGCCCTAGGCCGGGTTATTTTGATTCGTGGTTAGTGGAAGCTGGTCCACCACCAATTGTAACGGATAAGGGTATTGTGGTGCTTTACAACGCAGGTAACTCACAGAATGTTGGTGTGAAAGATTTGGGCAACAGGGTTTATACAGGTGGACAGGCCCTTTTTGATGCCAACGAACCTTGGAAGATGCTCGATCGCACGGATGAACCCTTCATCAAACCAGAACTACCTTTTGAAAAATCTGGCCAGTATGTAGATGGTACCACCTTTTTGGAGGGATTTGTGTTCTATAAGGGTACTTGGTTTTTGTATTATGGTACCGCGGACAGTATGGTTGGGGTGGTTTCGGCAAAAATGGAATAATTCCTATCGATAAAAATTCATCTCATCCATATATTTCCAAACAGCATCAGGCAGTAGTGGACGGACATTTTTCCCTTCATGGTGGGCGTTCCGGATAAAAGTAGAAGATATTTCCATGATAGGCGCATCCACTTTAATTATTTTTGGGTTGCCTTTGAATTCATGCTCAACTTCACCCTGGGAAACCCTGGGATACACATAAATGTCATGTAACTCTAAAATAGCCTCGTAGTTTTTCCATTTATGGAAACTCTTCAAGTTGTCCTCCCCCATGATCAATGAAAATTGATGGTCCTTCCCATATTTCTCCTCCAAATGCACCAAGGTATCCACTGTATAATTGGGTTTGGGCAAATCGAACTCTATAGTACTTGGTTTAAGTTTTGGATAGTCCTGTACCGCTTCGTAGACCATTTGGTAGCGGTGGTGGTCATCTAGAAGCGATTGTTTGGTCTTAAAGGGGCTTTGTGGTGTAATGACGAACCAAACCTCATCCAGATTGGAAAACTCCACCAAATGGTTCGCAATGACCAAATGACCAATATGTATAGGGTTGAAGGTCCCGAAAAAGAGCCCTACCTTTTTCATACTTTACTCCTCTTTTGTATCCGGCAATTTGGCTCCCACATATTCGGCAACCAATCGATGTGCCTCATCAAGGGCAACTTCCAGATCATAATTCTTGATGATCTTATCAAATTGCGGTGCCGTGGCCAATTCCACAGAAGCCTTGGCAATTCTCATATTGATCTTGTCCTCACTTTCGGTGCTGCGTTTCTTCAAACGGATCTTGAGTTCGTCCACACTGGGTGGTTTCACAAAAACGGCCAATGTCTTGTCAGGGAATTTTTTCTTGATCCGAAGTCCACCTACCACATCAATATCAAAGATTACATTCTTGCCTTCGGCCCAAAGGCGTTCCACCTCACTCTTCAAGGTTCCGTAAAAATTGTCGCGGTACACTTCTTCCCACTCCAAAAAATCCTCATTCTTAATGTGTCGCTTAAATTCGGAAACAGACATAAAGTAATAGTTGACCCCGTGTTTTTCCTTGCCCCTTCGCGGTCTTGAAGTGGCAGAAACGGAAAAGGCCAAATTAAGCTCCGGTTGGTTCAACAAGTGCTGCACAATGGTGGTCTTGCCACTACCGGACGGTGCCGAGAATATGATGAGTTTTCCACCTTCCGTCATAGCACATTGAGCATTTGTTCCTTGATCTTTTCCAATTCATCCTTCATTTGCACCACCAATTGTTGCATGGGGGCATAATTGGCCTTGGAACCGATGGTATTGATTTCCCTTCCCATTTCCTGGGCGATGAAGCCCAACTTTTTTCCATTGGAATCGTTGGATTCAAGGGTGGTCTGAAAGTAGTTCAGGTGATTGGCCAAACGTACCTTCTCTTCAGTGATATCGTATTTTTCTAGATAATAGATCAGTTCCTGCTCAAACCGATTATCGTCCAATTCAATTTGAAGGTCGGCCACAGCACGCTCCAAACGCTCGCGTACCGTTCCCAATCGCTCTGGGTCCATGGCATTCACTTTTTCCAACAAGGCATTCAAGGTCCCGATCCTGTCCACAAAATCCTGTTCCAACACCTTTCCCTCTTCGTTCCTAAAATTCACGATTTCGGAAAGGGCCTCTTTCATCGCTTTAAGAATGGCCTCATACTCAGTTTCGTTGATGTCGTCTTTGTCGGTTTTTAAGGTATCGGGCATTCGAAGGGCCAGTTCAAGAAGTTTAATGTCATCGCCATTGGCAATGTTCCTTAACTGCTCCATGTATTTTTTGACCACTCCTTGGTTTACCTCAGCGGTTGTCTCTTCTCCTGTGATTTCCACATAAAGTCCTAGATCGATCTTGCCACGTTCCAGGGTATCGGCGATCATCTTGCGCAATTCCAATTCCTTTTCACGATACGATTGTGGAATTCTTGCGTTGATGTCCAAACTTTTACTGTTGAGCGATTTAAGCTCAATGGTTATTTTTTTGGAAGGAAGCTGTATCACGTGCTTCCCAAAGCCGGTCATGGATTGAATCATAGTTCAAAATAAATTTCGCCAAAGGTAACCAAAATTGCTTTTGGCCCTTTGGCGGTTTTGTATTGTTAAAGCGGTTTGGGAAACGATTACAGTTCCCTTACCCAAATATTTCTGTAGCTTACACGACTGTTATCCCCATGGTCTTGGAGTTTCAATGGCCCTTTGCCATGAACGGGATTCTTAGGCCAACCAATATAAGGTGTGGTTCCCTTGATCTCAACATGATCTTGGATTAAAACACCGTTCTGAATTACCGTAAGCGTTCCCGACTTAACTTTTTGCCCTTTTTCAAAAACAGGTGCATGGTAAATGATGTCATAGGTATTCCAATCCCCTGTTGGTACCGAAGCCATGGCCAAAGGTGTATGCTGCTTGTAAATGGATCCTACTTGGCCGTTTACATAGGTGTCATTATTGTTGTTGTCCAACACCTGAACCTCATATAATCCGGAAATAAAGATGCCACTATTGGCCCTACTTTGTCCCTTACCTTGCACTTCGGCTGGTGAGCTCCATTCGATATGAAGCTGAATGCTACCAAAATTCTGTTTGGTCTGAATGTCTCCCGTTCTGTTGTTCACGGTCATGCTGCCATCTTTGTTCAAGGTCCATTTGGCAGCGGTACTATCTTTGGTACTGATCCAATTATCCAACGATGTACCATCAAAAAGTACAATGGCATCACTCGGTGCAGATCCATTGGTACCTGGGGTCACCTTTGGTGGTACCGGTTCATAAAACTCGGTTTCCTCTGGTTTCGTAGGCTCCACCTCTTGGGCCGAAACATAAAGACCCATAGATAATCCAATGGCTAAAAAGGCAAATTTCAACTTTGTCATTTTATAGTTCTTTTATCTTGATATTTCTGAAAGACACCATATTCCCATGGTCCTGAACTCCCAATTTACCTGTTTTGAAGGCTCCAAAAGCTTCCCAATCCGCAAATTTGGAGTTGGCCACCAATGTATCCCAACCTTCTCCTTCAACCGGGAATTCAACCACTGTGGTACCATTAAGTTTGATGTAGCCTTCATTGGTTTTATGGTTGATCATGATTTCAACGGCATTCCATTCGCCTGCGGGCTTCACCACTTTTGCCGATGGAGACACCATATCGTAAAGAGCCCCGGCCAAACGATCGGTTCCATTTTTGGCATCAGGATGTCTTTCATCGTCCAATACCTGGATTTCAGGTCCTGTGATATAAGGCTCCCCATACTTTTCGTCTTCATTTACGCCCCAAAAGATTCCACTATTTCCGCCTTCGGCAATCTTCCATTCCAACATCAATACAAAATCGGTGAACTCCTTATCGGTCACCAGGTTGTAGTTGGCACCTTCGGGCCTTGTTTCCGGTGGGTAAAGTACCATGGCACCGTCTTCCAATTTCCAAGGTTCGGTCACAGCTCCATTGTTGTAAAAATGCCATCCATCAAAAGAAGTACCATCGAATAGAACGGTCCATTCTGGGGTTTCCACCACCTCCGCCACTTCTTCAGTGACTTCGGTCTCTTCTTTCGGTTTTTCCTTGCAAGCAAAGGTCAGGGCCAAAACGGCCAACACAATTGGTTTTTTCATAATCCTAGTATTCGTTTTAGTTGATTTTTATCTATTTCTGCTCCAGCAAAATCATCGAAGGTTTTGGTTGTTGCCTCAATGATATGATCTTGTATGAATTTGGCTCCCTCACGGGCTCCCTGTTCCGGACTTTTAATACAGCATTCCCATTCCATCACGGCCCAAACATCGCATCCGTATTGGGTCAATTTGGAGAAAATCGTCTTAAAATCGATTTGACCATCCCCAAGAGAACGGTACCTTCCGGCCCTGTCGCCCCAATCGTTATAACCACCAAAAGCCCCTTTCTTACCGGTTGGGTTAAACTCGGAGTCCTTCACATGGAACGCCTTGATGAACTCATGGTAAAAGTCGATGTATTGGATATAATCCAGCTGTTGCAATACAAAATGGCTGGGATCATAAAGGATGTTCACCCGCTTATGGTTGCCCGTAGCGGCCAAAAAGCGTTCAAAGGTATCCCCATCATGCAAGTCTTCCCCTGGGTGGATCTCGTAACACACGTCCACACCCTGTTCATCAAAATGGTTCAATATGGGCAACCATCTGTTGGCGAGTTCTTCAAAGCCCATTTCCACCAATCCGGCAGGACGTTGTGGCCATGGGTGGGCAGTGTGCCAAAGCAAGGCTCCTGAAAACGTGGCATGCGCATTAAGGCCCAATCTTCTACTAGCCGTAGCCGCTTTTTTAACGGTTTCAATGGCCCACTGGGTTCGCTCCTTGGGTTTGCCCTTAAGCGCATCGGGGGCAAAATTGTCGAACATAAGATCATAGGCCGGATGCACGGCAACCAATTGCCCTTGCAGGTGGGTGGAGAGTTCCGTAATCTCCAATCCGTAGGAATTGATCTTTCCCTTGAGTTCGTCACAATAATCTTGACTTTCGGCAGCTTTGTCCAAATCGATTAAAAATGACTCCCAGGTGGGAATCTGAATGCCCTTGTACCCCAAACCTGAGGCCCATTTGCAAAGTCCGTCCAAGGAGTTGAACGGTGGTTGACTGTCCACAAATTGTGCTAAAAAAACAGCCGGTCCTTTTATTGTCTTCATTGAAATTGATTTTTAGGAATTTGCAAATCCTGATTTATTTAGGATTTATCTTCTATATTTAAGAAAAAAACTATGCTAATTTTACATCTCATGTAGTAAGACATAAATATAGGGATTCATTAACAATTAATACAGCATATCTTTCTTTAAATACTACTTATGGAAAATGCCTCTGCCCGAAATCTTTGGGGCGACTTTTTGGACGCCCATCTGGAATTTGCCTCCCAGGAAGCCCCCAAGGTCATACACTTTTGCGATAATGAAAAAGATGCCAACGAATGTGCGGATCTCACCTGCAAGGAAACAAAAAGGGCCACTACACATTCCTTGAAAGGCCTGCAATTGCGTAACGAAAAATTGCCCAAGATCGGGGATTTTTCCGTGGTTACCGATTGGAACGGAAATGCCAAGTGTGTAATCCGGACCACAGGTGTGAAACTGATACCTTACTTCAGTATTCGGGAAGAACATGCTCGAAAAGAAGGCGAAGGGGATAAAAGCCTGGACTATTGGAAAAAGACCCATTGGGACTATTATACGCGTGAGCTTACGCAATTGGGTGCAAGACCAACCGATAGTATGATCGTGGTCTTTGAAGAATTTGAAATGCTCTACAAAAAATAATGGCGGCCAATGGCCGCCATTTCTTTTATGGTTTGATGGAACTTAATCCATATCGATCCAAATATTCCCTTGTTTGTGGGAAGCCACGGTACTCTCGATAAAGTTCAAGCCACGAACCCCGTCCAACATGGTAGGGAACTCGCCACTGTTATATTCTTCACCGCGAATGGCCTTGGCCACGCCCAAATAAATATTGGCCATGGCATCAAAAATACCTTCAGGGTGACCTGGGGGCAATTTGGTGCCATCCAAAGACAATTTGGAATTGTACTGGTGCCCTGGTTTATACACCTGCAACGGCTCTGGGTCGTTTAATTTGTATAGGTAATTCGGATTTTCCTGTTCCCATTTCAATCCACCTTTTTGACCGTAAATGGCTATGGTAAGGTTATTTTCCTCCCCTGTTGCCACTTGGCTGGCCCTGATGACCCCTTTAACGTTTTTATCCATTCGGATAAGGGCAGTGCCGTCCATATCCATCACATTGTCGTCATAGATATAATTAAAATCACACAATACGGACTGTACCTGTAGCCCTGTGGTAAACTCGATCATATTGAAGGCGTGTACCCCAATATCTCCCATACAGGAACTGATACCTGCCTTTTTGGGATCCAATCTCCAAACGGTTGCGCGTTTTTCCTTATCGTGGATGATCGGGTTCATCCAACCTTGGTAATATTGGGCATCCACTTTGTGGACCTTACCAATAACTCCTTCTTTGATCATTTCCCTCATTTGGCGCACCATGGGATACCCGGTATAGGTATGGGTAACCGCAAAAACGGTCCCCGCCTTTTCCAAGGTTTCCTGTAAAATGATGGCTTCCTCATACGTGGTGGTCATGGGTTTTTCACAAATGACATGGAACCCGTTTTCCAACAATTTTTTGGCCATGGGAAAATGCAAAAAGTTGGGTGTTAGAATGGAACATACCTGAATACGTTCGTCCTCTGGGAGTTTCATCTCCTCTTCCACCAAGGTATCAAAATCCTTATAGATCCGGTTGGTGGGCACATCTATCTTTTTTGCAAAATCGAGGTTGGCTTCAAAGTCGGGATTGAAGACGGCCCCTACTATTTCATAATTGTCATTGATGAAGGAAGCTACACGGTGCAACACCCCGATAAGGGAATCCCCACCTCCTCCAAGAATTCCAAGTCTGATTTTTTTTGGCATGTTCTAGTTTTAGTTATGATTTATATTCAATTTTTTCGTTTTTAAAGATCACGGCAAATAATACGAAGACCACCGCGGCAAAAGCAGCTGGGTAAACCCATATTTTCTCCCAGGTATGCGTTCCGTCTTCCAAAAGGAAAGAATCGGTAATCTGTCCTGCAATCCAGAAACCGATCAACATACCCACACCATAGGTGGCCAATGTAATCAACCCTTGGGCCGCACTCTTATATTTTTCACCTGCCTTGGTATCGGTATAGATTTGTCCGGATACAAAGAAGAAATCATAACAGATTCCATGAAGGGCAATACCCAAAATCAGCATAAAGGCCAAATCACCTGAATTTCCGTAAGCGAACATCAGATAACGAACTGTCCAAGCCAACATACCTACCAAAATGGTCTTTTTGAAACCGAACTTGGTGAAAAACATAGGCAACAACAACATAAAGAGTACTTCGGAAGCTTGACCAATGGTCATTTTACCCGTTGGATTGTTCAAGCCAATTTCTGTCAAGAACGGGTTGGCATTCTGATAATAAAAAGCCAGTGGAATACAGATCAATACGGAAGAAATGAAAAACACCAAGAAGTTTTTATCCTTCAAAAGTTTCAAGGCATCCAATCCCAATACATCGGAGATGGTCACTTTTTCACTTTTATCCACTCTTGGTGGTGTCTTGGGCAATGTAAAACTGAAAAGACCTAAAATAGCGGAAGCAATGGCCACCATTAAAAAGGTATTCTTCAACATACCGGCTTCAAGGCTTTCTGGGGAATCCCAAAGGAACACATAGCTGATCACAAGACCTGCAATGATCCACCCAATGGTACCGAACACTCGGATAGGCGAAAATTCCTTGGCTGGATCCTTCATTTGGTTGAAGGAAATGGAATTCACCAAAGCCAGGGTTGGCATATAAAGAATCATATAACCCAACACGTAGGGATAGAACACCGTGAAATCGGTGGTCTGGAACATTTGGTACATCAAAAATGCCCCGATCAAATGAAGCACCCCTAGGATACGTTCCGCATTAAAATACCTATCGGCTATCAATCCAATAATGAAAGGAGCAATGATAGCCCCCCATGATTGGGTTGAAAAGGCTTGGGCAATCTCGCCCCCACTTGCCTTAAGATTGGTCCCCAAAAAGGTTCCCAAGGTTACGAACCAACCGCCCCAAATAAAAAATTCGAGGAACATCATGAAGGACAGTTGAAATTTGGTTTTACTATTCATGTTAAGTATTAGTTAGTAGTTATCGTTTATAATGTACATAATCCAAAGGTTCGGGCACTACCCCGGCATTGCGGAGTTCCATCATGATCTGTGCCCTATGATGGGTAGAATGGTTGATGATATGAAAAAGAATATCCTTCGTTTCATTGGCAAAGGTCCTTCCCTCACTGTTCTCATACCCTACCCGTTTTTCAAAATTATCGGTATTGGAGATAATTTCAAAGGAAGTGCGCTGGTTCTCGTAATGGATATCGTCCCATTTATCGATTTTGTGCATTTCCCAAACCGTATAGGTATTACGAATGCCCATCAATCTGTGGTTCCAGATATGGTGGGCATTCAATATGTGGCTGAAAAGCCGTTCGCATGACTCTGGAACGGTGCCCAAAGTCTTGCATTGTTGAATTATTTTTTTGTTACAATAAAAATTGTAATCGAAGAGCTGCTGCAAAAATCCCTTCATACGCCCTCAGATCAATTGGTTTATTCCAATATTCTTTCTATCAGTTTTTTGGTGGCCAAGATACCTTCTTCCTCGCTCAACACGTTGCCTTCGTATTCCACATCAATATAGCCTGAATACCCGGCATCTTCCATGATCTTGATCATTCTGGCAAAATCGATGGTGGTCTCGTTGCCCTCGGCATCAAAATCGAAGGATTTGCCACTTACCCCTTTGGCATAGGGCATCAATTCCTCTACACCTTTGTATCGGTCATATTCTTCAACACATTTGGATTGGTAGTAGTCCCCAGCTTCCCTTTTGATACAAAAGTTACCAAAATCAGGAAGGGTTCCCACGTTTTCCATGTTCACTTTCTGCATTACCTCAGCCAACAATTTTGCATTGGAGGAAGGACCACCATGGTTTTCAATGATTACATTGATCCCTTTATCCTTGGCGTATGTAGCCAATTGCGTAAGTCCAGATACCGAAGCTGGCACCCATTCTGCTGGGTCTTGGGTACCGTTAAGGTTCACCCTAATGGAATGGCATCCCAAAGCTGCGGCCGCATCTACCCATTTATAGTGGTTTTCCACTGCAGCTTTTCTGGCCGCTTCATCCACATTGGCTAGATCACCTTGGCCATCAACCATGATCAACAGGTTTTCCAAACCATATTTTTCACTTTCTGCCTTGCTCTTGGCTACCCAATTGTTCATGGCTTCTTCCGAGAAATTGGCGGCCTGTAATTCCTTATAATATAAGGCACTTACATATTCCAACCCCTCAAAACCCCATTTGCTGGCTTTTTCGGCAAAGGTGTACGGATCTACCCCACCTTCAAAAATCATCTTATGCATGGACCATTGAGCCAAAGAGATTTTAAGTTCCGGCTTGGAATCTTCCATGGCCATTTCTTCCGACCCAGTTTCTTCGGATGTTTCAGTTTTTGGGTTTGGTTTGCAGGACATAATTCCAAATAGGGCCACAGCAACCAAGGTTAAAATACCATTCTGAGCTAAACTTCTTCTGTTCATATTCTTAGGTTGATTAATTTCAAATAGAATTCAAAAACTATAACGTTATAGTACCGAATTCTCAATAAACATAGGGTTTAAATGTAGAAAATTAATTTAATAATTAATACATTTAGCAAATAAACAATCCGAATAAATGAGTAAATTTTATTACAACGAGGAACAGGAATCCTACGATGCCATCGTGGTCGGTACGGGCATCAGTGGTGGTTGGGCTGCCAAGGAACTGTGCGAGAACGGTCTCAAGACGCTTGTCTTGGAACGCGGTCCCATGGTAAAACACCGTGAGGACTACCCAACGGCCAATATGGACGCTTGGGATTTCCCCCATGCCGGTAGAGCTACTAGAGAAGATGTTAAACAACAGGAAAAACAATCCAGAACGGGTTACACAACAGGTGCCGCTTCCAAGCATTGGTTCGTGAACGATTTGGACCATCCTTATAATGAAACCAAGCGTTTCGATTGGATGCGTGGTTACCATGTGGGCGGACGTTCCATCATGTGGGGTCGCCATAGCTACCGTTGGAGCGATATCGACTTCAGTGCCAATAAAAATGAAGGCATTGCCGTGGATTGGCCGGTACGTTACAAGGACATCGCATCTTGGTACGATAAAGTTGAAAGTTATATTGGTGTCTCAGGAGAATTGTTGGGTTTACCACAATTACCTGACGGACAGTTTGAGCCCATGATGGAACTCAACTGTGTGGAAGATATGGTAAGAGGCAAAGTTGCCGAACATTTTGGTGGTCGTGTGATCACTGCCGGTAGGGTTGCCCACATCAACAGTGATAAAAAATTCGAGGGCGATGGGCGTACCCGTTGCCAGTTCAGGAACCGTTGTGTCAGGGGATGCCCTTTTGGGGCCTACTTCAGCAGTGTTTCTTCAACATTGCCTGCAGCGGAAAGAACCGGAAACATGACATTGAGACCTGATTCCATCGTTCATGAAATCATTTATGACCCCAATACCCAAAAGGCAACGGGCGTCAAGGTCATCGACAGGGAGACCAAGGAGGAGTTCGAGTTCAAGGCCAAGGTAATCTTCCTTTGCGCCTCCGCGATCGCTTCCACTTCCATTTTGATGCAGTCCAGATCCGACAGGTTCCCTAACGGATTGGGGAACGACTCAGGAGAATTGGGCCATAACGTAATGGACCACCATTTCTTGGTAGGTGCAAGCGGTAAATTCGATGGATACGAAGACAAGTTTTACAAAGGAAGAAAGCCGAACGGTATCTACATCCCCAGGTTCAGGAACCTTGGCGGCGATTCCGACATGAAGGACTTTAAACGTGGATACGGATACCAAGGTGGTGCCGGAAGAGGCAATTATGAAGAAATGGTTGCAGAAGCAACCTTCGGTCAAGGATACAAGGACGCTGTTCTTACCCCAGGCGGATGGACCATGAATATGCTTGCTTTTGGAGAAACGCTTCCATACCACGATAACAAGATGACCCTTGATTACGATAAGAAAGATAAGTGGGGACTACCTACCGTTACTTTCGATGCGGAAATCAGGGAGAACGAATACAACATGCGTAAAGACATGCAGGATCAAGCAGTCCAAATGTTGGAAAAAGCAGGCGCCAAGGACATTACTCCTTACGATGCTCCTTACGCTTTAGGCTTGGGTATCCACGAGATGGGCACCGCACGTATGGGCCTCGACCCGAAGACCTCCGTGGTGAACGGGAACAACCAGGTGCACACCTGTAAGAACGTGTACGTGACCGACGGTTCCTTCATGGCCTCGGCCAGCTGCGTGAACCCCTCGCTCACCTACATGGCATTCACTGCAAGGGCCGCCAACCATGCCGCCCAGGAACTCAAAAAAGGAAACATATAATGGAAAGAAGATCAGCACTCAAGAACATGGGGATGGCCTTCGGCTACGCCGTGGCGACCCCTACACTGTTAAGCCTGCTCCAGGGCTGCAAGGACAAGCCCTCCTACGCGGAGTGGGTCCCCGCCTATCTGGACAAGGGACAGGGACAGGCCCTGGCCACCACCCTGGACGTGATCCTTCCCAAGACCGATACCCCCTCGGCCACCGAGGTGAACGTGCACGGCTTCATAGACGCCTACCTTGACCAGGTCATGCCCCTTGACCAGAGGGACTTCACCATGATGAAAATGGGGAAGTTCTACGACAAGGCCCTGGAGGGCTCCGGCAAGACGGAGCTCGCTGAGCTGGCGGCGGCGGACATAGAGCCGGTACTGGCCACCTACCTGAGGAAGCGCACCGACGAGGAGGAAAAGGCACACTCAGAGGCCGTTATGGGCTACATGCAGGCCATCATGCAGGGCGGCGAGGCCACCCTGGACGAGGAAGTGGCGCGCTACACCTTTGCCAACGAGCTCAGGGACCTGGCCACATGGGCCTACAAGTCCTCGGAGAAGGTCGGCGAGGAGGTACTTGCCTACCTGCCCATACCCGGAGAGTACATCGCCTGTGGCGACCTACAGGAACTCACCGGCGGAAAGGCCTGGTCCGAATAGGAAACACGGAACACAACAAAAGGGCCTCCCAACCGGGAGGCCTTTTCTTTTGAATACATCCAAAAAAAATACCTCGGATGGTTCTGTTGTGGGGTGAACCTTTTCCGAGGCATTTGATCAATAAACACTATCGCATGTACCGAAAAGCTCGATACTGACTATGACCCGCACATCAAGCAGTCATCATCTGCTTGGCCTTCTTTGGCGCGAGCAATCATCTCTTTCATTTCTTCTGGCGTTAAGGGCTGAATATCAATTTCCTGCTGACCTACCGATGTAGCCTCTACTTTTATTTCTTCCGCGGCACTGACCGTTTCTACTTCAGCCATAACCGCCACGGGCTCTTCTTTCTTTTTGGTGTTGTCCAAAGTGAATTTAATGGCATCCACAGCAGCTTTCGTCCTCAAATAGTACATGCCGGTCTTGAGTCCGCTTTTCCAAGCGTAAAAGTGCATAGAAGTGAGCTTGGCATAGTTGGCATTTTCCATGAACAAGTTCAAGGATTGGCTCTGATCAATGAAATACCCTCGTTGACGGCTCATGTCGATGATATCCTTCATGCTAAGTTCCCAAACAGTCTTGTAAAGCTCCTTGATGTCTTCGGGAATGGCATCGATATCTTGTACCGAACCGTTGGCACGCATCAATTCCTGTTTCAAATTCTCGTTCCAAAGTCCCAATCTTACCAAGTCTTCCAACAAATGTTTGTTCACCACAATGAATTCCCCGGAAAGCACCCTTCGAGTGTAGATGTTGGACGTGTAGGGTTCAAAACACTCGTTGTTCCCCAAAATTTGGGATGTGGAAGCGGTGGGCATTGGAGCTACCAACAAGGAGTTCCTGACACCATGTTTCAATACTTCCTTCCTCAATTTATCCCAATCCCATCTTCCGGATAGTTCGCTGTCTTTTATGCCCCAGAGGTTATGTTGAAACTCTCCTTGGGAAATTGGCGATCCCTTGTAGCTGGAATACGCTCCATCTTCCTTGGCCAATTCCATGGAAGCAGTAACCGCAGCAAAATAAAGGGTCTCAAAAATTTCTTGGTTGAGTGCTTTGGCCTCATCACTAGTGAAGGGCAATCGCAACATGATGAAGGTATCTGCCAATCCTTGTACGCCTAATCCAACGGGTCTGTGCCTCATATTGGAATTTCGGGCCTCTTCCACAGGGTAAAAATTCCTATCGATGACCTTGTTCAGGTTACGGGTCACTTGCTTGGTAACCCGGAAAAGTTCCTTGTGATCAAATTCGCCATTCTTCACGAACATGGGAAGGGCAATGGATGCCAAGTTACATACAGCCACCTCATCTGGGGAGGTATATTCCAAAATCTCCGTACAAAGGTTGGAGGAACGGATAGTTCCCAAATTCTTTTGGTTACTCTTACGGTTGGCGGCATCCTTATAGAGCATGTATGGTGTTCCTGTCTCAATTTGGGATTCCAAAATCTTTTCCCAAAGATCTCTTGCCTTTATGATCTTTCTTCCTTTTCCTTCGGCCTCATATTTTAAGTAACGGGCCTCGAATTCTTCACTATGGGAATCAAACAAGCCTGGGCACTCGTTGGGGCACATCAAAGTCCATTCGGCATCCGACTCTACTCGCTTCATGAACAAATCTGGAATCCACATGGCATAGAACAAATCACGGGCACGCATTTCTTCCTTTCCGTGGTTCTTTTTCAACTCCAAAAAGTCATAAATGTCGGCATGCCAAGGCTCCACATAAATGGCAAAGCTTCCCTTACGTTTTCCACCCCCTTGGTCTACATAACGGGCCGTATCGTTAAAAACCCTGAGCATGGGAACAATACCATTGGAAGTGCCATTGGTTCCTGCAATATAGGATCCAGTGGCCCTAATGTTGTGGATGGACAACCCGATTCCACCGGCGGATTGTGAAATCTTGGCGGTCTGCTTCAAGGTGTCATAAATGCCATCGATGCTATCATCTTTCATGGCCAAAAGAAAGCAGGAAGACATTTGCGGTTTAGGGGTACCTGAGTTGAACAAGGTAGGCGTGGCGTGAGTGAAGTACTTTTTGGACATCAACTCATAGGTTTCCACCACGGAATCCAAATCATCCAAATGGATACCCACCGCAACCCTCATCAGCATGTGCTGGGGACGTTCGGCAATGTTTCCATTAATCTTTAACAAATAGGAGCGTTCCAATGTCTTGAAACCAAAATAATCGTAGCCAAAATCACGGTTATAGATGATGGTGGAATCCAGCTTTTCCGCATTTTGAGAAATGACCTGGTACACTTCATCCGAAAGTAACGGTGCTTTTTTGCCTGTTCTGGGATTTACATATTCGTAAAGGTCCTTCATGGCTTCGGAGAAGGACTTTTTGGTGTTTTTATGTAGGTTGGAAACGGAAATCCTGGCAGCCAACTTGGCATAGTCAGGGTGGGTAGTGGTCATGGTTGCTGCTATTTCCGCAGCCAGATTGTCCAGTTCGGATGTGGTAACCCCATCATACAAACCTTCAATGACCCTCATGGCCACTTTTACCGGATCAACTAAACTGTTGAGTCCATAACAAAGTTTTCTAACCCTGGCCGTGATCTTGTCGAACATGATCGGCTCTTTTCTCCCGTCTCTTTTAACTACATACATGGTGTTGCTCGTGTTTAATTGTTGTTGTTTGCCTTATTGTTAAAAAATTAACATTTTAAAATTAAGGCCATTAAAACCCTCTAAACCTTTGGTTGGGAGGGTTGTATTCTTTTACGGATTAAAAATCCGCGTCGAAACTGATCTTCTGGGAATCGGTGTCCTTTTCCTTGTTAAGGACCCCGGCCTTTTGATATTCCGATACGCGTTTTTCAAAGAAATTGGTCTTCCCTTGGAGCGAGATCATGTCCATGAAATCGAATGGATTGGTAGCGTTGTATACCTTTTCACATTCTAGTTCTACCAATAATCTATCCGTTACAAACTCCAAGTACTGGGTCATCAATTTGGCGTTCATTCCGATCAAGCTCACCGGTAGTGATTCGGTAATGAACTCCCTTTCTATGTTCAGGGCATCTACAATAATGTCCGTGATTCGCGATTTTGGCACCTTATTCACCAAATGTTTGTTGTGCAAGTGAACGGCAAAGTCGCAGTGCATGCCTTCATCACGAGAAATTAACTCGTTGGAAAAGGTAAGGCCAGGCATCAACCCGCGTTTCTTCAACCAGAAGATGGAACAGAACGCTCCTGAAAAGAAGATGCCCTCAACAGCTGCAAAAGCGATCAAGCGTTCGGCAAAACTTGGTGATTCGATCCATTTAAGCGCCCAATCGGCTTTCTTTTTAATGGCAGGAAAATTTTCTATGGCCTTGAACAAGGTATTTTTCTCCTTTTCGTCCTTTACATAGGTATCGATAAGAAGCGAATACGTTTCTGAATGGATGTTCTCCATCATGATTTGAAATCCGTAGAAAAACTTGGCTTCCGAAAACTGCACTTCGTTCACGAAATTTTCTGCCAGGTTTTCGTTAACGATTCCATCCGAAGCGGCAAAAAAAGCAAGAATGTGCTTGATGAAATACTGCTCATCCTCGTTCAGTTTGGTATTCCAATCGGTAAGGTCCTGATGTAAATCGATTTCTTCAGCGGTCCAAAAGCACGCTTCACATTTTTTGTACCATTCCCAAAGGTCGTGGTGCTGAATGGGAAAGATGACGAATCTATCCTTGTTTTCCTGTAATATGGGCTCAATTGCTGCGGACATGTTGATCGTTATATCGTTAATTAGTTTGGAAGGAGGTTTCCTCTTGAACAGAGTAAACAAATATTTAAAAATGTTGTTGAAAAGTAAAGGGGCAAAAGCGAAAACGGGAACAAAGTTTTTAACACTGCATGTTGAAATCTAAGGCAGCCGAGTAATGGCGCATGACCGATGAAATATGGGATCGTGGAAAGATTTTCTGGCCATAAAAAAAGACCAAAAAGTATATTGAACAATACCTTTTGGTCTAACTTTTATGATGAACGTGCATATAGTAGAATATTACCAAACAGTACGGCCTCTCCAAGTTCGGCCTTGTTAATCTTTTATCGTCCTAGGTAGTTCCCCCGAAACCTAAAATCAACTCCAGATTTGGCCAACCCGAAGATTTTGTCTTGCAAGCGGTTTCTATAATCAAGAGAATGGTTGCTTTGGCCGTACAATTTTTGGTAATACAATATGTTAAGAGCGTAATCGGGAAAAAAGGGTTATTTTTTTGCAACCACTCTTTCCCAATCGGATTTAAGCTTCACTTGCCTATGTTCCGATACTGCGGCAAAAACCAAGGCAACGATTAAAATCACGAAAAGAACAATACATTTTCTCATTTCAAGCACATATTTAACTGCCCCAATTTTTTGGTAGCGCCAAGATAGATAACAAAAATCCTGGGCAAGGTAGCGTATGTATGAACGGTCACTTTTTGTGTATAATTGGTTTTCGGTATTTTGAAGTGTTGGACCCAATTCATGCAAAATGGCCTATTTATGAAGGAATTGGAAGATTTTTCCCATGATTTTGCATTTTATACCAGTTATACGTCTTAAATGCCCATTAGCACATAATTTTAGATCTGTAATGAGAATAATCCTAAATTTGAAATAACGTATACCTACACAGTATGTTAGAAGCCGTAATTGTTGATGACGAGATCAAGGCACTTCAAAGTTTGAGTTGGGAATTGACCAATTTGAGTGATGAGGTGGACATCGTTGCGTCCTTTACCGATGCCCATGAGGCATTGGATTATTTGGAACGCAACACTCCCGACTGTCTTTTTCTTGATATTGAAATGCCGGCTATGGATGGTTTTCAGTTCATCAAAAACCTGAAGAACAAGGATTTTCCGGTGGTGATTACCACGGCCTACAACCAATATGCCCTGCAGGCCTTAAAGAACGAGGCCATCGACTACTTGCTTAAACCCATTGACACGGACGATCTTGAAGTGACCATCGCCAAGATCAAAAGATATAACGCCAAGAACCTCACCATTGAGCGTTTGGAAAAAATCCTGTTGAACTTCAACTCTGAATCGCACAGTAAAAAAATCACCATCAATACCGATGGAAAACTGCTTTTCCTGAACAGTGATGAGATTTTGTTCGCGGAATCCGACGGCAACTACAGTACCATATTTTTAAAGGACGGGCAGAAAATCCTCCTGACCAAAAAACTGAAAGAGGTAAATGCACTGTTGCCAGATACCAGCTTTTTCAGAATCCACAACTCTTACATCATCAACCTCAACAAGATCAAAGAATTCCTAAAAACCGATGGCTATGTGGTTTTGGAATCCAATCATAAAATTCCAGTATCCCGGCAAAAGAAATCCGATTTTTTGGATATGCTGTAATTCTCCCAAAAGCCTGTGGCCATAGTAAAGTTCACACAAATCGAGCACCTACATCGAGTACAAAGAACGACTCTGTTTTTTTGGTTGACACTCTTTTTTGCTAATGCTTCACTGGCGCAAGACTTCCCCGATTCCTTTAAGGAAAAGGCCGAAAACCTAAGTCTTTTGCAGCCCAAGACCTATGAGGAACTAGACGAGGAACTCGATGAGGAAAAACAGGACACTACCTTTTTGAGGTACTTTGCAGGACTCAGCAAAGAAAACAATTATCTGGAGGGCGAAGCTTACGCCCTGAACCAATTGGGAATGAAATACAGGAACATTTCCCAATACGAAAAATCCGTGCTATTGCACGAACAGGCCTTGGAACTTTCCGAAAAGGCCAATAATACCGAGATGAGGGTGTTGAGCCTGAACATGCTAGGCGTTGTATACCGAAGAAACGACGCCATCAAGACCGCTCTGGACTACCATCAAAAAGCACTGGAGTTGGCAGAGCAGGTAGAAAATCCATCGGACCACATTAAAAGAAGTATCAACGTTGCCCTAAACGGTATAGGAAATCTATATATCGCCCTGGGCCAGTTTGATCTGGCCATCATGCAGTTTCGCCGTGCCCTTAGGCTGGAAGAAGAACTGGGCAACAAACTGGGACTGGCCATAAACCATCAAAATATTGGGAATTGCATGGAGGAAAAAGGGGACTTGGAAGGTGCCCTTGAAAACTATCGCAAGTCCTTGGCCTACAATGAAGAGATCAACTCGGATATCGGGCGGATCATATGTAAAAACAGTCTGGCCCAAATCTATCTAAAACAGGATATGCCCTATGCCGCTCTTGTACTTTTGGAACCCCTGCATGACGAATCCATAAGACTGGGTGATTATTTCATCGCTTCATCGGTCTTCGTCAACACCGGTTGGGCACACACCAAATTGGGCAATTATGAAAAGGCCCACGATTACATTCAGCAAGGTTTGGACATGGCGGTAAACCGAAATTTGCCCAGCAGTATCCAGTACGGTTATCAAAAAATGTCCGATCTGGAAAACGCTCGTGGCGACTTTAAAAAGGCTTATGAATACTACAAAAAGGCAGATGAGGTCGATAGGGAAATTTCGAGTGCCACCAATTTACGGTACATGAACGATATCATTGTACGGTATGAAGCAGACAAAAAGAACAATCAGATTGCGGTACTTGCCAAGGAAAATGAGATCGTTAGGCTGCGTTTGAAGAAGAACCAAACCACCCTTTTGGTGAGCGCATTGATCGTTGGCCTCATCTCTTCCATTCTTTACATCCTATATCGACAATACCAGAGTAAGAACGAAAAAAGGGTACTCACCTTGGAGCAGAAAATGCTCCGAAGCCAAATGAACCCTCACTTTCTGTTCAATTCCTTGAACTCCATCAAGCTTTACATCATCAACAACGAACAGAAGAATGCCGTTCACTATCTGAACAAGTTTTCCAAATTGGTGCGGAAAATCCTGGAGGCTTCTTCCCAACGGGAAATCTCCTTGGCGGAAGAACTGGAGACCGTTGAACTTTATATGAACATTGAGAACATCCGCTTTTCCAACGAGATCGATTTCAGCATCAATGTAGACAAGGATATTTTTATCGATAATATCAAGATTCCTTCCCTCACCCTGCAACCTTTCCTGGAAAATTCCCTTTGGCACGGACTATCACCCAAAGAAGGGGAAAAGAAAATCCAGATCCACGTAAAAAGAAAGGACAAAGGCCACGTAACCATAGAAATCATTGACAATGGTGTGGGCCGAACCATGGCCGAGGCCAATAAGGAAAACAGGGTGCTCAAACGAAAATCTGTGGGAATCCATATTACCAAAGAGCGCTTGGCCAATTTCTCCAAAGATTACCAGAACAAGTTTGATGTGGATATAGTGGACCTATTTGATGAAAACGGCAACCCGAACGGCACCAAGGTCATTTTGGACATCCCTACTATTTAGGATTTCCTTTTGCCACTTCCTCCAACTCGCTATACCAGGCTTTACCAAATTTCCTGATCAGGGCATCCTTTACGAATTTATAGATGGGAACTTTTAATTCCTTGCCCAAACTGCAGGCGGGATCACAGATTTCCCATTTATGATAGTTCACGGCCGTGAACTCAGAATACTCCCTTGTCCGGATCGGGTACAGATGGCAGGAAATGGGTTTTTTCCATTTGGTGACACCGTCGTTATAAGCTGCCTCAAGTCCGCATTTAGCAATTCCATCATCCGAAAAAATCACGTAGGCACATTCGTTGTTGTTCACCAATGGGGTTTCCCATTCGCCGTCCTCACCTTTCACAAAAGCCCCTTGTTCCTCAATGGCCTGAATGCCTTCTGGCCTGAGATAGGGTTTAACATCACTGTACAGGTTCACCAGTTTATCCGTTTCTGAATCCTCCAAAGGAGCACCATACTCGCCACCTACACAACAAGCACCTTTACACGCATTGAGGTTGCAGACAAAATCGTTCTCCAATATCTCTTCCGAAACGATGGTTTTTCCAATCTGGAACATAGGGTTCGCTTTTGAAGCAAAGGTAGTTTAAAACACAAAATTTGACATTTTATAAACCTTAGAATGTAATCCAAAAGGTTTTTTTACACGTACATTTGCAGTCCGAAAAAAATAAGGTGCCATGAATTTCAATTTTAAGGAGATAGCTACAGCGGGAATGATTCTTTTTGCGGTGATCGATATATTGGGAAGCATCCCAATTATTATATCGCTTAGGAACAAGGTGGGCCATATTCAGTCTGAAAAGGCTTCGATTGTAGCGGCCTGTATCATGATCGCTTTTTTGTTCGTTGGGGAAAAGATCTTGAAATTGATCGGTATCGACGTGAATTCCTTTGCTGTGGCGGGTTCCTTTATCATATTCTTTTTGGCCATCGAAATGATCTTGGGGATAACCTTATACCGTGATGATGTGGCGGAAACCGCTTCCATTGTTCCCATTGCCTTCCCATTGATCGCCGGTGCCGGTACCATGACTTCGCTTTTGGCACTAAGGGCCGAATATCATGTGGAGAACATTATCGTTGCCATTCTGCTAAACATTATCTTTGTATATATCGTTCTTAAATCCAGTGCGAAAATTGAGCGGGTGTTGGGCAAAAATGGCCTCAACATTATAAGAAAAGTGTTCGGTGTGATCCTTATGGCCATTGCCGTGAAGCTTTTTGCTTCCAACATCAACCAGTTGTTCAACCAAGGATATTAAACCAGTGTCATGAACAAGACCCTTAACATTATCATCATTATTTTGGCCATGGGCCTGATCGTTTACAATGTTACCTTGGTAGATTTTGACAATCCACTGCAAGGTGATAGCACCATAGCCTTGATCGGCATTGTGGCCTCATTGTGTGCCATTGTATTGTTGTTGATTTTTATGGCTTCCAAAAAGATTGAGAAGAAACTGAAGTAGTCAACCCTACGGTTTTGTGCCCACAGCTCCCAATTGGGTGGGATCTATGATCGATTCATCCAACTGTTTAACCCTTTTCAACATAGGATCAAAATCACCCTTTATCTGTGCGGACATGTTCGGGGAATACAATTGCTCCGCGATATTGGCCTTAAGATAGGCTTTGATCTTATCCTCGTAAGCATAGAAATCCAAACGCACCTTGCGATCCAACACAAACTGGATAAAACGATCAAATAGGATATCATCTACCTTGAATTCGTCCAAAAATTGATTCTGTGTGTACTCCTCATATCGAGTTCGGTCCTCTTCCAAATGCTCAAAAACAAATCTGGCAAAAAACTGATACGTTTCGTCCATGCTTTCAATGGCTTCTTCCTCATTGCTGCCGATCGGAACGAACACATCAGGCACAATACCTCCGCCTCCATAAACCACTTTACCTTTTGGGGTGACAAATTTTAAAGAATCGGCTACTTTGATGCTATCCGCAGAAACAAGTTCCCCATTGGTGTACCGCTCCATGAATTTCTGGTAATAATCGTGGTTGCCATTCTTGTATGATTTTTGAATGGAACGACCGGTTGGGGTATAATAGCGACTTACGGTTAACCGAACGGCAGAACCGTCGCCAAGGTCCATTTCACGTTGTACCAAACCCTTCCCGAAGGAACGTCTTCCCACAATGGTCCCGATATCATTGTCTTGCAATGCTCCGGCAATGATTTCACTTGCAGAAGCGGAACGCTCGTTGATCAATACATAAACGGGTTTGTCCTCAAAATCACCTTTACTGGTGGCATAGGCTTTCTTGATTCGTCCCTTTTTGTTTTTGGTGAATAGGATCAATTTATCTTCCCCTAAAAATTCATCGGCCAACTTTTCGGCAATGCCCAAATAACCACCAGGGTTATCCCGAAGGTCCAACACCAATTTTTCGGCGCCTCTTAACTTTAGTTTTTTAAGGGCATCCTTGAACTCATCAAAAGTAGATTCGGCAAAGCGATTAATCTTGATGTAACCCATATCGCCAGTAAGCATATAATAAGCATCCACACTTCGGATCGGCACACGGTCCCGGGTAACAGACATATCCAAAACCTTATTCTCCGACTTTCTATACACCTTAAGATTAACCTTGGTCCCGATTTTACCTTTTAGGGTAGACACCACATCGTCATTAGGGATTCTTCTACCGTACAGCGTATCTTGGTCGGCCATTAGAATGCGGTCACCGGGCTTTATGCCACTAATGTAGCTGGGACCGTTCTTAATGGTCCTGATCACAGTGATGGTATCCCGGAACATATAAAAACTTACCCCGATCCCTGCAAAGTCGCCCTTCATGTTCTCGGCAACCTCGTTCATTTCACTTTTTGGGATATAAACCGAATGGGGATCCAATTTGCCTAAAATATTGTTTACCGTAACATCAACAATACTGTCCGTATCAATTTCATCCACATACTCATAATCGATATAATCGATGAGCCTGTTCAGCTTGTCTTTTTTGGAATTGGTGGAAAAGAGTTTTTCCGGTGAATCGTTAAAATGGAGTTTGCCCCCAATAAAAATGCCGATGGCTACTGCCAATGCCAGCAAGGTGGGCCAAATATATCCGTTTATCTTTTTCATAATAGTATTCTGGCGTTTAGACCATTTCTTCCAAAATGGGCAAATGGAGCACTTCTACCCCGGCCCGCTCCAGAAATTTCAGTCCGGAGTCATCCTTGTAGGCCTGTTGGTATACCACACGTTTTATGCCAGCCTGATGTACCAACTTGCTACACTCCCTACATGGGGAAAGTGTAATGTACAAAGTGGAACCCTGACAGGACTGCGTGGACGATGCCACTTTTAAGATGGCATTGGCCTCGGCATGCAATACATACCATTTGGTGTACCCCTCATCGTCCTCACAATTATTCTCAAAACCTGTGGGAGTACCGTTATAACCGTCTGAAATGATCATTCTATCCTTTACGATAATGGCACCCACCTGTCTTCTCTTGCAATAGGACAGTTTACCCCATTCCTGGGCCATCCTTAGGTATGCCTTATCGTACTTTTCTTGTTTGCTCTCCTTCATAAATCCATGAATAAGCTGATATTTAAATAAATATACCTGCTTTGGAAGACCCTTACAACCTAATTCGATTAAATTTAACGGTGCCCTTACAAGGGAAACGTAGCAATGAGCAAGGGTATTGTAATGGCTGCGATCAAAATGGAGGCCGCAGCAATAAAAATGTTCCTTTTCACTTTTAACAAATCCAATGCCACAAAAGCAATGGCCAAAACAATCAGGATGATGGTCACTTGGGAAAGCTCAATTCCCGTAGCAAATCCCAATAAAGGTGTAATCTTGTCCTCCTCTTCGGCCATCAACATTTTAAAATAGTTGGAAAAGCCAAAACCGTGGATCAAACCAAAAAATCCAGTAGCCACATAATGCAACAATTCGCCAACATTCACTCCTTCCTTAAAAACATAGGTAAAATTGAAGAGTGCCGTCACCAAAATGGTCACTGGGATCAAGAATTCAATGAGTCCCACATCAACGGTCACCACATCGTAAACCGATAACGCCAAAGAAGTGCAATGCGTCACGGTGAAAATGGTAGCCAATAGCAACACATGTTTCCAATTTTTAAAAGTAAAAGGTACCGCCAAAGCCGACAAAAACAGAATATGATCATAGGCACCAAGATCCAACACGTGATGAAGGCCCATTTTAACATAGAAAAAAAACTCTTCCATTATTTTGCTTTTAAATTGACGATCTCAATAGGTAAAACTCCAATCCCGAACTACTAATTACTATATCCTTGTTAAGATATTCCCCTTTCCTTTTGAATAGTCTCGTAGGCTTTTTGTACTTCCTTGAACTTTTCCTCGGCTCCTTTCCTAATGGCCTCGTTTTCGGTCACCACGCGGTCGGGATGGTATTTTTTCGCCATATTCCGATACGCTTTTTTCACTTCATCATCGGTGGCGGTTCTTTCAATTTCCAAAATTTTATAGGCGTTATCGGCAGATTTTACGAACATGGCCATGATACTTTCAAAATCATGTGCCCCCACCCGCAAATAACCGGCTATTTCCGTTAATTTTTGAACTTCGGACGGACTCAATTGTCCATCGGCCTGAGCGATTCCGAATAAAAAATGCAGCAACTGCAATCGAACTTCATAACGGGTGCGTTGCACCATGTAGGCACAGATGCGTTCCGCGGAGATTTCCCTTTTTTTAATGACCTCGTTAAATGTTCGGAAAATGGCGTTGGCCTTTTCCTTTCCGTAAGTACTCAAAAAATATTGTCGAACATAATCGAGTTCGGATTGGTTTACCGAACCATCAGCCTTAATAATGATGGAACAAAGGGAAAGCAGGTTCAATTCAAAATCGGCAGGAGAAACGGTCTGATTGTTCGCATTCTGGAAAACCGTCCTACCGCCACTGTCGTTACTACTCCAACCGTCTAAGAGGCTACCAACAATAAATCCCAGCACTGCCCCTGGAAACCGAAAAACCAAATAACCGATAAAGGCGGCCGCCCATTTGATCATCTTTCAAAATTTAAACCCCAAATATAGGGCATTGCAGAAGAAACAAAGCTTTAAGCAATGTTAAGGGTGATGAAAAAAACCTAACAATACTGTATCTTTGGATTCTAATTAAAAAGAAGCCTATGTATCCCGAAGAATTGGTAAAACCTATGCGCGCAGACTTGGCCAACGCCGGGTTTGAGGAACTACATACAAGTGAGGCAGTAGAAAACGCCCTAAAACAGGAAGGAACCACCTTGGTGGTTGTCAATTCGGTTTGTGGATGTGCCGCTGCCAATGCCAGACCAGCAGCCAAGTTGAGCTTGCAAAATGAAAAAACGCCAGACCACTTGGTGACCGTATTCGCAGGAGTGGATATGGCCGCCGTTGCAACGGCCAGAAACCATATGGTCCCCTTCCCTCCATCATCGCCAAGCATGGCCCTTTTTAAGGATGGGGAATTGGTTCATATGATCGAAAGACATCATATTGAAGGTAGACCTGCTGAACTGATTGCAGAGAACCTTATGGAAGCATACGACGAATTCTGTTAATGCTTTCGATTATCCAAAAAGACAGACCACCCTTAAGGGTGGTTTTTTTATTTTTACGCTGAACTAAAAAATGCCTGCCGTGCTCAAGATATTATCCTATCCATTGACCGTCCTATTTTTTATCAGCTTTGGATTGGTTTTGGTCATTTTTCATCCCATTCAATGGATCTGTTTAAAAGTTTTGGGGTATGATGCCCATAAACGGAGTGTTTCCGTCCTTAATTGGTTCATCATGCTGTGCACCGGTATTTTAGGAACACGGTACAAGTTTGACAACCCACACCAAATTCCAACCGATAGACCCTTGATCATTGTGACCAATCACCAGAGCATGTACGATATTCCGCCCATCATCTGGTTTATGCGAAAGTATCACCCCAAGTTTGTAAGCAAAATCGAACTCGGTAAGGGTATTCCCAGTGTTTCATTCAATCTAAGGCACAGTGGTTCTGCTTTGATCGATAGAAAGGATCCCAAACAATCCATTGAAGAGCTGCAAAAACTGGGTAAATATATCCAAAAGCATAACCGAAGTGCAGTGATTTTCCCCGAAGGTACCCGAAGCCGAACAGGGGAACCCAAACCTTTTCGGACCACAGGATTAAAAGTATTGATGAAACATGCACCATCTGCATTGATTATACCCATCAGTATAAACAACTCATGGAAATTGCTCCGCTACGGTAAGTTTCCGATGGGCCTAGGTTCTTATGTGCAGTTTAAAGTACATGCCCCTGTGGAAATTCAAGGAAATGCCGATGCCGTCATTGCTGAAGTGGAAAAACAAATTGTATCAGGCATAAACCTTCCCAAATGAGTCAAGACCAATTGGTACAAAATACCATTCATTTTGTTAAAAAAACCCTTGTTGAGGCCGAAGGGGGGCATGATTGGTTCCATATTGAACGGGTGTACAACACCGCAAATCTCATTTTAAAAAAGGAAACGGCAGATGAACTCGTGGTGAAACTATCAGCCTTGTTACATGATATTGCCGACCCCAAATTTCACAATGGAGACGAATCCATCGGACCTAAAATTGCCCGAGATTTTTTAAGGGAACAAAATACTTCCGAGGAAACCATCGAACATGTAACGAAAATCATCCAACACATGTCCTTTAAAAATAGTCTTGACAAAAGCCAAGGATCATTTACATCCAAAGAAATGGAAATTGTACAGGACGCCGACCGCTTGGATGCCATGGGTGCCATTGGTATTGCCCGTGCCTTCAATTATGGTGGATTCAAGAACAGGGCACTGTACGATCCCCGTATGCCGCCAAACCCGAACATGAACAAGGAAGAGTACAAAACCTCCAATGCACCAACCATCAACCATTTTTATGAAAAGCTGCTCTTGCTAAAGGATGGGATGCATACGGAAACGGGCAAAAAAATTGCCTTGGAGCGGCACCAATTCATGCTGGAATACCTGGAACAGTTCTACAAAGAATGGAATGGTAGGGATTAACTTTCAATAATCCCCTTCTCTTTTGTATCTTGGTTGAACATAATCAAACTAAACAAAATGCAAAGAAGAAATTTTCTGAAAAATGCCGCTGCTGCATCGGCTGCATTTTCCATTGTGCCTAGTTATGTATTGGGCAAAACCCATGTTCCCCCAAGTGATACCTTATATGTTGCCGGCTTTGGTGTTGGTGGCAGGGGGAGCGGCGTAATTCGTGGGTTGCACGAAACAGGTCGTGTAAAATTCGTGTCCTTGTGTGATGTGGATGCCCGACGCGCCAAGGAAACTTTTGATATGTTCCCTGATGTACCTCGATACAAAGATTTTAGAAAGGTGTACGATGAGCGATTGAGCGACATCGATGCCATAATGGTGGCCACCCCGGACCATATGCACGCTACCATTGCGTTGCCCTTTATGCGAGAAAAGAAACACGCCTATGTTGAAAAACCATTGACCCACAATATTTATGAGGCCCGTTTGATGACCAAAGTGGCCAAGGAAAATGGCATTGTGACCCAAATGGGAAACCAAGGTGCATCCAGTGACGATAGCCGAATTGCCCGAGAGTGGGTAGAATCCGGTATCATCGGAAAAGTACATACCATTGACTGCTGGACCAACCGACCTGTTTGGCCACAAGGGGTTCCCATGCCTACCCAAAAACAACGAGTGCCCAAGGAATTGGATTGGGATCTTTGGTTGGGCGTAGCTGCTGAAAGGGATTACAACGAAGCCTATCTTCCGTTTAAATGGAGGGGGTTCTGGGATTTTGGAACCGGTGCTTTGGGTGATATGGGCTGCCATATCATGGAAACCCCTTTCAGTGTTCTGGATCTTGGCTATCCAAAAGAGGCAGAAGCAAGTTGTACCACGGTTTGGGTAGGTGATTTTGTGGAAGCCGATTACAGCCATTCCTGCCCTCCATCATCTAAAATACATTTGAAGTTTGACCATGAACATCATGGTGAAATTGCCTTGAACTGGTACGATGGTGGGATTAAACCAGACCTTCCGGACGAGTTGAAGGATGGTGAGACCATTGGAGATTCCGGTGGTGGAACCGTCATGTACGGAGACAAAGGTATCTTGGTTTGCGACACCTATTCCAGCAACGCGCGTTTGCTGCCTTCAGACATGATGGATCTTTATAAAGCCCCAGCTCCTAAATACCCAAGGGTACCCGGTAGCGTAGGCGGTCATATCGCCAACTTTGTGGATGGTTGCTTGAATGGCACACCTACTTCTTCCAACTTTGAAAAAGCGGGTAGATTGACTGAAACCGTGTTGATGGGCAACCTTGCTGTAAAAGCATATCAATACAAAGAATTGAAACCAGGCAAGAAAGCCACTGATTGGGATCCATATGCTTCTCCAGGCAGAAGAAAACTGATCTGGGATGGTGATAACATGAAAATCACCAACTACGAGAAGGCCAATGAATGGGTGACCCGTGATTATAGAAAAGGATGGGAATTGAAATAAAAGTCCCATTTTAATAAAAAAAGCCACCATTTAGGTGGCTTTTTCTTTGCATATGGTGATGTACTCTGCTATTGGCTCTCTCCAACCCACAGTAATGTTCCTTACGTCATTCTGAGCAAAGCGAAGAATCTAATCGCTTTCAACCTTTTAACAAATCTCTCGGCCGCAAGCTCCCTCGAAATGACAACAACAACACAACTATTTTCCTAAATGAAATGAATTTGCTCCCCTCTGTC
>NZ_JAJGBN010000005.1 GCF_020782875.1 Allomuricauda sp. M10 | reverse complement strand
TTCTCCGAAGGTTACTACTTTACTCATTTACCTGTTTAATATTTTATTGTTCTTAATTTTCAGTAAATACCTCTATGAAAAGGTTACCCTTGGACTACGATGTCATTTTTATTGCCGCTCCAAGTGTATCCAATCCTATGGCCTGGCAAACACCAAGCCTGTTCTGCTCCTTCATCTTGTCAAGATTCCATTTATGGACATTGTCTGCCAGTCCCCAAAGCTCCTTGAACTGCTCAACATAGCTGCTATCATTTTCAACACTGGTAAATTCTGGCGGGAATTGATTGTTGGATTTATCACGAGTTTCCCATATGGCTTCCAAGGTTGCCAGAACAGTTTTGTGCAAATCAATACCTAACAATCCATTTTCATGGGTTGCCCCTATATATCGCAACAGGATTCCTCTACCCGCTACATAGTCATTTCCGTGTTGTGGGCCAAAGCTGGATAAGCATGGGGCTTCCCTAATTATCCCATCCTTGTTACCAACCAATGCCAACTTAATCCCCTGTCCTATTTTCTTTATTATAGAATCGACCCTGGCTTTAAAAACAGCTTCATCAAAACCTGGATCTATGTCATTTTTTTTCACATATGTGGAAATTTCGTGGCCCAATGCATGCATGTCCATCAAAGCTGCCAACAACATGCCTTGATCACCTGTCCAAACCCAACCTTCTGACCAGGGTGGATGTATCTTTTCTTGATAATCGGAACCTTCAAAAAAAGCCATGGGTCTTTCTTGTACCAAAGCGGCAGAACTGGATATCTCCTTCAGATACCCGTACTTTTCCAAGTTAAACCATTGATCGAACCATACCCATTGTTTGTAGGCCATATCCAAATACTTCTCATTATCTTCCAGATTTTCCTCTAGAGTCAACCTATATATCCTTGATGACAACAAAAACAACAGCACATTGGTAACCGTATTCTTGACCCCTTTGCTACTTCCGTTGGCATCCCCGTTTCTACAACCATGGGCAACTGGTCTGCTGTCTTCCGAATGGTCGTAGGCTGTTTTTCTTTTGTACTCCCAGCATAAATCCATGGAAAGCGCCAGATATTTGTCAGCAAGCTCCCTATCCTTCATTCTAAGAAGATGTCTTCGTGCATTAAGTCCCATTAGACCCCACCAGCCAAAATCATCTGCCCATAAAGTCCCTGGATTGTAACTGCTAAAAAAAGTGAGGTTTTGCCTTAACATTGCTTGGACCTCTGACTGTATTTCTTTCACCTGCTCTTCATTTGGCCAGCGTTCTATCATTGCATCCACAAATACCAAGCAGGCATCGAAAGTGTTTCCCCTTTTCCAAAAGTCCTTGAAATCCCATACTTCGGAAAACCGCTTGAACGCTTGTATTGATTGTTCCAACAGCTTTTTATCTTGGTCTTCACCGATAAAGGAGCCGCAATTGACCAGGCTTCCGGTAGCGGTCAGCAGCAAACCGGAGCTTCCTGTGACCTTTATAAATTTTCGTCTTTTCATAATTAAGCTAGATGGTATTATTATTATTCAAATTTTATGGTCTCAATGGCATTGTGTCCCATTTTCAAGTACATCATGGTATCACCAACTTTTAGTTCATTTTTAGGTTCCTCAATCAATGTAGTCTGCCAAGCCTTTTTAACTGGTTTGAAAACTGATATCGTTGCTTCTGTCCCAATACCATCGGCCTCAAAGATTCTAATGACACTCTTATTATCATTTTCGGCTTTCTTCACGGTACTGATGACGATATTATCACTCCCAGTACTGAAAAAACTCAATCTTTCTGGCAATCCTCCATCTTTATAGGAAGAAGGACCTACCACGGTAAGGATTCTTTCATTGTGCTGGTTACCAAATTGACGCCCTTCTTGCCAGCCAGGTTTATGGGAAGTAAGGCTGAATGAAAAATTATGGTCCCCTGTCTGGTGGTAATCATTCCCTTCATGATGGCAACTTTTCCTCGAAGCCAATAAAATGGGTTGCAAAATAACCTTGGTGTTCAAAGAGTCCGTTGGATCGCCCCAATCCGCTGAGACCACTGTTGATGTAAGGGTGACTCCATACCCGGAACCACTTGCCGAAATCCAATTTCCAATGGCCCTTGGATGAATTTTACTTACCTCCCCTTTATAAAATTCACCTCCTGTCCCCTTTAGCTCATCCTGTCCAACAGTGACTGCCCCAAAAGGCACTTCGTAGGTAACCTTTCCGTTATCCATTTTTAGAGGAAAAGCTATCCGAAATTCCCGGAACATGGTCCCGTTCCAATTCAAAAGGTCTACATCAAAGTCTATTTTCTTTATGTTATGGTAAAGTTTGATGCTCATTTCCACAACAGCATCCTTCATGGGTTGTCTCATTACCACACTGGTATATACTGGTCCAATTTCCTGGATTTTCCAATTGGTCTTGGAAGTACCCAATTGATCAAAATAATCCGTGTTTGCCTGTTGAACCTCGGAAAACTCGCCTGCTCCGTTCCCTACAGAGCTCAATTCAAAAATCTCACCAGCTTTAAATTTTCCAGATTCGATCAGATTCCTGTTCAACTCTTTATCATGTATTTGGGTAAGCCCTCCGTTACCGAACTCCAATCTGTAAAATTTGTTCTCCAAAGTTTCTTTAAAACCGTTACCGGACAATTGGGGGTCGGGTGAGGCCTTTTTCAAATAATAAGTGGAATAACCCACCGAGGGTATGTCATTGGCAATAAAATGGACCGTTACAGCTTTTATGGAGCCATCGGAATAATGCTCCAAATTGGACAATTGTACGGGAATTGGGTTGTTATCCAAATCTGACAATTCAATTCCTTTAGTTTCTCCCTCATCAAATTTTATGGAAAAATCCACCCTGTCGGTACGATCCCAACTCAAGCTATTAAAGACCACTATCGGGATTCCCTTGGTTGTTTCAAAACCAATTTTCGCGGCTATATCCTTAATGGAGGATTGCACAATTTGTTCTGCCTCTGATTTTGCGAAAAGGAATTTTTGCAAAAAAACATTATCGGTGACATCTCCCCCTTTACCTCCCCATCCGTGGTCCGGGTATATTTTTGATTCCCATGCATGCTGTAGCTTTCGCTCAGGGTATTTTTTGAACGATCCCTCGATCATGGCATTTGCCGTGGCAAACTTCTCTGCCTGGGTCATCAATATATCTCCTTCCCTACTGGTCTTTAATGCCTTTTGATGGGATGCCCCATGGATATATACCCACATATTTGGCCGCTCCCCTTTGATGGTCTTTTGTGGAACAGTTGTTTTTTCAACTTTTGCAAAAAACTCGTCGGCCGTAGAATAAACAATCTTGGGCAACTTGACCTTCAACTTTTTTCTGCCCTCTGATTCGATATATCCAATCCCGTTCCACCTACCAATGAAAGGTTCCATGTTCTCCACGGGTTTTTGATTCCAGATGAATTCATAGTTGAGCATGACCGGCATCACGGGATGATCCTGGGATTTATTATTATAGATCTTATACCAATCCACCACGTCTTTGGCCATCTTTTTAATCCCTTCAGATTCCTCCATTCCCAAAAGGTTATAAAAATCCATGTAGTGGTTGCCCGGACTGTAGCATGTTACCTTTGTTCCATCAGGGGATTCCCAATTGAACAGCCCCTTTATATGGCGACTGAACACAAAATGATCGATTCCGGCTTTGCTTGCCAGTTGTGGCATTTGCATGGTCCTTCCTGGTACATCAACATTATAATAGGTTTTGGCTTGATATCCGTTCAAGCTATCCTCCATCCATTTTTTTCCGAGATAAAACTGTCTGGAAAGGGATTCCCCAGAATACATACCTTCATAGGTTTGTACATAGGCACCCCCGATACCTATTCGTCCCTGGTCAATAAAGTTTACGATATTCTCCTTTTCTTCCGGGTGACGATGCAGGTATTCCATCACTATGGAGGATTGCTCTATATCCATCTTGAAATCGGTTGTGGATTTCAGTTTTTCCAAATAGGGTGTCAACCATTTTTCATCCCTGTCAATCTTGCATATTTCCGGTTCGTCCAACCAGGCAATGTCTTCATGTGTGGTTACGAACAATAGGATATTTCCTTTGGAAAGTTTGGATTCCGACAGGGATTTGAGTAGGTCATAGGTCTCCCCATCACACTTCAACGTTTCTTGGGCCCCAACTGAATTGACCCCTATAAAACAGCATATTAGAGCTAACCGAATTATTGTTTTCTTCATAGTTTGTTTGTTGATATTCACATTAGTTAACCTCATCATGATTTGCTGATCTTTTTGAACGGAGTGCACCTTCAAGTTAGATGCACTCCCCAATTCAAAAAGGCTAATTCAACCAACCACTATAAGCAGTGTTCTTTGATTTTTCGGCATTAGTTCCCTACCGATTCCATGGCTGCTTTCATAAAACCCATGGCGTATGCCATACCGGCATGCCATGGTGCACCACAGCTCATTTGCGGGGTATGGTCAGGAATAAGGACCCCTTGAAAATTATTCTTCTTCAAAATCTCAAGTATTCTGAACATATCTATATCCCCTTCATCCACAAAAACCTCTTTATAATTGGGGACTTTTCCTTTGACATTTCGAAAATGTATGTAGGAAACCTTACCCTGTTTGGTATATCTGTCCGTTGCTTCATAGACATCTCCTTCCGACATTTCTGCAATGGAACCCAGACAGAACTCCAAATTATTATTGGGACTTGGTCTTAGATCTATCAAGCGTTGGTACATATAAGGTTGATAGACCAAACGAGGAGTATCTCGGACATAGGGCATAGGTGGGTCATCGGGATGAGCGGCCAATTTGACTCCCGCCTCCTCGGCCACCGGTATCAATACATCCAAAAAGTATTGCACCCTACTCCATAATTCGTCATGGGAAATCCTTGGAAGGCTTCCTTCAACGGCATTTTCATCATAAACCATGTTCCAAACCATTCCATTGGGAATGGGGTTCCCATCTACCTCACCCTCCATGCCAACAGACATTGCTTCTCCCCTAGCGTAGGCCCCAACAGTTCTTGAGGACACCCCGGCAAGTGAAAAATTATATCCAAAAACAGGAATTCCCGCTTTACCGACATTTCGGATGAGCTGTTTCAAATTTTCAAGTTGTTCATCCCTTTTGGGACCTCCCAAAAGGACATCATACCAATGGGCAGGATCAAAGTTTTCAATGGCTTCCAATTCCAATCCATTGGCATTGATTTCTTCTTTGATGGATCTCAACTCTTCATAGCTCCATATTTTATCCATACGACCTGCTTTACCCCATCCTGTGCTTCCACCAATAGGTTGGTCCGCATTTTTGTCATTGTGCCCAAAATAGTCTACCATGTGTATGACCAAATGGGTTGCCCCGCACTGTTTGGCAAATTTGTAGTGCTCCTGGTCCAGCATGTGTCGGTACAATCCAAAACCTAATTTCATTCTGTCCTTATTTTTTTTTGTTAATCGTTATCACTTTGCAAAAGGCAGCGACAATCTCTTCACGATGCTCATTAAGCAATGGTGCAGGTCTATAAAGGCGCTGAGGAGTGGCGCTGAACTCCACAGGAAACCCGGTGGTCCCAACATCCCCGATGGTGGGGTGCTTATAGGTCATGACCATGTTGTTGTGAAGCACCTGGGGATCGGCAACCATTTCCTCCAAAGTATTTACCTGTGAGCACCATATATCCTCTTTTAATAGGTCATCGAGCCATTCCTTGGTGGTCCTTGTCACAAAAACGGTCTCAAAATCCTTTCTAATTTCATCCCTGTCCCTCATGATATTGTTGGATTCATATTCCTGAGACCTATATTTATCCAATCCGACCAAATCTGCCAATTTTCTCACTGAATTCATTCCTATCGCCAAATAACTGTCCTTGGTGGGATACAATCCATATGGTGCCCCTAACCATGGGTTCGGTATTCCTCTTTCACTGCGTTCGGGCCTCTCTTTTTGGTAAAGAAATGCAGTGATTTCTTGTGTATGGAACCCTATGATGGAGCTCAACAAATTGGTTTCTATCTTCTGTCCCTTTCCCGATTTTTCCCTGGAATAGATAGCAGCCAGGATGGACTGAACCAAGAATAGACTTGTGAGCAAATCTGCTTGGCCTACGGCCGTAACCATGGGTATATCGTCCTTTCTTCCGTTCAAGGAAGCTGTTCCACTTACCGCTTGGGCCAACAAATCCTGTCCTGGCCTTTTGGTATAAGGCCCTGACGAACCATATCCGGAACTGGAACAATATATCAACCCAGGGTTAAGTTCCCTCATCGCCTCATAGCCCAGACCAAGCCGCTCCATTACCCCTGGCCTAAAATTCTCCACAAGGATGTCCGCTTTGCGAATAATATTCCTTGCAATTTCATGATCGTCACTATCCTTTAGATTCAGGGCTATACTCTTCTTGTTTCTATTGAAACTCACAAAGGATATACTTTCCCCATTCGGATATAGGTTTCCATATGAGAAATGCCGCATCCAATCTCCCTTCAATGGCTCGATCTTGATGATCTCGGCACCCATATCCCCTAACATTTGAGTTGCCCATGGACCTTGAGCCAGTTGTGAAAAATCTGCTACCACCAGCCCTTCTAAAGCACCCTCATTTATTTCATTATTTTCAATCATAAAACTAAAACGGTTTAGTTATTTTGTTCAATTAAGAAATGTCACACAGACCGGTGACAAAATTTCCTTGGTCCTGAATTTCTCGGACAACATTCCATCTTCCTTAATGCCATATACCACAACATCGTGCGAGTTTTGGTGGCATGCCAATAACCATTGGCCATCTGGTGTTATGTTGAATTCACGTAGTTCCTCGCCACCAGTCTGTATACATCCAACCAACTCCAATTTTTTCTTTGTAATGGAAAAAACCGTAATCGTCTCCGACCTCCTATTGGCAGCATATAAAAATAGGCCATTAGGATGGATACGAATTGCTGAAGCACTTGGCTTTCCCATATAATTCCTGGGAAGAAAGGGATAAATATCAATTTCCCTATAGGATTCCCCAGACATTCCAAGGACTGAAATATTCCCTTTCAATTCATTGATGACAAAGGCACGTGCTCCTCCAGAATCGAAGACCAGATGGCGGGGCCCACTACCTTTGCTTACCGGACAATCTCCCATGGCGTTTGGACTTAACTTTGCTCCATCATACCTATATGCCTTAATGGTGTCAATACCCAAATCACAAACATAAATGTCCTTTCCATTTGGGTGAACCGCAATCTGATGGGCATGAGGCCCTTCTTGACGATCTTTGTCCATCCCGATTCCCCTATGCTGGTAATCTACAATGGCATCCCCCAATTTTCCATCATCATACAACGGATATTGAATGATATTACCAGTGGCATAGCAGGCCACAAAAACACTTCTTGGATCCACGGCAACATGACAAGGATAACCTCCTGAAATGGGCTGCTCGTTCAAAAAATCAAGTGAAAAATCTTTATTGACCTTATAGGACCTAATCCTAGGAGATTCAATCTCATCCAACTCTGTGGGGCAATATAAAAACCTGTTATCATTGCTAATGGCCAGATAACTTGGGTTGCGTTCTTTTTTGGAATGTACATGTTTTAATTCACCTGTTTTGGTATTTAGAGAGACCGTATAAATCCCTTGGCCCACTCCCCCAAAACCCGGCATGGGGTATTCCGTATAACTGCCAATAAAGAATGTCATCCACATATCCCTACTCTTTATGCATGAAGTCATGAATGGCCTTTTGGGCCTCCTTACTATAAAACAGTGCCGTTACAACCTTTCCTTCCTCTTCGATCTTTTGATCAAAGGGAATGGAACTAAGACTCAAATTTGCCAAACGCTTCAACTGTCCAATGGCCCTTGATGGCCTCCTGCTCAGTTTTTGTGCAAAACCAGTAAACCCTTGATAAAATTCTTCTTCCTGAAACACTTGATTGACAATTCCCCAGCCCCATAATGTTTCTGCCGAATACTGTCCCCCTGTAAAAAGCATTTCCTTTGCTCTGTTGATTCCTATCTTCTGAATCAAACGTTGGGTTCCCCCACCTCCAGGTACCAAGCTCAAAAACACTTCGGGCAGACCCATTTTGGCCGCTTTGGAAGCCACGATCATATCACATGCCAAAGCGATTTCAAATCCCCCTCCCAATGCAAAGCCATTCACAGCGGCAATCCAAGGTTTTTGGGCTTTTTCTATACTTTCATATAATCTTACCCCTTGCTTTTGGAAGGCTTCAAATTCTTCCGGGGTCTGACCGGCATATTCCTTGATGTCAGCTCCGGCCATAAAAGCCCTGCCCTCTCCCGTAATCACCGCAACCGTAATTTTATCGTCCGCATTGATCTCTTCGATTCCAGAAATGATCTCGTCCATCATTGTCCTGTTCATTGCATTGAGTTGATCGGGTCTGTTGAAACGAAGGGTAGCCACACCTTCATGGACTTCTATTTTTATATTTTTATAACCTTCATCCATATCATGCTATTGATCTATACAATTGGTTCAAGTCCTTCATTACTCTGCTCGATTCAATATCACCTACCAATCCTGAATGCAATAAATCTGCACCTTGTTCCTGAAATCGGTTCCAACCGGGATGCTGAGGACGCACGTACACATTCTCCATCGTCTTAAGGGTGTTTTTGAAAAAATCAAGGCTTCTATTGTTATTATCCTCGTCTTGCCAAGCAATTAGGTTACCAGGCTGTCCTCCATTTTTGGTATAAATGCCCTTTTGAACATCACTCATTGCTGTATACACCACATAGGAGACAGCTTCATCAGGGTGTTCACATTTGTTGGAAACCGCAAGTCCTACTCCACCAAGAATAGTGGAAACATCGTTCTTTGCTCCAGTGGGACTATTATGAAAACTCACGGTTTTTCTTGCGAACCCGATTTGGGAGTAGTTGACATAACCAAATAAAAAAGGAGAATATAGGATTTCATCCCCCGATGCCATTACATCCAAAATTTGAATAGGATTCCAGTTCAATGAATCCGGATGAAGATGTTCTAAATGTTGTTTTATTTCATTGAGCACCGAACTCCCGGCTTTTTCATTAATCGTTTGATCTTGGATAAAGTCCCTTCCCATGTCCTGTGCACAAAGGGTCAAAAAGGTGCACCATAAATCGGTAGGACATAAGGGCCATGCAATGCTCTGGCTATCGGGAACTTTCTTATAGAGCCTGAAAAGGTCCGCCCTTGCCATGGGCAATCCTATTTTAAGTTCCTTGATCAGGTCATCCCTGGATGCGGCAACCAATGCCGCGGCATCAATCGGCAATGCATACAAATGGCCCATATATTGGTACGAGTTGAAACTTGGTCCAATGGATTGTCGCTGCAGTATCTGCAATATACTCTCAGATATCCTTTCCTTTAGAGAAAGCAATAATTTGTTGGCATGGGCCTGACCCATATAAGGATGATCTACGGTTATTAGATCATACGTTTCCATCAGGTCTTCTACAGGTGTGTCCCCAAATTCCTTCAAGGATCGTACATCCCATTGAATGGAAATTTCTTGGTTTTGTTCTGAAAATGCCTTGGAAGTTGCTCTTAATGGCTGATAACCTCTGGGGTGATCCCAAGCAATTCCTTTTAGTATAATTTTATTTGACATGACGAACACAGCCTAGTTATTTTCTTTTTTAGGTCTTGGATCATATTGGATCGTGTGGTTCATATAGGAACCGTCAATATAAACGTCCGCACCATTGATATATGCCGCCAGATCACTTGCCAAAAAAGCAACCGTTGGAGCAACATCGGCTATTTTCCCTATCCGTCCCTGAGGAATCCATTCCTCAAACCTATGTTTTCCGAACTTGGCGATTTCTTCCCGGTTCATTTCCGTTTCAATTGCTCCGGGCGCAACGGAAACCACCCGTATATTTTTATCCGCCAATTCAAGTGAAAGACATTTGGATAACATCTTTAACCCCGCTTTTGCTGAACAATAGTGTACCAATCCCTTTCTAGGAACCACATCATGTATTGAGGTTATATTGATAATCACGCCCTTTGCCTTGACCGACATTCGATGTGCAGCTTGCTGAGAGCAGAGGAAGGGGCCTTTCAGGTTTATATCAACGACCCTATCCCATTCGTGTGGATCGAGATCCAAGACATGGGAAATGCTTTCTGTTCCCGCATTATTGACCAAAATATCCAATGTTCCTATTTCACGGTCCATTTGATCAAAAAGATCTTTTGCCTCTTGGGCTTTTGAAATATCCGCTTTATATATGCCTGCCTGAACGCCATATTTTTGCTGGATTTCTTTCTTCAATTCAATTGCCTCATTTTCCCTGTTGAAATAATTAATGAATATATCCGCACCACATTTGGCCAACTCACGACATATCCCAGCTCCAATGCCCCTACTCCCACCTGTTACCAAAGCTTTCTTTCCTGTTAAATCTATTTTTTGCATCTTTCGTGTTGGATTGTTTCGACCCACTATATCTCTGAGTCGAAAAATTTCTTGACAAGGTTCCTCAACTCTCTTACTTGGGTTTTGTTCAATTGAAATTGTTCAAAATCCGACACATGTGTATTGGATTTTTCAGCGATCAATACTTCACTACCTTCCTCCATGGCTATATTGTGCCATCTTCCCTGAGGAATATTATATATTACATCGGACCTCATGAGTTCCGCCTCAAAAATGGGCTCGCCATTGTGGATGGTAGCTCCGATCAATACTGCTTGTCCTTTGATAAGGACAAACACTTCATCCGTGTGCCTATGCACATCCAAATGGAAAATTTGGTCAATGTGCTGTGATTCAATATAATTTAGTTGGGCCAATTGCCATCCTTCCCTTATCAAAAAAGGGTGGTAGCCAATCCCCGACACCACATAAGTTTCTATCATTTCCATATTTTTAAAATGTTCATTATCCCTGCTTTTTTGTCCAACTGTGTTGTATTTCCTCCAAGGTCTTTCCTTTGGTCTCGGGCACAAACCGCCAAATGAACCATATGGCGGGAAGGGTCAGTGCGGCATATAGAAAAAATGTCCCCGAAGGCATAATTTCCTTTATTAGCATAGGATTGGTCAGCGTTATCAAGAATCCGGTGGTCATTAAGGAAAAGCTTCCCACCGATACTGCAAGCCCTCTAATAGATGTTGGGAATATCTCACTGATCACCACCCATACAACGGGACCAAAAGAAAAGGCAAAACAGGCCACGTATACCAATAAAGGAACAATGACGTATGATGACCCCACGGCAAACAGAATACCTATGGAAGACAGCGAAATAAAAGTGCCAACAACCCCTGCCAACAACAATTTCCTTCTCCCTATGCTATCAATCTTAAAAATGGCAACAAATGTGAAGGCACTGTTGACAATTCCTACCATTACAGCTCCCAAAAAGGAGTTTTCCACACTATTGACCGATTCGTTGATAATGTTGGGGGCAAAATACATGATGGCAGCTATCCCGCTCAAGTGGGAGAACATGGGCAGTAAAATTCCTATCAAAAGTGGGGTCCTTAAAATGGGATTCAACAGTTCCTTTATCCCTTTTGATTCTTCCTTAACGGCACTTCGAATTTCATTCAAGCTGGTCCTGGCATATTCAGGTCCATTTACCTTTAGCATTATTTCGTTGGCTTCTTCAAACCTGTCTTTGGATACCAGCCATCTCGGTGATTCCGGCACAAAGAACAACAGTACAAAGAACAACAGGGCAATGGGAATTTCAGTGCCCAACATTCCCCTCCAAAGCTCACTTACAAAAAGCCAGTCCATAAAACTGGAAGGTTCCTGTGCAATCACTCCTGCTGCATCACCAGCAAAACCCAACACCAACCAGTCAACAAGAAAGGCGAACAAGATACCCAAGGTTATGGACAGCTGATACAGGGATACCATTTTTCCACGGCTGTTAGGCATGGAGAGTTCCGATATATATATTGGTGCCACCACCGAGGTAATACCAACACCAATTCCTCCTAGCAAGCGAACTGAAATGAGCACTTTGAGGGAAAGATCTTTATTGGCCAGAATCCAGAGTGGATTTTCCAGATCTCCCAAAAACTGTGGAGGTAGCATGGATCCAACCGCAGAAAGCGTAAGACAGCCTGCGGCAATGATCAGTGTTTTTTTTCGGCCCAATCCGTCCGTTATGGCGCCAGAAGCTATACAACCAATGATGGTTCCCAACAGTGCGGAGGAAACAACCCAACCCAACATAGCCGGTGTAAGGTCAAATTGTTGTTCCAAAAAGCCATTGCAGCCAGAGATTATAGCGGTATCATAGCCGAACAAAAAGCCCCCAATGGTCGAAACAAAACTTATCCTCAATAAATAAAATGATATCTTACTCTTCATTTCGTTTTTCTTAAACCGGCATTACATGATGCCAAATTTGTCAAATGCATCCACAGTACTCATTCCTTCTTCCAATGCTTTCTTTACCAGTTGTTCACCACGGGCCTTTTCAATGGCTCCGCTGAACGCCTCGACCACGACTTCCGCAGGGACCACGAGGACACCATCCCTATCTCCATAAATCACATCTCCGGGATTTACCCTCACCCCATCGATTTCAATGGGCACCCGATAATCGATTACCTTTCCCCTAGGACCTTGATCCTGGGCATAGCCCCCATAACTGAATGTAGGGAACCCCAACTTCAATATTTCGTTGGTATCCCTAGACCATCCATGCAATACAGCCCCTGATGCCGCAAGTTTCATAGCCCTTGTGCTCATCAATCCACCCCAAAGTGCATACCTCGGAGAAGCACCTGAACATATATATACCTCGTTTGGCCGTAAACTGTCCAAAGCCTCAAACATTAACCCAAAGGGCTTCATCATCATAGGGTTTTTGGTGTTTTCCACCACTTCTTCATAAACATCGGCCTCCAGCACCGGCATGGCACGCCCGATGACCACAAAATCATTGTGTAAAGGTTTTATTGTTGGAGGTAAAAATTGGTTTCTAAACCCAATTTTATCCAAAATGTCACCGACAAGAGCAACAAAAAGCTCCTTCTTGGCAATGGAGAACAATTCATCATCCGTTTTCCAGAGTGTTTTTTTAGGATCGATCATAATTTTACTTTTTTGGAATTGAACAATTCCCTCAAGAGATTTAACTGTGCTTCATTTAATTGAACTGTAACCGTGTCGTTCATCTGGGTATCTGGCTTTTCAAGTAAGATGAGTTCCGACCCCTCCTCCATAATAAAAGTGTACCACGTTTTTTTTGGAATATTATAGGACACCCCTTTTTTCAATACTTCCATTTCGAAATGGGGAAGGTCATCCACAATTTCCATGGCGATAACATAAACAGTCCCGGACATTAAGGCTAAACCCTTGTCGGTGCCATCATGTCTATATAATGTCCCCATATTTAAAAAACCATACTTTTCGAAATAATTCAACTTGACCATTTGCCAACTGTCCCTGACCAAGAAGGGATGAATGCCCTTGTCTTGAATACAATAGGTATCTATGGTACCTAAATTGGGAAGCTTCCCTTCTGCCTTCTTGTTTGTCATTAATAGGCTTACTTTTTTGAAATTAGTTTATACGTGTCAATGGAATTGTGTCCGATATCTACATTGAAGCTTTTGGAAATTTTTCCCAGTGATTCCTTGTCTTCCTCTATCAGGTTTGTGCGGATCAATTCTTGAAATTGAGTAGGAAGGGAGATAGTTGCGTGTCTGTCCTTACCTTCCATTTCCACTAATCTGACAATGACATCCTCCCCGCTCTCACTTTTTTTAATTGTACTTATCCGCACCATGGGTTCCGACACTTTAAAAAAGCCCATCTCTTGTGGTAAGGTTCCCGAGCCATCTGTATTCTTCTTCAACACGGCGCGGAACGGATGGTTGGATCCTACTCCGAATTCGTACGAAAGCCTATCGTCCGGCACATGGGACGCCACGGAAAACTTAAAATGATGGTCTCCCGCTTGATGGTACCAATTGCCCTCTGCATGACAGCTTTTATGGGAGGCCATCAATATCCCTTGAAGCACTGTATAATCAACAGCTTCCCGTGTTGGGTCTACCCAATCCGCCAAGGCTACGTCTGTTCCCAGCGTTACTGCTAGGTCATCATTTTCAGATGATATATAGTTCATCACCTCCCTTGGCTTGATCGTTACCGGTTTTTGGTCATAGCTGCCACCCCAGGCCCATCCGCCGGGAGCTTCCTTCATTTCGCTTTTGCCAACTTCCGCTATGGCCATGGGAACCTCGTATTTGATTCTCGATCCTACCATCTGTAAGGGAAGTGCAAAACGGAATTCACGATTATGGGTTCCGTCCCAGTCCAGCAAATCGATAAAAAAATCAATTTTCTTTTCATGATGGTACATCCGGATCCGTTGGACAATCCCCGTATGTTTAAACTTTGTTTCGTTCTTAAACTCTGCAAATACATCGCCGTCAGAAGTTAGGGACCAATTTGCGATATGGTCGCTCATTTTGTCATAGTCCTGCATATTGGGTTCCGTTATCTGCGTAAACTCACCTGCACCATTACCATTATATCCTAGTGTAAGAACATCCCCACCCGAAAATCTAGTTGTATTCAACACTTCTTCATCAAGGACTCTGTCATACAGATGTTCTATACCTCCATCTCCAAGCTGAATGGAATAGAACTGATTGGTCAGGGAATTGGGAAGTACAGTTTTATTAGTTGCAACGGCCCTTCTTCCCTTTTTGAGATAATAGGTCTTATATCCGATTGCCGGTACTTTTGAAGCATGTAAATAAAGTAATTTACCATTGGTATCTGGCATTTGGGAGGGCACGACCTTTCCTTTTTCGTCAATCACATAAAATGGTCCGTTGTCTTCCAACACTACCGTCACCAAGCCGTCCCTATCCCAAGATAGATCATTGAAGACCACAATGGCATTATTTCCTTTGATCATGACCTTATCTGAAATCGATTTCAAGGATGAATCCAAAATCCTATCCGCTTCATTGGCCGCAAACTCAAGTTTTGATCTAAAAATACTATCGGTGACATCCCCATTTTTTCCACCCCATCCATGGTCGGGATAAATGGACTCTTCAAATGCCCTGGACAGTTCTTTTTGTGGATAATCTTCAAAGGAATCTTTGAGCAGGGCATCAACTGTACCGAATATTTCAGCTGAGGGTAGCAACCTTCCTGCCTTTCTTGATGCGGTTACCGCTTCATAATGTCCAGGACCGTGGATATAGGCCCATAAATTGGGTCTGCTTCCTTCCAACTGTTCAAATTTGGCTCCCGGCCGTTTGATTTCGGAAAGAAATCCAGAAACTGTTGAATGTCTTAGTTTGGGCATGGCCATTCCAGTTTCGGAAACAATTTTATTCCATTCCTTGATCAGATTACCATAGTTGGCTGGCCCCGAAGCATCGTTGCTGATGACAATGGCAAAATGGGGAGGCAGGTTGTGTTCTTTGTAATAATCAGTCCACATCTCCACACGGTTTTGGATTTTATGCATTGCCTCAATGGCATCCTCTTCAAAAAGTTTATAGAAAATTACTGCCCAGCCATAGTTTCCAGGGGTATATGTAAGAACGGAAGAACCATCCGGGGAGTACCATTCATAAAAGCCCTCCCTCATTCTGGATACAAACAAATTCTCCACATCGGCCTTTGCCAATATCTGGGGAAATTGAAGCGTTCGTCCAGGTACATCGGTATTAAAGGCAGTTTCTTCACCAATACCATCAAAGTTGTCCTTGATCCAACGTTTTCCGAAATACATTTCACGAACAAGTTGTTCCCCTGTTTGCATTCCCTCATAGGGCTGGTTGTATGTGGCGCCCCATGTAAACCTTCCTTCTTTATGTCTTTGGATAACCTCTTCCTTTCTTTCAGGGAATTCTTCAATGAACTCCTTTAAGTTTAGTGCCTGTTCCATTCCAAAACGGTATTCCCCATCTTTCTTCATGATGTCAAGGGCAGGTGCTATAATATCGTTAACCCTTTCATGGCGACAGTAATCGGGTGTATCCATCCATGCAATGTCCTGGTGTGAAGATGAAATAATATGGAACGTTCCCTCCTTAAAGTACCCCCAATCCGAAGTTACCAGAGGTTTAAACAATTGTTCTTTGACCGCATGTTTCTTTGAGGCCACAATCTTCATTGTTTGTGGTTTCCCAAAAACCGGTAACCACACCCATGCCTTACCGTTTTCAAATTTCAAATTTGAGGTATAACCACTTTCCAGAACAATTCCTTTGAAATCCTGGGGTCGTTCCAAGTCTAGGAAAGCCTTGGTTACGAGATTTTTTCCTTCTTGATGGTACTCATAAGGTTTTACATATTCTATGGCAACCATGTTCAAGTTTGTATCGGTCTGGCCAAAGCCATGGCAACAGAACATTACAAACAGAATATGCAAGTTCCTTTTGATTCTTGATGCCATAATTGATTGTGCAATCATAGGGTTCTGTTTTTCTTTCAATTAAGTTACTTGATTTTCCCTTTGGAAGAATTCAGCCTTGAAAGTTTCAAGGCTGAATTTTCTATACATAGGCCTTAATCTGCCAGTAAAGGATTGATCTGGACCTCGGACAATGGTATTGGAAATGGCAAATAATCTCCAGGAACCACCGCTCCACTGGGCAATTCAAATCCGGCAAGGGGGACAAAATCTCCTAGTTGTGTATCAAAGACCATTTGTGTCCTTACAATATCAAAATAGGTCTTGTTCTCTGCACAAAGTTCCCAATACCTTTGTTTCCATACCTCTTTTCTGAACTCTGACTGCGTTAGGCCCGAGACTGTTGCCAAACCGGCCCTTTCCCTGATATCGTTCACCGCCTGATAGGATGTTGCATTGGGATTTCCATCTACTTCGTTCTGTGCCTCGGCATAGGTGAGTAGCACATCGGCATATCTTAACAATGGGAAATTTTTGCCATTATTTGGGGCTGTTTGCAATATTCCCTTATCAAAAAACTTGTAAACGGCCCAAGGAAAGTCATAGGTCTCCCCTCCTGTGGTAAAGGAATTATAGAAAAAGCCCATATTGTTTCTTCCCCTTAAATCTTCACTGGCATAACTGTCCAGGAAGGATTCGTCAGGATAATATCCGCCAAATTGAAAAAATGCGGTTTCCGTGAACACAACCCCTTGGGGAAGGAAATAGATATTGAATCCATTTGGATAATCCGGTTGGTTATAGTTTAAATCCCAGATATGTTCTTCAAGATTGTCATAATCCGCATTGTTCAACTTGTCAAACCAAGTCAGGCTACCATCACTTTGGAACAAGGAAAAATCACCGCTGTCCAAAACCTCCAAGGATTTTGCCCTTGCCAACTCCATGGTATTGTCCCGATTCAATGGGTGTCCGGCCATGCTAAGGTATACCTTCGCCAAAAGGGTCTTTGCAGCTCCAACAGAAGCCCGGCCATTTGCTACGGGAGTAGCAAATTTTAGGTTTGCCTCGGCAAAGATCAAATCGGGCACAATGGCCTGATCATAAATGTCTGCAATCGAAGTCTTGGGCAACAACCCATCATTGATCGGTGAAACCGTTGAGGTCAACTTTAGGGGAACATCCCCAAAAATATTCACCAATAGATAATAATAGTACGCCCTTAGAAAGCGCGCTTCTGCAAGTAGGCTATTTTTCTCGCCATTATCCAGAAAATCAACGCCCTCTATATTGTCTATCACCAAATTGGCGGATTCAATACCCTTGTAACAACTTTCCCAAAATATTTTCACATAGGAACTACCCGAAGTATTGGTTAAATTATAGTAAAACCCGGTTTCAGGATATTGGGACACATTGTTCCACTGGCCTGTGACCATTTCCAACATTGCACTTGGAAAATCATCAAAACCATAGCGGGCATATGGTGCATAAAGAAAGGAATACACCGAATTCACGGAAGATTCAATATCCTCCTCCGTCTGATAGAAATTCTCATTGGTCTGCATGTTCCTTGCATCCTCTTCCAAAAAATCCTCACAGGAAGCCAGGCCCAAAACCACACATATAATAATTACATACTTTTTCATTTTCAATCTTTTAAAAGTTAAGGTTAATACCAAACGTATAGGTCCTTGGACGGGGGGTGCCATAAAAGGTCTGTCCTTGCTGTGCATATCCCCCACCGAAGGAAGAAGCTTCCGGGTCAAAATCCCTGTTATGGGCAATCAAGAAGAAATTGTCCATATTGAAGTACAATCGTACGGCTTTCATCCCAAATTTGTCCACCGCATCATTGGGCAGTCTATATCCTAAGTTGAAACTTCTTCCCCTGACAAAAGAACCATCTTCCAACCAATGGCTATCTGCAAAACTGCCAAAATCGGTGTTCCAAGGATCAGATCCCATACGCAAAGCCGGAACCATGGTATCCTGATTATCAGGTGTCCAAGCATCCTTCAATACCGTTGCATAACCCGAAGCATACCAGGTACGGTCCTCAACGGTAAGTGCGGCCACATTTTGTATCTTGTTTCCCTGTCTGATCTGGATATCCATGTTCATATCCCAGTTCTTATAGCGAACAGAAGTAGAAACCGTCATATCATAGTCACCAAAGGGACTTCCCAAGAATTTCATATCGGCTTCATCGAACTGACCGTCATTATTGACATCGTTCCTTTTGATGTCACCTGGTCTTTTTCCATATCTGGCCGCTTCCTCAACCTCATCGGTACCCCAAGTACCCAATCGTTCAACGCCTATAAAAGATCCCATTGGTTTACCTACCCTCAATATTGTGGCATTGCCCAAAAAGCCGGAGGATATTACATCTGCATCGGTTGCCCCAAGTTTAAGAACCTTGTTCCTGTTCTTTGAAAATACCGCTCCAATGTTCCAGTTAAAGTCGGCGTTTCTAACTATATCTCCGGACAAGGCCAGTTCTATACCCCTATTCTGGACACTTCCAATATTAGAGGTAACCGTGGAATAGCCTGAAACCGTAGAAACCGGCACGTTGAACAAAAGATCTGTGGTTTTCTTGTTGTACCAATCTGCTGTAAGTGACAAACGGTCATTGAACATGCGGATATCGGTCCCGATATTGAATTGAGCCGTTCGCTCCCATTTCAAGTCAGGGTTCGGTGCCCCACCAATACCTGATCCCTTAACAATCTGATTGTTCAGGTTTATGGTATAGTTCCCGATGGTCCCCAAGGAAGAATACGGAACCGGGGAATTACCTGTTATACCATAGCTTCCCCTAAGCTTAAGAAAGGATACCAATTTTGAAAGGGATTCATTTTCGGCAATGAAGTTTTCCTTTGACACCACCCATCCCAAGGCTCCGGAAGGGAAAAAGGAATATTTGTTATCCGCACCGAAAACGGAAGAACCGTCATATCGAGAACTGAAGGTGAACAAATATTTCTCATCATATACATAATTCAACCTTCCGAAAAAGGAGTTCAACGAAAATGCACTGTATCCTGAACTGACCGTTGGTGGTTGGGAACCTACTCCCAAATTGTAATATTTAAAAAACTCGGTCGTATACCCTGAAGAATTGGCCCCCAGGTTATGGGTATCGGAAGAGGACCATTGCGCACCCAGCATTGCATTGAAATGATGTTTCTCGTTGAAATATTTATCGTATGTAAAGTAGTTGTCCGAAGTCCATATAGTAGTTCTAAAGGTACTTCCGTTAGCACTCCCCAAACCATTGCCAGAAATGTTCTTATAGGTATTCCAAGCATAGCTTAGGTTATTCAGGGTTTCATTGGTATAAACGGATTTAAACTCCAACCCCTCATAAAGCTTGAACTGGGCAAAACCGCTAAAACGTAAATTGGATTCCCTTACAGGGGACTCTCCCAGGGAATTATTGGATAGAGCCACAGGGTTATTGCCCTCAAAATAATAAATATCAGGTTCTCCACTGGTATTATAGCCCCAGTCCCGGAAAGTGGCAAAACTGCCATCAGGGAACTGAACAGGTAAAATAGGAGGGGTCTCAATCAAGGTACGGGACAAGTTAAGCCCGCCTATACCTAAATTACTCCTTATCTGTTGCTTTACAGACCAACCATTGAGTTCTCCGCCCACCGTTAGCCAATCATTCAGGTCATATTCCACGTTTACCCTGTATGTCGCTTTCTTCTGGTAATCTGATTGAAACAGTCCTTGTTCATCGTTGAGTCCCAAGAAAATTCCAGTACGGGATTTATCGGTACCACTGGTTATGGACAAGTGATGGTGCGTTGAATATGCTGTCCTTAATGCTTCATCTTGCCAATTGGTATTATAGATCGGGTTGTTGTTCTCATCAAACAAAAGAGGATAGTCATCATGTAGCCTTGGTCTTATGACCTCGTCATATGAGCCTCTTGCCGGATCGTATTCCCACATTCTTTTGAAGAGCTCCATATAGCCCTCGGCATCCAACATTTCTATTTCCCTTGCAGCAACACCAATGCTTAAATTACCATCATAGGTAACATTGAACCCACCTTCTTTTCCTTTCTTTGTGGTAAAAAGAATAACCCCATTGGTTCCCCTAGCACCATAAATAGCAGTGGCCGAAGCATCCTTGAGCACCGATACGGAAGCAAAGTCCGAAGGATGGTAACCGTTAATATTGTTTGTGATAACGCCATCTACAAGAATCAAAGGGGTATTTGACCCATTTATTGAAGAAAAACCCCTGATGTTAAAACTCAGATCTCCTCCAGGGTTCCCATTATTATTATAAATGTTCAATCCAGGTACCTTGGCCTGAAGGGATTGAAGTGGGTTTGTGGTCACACGCTCCTCGAGCTCGCTTTCGGATACTGTACTGATGGCACTGGTCAGGTCGGAACGCTTTACGGATCCATATCCAACAATGACTACCTCATCCAAACTGGCAACATCCTCCTGAAGTGCAATGGTAACATTGGTCTGTCCATCAATGGGAAGTTCTTGGGGCACATAACCCAAATACGAAACCACCAAAACAGCACCAGAATTTACCTTAATGGAAAAATTTCCGTCAAAATCCGTTTGAACTCCATTGGAAGTTCCTTTTTCCACTACACTTGCGCCAGGCAAGGGGTTTCCACCACTATCGGTAACAGTACCTCTTATGGTGATGTCCTGTTGACCTTCGCGGCCGTGTTCTTTTTCTAAACTTAAAGCATTATTAAAGTCCAAAGGACCTAGGAACGATTTGGGCACTGCTGCCCAAATCCCCTGCAAAAACCCTATGGAAAGGTATGCAAGGAAAATACAAGTTCCCTTTTTAAAGGATACGAATTGATTTAGCATAATTTCTATTTGTTTGTTTGTTAAAATTTAATTTTGCTTGGCTACAATCTGGACAATGGATTGGTTTTGACCCAATTGTACTTTTGGTTCTTAGTTTATTTTCATCCCCTATTGTTTAACATGTTAAATGACTACGTTTCCGTTGACACGATGCATAAAATCAAAACTACATAACTAAACCGGTTTAGTTATTGTTCAAATTTTTAGGATCATGCTCCACAGGACTTCCGTATTTTAAAATTCGTGTCAAGTACTATTCTTTTATCCTTAGTTTTAATCATATTATCGCCTTTCATTTCATCAACCAATATATCCACGGCGAGATCCCCAATCTTTTGCACGGGTTGTATAACAGCTGTTATGGGTGGATTTACCAAATCAAATGCTGACATTTCAGAAAAACTGGCTATGGCAACCTCATCCGGTATCCGTATATCCATATCATTGAGTGCCCTCAGCCCCTCTCTTGCCAAATAGTGTGTTGAGAACAAAAGGGCGTCCACTCTTTTCTCTGGGGTTGTCACGGCCTTTATCATTTCCGCCATATCGGAGACGTAGGTTTTTTGATCCAGTTCAGATACAAATCGATTATCCTGTTCCACCCCATGATCGTCCAAGGCCTTTATATATCCTAACAATCGCTGTTGCATGGCATCCAACTCGGATTTTATAGTAACAAAACCTATTTTTTTCCTTCCCAGACCCAACAAGTGTTTGGTTGCATGATATATTCCACCAAAGTTATCGACTATGACATAGTTGGTATCCAAATTAGGGTAATGCCTATCGATCAGAACAAAAGGAAAATCACTTTCCTGTAATCTCAGGATATCCTCCTCATTTTTTTGAGTGGAGGAAATGATCAAACCATCTACCTGTCTGTTCAACATGGATTGTATTAATTTAGATTCCTTTTCCGGTTTTTCATACGAACTACTGAACACCACCGTATACCCCATCTCCATTGCCCTTGCCTCAACAAAACCTGCTATCTGCGCATAGAATGTATCCGAAATATTGGGGATTATCAACCCTATCGTCTCACTTTTTCCCCTGCTCAGGCCACGTGCAAGTTGATTTGGCACATAATTATACTTCTTGGCATATGCAATGATCCTCTCCTGGGTTTCCTTGCTTATCTTATTCTCGTCCCCCTTATTGTTCAGCACTAACGAAACTGCCGTTTTGGAAACATTAAGGTTTTTGGCAATATCTTTTAAATATATTTTTTTCAATACAAAATGTAATGTAGCCTTTCAGCCAATATTCCTCCAAAGATAATTCAAGTCCGTACCACTCGCATCTATCAGGTTCAACTATCTCAAGAGGATACGTATTTGATAATTTGGTTTTTACTAAATCGGTTTAGTATTTGATCAAAAGTATATAATTTTATGAAAACTCAAAAATTTTACTAAAAATTAACATTTTTCAACTTAGGAGATATCTACATGGGCATAATAATCATATCCTTCCCTGATTTAGTTCAAAGGCTATGCTTCCTCTGTTGACCATCTACCGTCCATCGTGGATTGAAACCTATATACCCCTGCAACAAAAGGGTATGTTGGCTCAAAATATCCAATACTAAGAATCTAAGATTCCATCTTTGCATCGTCGATGCAATATTTGGTCAGACAATGTGAGTTAATAATATAAATCAAAACATCCGCCTCTTCCCACATTTCCCAATTTTAATCAATAACTTTTTTTGCTAAATTCTTGCGGTTTTATGGATTTTAAACAAGATAAATTGTATTTTCGTCAACTAAACCGATTTAGTTATTAATGAAATAAACGACGGATGAAAGTAGTTTTGCAATTATATGTCAGTATTTGCCTGATTCTTTTGGTCTCCTGCAACAATTATAAAACAGAAGAACTGGTTTCAGTAGAACAATCTATCCCCGATTTGATAGACTACAATTTTCATGTGCGTCCCATTTTGTCGGACAAATGCTTCGCATGTCACGGCCCTGACAAATCCAAGCAGGAGGCAGGACTACGTTTGGATATCCGTGATGAAGCACTAAATGAACTCAAACAAACACCTGGGAGATATGCCATTGTACCCGGAAAACCAGGTAAAAGCATCGTTTTTGAGCGTATCATGTCAACAGATCCCGAAAAGGTGATGCCTCCCATTGAATCGCATTTGGAACTTAGCTCAAGGGAAAAGGCAATTTTAACCAAATGGATTGACCAGGGAGCCGAATATCAAGAACATTGGGCATTCCAACTCCCTAAAAAGCAATCGGCACCAAACATCATGTCCCTTGGGGAAACTTACAACGAAATTGACCTTTTTGTATTGAAAAAACTGAAGGATGAGGGTCTAGAACTCAGTCCGATTGCCAATAAAGAAACGTTGTTGAGGAGATTATCCTTTGATCTGACCGGGCTCCCCCCAACCCTTAAAGAATTGGACCAATACAGCTCTGGACAAAAGTCATATGAAGATATGGTCGATGACTATTTGGCTTCCGGTTCCTATGGTGAAAAAATGGCCACGGCTTGGCTGGATTTGGCCAGATATGCAGATACCCACGGTTACCAAGATGATGGTCCTAGAAGGATGTGGCCTTGGCGGGACTGGGTCATTAATGCTTTTAACAATAACATGCCATACGATCAATTCATCAAGTGGCAACTGGCAGGCGATAAATATCCGAACCCAACCTTGGAGCAAATGATAGCCACGGGCTTTAATAGAAATCATCTTATTAATGTGGAAGGGGGTATTATTGCTGAGGAGTATAGGGTAGAATATGTATTGGACAGGACCAACACCTTTGGCAAGGCTTTCCTGGGTCTGAGTTTTGAATGCGCTCGGTGCCACGACCACAAGTACGACCCCATTTCACAAAAGGACTACTACAGCGCCTCTTACTTTTTCAATAGTGTAGACGAAATGGGACAGGGACAACGAGACTTCCCTGAAGTTCAGCCCCCATCTGTACTCTTGACCACGGAAGAGAAAGATAAGGTCCTTTTGTTCCTGAAAAACCAGACCGAAGAATCGAGAAAAAATTTGGAAAACATTGCCCTATCATCTACTGGGGACTTTAAGGATTGGGTGGACAAGGTAAATCTTAAGGATTTGTTCAATGCCCCTTTAGTTGAACCCATAGAGAACTATCCTTTTGAGGATCCCAAAGAATTCAAATCTGTTGAAGGAATAGAAGGTAGAGCCGTATTGTTTGATGGCGGAGGTGGGTTGAATTTTCCGGGCAAAATAGATTTTGAACGTTATGATCCTTTTTCCTATTCTTTCCATATAAAACCACCTGAACCCAATGGGACCTTTAACTTCTTTACCAAATCCACAGGTGAGTTTGGCGGTTTTCGGGGTATTGAAATGCAACTGGTAGACAACAGGATCGAGTTACGGATGTCTCACAGATACCCTAACAACGCTATCAGGGTTAGAAGTTGTGATCCCCTTCTTCCTGAGCAATGGGCCCATGTTGGCATAACCTATGATGGTTCAAGCAAGGCTGAAGGTATACGAATTTTCATTGACGGGAAACCGCAGGAATTTGAAGTTTTAAGAGATAATCTTTATAAATCCATTATCCCCTACCTCAACAATTCAAATGGGACATATGGCATTGTTTTCGGATATCAGTTCAACGCTCAGGGTTTCCCCAATGGCGCCCTTGATGAATTCAAAATTTTCGATGTGGAACTTTCACAATTTGAAATGAACCTATTGGCCAAAAAAAACGGCTACAAAGAACAATTAATGGCGCTTACTAGGGAAAATCTTAAGCAAAATGCACAGCTTAGGGAATTCTATCTTCTGAGGAAAAGCAAAGAAATGGAGGCCCAACGCAGGCAACTTGTCCTAGCTAGGAAGGCAGAAAATGATACGTTATCCGGCATACCTGAGATTATGGTGATGAAGGACATTCAAGACAGTGTCCGAACAACATATGTCCTTGAACGCGGCAATTATGATTCCCATGGCGAGCAGGTAGGTCCAGGTCTACCAGAGGCCCTTATGTCAACTTCCAGTTTACGTCCCAAAACAAGGATGGAGTTGGCAGAATGGGTGGTGAGCAAAGAAAACCCCCTAACCTCACGGGTCGTCGTGAACCGCCTATGGCAAAGTCTTTTTGGCCGTGGCCTTGTGGAAACCTCCAACGATTTTGGGAGTCAGGGAAGCTTACCCACACACCCAGAACTTTTGGATTGGTTGGCTATTGATTTTATTGAATCCGGGTGGGACATTAAACGGATGATCAAACAGATTGTCATGTCAAAGACTTATCAGCAGTCCTCAAAAGCAAGTCCGGAACTCTTGGACAAAGACCCCAACAATGAACTCTTGGCCAGAGGCCCTAAGTACCGATTGCCTGCCGAAATGATTAGGGACAATATCCTTGCGGCAAGTGGCCTGTTAGTGAAAAAAATTGGGGGACCCAGTGTAAAACCCTATCAGCCGGAAGGCCTTTGGCAAGAAAAAGCCTCATTTGTAGGGGAAAATAAATATGTACGAGGTACCGGCGATGACCTTTATAGGCGGAGTCTTTATACCTATTGGAGACGAACGATACCTCCTCCGTCGATGATTACCTTCGACGTTCCCGATAGAAATATGTGCACGGTAAAACGACAATCCACTACCACTCCACTTCAACCCTTGATAATGCTCAATGGCCCCGAATACATAGAAGCCGCAAAGGTCTTGGCAAGCCGGGTGGCTGAATCGGAACATGAAAATGTGGAAAATCAGATTATAAGGGCATTTAGACTTTTGACCAGCAGACTTCCGAAGGAAGAAGAACTAGAAACCCTGTTGGAACTTTATACCAAAGAAAAAAGTCGTTTTGAACAAGAGCCGAGCAAAATGCTACAACTTTTGGATATTGGGGATCACAAACTGGACATAAAAGAGCAAAATGCCGATATAGCCGCACTGACGGTAGTGAATAACATTATTATGAATTTTGACCCTGTTTACACTAAATATTGATCATGATGGAAAAAGAAGAATATATTCTAAAAGGTTTGGGGAGACGGGATTTTTTGGGCAAGATGGGAATGGGACTTGGTTCCGTGGCCCTTTGGTCACTTTTGAACCCAGTTGATGTCCTTGCCGGAACGGGCCTTAGGGGAAGCTCCGGTGGTGTCCTTCAAATGCCGCATTTTGTTCCTAGGGCGAAAAGGGTGATATATCTATTTCAAAGTGGAGGGCCGGCACAGCAAGATCTCTTTGATTATAAACCCTTGCTTAGGGAACTCAACGGACAGGAATTGCCAGGCAGTGTTAGACAAGGACAAAGACTCACTGGCATGAGTGCCTTTCAGAACTCACTCCCTTTGGCGGGCAGCCACTTCAACTTTAAACAATATGGGAAAAATGGTATGTGGGTGAGTGATCTTTTGCCCCATACGGCCAAAATTGTGGATGAGCTTTGCTTTATCAGATCAATGTATACGGAAGCCATCAATCACGATCCGGCCATTACTTTTTTTCAAACAGGTTCCCAACAGCCGGGCCGACCGTCAATTGGTTCATGGTTAAGTTATGGTTTGGGCAGTGATAATGAAAACCTTCCTTCCTTCTCCGTATTACTGTCCAGGTCGCATCCATTTGGTCAACCACTGTATTCAAGACTTTGGGGCAATGGTTTCTTGCCATCACAACACCAAGGGGTACAGTTCAGATCCGGGAAAGATCCTGTACTTTACTTGAACAATCCCCATGGAATAACAAAACAATCAAGAAGAAATGCCCTCGATGCTTTAGAAAAGCTCCATACCTTGAACGAGGACCATCTTGGAGCCCAGGAGTTGAACAGCAAAATTAGCCAATATGAGATGGCCTACAGAATGCAAACTTCAGTACCTGAGGCCATGAGTATAGCCAAGGAACCGGATTATATTCTGGACATGTACGGCCCAGAAGCCAGAACTCCGGGTACTTATGCCTATAACTGTGTTCTGGCACGTAGACTCGTTGAAAGGGATGTCAAATTTGTTCAATTGTACCATCAAGGTTGGGACCAACATGGCAATCTCCCTACTGACATCCAAAGACAATGCAAGAGCACCGATCAACCATCCGCTGCCCTAATAATGGACTTGAAACAACGTGGGTTGCTGGAGGATACACTGGTAATCTGGGGAGGAGAGTTCGGTAGGACCAGTTATAGCCAAGGAAGGCTTACAAAGGACAACTATGGAAGAGACCACCACCCCAGGTGCTTTACAATGTGGATGGCAGGTGCCGGGGTAAAACCAGGTTATATCCATGGCCAAACCGATGATTTTGGCTATAACATCACCGAAAATCCGGTCCATGTACACGATTTTCAGGCAACGCTCATGTATTTGCTGGGCATAGATCATGAAAGACTGACCTATAAATTCCAAGGAAGAAGATTCAGGTTGACAGACGTCCACGGATCTATAGTTAATGACATTCTATCATAATCTATACGTAACTATGGATGTAACTAGCTTTATAGGAAGACTGCACCCCCTTTTGGTCCATTTGCCCATCGGGTTTCTCACATTGGCCCTACTTGTTGAATGGTTTATGGGTAAAAACCAAGGAAAGTCACAAGTAAAAGTAATCATGTTCGTCCTTATCCTTGGAGCCCTATCCTCTATTGTAGCGGCCCTATGCGGATGGTTTCTTGCCAATAACGGAGGATACGAAAACAATACCTTGGCCTGGCATCGTTGGCTCGGAACATCCATATGCCTGTTGGCCATTGTGGCTCCATTTGCCAAACATTACGAGCAAAAAAAAACCTATCGCCTTACATTGGTGGCCATAGGGGTATTGCTTTTTGCCGTTGGACATTTGGGGGGGTCCTTAACCCATGGCTCCGACTATTTATTGCAACCGCTCAGAGGAGACAAAGGAGATGGGTACAGCAACGTACCAGAGGTCAAAAACCCAGATTCATTGATTGTTTTCCAGCATTTGATCCGTCCTATTTTCGAACAAAAGTGTTATGGCTGCCATAATCCGGAAAAAGATATGGGAGGATTGAACATGATGACTTATGAAAAACTTATAGCGGGTGGCGAACACGGAGCAGTGATCGAAAAAGACCCGTGGTCAAGTGAGTTGATCAAGCGGGTGACCTTACCACCCAAAAGTAAGTACTTTATGCCTCCGAAAGGCGCTCCTTTGGATTACAATGAAATCAGTATTTTGAAATGGTGGATAGAACAGGGGTTCGACTCCATCAAAAGTGTAATGCAAATGAAACCCGATAAAAACATAGCCCATATTTTGGCCACATTCTATAAAATAGATACAAGTCCAAAGACCTTCTTTGAAAGGACCAAGGTAGATCCAATGGATGAATCCGTATTGGATTCCCTAATGGGTATGGGATGGCAAATTAAACGGATTGCACAGGACAATCATTTTGTTGAAGTTTCACATAGATTTGACAACCCCCTTTCCAAGGGTAGTCTTTCGGTTCTTGGAAAGATCAAGGATAACATCACTTGGCTAGACCTGTCCGGTCTGGAACTGACCGATTCGGATATGGATGGTGTTTCAAAACTCAAAAACTTGACCAAATTACATTTGAACGACAATGCCATAACGGGACCAGGGCTCCGGGCCCTATCTGAACTGAAAAATCTTGAGAGCTTGAACCTGAACAATAACCCGTTGTCAGTGGAAGATCAAGATTGGATAAAACCCCTGACCTCCCTTAAACGAATTTACCTTTGGAAAACGGATATTAAACCGGAATATATAGAGCAGATACGTAAAACTTTTCCTGAACTTCAAATCATTCTATAACAAAAACAATATGTCCACTCAGAACAAAAAAAATAACCGACGTAAATTCTTGAAATCATCAACCCTAATGGCTTCGGCAACTGCCCTAACTCCCATCCTTGGAAATTCCTTTGGAAATAAGACAAATGGGAATGAAAGTCCATTTTCAAACCATGGTAAAATTATAGGTCATGGAGATTTTAAGTATCGCATCAACAAGGAATGGGGCACACAAGACCTTGATAAATACCCCGTTATGGATTGCCATGAAATGGTTCAAGATAAAGCCGGTCGTCTTTTACTACTTACCAACCATCCGAAGAATAACATGATCATATATGATAGATCCGGCAAGGTATTGGAAACATGGACCCTTGGTCTCAATGGAGCCCATGGGCTAACCATTTCAGAAGAAGGTGGTGAAGAATTTCTTTATATAGCCTCCACAACCGACCATAAGGTGTTCAAAACGGATTTGAAAGGAAAAATTCTTTTGGAGCTAGACTATCCCAAGGAAACCGGCAAATATGATTCTCCCGACAAATACCTTCCAACAGAAACTGCCATTGGCCCAAATGGTGACATTTATGTATCAGATGGATATGGCCTTGACTATATCATGCAATACAATGCTAAAGGAGAGTTCATTCGGTTTTGGGGAGGAAAAGGTGATGGACAAGACAATTTCGACTGCTCCCATGGTATAACATTGGATAATAGGGACAAAGAAAATCCTACCTTATTGATTACCTCAAGATCCAAACAAGAATTTAAGAGGTTTACATTGGATGGACATCACATAGAGACCATTCCTCTGCCGGGCTGTTGGATATGTAGACCCGTCATTAAAGGTGAGCATCTATATTTTGCCGTTCTGGTTACAAAAACTTGGGGGGCTTATGACGGCTGTGTTGCCGTCTTGGATAAGGACAATAAGGTGGTATCCTTGCCAGGAGCTTCCGCTCCAATTTATGAGAATGGATTATTGAAAGCACCTGATTATGATGATTTTTCATTCTTGAACCCCCATGATGTTTGTATTGATGATGATGGGAATATTTATGTTCCGCAATGGATGTCAGGCAGGACCTATCCATATATGCTGGAGCGGCTGCACTAAGCTCAAAAATATTAAATTGTTGGGGTGAGGTGGAAAACACTTCATGTTGCAGGAAAAGCTAGTATGTATTTGTGCTTCAGGTTGAGGAAGAGAGGTACATATTTGTGTGATTGGGAAGCGAACATTTTTACATTAGATATTCGCCAAATTGATAACCACCTACTAAATTTAAATCCCTTTGAAGTATTTTTAAATTATTACATGTTTCACAATGGAGATTATTGATACTATTTATAACGAAATCATTGGCTTTTTGGGAATTTCTAAGGCCTGGGAAATTTTACAGGAAGGAAATTATAGTGCATTTAAAACTTTTGATGGCATAGTCTCGCTTATTTATCCCATCATCCCATTATTGCTGATACTGGAGTTTATTTTAGGGCTTATCTACAAAAAGCCGGATACCAAGGTCTACAAGGTCAACTTCTTGATTTATCTGTTCAATAGGTTTGTAGGTAGGTTCATAGCCATTGCCATGGTAACCCTATGTATCGGTCTATTTCAAAAATATGCCCTTTTTGAGACTAAAATGACTTGGTATTGGTTCATTTATGGTTATATCGTCTGGGAGTTTGCGCATTTTCTATATCACTACTGGGGGCATAAAGTACGATTACTATGGTGCCTCCATTCTACCCACCATGCTGCTGAAAACATGAACCTTTCCGTGACCTATGCCCATTTCTTTTTGGAAGCACCTTATGCGGATACCATCCGGACCACCGTTTGTATCCTATTGGGAGTACAGCCAGAGCTTTTGTTTTTGATCATGTTTGTTGACGGAACTTATGGTGCCTTTATCCATGTGGGTGAGAATATGATCAAAGATGCCAGATTCGGTCCCTTGAACAACTTTATGCTCACTCCTTCCCATCATCGTGTACATCATGCCAAAAACCCTTTGTACATGGATACCAACTTTTGTAATCTCTTGAATATTTGGGATCGTGTTTTTGGCACCTACCAAGAAGAAAAAAAAGAGATCAAAATAGAATACGGAATTACCAGAGAAATGGATTCAGGAAGTTTTCTGAATGTTTATTTTGGGGAATTCGGTGCCCTATTCAAGGATATTATTAAGGCGCCCAAAATAAAAGACAAGCTTTTGTATATTGTCATGCCCCCAGGCTGGAGTCACACAGGAAATCATAAGACGTCAAAAATGATAAGGGCAGAATTTTTAGATAAAAACTATTCTGTTGCAGAACGAATAGAATAGTCAGATTTTTAACCAAAATTATCGTTTACCTTAATTTAAGGGACCAAGATAAATCAGGTCACTTTTCAGCAGGGCGAGTTGATCAAATCTTGAAAAATTGCTTTTAGTTCTTGGTGTCCGGGCCCATAATTTCCTTAGTCTTGACAGTTTCAAATATATCAAAATAGGTGATTTCCATTTTTTGATAGATGGGGAAAATATTTTTTAAACGCTTCTCAAAACTCCAGAAATCATAGCAGGAACTTTCATTTGATTATGGGACTATGTTGCATCAAATCTTGAATGAATTATTACAATTTCGCCCTTATATTTAATTTGAATCTAACCAAAGGGCTGCTCATAATACCTTTTTCCGGTTGCTTTGTACAACGCATTGGCCAAGGCTGCCATTACTGGTGGAAAAGCTGGTTCGCCCAGCCCGGTCGGATGCATATTATTTTCAATGAATTGTACTTCTACAGTTTTGGGAGCTTCCAACATACGGATCATTCTATAACGATCAAAATTTTGCTGCTCTAGTACCCCTTCCCTAATGGTCAAGTTCCCAAATAGGGCATTTCCTATTCCATCAACCACGGCTCCCTCTATCAAATTGATGGCCGCATCCGGATTCACCACAATACCGCAATCCACGGCGCAGTAAACTTTTTCAATTTTAGGCTGTCCATCTACCATCCTCAATTCCAATACCTGGGCCACATAGGTATTATGACAAAAATAGGCTGCCACGCCTCGATGGACATCCTGCTTTTGGGTATCCCAACCCGACATTTTTCTAACCAATTCAAGTACCCCCGCATAACGTTCTGCCTCGTAGTCATTGTTCTCTCCTACTGGTTTTTCCATAGCTCGTTGAAGCAATTCCAATCGAAAATCTATGGGGTCTTTCCCTAATTTTTCTGCTAGTTCATCCAAAAAAGATTGTTCGGCACTGGCCATAAAATTAGACCTTGGTGCTCGGAATGAACCTACAGTTAGGTTCGATGAAATTTCCCAATCCTCAGCCAAATAATGGTCCAAGGTACCCGCAGGAAACCGATCTGCGTATAAGGGACTTTCCGGTATTCCTCCTGCGTTTACATGCAAAGCCAACAACTTGTTGTTGTCATCCAAAGCGGCGCGGTAGGTGGCTCTGTATGCTGGACGGTAAATTCCGGATGACATATCATCTTCCCTGCTGTATATCAACTTAATAGGAACCTTCATTCTTTGCGAAATGATACCCGCTTCTACCAACCAATGTGCATAAGACCTGCGACCGTAGCCGCCTCCCAATCGGGTCATTTTAATATCAATTTTTTCCAAAGGAATACCCAATCGATCCGAAAGCGTCTTTTCGGTATATTCCGGTTTTTGTAGCGGCCCTTCAAAATGGGCCACATCTTCGGTTACATGGGCAAAAAAGTTCATGGGCTCCATACAGTTATGGGCCAAAAATGGAGCCGTATAAGCTTTTTCAACAATCTTGAAAGCCGATTTAAAATAGTGTTCGGGGTTACCGTCCTTACGCTGTAGATTCCCATTTTTACTACTCATTTTCAACATTTTGTCTGTATGATCAGTAGTATTTTCCAATCCTGATGGGAAAAACAGTTCTTGTTGGGTACCGAACCTATCCCTAACCACAGTTTTCTCAGGAGCCACCTCCCATTTGATTACGGATTCCAATTTCTTTTTGGCCTGAAGTACTTCCCAAGTAGATTGGCCAACTATTGCGACTACATCCATAAAAGTACAGGTGTCGAAATATTGCCAAACATACTCGTCATTATAAGTTTTTACTGGATAAATGTCTTTTATTCCGGGCATCCCCAAAACTTCAGAAGCATCAAAATCAACCAATTTCAACCCAAATGCCGGCGGGTGAATGATCATGGCAATCAACATTTTTTCCTTGTGAATGTCGATCCCGTACAGGGGCTTACCCATCACAATATTCTTGGTCTCCACATTCTTTTGGGAGCTGCCGATGATGGTAAAGTCTTCAACATTTTTAAGCTTAACTTCTTCTGGAACAGCAACTTTTGATGCTTCCTCAACAAACTCACCATAACTTGCAGTGCGGTTACTGGATTTATGAATAACCATTCCTTCGGATGTAGTGATTTCTTCAACAGGAACCTGCCAAGCATTGGCTGCAGCCAACAAAATCATCTGTCTTGCTGTGGCTCCGGCCATTCGAAGTGTATCCCAACTTTGGCGTATTGCCTGGCTTCCACCAATAAATTGACGTTGGTAAAGTTTGGTGTCCAATGGGGCTTGTTCCACGGTAACTTGGGTCCAGGCAACATCCAGTTCATCGGCCACTATCATGGGCATGGAAGTCTTAACATTTTGCCCGCCTTCCGGATTGGGTGACATAATGGTAACATGTCCATTTGCATCGATTTTGATATAACCATTAAGTTCCGTAAAAGGTCCAAATGCTAGGTCATCCAGATTTTTAGCATCTTGTTTACAGGATACCAACCAGTTAAACCCAAGGATAAATCCACCACTCGCCATTGCGGTCGACTTTACAAAAAACCTTCTGTTCATGTTCATTTTTTCCATTGCCAATGTTTAGGTTTTAGTTCATATACTTCAACATCTTATGTGATACGATCGATCATTCTTATCTAACCCAACTTTTCCTTGAAGAAATCAATGGTTCGTTTCCAGGCCAGTTCCGCTGATTCCTTGTCGTATCTCGGGGTTGTTGTATTGTGAAAACCGTGATTCACGTTTGGATAAACGAAAGCTGAATATTCCTTTCCATATGCCTTGAGTGCCTCTTCATATGCGGGCCATCCGGCATTTACCCTTTCATCCAAGCCTGCATATTGTAGCATCAATGGGGCATTTATCTTATCGATATCCTCGGTGGGTTGGCCTCCATAAAAGGGTACCGAGGCAGCCAAATCAGGCACTTTTACAGCCATCATATTCGATATCCATCCACCGAAACAGAAGCCCACAACCCCAATTTTTCCACTACAATCCTCATGTGCCTTTAAATAATCAAATGCGGCAATGAAATCCTCCAACATTTCATTCCTATCCCTTTTTTGCTGCATGGTACGACCCTCGTCATCGTTTCCAGGATAACCTCCAAAAGGGGTCAAGGCATCTGGGGCAATCGTAATAAATCCAGCCAATGCCGCTCTTCTTGCGGTGTCCTCAATATAGGGGTTTAGGCCCCTGTTTTCATGCACCACTACAATTCCGCCCAATTTGCCCTTGACATCCTTGGGTTTTGAAAGTAAGGCTTTCATCTCCCCTCCACCTTTTGGAGAGTTATAGGTGATATAGCTAGAATCAAGATTGGGATCGTTCTTGTCCACCAACATGGTATCTACATAATTAGGCATCAAAAAGCTCATCAGGGAAGCTACGGTGATTCCCCCAACAGCGTATAGCCCTAATTTTTCGATGAATTCACGACGTTGAATCTTGTTATGGGCATATTCATCGTATAGGTCGAACACCTCTTGTTTGATGTCCTCTTTTTTTAAATCTTTCATGATAGTATTGTTTGTGTTAATTAATTTTATAAAGCATTATGGATCAATACTCAACGCATTGATTCAGTATAATTTTTTATACAAAAAATATGAAGGTAGCTCCATCAAATTGGAGCATATGATTTTACGGCCACGGAAAGAAATGCTGGATGCACTGAAATCGCAAGGCTATTCCAATTTTATGGAAATCACGATTGGGAATCAGCCGTCAACATTTTGTTTAAAGTAAATGAAAATTACCCAAATCATAAAATTTTTCCGTGAACAACGGATTTGATCATCTGAACTACGGGTAGATTCATCAAAGAATCGAAGAATGAAGCCAAACTTCCAATTGAATTAATAGATTGGAGAAAAGTTAATCGATGTATTTGAGAAATATAAACTTGATTCAAACCCAAGGACAATCCTTGAGGTTCTTCCCGATTTTTTTCGACAATTTCAAATAGGACCAATTTGCAAACAGTGAATTTTCAATAGAATAATTACAGTTGAATTTGCTGTTTTTTAAAAGAGCATACTGTATGCAAATAAGAAAAGAGTTACATCATAAAAAAAGTTGTAACCCTTTGATTTTCATGCCGGGGTGGCAACAACTACATCCGATTTATATACATCTAATTATCAATGTTTTAACACCTTAGCCTCAAGGGCATTCCCGTTAAGAACACGGAAAACAAAAAACAACTTTTTGAACACAATTTTCATCTATCCATCCATCTATAAAAAATAATAATAGTTGAGCTATTTGTTTTCGACTTAAAGAGTTCAATTTTTTGTTTTCAACTTTAACTGCTGGTCTATGTGGGTAATGATCGAAACGTGTTTGCTAATTTTAAGGAAATGACCTGTTTTAGCAACTTCAATAAGAATTTAACGCTATTATTACTATCTATACTTCAAGGATAACTGCCCCAATTGCCATATAATCTTAATGGAGTCCTTCATGGACAATTTTGAACCATCGGCATGTATCCATCGCTTTAAAGGTTGCTCGCAAATAAGCGAAGTGGCCTTTTCCTTTCCATACATTTTACCCATTCTTATAAAGATTTCCACGTCGAACAACCATCTGGTCTTGAAAGGTTTGTCAAAAACGGAGGCAACAGTGTTAGGTCGCATTACTTTGGCACCACATTGGGTATCTTTGAAAGGCATTCCCAATATTTTCTGTATAACCAGATTAATGGTCTTGCTTATGATCTTTCTTGCCGATTCCTTGGTGATGTCAGCACCCATTCTACTGATTCTGGAACCACTGACAATATCAAAGTGCGACCCTTCAATAGTTCTTACCAATTCATCGAAATCCGCAAAATCAGTGGAAAGGTCTGCATCCAAATACCCCATATAATCAAACTGCCCATCTTTGGCCAGGTGCAGGATTCCTTGCCTTACCGCTTCGGCCTTACCCCCATTTTGGACACAATCATAAATACTGATACTATCTTCATTACCTTTTCTTATTTCTTCGAGAACTTTTAATGTATTGTCCGTACTACCATCATTCACAAAGCAAAGATGATACCCTGGATGGCGCCTGGCAAAATCTTGAAATTCCTTTCCGCTCAAACGATCTTCTTCATTATAGCACGGGATAACAACACCTACACAATGCTTTTGAATCAATTGTGTTTCTTTTTTTACAGAACGTTTCTCCAATATTGGAGGTCCAATGGTTCGTTTTACCCTGGCCACCATTTCATCCAATCCGATGGGTTTTTTCATGTAATCTACAATACCCATTTCAAAACCATTGAGAATCACCTTTTCATCATTATTTCCTGACATAACCATGATTGGAGTATTCAAGTCAATGTCTTTCAGCTGATCAATGACTTCCAAGCCTGTCATTTCTGGCATGTTCATGTCCATGATCACCAAGTCGGGCTTAAATTCTTTGAAGATTTCTATTCCTTCCTTTCCGGTGGTAGCGGTCTTTACTAAATAACCGATTTCTTTAAGTTTCTTCTGTACCGATAGCAGTATCAGCTGCTGATCATCTATTGCTAAAATTTTCATAGGTTAAGGTTTTATGTTTATGATCAAACTTGGAGCAAAACTATCTCAAGTTGACGTCACCTCATTTCCAAAAAAGTTGGAAATCAATTAAGTGTAGACGAACGGTAAAATTGGGTCGATGGATAGTTCGCTGGTTTTTCAACAATATTTAGACCTTTAAACTGTTATATTTTCTGACATATTATTATGCAAAAACAAACCAACATAACCTTGGCCATTGCGCTGGTATTTGGGCTAATTTTTCATGGGGTAACCATCTTTTTTACCTTGGAAAGCACCTATGATGCCCTTATCCACCTTTTTTTTGCCGACCATTATGCCAACAGCTGGTTCGAGCCGTGGGATTATCGTTGGTACACAGGTTTCACGGTACAGGGATATCCACCTTTGGTTCATCAGTGCATAGCCCTGCTCTCCTATATCGGGGGGTTAAAGTTTGGGATGTTTACCACGGCATTGCTGATCATTGCTTTGTTCATCACCGGAGCGTATCGATTCGCTTTGGTCATTACCGCTAACCGAAAAATAGCTGGCTACACAGCATTACTTGCTGCATTTTCCAGCATATTTTTAGAAACCTTGCACATATTTGGTCAATTGCCCAGTTTGATGGGCATCTCTATTTTGATGCATGCAATGCCGGAAATCTACATGTGGATCAAAACTGGAAGAATGTTTAAACTGTTATCATCGTTGTCTATGATTGCAGTAACGGTAACCTCACATCATGTCACTCCCATCTTTGGAATGGTCTTTTTTATCTTCCCTTTAATTGGGTTGGTGGTTATGGATGCCTCCAAAGAAGCAGTGGAAATTAATACCAAGATCACTTTCAGGATATTTCTGCAACAGTTCAAACGTCTTTTTTGGCGTATTGTCTTTTTTGGTGGCGGTTCTTTGGTAGCCATTGTAGGTTGTATATTACCGTATTGGATCAACTCCAAAAGGAATCCGATTACCCAAGTGCCAATTCCGCATGGATCTCGTGACAACTTTCTGGAAGTTACCTCTTCTGGATTAGTGTTCTTTTTGATTCCCTGGGGGACATTATTGTTTATCCTGCCATACCTGTTTTACCGTTTTTACAGCAAGCGATTGTTATTTTTTGGTCTGTCCTTTTCCATGCTGACATTGCTTGGAACCGGAGGCACAACTCCGCTGCCCAAAATGTTGTTGGGCGATACTGCTTTCAACATCCTTACACTCGACCGTTTCACGTTATGGGCCTCCATTATGTCTTTGCCTCTATTTGGAGAGTTTGTGTATCGTTTGGTGGAAGGCGACATCAGGGAACAACTCCTTAAAGCATTTAAAAAACCATTGCACTATGTGTTGGCCGGTGGATTGGGAATCTCATTCATCGCCGTGGCCATATTTACCATGAGCCTCAACTATTTTAGGCCATCGCAACCACAACGGATCAATATGCTACCCATTATCAATTTCCTGAACCAAGATCAACATGATCAATGGCGCTATTTACCTTTAGGGTTCGGAGATCAAATGGCATGGCTCTCCGCACAGACCAATGCCATGACCGTTGATGGGAACTATCATTCTGCACGAAGGTTGCCCGAACTGACCACAAGGGCCATTGAACGACTGGAAAATTCAAAGTTCAGGGGTGTGGAGGGTATTGGTTCCCTGCAACAATTTTTGACCGTTCCGGAGAAATACAATCTCAAGTACATTTTTTCCAATGATAAGTTCTACGACCCTATTCTCTATTTCTGCGGATGGCAACGCTTGCAGCAACTCGAAAATGGCATCATGGTCTGGGAGCGACTCAATATTTCCCCTTTGCCCAAGGTAATTCCCAAAGAAGATGTGCCCAACTTCTTGAAGCTCATGTGGGGACTGATTCCTGTAGGCACTTTGATTCTGGCGTTTATAATCAATATTCAACTGCCGTGGTACTGGAAACTTAAGGGAAAAGCTGCCCCAGTGGACGATTATCTTCATCACGCACCTAAATACAATGGAATTTCCACAGGACTATCGTTGGTAAATGGAGCTTGGGCCATTGGTATTATCGGTATCTTCCTTTTTGGCATTTATCATTTTTATTTGGACAATGCTAGACAAATCAGTGCCGAAAATGTTGTCAAATCCTATTATGATGCGCTGGATTTTAAAGAATTTGAACGGGCACACTCCTATTTGGACCCTGATGAAGACGTGAGCCTATCCCAATATATGTTGGAAGTATCGGTTACAGACGGTTTATTAAGCTCCTACGCCAAGATGGATTCCATTGGCATTATAAAGACCAAGGAGACCAAAAATTCGGTGGATATCGAAGTGGCCACTAAATGGATAACCCCATTGGAGAAAGTAGACCGGACCTATCAACATACGGTTGTCAAAAAGAACGGGCAATGGTACATCAAACCAAAAAAAGTGGACAACGATATTCCGCCCAACCAGTTGATTGCTTCCAACCAAACCCAATATTACAACCACGGACGGAGGCGCATCACTACACAACAGACCTATCATGAGGATATTTTACGCCAACCCCTTTTGGAAGTATTATCAGCAAAACTGGTCAAATTCCACGGAAGTTATAGTATTGTTGGTGTGCTTCAAAATATTGACAATGTGCCTGCTGATGTTTCCATAAAAGGGACATTGTACAACGAAAACGACAAACAATTGGCCCAACACGATGTTAAATTCCACGTTAAGCATAAGCTCATGCCGAAGGAAACCACATCGTTCCGCATAGATTTTGAGGGAATCGCCTGGTCATCCACGAAAGACACCTTACCCCCTACTTTTGACCCCGACCAGTTTACCCCGGTCAGTTTGGAGGAACAACCCGTCACTTTTGATTTGCAATGTGCAGGCAATATAGCCACCACCGACCTCTACAAATCTGTTGCACTCCAAGAATGGAGTATGGAAGAAGAAGTTTTAAAAGGGACGTTATTTAATTTTGGCACCCAAGAGGTGACCATTCCCCAAATCTTGACCTCCTACTATTCCAAAAATGGAGAGATTTTGTGGTTGGAACATCATTTTACATTGGATGGTATTCGTATTCAACGGAAGCAACCTTTTGAAATGCAGCTGTTGGATTTGAGTGAACTGGAAATCATTTCGGAGGGATTGGAAAACTGTTACGTAAACGGCTTGCCCAATGCTGAAATTGCGGAACTGTACTTTTCCGATAGAAATGAGCAGCTCAAATGGGAGATGATGCGCCCATACAATGGGAAAGGTTTTGGATATTTTCAGGTGGAGTTGAACAATTATATTGGAAATCCTAAATAGATGAGGTGGAAGCAATACATGTGGCTTATGGTTTTTGTGGCTTTGGGTTGCTCCAAATCCCCTGATGCTCCTTCTGAGAAAATCCACGATACCATAAAACTTATCTCCACGGAAAGAGAATTTACTGCGGGTGACTCCATTGTCCTCAAATTTGATGGAAAGGCAACAAAACAGTTGCTATTGATACAAAATGGCTGGGGAACTATAGCATTGCGGCCAGATTCCACTAACACGGATTTGACCTTTACCCTCCCCCAAGCCATAGCCCAAAAAAGTGGTTTTGTCCATTGGATCTTGCTTCTTCAAAAAGCTAAAGTAGCTGAAGGAAGTATCGATATTCGCCCCAGTAACATATTATCCGAGTCCATGGAATCCTATATTGGTCCTACCAGCATCTTTGCCGATAATCAAGATCAAGCAATGATTGTGTCACTACCTCAGGACAGCTATGGAAATGCCTTGCCTGATAGTACCATTATAGCGCTTACCGAGAAATTCAAAAATAACCAAAACAATTCATCGATGACCGTAAAGGATATGATTGCATACTCCTTTGTGGGTGAACATAGTGAGATCGGTGAACTGTTCTTGGGCACAAGTTTAGAAAATCAAGTGTCTAAAGAGTTTACGGTAAGTGTGCTGCCCACCAAATCGGCGGACTTCAACATCAGAATGGAACGACAGCACAACTTCGCCGATGGCAACCAGATTGTTTCTTTTATCACATCTATCATTAAAGACCGAAATGGAAATACGGTCGCCGATGGTACCATGGTCAATTTTGTGATAGAGAACGGTTCTGGCCATCAATTTCAAACCTATGGCCAGACCTTGAACGGGATTGCAGTAGGGAAAATGCTTCATCCGGAAACACCGGTACAATGGACAGTGAAAGCACACATCAGCGGTCTATCACAAAGTAATGGTTTGGAACTTACCTTTGAGGCTGCCGTCAAGGATTACTCCGTTCTTATTTCAAAAAATGGAAGAACCATAACTGTAGGGCCCATTCTTAGTTACATGAAACAGTGGGTTCCCGATGGGTTGGGCATCCATCTAGAAATAAAAAATCCAGATGGAGAGTCGTTGCTCAGAATACTGACAACATCCAGAAAGGGAATGGGCAAGTTTGAGTTGCCGGAAAACCTGAATGCCAACGAAAATACCGTTATTATCACCGTTGCAGGAATTGAAAAAAGAATAAAAGGAACCATAAAGTAATGGTAAAGAAGAATCTATATCGTGCATTGCTCCTATTGAGCTTTTTGGCCGTAAATGCGGGAATCATTTATGGATTGGCTGCCGCATGGTCCTTTTTGAATACCGGCGCGGACAAATCCGCCATTCTTCACATAGGTGATACCATAGAACAGGCCTACCAACCCAAAATCACTTGGACAATAGAGGGCCAGCGTGGACGAAAAATTGCCAAACAGGCCCTTGGGGAACTTGAAAAAGATTACCTGAATGCTTGGTATGTGAAAAATATTGCCTTGAACTCCTATGATCAATTGGGCATAGCGGATTATTACACCGAAGATGCGAGAAAACAGGTCGAAAACTTGGTCAAAACCAATCAAACCAACAATATCAAGGTTGAGACTACTACTCTATCGCATCACCCACAACTTGAGTTCTATAGTTTGGATGGAAAATTGGCAGTGCTGACCGATATCGATGTGGTCCAGTTCGAAAAAGTATATACCGTTGGGACCTTAGTACACCAACAACGAACATCCCATAGTTATAAAGCGATTTTGATGTTGGAGGACGGCTTTTGGCGTATCCGTCAAATGGTTAAGATTCCCAATCCGGATTTAACTCAAAATGAATCTAAACAGCTTTCTTTTGATATCAAAAAATGGAAAGGCATCAACTATTATCCAAAGGATAATCCTTGGAATATGTTCGGAAAGAATTTTGACATGGAGGCCATTTATGCTGATTTTGAAACCATTACAACCCTAGGCTTAAATTCGGTTCGGGTATTTGTACCCTACGAAGGTTTTGGCGGTGCCTCGGTAAAAGAAGAGATGTTGGGACAACTGGAAGAGCTCTTGGACATTGCCCAAGAACATAATCTCAAAGTGCTAGTGACCCTCTTCGACTTTTACGGGAATTATGATCTCATGGATTGGACATTGACCCATCGTCATGCTGAAACCATAGTTACCCGATTGAAATCACACGAAGCCTTATTGGGCTGGGACATTAAAAATGAGCCCGACTTGGATTTTGAAAGTCGCGGGAAGAATACTGTACTCGGGTGGCTTTCGGAAATGGCGCAACAAATCAAACAGAACGATAGCATTCATCCCATTACCATTGGGTGGTCCACTCCAGAGGCTGCATTGCACTTGGCAAACGAAGTGGATTTTGTCTCCTTTCATTATTATGAAGCACCTGAAAATTTTAAGGAACGTTTCTTGGCTTTGAAGGATTCCGTTGACGCCAAACCTTTGGTTTTGGAAGAGTATGGAAAATCTAGCTATAGCGGCATTTGGAACCTGTTCTCCAATTCCAAGGATGACCAAGCTACCTACTACGAAAAAATGCAAGCTGTTCTTACAAAGGAACAACTCCCTTATTTTATATGGACCTTGTACGATTTTGAAACCGTGCCGACTTCCGTGGTGGGTCGGAAACCATGGCGAAAGGCGCCACAAAAGCATTTTGGACTGATGGATTCCGAGGGCAAAGAAAAACCTGCCTATCGTATAATCGATATAAAAAGAAAAGGGGACGACTAATTAAAGCCGCCCCCCTTTCACACTTAACCTAAAACCTATGCGATACTGGTTTTTTCAATACGTTGCAGTTTATGGGCCTTGGGTTGTTTCAATCCCTTTTTTGATTGTATCGCATTAAAATGGTCTAGGTACATTTCGGTGATCTTGGACATGGGCAGAGAACAGGCCGCTTTGTAGTTTTCTTTACCTAAATGGATTCTATAGTTCTCGTTGGTCAATATGCTTTCCAGGGCAGTTGCCAATGACTCCACATTTTCTGGCTCAAAAAATTCCCCGCGATAGCCTTCTTCCCTAACCAAGATGCCAAGGTCTCCCAAATCGGGCAATACCACTGCCTTACCATAGCTTCCTGCTTGGTGCAACACCCCTGAGCTTCCTGTTGTCGAGGTGTACGGGAAAACCACTACGGCACTGTCCCCGAATATTTTAGGTACATCCTCCTCTGCTACATATCCTGTAAAACGAAGGTTTTCAACGTGACTGTAAATTTCTTTCATACCCTCCAAATATCCTGGTGTATTCGGACTATCGGTTCCTGCAATTACAATTTCAATGTCCAAACCGGACTTATAACGCAACATTTCCACTGCCTCGATCATTGGCTCAATCTTTTTATAGGTCCCAAACTTTCCAAAGGCCATTACTTGCATCGGTCCTTCTGGTAAATCATATTTGGGTGCAGGTGGTGTTTCAAAAGAACCGTGTGGAACCAAAGCAACATTATTAGCCTTGTATTTGTCCTCCAAAATGGTCTTGTACTTGCTAATGGTTACTGCCAACACATCAGAAGCCAATACAAAATGTGTTAATGTGGTTCCGATAAAGTTGTATATTTTTTGAAGGAATCCATTCTGGGTAATCCCGGCATTTTCCAAATCTACCTGCTCCAAAATATTATGCAATAAGGAGATGGTAGGGATACGCATCATTTTACAAACGAAAGGCAACAATAATCCAAGAGCGGCGGGAATCTTTTTATCGCCAAATTTCAGAAACTGAAGATTGAACAATACCGCATCCGGTTTTTCTTTTTTGATGGCCTTGGCTACTTTGTACAGGTTTTTAATATCGTTAAAGCTCCAACATTCCTTTACGGTAATAGGACAGCCTTCTTCTTCGAAGGATACATCCTTTGGTGCTTTGGTTACATCGGTAAGCAGTACAATTTCGCTCACTTCATCTTGGAGCCTAAAATGTTTTACCAAATGGTAGCCGTACTCGGTTAAGGTGACTTTACTTGGCGGGTATGCCGTTACAATTGCTAGTTTCATAAGGTTAAGTTTTTAATTCCGTTATTAGATTTTAGTGATACAAATGTCCGCATAACCCATTATAAAAAAGCCCGTTACAAGATGGTTGGACCTAAAGTGTAGACGAATGGAAATGATGGAACGATTAAGCAAAAACCTATAAAAAAGGGCCTGAGAACAACATGTGCCCTCCAGCCCAACGCTTGCCCTCTAGTATAGGGGAACGCTATCTCCTGTTAGACAAAAAATAGCCTATTTGAGCGGCAAGCAAAACCAACATAACCAAAATTTGCAGCTGCACTACTTGAGCTAGGCTACTGTGAAAAAACGCAATCAAAACTATTTGTGACACGCCCAAGATTGCTGAAAACCAAATGGGCCTGTATTGATCCAAAGACAAAAAGTAATATGTAAAGATATTTGCGACCGCAAACAGCGAAGTCGCCAGGGCATATTGCCAAAGCAAAGAGGCCATGGATAAGTAGGCATCCCCAAAAAGTAAGGTAATGATCAATTCGGGGAATAGGGCACATACTACCACAATTACCGAGGACAATAATCCGATGTACCCTACATATTTAAATAGGATATGCCCAGTAGGTTCCCCCTCTTTTTTGAGTCGGACCACGGTGGGCAACAACAACATCACAAACATCCAGGCCACAAAATAGACCACCCGTCCTATCAGGGCCAAGGATGCATAAAGTCCGGCTTCTTGTGCTTGAAAAAAGTGTTTTACCAAAATAATATCACTATTGTTGATGATTATCTGGGTAAGCTCGTAGCAGGCCGTAATCAACATAAAGGCGCGTACCTTGTTCCATTCCAAATCCGTGCTCTTAGTTCTATCAACATGCAACCGTAGCTTTTTAAAAGGAACCAAGCCTAAGGCCAAGGAACCAAGAATTCCAAAGGACACCAATACCCCAAAATGATCACGAACAATGAAAAAGGCCAAAAGCGTGATGAGCAATCTTCCCCACATTTCAGATTGATAGGAAATGGAAAGTTTGGCAAAGGACTCCTCTCCTTGGTATTGACCTCTATTGACACTCATTACAAAGTAAAATGGCACTCCGATTCCAAAAATGCGGAACATCAAAGCATTTTCCGTTTGTAACATATTTTGAAGGAAAGGTGCGGCAAAAAACACCACACCTCCCAATATACAACCCATCACAAGGGCAAAAACCCCGATACGGTTTCTAAAAGAGTCCCATTGCTTCGAGGGAAGAGCAGCCACAAACTTGGCCGTTACCAATTGAAAGGTCATCCCCAAAAAAGAAAGTACCAACAATAAGGTTACCAATAAAGCTGCATCCGCAAAGGCCTCTGGACCCAAAATACGGCCCAATAGCAAATTATAGATGTAATTCCCCCCATTGACCAATAGGGCACTCAACATAAATAGCTGCTGAGGGGAAACCCGCTTTTTTACGATACTAAACACAGCCATGGCTCAGAATATTTGAGGTTTTTGTTTAACTCATTCCCGAAAGTATATTGGCATTCTCCTGTCCAATAATGGTAAAATGAGCTTTGATTTTCATTGCTCTTTTATGCATCTGTTGCAACATATGAGCAGCCGTTTCATCAAGCTGTGCAACGCGTCCCAAATTTAAGACCACCTGATTTTTGGTGTTGATGAACCGACTCATGTGCCGCTCTAGAATAATGACGTTGCTGCTGTTCAAGTTGCCATGAACCGAGAATACTCCTCCGCATTCTGTAATTTGTAAAGCCATGATTTTTAGTTTTATAGGTTAAGATTTTTTGACTTGTTGCAGCAAATATCCAATGGTTTGACGTCTTAAAATGACCGGTGTAGGTGGATGGCGGGTTACTGTAGATGAATGGAACACTTCGCCCTTCGGTTGCGGAGGAGGTCGATTTAACTTTACAACATCAAAAAAACTTAAAAACTTAACCTATGAAACGCTTAATCAATATCATCATTTTAGGGATTGCCATTCACGGAGTTTTTGCCCAGTCATCCATGGATGCCGGATTCCAACTTTTGGAAAAAGGAGACTTTTCAAAAGCAGAAAATTTCTTTGATGATTTCCTTAAAGACCATCCAAACAACAAAACTGCACAAATCTGTTACGGTCGTGCGGTGGGTCTTAACGGGAACCCGAACAAAGCGAATACCTTATTTAATGGTTTGATGCAGCAGCACCCAGATGATTATGAGGTCCGCATCAATTACTATGAGTCCTTTTTATGGGGAAAACAATATAAGGCAGCTGAAAGATTGTATGCTGGTCTTGTTGAGGATTACCCGAACAAGTTCGGTGCGATATTAGGATACGCCAATACATTGAGTAACCTTCAAAAATATGAGGAGGCCTTGACTTGGATTAAGAAAGCCTTATTGCTTGAACCTGGAAATCCAAGTGCCCTGGTTTCCAAAAAATATATGAATCTTGGTTTGGCCAATACCTTGGTACAGGCTCAAGATTATGATGGAGCCAAAATCAAATTGAAATCCATTTTCAATGATTTCAACAACGATAGGGAAACCTTGCTCAACTTGGCCAATGTGTATTTGATCACCAAGGAGGTGGACAGTGCTAAAGCTACCTATCGCAGATTGGCCGTTAACGTGAAGGATTCCATTGTAGCATTGAATGGGATTGCGTTGGCTGAGCATATCGGTGAAAAGGACAGAGAAGCACTCAAAGTTTCATCAACAGCTATAGATAAAGTCAAATCAATTGAAGATCACGAACTAAAGGAAAAGACATTTGAGCGATACGCACAGGCCCTTATCTGGAACCGAAAATTTGTTACTGCAAAAAAGTATATCGATAGTCTATCCGGTCAATTTGGAGAGCGGAATTGGATATTGGCTCTAAAATCCACTTTGGGGATGTACACGGGAAACATTAAAAAAAGTTTAGGTCATTATGATGCCATTTTAGCTTCGGAAAGCACTTCCTTTGATGGAAATCTTGGGAAGGCCAATGCTCTTTTTGCCCTTGGCAGAATAGATGAGGCCTACGAAGCAATGTACAAGACCTTGGAAATTTTTGAAAACCAAAAAGATGCCCAAGGCCTCATTGAAAAAATCAATGGGCAATACAGTCCTTACGTTCAAGAAACGGCATCGTACAGTTTTGATAATGGGAACAACTTGGCCTATGCTTCCAACACAACTGTAAACTTACCGCTATCCACCAAGTTTCAATCTTTGGTAAATTACCAATATCGTTTAACAGAAAATGCAGCAACCATAGCGAAAGCAAATACACATACGGCCACCCTTGGACTTACTTATGCCTTGATGCCCAAACTAAAACTAGTTGGCGTGGCTGGGATAAACAATGCCCAGTTTGACGGAAACGGATATACCCAACCCATTTTGAATGCCAAGCTGGTTACCGAACCTTATCGTTTGCAACATTTAGAATTGGGCTATCAGCGAGAGGTACAAAACTTTAATACCGATTTGATAGAGCGTGAAATTGTGATGCAACATTATGGCCTCAACTATAATTTGGGTTCCAATATCGGTTTGGGCTGGTACACCCAGCTTATGCATACCCAACAGAGCGATGGTAACCAACGTGACCTTTTGTTTACCTCCCTGTACTATACGGCATTGCGCAAGCCCACATTAAAATTTGGGCTGAATTATCAATATTTGAGTTTTGCCGAACAGGTACCCATCATTTACTTTAGTCCGGAGAAATACCAGGCGGGGGAGTTATTCGCAGAACTGGGTGGTAGGTTTGCTTCAAACTCCACCTATCGCATCAATGCGGCAACGGGTTTGCAGCAAGTAGGGGATAACGACATGACCTCAATATTTCGAGTGGAAATGAATGTAAAGCACCAATTCTCCAAACGGTTGAGCGGTGGTTTTTATGGCAAGTACAGCAATATTGCTTCGGCTACAGCTGTTGGTTTCCAGTTTACCGAAATGGGCATTCAATTGAAGTGGTTGTTCAAAAAGCAGCCGTTTTTCTACGATAAGGTAGCGGCTAGATAAAACAACTTGAATATTCTTAGTGGTAAAAGCCTGATCAGTACTGATCAGGCTTTTTTATTTTTATCTAATCCATTACAATACAATCACTTTCGTAATCTTCAATTGAAACAGCACTTTCCAATTTGAGTTGAAGCTCTTTCATATCAACTGGTAACCCCTTATTGAATCTTAAAACCAAGACACTTCCCGAAAAACATATCTGACGTAACCTGTTTAATCCGGTCTTCTCCAGATCCCTCATTCTACTTTGCCATATTCAAACGAATTGCCTTTTCGTCACATGCAATAATCCAATTGAAATCATCATTACTATACCTATCCAAGAACTTCCTGTATTCGCGGCAGTTTTGTGCATGGGTTAAAAAATAAAATCATTTCAATTCTATCTTTACATTAAGGGCAAATGGCACCTAGGCTTAAATTGAATCCAATCCAGGGGTACCATCAATCAATATCTCAACTTCCTGTTTGGTATTGAATATTTTGATCATTGGTTCTTAATTATTTTTAAAAATTTAAATGATATTGAACCAAAACAAGTTAAACAAAAAACTCCCCTAAAAAGGGGAGTCTCCATCAAAAAAACAACAACCTAATCAAACCACATTTACTGCCGTATTATTTTTCCACTATATATCTTATTATGGGACACATCACCAATTCGGTAGAGGTACATGCCCTTGGGCAGATGGCCCAGCTCCAAACGAATGCTGTTCTCGTTACCTTCTGGAGCTTGGATATCCGCATAAACCACTTGACCACTTAAGTTGACCACACGCACGTATACCTCATCCGTTTTTTCCGGGATGGAGATATCGGTGTAGTTTACAAAAGGGTTCGGGTAACTTTTGAGGGTCAAAACCGTCTCCACTTCATCAAAAGTGGTCATTGCCTCTTCATCTAGGTCCAATTCATTTTCCACAACGCCAATCTCCTCTTGAGATGGTTGGACCATGGCAGATTTGGTCAAGGCCACTTGGTCAATTTTCAATTCAAAGGGTCGATAGTTCTCATAATCGCCCTGGACAGAAATAACTATGCTACGCAGTTGTTCAAAACCAATGTATTTACCCTCGTGATTCTTAAATTCTGAAAATGCCAAGCCAATTGTCTTCATTTCAGTATTGGGTTCCACGGTATAGCGTAAACGGTCGGACCAATCGCTCGTAGAGTTGGTCACCAAACTTATTTCCACAGGAATATCGTTGGTAAGATTGAGCTGTAGATACTCGTAATCCCCCATAGCCAATTGAAGGTCTCCAGGCAATACGTTTCTGAAGATATTTACAGTCTCCTTAACTTCCCCTTTGGCCACAATACCGCGTTCCACTACATGACCATCTACTTCCCAAGCTTCGTGGGGAGTTACTTCAAAAACCTCCAAACTATCTACTTGAGCGTTTAAATCAACTCCCCAGGGGCCATCGGCAAGGTATATGGCATCATGCTGATATGAATTTTCCGCGATAATGGACAATCCCATATCGAACAGATGACCTGAATCCACTATAATCTGCTGCTCCCATTCCCCGCTTAAATCGATGTATTTATTTAAATTTTGAAGCGTTTGCTGTTCGGTCGTTTTATAATTGCCATCCAACAATAACCAGTTAGCGTTGCTCTTGTTAATGATGTTCAAATGCAATTTTCCATTTTGATAGTATCCGCTTTGTATAAAAACGGTTGGCAGCACATTATCCGCATTATTACTTTGCAATGGAGCCTCTTGCTCAAGATTTGTCAAAATTTGCTTGACCACGGTACTCACCTGCCCCATGCTGTTTCCCCAAACTTGAAAGTTCATGTAATCACCTGCGGGATACTCATCCAAATTCCACCGACTGTACAAGCTACGCTGGTAACCTTCTTCGCGAACAGAAAATACAACAGCGTACTCCACATTTCCATTGGCGCGTTCCAGTTCGGAATACACTAATCTATGACCATGCAATTGAATGGTCCGTAAATCTTTCAATTTGGAATTATTAAGTCGATCGCAAATGGTCTTGGTGTGGTTGTACACCCTGCCTTTAGTGTTCAAGGCCAAAGCAGCGGAGACCCTATCACCATCTTGATAATAATCTATTCCAAAAACCTCCTCGGCATTGGTAATGTTGAGCAAATCCTCCGGGCTTGACACATATGAAGTTTCGGTGCCGAACATCCCCGTTGCGGGAAAATAGGCATCCAAATTACCCGATTTGGCCATTAGGGATTTATAGCTCTTTTTATCGTACTTGTGTTGTAAGGCACGCTTATTCTTAAAGGAATTTGTCCTATTCCTGTCAAAGTTGCGTTTGGCGATCAAGCTGGCAAGGTCACCGTTACTTTCCAATCCACCATCGTTCCCAGATGTAACTGGAGCATGATCGGTAATTTTGTTATAATTGGTTGTTTTTACAGCTGTGTAAGGACTTGCCGTTATGTAGAAAAGTGCATCATTAAAATCGTTATCACAACTGGCGTAATCCCTGCGAATGTCCTCGAATCCTAAAATAATTCGCTCGTTGTCCGGGTCGCTCAACAACACATTGTGATACCTTAATGATGCTTCTGCCTCTGGGTTAAATTCTGGTGCGGAGAACAATTGCCAAAGTCCCGAGGTCACGTATCCCTTCCATCCATCGGCCAACAAAACCCATCCAATACCCGTTCCTGCTTTAAAATCACCGATTTTGACGCGATGTCCTGTCTCCAAACTACCACCGCTATTTAAAGCGGATACATTGGGAAATATAATCGTAATGTCCTCTTCTTGTGGCGTTCCGGTCAATGGTTGGTCCATTTGGTAGGTATAGTAACCCAATACGTTTTTGTAGCCTGCCCCTTCGGCGACAAAAGTGACCCAGACTTCCGCATCTTCCACTAAAGCAATATCCGTATCGTATCCAGAGGTAATGTACTGCGGGTTAAAATCAGGCACCGGATATCCTTCAGGCAATGCACTGTTGATCATATCCAAGGTTTCCTGTGATACATCGTCCTTGCCATCCAGGTAGAGTGGAGTTCCATCGGAAGTATAGTCGCCCAAAAACTTATAATTATACTGTTGGGCACTTGCCCATGAAAAAGTAAGCATCGTTGCCAATAATAGTAATAGTTGTTTCATTTTAGTAGGTTTAGAATATGGCTCAAAATTGATGATTTCCTTTTCTAAAAATGGAGCAGCTTCGGTGAATCAAAATTTTCTATAGACGGATGGATATAAGAAAAGGACGGGCATAAAAAAACACCCCAAAAGGTGTTTCTATATTTAAATTAGAATGATTATTTACATCAAATCAAAATGATATACCGTAACTACGACAACCACATATAAAATACCCAATTGTGCAGATTTCAAAGCTTTTAGAGACCAGTTTAAGTAGCTTGAATTTCTCATGGTGAAAGTTTTATAGTTAATACTATCACAAAACTATATATCACAATACAATGAACGCCTGTCCGAACGATGAATCAAAAAAAAGTGTAGACGGATTTAAGGATAGCTTAGTTTATCCCTTACAACAGGTTCAACCTTCGCATTAATTCCGGACGGTTAGATCGGCTTATAGGTACCACACTTTTTTCAATTAGCACACTATTGTCCTCAATATCTATAATCTTATTGAAGTTGATCACAAAGGACCTATGAATCTGTAAAAACTTGTCCTGGGGCAGTTTTTCATGGATCTTTTTCAAAGTGGTATGCACCAAATAATCCTTGGTCTCTGTTTTGATATTGATGTAATCCCCTTTGGCCTCAATAAGGAGGATATCATCGTATTTTATCTTGATAAGTCTTCGGTCTATATTGATATACAGGTCTTCACCCAATCTATTTTCGGAATCCATGGTATCACTGGATTGTGGCTGAACGGAGTGACTGTTCCTTATTTTTTGGATGCTTTTTTCAAACCTTTCCCAAGTGATGGGCTTTACCAAATAATCCACAATGGATTCGTATTCATAGGAAGCTATGGCAAATTCCGTATCAGTGGTGGTCATAACAATTTTGGGCGGGTGTTTCAATGTCTGGATAAAATCGATCCCTGAGAATCCGGGCATATGGATGTCCAAAAAAATGACATCTACATCATGCTGGTTCAAAAACTTAATGGCCGCAATAGCATTGTCAAATTCTTCAATGACATCTAGATCGGGAACCTTGGTGCACAAGTGTGCCACGATTGCCCTTGCAGCGGTCTCATCATCTACTATGATACAATTCATGGTCAAATGGTTTTTAGGTATGCTTCCACTTTGTCCATAACGGACAAGAATTCCTTTTCTAAGAGATTGTCTCCTTTTCTAAGTTGATTTTCGTATTGAACCGCCAAGGTATAGGCGTTATGAAGTCCTAGCACATTTAGTTTGTGCTTGATCTTGTGCACATGTTCCGATGCCTCGCGATATAGTTTACCAGAAATGGATTGTTGGTACTCTTCCCGTTCCATCGGAAATTCGACCTTTAATATAGCAATAAATTTTTGACGAAAGACCTCGTCGCCCTCTGCCAAATCATCCAAGTATTTTAAATTTGGTGTTTCCTTCATGTTCGCTGTTTTTTTAAGGTAAAATGAAAAGTGGTCCCTTCCCCTTCCCTACTTTCCAACCAAATGTTGCCTTCATAAAGTCCCACTATTTTTTTTACCAAGGCAAGCCCGATTCCCGTAGCCGTACCATCGTTCTCCAACTTGTTGAACATTTCAAAAATTTCCGTCCGGTGTTTTTCCGGAATTCCCTTTCCATTGTCGGAAACAGTAAAATACCAATAGTCCTCCTTGTCCAAACCACTTATCTTGACCTTTCCCTTCTCATTGTTTTCCGTGGCCTTAACGGCGTTGGTCATCAAATTCATGAAAAGCTGTTCGATCTTATACCTATCAAAGCATATTGTGGGCAGTCCTTCGGAATATTCAAAAGTGATATTTTGGGGCACATAAATGGTCCGTTGTATATCCAATAGCATTCCTGCAAGATCAAAACACTCCAATGTTCCATTGGCATTGCCGAGGGTAGCATGTTGCAAGATCCCATTGATCAGTTTGTCCATTTTTTCCAGGTTTTGGAGGATCAGATTGAAATGCTCCTGGCTTTTTCCTGAAAGGTTCTTCCCCTCGTCCTCCTTGATCCAACTGATCAGCGCACCTATGTTCCTTATGGGCGATTTAAGATCATGCGATACAATGTGTGCATAATTGTTCAAGGATTCATTTTGGGTCTCAAGATGCCTTAAGAGTCGATCCTTTTCATAGGTCATTTGAGAAACCTCAGTGGCCAAATCCCCAATATGGATCGCCATTTTTTCAGCATTGAAATCCTTGTCCGATATTTTTGGAAGATCCTTTTCCTCAAAATTGGATTGAAGTACCTCTAGTGCATTCTCCAAAGATTCTAAAATCTGGGCTTGGCGTTTGGTTTCCTTCTCCAGGTCGCGATTGGCTTCATATAATTCCTCCGAACTAATGGTGGTGGCCCGTTGGAGCATTTCCAGCTTTTCGTCATAATTGCCATATGACTTGTTCACAGCCTCTAAAAAACCTGTCATGGATGGATTTTCCTGCCAGTTTTCCGGTAGGTATTTATTGAGCTGTCTTTTTAAAAGTGGATGCATTATTCGCTCAATAAGGTTAAGGTCATGGTTTGGTTATGTAGTTTGCAGGCATCTTTCCCTGCAAAGGGTGCCATTTCACCATAGGAATAAAATCCTGTGATGACGGCATCGCCGCCGATCATTGTGGATACTTCCTCGATTTCCTCTTCGGTACGTTGGTCCATCACCAATTTTCTGCCCACACAACTTACCAATAGCGCCAACTGGGTTTTTTCCCTACGCCCCTCTACGGCCAACTTGGCCGCAGATCGGGCACCGTTGGCAATATCGTCCACCGTGGCCATCATCAATTGTACCTTGGAGCCCTCTGGCACATCACCTGCCAGGATCATGGCGTTTTTTTCTTCATCAATGTTCAAAATGGTTCGCACAATGGGTTCACCTGTTTTACCCCTTACACTTAGCGGGTATAACAGGGCCGATTTTGGCAATTCTTCCGACTTGTTCCCCAAATATCTTTTGTAAAGGTCCAAGGCGGGTTTGCCATCAAGCTCACAAAGAACGTTCTTGTATGATTTGGTAATCAGCCTTTCCGGACCAAATGGGGTCCAGCCACCATAGTTGGCACAACTGATCTCCAATGATTCACCATAAAACCCAATGGCGACCACCTCACCTTCCCTAGGCGGTTCATTATAAGAGGACAGGGTAAGTTCAAAACGGTCGTCATCACCACAAAGCCCTCCCGAAAGACCAAACTTTCCCAAATGGTTTTTTTGTAATCCGTTTATTAAATCGCTGCCGTTTACATTGCTTCCTTCGGAAACCACAAAAACATGTTTAAGACCTTCTTGTGGAAATTGGCCGGCAAGGTTTTCCCCAAGCTTAATATCATCGTTGTCATAGCTGGAAATATTTTCGTTCTTGACCAAAAAATGTCCGTGTTCAAACTCAATGGCGGTTAATACAACCGTATTGGCATACACTTTTTGTCCCATAATTTCTCCGGAGGTGGTCCCAAAAACCAAATGTCCATCCGGAAAAAGCGATCTTACTTCTTCAAACAATCCTTTGTCCTGTAACATGTATCGGTTTCCGAATACCAAAACCAAAGGCGCTTTCAAGGCTACAATCGGAGACTCAAAATCAAATCCCGATTTTCCTGTTTTTTTGGCCTGTAGTATCTTCATTTTCTGACTTTTTAATAGTATTCTTTTCTAAGGTGAAGTAAAATTCGGTACCTATTCCTTCCTCACTCTCGATCCACACTTCACCGTGATAACGATCGACAATCTTTTTCACTATGGACAACCCAATTCCTGTGGACTTCTTGCTTCCGCCTGCGGATTGGAAAATCTCAAAAATCTTTTCGTGGTATTTTTTGGGGATACCAATACCATTATCCTTGATGCAGAACTCCCAAAAATCCGTTTTTTCTTCAAATCTCAGTTCAACTTTACCCTTCGGCTTTTCTATATGTACCACGGCATTGGAGATGATATTTTGGAACAATTGTCTCATTTTGGTCCTATCGGCAACCACAATGGGCAACTTTTGTGAAGTGATTACTTTTACATGCTCAGGGATATATATACTTTCTACAATCTCCAAAACCACTTCATGCAGGTCCACCTCCGTATTGTTCAACTCGGATGTGTTCGCCGTGGAGTAGGCCAAAATGCCACTGATCAGATTTTCCATGGATTCGATCTTGTCCTGGATCATATCCAGATATTCCTTTCCTGCCCGATCCAGTGTACCTGAATAGTCATTCTTTAACCAACTGGCCAAGGCCTCTATACTGCGCAGTGGGGATTTTAGGTCGTGCGATACCACATAGGCGTACTCCTTGAGGCTTTGGTTACTGGCTTCCAATTTGGCCATAAGGTTTTCCTTTTCCAATTGCAGTTTTTTATGCTCCGTAATGTCCAGATTGATACCGATCAAACCAATTTTTCTTTGGGCCTGATCAAAACGTGGGGCCGCACTTACCAACCAATAACGGGTCTCTCCTTGTTTGGTGAGCACTTCCACTTCCAATGAATCTCCATGCTGCTTGATCTTCTTTAAACTATCCTCGTCAATTACAGCCTTGTTGGTCATGGAAAGAATGTTCTTGGAATTTTTCCCGATGAGCTCCTTTCTACCGAACCCGCTCATTTGGCAAAAACTTTCATTCACGAGCTGAATGCGATCTTCGTTATCGATCTCGATCAGTCCAAGGTTCATGTTCGCAATAATTCCACTGTACTTTTCCTTTTCGATCTGTAGGTTCCTTTTGTAGGTTTTTCGCAAGGTAATATCGCGGTAAGACCATAAATGCCCTTTATAGGTACCATCGATCATGATGGGAATATAGTCGCGTTCCAATATTCTTCCATCCACCATTTCAAGCTCATCTGAAAGCACCATTTTGCGTTCTTTCAGGATCTTTTCTATCCCGGTCACAAACTGTTCCGGTTCCTTAAAATAAGTCTTGGTATCTTCTGCCGCATTGGCACAATCTATCCCTATCAATGCCTCTGGTGGTGCCTGAATGCCGAACATTTCGCAGAATTTTTTGTTGGTCAGGGCCATTTTTCGATCCTCGTCCTCCAACAACACGGCCATTTCCAAATTTTTCACCAAGGTGGCCAATCGGTTTTCAGATTCCTTCAATTGGGCTTCCGCTTTCATGGATTTGGTTACATCTTCAACAATAAAAACCTCATAATGTATTGGACTATTGGTGTCTCGCACCGAGGTTACTGCCGCTTTAGCCATGAACTGGGAACCATCTTTTCTTACATAGGTTTTGTTGATGGTATAATGGTCCAACCTACCGGTCTCCATCTCTCCCATCAATCTTTTTGTTTCCGCCAGCTCTTCTTCCAAGGTAATATCCTCGGTACTGATCTTTTTAAGCTCTTCATGTGAATATCCCAACATCTCCTGAATGGCCACATTGCTCTTAACGATCTGCCCCTGTGCCTTCAGCACAATGCCCAAAGGCGAATTTTCCACGATGATGTCCAATTGTTTTCTGTGCTTGGACAACAGTTCTTCAATTTCCTTTTCCTGGGTAATGTCCCGAATGACCCCTTGAGCGGCCATGGGGCTACCTTTTCTATCATAGATCAAGCTGGCATTGATCTGCACATATTTTTCAGCACCATCACTAAGTACAATCTTGGCCCTATAGTTCTTTAGGGACCCCACATCTAGCAGCGCTTGCATGGATTCCGCGGTATATTGTGCAAAATCAGGATGCACAAAATTGGAAAGGTTTACATTTCCCTTGCTATGGTCCAAAGCCAAGAACTCTTTGGCGGAACGATTGGCCCTTAGTACATTGAACTCTAGATCCATGACCACATAGGGGTCGATGATATTAAAAAAAGCGGCATCCATATCGTCCGATCTTTCTTCCAACAGACCTTCCAACTTGGCATTGGCACGCTTTAAATGCTCCGAAGTATCATAAAGTTCCTTGGATTTGGATTCCAGTATGCTTTCTGCTTGTTTGCGTGCCTTGCGCTCCCTTTCCAAAGCACGTTTCAATATTTGGATCTCCTTATGCTCCATGTTGAACAATATCAAATTTTACCTCTGTACCCTTCTTATTCAACAATTCGATGCTCACATCGGCAGAAGTGCCAAAGTGCTCAAAACATTTTACGATGAGACCATGTGCCAACCGATACAGTCCTCTTGAGGAAGCATAGACCATGGAGAGGGAGGTATCCGTCTTTTCCAATATTTTAAAGGAAGGTAGTTCGGCGTCTGGATATAATTTTTTTACATGGACATGGATGTGGTCTTCGATGGAGTACAAAAGGCCAATGGGAGCATTATAACTTTGCACCACCTCTGGGTGTGTTTTTACCAGACTTTGAAAAAGGTAATGACCGAAAGCGTACAACAAATCGTCCACCGGCACCCCAACGCGCTGGCTCAAATGCTGCAATAGGGTCACCATTTCACCAAAGTCATAGGTGCCTACCGAGGTATATACCCCTTCAGACGGTAACTTAGAAGTTTCAATAATGTTGTCAACGGTTTCCAGGCCATATTGGCTTTCCACCATGCTCAAGAATTCGGCAAAAACTATCCCCTTCATAATCTGGCTTTTATAGATCGAAGGTAGGAAAATGTTTACCTACCCGGTAAGTTTTGTTGTGAAACGCTCTTTTTTGTTAGGCTTTCACCAATTCGTTGATATTCCAATATTCCAATACGGTTTTCAGTTTGGTCTCATAGTCCTCGTACTTCAACGGTTTTATAATGTAACCGGCTATCCCGATTTTATAACATTCCAAAAGATCATCACGATTTTCGGAAGTGGTAAGGACAATAGTTGGGAGGTATTTGATCTTGGGATGGCTCTTTAAAATTCCCAGGAACTCTATCCCGTTCATGCGCGGCATGTTCAGATCTAGCAAAATAATATCGGGGAGCATCTTCCCAGATTGAAGAATTTCTAGTGCTTCTTCCCCATTCTTTGCCTCGGTCAAAACATGTTTGGATTCCATTTTGGAAAGCGTTCGCTGGAACTTCATGGTCTCAATAAGGTCATCCTCGATGAATAAAATGTTCATAACAAGCATATTAACTACTTACAAAAAAACGGATTTGGCCCTATCATATTTTAATTAAAAGTTAAAAGGCCCAAAACTGTGGACGAATGCAAAAAAAGTATCGATAAGCGGTAAGTCGTTTCGGTGGCCAGATTTGACCGCTATCCGATGCCCAAACGCTGTGATGGCAAAAAATTGAACCATTTTAGATACCAAAAAACAGTCCAAAGTTTAACAAACCGATAAAAAAAGATTAATCCATCGATAATTTAACATAATTGTCCGCGTTATTGTAAAAATTATTAAATTCGATAGAAAATATCCTACAACTGAACTGACAATACATTACAATTAAGGTTGTGGTACGGATTAATACGATCAATGCCATAATTTATGTGGAAAAGAATACTCAAGACCTGTGCAATACTTTATTTCCCCCTACTTGTACTGACGCTGATCTGGGCCAGTTTTCAAAAACGGGAGCAGTTGGCGAGCATTTCCCATGTTCAAAAAAAGAACATCAGCAACAAGAACTATCATTTGGTAGATCTCTGCCAAAGCTTGATCCACAATACCCGCTTTTGGTCCAACATTGCCTATCCTATAACCTTTGGAACCGATGAAACCGAAATTGCCTTTATAGACCCCTACCTGAATACCATAGAAGGCCTAGAAGATTATGACCAACTCCGTTTTCTTGACCTTCATGGTGATGAACTATTGCGGTACGAGCGCAACCCTGAAGGCGAAATGGTCAAGGGCGTTCCACAAAGCAAGACAAGACGGCCCTATTTTCAAAAAGGACTCTCCCTAAAAAAAGGGCAGATTTATTTGAGCCCCATAGAATTGAACCAGGAACATGGTAAAATTGAGGTTCCACACAAACCTGTTATACGCGGTGTTGCCCCTATTTTTAATGTAAATGATGAAGAGATTGGATTAGTGGTCATCAACTTTAAAATGGGTCGCATATTCGAGCGTCTCAAATCCAGCATTTCTGAAGATCACTTTTATTTGGTGGATGATGTGTTCAACATTATCACATCCAACACCTCTGCCAACGATCTCGCCTTTCAATCGCAGATGACACAACAGGATTCTTTGGACAAAAAGAGACTTGAACTTGATGGGCTCCTTTTTAAAAAAGATACTGTATTTGTTGAGAATGGAAGTCTATGGGTCTATGAGAACGTACACCTAGGGTTTGAAAGGGATACGGGCATGGACCGCTATTCTGAACCGGTAGACATCGTGACCGAAAACCGTTGGGGCGTCATCCAAGAAATACCCCCAAGCTATCTGGATCTTCGCCTCAAACCGATTTACAGGAACTTACTGGTATTCAATATCTTGACTGCTCTTCTGATAGGGTTGATCGCTTTGGGATATGCACGTTCCCAAAAGGAAAAGAACAGTTTTTTGGAACGGCTCAAGGACAAAAAAGAAGCCTTGGTCAAAAGCCAAAAGGAATTGGAGCGGGCCAATCTTCTTTTCAAGCGATTGAACGAAAGATTACAGATCCGCAATAGGCAATTGGAAGATTTTAATTATGTAGTGGCCCATAATCTCAAAGCTCCCGTGTCCAGTATGGCGATTATCGTGGATTTGCTCAAAAACACAGAGGACCAGAACACATTTAAGGAACTGTTCCCTAAACTGGAGTCAATCGCCACCAGTATATCTACCCTTACCGAAGATGTACAGACTTATGTGTCCATTTTGAACAAAAAGGAATTCAAACTCGAAAATCTGAACCTGTTATTGATGGTAAAGGAACTAGAGAATGATTTTACCGAGACATTGTTAAAAAATAGCGATGAAGGATTTGAGGTAATCTATAAATTTGACGCATGGCATACCCTTAAATCGTCCCGCTTTTTCATGAAGAGCATTTTGCAGAACTTCCTCTCCAATGCCATAAAATATAAAAGGGAGGATGTGGCCTCTCACGTTATTTTTGAAACTGCGATGGAGGGTAACAGAAAAGTTCTGTATATTAAAGATAACGGTTTGGGCATTGATATGGAGAAACACGGAAAGAGCCTATTTAAACTATACAAAAGGTTCCATCGGAACATTTCGGGCAAGGGAATGGGGCTTTTTATCGTTAGATCACAACTGGAAGCATTGAATGCCACCGTTCAGGTCGAAAGCCAAGAAGGGGTGGGCACCTCATTTAAAATCAAATTTAGCAACTTATGAGAAAATCGAGCATTTTATTGGTGGATGACGACGAGGTTTATCTCTATGTCACAAAGAAAATCTTGAATAAACTGTCTGATGAACTTATGGTCAATTCCTTTACTGATGGGGAACAGGCCATTGAATTTATCGGCGGATGTGTAAAACAAAAAGAAAGCCTTCCGGATGTCATCCTTTTGGACATCAACATGCCTTTTTTGGATGGGTGGGGATTTTTGGCCGAGTTCAAAAAATTGAAGCCTCAGCTGCCCAATGAACATGTGAATATTTTTATGGTCACCTCCTCCAACGATTCCAACGACCTAAAACGGGCACAGGAGTTTGAGGAACTCACCGGATACGTGGTAAAACCTGTTTATGAGGATAAATTGACCGAGATACTTACCGGGGTTTTTGATAGTTTGCGAAATGGATAGTATGGGCCACACAAAAAATTCTTCTGGATAACCTAAAAGGAAGCAAAAATTTGCTTTGTTCACGTTCATATAATTAAATGAACTACAAATCCTTTCAGTTTAGTAGTAATCCAAAAACAAAATCCCTGCAATCAGGGGTTGCAGGGATTTGAGGTGATATTTAAATTTTAAAGTGGGGTGGCAAAACAGGAAATTATCCGCGCAACCACTTAAAAATTAGAAGTTTAGATATTTATTCCTTAATCAGGACATCCCAGGGGATATCTTCATATGATGTTTGGACTTTCAGATATTAAATGTAGCAATTCCTACTCAAATTAAAACAAACAATAGGATCAAGGTTTCGATCTTAAGAAAATTAATAACAATAGATTCTAAGATTTTTAAGTATTTCTTTTTTCCTAAACCATGCTAATCTGATCATTGGTAAATAGGTGGGTACCAAAATCACCCCACCAACATCACAACAGATTTGACTCTTAACTGAAATTCGAAAAAATGAATACTTGTTTTCAATAAAAACGTACAAACTTAAATTTGCAATAGCTGACTTTATACATCCTATTACAAACAGTGGTTCCAATACAACAAAAATTCATTACTACAAGGCAGATATTGATTAGCCTTTTTTTATCACCAAGAAAACTTCCCTTTTTCTTCGTCAAGGAACCTAAAAACGTGTATTTTGTTTTAGCCTTGATTATTTTGGAGATAGAAATTACGTTTTATATGTCCCTTAAATATTTATTTCAACACCACAACAGATCTGGTAATCAAGATCATGGGATTGGTGTCCAAAACTTCAGCAACATCCAGTTTGACTTTGTCGCCAACGTTTACTTCTGCATAATTCCCATTGGGAATACTGATCACAGTGGTAAACTCATCCCCTTCCCCATCCAATAAGAATAACGTTTTACCATCTTTTCCTGCTTCTATTTTCGTCACTGTGAAAAAATCATTTGCTTCCTGACCACCACAGGATAGCACAAGGCAGAATAACCCTATTAATATTCCTTTTCCCATCCTGTTCATTTTTTGGATATTTTTTTCGATAAGTCAACACCTACATCAAGCCCAATTCTACTCTCCATTACCAAAACTAGGGTTTCATGGATTTACCTACAAACAATCTTTTTTGATGCCTACTTTTTTTAATTCCCTTTTATGCCACAAATTAAAATGAATCAAATACGTTTCCATTTGTTAATGTGGGATCGGTAGGCAATAACTGAACCAGATCACTATACGTGAAAGATTAAACGCCAGTTCTAATTCTACCTTTTCGGGCAATCCCAATAAGCATAGTTGCCAACAAAAGAACCAGGAGGCCCAGACCAAATATTTTTAGGTTTTTTTCAAGTTGCATCAAGTACAGGAGATTATCTACTTTGCCTGTGGTCACGAATACCCAATCACTGGCTAATCTGGTCGCCAAATCCGCATCTCCCGTTTCTAAAAAAATGATGCCATCACCCGTATCCGGATTAATTCGCAAAGCAGTATTGATAGGCGGTGAGCTCATTCCATCATGGCCAATGATATACTTCCCGCTATCTAAGGATGCGAACAAGAAAATACCCATGCCATAGGTGGGAACTCCCATTTTATAACCAATGGGCTTTTGCATTTCGTCAAGGGTCCCCTTTTTTAAGAGCTTGTTATTTTTGGGTGTAAATTCCTGAAAAAACGTTTCCAGATCGGCCAGGGAACTATAAAGGGATGTAGCCGCCAAAGAGGTATAATAGAAATGAGGTGCCTCAGAGCCATCTGCATTATAAAAGTCTGTCAACTTAGAATATGCCGATTCCGGAAGTTCATAGTAGGAATGCACCATGCCCAAGGGTTCCAATACTTTTTCCGTCATATAGACCGTAAAGATTTCCTGGCTCCGTTCTTCTACCAACAATTGTAATAGCGTATAGCCACCACCGGAATACCGCCATTCCGTGTTTGGTGCAACCCCGACTTTGACCTGTCCGGAAACACCCTTGTCTGCGTCCAAGGTATTGGTTAGCGAGGCTTCCAGTGTCTGTACAGAATCGCGACTCCTAAAACCGGAATATCCCAATCCATCCGTAAGTCCAGAAGTATGGCTCAACAAACCCCTTGTACTGACCTCTTCATTATTGAATTCGCTAGGTGGCAATTGCCATCTGGTAAGGTATTGGTTTACGGGGACATCTAAATCGATTTTCTCTTCTTCTACCAATTTCATCACTCCAACGGCAGAAACCATTTTAGAAAGGGAAGCTACCTGAAAGAGGGTATTTCGGTCGACTTTTTTTCCAGAGGAATGGAAAAATTCAGCTTTCACCTTTCCCTTTTCCAGCACAGCCATTGCAAAACTGCCCTTAAAACCTTTTTCAATTTCATTTTTTGCAGCCAAGACAAAGGAATTGGTATGTGCATTTTCAGCCTTGGGCACATAATACCAACCATGATCACTGGCCAAATAACAGATACCCCCCCAAACCAGGGCGGTACCTAAAAAAATACTGGTGTACCTGACAAATCGTTTCATTCTTAAAATTTAGTGTTCTAGATAGGAGTCGTCAAAAGGAAGGAAAATTGAACTCCCAATACCCATTATTTTAGCATCAACGAGTGCACCATCGTTCCGATAGGAACTTAAAAGTATATCGACGACCATTCATTGGGGAATGGAATATCCTTCGATTTTGCTTATCTTACTAGAAAAGGAAATATATTAGGCCATGACCCGTGAATTCATTGACATCAACGATTTTACCATTTTGGTCGAAGAGGCATACGCAACGGAGGTTACAATAGATTCTTGTCATTTTGATGAGCCTGTGATCGCTGTGGCTTTTTATGGTTCTGGCAATGTTGACCTATCGGTAAAGTATCCGGATCAAGAAAGGCAATTTCAACATACAAAGGGGTTGGCATTGTCCTTTTATGCAGATGAAAAAGTGGAATTTGCACATACGGTTGCTGCGGAAAAACCATTGCAATGTATCCTCATTGCCACTTCAGCCAGAAATTTGAATAAACTGCCCTATGAGGAAGGGGAAATCTTCATGACCCTGCTGAAGGAGTTGGTGAACCCTAGGGATCATTTTGTTGAGGGTCCCCATTTCTGGATGACCCCTGAAATGGACCGCATCGTGGATGCCGTTTTCCATATGAAGTATCACGGTAAGACCAAGATGATGTTTTTCCGGAGCCAGATGACCGCTCTACTTTCACATTTTTTTGGGGAGTTGGCCACTCTTCAGACCGAGAACATCAATCCCATTGAAAGGGAAAAATTATACCGTGCAAAGCAAATATTACTGGATCATCTTGACAATCCACCCTCCTTGTCCGAATTGTCTCGGGAAATAGGCCTGAACAGTTATAGTCTCAAAAAAAACTTTAAGGAACTTTTCGGCTTACCCGTTTTCAAATATTTACAAAATGAACGCTTGGTTACCGCCCATAGATTGATTCGTGACCAAGCAGCTACAGTTCAGGAAGCTGCTTGGCATGTAGGATACGATAGCCTGAGTTCTTTTTCCAATGCCTTTGAACAGAAATTTGGTTACCGTCCCAGCCAGATCAAGTAAACTCCCTTTCGAACAGATCAAACTCCCTTTGAAATAAATATCTTTTGGCCGCTTCCATGAGCTTTGCATGGTGATTGAAACCATTCAACCCTAAAATGCAAAGCAATGACCTTTACCCTTCCAACCATTTCAACATTTGTAACCTTACTATTGTCCGGTCTCACCGCAGGTCTATGTTATACTTGGACAAATGCGGTAACCCCAGGCATTGGTCAACTAAATGACTTGGGTTATCTACAATCCTTTCAGGAAATGAACCGGGCCATCATCAATCCGACCTTTCTTATCGTCTTTTTCGGGCCTTTTTTCGCCCATATTGTCAACCTATATCAAAATTGGGGACTGGGGCAACAGCACCCATTGTTCTGGCTGTATTTGTCATCAGCTGCTCTCTTTATCATTGGTGTAACCTTTGTGACCCTTTTAGGTAACATTCCCTTAAATGAAATGCTGAACAAGGCGGATCTAAATCATCTTTCGGAGGCGGACCTAAGTACCTTGAGAAACCGATTTGAAAATCCATGGAACCAACTTCATTGGATCAGGACCCTTTGTTCCCTAGGATCGTTCATCCTTTTGATCATAGCACAACTTCAAAAATAACACTCATTAATTAATAATATAGATCATGAAAAAAGACACTTATTTGATTTTAGGCGGCACTGGAAAAACGGGCCGAAAAGTAGTTAAAAGCTTATCCCATTTAAACCAAGACGTGAAAATCGGCTCAAGGTCTTCCTTGCCTCCTTTTGATTGGGAAAACAGTGACACATGGCCAAATGCCTTGGAGGGTGTGGACAAAATGTACATTAGCTACCAACCCGATCTGGCCGTACCAGGAGCATTGAAATCAATCGAAAGCCTAATTGCCCTCGCTATGAAAATGGAGGTTAAAAAAGTGGTACTGCTCTCCGGAAAGGGCGAGCGAGAAGCCGAACTTTGTGAGCAGGTTGTCATTCATTCCGGCTTGGACCATACCATAGTCAGGGCGAGTTGGTTCAATCAAAATTTTAGTGAAAGTTTCCTATTGGATCCAATCCAACAGGGAATGGTGTATTTGCCCCAAGCAAATGTTCCAATTCCTTTTGTAGACACCGGTGACATCGCCGATGTGGTGGTTGAGGCATTGTTGCATACTGAACACAATGGAAAAATCTATCAACTTACGGGCCCATCTACTCTGTCTTTCCAGGAAGTAATCGAATTGATAGCCAAGACCACTGGTCGCACAATTGGTTTTGAACCCATCAGCATGGAACACTATGTATCGGCATTGAAGGAAGAAGGGATTCCCGATGATTTTGTTTGGTTGATAGAGTACCTATTCACCGAGGTATTGGGAAACTCAACGGTTTCGGAGGTTACCCATGACATTGAAAACATATTGAAACGCAAACCGATATCCTTTTCGGATTATGTAATCGAAACTGCCAAAACAGGGATTTGGCACCATGAAAAGGGAATCTCGGAATAAGGTTTTTCCAATCGTAACTATCCTATCCAATGCATTTCAGGAAAAACCTTATTTAAGACATCGGCGAAGGGCGGTCAAAAAAAAAGAGCCTCTTAGGTAGCACTTGTCCCAACTACATAAAGGGTGGCTCCAAAAACGGATGCCACCCTACTCTATTGAGAATTTGCAGGTTTGGATTACGGTAAGAATCCAGATAATCCAAAGGATCTGATTCATTGCCATAATAAACCAAAAAAGCCGCTGGCACCGACCTATGGCTTGAAGAGTTGGGTCAGTCGGTGTTGCGGCAATTGCAGTATTTTATTGGAAAATAAAGTTTTCCGATATGTTATTAAAAGGTTGTAAATTTCCCCATGCTTTTCCAGTTCTTGTCCGCTTGGGCTATATGCTTTTCCTTGCCTTCTTTTTCCCATACCTTGACAAAATCGCCTTCCAGGTTAATGGTGAACATGTATAGCTTTCCATCGATTACCCTAAAACTTTTAGGGTCTGGCTGGAACTTCCCTCCCAAGGAAACTGCAAAGGCACACCAACCCCCATACTGCGGTTGATATTTTTTAGGATTAGCCTGAAACTTCTTCTGTTGATTCTGATCCACAAAATAGTAGGTCATTCCATCATAGGTGGTCTTAAAGGCCTTCTTTCCCAATTGTGCCTTACCATTATAGATATAGGACACTGGGCTGTATCCTTCCAGGGCTATCATGCTATCATCGGCACTATAGCTATGGGATTGTGCCTGCATGGAAACCATGCCGGTCAGAATTAGCCCGAGAGCAAGGGCAAACCATTTTTTTGGACTAAAAGTCATTTTTGTTTTCATATTGAATTGTTTTAAAATTTGGCACTAAATTATCGTTGTCCTTTGCCTGATGCTTTGGATAAATGGGCACAATGTCCTGGAATTGCTATCATCACCGCTTTTCCATTCTAACCGTGACACCTTATTGGAAGCCTACCTAGACAAGACGACGCTCCTGTTCTTCAATGGGCAAGTCATTGATACTGGCATATCTTTTTTGCATCAATCCATTGTGGTCAAATTCCCAATTCTCGTTCCCGTATGCACGGTACCACTGTCCGGTCAGGTCCCTGTATTCATATTCAAATCGAACGGCGATCCTATTATCAGAATGGGCCCAATAGGACTTTTTAAGCTTGTAGTCCAACTCTTTTTTCCATTTGTCCGTCAGGAACCTTTGAATTTCTTCGCGCCCATTGATAAATTGCGAGCGATTTCGCCATTCACTTTCCAAGGTGTAGGCCATTGAGACCCTTACCGGGTCCTGGCTGTTCCAAGCATCCTCGACCAACTGTATCTTTATTTTTGCCGATTCTTTCGTAAAAGGGGGCAGTGGTAATCTCTTGTCCATTTTAATTCGATTTTTCGTTATTGATTCCTTGATTTTTTCTTTTCCACAATTGGATATGCCCATTCCCAAGCTTATAAAAAGCCAGTTGGATTTGAAACCAAAGATTTTGCATGTATTGCTTTATTTTGGCCATTACCAATTTTCTGCGAGGTAATTTTTCATTTTCTTTCTAGCCCGACTAAGGGCCACCCATGCATTTACCTTATTGATATCCAATGTATCGCAAATCGCCTCGGTGCTAAATCCCTTGATTTTCATTTTCAGTACCTGTTGTTCCCTGCTTCCCAACTGATCCATACCTGAATTCAGGACCAAATCGAGTTCAATGGCGTCCAGATAATCGTTCACATCACTGTGTTCGAGCCCGTTGGTGGCTCCGTCCCAATCGTGCCAATCAGGATAATCGGCTACCCGAATTGCCGTGTGTATGGCCCGTCCTTTTTTTGAGAAGGATCTGCGATAATGGTCCATTATCTTATGGTTCAATATAGAGGTCAACCAAACTCGTTCGCTCGAAAGTCCTTTGAAGCCAGGTGCCGAACCGAGAGCTGCCAAAAAAGTATCCTGGACAATGTCCTCCACTTTGTCCTCGGGCAATTTCAATCTGGCCATGGCAAAAAGATAATTTCCGTACTTGGCGAACCAAAGATCTGGATTGAGGTCGTTTTTTTTCTCTAAAATGGTTTCCATAATATGTTTTTTGATGGTTTGTAATTGTTCTTATTGGTCTTGTACTATCATTGTTAAGTTAAAGGGGCTATTTCCTCTGCAACCAATCTTTGGTATCGTGGTCGCTTTTTAATGAATTTTCTCAGCTCTGGGCATGTGGCGATTACTGCATATCCACTTCTATGGGTATAATCCATTATCCGTTCCATCAGTGCGTTACCCACTGCTTCCTTATCCAGTTTTTTATCGATCTTAAGCTTTTTGAAGTCACTGATTTGATGTCCTTTAATTTGATATTCCATGGAGGCAAGCAGCCCATTGACATGGAATTCGAGATAATTCCTGCCTTCATCGGTCTTGAATACCAATGGAATGCGATTAATGTTGTTTTCTTGGTACATCTCTTGGATTTTTATGCGTTAAGTCCTTTCCCCTAAATAGTTAATCGGTTCATGATCTTTGGTAAAGAGGAGGCGACTGGACTTCGCCTCCTCTCACAACTAAATCAAACACTAATGAAAAAACATCTTTTTCTCGCCCACATGTAGACTGATCATTCTTCGGCCAGGATCCGTTGGGCATCCAGGATCTCTTCCAATTCACTTGTAGTGTATACCTCACTCGCCATCATGGCATAATTGGTCTGTGCCGCTTGATCCCCATCGAGGTGAGGCAATTTTGCGGATGCCGTGGCATCCCCAACTACGGCTACTTCAAACCCGGATTCCAACAATTCACGCATATGGGATTCCACACATAGGTTTCCTGACATACCCCCAAGGATTACCTTATCGATTTTCTGTTTACGCAGTTGTAGGGCCAAGTCATTGTTCTCGGGCCCATATACTTTATGTGGGCTACAAATGGTTACTTTCTCCTTATCTGTGATATAGGGTTTATATTGTTCCAACCAGTCCGCTCCAGATCCCTCAAAGTCATTCATGTTCAATTGATCCTCCCGATCGAACATACCAATGTTGTGCATGAGTTTCTCCAAGGTGCCTTCAAATTGCCAACCATGGTCATGTTTATAATAGTAATGTGGTGAGATAAACACATGAATGCCATTTTCCGAACCCAAACGAAAAAGGGTTTCTATATTTTCAATGGTATTATTTTCCAGGACACTTTGGCCAACGGCACCCCAAGCAACCCCTTTTGGGCTCAAAAAATCATTTTGGGGATCTACGATCACTATGGCAGTATGCCTATCGATTTCAAATCCGCTAAGTGGGAGCTTGGCGGTTTTCTTGCCTTGTTTTGCATGTATGGTAGATTTCATAAAGGTGGATTTGTGAAGGTTTCAAATTGATTTTTAACACATCCTAAAATTCTTGGAAAGCACCGACCCATTTTATCCTATTGTTGCCAAAATGTTTTAATGCTGCGATTTTCCCTAGAAAGTCTGGCATGGGAGATCAATATCCTATAAGTGTTTCGATAAATTTTGAGCCTTCCTGGAATGACCATCCAAGGAATGTCATTAAAAAAGGCACTATGGAAAAAATAGGGCGACCCAAAAACTACTTTGCGACCTATACCTACACGACCATGTATTATGGCCTTGAACCTTCAATGGCTGTGCATTGATGAAGCATTACGACAAGAGATTATTTTTTTGAAGGGTCCTTTGAAAATTGAAGATAAGGTGCTCCTTGGACGCGTCGTTCAGGAAATTTGGTATTGACCAGATCTTTGGGCATTTGGGGGTCTACGATGACATCTTCCTCGGGTTTCCAATTGGCAGGGGTCAACACTTGATGGTCGGCATGCAATTGAAGGGCATCGATGGCCCGTAATATCTCGTCGAAATTACGTCCAATGGACGAAGGATAGGTAAGGTGTAGTTGGATAATCTTGTCCGGATCGATAATAAAGACTGAACGAACGGTCCTTTTATCGGTGGCCCCTATGGGAATCATTCCATACAAATGGGCAATTTCGCCATCGGCATCTGCTATGATAGGAAATCGTACATCAACACCCATGGAATTTTCTATATCGATTTTCCAATCCCTATGGGCCTCCAACGTATCCACACTTAGGGCAATCGCTTTTACGTTCCTACTTGTGAATTCCCTTTCCAATTGGGCGACCGTTCCTAGTTCCGTCGTACAAACCGGGGTATAGTCTTCCGGGTGCGAAAAAAGCAATCCCCACGACCTACCGAGCCACCGGTAGAAATGGATAATCCCTTCTGTGGTGTCCGCCTTAAAATCAGGTGCAATACTCCCTATTCCCAATATCATTTACAATTCCTTGATTATGAATACAAAATAGAAATATTTCTATTAAATCTGCTATATTTAAGCGTTTTATTCAAACATTGCCAACCATGACTCTCCAAATACGCTCGATCCTCGTCGATGACGAACAGAGGCACCATGACATCTTGGGGAAAATGCTTGCTACTTTTTGTCCCGAGATTGTCCTTATAGGCCATGCATATTCTGTAGGCGAGGCAGTTGAACTCATCAAGTTGGAACAACCCGATTTGGTATTCCTGGATATCGAAATGCCTGACGGCAATGGGTTTAACATATTCGATCATTTTGAGGAACCGCCCTTTGAAGTGATTTTCACAACGGCGCATGACCTCTATGCCATCAATGCGATCAAATATGCCGCCTTGGATTACCTCTTGAAACCGATCAATATCCAGGAACTCAAACAAGCGGTGGCCCGTGCCGCCAAAATCTTGGCAAAGCAAGCACCTTCCCGAGAGGAAGAATACCAAGTTCTTAGGGAAAATATCCATTTGCAGGATAAAAACCAGACCAAGATTGCCTTGCGTTCCTCAGAGGGCATAGACTTTATCGAGGCCCACCGCCTGATTCGTGTGGAAGCCAATCACGTCTATTCCAATTTTTACCTTGACAACGGAAGAATGATCATGGTATCCAAGCCATTGGGTGATTTCGAACCATTATTGGCATCCTTTAATTTTTTTAGAGTCCATAAATCGCATATGGTCAATTTGGGCCATGTTGAAAAGTATATCAAAGGAAAGGGAGGATATCTGATTTTAAAGGATGGATCCCATGTTGATGTATCGGTCAGGAAAAAAGAGGCTTTATTAAAGAAATTAATGTAAATCGTTTGGCATCTGAAGGGTAACCAAGGTCCCGATAGGTTCGTTGTCCCGTTTCAGATCTTCGACCCTGACGCTGAACACATTTTCCCCAAATTCCATATTCAACAATTCCATCCGGGCTTCGATATTCGACATTGCCATCGAACGATGTCCATTTTTGGGAACCAGAGAGGCAGACTCCCTCCCTACACCATTATCCATTATGGAACAATGAAGAGATTCCTCCATTTCCCAAATTTCCAAAAGCAATTGACCGGGTCGGGGAGATTTGCGAAGGCCATGGATAATCGCATTTTCCAAAAAAGGCTGGATAAGCATTGGTGGAACCATAATGTTTTCAGGTTCTTCAACATTAATTTGAAGATCATAGTCAAAAACCTTGTTAAACCTCGTTCTTTCCAACTTCAGATAGGTATCCAAAAATTTGATCTCATTGGAGAGGGTGATGTGGGGCAGGACCGAGTTTTCTAAATTTTGACGCATAAGACCAGCAAATTCGGAAAGATAATCCAAGACTTTTTCCGTTTCATTCGCCAGGACAAACTCTTGTATGGACGACAATGAATTGAAAATGAAATGAGGATTCATTTGGGAGGAAAGCATTTTCATCCTTGCCCGTAATGCTTCTTGCTTTTGTGCAAGTATCGCACTTTGGTGGAACCTTGAGGCTGAGATCACTGAACGGACCCTTGCCTTTAAGATTTCGTGATGAATGGGCTTCTTTATATAATCATTGGCTCCAAGATCAAAACACTTGGCCAGGGTTTCGTCCTCCTCTTCCGCGCTGATGACAATAACTGGAAGCATTTCAAAGGACGGTTCTGACCTGATCTCGGCCAACAATTCAAATCCACTGATACCGGGCAGGTTGATATCCAAAAGGACCAAATCAAAGTGTTTGGCATTCAACCGTTGAAAAAGAAATTGGCCCTTTGGGATGAATGAAATATCATAGCCTTCCTCACCCAAGACATGTTTTACTAGTTCAAGGACCTGCCTATTGTCATCAACGATAAGAATCGAAGTATCACTATACATGCATGGAGGCCGTTAAAAATTCTTGCAGGGCCCTTTCGTCCCCGGTATAAATGGCATCCTCCAATCTGTTAAGGGATTCTTGGGGAAGAATTTCCCCCAATGTTGCAGCCACTTCGACCAATTTCTCGGTTTCAAAAATGGGCAGGCTCCTTATGGTCTCCAAGGCCCAAAGTTTATGGTTCTTCTGGTCTTCATCCAAGACCGGAACTTTTTTGGGAATTTTTTTATTTGAGTCAGGTAAATGTTCCTTGAGAATACCCACAATTTTTGTTAACTGGATGGGTTTGGTCAAATAGTCGGCGAACCCCGCTTTAAGTGCCGCATCCTGGTGCTCCTTAAAAGCATCGGCCGACAATCCTATCACAGGAACCTTTGCATTGATTTTACGGACCAACTTCAGGGTTTCGAAACCGTCCATTTCCGGCATATGGATATCCATAAAGATGATGTCCGGTTGGAATTGTTTGGTCATGGCAATACTTTCCTTTCCATTGTTGGCCAGCAATATTTCCGAACCCAATTCCGAGAAAAGGGCACGGATCATTTCTTGGTTCATGGGATTATCCTCCACTACCAATATTCTTCTGTTTTGTGGGACCTTATAATTTGCCAATAACGTTTCAGGGGAATCAAATTGCAAGGGGCCGGCAGGTTCATATGGGATTTGGACCGTAAAACAGGTACCCGACCCTTCCACGCTTTCCACAGACAGTTTTCCTCCAAGGATATCGACCAAGCTTTTGGTAATGGCCAATCCAAGTCCAGTACCTCCGTACTTTCTGTCCATACCTGCATCCGATTGCATGAACGGTTCAAAAATTCGCTCCAGATCGGACTCCGGTATCCCAATTCCTTCATCGGAGATGGTGAACACCAGGGCATTTTCAGTCGCACACAGTCCTAGTTTTACACTATTATGGCAGGGAGTGAACTTTACGGCATTCCCCACGATGTTCATTAAAATCTGTTTTATTTTACCGCGGTCGGATCGAATATAACGTGGCGTTCCCGGGGCCAGATTGTAAATCACTTTTACGCCTTTGGATTTAGCAAGGCTGTTTTGAATTCGATACACAGAAAAAATCAATTGTCTCAAATCCAGATCCTCTACCGCAAGTGCTGTTTTCCCTGCCTCGATTTTGGAAAGATCCAAAATATCCTTGATAATTTCCGATAGGGAATCGGCACTTTGATAAATGTTATTGAGATACCTTCTAAAGGAATTGGTCAGTTCGAGGGACTTGCTCTGATTGGAAAGGATTTGTGAAAATCCTACAATGGCGTTAAGAGGGGTCCTGATCTCATGGCTCATGTTGGCAAGGAACTGCGATTTTGCCCGATTGGCGTTGTCCGCATCATTCTTTGCAAAAATCAGGTCCCGTTCCGCTTCCTTTCTCATTTCGATTTCGTGGTGCAGATGCTGGGTCCTTTCCCTGATTTTTTCCTCTAGGGCCTGGTTAAGCTTGGCGAGTTCCTTTTCAGATGCAGCAAGTTCCTGGTTGAGAGTCAAGGCCTTTTCATAGAGCATGGAATTTGTAATGGAGATAGCTGCCTGGGAAGCTATTATTCTTAGGACTTCCAATCCTCCCTCGGTGAACATACCTTTAACCTGGCTATTGACCACGAATAGTACCCCTACAAGATCTCCCTGCTTCATGAGTGGCATAAGCAACATGGAACCAGTATTGTCCGTAAGGACATCTTCTTCCTTGCTGCAATAGTTGGCTAGATTTTCAATGCACAACTCCTTTTTGTTGATAACCACATGTTCAATCAATCCAATTGGCAGGAAATGGCAATCGTCCAATTTGGATTCGGTAAAAAATTCCATGGACGATCTTGTTAGATCTATGAATTCAGGAACCGTCAAGTCGCCGCCATTTGACAAGATCAAGGCACCCTTATCTGCCCCTGCGTTTTCCATCACGATTTTTAGAAGGTTTTGCACGAGTCTTTCTTTGTTGACTTCTGCAGAAATCGTCTGCGTCGCTTTAATAAGACTCTGAAAATCGAAACTATTCTTGTTGGGGTTGAGCCCAAGCTTTGCATTTTGCATATCCAAGGATGATGAATGACCATCTCGATACACGCCCCACTTAACAAAGGTCCGATCGGATTCGTTCTTGAGTGCATGCCTCAAGAAACTAAAATCGGCCTCTGGCAAGGCTAAATGCAATACATTGGTCAAGAGGGCACGAACTGCAATTTGATTCCCCTTTTCTGTCCAACGGAGGGTTTCCTCTATTTTAGAAGTCAAATTGTCAAAATCCCCTACTTTACAAGAAAGTAACAGTTCTACAATATTGAATTCCGCCTTAAAATTATCGGGCATGGTTTCGGACCATTTTTTCAGGTGCCCTTGTCTTGAAACGATACGGTTCAACAACACACCATTAAGGTTTTCCTCGGTCATCAGTTCGCATATAGACAGTACGATCTGGTAACGGAAAAATTGGGGCTCGGTCGTTGCATATTCCAGTTCCGGCCCATGATGTCTATAGTATTGTAAAGTCCTTTCAAACTCACCGTTCAAACAAAAGGCCCACCCCATCAGGATATGATAGGTTGCCCGTGCCCCTTTGCAATTACATTCATCCAACAATTCCAAGGCCCTTAAATTGGCTTGGACTGCGTCTTTTGAATCAAAGCCCCTAAGAGTTAGTGCTATGGTTTTAAAGAGTTGCAGTTGGGCTATATAAACTTCACTATTGAAGATGCTACCTGTATCCAACGTATCATTACAAAATCGAAGGATCTCCCCGAGATTGTCTCCCAATAACAACTGGTTACGAATCTTGGCATAATGTAGGTTCTGTGCCCCATGAATATCTCCTCTATCAACACAATACTCGATTTCGGGCTCCAACCTTCGGTCTAGGGCCAAGTAGTCAAATTGCAGTGGACCCAATCCACAGTGGTAAACAGAAAGTGTTTTCGAATAATACTTATCCGAATCCCCTTGATCCAAGAGTTCAAGTCCGAGACCACCAAGTTGTACCCCAATTTCAAAGGAACCATAGCGATAGCACAATAGTGATCCCAGATGCGATAGCACGAAAGGTGTCGATTCGTTACATCCGAACTCCACTATAAGATTTCCCAATTTAAGTAGGATCAAAGCATAGATATCCTGGTTATTCCGTTGGGCCGAGGTACACATGTTTACCAAAACTTCAAGAACATATTGGTTCTCATGGGTCGCCCTGAACTTTTTACCAATGATCAAACGAAGATCATCCGGCAAAGCAGCACAGAACTTGCGATATTCAGAATCGATATCAGAAACCCCAAAGTTTGTATTGAATGTGGTCCCAAGGGCATTCAGGGCCTCGACTCCTTCCAAATAATTTTCATTATATAGGGAATAGGCTTCTTGGAATTTTAGGTTCAACAGATAGACCTCACCTTGCTGTTCCCTAGTAGCCACACACTTTAGAGCTTTGTCGGCAAAGCACCTTCCTTCTTCAATTCTACCCAACAAATAAGAGGCCTTTGCCAGCCCATAGAGCACTTCAAAGGTGTAGGTCTCCAACTTGAACCGTTCTTGAAGTTCCTTTGCAAACCCCAGATACTGAAATGCCGTATTGGGAGCGTTGGATTCATTCGCCTGTCGACCTGCCTGTAAAATGAAACCAAGAGACTTGATTGTAGTATCAAGCTCCAAAAGTGCATTGGATTGGATCAAATGCTCCACCAATTGGTTTAATTGAATGGCCTGCTGGAAATCCCCTTGTTCCAGATGAAAACGGGCCACTGCAAAATGAAGTGCTTCATTGGAAAGTTCGAATCCGGGAACGTTAAGATGGAATGCGGCTTGTTGGATTCGGTTATGGCCAAAGGTATAGGTGATCGGTTTGGATTCCAATTTAGAAAGTTGGCCCGATTCGGTCAACAGCTCCAACAAAAGGGTCACTATTTCCTCTGGAAATTTGCAAACCGAAGCAAGCAAAGGAATGTTGAATTTCCCGTTGTCATATGCGGCTACCTTGAGCAAAACCTGTGCTTGATAGGATTGTAACAACAATTGTTTTTCATGGATGGCCAATACGTTATCGGCCATTTCCTGTACTTTAATGCGTCCAAGATCGAATTGCCATTGATAGCTAGACATATCGTAGGTTAGTACATTATCCTCTCGGAGCGATTTTAAAAAAAGTTTGATATAATGTGGATTACCATCCGTCTTTTTATATACCAAACGACTGAATTCCCTTATTCTCTCCCCTTTTTCCGATAAGGCGTCCGCAACCATTTGATAGGTAGCCTCTTCCCCAAGGTTATGGAGTTTGATCACCGGGGCCCCTTTTTTTGATTTTTCAAGTGACCGTTGGAAGCACCGTAAAGGGTGGTCCTCGGTGAGCCCCTCCGGATTGAAGGACAACACGAACATCACCCTGGAGATCGGAGCCCAAGCCATATATTCTATTAACTTGAGTGACGAAAGGTCCGACCATTGAACGTCGTCAATGAACACCACACGTTTTAACCCGATTCCATCAAGGGTCCGGCAGTATCTTGCAAAAAGATTAACGAAACGGTCTCCAGTTTCCAAGGGATCCAAAGGTTCTGGTTCGGGTAGATTACCGGTGAGCTCCTTTAAATCGGGAATAACTTGGAAAAGGGCAGTGAGATCCGACCCAAGGCCAGACATAAAAACATCACGTACCTCAGCGTGGCTTTTTCCGGATTTCAACAAAATCCGTTGTGCAATATTGTGAAACGCCTGTTGAAATGCCCTGTAGGGTGTAGAATGTCCTTCGTCAAATCCACCAATGGAAAATAAGGTACTGGCATCGGCAATGGTCGACTCGAAGGTTTTTCCGAGACTGGTTTTGCCAATTCCCGACGGTCCTTCCAAAAAAACAACCGCCGAGGCACCATTACATATTTCCTTATATATACTGTTAAGCTTTTCAAGAGCAACTTCCCTTTCAAGAAGTGTATCAGAAAAACAAAAAGTACCCGGGTTGTATGAAAGGCTCAATTGTTCATAAACCAAAGGCTCGTTCTTGTCAAGTCCCGATTTCAAACCAATCAGATCCTTAAGCACGCCATGGGCCGTTTGGTATCTCTCATCGGGATTTTTCTCAACCAGCCCCCTTATAATATTGTAAATCCCGGTATCTCGCCATTGCAGGTCTAAATGTTCGATGGAATAGGTTTCGGTCAGGTGTTTGTGCAAAACTTCCTGTTTGTCCGCTGCATTGATGAAATGTGTTCCGGTCAACCAGAAATGCAACAGGACCCCCAAGCCATATAGATCAGATCTTTTATCGGGTAATTTATTGCTACGCCTACTGAATTCAGGGGCAAGAAAATGAAAATCATTTTCCTGGTAAATGGTCAGGTCTCTTTTGGCATAGCTTTTCTGTAGCAAAGTAATGCCCAAAACGATCAACTCCCCATTGTTGCCGCTCCAAACCCTATCATTTCTAAGAATACCGAAACAGTAGTTGGCTTCGTGTACCTGCAAGATGGTTTTCGTCAATTGAATTGATTTATCTAGAAAGACCTCAAAATCAATTCTCGTCTTTGGTGGGACTGGATTGACCTTTTTCAGGAAAGGAACCTCATAGACTACCTTTGACGAACTGACGGATCCAATGGTCCGGATGGACATGTCATTAAGAAAATTGGGGTCTGCCAAATAGGGCCTTTTATCCAGATCCATTCTTCCATTAGATTCCTCTTCTACAATACCAACGTTATCGAGCAAATTGACCCGAAGGTCCACATCTTTTATTGTCAAGTGTATCATGAGGCACGAATTGGATTACAATTTACTCATTTCTACGTGATTGGCTGTCACGTTAAGAAATGAAACGGCTACGTTAAGAAGATAAATTCGATCAAGTCGAATCGTCCAGTTTCGTTTTAAGCCAAGTTTTGGCTAAAAATGGTGCATTGATAAGAAAACTGTGTCCATTGGGAAATTCCAACTGGCCGCCTCAAAATCCCTCCATTACTTTTGGCTTGAATCAAATGGGAAGCTGCAGGTCCCATACCGAGAAGCCTATAACCGGCAACACAACAAGTGCAAACATTATGAAATCATATGTAGGCCAATTGTGAAGCATTCTAATAACTAACCTTTTAAAATTAAAGCCATGAAATATCTGATCCAAATTGATAAATATCGTGTTCAAAAAGAGGAGGTACGGTCCCAAATCCACAAATCACCCATCATTTTGTTTTTGATGCGCGACTTGGACAGTCCCAATGCCGGTCAAGCTTCCGAGAACGTATTTGAATTCATATTTGCCCTTCGACCAACTCCGGATTTCAATCCCGACAAACCCTTGATCCTTGGCATCTGCAATGGTGCGTTCGGTACCCTAGGATCGAGTATGGAGAAAAACACATTTTGTCCCAAACCCATTTTGGATAGTCCATTGAGCAATCAATTGGCGCTATATCTGATTCAAGAATTGTTGATGTGTGGAAGCGGGGATATGTCCTATTTGGAAAATATGATCATCACCATGGGAGATTATTTGGTGAAAAGATATTGTATGCAAATGGAAATCAACACCGATTTGAAAATGGGAATAAGTCCGTTTCAACTTCAAAAGATCCGGAGATATGTCCAACAGCATATGGACCGTCCGGTACAAACCTCTGAACTGGCCATGCTTGTCGAACTAAGTGTACATCATTTTATAAGGGTCTTCAAAAAGACCACGGGTGAAACACCACACCAATTCGTGACCAGGCTCAAGCTGGAAGAAGCCAAAAAGTTGCTTCTTTCAACGGATGAAAGTGTTATCCAGGTCGGGATGGGCGTGGGATGTGAGAATCCAAGCCATTTTTCCCAGTTGTTCAAATCCAATTTCGGGATTCCCCCGCTAAAGTTCAGAAAAGCCTTCCAAGCCAATATGCAATTTGCAACATAGGAGAAAACCAGTTTCCTAACTATTGTCGTTGCCCTTTGATTTAGGTGAATCCAAAAAATAAAACATCAATCCAATAAAAAATGAACATGAGCATCATACGCCAAGTCAAATCACAGTTGTTGTCCTTCCAAAACCTTGTTGAATCGACCAATTGCCCGACCATCGATAAAAAAGGAAGTGATACTGAAAGTCAAGAGCATTTGGATTTCACCAATGATAACAGGGGATTGTTCATTTGAAGGCATCTCCATGTCTTGTACAACCTTTCGACCCATTGCGTGCTAGCCGACCTTATCCAGCAACATGGATAAAATGAAACCTTAAAACCGTAATCTATATTTCTAATACTTTATAATTATGAAAACTACTATTTTTAGATTTTTGCCTTTCATGGCAATCCTGATCGGAGGATCAACTGAGCTCCATGCACAAATACCAGATCCCGGATTCATGGTAGATGGTATGACCGCCATTGTAATCACCGACCCGCAAAACGATTTTCTAAGTCCCGATGGAGTAACTTGGGGAGTCATTGGTGAGAGCGTTACCAAGAACAGGACAGTGGAAAACCTGGAGACTTTGTTCCAATTGGCAGAAGCCAATGGAATAAAGGTATTTATTTCGCCCCATTACTATTACGAGCACGATCATCGTTGGAAATTCGAGGGTGCCCTTGAAAAACTGATGCATGACATTGGTATGTTCGACCGGGGAGATCAACTTAATAAAAAGGGATTTGAGGGTTCGGGAGCGGACTGGCTTCCTAGATATAAAAAATATATCGAAAAGGACTTTGTGACCGTTGTCGGGCCGCACAAAGTTTATGGCCCTGAACAGAATGACCTCAGCCTTCAATTGAGAAAGCAAAAAATTGATAAGGTGGTCTTGGCAGGAATGTCAGGCAACCTATGTGTGGAATCACATTTGAGGGAACTGCTTGAGGATGGTTTTGAGGTAGCTGTCGTGGTTGATGCCACTGCTTCGGCCGTGGTACCAGGTTACGATGGAAATGTAGCTGCTGAAATAAACTATAGATTCGTTGCCAGCCATGTTTATACCACACAAGAATTCAAACAATCTTTACAAAAGTAATTCCGGTCAACCTTACATTGTCCCAGGAATTCGGGGTAACCAAGATTAATCCTTGCGACAATTTTGGAAAAACTTTTGAATCAGGTAAATTGAAAATAAAGTCAAAATGCCGATTGAAGTATCAATCGGCATTTTAATTCATATCCTCAGCATTGTGCCTTGGTTATTTCAAAAGGGATTCCAATTTTTCAACCAATACTGCTATTGGTTGGACCCCTACTGCCTTATCGACAACTTCGGAATCCTTAATAAAAAATAGGGCAGGAATACTTCTCACTCCAAATTTGGCCGCCAATTCCTGGTTGTTGTCCACATTCACTTTTTGGATCTCGATACGATCCTCATACACTTTTGATAATTTTTCCACGGTAGGTAAAAGTGATTGACATGGTCCGCACCAATCTGCGTAAAAATCCAATAATATCGGTTTTTTCTGGTCTAGCAAGGCTTCATAGTCCTTAATGCTTTCAATTGTTTTCATTATACTCAATCTTATTTTTATTTGACAATGCAAAGTTCCTCTAAAGGAGCTACAACATCATAGATTAAGTTTCCCTAGTATTTGGAAGGATTTCCCGATTAGGTTTTGTTCAAAACCTTAAAATCAAGATTCCCTAGGTTTTCCGATAAAATAGGGTAAGTATTATAATTGTGTATCCCTATTTTTGACTTCTATTAAAATAGAGTATGGCATCACCAGGGAAATGGATTCAGGAAGTTTTTTGAACCTTTATTTCAGTGAATTCATCGCTCTATTCAAGGATATCATCAAAGCCCCTAAAATAAAAGACAAATTACGCTTTATTATAATGCCCCCGGGGTGGAACCATGCATGAAACCATAAGACAGCAAAGGTGGTTAGGACAGCGTTTTTAAATAAAAGCTACAATGTTGCTGAACAAGGAGAGTAGTTTAATTCCTTTTCATAATTATCTGGCAGACAAAATTCAAAGACCGAGTTGCTTTTCTAAGATTAAAATCCTGCCTGGATTTGAACCTAGAACACTCCATCCTAGCATTGAAGCAATTTGAGAGGGAACAAACAAAACTAGGACAGCATACAGGACATCTTTAAATAAAGATTGATACGTTTTGGGCTTATTTGGGATTCTATTAAAAAACAAAAAAACTCTGATTATCAGAAGATTACCAGAGCTTAATTGTTAATAAAATATTAAAGTCGGGGTGGCAGAACTATTGGCCATCCCATATATTTTTAATAATCAATAAGTTACTTTTATTTTTCAGGAACAGGTAACCGAATAGGTAACTTTTGCTCTGATTAACTTTAATCAAATGCAATATAATTAAATACAAGGAATTAATTCCAAGTAAAACAGCTTAAATCCTATTAAAAAGCAGTCTGATCAAATGTGATAAAACAACCTTTCTCGACCAAACTATTTGTTTCAATCAAAATATTGAAGAACAATCATACTCATTCTTCAAAATTTTCGTTACCTAAAACAGATATGAATTTGAAAATCAGTAAGATAGTTCAGGAAAATTGATTAGAAATCAGGCTAGTGGGAGAATGTTAAATTTTGGTATTTTTTAATAAATTTTCAATCGATTTTCGTTTTTTATTGAATTATTTTAGCCTATTCGAAGAAAGTACTCCATTATTTATGTTGGCAATAATTCAAATAATCGCCCTTATTCAGGGCCTATTTCTTTTAAGTGTTCTGCTCGTCAAACAAGAAAGTTACAAGCGGGTAAATTTCTTACTTCTTCTTGGGTCCATTGTTGCACTGCTTTTGAACATTGTCGGAGATGATGATTTCAACCTGTTTTTTCCCAATGCGAATTGGTATTTTTTCCAATCCCCTTTGATTATTACACTCTTCTTTTTACTTATAAAGTATCACAATTCCCAACAAGATAAATTTCAACCTAAGGATTTTCTTTATTTTATTCCATATGTGTTCTTTATCACGCTCCAAATCATAGATGACCTTAACGGCTTAGGCGAGAACATATGGTTAATGATAGGTGAAATTCTGGCAGGGGTAACGCTTTTGGTTTATTTAGTGTATACCATCTATAATATCATCAAGAATAAAAAGGAAAGGTGGATGCTGTTCTTTATTGTGCCCTATGCCTTACTGAACTTGATAGACGAGGTGTCATTTATCATTACAAAAAGCCATGATAATTTTTCCTTCTTGGAAAGTTATGGCATTATTGGAATATCAGCAGTACTTCTCTACATGATACTGTTCAAGCTTGTAGTATCCCCAACGTCCGTACTACCAAAAGCCGATACCAAGGCCTATAAAACTTCAAGTCTTAGTAAATCCAAGGCTGAGGCATATAAAAGGGAGTTCCTGAGGCTTATGGATAAAGAGAAGCTTTTTACCAATAGCAACATAACGGTCAACCAAGTAGCTCAAAGGATGGGTATTCCACGACAGTACCTATCCGAAGTCTTGAACGTGTATTTAAAATCTAATTTTCAGGACTACATGAACAAGTACAGGGCTGAAGAATTTGTGGAGTGTCTCAAAGATGAAAAGTTCAAGAATTATTCCATCATGGGCGTTGCCAATGAAGTTGGTTTCAAATCTAAATCTTCTTTCAACACTACCTTTAAAAGAATTTATGGGGTTACCCCCAGTGAGTTTAAAAAGACATTGGCTTCAGCTATTTAGACCTTACATTTACTGATTATTCCTTACAGAAAGATTACATCCCTACTCCGCTTTCAAACACCTCTTGACAACCAAAGAAGCTTCCCTATTTTTCCGGATACTGAACTATTTCCAAGGCTACAATTGCAATTACCGATAGTAGGGCATCGCAGACGAAGGCTATTAGGAATCGATAGCCCCGACCAGTAGTGCCCAATCTGTAAGAGGTTTTTGAATTCCCCCTAGTTTCTAAACCAAGGGTTAACCTCCCAAAATCCACACGACAACAAAACAAAAAATAGCCCCAAATGGTACTATTGGCGTTTTTCAAGGTACGAAAAGCGCATTTAGAACCTTTTCAAGCCAAGCTATCGACACAACACATTTAACTAATAATCAGTCAATTACATCTATTCAGACAACAAACAAGTACTGAAAGCGTATTCAAGACCTACTTCATTTTAATCGCTTTGGATGCAAGCCTACTTTTACCTCGGTTGAATGAAAACCATAATCTAAAAAACTTCAAGTAACTATGACAAGAACAAAGCAATTAAAACCCTTTAGGTCCAAAAAAAGGCAGGCCTTATTGGTGGTGATACTGTTGTGTCCAGTATTCTTTTTTGCACAGACCAAATATACCGTCAGTGGTGTGGTCAAGGATGTGGCCAACGGTGAAACACTCTTAGGGGCAACAGTACTTTTAAAAGGTACATCCATTGGTAGTACGACCAACGAATATGGTTTTTATTCCATCACAGCACCCGAAGGTACTTATACGTTGACCATTTCCTATTTGGGATTTACAACCTTTGAACAGAATATAAACCTTAGCACTGACCAAAAACTCGACATTGAACTCAAAGAAGATGCCGCTCAATTGGATGAAGTGATCATCACTGCTGAGGAATCAAAGAAAGTGGACCTTCAGACACCTCAAATGAGTGTGGCAAAACTCTCGACCAACGAAATCAAACAAATCCCTGTTGTTCTGGGTGAAGTGGATTTGATCAAGTCCATTCAATTGTTACCAGGTGTGACCAACGCCGGTGAAGGTGCATCGGGCTTCAATGTACGCGGAGGTGCAGAAGACCAAAACCTAATTCTTTTGGATGAAGCGATCATTTACAACGCCTCCCACTTGTTTGGTTTTTTCTCGGTGTTCAATGCCGATGCCATCAAGGATGTCAAGCTTTATAAAGGCGGTATTCCTGCACGTTTTGGAGGACGGGCCTCCTCGGTACTGGATATACGTCAAAAGGACGGGAACAGTAAGGAGTTTGAACTCACTGGAGGCATTGGAGCCATTTCCAGCCGTTTGGCTGCTGAAGGGCCTATGTTCAAGGACAAAGGTTCGTTTCTAATGGCCGGCAGGGCTGCTTATGCCAATATATTTTTGGCCTTGGGCGGCGAAGATAGCAGGGCCGGATTTTACGATTTGAACCTGAAAACAAATTATGAAATTGATGAAAAGAACAGACTATATCTATCCGGTTATTTTGGTAATGACAACTTTAACCTGTCAGGAATTTTCACTAATTCATACGGAAACCTTTCAGGGAACCTGCGATGGAACCATATATTCAATAACAAGTTGTTCTCCAATACATCCCTAATATACAGCCGCTATAATTACAATCTGGAAATCCCTATTGAAGGAATTGATTGGACCTCGGATATCAGCAATTATAATGTACGTTACGACCTAGGGTATTATGCAAGCGAAAAATTAAAGTTTGATTTTGGAGTAAATGGTATCTATTACAACTTTAATCCAGGAAAACTCAACCCTTTAGATGCAGATTCGGGTGTCAACCCAGAGAAACTGGACGACAAATTTGCCTTGGAAGCTGGAGCATATGCAGGTTTGGAACATAAAATTTCGGATAGGCTCACCGCTCAATATGGCTTGCGATTCAGTTACTTCAATCGATTGGGGGAGCAGACCTTAAATAATTATGCCGATAATTTACCTGTAGTCTATAATGAAGAATTGGGCATTTATGAGCGTGCCAACCCAATTTCCAGCACTGATTACGGTAAGGGAAAAAGCATAGCTACCTTCAACAATCTAGAACCTCGGTTTGCCCTTTCCTTTCAGCTTGACGAGAAGTCCTCCTTGAAAGCAAGCTATAACCGAATGGCGCAATACCTGCATTTGATTTCCAACACCACATCGGCCACACCATTGGATGTCTGGGCGCCAAGCGGAAAGTTTATTGAACCCCAGATTGCAGACCAATATGCTTTGGGCTACTTCAGAAATTTCAGGGAAAACATGTTTTCCATTGAAGCCGAAGCCTATTACAAAACCATCGACAATCGGGTGGATTATATCAATGGTGCAGAACTTATAGCCCAAAACACCATTGAAACCGAAATCTTGACCGGTGAGGCCCGTGCCTATGGATTGGAGCTTTTAGTACGAAAGAACAAAGGCGATTTTACAGGTTGGGTGTCGTACACTTTGTCAAAATCACAACAGCGCACACCCGGTGGAGCAGCGGGCGGATTGGGCATCAACAATGGAAAATGGTATAACTCGAACTGGGACAGGACACACGACTTTTCATTTACCGGAAGCTACAAACTCAACGAAAAATGGCGATTTGGGGCCAATTTGGTATTCCAGACAGGGCGACCTGTCACCTATCCCAATGGGCAGTTCATATACAACGGATTATCGATAGCGACATATTCCGAAAGAAACGCAGACCGATTACCGGCCTATCACCGATTGGACCTATCGGCAACCTTGACACCCCGAAAAAATAAAGATAGAAGATGGCAAGGCGAATGGGTATTTGGTATTTACAACGCTTATAACCGAATGAATGCAGCCTCTATTTCCTTTGGCCAAAATCAAGAGACAGGTGTAAATGAAGCCACACGTACTTCCATATTTGGCATTGTCCCATCAGTAACCTACAACTTTAAATTTTAAAAGATGAAAAATATAAATTTTTATACCAGATTAGGGTCGCTCCTAACACTAATAGGATTATTAAACTCGTGTACCAAAGTCATAGATGTCGATGTTCCAAACGGAGGCGCACGATTGGTGGTCGATGCATCTATTAACTGGCAAAAAGATACTTCGGGAGAAACACAGACCATTCATCTAAGGGAATCAACTTCTTATTTTAATAGCAATCCAGATGTCCCGGTTATAGGCGCATCAGTAACAGTAACAAAAGAAAACGACGGCTCAACATTTGTGTTTGACGACCAGAATAACGGCAGTTACACAGCAACCGACTTTGTTCCGGAATTGAATGCATCGTACACTTTGGAAATCCTGTACAACGGCAACTCTTACACAGCAACCGAAACCTTGATTGCGGCACCGGATATCAATCGAATTGTGCAGACTATTGAGGGCTCCGATGATGACAAGGAAATTCAGCTTCAACTATTCTTTGACGACCCCGGAGCTGTTGAAAATTATTATTTGGGCGAATTTATTCCTTCCAATTTACCGATACCGTCCCTTGCTGTCATTAGCGATGAATTTACGGATGGCAATGAAAATTTCATTGAGAACGATAATGAAAACTATGTTGCCGGAGCAACTGTGGCTATCAACTTGTATGGTATCTCCCAACGCTATTATGACTATTTGAACATATTCATCCAACAATCGGGAAGTGATGAAAACGGGCCTTTTCCAACTACCCCGGTTCAGTTAAAGGGAAACTGTACCAATATCAACGATCCCAACGAGGAGGTATTGGGATTTTTTAGGTTGGGTGAATTTGATACGACCTCATATACGATTGAACAGCAATAAGATATAAGGTGGTTCTAAGGAACAAAATTGCGTATTCGGAACTTTTGATGATTTGTACACGCATCCCGGACCACCTTTATTTTTCTAGCCACTTTCTGCAGACAGATATGCTCGAAGTTACGAGGGAATCCGATGGACTCCAAAAAAGCTTTATACCAAAATTTTAGAAATGGATCCTAAAAATTCCATCAACACAATAGCGAGGAAAGCATTTGGACATCTTATGGGTTGTTTTAAAAACAAGATAGGTGAAGCCGTCAGTACCAATGATGCCATAGAAAGAATCCTCATTTGTAGACCGAATCACAGGCTGGGAAATTTACTGTTGCTTTCACCTTTGGTCCAGGAGTTGGAATCCACATTCCCGAACAGCGAGATCGATCTGCTGGTCAACCATTCCTGTGCCATCCAACTGTATCAAAATTATGATAATGTCAACAATGTTATTGTATTTCCGAAGAAACCCTTCAAAAGTCCCATAAAGTATCTAAGAGCATTGGTTCGGTTCAGAAGCAAAAATTATGACCTGGCAATAAATGCCGTCATGGAATCTTGTACGGGAAGATTGTTTACGAGCATTTCAAAGGCAAGGTTCAAGTTCGTAGGTGATGACGATGCGGATAAAACAGAAAGACATATTGCAAAGCAAGTGATCTACTCCTTGAGGGAGTTTTTGCCCAGTATAGGGGTCATATCAAATGATGCGATACCGCCTAACCTAGACCTGAGACTTGCAAACGAAGAACTCATACATGGTGGCAGTTTGGTGTATGACATCGTGCAAAACGCGCATCCCATTATTTGTCTATACCCAAATGCCACGGGTACAGAAAAATGGTGGCTTGATCTTTATGGACATTTACAAAAAGTATTTCCTGATGTAAACATCATTGAAATACTTCCAAAAGAAAATAGCCCCACAATCGGGGTCGGCGTTCCTTTTTTGTATGCCAATGATGTAAGGGAATTGGCGGCCATTATTGCAAATACAGATGTTTTCATTGGACCCGATAGCGGAATGATGCATCTGGCCAGCTCGTCCCTTACCCCTACCATTGGTCTGTTCTCCGTCACGGACATGGAAAAACACAAGCCCTACAACGAGGGCAGTGTCGCCATACAAACCCATGGATTGAAAATCAATGAATTGATAGTCCTTGTTGAAAATACACTCTATCCAAATATTTCAACTTAAAACGAATGGACAACAACACAATTTTACAAAATAGTATGTCCGGTTTTAGGGCTGTGGCCGCACTTATATTTTTGAGTGCATCTCTAACTTATGGGCAGATGGAGCCTCTGACCTCATCCCAAAATGCCCAAAAAACGGCAGGTGATATTTTGCTTTTTACCATGCCAGCCATGGCCTTGGGTTCCACATTCATTTGGCAAGATGGTCAAAAAGGAACCTATCAATTTTCCAAAACCCTAACTGCCACCCTAGCCGTAACGTATGGTTTAAAACTGGCCATAAACAAAGAGCGGCCAAATAAAGAAAACAACTATAGTTTTCCCTCTGGCCATACATCTGTTGCCTTTGCAAGTGCAGCATTTGTGCAAAAAAGATACGGTTGGGAATATGGCATTCCAGCCTATCTCCTAGCAGGGTATGTTGGGTATACAAGAATCGAAGCAAACAAGCATGATGGTGTGGATGTGGTGGCAGGTGCCGCAATAGGAATTGGTATGGGTTATTTGTTCACCAAACGGTATGAAGGGCAGAAGAAACTCAGAATTTCTTCAGGCTTTATGGAAAACATCCCTACGATTGGTCTAACCTATAAATTTTAATGCTTATGGGGAATAATCTACATGAAAAACAACGGATATGGAAAAACATTTTGAGTCGGTCATACCAATACCGGCATACTATGAGGAAAAGAACAATCCATTAAATAGCATAGACCAATGATCAGGACAATAACACTCTTGCTTTTTTTAACTACATCATTGCTGTACGGCAACGCTAAAATCACAGTAACCGGAAAAATACTGCAAATGGGAACCAATACCCCTTTGGAGTATGCTACCGTTTCCTTTACGGAAACAGGACAGCCAAACCCAATATATGGGGGCATCACAGACGAGAATGGATTCTTCTCGATTGAAGTGGAGAAAGGAACGTATACCATAAAAATTGAGTATCTGGGCTTCAAACCATTGACGTTGGACAATAAAAAGATCGGGGACAATCTGGATTTGGGGATACTCCTTCTTTCGGAAGACGCACAATCGTTGAGTGAAGTCGTTGTAAAAGGCGAGAAAGGGCTATTTGAAAACAAATTGGACAAAAAAATCTATAACATTGATCGGGACTTGACGGCACAAAGCACAGATGTCCTTCAAGCGTTGAACAATGTGCCCTCCGTTTCGGTTTCGGTAGATGGTGGCATTGCGCTTAGGGGCAATAGCAATGTCCGGATCTTGGTCAATGGCAAACCTTCCGGATTGGTGGGCATTAGTGACGCCCAAGGTTTGGAACGCCTATCGTCCAATGCCGTGGAACGCATCGAAATTATAACGAACCCTTCTGCACGTTACGATGCCGAAGGTGCTGCGGGAATCATCAACATCATTCTCAAAAAAGGAAGGAACCTAGGATTTAACGGTTCAGTCCAGGCCGTTTTGGGAGTACCTGAAACCTTCGGTGTTGGAGGTAATTTAAACTACCGTACCACTAAATTCAACGTATTTGCAAATCTGAATTTCGAAGATGCGAAACCCCCGGGCCACGAGTCCGTAAACACCACATTTTTAGACGAAACCACGGGAACAACAACTGATTTCTTGTCCCAGCGTCAGGACATCACCCGTGACGGGTCGGAATATACCATGGCTCTAGGGATCGATTACTATTTCAATGAGAAGAACACGCTCACTTTTATGGGACTATATGCCAATGAAGACAACGACAACAACGGGCTTTCCATTTTTAACACTTTTGATGTTGACGGCACATTGATAAGTACAAGATTGCGTGACCAGAGAGAGTTGGAAGAAGATTCCAGTGACGAGTACACACTGACCTACAAATCGATCTTTGATGAGGATGAAGAACATGTATTGATAGTTGAAGCCAAATATGACAGTAATACAGAAATAGAATCAGCAACCTTTGAAGATACCTATAGCGTTGGAAATTTTGAAGATGCCCAAGACCGCACCGCAGCCGAAGAACGACAACGCAATTTATTGATACAAGCGGATTATGTGTTTCCATTTTCTGAAACCGGCAGTTTTGAAGCAGGATACCGTAGTACAATGCGCACCATAAAATTCAATTCCATAGTTGAAAATTTCAATTCCGACACCAATATCTGGGAACTTGACGGCAACTTGAGCAATCGAATGGATTATGGCGAAGATATTTATGCCGGGTATGCACAACATGCCAATGCTTTTGGCAAGTTTACGGTACTTGCAGGTCTGCGTATGGAAATAACCCATATTGATGTTACTCAATTTACGTCCGATATAAGCTTTAGCAAGAATTACGGTAACCTGTTTCCCTCCTACCATTTGGGCTACCAGCTTACGGAAACCAGTGAACTCAAAACGAGCTATGGCAGACGAATAAATCGCCCCAGTTTTCGTGAATTAAATCCGTTTTCAGGCTATTCCAACGATTTGAACCTTCTTTCAGGAAACCCAGATCTGGATCCTGTTTTTACGAATTCCCTTGAGTTGGGGTATACTAGAAACTGGGATGGCGTATCGTTGGAGACCATAGGGTATTTTCAATATTCCAAAAACATTGTCCAACTCATAACCACTAATTCAGGTATGGTAAATGAGGAGAGCATCCCCATTTTGATTACCAGACCCTTAAATGTGGGCACGGAAAACAGGTATGGTCTTGAAATATCGTCCATTTACAGCCCATCAAATTGGTTTCGGGTCAATGGTACTATAAACTGGTTTGGTTTTGAACAAAATGCCAGCTTTGACAATACTGTTCCGGACCCCAATGACAGTAATGCACTTATTACCCAAAGGCAATCCCTTGATGCCACTTCATCCAGTTGGTTTGCCCGATTATCCCAAAAGATTTCCTTGCCCAAGGATATCGATGTGCAAATGGGCCTTCAATATGATGCTCCCTTTAGGGAAGCCTACACCACAAGGCGCGGTATGCTTGTGACCAATGTATCGGTAAACAAACAATTGTTTGAGGGCAGAGGGGCCATCAACCTGAATGTTTCTGACCTATTCAACTCAAGGATCGGTCGCCGGGAGGCTTCCAATACGAGTTTCCTGTCCAATTCTGAATCCCAATACGTTGAGCGACAATTCAACCTAACGTTCACTTATAGATTTAAAAATACAATAGAAACTCGTGATTATGAGGACGATGAAGATTATGAGGACGACGATTATGACGAATCTTAGCGAATCATAAAAGATTGTAAAATGACAGAAAAAGATAAAATACTGGTAACGGGAGCTACGGGTCATTACGGGTATGCGGTTATTGAATCGTTGATTGAGAACGGGTTGGATCAACGTTTGATTTATGCCATGGTAAGGGATTTTACCAAGGTTGATGCATTAAAGGCCTTGAACGTAAATGTGGTATTCGGCGATTATAATAACTACGTATCCCTGTTGACGGCATTTTCCGGAATGGAAAAATTACTATTTGTTTCAAGCAATGAGCTGGAAAACCGCAGTGGGCAACATATCCAAGTTGTGAATGCGGCCGTGGAATCTGGCATTAAATATATACTATACACAAGCCAGGAGCATAAAGAAGTGAATTTTTCCCTTATCGAGTTTGTACTAAGCTCCCATTTGGCAACCGAATATGCCATCAAAGGAAGTGGCATTGACTATACCATATTGCGCAATGGGGTGTATATGGACCTATTACCTTCATTTTTAGGTGAGAACATTTTTAAATATGGTATTCACCTACCCGCAGGTAATGGGAAAATAGGTCTTGCGCTACGAGGTGAAATGGCGGAAACGGCAGCCAAGGTGCTACTCTCAAGTGGGCACAATAATAAGACCTATAGTGTATCCGGGGATAGTTGTTCCTTTTCAGAGATCGCAGAGTACATTTCCCAGATCACGGGTAAAAACATCACCTATTTGAGCCCTGGCCTGGATACTTTTCTCAATACTGTGGTCAATCAAGGGATGTCCCAGAAATGTATCAAAATGATTGGTGGTTATGCCGCAGCAACAAGACACGGGGAATTGGAAAGTGACAGTGCACAAATGGAAAAGCTGTTGGGTCGAAAGCCCATTACGGTCAAACAATTTTTGGAGGAAAGTTTTGCTTGGAATTATTTGAGCAGCGTCGGGTAATAAACTGGTTTAGATGAAATCACTAAAAAGCATGCATAAAATAACTCCCTACCGGTTTAATAGTAACCCATCACATCACTGCCTGGTCTATCCTTTATGGGATAGAAGGTATGATAATAAAACTACTTTAAATAAACTAAAATGAATAAAATACTGGTGTTCATACTATTCCTTTCCGTTTTAAACGTTAACGGACAAAACATGTCAGTAGACTCAACAAATTTTAAGATTCCCAGACAAAACGCTTTAGTTGACTCAACAACTTCAATAGTTCACGGGCAAAACGCTTCCATTGACTCCACGATAAACAAGAAACCCAATGCATTCAATTACAAATCCCTCATCATCCCATCTGTTTTGATCGGATATGGAGTTATTGGACAAGAGAGTCTTACTTTAAAAGATATTGATTACAGAACAAAAAATGAATTTAGGGAGCATGATGATAAGAAATTCAATATAGACGATTTCTCCCAGTACAGTCCGTTTGTATCTGTATATGCCTTAAATGCGATGGGCATACAAGGAAAACATAATTTTAAGGATAGGACCATTGTTTTGGGAACGGCATATCTCCTAATGGGAGGATCTGTAAACATCTTAAAAAAAACCACGAAGGTCACTAGGCCGGATGGCTCCTCCTCCACTTCCTTTCCCTCAGGGCATACGGCCACGGCTTTTATGGGTGCGGAGTTTTTGTATCAAGAATATAAGGACATATCGGTTTGGTACGGAGTCGCCGGCTATGTGGTCGCTGCGGGCACAGGTTTGTTCAGACTGCACAACGAAAAGCATTGGTTGACCGATATTGCCACAGGTGCGGGAATTGGAATTTTAAGCACCAAAATCGCGTATTGGTTACATCCAGTAATCAAGAAATCAATTTTTAAGGACAAGGAAAAAACATCAGGAATTGTAATGCCCTTTTACAATGGAAGGGAATATGGATTGGGATTAACGTTGAGATTCTGAAGGATGTTAAGACATAATGTCAATTTAGTCCATTTTGTCCTCGTAGCAAGTGCCATTAATTTTATCTTCTTTCATTATCCCTTTTTTAAGTATGCATTTACGGCGCTCGATTATAAAACCTTAGGCGGTACTACCATTATTGTGTCTTTGGTCATTGCAATGCTCCTTGCGAATGCCTTTGTATTATATCTTATATTCTTTTTTTCTCGACTTGTTGGGAAAATTGTATTGACCTTCTTTTTCCTGGTCAATGCAATTGCTATCTATTTTGTGAATACCTATCATGTCCTCATAGATCCTACCATGATCGGTAATATTCTGAATACCAGTTACGATGAAGCCAGCAGTTTCTTTTCTTTTCAATTGATGTTGTATGTAATTTTATTGGGCCTGATTCCTGTAGTTTTTATAATCAAGGTCAAAATCACCAAAGAAACTTTCAAGCGATTTTTACCTCGTTTTTCCCTGACATTCCTCTTCCTTGTCCTTCTTGTTTTTGGCAATGGTGGCAATTGGCGATGGATCGATAAAAATTCTCCCCAATTGGGTTCCTTGGCAATGCCTTGGTCCTATGTGGTAAATACCTCAAGATTCTACCTTGATAAGTTCAAAGAAAATAAAAAAGTGCTATTGTTGCCCGATGCGAAAATAAAGGACCCTGTAAAGTCCCTTGCTGTTTTGGTCATTGGAGAATCGGCAAGAAGGGAAAATTTTTCCCTATATGGGTATGAAAAATTTACCAATCCCCTATTGTCCAAGGTTGAACATCTTCACAGTTTTAAGGCAACTTCTTGTGCCACATACACCACAGCTGGTGTAAAGTGCATATTGGAACACACCAATTCCCGTAAACTTTATGAAATTTTACCCAATTATTTATATCGAAATGAAGTCGATGTGATTTGGAGAACCACAAATTGGGGAGAACCGCCCGTCCATATTAAGAACTTTCATAAAAAAGAGGATTTAAATAAAGGGTGTGAGGGACAAGCGTGCAACTATGATGAAATTCTTTTGAAAGGGTTAAAGGAACAGATTTTGGCAAGCAAAAAAGATAAAATATTTGTCGTATTACATACAAGTACAAGTCATGGGCCCTCGTATAACACAAGGTACCCTCCCGAATTTGAAAAGTTCGCACCAGTTTGTACAAGTGTTGAACTAGGGGAATGTTCCCAAGAATCGCTTGTAAATGCCTATGACAACACCATTGTTTATACCGATTATATCCTTTCCCGTTTGATTGAAGGTCTTAAGGAATTGAAGGAATACAACAGTACGATGCTCTTCGTTTCAGATCATGGGGAATCCTTAGGGGAATATAATTTGTACATGCATGGAATACCCGCAGCTTTTGCCCCTAAGGAACAACTGGAAATACCTTTTCTGGTATGGTTATCGGATGGCTCCAAAAAACTAAAGCCGAACGAAATACTATCACAACATCATATTTTTCATAGTATCCTGAATTTCTTGGCAATAGAAAGTCCTATCTATGATGAAAATATGAACATATTTAAGTAAATAGATATTTCTCCAGCACTGGTGCTTTTTTCAATTGAACGATGCCCTGTATTGCAGAGGGGTTTGTTGCGTCTTTTTTTTGAACATAGTACTGAATGATTGGGGACGCTCAAAGCCAAGGTCATAAGCTATTTCCTTAACACTTAAATCGGTAGTTGAAAGGAGTTCTTTAGCTCTGTCAATTATGGATTCTTGGATATGTGTCTGCGCATTTTTTCCGGTAACATTTCTCAACATATCACTCAAATAATCAGAGGATACATTGAGCTTTTCCGCAAAAAAGTTGACGGTGGGGAGACCCGAAAGTGCAGCATCACTTTTTAGATAGGAATCAATCAATTCTTCCATCTTGGCTACTAAATCATTATTGATGGCACTTCGTGTCAGAAACTGCCGATTGTGAAAACGCTTTGCATAATGAAGAAGCAGATCAATATGGGAAACAATCAGATCTTGGCTATAATGGTCAATATTATTTTCGAGCTCATCCTGCAATTGATGCATAAGGTTCATCATTATTTTGTCCTCTTTTTCCGAAAGGTGCAAGGCCTCGGCAGTGGAATACGAAAAGAACCCATAATTTCCAATGACCTTACCCAATTCATAATGCCGAATTAGCTCGGGTTTGAAGATGAGCATATAACCCGACACTGGGTCATCCGTAGGGTTCGTAACCGAAAAAATTTGACCAGGTTTGGTGAAACTCATGACGCCCTCATCGAAATCATAAGTCCCTTGTCCGTACTTGAATTTTCCCGAAGATCCTTTTTTGCAGGCCACACAATAAAAATCATAGAAAAAGTTGCTCCAGATTGTATTGTCATCAAACTTCAGCAGTTCAAAATCAATCACACTTATCAAAGGATGATCGGGCTTTGGCAGTCCAAATAAACTATGGAGTTCAGAAATTGATTCAATTTTATAAGGAGCAACTTTTTTCACACTTAAATTATTCAAAATCAGTGGATAAAGATAAGTCTTTCCATTGTCCCATTTCTTCCCTTTCCTTTCTACGGACTTCCAGTATAGCATTGTAGCTATCAGGACCCAAGGGAAGATGCAATGGTGGATTGGACATTCCGGTAATCTTAAGTAACACTTCCGCCAATTTTTTGGGATCGCCCAATTGTTGTCCATCAAATCCCGTAAACTGTTCAATCTGTTTATCTAGATTATAGGCGTCAATTTTGTTTTGTGCAACATTGAGGGTTTCCTCGCTCATAAAATTGGTTCGAAATGTTCCTGGTGCAAGGATCGTCACTTTTATGCCAAAAGGAGCCACTTCTTGGGCTAGGGCTTCAGATAGCCCAATAACCGCATATTTAGAGGCACTATAGCTCCCATTTCCAGGATAACTCATGTAGCCCATCATTGATGCCGTGTTGATAATATGTCCAGACTTTTGTAGGCGCATGGTTGGAAGAATATTTCTGATGATAAGGGCCATTGCAAAAACATTTACATCCATTGTTTTCCTAAATTCATAATCGCTTAGTTCTTCAATATTTCCCAAAAGGTTGTAGCCTGCGTTATTGACCACAACGTCTATTCGTCCAAATTTTTCAATGCCATTGGAAATAGCATTTTGTATATCCTTTTCATTGGTGATGTCCAATTCTACAGGAAGTAAATTATCCTTGTAATCTACAATTTTTTCTAAAAGTAGGTCGATATTTCGGGAGATTGCAATGACTTTCCCTCCGCCTTCTAAAACTGCTTTTGTAATTTCAAGACCCATCCCTTTGGAGGCTCCTGTAATGAACCAAACTTTCTGTGTGCTCATACTATTTGTTTTTTTACAAAGCTACAGGGCACATAAATCTATGACGTTTTCAAATCAAGGATAAACGTTTTTGAATCCAAGTTTGGTTGATTTTTTGTTACCACTAACGGTCTGAGAAGTAACAGGGCAGAGTCCGTATATTTTTATATGTCCTTTGTGTTATTTTGATTTTTCACCATAAACACACAACCGGCCCATACCAATAATTTCCCCCTTTGAGTAGACCGACACTTACTTTAAAGTCTCTTTTATTATTTATGGTCTTTCAAATCCTCGTGTTCGATTACAAAGGCCATGAGCTCGGCCATTTTTCCATCACGAAACTTCCATATATCACAGTAAGAGTATGTAATGCTTTCTCCGTTTTCGGTCATTACCGCGATTTTACCGATTGCCGTAAGGTAATCGTTCTCGGCAATCAAATTTTCAACATCATTTTGTGGAGGTTCTATATATTCATTAAACATCCATTTTCGAACCGCTTCCTTTCCATTTAGAATCTGGTCACCTACAAATATCCATTTGGTATCATCGGTGCAGTATTGAAGGAATGCTTCATAATCCCCTTTGGAAACCGCTTCATTTGCTTTCTGTAGAATTATTTTATTAGTATCTGTCATAGTAGTATTCTGCATTTATATTATTAATATCAATCTGCGTTTTGAAATAATAGAATATCATGAAAATTTCAACAGACAAAAAATTCAATTGATTGATTGTTACTCTAATTCAAGAAATCCGAGATTGCCCTTATAATTTGTTCGGGTCTCTCCTCTTGAAGAAAATGACCGCAATCCTTAATTTCCATCATTTCATGTTCATGAGCATTATTGGACAGAAAATTATACAGAATATCATAATTACCGGATGATGCAATTCCCATTGTTGGATTTTTAATTTTAGAAGAGCTTTTATGTTCTGCAATATCTTGACCAAAGGTTTGGTACCAGGCATTGGCCGCTCTTATATTTTCCTTATGGTTATAGTGTTGAAGGTAGACGGAGCGGTCAAAATCACTGATGCCCTTTTTATTGATGAGTAACTTTTCAAACAGGTGGTCCAACAACAACCCAAAACGTCCTTCCAGTAGCTGGGCGGGGAGCTCGTTCAACTGGTTAAAAGCCACCCACCAAGGGTACACGGGAGTCCCAACGGGCAACATGGGTAGCCGATACATATTTTCATCAGGGGGAGGCGTATCCAGAAGAATCAGTTTATCAATGCTTTCTGGATGATTGACGGCAAACGAATAGGCTACATTGGCTCCAATGTCATGTCCTGCCATATGGACCCTATCGTATCCCAAAGCAGCTATCAATTCCATTATATCATCGGCCATATTCTTCTTGGAATATCCTTCTTCAGGTTTATCACTATCACCCATTCCACGCAGATCGACCGCAATTACACTATATTTTTCGGCCAAAAAGGGCATAATATGGTGGTATGACCACCAGGTCTGGGGCCAACCCGGTAACAATATCAATGGATTGCCGCTTCCTCCCGTGACATGGTGGATGTTTATGCCATTGACTTTTTGAAAGCGACTGGAAAAACCTGGCATTTGTTTTATAAGATTTTCTGTTGTGTATGGATTCATAATGATATGTTTATGGGTTTTATTCTTTCAGTCCGATGGCTCCCTTAAAGGAGATCCAAGCAAAATTCCTACTATCGTTCTTGGCGACATCCCCGGATTCGAATGCATAGATTGCAGTCTCAATAATCGATCCGAACAAATTAAAAATCCAGGGGATGGTCAGTTCTGGATTGATGCGTTCAGCCTTTTGAAGTTCCTTGATAAGGTTAAACCATTTTGATTTGACATCATCGGATTCAAACTCTTTTTTCATCTCCAAATCAGAGAAGTTACTACGTTCGTAGATTCTTTTAACGAATGCATAATTGGCCCCTTGCTCAATAGCGGCAAAAAGCATGTTCCTTATTTTTATAATGGGACCCGGATCACTTTCATAAGCTAGTATCATAGCCTTGTTACAACTGACCAACATCTCGTTTTTGCACGATTCGATCAAGTCCTCACGATTTTCAAAATAGCGGTGCAGCGTTCTACGGGAAACCCCAGCTTCTTCGGCAACCTTCTCCAAGGTATCCGACGGGTTGTCCCTAAAACATCTCACTGCGGCAGTTATAATTTTCGCTCTAGTGCTTTCCATGACCCAAATTTATGAAATATGTCTCAAATATGTGACATATTACTAAAATTAAATTTATTAGTAGTTTGATGTATTCCACAACCGAAAATATCTTTTCGGTAATTTAAACGCCATTCACAAGGTTCTAGGAGATTGATGCATGGGAGAATACACGGAACGCTTTACGAAAAAAGAAGGTGATCTTAAGAACAGCTGTTACAAAAACCGGAAATGACAAGATTATGAACTTTGGCAACATAGCCTTCAGGTAACGGTACGGCCAAATCCCTTTCCAAACACTCGACCTTACCGCAGTGCAAACATCTGAAGTGAATATGATTATGGGAATGCACTTGATTCTTCCCACTGCAATTGTGGCAAATTGCAAAATATTGTTTTCCATCATCCCCAATGACCTTGTGCACTTTTCCATCCTCACAGAATCTATTCAGTACTCTGTAAATGGTGGCCCTGTCGATATCGGAACCAATATTTTCTTGTATCATATCGTGGCTCAGTGCATTTCCAGACGATTTGAGAACTTCAAAAATCTCCGCTGTGGAGTGTGTATTTCTACGCTTCATATTTTTATTGCGACTCTATTGCAATATTACAAAAACAATACTACATTTGAAAAATTCATAATGCGACCTTGTTGCGATAATATTTGATGGATAGGAAGTGAATCTATTAGGCTTACTAAATAAAATAAGATGACGGATACGAACAATTTTGATGCGATCATAGTTGGCGGGAGCTATGCAGGTCTTTCAGCTGCAATGGCTTTGGGACGTTCCTTGCGCCATGTTTTACTAATTGACAGCGGCATGCCTTGCAATGAACGCACACCGCATTCGCACAACTTTTTAACACAGGACGGAAAAACACCAAAAGAGATTTCAATGCTTGCCAAGCATCAAGTTGAAAAATATGGTACGGTTAAATTTTATAATGGGATTGCCAGTAGTGGGAGGAAAAGTGAAAATGGATTTGAAATCACAACAAACACAGGGAATAAATTCAATGCCAAAAAATTGATTTTTGCAACAGGGATAAAAGACATGGTGCCAGACATAAGGGGATTTGCAGAATGTTGGGGTATTTCTATTATCCATTGCCCATATTGTCATGGTTATGAATACCGCAACCAAAACACGGCCATTATTGCAAACGGGGCAAAAGCACTCCACCTTGCTTCATTGGTCAAAAACCTAACAGACAACATTACGATTTTGACCTCGGAAAAGGCTGACTTTACTTCAGAACAACTTGATAAACTAAACACGCACGGTGTAAAAATTATAGAAACAAAAATTTCCGAATTTGAACACAAGAACGGACATCTACGGAATATAATTTTTGACGACACCACTAAAATATCCTTTGATGCTGCATATGCTGCGGTTCCTTTTGTACAACATTCAGATATTCCAGTTTCCCTTGGTTGTCAACTTACCGAACATGGCTATATAAAAGTTGATGATTTTCAAAAAACTACCATACCAAGTATCTATGCCTGTGGTGATAATACAAATATGATGCGTTCTATTGCCAATGCCGTTTACAGTGGTAATGTAACGGGAGCAGTTGTGAATGGGGAGTTAACAAGTGAACAATTTTAATCCAATGACCCAATGATCGAGGTATTTATAACTGATATTCCAAACAAAACTCAGGCGGACAGGGTTTCAAGTAGAATCCTAGTAGAAAATACTGATTTAAAAGTCAACTTTGACCTTAATGAGACAGCTTTATCATTTCCTTGTGGACATACAATTTTAAGAATGGAAGGAGATGTAGTCAATTCTGATGAAATTATAGCAATCGTAAAGGGATCAGGTTTTAAATGTGAAGTTTTGAAAGACAAAATTTGCAAATAATCTAAGGGTAACTATGACAGAATTTTGGGAATCAAGTTTTCGGGACAAGCAAGAAATGTGGGGATGGAAACCAGCGGATTCAGCAATTGAAACTGTAGCTTTATTTAAGGAAAACGGTTTAAATAAAATCTTGGTACCGGGGTTTGGTTATGGAAGAAATGCCAAGATTTTTATTGACAATGGATTTGAGGTAGCTGGAATTGAGATTTCCGAAACTGCAATTGCAATGGCAAACGAGCATTTGGCAGAACATATAAAAATACATCATGGACCTACCAGTTCAATGCCGTTTGATCAAGAAGTATATGATGGAATATTCAGCTATTCTTTGATCCATTTATTGAACCCCAAAGAACGAACCAAGTTGATAAAGGATTGCTATAACCAACTGAGACCCGGCGGCTATATGGTTTTTGTATCCATCTCGAAAAAGGATTTTAGATATGGTGAAGGGGAAGAAATAGGCAAAGACACATTCAAAAAGAATTATGGTGTTACCCTATTTTTTTATGATTCGGAGTCAATTCGATTGGATTTTGGCAATTATGGCCTAGTGGAGGCCAAGGAAATTAGGGAACCCATAAGGAATTTGGGAGACCACCCCTCACAACGGTTTTGGTATATTATCTGCAAAAAGTGATTGGTAAAAAAATCATTTGAATACTAATATAGTGTTCGCCTAAAGCTTGATGGGCTTACAACCCTTCATGATATAGCATGAAAAGCCACTCCCCTATTTAATGATTGAATGTATCGAAAACCCACAATTATCATAGCCTTCCTGTCATTTATAATTCCTCATCTTCTTGAATCTATTGTTGCTTGAAATAAACCTATACTGGAGTTTTTATAAGGCGCCGGCAGTCCATTTGTATTTTTTAATTGCACGAATCCCAAAAAATCAAAACCACATTTTTCGTAATAGTTTATGAGTCCAGGGTTGTTTCCAACGGTATCCATGCGGATATATTTTTTGTCATTCTCCATGGCGTATTTTTTTGCCCATTCCAGAATCTTCCTAACGAAATTTTGCCCCCTAAAATTTGGATTGGTCGCAATACGATGAAGGTAAATGGAAGAATTATTATTTCGTTCTTCCCATATTTGCGCGTCATCAAAAGTTATCGCCCAAATACAAGCAATCTGGTTATCAATCAATAATTTCCATTGTCTATTTTCAGAAATTTCTGTTCTAATGAGATTTCCATCAAACTCGGGCCAATGCATGCTAAACTTTGTTTTTTGAAAATCTCGTGCCATTTTATACAGATTGAATATTTCATCTATATCATTTATATCACAGTTCTTTATTTCCATAACTTTCTATTAATTGGCATGTTTACATTGTATTGGGGGCGGTTAAGAAACCAAGTGTTTTGTGCATCCTGGCAGCCAGTACTTTCAAATAGCAAGCACTTCCGGATAAATATAAAGAAACGTTTGGAGTTATCTTTTAGATATTTTATTAGTTTTGTAATGAATATTACAAAATGAAAGGAAGACCCAATATTCATCAAGACAAGGACGTAATCCTAAAGGCCCAAGAATTATTTTGGGAAAAAGGGTTTAATGCCACTTCCCTCTCTGAGTTAAGCAAAGCAACCGGTGCGGGGGCCGGGAGCCTTTATAACACGTTCAAAGGAGGAAAAAAGGAACTTTTCAAAAAATCACTCCAACAGCGAAGAGAGGATTTAAAGGAGTTCAGTCTTCAATTGGAAAATAGCGACAATCCCATGGAGTTGATCAAAAATCACTTTCGCACCATAGTGAATGCTGACCATAGGTCCCATTTAAGGGGTTGCATTGTGGCCAATACCATCATTGAAATGACTTTTATTGACGATGAATTGGAGAATGAAGCGATAGAAATTTTAAAAGAAACAGAAAAGCTGTATACGGCTACCATTCTAGAAGAACAAAAAAAAGGAACTATTAAATCAAAAATACCGGCAACTACATTAGGGAAATATCTAATAAGCCTTTGGTGCGGAATCAACTCATTACGGCGTATTTACCCAAATCAAGAAATTTTGGAACAGCAAATTGAATTACAGCTACAAATAATCAACTAAAAAAATTTGATTATTTTTTTAACAATCATTACAAAAATAAAATGGATTTAAAATTAAAAGGTAAAAGAGCATTTATTAGTGGATCGACACAAGGCATTGGCTTTGCCATTGCACAACAATTATTAAAAGAAGGGGCTGATGTGACCATAAACGGGAGACACAAACAAAGAACGGAAAAGGCAAAAGAAAAACTACGAGAGCAATTCCCCAATGCAAACATATCAGCACTATCGGCAGACTTTTCTAAGAAAGAGGAAGTCGAAGAACTTCTAACGCAACTTGAAGACATTGACATTTTGGTCAACAATGTTGGAATCTTTAGTGTAAAGGACTTTGGGAGTGTAGTAGACGAAGATTGGTACCAATACTTTGAAATAAATGTAATGAGCTGTGTCAGATTATCTCGCCAACTATTGCCCAAGATGCTGAATAAAGAATGGGGACGAATTATTTTTATTAGTAGTGAATCAGGAGTAAATATACCTGAAAACATGATCCATTACGGAATGACAAAATCTGCAATGTCAGCCATTGCCAATGGACTTTCCAAGTTGACCAAAGGAACAGAGGTTACCGTAAACACTATTTTGGGTGGACCAACCTATTCCCATGGGGTTGCAGAAGTAATTGAACAAATTGCAAGGGCTCAAGACTTGGATATTGAAGAAATGAAAACCGCAATTTTACAACAATCAAATCCTCATATGCTATTACAGCGATTTATTGATCCAAGTGAAATAGCGCATTTAGTATCATACATATCCAGTCCTTTATCCCTTGCGACAAACGGAGCATCTTTAAGAGCAGATTCCGGAGCATTAAAAACCATTTGAGATGTACTCGGAAAACATCAGCAAATTATTGTAATCTGATTCTTAAAATCCCCCTATGACCCTATTCTTAGTTAAGAATGTGCTCTGGAAATTACTTGATTACAAACCGTTAATCGGAAAAAATCTTTTGGTAAAAACTTCTTGATAATTTCAGGGAAGTGTTTCGCAGTATCGCGGGCCTAGCCGATATTCGTCCCCTCCTCCAATAGATTATCCATAATCTTTTTGAGGAACTTTGTTTTGTTCCTTTTTACTTCCTGGAGGAAGGGCGAACTGTCATCGGTGTCAGGGATATTCTTCCCTCCCCATAACGCAATTTCAATTAAAGCGGGTATTAAATCAACACCTTTTGGGCTCAACCTATACAGACCTTTTACCTTATTACCCGGGTAAGGTAATTTGATGATCATTCCGTTATCCTCTAATAGCTGTAACCTATTCGCCAATATATTCGTTGCTATTTTTTCCGCAGATTTTGTGAAATCCCCATAAGTACGGGATTTATGTAACATTAAATCCCTAACGATCAATAACGACCATTTGTCTCCGAAAATATCCAATGACGAACTTATAGGGCAATCGGAACGCATTTCAGTTGCTTTCATGAATTTTGATATTTTTTACTTGCATATTGAAAGTAATTATATACTTTTGTACTTGTATTTTGCAAGTATTCAAATTAATTTATCACTTGCACATTGAAAGCAAAATTAATTATTTAAAGTAAAAAGATATTACATCATGACAAAAATTTTAGTTACGGGTGCCACAGGCGTGGTTGGAAAAAGTACAATTGAACATTTGTTAAAGAAAAATGTTCCTGCAAGTCAAGTTATCGGACTTGCTCGGAATAAAGAAAAACTGAAAGACTTAGCAGCTAAAGGCGTGGAAATACGTGAAGGTGATTATCTTGACTACAATTCCTTACTACGTGCATTTGAAGGTGTTGACAAAATAATGCTAACTAGTGCAATAGCTTTTACAGACCGATTTACCCAACACTATAATGTTATTACCGCTGCCCGGCAAATGGGCGTAAAGCACGTGGTCTATATGTCCATTATGCGCAAAGAAGGTTTCGGACGTATTATGTCCGAAGTCACGGAATCGGACCTTTTTACGGAACAAGTGCTCAAATCCTCAGGGCTTGATTATACCATTTTATATCATCCACCTTTTGCCGATCTTCTATCTGCCTACTATGGTCCCAATCCTTATGAAAATGGGATAAACGTTCCAGCCAACAATGGAAAAATGGTACCTGCGACAAGAGATGAATTGGCAGAAGCCCACGCTGAAATACTTTCTACCCCCGGCCATGAAAATAAAACCTATTCATTAGGGGGATCACATACTATTTCGTTTTCTGAAATAGCAAAGATTCTTTCGGGACTAAAAGGACAATCTGTGTCTTTTAATACCATAACAGCCGAAGAATATATGGATGGCATAGTTGGCCAAGGGGTCCCTCGTCATGTTGCCGAATTTATAACAGGTTGGGTAGTGGCCATTGAAGGAGGTGAATTCGAACATCAATCAGGTGACTTAGAGCGATTATTAGGTAGAAAGACCAAAACTTTCAAAGAGCTCATGGAACCAACTCTAGTTTAGAATCATCACAAATCTTAACCGTTAAAAACGCATGGCAATAGGAATCATCGGGCCAGATAAAGTACTAGCAAAGAAATTGGTACATGCAGGCTACCCTGTTATCCTTTCCAATTCAAGGGGCATTGAATCTTTATGCCCATCATCAACGAGCTTGGACCATTGGCAATGGCCAGAACAAACCAAGATGTCAGTATGCGGAGGTCGTAATGATAGCTGTAATGTGGTGGCCTATACCCGATGTGGTAAATGAACTTAAACACCATCCGAAAGGAAAAAACGTTGGTGACATTAGCAATGCTTTTGCTAAAGACGGTAATCCCATAAAACTGGAAAAGCAAACGGGTACTATCATTGAAGAACCAAAAACAATTCTATACACCCCTTATTATCAATAAGTTACTTTAATTTTTCAAAATAAGGTAACCGAATAGGTAACTTTTGACCGAATCGATATGCTTACACTAACGAATTTAATAAAATTTGATACCCAAACTGAGCCATTGAACAAAAATTATCCATTTTAAAAGTTGTTTACATATGGGACCAAGATGCACCATATCCCTCTTTGTTATACTGAAAATAAGGTGTATCTTCACTCTATCTGCCTAGCAATTTTATTTAAAAATGATTAAGGTTAGTATCAATAGAAAATTGAAGATCATCTTTCCGACTTCCTAAGCACTTGCGAGTGTGCTTAAACACCTGTTCCTTTTTGTTATTTCCACGCCGCCTATTTGAATAATTTTCAAATTGGTTGGCTTACTCGCAAAAAAAGGTCTGCTCAGGATACAGTGTTCAAAAAGAATTTTTCAATTTTTAAATTAAATAAAAATGGCAAAGAATATTGCTAAACCAAAAGCTTCAAAAGCTGACCTAAAGGCAAAGAAGCAAGAAAAAATCCAAAAAAAACTTGAGGAGAAAAAAATGAAAAAGCGAAAATCCAGAAAAACTTAATGCATTTGTTTTCCTTTTAAAAGTATAAATACTAAATTCTTAATGTAAAAAATTGAAGGCCGATCGGATATTGATTGGCCTTCAATTATTGTAGGCTTCTCAGAACAAAATAAATTCTACATAGATTTTGAATTCAAGCTTGATTTATAGTAATCATCAAGGGATAAAGCCATTTTTTCATCGCAACCTTCCATTTATTTAAATAAACCGTGGTATATCGGAATTTCAAATGACTGCATAATATAAATCAATAACTTACCCATATTGTTGATTCCACATTATCATTTTCATAGTCGCTCTTTGTTCTTCACTCAATTTATATGTCCACCTTATGGCTGAGGTAGATTCTTGAAAATTGCCGAACAACCGGTTTCTGGGAATCAAGGAAGACATCAATTTAACCTACTACATCATATATTTTGGTTGTCTGCAACTAAAAAATCATAGATATCATTAATCATCAATAAGTTAATTGAATAAGTGATTTTTGATTGAAGCAATATGCTTATTCGAAAATAAAATCCAAGGCAACCGATTCTCAGTATCTCATAAGAAAGAGTTCCCTTTATTTCAAAGTCTGTAATCCCCAACCATCTCCTAACATAACAGTTCATATTTAAAGCTGTTTTATACCTCTCTCAAATACTTCAATTTTAAAAATAAGTTAATAATTATAAATGGTATTAACCATTTGGTTAAATTTGTTGGTTAATATATGGTTTATGATACATACAGATACTGAAAAAGCAATATTACAAGCCGCGAAGACCGTGTTTTATAAAAAGGGTCTTGCCGCAGCACGCATGCAGGAAATAGCTGATGAGGCCAACATAAATAAGGCTATGCTCCACTATTATTTTCGAAGCAAGGAGAAACTGTTTGGAGCAGTTTTTCTACAGGCTTTTGGAGAATTGGCTCCTTTTCTGAACTCCATTTTCAATTCGGACAAACCTGTTTTTGAAAAAATCAGGGAGTTTGTGGACGGCTATATCACCTTTGTGGTCGATAACCCATATTTACCAACTTTTATTATCCAAGAAATGAACATCAACCCGCAGTTTGGTGAAACATTTTTCAGGAATCATGTGACTCCTGACCCATCCAAATTTGAAGAACAAATAGCTCGGGAGATCGAACATGGAAATATTAGGCCCATTGATCCCAAACAATTGGTTTTGAACCTTATTTCCCTGACCGCATTTCCATTTGTAGGCAAAGGCTTGGTCATAGGTATTCTAGACCTGGATGAAATAGCCTTTAAAACCCTCATGGAGGAACGAAAAAAATTGATTCCTGAAATGATCATTAATACAATCAAAGTACAATGAAGCATCTGATCGACAGCATACAACATGTATCATGGAAGCTGGTATTGCCTCCTCTAAACAAGGATTCATTCCTGTTAGTGGTCCTCCTTTCATTCCCATTTATAATCCAGGCCCAAGAAACGATATCCTTGGACAAATGTTTGAGACTGGTCCATATAAATTATCCGTTGGCCAAGCAAACATCGCTGTTGACCGAACAGTTGGGACTGGATATTGATGCGATCAAGAAGGACCGCTTGCCCAAATTGGATCTCAATGGCCAGGCCACCTACCAATCCGAAGTAACAAGTCTTGGGGGGCAATTGATGAATGTTACCATTGACCCCCCAAATAAAGATCAATACCACACGACATTGGATGCCAACCAATTGATTTACCATGGAGGTCTGATCGATGCTTCGATCAAAGCTAAGGAGACCAAGGCCGCCATTGGGCAACAGGAAGTTGAGATTTCTTTATATGGGCTGAAAAACCGTGTTAACCATTTGTATTTCTCCTTGCTTTTGTTACAGGAAAACCAAGATTTGTTGCGTGCAAAGGAATCCCAATTGACTGCAAGGCTTGAAGAGGTCAGGGCCGGTGTAAAATATGGCACCTTGCTTTCCTCATCAGCGGATGCATTGGAGGTCGAACTCATCAAAATCCAACAGCGAAACACAGAACTTTCAATGTCCAAATTGGATTTGCTTCAGCAACTCTCCATTATGATAGGCACCGACCTGCAACCACAGGTTGTATTACAGCGTCCGGAGGTTTTTCCCGTGGTTCCCGACCAGACATCCCAAAGACCGGAACTTTTGCTTTTTGAGCTACAAAAATCCCAAGTCGATCTGTCATCGGATCTTTTGGAAAGGTCCAAACTTCCAAAGATCAGTGCTTTTGCACAGGGCGGGTATGGGAATCCAGGACTCAACATGCTGGACAATACCTTCAACTCCTTTTTCATGACCGGTGTAAAACTTAATTGGAATGTTTTTGATTGGGATAAAAACCGAAAAGAACGACAGTCTTTACAGATTGACCGAAATATTGTCGATTCCCAAAAAGAAACCTTTGAATTGAACAATGACTTGGAACTGGTCAACCTGCAATCCGAAATTGACAAAATGGAGGAGCTCATCCGATATGATGAACAGATCATCCCTCGGTTTGAAAAAATGGTCAAGACGGCAGAATCCCAACTAAAAAACGGTGTGATAACCTCCTCGGCATATATCACCGAGTTTACAAATTTATATGAGGCCAAGAGCAACCTTGCCCTCCATAAAACCCAAAAACTACTGAACCAGATTCAATATCAAATTACGCAAGGTACTTATGAAAAGAGCAGCAACTAAGGCCCCTATGACCAAAAAAGCCCTAACAATATTGTCCATTTTCACCCTGGTCGTTTCCCTTACATCCTGTAATGGTGGAGGGGATCTCGCTGATGGCTATGGAAACTTTGAGGCAACGGAGACCACCGTCTCCGCCGAAGCCAACGGTAAAATTCAATTTCTGGATGTGGTGGAAGGAAACCTCCTTGAAAAAAATGAAGTTGTCGGGGTCATCGACACCATCCAATTATCGCTGAAACGCGATCAATTGAAAGCCGCAAAACAAACCATTTACTCAAAATCAACAAACGTGCTCTCCCAGCGAGACGTGTTACAAGAGGAATTGCAGGTAGCCCAAAACGACAAGAAGCGCATTGAAAGCTTGATCAAGGAGAATGCGGCCACCCAAAAGCAATTGGACGACATCCAGGGCAAGGTACGAATCCTACAGCAACAGATCAAGAGTGTCGAAACCCAGAACACCCCCATTATCAATGAAGTCAAAGGCATTGAGGTCCAGATCGAGCAGATTGAGGACCAAATTGCAAAAAGTATCGTGAAAAGTCCATTGGACGGTACGGTATTGGTCAAATATGCCGAACCTGGTGAAGTCGCTGTCTTCGGAAGGCCCTTGTTCAAAATGGCCAACCTTGATGAAATGGAACTCAGGGTATATATCAGTGAAGCACAACTACCCAACATCAAGATCGGTCAATCGGTCACGGTCAAGATCGATGATGTGGATTCAATGAGATCGTATGAAGGCACGGTATCCTGGATATCCGCATCTGCGGAGTTCACGCCCAAGATCATACAGACCAAGGAAGAACGGGTGAACTTGGTGTACGCTGTGAAGATAAAGGTCAAAAATGATGGAAGCCTTAAAATTGGCATGCCCGCCGAAATGTGGATTGCGAACTAATGTATTTAACCCATAAAAGACATCCTATGAAACTACAACATTTTATTGCAATGATCCTAGTATTCCTGTTGGGCGCCGTTTCCTTGATAATGGGAACTTTGGTACTTCTCGGCATCCACGAAGCAGGCCATGTTGTCCTAAAGGGACTGTTGGTCTATAATATCGTGCTAGGTGCCCTGTCATTACTGGTAGCTTACCTTATTTGGAATCGATCTAGGTCGACCTCAAGTTCTGTACTCCTGCTATTGTTGTCCCATATCTCCGTCCTGATCTTCCTCGTATTGTTTACAAACCATGTGGCCAAAGAAAGCATTAGGGCCATGGAAATCCGGGCCATCATTTGGGCACTGGTATTCTTACTCATCCAATGGGGTTCGTTCAAAAAATCAAATCTACAGACCAGGGGTTGGAGAGGCTTGGCAGTGCTGTTGGGTGCAACAACCATTATCCTCCATTCCTGCAAAAATAATCCGAACAGGCAAAGCTCAGATTCCCAAAGCAACCCAGGTCAAGTCCAGGTAGAAGAAGTCTCCCCAAACGTATCGGTGGTCCACGATGCATGGACCGATGAAATCCAACTGGACCATGGATCCAAATGGCTGGCGAATGTAGAGACCACTCTAGGGGTATCCAAGATGCTCACTGCCCTAAACGGCTTCAACGGCGGTTCCGTATCAGCGTACCAAGCATTGGGGGATGACCTCAACGAACTTAAAAATATCATTGTAAAGGAATGTACCATGACCGGCCCTTCCCATGACAATTTGCATGTCTGGCTCCATCCATTGATCGAAAAAATCGAAGCCCTGCAAAATACCGACAGTGAGACATCAGGGGTTCAAAGGGTACATGATATTGAACAGCATTTAAATGGCTACTATGAATTTTTTGAATAGCTGTCCAGATTTAGGAAACCAAAACAATAGCAACCCATACCCATGTCCATTCGCATAGATCATATCAGCAAATCCTACGGAAAGGTCAACGCCTTGGACGACATTTCCATTCAGGTCCATCAAGGGGAATTGTTCGGGCTGATCGGTCCGGATGGTGCTGGAAAGACCACCCTTTTTCGAATCCTGACCACCTTGCTCCTGCCCGACCAAGGATCGGCATCCGTTGCAGGGTACGATATCATTGCCGATTTTAAGGCCATTAGAAAGCAGGTCGGATACATGCCCGGGAGATTTTCATTGTACCAAGATCTCACGGTTGAGGAAAATCTTCGCTTTTTCGCCACTATTTTCGGGACGACCATCGCGGAGAATTACGATTTGATCCGGGACATCTATGTTCAAATAGAACCCTTCAAAAATCGAAGGGCGGGCAAATTGTCCGGTGGCATGAAGCAAAAATTAGCACTTTCCTGCGCTTTGATCCATAAACCCAAGGTACTGTTCCTGGACGAACCCACAACGGGTGTGGATCCCGTATCAAGAAAGGAATTCTGGGAAATGCTCAAAAGATTACAGGACAAGGGAATAACCATTCTCGTGTCGACCCCCTATATGGATGAGGCCGCACTTTGTGATCGAATCGCACTCATTCAAGATGGAAGGATTCTTGAGATTGACACTCCAAAGGCCATTGTTGAGCACTATCCCAAGCCCATTTTTGACGTTGGGGCCCACAACACGTATCTATTGATTGAAAAATTGAATGCCTACGCCCATAAACACAGTGTATTTCCCTTTGGGGAATATATCCACTATACGGATCAACGGGATGGGTTCGACCCTTTGGAACTCAGGGCCTATTTGAAAAAAGAAGGGCTACAGAACATACATATCGAAAGGACCAAGGCAACGATTGAGGACACATTTATGGAATTGGCAAAACAATGAAGGAAGAAACAGTAATAAAAGTAGAGGGGCTCACCAAGGTTTTCGGTGATTTTATCGCAGTGAACAACATCAATTTTCATGTCAGGAAAGGGGAGATCTTTGGTTTTTTGGGAGCCAATGGCGCTGGCAAGACCACTGCCATGAAAATGCTGATAGGTATTTCCGCACCCAGTTCGGGTTCGGCCAATGTTGCTGGGTTCGATGTATACACCCAAACAGAAAGCATCAAGAAGAGCATCGGGTACATGAGCCAAAAATTTGCCCTGTACGATGATCTTACCGTCAAAGAGAATATCCGCTTTTTTGGGGGTATTTATGGGTTGTCCAAGAATAATATCTCCCTAAAATCGAATCTGCTCATTGAGGAGTTGGGCCTGGAGAAAGTGGTCCATAGCCTGGTAGGATCCTTACCGTTGGGCTGGAAACAGAAAATTGCATTTTCGGTATCCCTATTGCACGACCCAAAAATTGTTTTCTTGGACGAACCCACAGGAGGGGTGGATCCCATTACCCGAAGACAGTTTTGGGAAATGATCTATAAGGCGGCCAACAATGGCACGACCATTTTTGTTACGACCCATTACATGGATGAGGCAGAATACTGCGATAGGGTATCCATTATGGTGGACGGCACTATCGAGGCCCTGGACACCCCAAAAAACCTAAAGGCCCATTTTGGTTCGGACTCCATGAACGATGTGTTTTTAAAATTGGCTAGAACTTAAACAGGTTACCATATGAAACGTTTTGTCGGGTTCGTACAAAAAGAATTTTACCACATTTTCAGGGACAGAAGATCCCTGTTCATCCTATTCGGGATGCCCGTGGCGCAGATCATGCTTTTTGGTTTTGCCATCACCAATGAAATCAACAATGTTGACATTGCCATTTTAGATCAGTCCCAGGATACCTCTACCAAAGAGATTATCTCAAAAATCTCCGCATCGGAATATTTCAGTATCCTTCAATACATAAAGGAGGAGGCGGAGATTGAGGAAGTCTTTAAAAAAGGGAAGATAAAGGCCGTGCTCTATTTTGAAAAGGAATTCAGTAAGAAACTGGTCAAGGAACACTCTGCCAAGGTTCAAATTGTGACGGATGCGACCGACCCCAATATGGCCAACACCATCAGTAACTATATCAATTCCATCCTTTCCCATTACCAAGAGGAACAAAACCGGTCCATAATGCTGGATTATCAGATCATACCGCAATCCAAGATGGTCTTCAACATGGAACTGAAAAGTGTTTATATGTTCGTACCGGGGGTCATGACCGTCATCCTCATGCTGGTATCTGCCATGATGACCTCGATCTCCATTACCCGGGAAAAGGAATTGGGTACCATGGAAATTTTATTGGTATCCCCTTTGAACCCCTTTCAGGTAATTATTGGAAAGGTGTTTCCCTACATCTTTCTCTCCATCATCAATGCTGCGATCATTGTCCTACTGAGCATTTTTGTCTTCCATGTCCCCGTCAATGGCAGTCTGTTCCTGTTGGGTCTGGAAAGTGTGCTGTTCATTGTTACCTCCTTGGCACTGGGGATATTGATCTCCACTATTTCGGCCACCCAGCAAACGGCCATGATGATCTCCTTGATGGGACTGATGTTACCAGTGATCCTATTATCGGGCTTCATTTTTCCGATTTCCAGCATGCCCGTTCCCCTTCAGGTCATCAGCAATATCGTACCGGCAAAATGGTTCATCATCATTGTCAAGGGAATCATGCTCAAAGGTGTGGGCATCAGCATGGTTTGGAAAGAAACCTTGGTCCTCTTGGGGATGACCCTTCTTTTCATTGGACTTAGTGTAAGAAAATATAAAATAAGATTGGAATAGCATGCGGGTAATCCTATATATCATAAACAAAGAATTCAGGCAGATCTTTCGGAACAAGGGCATGTTGCCCATCATTTTCATACTGCCGCTACTGCAATTGGTCATTCTTTCCAATGCGGCCACCTATGAGATCAACAACATTTCCTTTGGATATGTTGACAATGATCGCACCCATACCTCCCGCGCCCTGATAGATAAGTTCCGTGCATCCACCTTTTTTGATGTTTCCCAGGTATTCCCCCATCCAAAAGAAAGCGACCTGGCCATGTTACAAGGGGAGGTCGATGTGGTATTGACCATCCCCGAGCACTTTGAACGGGATTTGTGGAAGGACAAAAATATCGATCTTGGGGTGACCATCAATGCCATCGACGGAGCTGCCGCAGGAGTTGAAAATGTCTATATCACCCAGATAATCAAAACATTCAACAAGAATCTGGCTGTTGACATGGTTCAGTTGTCCAATAATACGGTGCAACCGGTTCTCATCGAGGGCATCCCACTATTTTGGTACAACAAAACCTTGAACTATAAAACCTTTATGGTTCCCGGGATCCTAGTGCTGTTGGTGACCATGATTACCTTGTTCCTTTCGGGCATGAACATTGTCCGGGAAAAAGAAATAGGCACCTTGGAACAAATCAATGTCACCCCAATTAAAAAGCACCACTTTATCATTGGGAAGCTTTTTCCTTTTTGGGTCATCGGCATGGGGCTTTTGACCATTGGGTTGGTATTGGCCAAGCTCATTTTCGCTGTCCCTATGCTGGGAAGTCTGACGCTCATGTACTTTTACACCTCCATTTACATACTGGTGATTTTGGGGATGGGTCTGTTCATCTCCAATTTTACGGATACCCAACAGCAGGCGATGTTCATCGCTTGGTTTTTTGTGGTCATTTTCATCCTGATGAGCGGTCTTTTCACCCCTATCGAGAGCATGCCCAAATGGGCCCAGTTCTTGACTGAACTCAACCCTATCAAGTACTTTGTTGAGATTATGCGTATGGTCATGCTCAAAGGCTCCGGTCTTACCGATATTTTGCCCCAGCTTCTCAAAACAACCCTCTATGCCGTGATCATGAATACCATGGCCGTATGGAGCTATAAAAAAATCAGTTGATGAACACACAAAACCATCCATTGCGACGATCGGAATCCAAATTCCTTCGAGGGCTTTTGTCATGGTTCAAGGAGTTCTATCCAAGCAGTTCTAAAGATGCACTTTATGGGATCCTGTGTGACCGTTTTTTGGGTCATCCCACTTTCACGCAATTAATTAAATTTAGTTGGGCTCTTTATATTCCAACTTGTTCAAATTAATCTCCCCTATCTTCTTTGTCAATTTGGCATCTGCGTATAATTCTATAATCGGATCGAGAAAATGGTAAGTATAATTGGCGCTATAGACAAATGGGTTGGCTGTGTCAAATCCATTGAAAACAGACCTAACCTTCATGGTCATCTGTAGCAGCACAGTTTTGTCATTAATCAAGGCTTCGGCTTTATCGGGGCCCATTTTGAACAATACATCCCCATTGATGTAATCCACTTGTTCGGTCTTGTTGTAAAACTGTTGTCCATATGGCGTATTAGGTAGAAACTCACCAAAATATTCCACTGAGGAAACCCCCAATGGGGGTCTTTTGATAGGTAACCGTATCCAAAAACCTCCTTTGTCAAAATCATATTGGCCTTGGAACTTTATGGCTTGGACCAATTGAAAATCCTCGGTTTCATCGCTAAAAAAGCTTTCGCTCCATTTTAAAATGATATCCAGATACTTCTCCACAAAAGATACATACCGCTCATTCTCCGTAAAATCGTCCGCTTGGTGACCTCCCCATTCACGGACCAAGGCACTCTTACCGGTTCCGCTCCAATCGTTCATAAAATATTCCTTTTTTAGGGCATCGGTTCCCATATCAAATGCAAATTCCTTCAATACTTTTTGGGCCAAGCTCGACTTTGCTTCTTCCTCAATGATCTTTCCTTTTGTCTGCTGCGTTAGAGCAGTCCTGTCCATCACCTTAAAATGCTCCTTTAAACTATGGATGCGCACCAAGTGGGCAAACCCTGCATACCCCGTACCTGTCAGATTCCTTTTTTCACCGGCTTCCTTGGAAAGGTCCACTTTTTTGGGATTGTCCTGCATCATATAGGAATCTATGGCCCCAAATCGGGGAAGGCCCTTGAATTTCTGGACCACAATATCCTTAAAGGCTGGGTCAGGGGATTTATAAACCAGGTAATCATCCTCATTGTAAGCTATGACGGTATTTTGTTGTGAAGCCTTTTGTTCTGTTTTTTGGGCCTCGGGTAGTGTTTTGGTCTCAGTTTGCGTATTCGCTCCATTGGCCGAATCTTGTTTCCCATCCAAAATATCACCCACTTTCTTATCGGCCTTTTTAATGATTTTTTCCTCGGCCTGCTGCTTCAATTTTTTTAAAAACTGACCGTTCATGTCCTGAGGCAATGTCATCAGCAATACTCCTACAATCCATAAAACTTGTTTCGTACGATTACATTTCATTTGATCAATCTTTAAATTTAGCGGTCCTCATATCCACTTCCCCCATCTTTTTGGTTAGGGGGGCATCCTTATAAAACTCCATTGCTGTACTTTCCAACTCAAACTCCCAATCCACATGGGTAGTATTTGTAATATGAGGTGTTACCTTCACCTTGAACACCACAAACACGGGTGATCTGGATTGAAGGTTAAATTCTTTGGCCTCTGTTGGGTCTACGGACAAAAAAACCCTTTTTGATGTGTTCTTTAAGGTTTTTTCATTCTCAGTGTAGGCCAAAAAATTGGAATTATGAAGTATAAAGTCCCCGCCTATAGAGAATATGTTGCCGATCCAATAGCCTTTATCCTTAAAATCATATTTTTCAGCTACCGCTCCCCTAGCCACGAAGTAGGCGACTTGGCTTCCATTTTCATAGAATGTTTCACTCCAATCCCGAAGTGCCTCATAATGATTTTTGATAAACTTTGAATAACTACGATTTTGGGCAAATTCATTGTTCCGTGTCCCTCCCCAGCTGGGCACAATGGTTCGTTCACCCACGGCATTGGTAAAATTACAGGGAGCCTTTGCTTCGGGGTCACAAAAGTATTCTTGCATGTTTTCATCCGAAAAAACATCCTTTGCGAGCATCAACAAATGATGTTGGGCCTTATTGGAGTTCTTTGCCTTAAGGTCATTGTCCGCATAATTGTATGAAGTGAGTTTTGACCGGTCCATATCCTTGAAAAGGTCTTCCATAAATTTAAGTTCCAAGAGTGCCCGATAGGCTTTGCTATGGGTCGGGGCCGTAACCCCCCTATGATAATAAACATCTCCATATCGGGGAAGTCCCTTGTGCGATTGTATGACCACATCCATAAAATCCTTGTTGGGGGCCTTATAGGTGATGATATTATCGTCCTTAATTTCAGGTGATTCTTTCTGGGTTTGATTTCCTATCGGTATGTTGTTTGGGGATGTTTTGTTTGTTGATGCAGGCCCAGGTTTAGGACTTGGTTTCTCTTTTTCTGGGGCCGATGTCTTTTCCCCTTCCCCATTCAACAACTCATCGGTTTTTTCACTGGCCTTATTTACGATTTTATCCTCCACATTCTTTTTCAGTTTTTTTAAAAACTGTCCTTGGACCGAGATTGGCGCCAACAGACCAAGAACCGCAACAAGCAATATGGATTTGGTTTTTATATCTTTCATTTTCATAGCTTAGATTTTATCTGGTTTTGGACACCATGGTATTGATGTCTATTTCCCCCACTTTTTGGGTAAGGCCATCATCCGCGTACAGTTCTATGATGGGACTGTTCAAACTGAAGGTGGTCTTGAGCTGGTCTGCGCGATAATTTTCCACTCCATTCAGGTAGCCGGTCACATCCAACACCAAATAGAGGTATTGGTGCTTTTCAGAAAAGTGCTCTGCCTCCCCTGGCGGCATTTTGAAGAGAATGGAGGTGCCATTGGGATGCATCAAATTTCTTTCGGCGGAGTTGGACGGTTGGAGTCCATACCAATGTAACAAAAAGCCTGTGTTGTAAAACTGATGGGTATTGAACCAATAACCCCCCTCCTTAAAATCGTAGGTGCCCAAATTGGTCCGTGCCACATAGTATCCCTCCAAGGTATTGTCAGGATAAAGGGATTTTCCCCACTTTTCCACCATTGGAAATTTCTCCTTCACAAAAGCGGTGTACGCACGCAATTTCTGGAACTCCGAAGCTCCCCTGCCTCCCCATGGCCTTTGGTTCCTTGGTTCGTTGTAATACCCTTCTTGGGGAAACCCGGAAACACAATCCTCTTCTTTTGGGTTGCAGAAAAACCGAATCAACTGTTGTGTATTGCACAATGCATTTGCCAAGGCCAGTACATGCTGCTGGGCGGTAAGGGATTTCAACTCTTCCTCATACATATTTTGCTTTCGTTCGGTAAAAAGATCTTTGTCCATTACCGCAAACATGTCTTTCTTAAACCTCATCTTCAAAAGCTCCATAAAGGCGTGCTTACTGGCCATATGGTGGCTGGACCGTTTGTCCATTTCAAAATACCCTTCTTCCCTAGAGCTTATATAGGTGCCATCGGCCTTCACAAAATATTCATCCTGTACCCCAAAGCGGAGCTTCCCTTTGTAGGTCTGTAACGATAGGGAAATAAAATCGGCACTGGGTGGATCAAAAACCTTTTCCATTGGTTGGCCCCACCCTACTCCTTGGCATACAATTATTATGATTACAAAAAGCAAATTCTTCATAGATCAATTGGTTTTTAACGTGAGGTTGGCAAGGGAAAGCGTCATAAAATGTTTTGTAAGGGCTTCGTCCTCATAAACTTCCACATCGCTGTCCACATGGGAATAGTTGAACTCCACAGGGTCATAAGGAAAGGCCATCGGTTTGCCCGAACGTTTCAATTTTATCTTTTTCACCAAATACAAACGGTTGATGCCTTCCTTCAAGAACCGTTCGGCGGTCTGTTCGTCGATTTTGAGAAAAAATTGAAGATTGTTCTTTCCATTGATTTTCTTCAACAGCTCATGCTCATAGGCCGCAACAGGCTCAAAGACCACTCTTTTGGCACCACCTTGCTTTGGGGTAAAAACATCGTTCAGATTAAGATAATGTCCTACCCAATACCCTAATTTGTCAAAGTCATACCCCCTTCCAACATGAAGTGTGGATACATGGTATCCTATCATTTCATCATTTTTGAAAAACGCTTGGCTCCACCTTTGAAGTGGCTCCAAACATACCTCAACAAAAGAGGTATAATTGCGGAGCCTCTCAAACTCGTTCTTTCCTTGATTGGTTTGGTTGCAGGTGTTGTCCAAACAAAGGTTCGGACCTACTTGGGTCCGTAAAAACTGCTGTAGATATGCGGAATTCCGTTGTTCCTGTGATGTATTGGAACTGACCACGGTCAAACGCCCGCGGTCCAGGTCACTCATAAAGGGCTCCAAATATTTCAACCCCACCAAAATGGAAAAATTCAAGAGACCGTTTCTTTCCTTTTTGTTCTGTTCCATCACATGAGCCCCATCATTTCCCCGTGCGGGTCTCATCGCGGGTGTGGCACCCGTATTCTTAACCATATGGCTGTTAAATGCCCCAAACCGAGGAAGGCCCTTATGGGCCTGTAGTTGAATGGGAGCAAACTTTTCGGAAGGTGGATCGAACACAATCAGATTGTTGGCAGTTGAGGCCTGTGCCTCTAATTCAAGCAACCCCAAGATAGCCATCAAAACCCCCAAACTTATCTTATGTATCATTTTCTTCAATATGAATGGTTACTCCCACGTTATCACTCCATCCATGGTCAAAATCTTGTCATCATCGGTATTGATTACCGTGGTACCTTCAAAAGTGACTTTTTTGGCTTCGAAATCAACTTCAAACCCATCCTCACAGGCCATAAAGAATCCTTGATAGGGGGAAGAACACGCATGTGGATATTCTTCGCCGTTCTTTACAATGGTCATGGAAATGGTCTTGTCGATATCGGGTGACCCCCCAGTGGAAAAATCCGCAGCTACGATCACAAAACCGTTTTGATCACTGCTGTACACCAGTTCGTTATCCACCACTGTAATGTTATCGGAAAGTAATATGACGGATTTGTCCGTTCCTGTCAATGACACATTGGCGACCTCGATGTTCCCTACGGTCAAAGAAGTCCCCAAAATCGCTGTTTCTTCCCCGGACAACTGGATGGTTCCCTCAACCTTTCCGGATTTCCCATTCTCTGGTTCATCACCATCGTCAGAATTACAATTCGCGAACATGGTAAGTGTAAAAATGGAAAGGAAAAACAACTGCATTTTTTTCATAGTATAAGTGGTTATGGTGTATAGAGAATACCAAACTATATATTCCCCATAGCCTATGCCATGACCACTTATTCACCGTTGTAAATATGAACATGAGCGTTGTCTTTTGTTGAATTATCGCAATACACCATCAACGGGACAGCATATTGAACCAAAACCTTTAAATTTGATTTGGACCAATCACCCGCCATGCCAGATTCCTTTAAAAAGATTTTTTTAGTCCTATTGCTTTTTCCCCTTTGGGGAATTTCCCAACAAAGCGTATTGGATTCGTTACAACAGGAATTGGCCAACCATTCGGCAAAAGATTCTGTCCGCGTTTCTTTATTGATAAAAACTGCTGGGGAAATGACCTATTCCAATCCCAAGGAAGCTTTTCCTTTGGTAGATGAGGCCATTGCCATATCCTCCGAAACAAATTGGATCAAGGGGGAGAGTTACGCATTGAGACAGAAGGGAAACCTGCATTATGTTATGGGAGATGACCTAGCCGCACTGGATGTCTACCAAAAAGCGCAACATCTTGCCCAATCCATAGGGGACAGGTCACTTGAAGCGTCGTTGTTGAGCAATATCGGAAACATTTTTGCCGATTTAAAACAGTACGATAGGGCCTTGGAAAATTATGAAGCCTATTTGACCTCTGCACAAACGTTGGGCAATGTCCCTGATGAAATAAAGGCACTGTCAAACATTGCCATCATCTACAACGACACTAAAAAATATGAAGAAGGAGTGGCCAATCTTGAAAAGGCCCTAAAATTGTCCAAACAAGAAGAAAATGACCTTTTTGTGGCCGCCATTACAAATAACTTGGCCCTAGCTTACAAAAAACTCGAAGATTACCCAAAGGCACTCTTGCATTATCAGGAAGCGGCAGATCTTGCCCACCAGATCGGGAACAAATACATTGAAGCTTCTGCCCTGAACAGCATAGGAACGGTCAATATCATATTGAAAAACTATGACTTGGCTGCCTTAAATGGAAGGAAAGCCCTTGACCTATCCCAAGAGATCGAAGCCGTGGAATGGCAAGCGGATTCCTGGAAAGTATTGAGCGAGGTATACGAACATAAAGGAGAAATGGCAGAAGCCCTCCATGCTTACAAAGAGCATGTACGTCTTCAGGACAGTGTGTTGAGCGAGGAAAAAAAATCTGAGCTGACCCGGAAGGAAATGCAGTTCAAAATGGAGAGGCAACAGGCCGAGGCCGAGGAGGAAATCAAAAGGCAACATCTCGTCAAGAATGGTTATTTGGCTGGGGCCATCCTTTTGGCACTGATTTCAATAGCAAGTTATTTTCTATATAAACGCAGACGTGATGCCTTGGAAAAAAGAAAGGTGGTCGAATTCAATGCCAAGGTAGCCGAGACAGAACTCAAGGCCCTACGCTCACAAATGAATCCCCATTTTATTTTCAACTCCCTGAACTCCATTAGCGATTTTATTTCAAGGAATGATATAAAACAGGCCGATGAATACTTGGTGAAATTCTCCAAACTTACCCGTGCCATCCTTGAAAATTCTGAAAAGAAATGGATTACCCTTGAAGAAGACCTGGAGCTCATGGAGCTTTACATGCAACTGGAAGCCATTCGACTGGATAACCATCTGGAATACAGTATAACCGTAGACGAGGACATTGAACCAGACAATACCTTAGTTCCCCCGATGATCCTACAGCCCTTTATTGAAAATAGTATATGGCATGGTATTGCCCCCAAAGGGAACACTGGGAAAATTGATATCCAAATCAAGAAAAAGGGAGACATGCTCTTATGCGTGGTGGAGGATAATGGGATCGGTCGGGCCACCGCTTCTATGGATACCAAGGAGAAAAGTTCTTTGGGTGTAAAGATCACCACCAACCGTATCGAGATCATCAACCATATGAAAAACACGGAAGGTTCCATCGACATGATAGACAAGAAAGAAGGCCTGCGTGTGGAAATAAACCTACCTTTGGAACTTCAATTCTGACCTCGCCATGTTAAAAGCCATTATCGTTGATGACGAACAGCACTGCATTACCCGATTGACGGGCCTTCTGCAGGAAGTTGGTCCGGATATCAAAATACTGGCGAGTTGTAACACCATTGCGGAGGGTAAAATGCATATAGAAAAATATAATCCTGATGTGCTTTTTTTGGATGTCCAACTCGGGAGTACAACCGGGTTTGATTTGCTGTCCCAACTGAACCACCTTGATTTTGAACTGATCTTCACCACTTCTTTTGATACTTATGCCCTAAAGGCCATCAAATTTTCTGCCTTGGATTATTTGTTGAAGCCCATTGCCAAAGAAGACCTCTATGAAGCACTACAAAAAGTGAGGGAGAACAGGGACCTCAAAGAGACCACAAAAAAAATTGATGTGCTTTTCCATAATTTTAAGGAGGGGTCGGGACATTCCAAACGAATTGCCATCCCTACAGTGGATGGGTTCGTCATGGTAGATACCAGTGACATGGTCCGACTTCAGTCCGATGCCAATTATACCCACATCCATACCTTATCGAACAAAAAAATCACGGCTTCCAAAACCTTAAAATATTTTGAGGGTATTCTTGATGGCAGCAACTTTTTTAGGGTACACAAGTCCCATTTGATCAATCTTTCCTTTGTGGAACATTATCTAAAAGGAAAAGGGGGTTACATTACCTTGACCGATGGGGCCAAAATAGAAGTAGCTGTAAGACGTAGGGACGAGCTCATAAAAAAACTCATTCCAAATTCCTGATTCAAGATTTAGCTATCTCAATGATCCATACACCAAATTTTTCCCAAAAATCTTACAAAAACTTTAGCGCATGGATCCTATCCGGTTCTTGTAGCGTTCGGAAAGATAAGCCTCAGACAAAAACCAGATAGGGCGCTGTCCTACTTTTTGTCATATTCCAGTGTACCTGATCAGTTTGATGGTTTTCTTTACTATGGTCTTGGACTGACTCATTGGGACATTCACCGTCCTGCCCAAAAGTTCCGGCTTTTGTTCTTGGCAATTCTTTGTGTTCTTTTCATTTCAAAGTTCATTTGGCCCGCTATCCTGTCCATGGACATCGAACGATGCGCCTCGCCTCCCTTAAAGTTGGTTTCCTTGTACTCGATTGAAGCCCTTGTCATTGGTTTTGCGTGTTGATACCTGGGATAACCTTTATACTGTTCTGTCCCATTGATTTGATGTACGGGTCAAAGCCCCTCGCCTGTTCCTTGGTTATTATCTTTTCATGTATTTTCTGAATTTCAGACCTGGTCTCCTGCATCTTGTACAGTTTTTCCTGCAATGCTCTCCCTTACCGCGGTAAGTTCCTCATGTCAGGTCATCTGTTGGCTCCGCTTTCCGATAAAGTTGTCATTGTTGGCCTTTCCTTTAAAACCTATCCGGTTCACGTGCAAATGGACGTATATGTGCTCCTTGGCCCGGTGTGCACAGGAATCAGCACCATGTAGACTTTCCCGGGTGTTGTCCCTGATGGGAGAGCGCAAAGTCCTGCTTATTGCCATAATTTGACTCCAAGGCCAGCAATTATAAGGGCATTCTCCATGCGGACAATTTTGCCAACCAATCCCTCGTTGAGTTTAAGGAAGAATTGAACCGCATAAGGGAAAGTGGACAGAACACCTATGATGAAATGGTGGTCGATCTTTACTTCTTGGGCAAGGCCATAGCAAAAAAACAAGGTTTGCTTTTGATATCATCCGGAATCTTTTTGATAGGCATAATAGCAACGATTGCATATTCATTGATCAAGGGCACCGTTATTTTGAACTGACAAGTCTATCCAAAAAAATCTAGTCGTTTGAACCACAGGCAGATCTAATTTTCCTTCGATACATCAACTGTTTGATCCAAGTTGCTTTTTAAATACGCCGTACATGCTTTAAAGTCGATAAATATGCGGTTCTCCGAGATCAATGAAGGAATCAACCGAACGCGTTCCATCATGTACCTGGGCTGTTCCAATAATCCAACAAACAACACTTCGATTCCTGAATTTTTGAGATCGATCAATACATCCTCTAGGGTGTAGAGTCCCGATTGGTCCAAATATTGCATGCGGTCCATACGGATAATGACTATTGATGCGGTACGTGGAATCTGTTTGGCCAATTGCTGGAACTCACTGGTAAATCCAAAAAACAAGGGGCCTTTCAAATGCTTGATAAAAACTTCTTTTTTGAGACTTTCGGGAAAATTGCTTTCATCCGCCCAACCCTTCTCTTGCTCCAGGGTCTTCACATCGGAGCGTTCCGCGGTCAAGTCCCCCATTTTTTTCATGAACATCAATGATGCCAATACCAAGCCAACACCAACTGCGTACACCAAGTTCCAAACAGTGGACAACACCATAACCACGAGCATGATGATCACTTCTGAACTAACCTTAAAGGGGCCAATTTTCGTGTCCCTAGGTAGAAACGGAATGGCCTTGAGCCCCTTATAATCTATCACCCCAATTCCGACTGTTACCAAGATGCCTGCCAAAACTGCCGCTGGAATTTTGGATGCCACTGGACCCAATGCCAACAACACCGTCAACAAGAGTACTCCAGCTACCATTCCAGATAATTTAGTTTTACCTCCTGCATTGATGTTCACCACAGTCCGAATGGTGGCCCCTGCTCCAGGCAACCCACCAAAAAATGCCGCAATACTGTTTCCTATTCCCTGCCCGATCAATTCTCTGTTCGGCCTGTGCTGGGTCTTGGTCATATTGTCCGCGACCACCGAGGTCAACAAAGAGTCAATAGCTCCCAATAAAGCAAGTGTAAATGCCGTAAATACATACGGTGTTATGGAATCCAACCTAAATTGTGTGAACATATCGAAGTGAATTATGGGAAAGCCGCCAGGTATCTGTTCGATGGGTCTATAGTCCAGTCCAAGACCATAAGCTGCACCTGAAACGACCAATAAAGCTACAAGTGCACTGGGAAGGGACGTCGTTATTTTTTTAAACCCATAAATAATAACTATCGTGCCAAAGGCCAAGGCCAATTCGAGCCAATTGATATGTTGTAATGCCCTTGGAAGCATATTGATGGCACCCATCACACCAGAAGTATCCTTTCCTGCCAGTGCCTTTGCCTCTTTCAAAATATTTTCTTCTGAAACTTCTTCAGATCGGTCGATGGTTTCTTGGAAATCCTCGAGGACAAGCATACTTTCCCTAGATTCCTCTTTAAGGATTTTTCTCAAAATTGATTCTTGGGCCATGGGCCTATACTGATCCACAAGTGCCATGTCCTCTTTGGGATAATACCCCACCAAAGGCAAAATCTGGGTTACAAGGATAATGATCCCTATGGCGGTCATAAAACCGGAAACAACAGGATAGGGAATATATCTGATATACTTTCCGATGCCTACAAGTCCCAATCCTATTTGGACAAGACCTGCCATCAAAAAGACCATAAGTATTGCTGGCAAAGCTTTCTCAAAATCCCCATCATTGAATGCCAGAATGCTTGTTACCACGACCATGCTGACGGCTGTCATAGGGGCCGTTGGACCAGAAATCTGCGTATTGGTCCCTCCAAAAAGTGCCGCAAAAAAACTGATGAAGATGGCACCATAGAGTCCTGCACTGGGACCCATCCCAGAACTGACACCGAACGCCAACGCCAAAGGGAGGGCTACAATTCCTGCTGTGAGCCCTCCAAATATGTCTCCTCGTAAATTGGAAAAAAAATTCTTCATGTTGTTTGTATGGTTTTTTAAATCCAAATCCGGTACTTTTTACGCCCAGATAACTACAACCAGACATTATTGAATTTTTGTACTAACGTGCTACCGATCCTTGGGTAGGGGTCGCCAAGTAATGGCCAAGGTACTTTCAGAATGGACCATTGGCATTGGTGGCAATGGTCGTTTCCTCCCTGTTTCACCAACAAAGGGTGAAAACCGTATTCTTCATTAAATTTTAATTCTTACGTATTGATCATCCAGGTTACCTTTGATACCTTTCCAAAATTTTTGAAAGCAATATCGTCTTGATCTTGGTATAGGTCTTGATATGGTCCATATAACTATCCCTATTTTTCTCATGGGTGTTCAGATAATAGGCGTCACATTCCGTGGTATCACACTCAATGGCATTTATCATTGTCCTTTCATATCGATACAGGGTGCCCAAGCGAAGTTGGTTATCCCGCTGGATGGCCAAAAGGCTTTGGTTTACCGCAGGGTTTCCCAATAGGCGTTTTTCCAATGGAATCAAATATTGCAGTTCATTATTGATCAACTCCATGGTTTCGGTCCAATTGGAAATCTCCAACTTGTCCTTTTTAACTATGATCTGGCTTATGGACTCGTGAAAATAGGGTCTGTTCACCTGCTTCATAATACCATGTTTAGGTTTATGGGTTCATTCTCCTGTTCCACATTTTCAATGCTCAATTTTTGGTTTCCGGAAGGAAACTCCCAAACTAGGGAATCCCCTTTGGCATACCCCATGACCGCTGCTCCCATGGGGGTCAGGATTGAAATATGGTTGTTTTTCACATCGCTCCGACTAGGAAGTACCAATTTGAATTTTTTGTGCCATCCATTTTCGGAAATTATGGTCACCACGGCATTGAACCGGATGACATCATCCGGCATTTCCGCTTCATCCAATATCCGTGCTGTTTCCATTTCACCCACGAGCTTTTTTACCGAGCTCCTAAGGGTATTGTCCTTATAGTATCCTGATAGGTTCATCAACCGCTTCAAAAGGACATATTCTTTTTTTTCAATTACCAAACTACCGTATTTCATTATTTTTTGTTTTATGTTTTATGTTTTAGCCTCCATCACATTCAAATGGAACCCTAAATGGATTATTGGATTATGGAAAAATACCCCTTTGGACATACGTTTCCTCAAGTCGCTCAATGGCAATGATAAAGGCGGCTGTGCGCATATCCACTTTTTTGGATTTCGCCTTATGGACCACTTTGCCAAAGGATTCTCTCATCTTTTTTTCCAATTTTTCCAATACTTCATCCAAATGCCATATTTCTCCGTTGCGATTTTGCAACCATTCAAAATAACTTCCGATTACACCTCCGGAATTACAGAGGATATCAGGAATGATATCGACTCCCCTTTTCAAAAGGATTTCCTCGGCCTTTACATCGGTTGGTCCATTGGCTCCTTCAGCGATCAAACGGGCCTTTATCTTCGGGGCATTTTCAACAGTGATCTGGTTTCCCAATGCTGCCGGGATACAGATATCACAGTCCAGACCAAAAAAATCGGCACTGTCCATAGTATTTGCACCACTAAAACCAAGGATACTTCCCTTATTGGCCTGTACATATTCCAATAATTTTTCAGTGGAGATGCCATCCTCGTTATATATGCTTCCATAGGCATCCTGTACCGCTGTGAGTATTGCCCCCTCCTTTTCCAGAAAGTGTGCGGCCCAATAGCCCACATTGCCAAAACCCTGTACAATGAACCTTTTGTTTTTCAAATCGACCTTTTTGTTTTCTGCCCAAAATTTAATGGTCAGGAACACCCCGTAACCGGTCGCCCTGTCCCTGCCTTCGGAGCCTCCTGCCCCTATGGGTTTTCCAGTGACCACATGTAGGTTCTTTGAACGTTCATTGGGAGATTTGGTGGACATATACGTGTCCAAGATCCAAGCCATGGTCTGGGCGTTGGTGTTCACGTCCGGAGCCGGAATATCCAATTCTGGGCCTATATTGTCCCCAAGGGCATAGGTGAACCTTCTGGTGATCCGTTGCAATTCGTCCTGTGAATACTTTGTCGGATCCAATTGGATACCCCCTTTGGCCCCCCCGTAGGGCAATCCTGCCAATGAGGTCTTCCAGGTCATCCACATGGCCAGTGCCCGCGCAGCATCAATGTCCACTGTAGGATGGTAACGAAGTCCTCCCTTATAGGGGCCTAGGGCATTGTTGTGCTGAACCCGATACCCCGTGAATATTTCCACTTCACCGTTATCCATGCGGACCGGGAAATGGACAATGAACTCGTTGTTCGTCACTTCAAGGATCTTACGGATGTTCTTGTTCAGTTCAATAATGTCCGCTGCATTGTTGAACTGTCTCATGACATTGTCCAACATACCTTGTTTCAGTTGTTTTTTTTCCGATGTTATCGTTGTTGTCATTGTATAAAATTTTGGTTGCACTAGGTGTGCTTAATTACTCATCATTTCGTTTGTGACCATTATGGCCGGTCCGTCGCTTTCATCAAGTCGATGGACATATTCATTACATAATTGGATATTGGTCCTATCCGTACTTAAGGAACAATAGGCCACATGCCTGCACGTTGAGCATAGGCTCCGTACTAATTCTTTCATGGATTCTTTAAATTTTATTAATTGAGATTAGGGTATTAATTCCAATGCACAGGGTTTAGCACCTTTACCGGATAGAACGCCAGTACCAAAATCGATATTCCGATGATGACCAGAAATACCACTTCCAAATTGGACAACATCCTATTGACCCCCAAGGTTTTTTCTGATAGCTGGGTCAGCATGTCACTTTGTTCCAATTGGATTTCCTCAAGGCCATCCAAGGTTTGTCTTATTTGTGCCAATTGTGGCAATACTTTTGCTTCGGCCAACGGTTTCCCCTCTTTTGATGCTTTGGTTGTCCCACTGGGTTCCAAATCGGAAAATTGACGGTCCAATCGCTCCAACAGCCTGGCCTCGTCCCGTGTCAACTTGGTTCTGGAAAAATCAGCCAACAAAGCTTTGATTTTTTCAGACCTTTCATTACCCTGCACATACTCACCTTTCAAGAGTGCCACTTCCATCTCATGTGCCATATCCTGTAATTGATAGATATAATCCTGCACCACTATGCGATCATCATAAATGGATTTGACCGATGCTTGTATTGTGGAAAAATATTTCCGGTCCAACAGGTTGGAGCCCAGTACCAACAAAAAAGCGGTGGCCAGGACCAGACCGACCAATATTCGTTGTTTTATTGAAAATTTAGTTTTCATGTTTTAATCATTTAGGTATTACATCAAAGAATTATCCTCTGGATCGAAAATCCACCCGGCCACTACCTTGTTGAGCAAATAACAATTTTGGAAAACCGGGTGGACATCATCAACTAACCACCAATCATAAATCAACTATAAGGTTTGGAGCTCTCCGGACTCCATTGCCCCAAAAAAGTCGACGGCCACTATGCTATGACTGCCAAAGAACCTGTTACCATCAACTCGTTTGATCTTGATCTTTGTGGATCCATCCTTTTTTTCTTTGACGGAAGTCACCACCACTTTTTCCCCTTCCACACGTTTGTAGTTTGCGATACCCCCTCTTTTGATGATAAAGTTCGCCTTGGGGAAGTTAATATACTTGTACTTGTTCGTTTCAGGTTTCCCGATTTCGAATACATCCCCGACTTTGACTTTTGTGTTCGTTTGGGATGCATTGGCCTGTGCATGCAACAGGTTTATAGAAAACAAAAGGACAATTACATATTTAATCATAACCATAATATTTAGAATCAATAAATCACTTACTGTTCGGGTACCATCTTTTGCATGTCACCATCTGAAATGGAGAGTTTGACCTTTTGCCTACCCTGCTTTACTTTTTCGATCATAAAAGATATTTTACTACCGGGAAGGCCATAGGTAATTCGGTCACCTTTGGAGAAACCGATCAATGACGCGCCCAAACTACTGGTCACAGAAATTTGGTTTGTCGTCGGATCTTCTTCGCCAGGAGGTACAAGCCGGAAGGAATCCCGATGGTCCGAGGAACCAACAAGGGTAACCTCGGAATACAGTCGAACAATGTCAGAGGGCATCTGGCCCTCATCCAACACCACAGCATTGTTCAAATTCAGGTCCAAGATCTCCAATACACCTGTATGGATATAATCTTCCCATATACAATTCTGTTTCATGAACTTTCTGGTCATCAGAAAATCATTCTTCTCCAAAATGAGACTGCCATACTTCATAAGGTTCTCTTATTTTCACAAATCTGTCAACCAGTATTGTCCAGATTTGGCACGTTTGGCAATCCAAAGGGCAAAGTCCGTACCCAATGTTCAAAAAAAAGGAGGTTTGATTGTAATCAACTGATTATCAATATACAATTGAATATTAAAAATTTTGGAGTGGAAATGGAAACGGGGTATATTTCCCCAGTCGGTTATTTTATAACCGGTTCAATCCAGCTTATCACGCAAGGTTTTGCGATCTATCTGCAGTATTTCGGCGGCCTTGGTCTTATTTCCCTTTGTGTGCAAGAGTACCTTTTTGATATATTCCTTCTCCATTTCCCTAAGGGGCACAAGACCTTTTTGGGGGAAATCAATCCGGTACTTCAAGAACTCGGGTATATCTTCGATCCCTATGGGGCCATCCGACATGATCACCACGCGCTGGACTATATTTTCAAGTTCCCTGATGTTCCCTGGCCAGTGGTATCGTTCCAAAATCCCTAAGGCCTCAGGGCTAATTCTTGGCAGACGGTCTTTATATTCAACACCATATTTTCGGAGAAACTTTTCCACTAGCAAAGGAATATCGGATTTTCTATCGCGAAGTGGCGGCACATTGATTTCCACAACCGTAAGTCGATAATATAGGTCTTCCCTAAAGTTCTTGTTCTTGATCTCCTCCAAAAGATCCACATTGGTGGCCGCAACAATGCGGATTTCCACTTTTTCCAGTTTTCGGGACCCCACCCTGGTGATTTCCTTTTCTTGAAGTGCACGCAACAGCTTGGTCTGTACCGCCAAACCAGCTGCTCCTATTTCATCCAAAAAAAGGGTTCCTCCTTCGGCGGCCTGAAAGAATCCACTGCGGTTCTCATTGGCTCCTGTAAAGGCACCTTTTACATATCCGAAGAGTTCTGCCTCTAGGAGGTTTTCGGGGATGGCACCACAGTTTACTGCAATGAAAGGTCCTTTGGAAAACTTACCGGAATAATGGATGGCCCTTGCCACCAGTTCCTTTCCTGTTCCACTTTCCCCCGTGATCAGTACAGTGGCCCTATTGTCCCTCACGCGATCTATGATATTGAGGATTTTCTGAAAGGCGTCCGAACTGCCGACCATTCCTTCAAAACGGTTATCACTTATGTCAGGTGTTGATTGTTTCTTTATGGACAAAGGTTGTTCCTCCTTGCTGTACAAGGCCTTTTCAACGGATTGTTTGAGTTCCTCTTTGGTAAAGGGCTTGGTCAAATAATCGATTGCGCCCGATTTGATGACTTCCAAGGCCCCGTCCACCGAAGGATAGCCCGTGACCACCAATTTGGGCATTAGGGGATAATGTTCGTTTGCATATTTCAATAACTGTAGGCCATCCACTTCGGGCATTTGGATATCGGTGATCAAAAGATCAATAACACTATCCTTTAAAATATACAGTGCTTCCTTTACCGAGATGGCCTTATAGACATGGTAATCGAGTCCTTTCAACTGTCTGGAAAGAAGTTCCAGGATGTGAATGTCGTCATCGACAACTAAGATGTTCTCTTTGTGCAGTGCCATACCTAAATTTTGGGAAACTCTAGGGTAAAGATAGTGCCTTTGGGGGTATTGGGCCGGTGTGAGATCGTTCCTTTGTAACTACGCACAATACCGTGTACTACACTTAGACCCAGTCCTGTGCCCTCACCTGTTGGTTTTGATGTATAAAAGGGTTCGAAAATTTTATCCGCATGTTCTGTTTCTATGCCCTGTCCTTCATCCGCAATTCGGATGATGGTCCTGTCGTTTGATTTGTCAAGTTCAATATGTACAGCCCCCTTCGGCGGGGAGTAATAGGCTGCGTTCATGATAAGGTTGAACAGTACTTGGGTCAGTTGAACGGTATTGGCCCGCATTTGGATATGTTCCCGGCCAAAAGATTTGACAATGTTCAGCTGTTTGGCCTTAAGGGATGGTGCCAACAAGCGTAAAACATTTTCCACAACTGCGTTCAGTTCAATCTGTTCCATCTCTTGGGGCATTTCACAAGTAAAGAACATGAGCTTTTTAACGATCTCTCGACTAAAAATAGCATTATCGATAATTTTCTGGAGATCTCTCCTTGTGGCTTCATCTCCAGTATTTTCCACGAGCAGTTCGGCAAAACCTAAAATATTGGCCAAAGGAGTATTGAGTTCATGTGCAATTCCCGCGGTGATCTCACCCATGATGTGGAACCGATCGGCTCGTTCCATTTGTCTTTTGGTTTCCTCTTCCGAATCACGGATGTGTTTGCGTTCCATCAAATTACCGATGGCCAAACAGACATTTTTGAGCAAGGTCCTTTCCTCATCCAAAAAATCTGTTACGCTAAATTCGGCAGAAGGATAGCCCACTGTTATTCGCCCCTCTACTTTGTTGAATATCTTGACATCGGAAGAATGGGAGACCATATCGTTTCCATAATTTTTGGTCTGTACCTGGTAATCTCCGATCGTTATCTGGACCGCTGCTGCCTCAGCAAACTGCCAACCCCGTTTTAAACAATGGGCAATGGCTTCAAGGGAGGTCTCGAGTTCATCATAATTTGAATTCACAATAATGGAGGTAACCTCATAGAGACAGGTCAGTTCCTTGACACGTTCCTTTAATTTTTGTTCTGTATTTGTCATAAAGCCATATATCATTTTTACAATTTAAAAAAACAATTTCCCAATCCTAATGATGGCATACTGGGCGTGGGTAAGGTTCATAAAAACGATCTGTCCCTTTATTGACAAAAATACAACATGGTCGATCATGAAAGCCCACGCCATATATTTAAAACAATTGTCCTGTCCCCTACCCAAAGATCTTTTTAACCCATTTACAAAACGAAAATAGATAAAAAAGACATTTTTATCCTCTTTATGACAATTATCATGTCCCCACTTTTTGGTCAACCCTACATTTGTTCCTATGAAACCTTATATAATTCTTTTTGTGGCTCTCATCATGTTGGTCAAACCCCTTTGGCCGGTCATCGAATATGTGGCCAATTATGATTATATAGCAAAGGTGCTCTGCGAGAACAAGGACAGGCCCCAATTGCACTGCAACGGCAAATGCTATCTCGCCAAACAATTGGAGAAACAGCAAAAAGACCAGGACAAGAACCCCTTTGGGGAACAACGATCAAAAATGGAGATCCAACCCCTGGTTTTCTTTCAGTCCTTGTTGGTTTTTGATCTCGATACCCTTTTTCAGGTGTGTCCAGACAAGAATTCCTTTCGATATCAAGGAATCCATTCCCAATTGTTCATTTCCGACATTTCCCATCCCCCAGAAGTGGTCTGAACAACTTCCCTGTACACATCCCGACGCTTTAAAATACTTGTTGGGACAGTACCCCAATCCCTTTTGAATTGATTCAAAACATTTTTCAATGAAAACCACATATCCATATGGGGCATGGTCGGGCTATTTGGGCCATTTGATTTTGGCCCTCTGTCTGGGGGTCATACCATTGTCCCCACAAAAGGCCCAAGCCCAAGAACCGATCTTGGCCCCTATCATAGACTCTATTCTCCCTATTGACTTAAAGGAAGTCATCGTCATTTCTTCCTTCAACAGGGGGATTGAACACAAATCCCAACCAAAGCCCCTATCCACATTGGACCAATATTTGGAATCTTCCAAAAAGGTTTCCATGGTCAAACGAGGGGCCTATGCCTGGGACCCCATGCTCAATGACATGACCTCCGAACGGCTGTCTATCACAATAGATGGCATGCGGATCTTTGGGGCCTGTACCGACAAAATGGATCCCATTACCTCCTATGTGGATGTGTCCAACCTTTCCGATATCCATGTGGAAAGCGGCCAACAAGGGGCACGGCACGGCAATGTGATCGGGGGCGCCCTGGACATGCGTTTGGAAAAGAGCAATTTTAGGCCCTTGGGATGGACAGGTGCAGTGGAAACTGGCTATGAGAGCAACAATACTGCCCAAATTGTGGGCGGTGAGCTCAACTTTTCGAACGAACATTTCTATGTGGATACGGATCTGATTTACCGCAAAGCGGAAAACTATACGGCCGGCGGAGGTGAAGAAGTTGCTTTTTCCCAATTTGAAAAATACAACCTCTCCACAAATGCGGGATATAAAGTTTCGGAAAACCAAAAACTGTTGGCCAATTTCATCTTTGATGAAGCCCGGGACGTAGGGTATCCCGCACTGCCTATGGATGTGTCCCTGGCACGTGCCTTTATCGGCTCCCTGAGCTGGGTACAGGACAGTTTCATCGGTGACCTGGAGAATTGGGAGACCAAACTCTATGCGAACACCATTACGCATATCATGGACGACAGTCAACGGCCCGATGTACCCATTCGGATGGACATGCCCGGTTGGAGCGACACCTATGGGTTTTACACCCAGACCGAGCTGATCTTGGATGACCATCATCTTATAGGTAAACTCGACGGCTATTACAACCGTTCCCTGGCGGAGATGACCATGTATCCCAATGATCCCAACGAGCAGGACATGTTCATGTTGACCTGGCCCGACGTGCGGACCTTGAACTCAGGCATCTATTTGGAGGACAAAATTTCGCTTAAAGAAAGTTCAGTGAAGCTATCGACACGCTTGGCACTCCAAACCTTCAACGTGGCCGATGATTTCGGCTTGAACAGCCTTCGCATCTTCTATCCTGATATGGCCCAACGGCAGACCCGGGTACTAAAGAGTGTTTCCGCGCACTACCACAGACAGTTCAAGGCACTTCACCTCAGTGGTGGGCTTGCGTATGGGGACCGTGCACCATCGGTTTCGGAAGGTTTTGGATTCTACCTATTCAACAGTTTTGACAACCATGACTATATCGGAAATCCTGACCTTAAGAATGAAAAGGCCCTAGAGGCCAATTTTAAAATGGCGTGGCCCATAAAAAATCTGGACATCGCCGTGGAAGGCAATTATTTCCATACTTGGGATTACATCATCGGCGAGGTCCATCCCGAACTGGACGTTATGACCATTGGTGCCGATGGGGTCAAGGTATATACCAATCTGGAATATGCCAACCTTTACAATGTGTCTTTGGACATGGTATACCAACTCACATCGGAACTGGATTGGAGCGGATTGGTCTCCTATCACAGGGGTACGGATCAAAATGGCCGTAACCTACCCTTTATCAGTCCATTGGCCTATCGTTCCCGACTTACCTATGGACAAGGAAATTTTTCCGGCACCCTGACCCTTTCCGGGGCCTTGGACCAAAGCGATTTCAATCCGGATTTTGGTGAGGACCGCACACCGGCATATGCCCTATTGTCATTATCATTCGGCAAAACCTTTTCCATAGGAGGTGACGCCCTGTATGGCAAAGTAGGTATCGAAAACATTTTTGACCGGTATTATTCCACCTATTCCGACTGGAACAACATCCCCCGCATGGGAAGGAACTTTTTCATGACCTTATCCTATGCCATCAATTGATTATAAAACTTTTTTATAAATCCCATTTAAAACCCTAACAATGAAAAATATAAAATCCATTTTCGCCCTTCTTGCCCTTTCCTTGGGAATCGCATCCTGTTCCAATGGTACGGATGACCCACTTCCCGTAGCGGACAATCCCCTTGAGGAATTCAACTTGACAGGCAGTTTCGAGGCCAATGGCCATGCCCTGGAAATCTATTCCGAACAGGAAGGGTTTACCATGGGGTACAATGAACTGTTCATCCGTATCAAGGATCTATCGACAGAGGACTATGTATCCGATGCCACAATACATTGGAACCCGGTCATGCACATGACCGATAAAGCGCACTCCTGCCCAAGATCGGAAATCTCAACAACGGGAGAGGATACCGTCTATAAGGGTTTTATCGTCTTTCAAATGGCCAGTAATGATGATGAGTATTGGGAACTGAACCTGGAATACAGTTTTGGGGGCACTACCTATACCACTACCGAACAGATTACCGTCAATGCCCCTTCCAACGGAAAAAGGACGGTGAATGTGTTCACCGGAACGGACGATGTAAAATATGTACTGGCCATGATGCCCCTGACACCCGAGGTCACCGTGAACGATCTATCCGCGGTCCTCTTTAAAATGGAGACCATGATGAACTTTCCCGCAGTTGTGGATTACACGGTAGCCATAGATCCCAGAATGCCCAGTATGGGCAACCATAGTTCCCCGAACAATGAAGATCTGCTCTTTGATGCCGATACTGGAATCTATTCCGGAAAACTGTCCTTGACCATGACCGGCTATTGGAAGATCAACCTAAAACTTCTCAATGACCAAGGGGATATACTCAAAGGTGAGGACGTTACCGAAGAAAATGAAGGAAGCAGTTTATTTTTTGAAATTGAATTTTAAAGCTGTTGTTTGCGCTTTTATTCGTTTGTTTGAAAGGTCATCCCATTGTGGATGGCCTTTTTGATGACTGGTACGGCTTAAATTAAAGGAACTCCTTTGGATCAGCTTTAGAAATTTTGGCTCAGACAGGAAAAAACTCCTCAACATCCCTTTTGCCTTCGATCAAATCCAAAATGGTTGTGTTTTCCAATACTTTGATGAATTTTGATTTGTTGGCACCTACCAATTTATGGAGCACGCAGGGCTGGTCGGTATCGCAATCCTTGACGCCCAGAACACATGATTTCACCCTTTTTTCCCCATCGATTACCTTCACGATATCCATCAGGGAACGCTTTCTATCTTCTTTACTTAAAAAAAAACCTCCCTTGGGTCCCCTAGTGGACGAAATAACACCATGACGGGAAAGTTCTTGCAACAATTTGGCGAGATAGGCTTCGGGCACATGGACTACCCCATGCATATCCCGGACCATGACCTTATGGTCCTCATCGGAGTTCAATGCTAAATAGAGAACTCCCTTAATGGCATATTTTGACGAATTGGATAGCATGATGGCAATATGCTAACAAAGATTAAAAGACATTTTTATCCTTTTTATGATTATTATCATGTTTTAGATATATAACCCTATATACATTTGAATCAAAATTTTAACCATTTATCACATGAAGACAACAATAAAAGGTATGGTCTTGTTCTTTGCACTCATCTTGTTGGGCTGCGGCGGCAAGAAAGAGGAAAAAAAAGAGGAAGGTTTCAGCGTACAACGGAAAAAGGCAGCAACGGAACAGCCTGTTGAGACCAATACGACCAATGAGGTGAAGGCTTCCGAGCGAGTGGATATGTCCACGAAGGGTGTCGGCCCCATAAAATCCGTGACCTTGGCCCCAGAAATCGATCAGGCCTTGGCCGCCAATGGTAAGGAGGTCTACGAACAAATGTGTCTGGCGTGCCACAGGATCGGCAAAAAATTCATTGGTCCGCCACCCAATGGAGTATTGGAGCGAAGGAGTCCCGAGTGGGTGATGAACATGATCCTGAACCCTCAGGAAATGGTACAGCAAGACCCTTTGGCCAAAGACCTGCTCCAAGAGTTCAACGGATCGCCCATGTCCAACCAAGGGTTGACCGAAGACCAGGCCCGTGCCATCCTTGAATATTTCAGGACATTAAAATAATACATATGAAATCAACCATTAAACTCAGTACCCTGGGGCTGATCTTGTTGCTTACGCTCAATGGCGGTTGCAAGGATAGGGCCCAAAACGAAACAACCTCTGCCGAATCGAATACATCCGATGCGGTCATTGAGAGCAACAAGGGGCAGGCCTTTATCGAGGATGATGCTTCCACACCCAATGTACTCCAGATTGCCATCGGGTCACCCGACCATAGTACTTTGGTGGCTGCGGTGCAAGCAGCGGAATTGGAGAACGCCCTGGTCAATGCAGGACCCCTTATGGTGTTCGCCCCCACCAATGCCGCCTTCGATGCATTACCCGCAGGTACCGTTGAAGATCTTTTAAAACCGGAGAACAAGGAAGCCCTGGCCAATATACTCAAGTACCATGTAACCCCGGGCAATTATTCCAAGGACTTTTTGAAAAAGTTCAAGAAGTTGGGGCAGGCCAACAATCAAGATGTTCCAGTAGAAGTCAAAGGCGATGATGTCTTTATCGGAGGTGCCAAGATCATTGCCAGTGTACCAGCGGGCAATGGAATCGTCCATATCGTGGACAAGGTCATCCTACCCCCTGCCCAGTAAAAATCGTAAAACCTGTAAAAACGAATAAATCCTAATACAATGAAAATTTATAACCATTTAATTTTGACCTTCGGAGTGGCCCTGATGCTGTTTTCCTGTGGTCAACAGAACCAAAGCTCCAACGGGGCCCTGTCGTCCAGTGCCGCTGAAAAAGTGTATGTTGCCCCTGGTGAGCAAGATGAATATTACGCTTTCCTTTCAGGGGGCTACAGCGGTAACCTAACCGTTTACGGATTGCCCTCGGGAAGGATGTTCAAGGAGATTCCTGTATTCTCCCAGTTCCCAACATCGGGATATGGGTATTCCGAAGAAACCGTGCCGATGTTGAACACCTCCCATGGATTTGTACCTTGGGACGATGCGCACCACCCTGACATTTCACAGACCAATGGCGAGTTGGATGGACGATGGATTTTTATCAATGGAAACAATACCCCTCGTATCGCTAGGGTTGACCTCAGCACTTTTGAGACCGCGGAGATCATCGAGGTCCCCAACAGTGCCGGGAACCACAGTTCTTCCTTCATTACGGAGAACACCGAATATGTAGTGGCCGGTACCCGATTTTCTGTTCCCGTACCCCAACGTGATATGCCCATAAATGAATATAAGGGAAACTTTAAGGGTGCCCTGACCTTTATCAGTGTCGATCCCGAACACGGTCACATGGCCATCAAGTTTCAACTCTTGATGCCAGGTTTCAATTACGACCTCTCCCATCCCGGCCGTGGAAAGTCCCATGGTTGGTTCTTCTTTACCACCTATAATACGGAAGAGGCCAATTCCCTTTTGGAAGTGAACGCTTCCCAAAACGACAAGGATTTTATTGCTGCCATCAACTGGAAGAAAATTGAGGAATATGTAAACAACGGTGGCGGCACCAAAATGCCTGCCAATTATGCACACAATGTATATGATGAACACTCCCATACCGGGACATCCACCATGCGCAATGAGGTATTGACCGTTGATCCAACAAAGGTACCAGGAGCGGTTTATTTTCTTCCCACTCCAAAATCCCCCCATGGATGTGACGTAGATCCAACAGGACAATACATTATCGGTAACGGTAAACTCTCCGCTGATTTGACCGTACACTCCTTTGATAAAATGATTGCGGCCATAGAAGGCCAGAAATTTGATGGGGAGGCCTATGGTATCCCAATCCTGAAATTTGAGGATGTATTGGCAGGACAGGTAAAAAGTGGTGGCCTTGGCCCACTACATACCGAGTTTGATGGTAAGGGCAATGCCTATACCACATTCTTTATCTCTTCCGAGGTGGTAAAATGGCAATTGGGCACTTGGGAGGTAATCGACAGAAAACCCACCTATTATTCCGTGGGTCACCTAATGATCCCAGGGGGTAATTCCAGAAAGCCTTTTGGAAAATATGTAGTGGCCATGAACAAGATCACCAAGGACCGTTATTTGCCTACCGGTCCTGAAATGGAACACTCGGCCCAATTATATGATATTTCCGGTGATAAAATGGAATTGCTCTATGATTTCCCCACCCATGGGGAGCCCCATTATGCGGCTGGATGTCCCGCAGAACTATTAACCTCGAATTCCAAGAAAATCTATCGATTGGATGAAAACAGGCACCCCTACGCAGTGACTTCCGCAGACGGATCGAAAGTGGTACGTGACGGAAATGAGGTCCATGTGTACATGTCCACCATTCGAAGCCACTTTACCCCGGACAACATCGAAGGTATAAAGGTCGGCGACAAGGTGTATTTCCACATCACCAACCACGAACAGGATTTTGATGTACCCCATGGCTTTGCCATCCTCGGCCAAAACTCATCCGAGCTCCTCGTGATGCCCGGACAGACCAAGACCTCTGTTTGGGAACCCAAGCAAGTTGGGGTATGGCCGTTCTATTGCACGGATTTCTGTTCTGCACTGCACCAAGAGATGCAAGGGTATGTCAGGGTCTCCCCTGCGAATTCCAATACGGAGCTCAAATGGTCCCTCGGTGAATAATTTGATGTATTGTCTTCATTGAACAAAGCGGGCTGTGTCGATGACCTGCCCGCTTTAATCCCTAATTTCAGTATATCGACATCAATCCACCAAAAATCATATTCAATTTGGAACCTCTAAATCAAAGAAAAATGAAAAAGGCTGGTATTTTAATGATCCTTGGCCCACTCTTCCTATTGGGATTGTATGTCTTCCCCCTTTGGAACATTATGTTGGGTGCCCCCCAATATCCCGATCCGTTGGGATTGAACATCCACATCAATGGTCTACGGGGCGTGAGCGAATTTGATATACAGAACATCGATGGCCTGAACCACTATATCGGTATGCACACCTTGCCCAAAGCTGAGGAAATGTGGGAATTTGGCACTTTTCCCATGGTCATAGGAATCATGGTAGGTATTGGAGTATTGATCGGTGTTTTGGGATATCTCGGCAAAGTAAGCTATAAATGGTTCCTCGGGTGGTTCCTATTGATGTCCATATTGGGAATATTGGGCATGTACGATTTCAATGAGTGGCTGGTGGACTATGGTACCAACTTGGATCCCAATGCCATTATGAAATTGACCAATCCCGATGGAAGTCCGATGACCTACAAGCCCCCCCTATTGGGCCATGTAAAAATGCTCAATTTTGACGTCACCTCTTTGCCATCCACAGGTGCCTGGCTCATGTTCATGGGTATGATGCTCACCTTGGTGGCTGCATTCATGGGCTGGAAAAGCACAAAAAACCAAAATTGACGATCCAATGAAAAAACTATTTTTCTCTTTATTTTTGGTCGGGGTCCTGTCCTTGGGCTGCCAAGTCCGTCCAAAGCCCATTGATTACGGGCATGTCGGCTGCCACTATTGTAGTATGACCATTGTTGACCAACAACATGCCGCCCAATTGGTGACCAAAAAGGGCAAGGTCTTCAACTTTGATGCCGTTGAATGCATGATGAACCAGTTGAAAGATGAGGACGGAACCGCCATGGCCCTATTTCTGGTAAATGATTTTGATCGACCGGGAGAACTGACCGATGCCACCAAGGCCACCTATTTGATCAGTGAGAACATTCCAAGTCCCATGGGGGCATTTTTAAGTGCCTTTTCAGAAGAAGAAGCCGCCCTACATGTAAAGGACGTCAATGGAGGGGAACTCTTGACTTGGAACGCACTGAAACAACAATTTAAATTGGACTTCTAACCTTTGAACCATGTATGCCATAGCTATCGACAACACCATTGCCCAGCAACCATTCGACGGTCTACAGATCGAACATCTGGTCAAAACACCTTCATTGGAAATTTTGAGCATCAGTTTGGCCAGGGATGCCGTCTTTCCAAAGCATATATCTCCCAAAGATGTCCATTTGGTCGTTTTGGAGGGCTCTATCGATTTTTATATCGAGAACCAAATCGTTACTTTAACGGTACAACAACATTTTGGCTTTTCCAAAGGGGTAGAACACTGGGTGAAGGCCAATACAGATGCTAAATTCTTGATAATCCGGTAGTGGATATGGTACCCAAGGCAATAATCTTCATTCATTTGTTGGCTGCCACGATATGGACAGGGGGACATTTGATCCTTACCCTTGGCATTTTGCCAAGGGCACTGAAAAAGAATGATTTTTCCATTATCGCCCAATTTGAGGAGCGGTATGAGAAAATAGGCATCCCTTCCCTATTGATCTTGGTGGTTACCGGTATCTATATGGCCACAGTGTACGCCCCATCCTTTTTCGATTTGGATTTAGGGGACCATTATACCCGACATATTGCCTTAAAATTGATGTTGTTGCTGATTACGATAGGATTGGCCATCCATGCCCGGTTCTTCTTAATACCTAAAGAGAAATTACAGCCTTTGGCATGGCATATCATCGGGGTCACCATCACTGCTGTCCTATTTGTTTTGGTCGGGTTCAGTGCACGAAGTGGAGGAATTTTATGAGAACGGACACACAACATAACGCCTTTATGCTAGTATGCATCCTGCTGGTGCTCACCCAAACCGTCATGGCCAAGACCTGGACCGTTTGCACTTCTTGTGAGCACAGCTCGATCAAGGGGACCATCGAACGTGCCGAGGCCCATGACACCCTATTGGTACAAAAGGGCACATACCGGGAATATGAAATCCTGGTGGATAAACCTTTATATATCAAGGGTATTGGATATCCCATTGTCGATGGGGAGAAAAAAGGGGAGATTTTTCAGGTTCGATCGGACCACGTGACCTTGGATGGTCTTTTCATTATCAATGTCGGGGTCAGCTACACCAAGGACAATGCTGCCATTCGGGTGATACAGAGCAAGGATTTTCTCATCCAGAATATGGTCCTGGAACAATTGTTCTTCGGTATCTATCTGGAAAAGTCCTCCCATGGCAAAGTGTACCACAATAGGATTATCGGGGAGGCCGTGGATGAATACAATTCGGGCAATGGTATACAACTTTGGTATTCATCGGATATAGAAGTGCGCAAAAATCATGTCCAGGGAACGCGGGACGGCATTTATCTGGAGTTTTCCGATCAGATTACCATCACAGGAAACACCAGTATGGACAATCTTCGATACGGGCTCCATTTTATGTTTTCCAACCATGATGTCTACACCCATAATACCTTTGAGAACAATGGTGCTGGGGTAGCGGTGATGTTCTCCAAGTTCATCACCATGAAAAACAATACTTTTCGAAAGAACTGGGGCACCGCGGCCTATGGCATGCTGTTGAAAGAGATCAATGATGCGGAAATCAGCAACAACACCTTTGAGGAAAACACCATTGGCATCAATATCGAGGGATCGAACCGGATAGACTATACCGATAATGACTTTATAGGCAACGGTTGGGCCATTCGGGTGATAGGAGCCTGTTATACCAATACATTCAAAGGGAATAATTTCTTGTACAATTCCTTTGACATCTCTTATAACAGTAAACTTAACGACAACATTTTCGAAAGTAATTATTGGAGCAGTTATACCGGCTACGATCTGGATAGGAATGGCATTGGCGATGTGCCCTATCGTCCTGTCAAACTGTTTTCCTACGTGGTGAACCGTACCCCGGAGACGATTGTCCTTTTACGGAGCCTGTTCATGGATATCATCGATTTCTCCGAAAGGGTCTCCCCGGTATTCACTCCGGACAATCTGCAAGATGCCCAACCTCTAATGAAGATACGACCATGACCATAGAAATAAACAATTTATACAAAAAATTTGGCAAGAACCAAGTGTTAAAAGGTGTGGATCTGAACATTGGCAAAGGTCATATTTATGCAGTGTTGGGACCTAATGGTTCTGGCAAGACCACCTTGATCAAAAGTATCTTGGGAATGGTCATTCCTGACAAAGGGGACATCTCCATTCTGGAAAAGTCCATAAAAAAAGATTGGAGGTATCGCAAGCAGATCAATTATCTTCCACAGATTGCCAACTTTCCGCCAAATATCAAGGTCAAAGAACTGCTTCATATGATCAAAGACCTGAGGAACAGTCCCAGCGAAGAAGAAACACTGATCGCTTTATTCGGTCTGGAACCCTTTCTAAGCAAAAAACTATCCACCCTATCGGGAGGTACCAAACAAAAGGTGAACATTGTCCTGACCTTTATGTTCGACAGTCCCTTGATCATCCTCGATGAACCTACCACGGGCCTCGATCCAAAGGCCTTGATATGCTTAAAAGGATTGATACTAAATGAAAAAGCAAAAGGAAAGACCATTCTGATCACTTCCCATATCATGCAATTTGTAGAGGAAATGGCCGATGAGGTCTTGTATCTTCTTGAGGGGGAGATTTATTTTAAAGGAACCATCGGGCAATTGATGGAACAGACCGGGCAACATGATTTTGAACATGCCATCGCGGCCCTAACAACCACAGAAAGCCATGCTGAAAATTCTTAAATATAGTTTTTATGACCTTATCCGTAGCCGTTGGAGTTACGTTTATTTTTTGTTCTACCTCACTTTGGGTTTCGTGCTGTTGTTCCTGAACAATGATGTCTCCAAGGCCGTGATCACCCTGATGAACGTGATCATTGTCCTTATTCCCTTGATAGGGACCATTTTCGGGGTGATGTACTACTACAATTCCCGGGAGTTCACGGAACTCCTCTTGGCGCAACCCATTAAACGCAGTTCCATTTTTATGGGACAATATTTTGGTGTTGCCGGTTCATTGACCTTGAGCCTGGTTCTAGGCTTGGGCATTCCCTTTGTCCTATATGGCCTTTTGCGGAGCAATGCCATCTTTGATTTCTCCCTCCTATTGGTAACAGGTGCATTTTTGACCTTTATTTTTGTGGGGCTGTCCTTCGTCATTGCCATATCCAACGAAAACAAGATCAAGGGATTCGGGTATGCCGTACTGTTATGGCTCTTTTTGGCCGTGGTGTATGATGGGCTGTTCCTGATGTCGCTCATCGTGTTCGAGGAATATCCCTTGGACACCTTTTCCTTGGTGGCGACCATGCTCAACCCCATTGACCTTTCGAGGATCTTGATCCTCCTCAAATTGGATATTTCAGCCCTGTTGGGGTATACCGGGGCCATATTTAAAAAGTTCTTTGGTACCGACCTCGGCTTTCTGGTCTCCATGGCCGTTCTATTTTTATGGACAGTTTTACCCATTTTAGGACTGCGCCATAAGGCCAAAAGAAAGGATTTTTAAGACTTATCCCAGGTTTTTATAAATTATAAGGCGTGAAGGACAGTATACATCAACGGCATATTCGGGTGGCAATTTCTTATTTCGCCATGGCCGCCCTGTTGGGAGTTTTACTGCGCTTCTATCCTATTTTCTCCTTTGGTTTCAACTACAGATATATGGTCCATGCCCATTCACACATTGCATTGCTTGGATGGGTATATGTAGCCTTGACCACACTGATCCATTACTGTTTTGTGGAAAAGGGTACCTCGGATAAAAAATATACACGTATCTTTTGGTTTACCCAGGTTTCATTGGTCGGCATGTTGCTCACCTTTCCGTTCCAAGGGTATGCGTTGTTTTCCATATTTTTTTCCACCTTGTTCCTCATCATGTCCTATGTGTTCTTCCATTATTTTTCCAGAAACAGCGACCCAAAATTCAGGCATGGTAACAGTCTACGATGTATAAGGGCAGCACTTTGGTATATGGTCATCTCCAGTTTGGGGCCTTGGGCACTGGGAATCATCATGGGTACTTTGGGGGCCCAATCCATTTGGTATCGGTTGGCCATCTATTTTTATCTCCATTTTCAATACAATGGATGGATGCTCCTGGCCTTGATCGGGCTGTTTCTCTTTGCGATGGAACGGCGCGACATGGTGATACCCAAAAAAAGTTTTATGTGGTTTTTTTGGATATTGAACGCAGGGGTCGTGCTCACCTTTTTTCTCTCCACATTGTGGATAGAACCATCACCCTTGTTATATGTCCTTGCAGGAATTGGAGCGATTGCACAGGGCAGTGGCCTTGTCCTATTGTGGGCCATGGCCAAAAATGACATTAAAGTACTGCCCCTTTCAAAACTACAGGCTTTGCTAATGAAGACCGCGGTGTTTCTCGTATTTATCAAAATAGCCTTACAATTGCTGACCGCCCTACCCTATTTTGCACGGATCGCGACCATGTATCTTGACCTTACCATTGGTTATCTACATATGACTTTTCTGGGGATGATCAGTATCGGGCTTTTCTTTTTGGTGGATTATTTTGGTCTGTTCGTGATATCAAAGAAAGCGTACCAATGGTATTTTTGGGGATTCCTTGTAACTGAAATCCTTATTTTTTATAAAGGATTTGCTGCCTGGGCACAATGGCCCATCTTTAAAGGCTATATGGAAATCCTTGCCTTGGTGAGTTTATCCATACTATGCGGCCTACTTTTATTGATGGCCTTAAACCGAAATCGAACATAAGATTCTGAGTATGTCGCCCTACTTTGACATAAAGTGTATATTTGAGACCGATTGGCGTTCCCGATGCGGAAAAATAATAAGGGACATTTTTGTCCGAATTATAATAAATGTTATCTTTGTAACGAATAAATTTAGCAATGATGTTTTCAAAAGCCTGTGAGTATGGTATTCGCGCTGCGGTCTATGTCGCATTGCAATCCTTGGATGGAAGACGTGTCAGTGTCAATGAAATTGCTGAAGAAATTGATTCCCCGATTGCTTTCACGGCCAAAATCCTGCAACAGCTCTCGAGGAGCAAGGTCATCCATTCTGTCAAGGGCCCCACAGGTGGCTTTGAGTTGGACCGAACCGAGATGGATACCGTAAAATTAAGTATGATCGTCCATGCCATCGATGGGGATGATATCTATGTTGGCTGTGGCCTTGGACTCAAGGAGTGCAACGCAAACCAGCCATGTCCTCTCCACGACAAGTTTGTCGATATCAGGACCGATCTAAAGAATATGTTGGAAAATACGAGTTTGTACGAACTGGCAACGGGACTGGAAGTTGGACTGACCTATTTGAAGCGTTAAAAAAATTTAAACCAATAAAGGACATTTTTGTCCTATTTATTAAAATAACATTTAATTCTAATATCATGAACGATACCATCGAAAAAACAGTGGGCCAGATGGTGGCCGAGGATTACCGTACCGCCCAGGTCTTTAAAAACCACAAGATCGATTTTTGCTGCAAAGGCAATCGGACCTTACAGGAAGTTGCCGACAAAAATGGTCTGGACAAGGAAGTGTTATTGCAAGAACTGGATGAAGTCCAGCGGAACAGTCAAACGGATCAGCCCGATTTCAATACATGGCCTTTGGACCTTTTGATCGACTATATCGAAAAAAAACACCATCGGTACGTAGAGGAACGTATCCCGATATTAAAACAATATCTTAACAAGCTATGTCAAGTACATGGCAACAAACACCCTGAACTGTTTGGTATTTTTGAACATTTCACCGGTTCTGCCGGCGAACTGTCCATGCACATGAAGAAGGAAGAACTGGTCCTGTTTCCCTGGATCCGTAAAATGGTGGCGGGAACGGCAGATGGAAAGACCTTGGTACCACCACAATTTGGTACAGTCCATAACCCTATTCAAATGATGATGGAGGAGCATGACAATGAAGGGGAGCGATTCCGAAAAATCGCCGCCCTAAGCGGCGATTACACCCCCCCTGCCGATGCCTGCAATACGTATAGGGTTACCTTTTCCCTTCTTCAGGAATTTGAGGAAGACCTTCATCGACATATCCATTTGGAGAACAATATCCTGTTCCCAAAAGCAGAAATATTGGAAAAAAAAGTGCTTAGCAACTAAAGCCCTTATGGCTGGAACACCCATCAAACGTCACAAGGCCCTACAGGGAGTAAGCCGTGAACACCATCACGGCCTGCTCTTATGTTGGAAGATTCGAACGGGACTTTCAAAAAAGGTAGCACCGGAACGCATAAAGACCTATGTGGATTGGTTCTTTAAGACCCATTTGATCCCACATTTTGAATTGGAAGAAACTTACATCTTTCCCATCCTGGGTATGGGCAACCCAAAAATTAAAAAAGCGTTAAGGGAACATCGAAGGTTGGTCAGGCTATTTACATCCAATGTTGACCTGATCAGAAGGTTGGTACAGATTGAAGAGGAACTGGAACAACATATACGCTATGAGGAACGCCAGCTCTTCAATGAAATTCAAAAAATTGCCAGTGACGCCCAATTGGACCTAATAGAAAAATATCACAATCATGAAAAATTCAAAGACAATACCTATGACCCATTCTGGAACTAAAAGCAAAGGCAATGTCCTTACCAACCTTCACAAGCGTCTGTTCTTGGAATACAAGAGAGGTGAGATGGGCTACGCCACCATAGCGATCATAGGGCAAAGCTGTTTGGGCTCTGCAGCAGCAATGGTACTGTTGATGGGAGCATTGGATACCGCGGTAAAAATGACCTTATTGTTTTTTGTCACCATCTTCTGCATGGCGTTCAACGGGGCCGTATTGGCACAATTGAAACCTTTGACCACATTCAATATATTAATTTTGAGTGTGCTATTCAGCACAGGAATCATTATTTTACATTTGGGTTAATTCTTCCACGCGGATGGGATAGCACCTTCCTACCATACCTCCTACAGGTGTATTTATAAAAATCCCCCAGCCTTCCAATTAGGATATTAAGTTGTACCACTTAATCAAAGGTTAAATTGATCGTATATATATAAATGATAAAAAGGTCATTTTATTGTTAATAAGTCTCTTTATAACTTTTGCCCTACCCCGATTATCCCCTAAACCCTTGGTCTAATTTTATACAATGAACTTAAATGAATTGCACCATATATGTTTTATCATCATTTTCAAGTAGTGCTCCAAGAGGTTCCAGGAGAGGTCAGTCTTTGCTTTTCCATCTCAGGGTGTCCTTTACGCTGCAAGGGCTGCCACTCCCCTTTTTTGTGGAAGGAAGGTAGCGGCTCTGAGCTGACCTCCAAGGACTATCAAAAGTACCTCGACCAATATGCCGGACTTGCAAGCTGCGTACTCTTTATGGGGGGCGAATGGCACCCGGGAGCATTGGTAAGGTATTTGAAACAAGCCCAAGAACTGGGATATAGGACATGCCTATATACCGGAGCCGATCGGGTATCCCCTGATATCCTTGAACATCTGACCTATGTCAAAACGGGAAATTGGGACAAAGCCCTTGGGGGATTGGACAGTCCGACCACCAATCAGGTCTTCCGGGAAGTGAGGACCAATAAATTGCTCAACCATTTATTCATCTCCAAATAATATTCCATATGATACGGCTTACCGACAAACAGATTGCCAAAAAAATTGCTTTCATCGATCATTACCTGCATTCCCACAATGCTGCTGACGGCTCCAAGGTTGACGCCAATGCCAATGTCACCTCCAAGAACATTGCCACCATGGAAGCCGAGCTCAATAAGGATATCAATATCCAGGTGAACCGGGCCTTGGTCCAACAGAAGATCGCCTCACTGTTTGGGAAGGACCTGGCCGATGAATATGTGAGGCAGATAGAATCGCACGAGATCTACGTCCATGATGAGACCTCGTTAAAACCCTACTGCGCCTCCATAAGCATGTATCCCTTCCTATTGGACGGGCTGACCAAACTGGGTGGGGAAAGCTTGGCCCCAAAACACTTGGAAAGCTTTTGCGGGGAATTCGTCAATTTGGTCTTTGCGGTAAGTTCACAATTCGCAGGGGCCTTGGCCACCGTGGAGTTCTTGATGTATTTTGACCACTTCGCAGCCAAGGACTATGGGCCCGACTACCTGGTGACCCACAAGAACATCATTGCCAACCATTTGCAGCATGTCGTCTACGCCATCAACCAACCTGCCGCGGCCAGGGGCTACCAATCCGTGTTCTGGAACATTTCCATTTATGACAGACCCTACTTTGACAATATGTTCGGGGATTTTGTCTTTCCCGATATGGGCAGGCCCCAATGGGAAAGTGTCAAAAGGCTTCAGGCCTTCTTTATGGACTGGTTCAACGAAGAGCGAACCAAGGCCATCCTTACCTTCCCTGTGGTCACCGCCGCCATGTTGATCAAGGACGGGGCTCCGGTCGATACGGAGTTTACGGACCTATGTGCCCATGAACTGGGCAAGGGGAACTCCTTTTTCATCTACCAATCCGAAAACGCCGACAGCCTGGCTTCCTGCTGTCGCCTGCGCAATGAGATCAGCGACCATACTTTTAGCTATTCCCTAGGGGCCGGAGGGGTCGCCACAGGTTCCATCAATGTCATAACCCTGAACATGAACCGCTTGGTGCAGCAAGGGGCGGATATTGTGGAAGAGGTCCAAAAGGTACACAAATACCAGGTCGCTTTTAGAAAGCTCATCGATGACTACGAAAGGGCGGGCATGTTGCCGGTGTACCATGCCGGATTGATCTCCCTGGACAAGCAATTCCTGACCGTGGGCATCAACGGGATGGTCGAGGCTGCGGAAAGCCAAGGCATCCAAGTGGGCAACAATGAAAAGTACAAGGACTTCGTCAACCGTTATCTCAAGGCCATCTATCAGGAAAACAGAAAGGCCAGGGAAACCTATGGGTACATGTTCAACACCGAATTCGTCCCCGCCGAGAACTTGGGTGTCAAAAATGCCAAATGGGATCGGGAAGACGGCCTTTTCGTCCCCCGGGACTGCTACAATTCCTATTTCTATATCGTAGAGGATGAACAGACCAATGCCTTGGACAAAATTGTATTGCATGGCAAGGAGACCATTCAATATTTGGACGGGGGTTCGGCGCTCCACCTCAACCTCGAGGAAACCCCGAACCAAGAAGGATTCAAAAAATTGATCCATGCCACGGCCAACGCTGGATGCAATTATTTTTGTTTCAATATCCGAATCACCATTTGCAATGACTGTTCCCATATCGACAAACGCACCCTTTGGGAATGCAGCGCATGCCATTCACAGGATGTGGACCATGCCACCAGGGTCATCGGGTACCTCAAACGGGTCTCCAACTTTAGTTCGGGCAGGCAAAAGGAACATGGATTGCGGCACTATCATTTGAAACAGGCCAAAAGCACCATGATGGATAAAAGGGCCGAAATCCTTTTGGCAGGTCAAAAAGCAAGTAATACTCAAGAAACCATAAAAATATAATCCCCGCCAAATAGTGCCAGCGTTCCTTGACCCATATATGATTTATGCCTTTTTGAACCGTTTCCATATCGATTTACATGCATGGAATGCGTGGTTCGCAAAAAAATAGGAATTCAATATGATCAACTGGACAAGGCCTTTGGAAGATCAACATAAATACGACGTATGACAGCACATTCATTCCATATACCTGTAATGGGAATAGCATTTACCATTGACACCCCGTTGAAAGTGGCACACTTTGGCATAGATTCGACGATTTCACTGGTAGATGATATTCTTTTGGAAAAAATGCGAAAGATGTATTGTGAAAGATTTGAAATACCCTATCAGGAGATCACTGAAAATAGCATCGACTTCAGGGCCAAAAGAATCAGTTCTTATCTCAATCTCATCAAGGATCTGGCAGAAAAAAAATTCGAACAGCTAAAGGACGTCACACACGGTTTAAGCGATGGGCTAAAACAATATTTCGATATGTTGCCGAACACCTCATCGCTTAAGAAGAAGTTTGAAAATGTAAGTCTGGGCACCCATAATCCGAAGTTGTCCAAAAATTTTCTTGATTCAAATCTTGCCATAGGAAACATTGAAGTGAACATCATGACGAAACTGGATCGGGAGAATTATCGAAAAAAGGTTCCTTTGGGCCAGATATACAATGATGCCCATGCAGCACTTAGGGGCTTTGCAGAAAGTAATCTGAACTCTTCGGTTGTTTTTTCAGCGGGCATGAACCCTAGATTGTACGGATACATCGAGGAGTTTGAAGATTTTTATCCCGACGATTTCGGGTTCATTAAAAAGAAAATCATCTTAAAGGTGAGTGACTATAGATCGGCCATGATCCAAGGCAAGTTCCTGGCCAAAAAAGGGCTTTGGGTCTCGGAATACAGGATCGAATCAGGATTGAATTGCGGTGGGCATGCCTTCGCGACCGAAGGTCATCTGATGGGACCGATATTGGCAGAGTTCCGAGATCGGAAAAAAGAACTCGTGGCCGAAATCCATTCCATTCTTGCAAAGGCCCTTATGCATAAAAAGCGCTATGTCCCCCAATCTCCCCTACCCATCAAAATCTCGGCACAAGGTGGGGTGGGGACAGCGGAAGAACACAATTTTCTATTGGAGCACTATAAATTGGATTCCGTAGGTTGGGGAACCCCGTTCCTGTTGGTGCCCGAAGTCACCACGGTTGATGACTCCACAATGGAAAAATTGTCCAAGGCCAAAGAACAGGATCTTTATCTGAGCAATATCTCGCCCTTGGGTGTCCCTTTTAATAGTCTGAAAGGAAATACAAAAGATTTGGAAAAGAGGGTCAACATTGAAAAAGGTAGGCCAGGAAGTGCCTGTCCAAAAAAATATGTTGCCATGAACAAAGAATTCACCAATGAAGGCATTTGTACAGCGTCGCGACAATACCAACATTTGAAATTAAAAGCGTTGGACGGCATGAACCTTACTCCGGAAAAACATCAAGAGGCATATGACAAAATTGTTGAGAAATCCTGTGCCTGTGTGGGATTGGGAACCGCAGCGTTATTAAAATATGGATTGGACACCAAGGCCGAAGGAAAAGGTGTTTCCATTTGTCCCGGACCCAACATGGCTTACTTTTCGAAAATCACAGGTCTTAGGGAAATGACTCAACATATTTATGGCACATCCAATTTGATCGAACGTACAGATCGGCCGAATATGTTCATCAAGGAGCTTACTATTTATATTGATTATCTCAAAATCAAGATCGAAGAAACCAGAGGTTCCACAACCCCGAGGCAATTGGCGTATCTAACCACTTTCACCAACAACTTAAACGATGGGATATCCTACTATCAGACCCTGTTGGGGAATATCAGCAAAGCCTTTTTGGACAACTCCCAAATGGTAAGGGCCTTGGATCGTTTCAGGACCGTTCTGGACAATTTCTCGGTTGAGATCCATGATTTGAAAACCATCAACGCCCAATAGGGACACCACCTCACTATCACATGAGCTTTTCAGTCCATGAACATGGTCTGGGTGAAACCTCTTACCTTCTTTTATGGAGGGGTGGATATTATATTTTCCTAAACCAAGAAACCCATATCAATGGGGATGAACCATTTCTATAAGTTCATCCAACATGGTATTGCCCCTATCCCTATGATACCACATCTGTAGCTCCTTTTTGAGGTTGTCGTCCACTTTTCCGTTTCGTTCTTTATATTCCGCTACCATTTTGGAAGCCGTTTTCGGCCTTGGTCCCCACTCCTGTATTACCGTTCCGGCACTATTGGTGACAATCAGCTTGGGAATGGAACGGGTCCCGTTGGTCAAAAAACAGTCCATGAGCCGTGGATTTTCATCCCTTAACACCAATCGTAGTTCAATTTTCGAGGATGCCTTGGCAATCTTATGAAGAAGGGGTATGGCCTGTGCCCCATCCGAGCACCAACTTTCCAGCAATACCAGCCAAACTTGCTTTTCTGGGAGCTTGCGGAACACATCAAGTCTTTCATCTGGAATGGTGATTGTTTTTTCGATCCTTCGTAATCTATGGGCATTTAATTTTGTGTTGGCAATCCTTTCTTCGCTTTGCTCGGTTCCTGTCGCTTTACCTTTAGCGACAAGGTCGTTTATCATTGAAATGTACCCGGCGTAGTCCATCCCCTTGCGGATACCTTCTTGAACCAAATGATGTACCTGCTTTGTCATAGGCCGTCTGTATTTTTTAGGTATTGACTATTTTTTTAGGTTCAAGATCAATGTTGTAGAACCCACCTATATTTTCTTTTCTTTTCAAGCACTGCCCGATGATAAGATGTGCCACATTGATCATATTTCGCAATTCACAAATACCCACGTCCACTTTCATGGTTCGGTATAGTACCTCAATTTCACTATATATCACATCCAGATGTTTGATGGCTTTATGCAAACGGTCGGTACTTCGTACAATCCCCACATAATCTTGCATAAGTGCCTGTAAATGGGCCGTGTTGTGTTTGATAAGGATGTTTTCCTTGGCAAACCGTGTTCCCGTATCGTCCCATTGGGGTATGGTAAGGGATTCCGGGAATCTTTCTTGGTGTTCCAAATACTCAAAAATATTGTGGGCATATACCAGAGCTTCCAATAAAGAGTTGGATGCCAATCTATTGGCGCCATGCAAACCTGTCCGCGAGCATTCCCCACAGGCGAATAGGTTATTTATGGTTGTTCTTCCGTTTGGATCCACGACAATTCCTCCACAGAGGTAATGCGCTGCTGGGACAATGGGAATCCAATCTGTTTCAATAGTGATATGTCTAGTCCGGCATTCGTCATAAATGTTGGGGAAATGTGCCTTGAAAGCTTTTATATCAAGGTGTGTACAATCGAGAAAAACGCAAGGGTCCCCAAATTTTTTCAACTCTTGGTCAATGCATCGGGAAACGATATCACGGGGTGCCAGTTCAGCCCTAGTGTCGTAGTCCGGCATGAATCTATGTCCTTTTTTGTTTCTTAAATATGCTCCGAAGCCCCTCACAGCCTCTGAAATCAAAAATGACCGGCCTGCCTTACCATCGTAGAGAACCGTGGGATGAAATTGGACAAACTCCATATCCTGGATCCGTGCCCCTGCCCGATACGCCATGGCAATGCCATCGCCAGTGGCGATGATAGGATTTGTAGTGTGGCCATAGACCATGCCCACTCCTCCTGTGGCCAAGACAGTGTACTCTGCGCGGAAAGTTTCCACAATACCGGATTTTTGGTCTAGTACATAGGCCCCATAACATGTCGTTGGGGCCGGATTGGTCCCATGGAGTTGGTGTTCCGTAATGAGGTCTATGGCAAAATGGTGTTGAAAAATTCTGATGTTGGGTCGCTGACGCACCTGATTCAGAAGGGCCTGTTCAATCTCATACCCCGTATTGTCCTTGTGGTGTAGGATACGATGCACCGAATGGCCTCCTTCACGACCCAACGCCAACCGACCATTCTTGCCCGTATCAAAACGGACCCCCCAGGACATCAGTTCCCTTACCCGTTCCGGGCCTTCCTTGACAACCATCTCCACTATGGCCGCATCACAAAGACCGTCTCCCGCGATCAAGGTGTCGGATATATGCTTTTGATAGGAGTCCTCCCCTAAATCAGAAACGGATGCAACACCACCTTGGGCATATTTGGTATTGGATTCGTCTTCATCGGCCTTGGAAACGATAAAGACGGTCCGATCTGGACATTTATGCGCCATCTTAAGGGCAAAGGAAAGTCCGGCAATTCCCGAACCGATCACTAGATAATCCAATGAAACCATTTCTGTCCTATTTGGAAAGTTTCAACATTCGCTCAATGGGAACCCACGCTTTTTCCGCAATGGCCCGTGAAACTTCTATTTCGGGGGTTTCATCCCTAAGACAACGGTATGTTTTTAGAAGGGTGTTTGACTTCATGAAGGCACATTCACTGCAGGCACAACTGTTATCTTCCACTACCGGGGCCGGGAGCAGTATGGTGTCCGGAACTTCCTTTTGCATTTCATGAAGGATACCGACCTCCGTGGCAACTATATATTTTTTATTGGGATGCCGTTTCACATAGGTTATCATGCCAGAGGTGGAACCAATGAAGCTTGCGGTCCTTAAAATATGTTCCTCCGATTCAGGGTGGGCAATGATCATTGCATCAGGATGTTCCTTGCATAGATCTAGCAATTTATCGATACAAAAAGCTTCATGGACAAGACAACTGCCCTCCCAAAGTAACATATCCCTACCTGTTTTCCCAATCAAATAGTTGCCCAAATTTTTATCCGGCGCAAAAATAATGGGAGCGGTTTCAGGAATATCCGAAATGACTTGTAACGCATTGGACGAAGTACATACATAGTCGCTCAAGGCCTTGATTTCTGCCGAGCAGTTGATATAGGTCACTACAAAATGTTCCGGATGGGCCTTCACAAAGGGTTCAAAATCAGCTATCGGACAGGAATCAGCCAACGAACAACCTGCATTCAGGTCGGGCAACAATACCTTTTTTGTCGGATTTAAGATCTTGGCCGTTTCTGCCATGAAATACACTCCTGCAAATACAATGATATCTGCATCGGTCTGGGCTGCAGCCTGTGAAAGCGCCAAGCTATCTCCGACATGATCGGCGACTTCTTGGATTTCTGGACGTTGATAGTAATGGGAAAGTATAATGGCATTTTTTTCTTTTTTGAGCCTTAGGATTTCATGTTGAAGGTCCATTCCTGGCATAAAAAAATTCATTTGTTGTCCACCTTTCATAGTTTAGCTATTTCATGATCCGTTCCCTTTTTACTGAATTTTGTGGCAAGGGCACATTGTGGCAGGGATTTGGTGGAGCGAAACTAGATGCGTTGACTGTCACAAAAAATGATAAAAATCATAATTAAAGATAAAATTATCTTTTTATTATCTTTGAATACTTCAAATATGGGAATCCTATGTTGTCAAATGCTTGCAAATATGCAATTCGTGCAGTAGTTTATTTAGCCATCCATGGTAACGTAAACAATAAGTTAGGTGCAAAAATAATTGCAGAGGAGCTGGAAGTACCACAACCATTTTTGGCGCAGCTGCTCCGCAAACTGACCACGAACAAATTGGTTTCTTCAAGTAAGGGCCCGGGAGGTGGCTTTTTCTTGGACCAAAAAAATATGGAAAATACGCTTTGGGAGGTTGTTTCCAGTATAGATGGGGAATACAAATTTGATGACTGTTTTTTGGGACTTTCCAAGTGCAATAATGAAAACCCCTGTCCCGTACACCATATCGTTTCTCCGTTCAAGGAAGAAATCCTCAGCAGTTTCAAGGATAAGTCCATAGCTGTTCTCGTAACGGAAATCGAACAGAACGGTACGATCATTTCCCTAAAGGGAATCGATCTATCAATATGACCTTGGACGGGAAATTCAATATCCAAATTTTTGACAACGATTTATTCCCCTTCAAAAATGACACCCGATGTAGGGGTTTCAAACAACTTGATTCTGCTGAGCTGTGGAACCTTTAACCTGATCTTGTCCCACAACCAAATTGCAATCAGCTCACATGTAGGGTTTTCAAGTCCCTCTACCTCATTCAACAACTTATGGTCAATACACTCAATAATCGGGTCGACCGCTCTCTTAATCTCAGAGAAATCCATGATCCACCCCAGTTTTTCATCTATTTTCCCTTCAAAATACAATGTCAACTGGTAGGTATGGCCATGAAGGCCCCTACATTTATGTCCCTCGGGAACATTCGGTAAAAAATGGGCCGAATCAAACTTGAATTGTTTAAATAGTATCATGTCTTGCTATTTTTGCCAAACTGTTATCGGTATGTGCCGTACGTTTTAGGGATACTGCCCTTGATACAATGAACAGCATTAAAGGAACAACCCCTCCAAAAAGAAATATACAGGCACCAATACCCCGTAACCATGTCAGGGATTGAAACACCCCTCCACCAATGAACGCATCGGAGCGGGCAAACCAAAGCCCATTTTCAACCACGGCCTTAAATTGGATCGTACCTGCGGGAAGAAGGTCCAGTAGGACCATGAGCATCAAACCCAAATTGATGGACCAAAACGAAACTTTTACCAGTTTTTTATTCCATTTTTTGGGTTTAAGCAACAACTTTGTGGCAAATAGCATGGCGGCCAGGGAAATGTTCCCATATACTCCCATCAAGGCGGCATGGGCATGGTTCACGGTTAGATAGGTACCATGCTCGTAGTAGTTCATGATGGGTAAATTGATGATGATTCCCAATACCCCTGCCCCAAAGAAGTTCCAAAAGTTCACGGCGATCAAAAACAAAAACACCTCGGGGAACCCGAAATCACCCAATTCACTTGGTTTGATGCCCTCAAGGGCAATTCTGGGCATATTCTTGAACCGCCAAGCTTCCACGGTCAAGAGAATAAGGGGTACAAATTGTAATGTGGAAAATATACTGCCCAAGGCCATTGTCGCCACTGGTTTGGCATTCCAATAGAAATTGTGTGAAATCCCCAACAGGCCAGTACCCAAAAATAGGATAGTGGCAAAGTAAATGACCCTTATGGCCGCATTCCTACTCACAAGTCCCATCAATACCATGAGATAGCTCACTATAACGGTAATGAACACTTCAAAAAATGCCTCTACCCACATATGCACCACCATCCACCTCCAAAAATCGGCAATAACAAAATTGGTTTCCGGCCTAGCCACAAAACCGGAGATAAACAGCAGGGGAATCCCGATTATGGAATACATGATCCAATTGGGAAGGTTCCAAGGCATACCCCTGACAAAGGCGGGCCTGATTCCGCGGAAGACCACAATGCCCCAGAGTACAAAGATAAGCATGAGCAAAACCTGAAAAGCCTGTCCAAAATCAACAAACTCCCATCCTTGATGCCCCAAAGCGTGCCACCAATCCCCCAAAAGTCCCATTGGGCCCAAGACCATACCTGTCAAGGAACCTGCAACCAGGACAACCAAAAGAATAAATAGTATGTTGATCAGTTGAAGTTGAAATTTCACCTCTTTTTTGGCCAAAATCGGAAGGATGAAAATGGATGAGGCAATCCAACAGGTCGATATCCAATATAAAGAAAGCATCAGATGCCAACTTCTGGAAACCGTAATAGGAAAGGATTCGGAGAGATCAACACCAAAAAATCCAAGATAATCCACAAATTCATTGATGGTGACAAAACCACTTGAAACCTGTACAAAAAACAATACAATTGCCACAAAGAAGAATTTATAGGACGCTTTTTGGGTTTTTGTTGGCACAAAATCCCGAACACTTCCAGTGGTCAGTAATTCTTTGGACGATGGTTTGAAAAATTTGTTCGACAACTGATTGTACTGTCCTATGAAGTACAGCACAATACCACAAAGTAGCACAAAGGCCAAAAGCCCAAGTACGCTCCACAGCACCACTGGAGAGGTTGGGGTGTTGCCTGCTTCAGGATCATACGGCCAATTATGTGTATAGCTAAAATTTTTTCCCGGTCTTTCGGTGACACAGACCCATGCTCCCCAAAAGAAGAAATCGGAAAGATTGAGGATCTCCGATCTATCGGTGAGATAATTCTTCAAAGGAAAAGCGTTTTCACCGGAGGTCCCCATGAAAACATGTAGATAATAATTCCTGACCTTTTCCAGTGCGTATACGTACGCATCATTCAATACCACGATATCCTCGGTACCGTCATAACCATTCTTCTTGAGCTCTTGTTTCACCTTTTCGGCAATCACTTTCTGTTCATTGGGATCAGCTGGGCGACCATGCTCCACCTTATATTGCTCCTGATAGTATTCATTGACATGTATGGTTATCTGATGAAGGGTCTCTGCAGTAAAATCGGGACCTCTTTGCGCCCCGTCCCCAAAGAATGAGCCATATTCCATAAGGGCATACTTATGGAAGACGATTTGACCTTCCTCTATATTCCCCTTACTGATCAGTACCGTACCATCCGAGGTCTGGAATCCGGTCATAGGTGGTGCATCATTGTATGTTTGAAACCCGATCAAACCGACACCGGCCAGGCTTATGATCAATATGAACAACAATGGGGCCCACCAATTTTTGGTATCCATCCAATAATCAATATTCTTTTTAAAATCCCTTTTGCCTGAAATTGTCCCTTTGTTCCCCATTTTTGACGCACTTAAAGTTTTTGTTAGTTAGTTATATAATCTTGAGTTTCTTCTCCCGCTGTTCATAAGAGCGGCTCAAGACCTACATCCATTAGATCGGAATAAAGCAAATGTAAATAATAAATATAAAATGACCTTTTTATATTTTATTATTGTGATCACCTTGTTAAATAGGTTCCCTTAATGGTCAAAAAAGTTTGATAAAACAGATTCAGTTAGGGATTGAAACACCATACTGAATCAATTGGCAATTCCAAAATCTCCCCTATCCACCATCAAATTCCATTAAGGCTATTGGGGTGGAACCTCAAGTCCCTTTGCTAATGCCAAAAGAGTGAATTTCCTATTAATCCTATAATCAAGCCACTCCTACTCGTACATGAAGTTCACTTACCGGTATCATCTCCAAAGTTTATGTCGCACAATACTTCGTCCAATCGAACATCATGGGGCTCTTTCGGTAACTGGTCCATTTTTTGGAAAGGATAAAACAATCCAATTTTAAAGGACGTGTTCAAGTTCGCCAAAAAAGTGTCATAATAGCCTGCCCCATACCCCAACCGATATCGATTTCCATCACAGGCCAGCCCAGGGACCACGACCAGATCATAAGTCCCTTCAAAAACCCTTTCCCCTGCCGGATGAACAGTTCCAAAAATACCAGGTTCCAAATCCTGTAGGGAGGTAAGCACTAAATTTTTGAAACTCCTTTTGGGTAAGGACTGGGGAGAAATTACAGTTTTTTTATGGGCCAGACATTGTTCGATAAATGGAAAAATATCAATCTCGGAACCCATGGGCAGATAGGTGTGGACCGTTTGGCATCCCCGCTGTTCCATAAGTTGCCATAAGGTCTTACAGACATATCGATCATAGAGGGTCTTGGTGGTCATGGACATAAGGTCGCGCTGATGCAGCATCCGTTTCCTAATTTCCTTTTTTTGTGATTTGATTGGGGTATTCATGCCAACAATATTTCGGACAAAAATATCCGTTATTTTTTAATTCTACGTATCTTTATACCAATTTCAAGTCCTGCTCAGATAAAGATCCAAAATGGGTAAGTGGAACTTGGTGTATGGTTATTGTAATGTAAAAGATGGGACAAAAAAAGGAAATCGCAACCCTGGGGGAAGTACGACAATTGGTGGATATCTTCTATGGCAAGGTTCGCAAAGATGATATATTGTCGGATATTTTCAATGGAGTGATCCAAGACAATTGGCCTGCACATTTGGAAAAAATGTACCGTTTTTGGCAAACAGTGCTATTGGGTGAGCAGACCTATTATGGTAGTCCCCTAGCCCCTCATATCAAATTACCGGTCCAAGGAACACATTTTGACCGATGGAAGCAGCTCTTTATGGAAACGGTGGATGAGAACTTTACCGGTGAAAAAGCCACTGAGGCCAAGTTTCGGGCGGAAAAGATGGCGGAGATGTTCCAATTGAAGATTGAATATTTTAAGCATATTGAATAACAAGGACTCATGAAGGTCAAACTTTCAGAAATTTTCGGGAATACCGCCAACCGATCTATGTACTCAAGGGACGAACTCCTGTCCTTGGATGTAAAAATGGAATTTGTAAAACGTTTGGCCCAGTTTTATGACATCCCTTATATGTCGGATGGCAACAATGAACATAACCTATGCTTTGCCAACAGTGGCGCTGTCCGTTTTGAATATAAATCGGCCTTTTCAAAAAAGGATATCATCACCTATCTCCTCTCCACCCTAAAACAGGATACGTTCCATATGGGAACGGATGAAGTGATTTTTTCAAAATCGGTATGATCCATATCGGCTTATCTTCATTTTTTGTAACCCAGACCGTACATTTTAATCCAATTGGTAACCAACATGCCATTTGTACTATGAACGGTTTCATCTTTCCCTATACCACAAGACTTGTAAAAAAAGAAAAAGTCAACCACAATGTCGTCCGCTTTTCGGTCCAAAGACCTTTTGGGTTCAATTTTATTCCAGGTCAGGCTGTTGATTTGAGTATCGATCAGCCCGGTTGTGAATTGGAGGTGGCCCCCTTTACGATCATAAGTGCCGAAGATGACCCATATCTGGAGTTCATCATTAAGATCCGACCAAACAAGGACAGTTTGACCTACCGTTTGTCCGCATTAAGGCCAGGTGCGGTGATCCAGCTCAGTCGGCCCTGGGATACTTTTGAATATAGGGGTCAAGGACACTTTATTGCCGCCGGCACAGGTATTGTTCCCTTTATGCCCATTCTGGACTATATCCAAAGGTTTGTTCCAGAGTTTACGGAAAGCCATTTATTGGTCTATGCCACTAAAAGCAAAGAGGATGTCCTGTTCGAAAAAAGATTGAGAAGGATGTTGGGCAATAATTTCATTACCAGGTTGAGCAGCCCAACGGCAAGTGCAAAACTTCCAGGACGTATCGATTTTGGGTTCCTCCAATCGATTGTCCAAAAAAAAGATCAATACTTTTATATCTGTGGGCCCAAGTCCTTTGAATTTGAGATGATGACCCACTTGATGAAAATAGGTGTTGACCAAAAACGGATCCAGACAGGTTATACGTTTGGACAGGGCAAACCCTTAAATTCCTGACGAACCATGGCTTTAGAAACAGAACAAGATTTCCTGAACAAACCCAATGCTCTTTTGGAGGAGAATGGGGAACAGCGGAGGGAACTGGAAAAAATGATATTGGAATTCGGTCATAGTTTTATAGATACTTTGGGAAGTACCAAAGCATTTAATACGAATTCCGAAACTCTCGAAAATCTCGTATTGGAATTTGGGATCAGGGAAGATACCTCGAGCCTTGGTGAGTTATTGAGATTTTTTGATCAAGCGGTGTTGAATCCTGGGCTGAATCCTGCTTCGGGTGGCCATTTGGGCTATATTCCGGGCGGGGGCCTGTTCAGTTCCGTATTGGGGGACTACCTGGCGGCATTGACCAACAGGTATGCCGGGGTGTTCTATGCGTCCCCGGGAGCGGTAAAAATGGAAAACGCCCTTATCCAGTGGGCCGGGGAATTGATAGGATACGAGGAAGGGTTTGGTGGGAATCTGACCTCTGGGGGAAGTTTGGCCAATTTAACAGCATTGTCCTGTGCCAAAAAGCACCACGGTATTTCCTCCCGGAACGTACGTACAAATGTGATCTATTGCTCCCCACAGACACACCATAGTATCTATAAGGCAATACATTTGCTTGGATTGGAAGAATCTGTTCTACAAAAAGTTCCCTTGGATGGACAATTCCGATTATCCACCCAATATTTGGAGGAACAGATCGAAAGGGATGTCAAAAGGGGGCTGAGCCCATTTTTGGTCATCGCCAATGCAGGTTCTACGGATATTGGTGCCATTGACCCCGTTGAAGTATTGGGGACCATTTGCAAAAGATATGGAATATGGTTGCATGTGGACGCTGCCTATGGGGGCTTTTTTGCACTGACGACCATTGGAAAATCCAAACTCAAAGGTTTGAACCAAGCAGATTCCGTGATCCTTGATCCCCATAAGGGTCTTTTTCTTCCCTATGGATCCGGGATTGTTTTGGTAAAGGAGCTTAAGCATTTGGTAAGGGCCTTTAAACAAGAAGCACATTACATGCAGGATAGCTATCAAAATGATCAATTCTCCCCTGCCGATCTTTCTCCTGAACTGAGCAAACACTTTAGGGGGCCACGGATGTGGTTGCCACTGAAGCTCTATGGACCGAAGGTATTTTCCGATTATTTGGAGGAGAAACTGGTATTGACCGATTATCTCTATCGGAAATTGGTACAGCTAAACTTCAAGGTGCTCTGTGAACCAGAACTTACCGTTATTGCATTCAGGTATGAAGCCAGGCCGGATGACCATCAGTACAATGATGAACACAATAGGGCCATTCTTAGGTTCCTTGTATCGGATGGACGCATCTTCCTCTCCTCCACCATGATCCATGATAGGTTTGTTCTTCGTGCCGCCCTACTGTCCTTTAGGACCCACAAGAAAGAGATCGACCTCCTTGTGCATTTATTGGAAAGGGCATTGATCGAAACGGACAACATGCCTTAAACAGGATATCGTTTTCGTTTGAAATAGGATATCCCTGCCAAAATGCCAACAACACCAAGGGAATAGTAAATAAAACCTGGGGTGACGATATTGTCCCCCTGGGCGTATGAATGGAGTCCTGACAAGTAGAAGTTCACACCGAAATAGGTCATAAGGATGGCATAGAAACCCAATACCCCCATAGTTGAAAACAGCCATGTATTGTTCAATTGAGGGACCAATCGCATATGGATGATCAATGCATAGACCATGATACTGACCAATGCCCATGTCTCTTTGGGATCCCAGGCCCAGTAACGGCCCCAACTCTCGTTGGCCCATTGCCCCCCTAAAAAGTTACCAATGGTCAACATGACCAATCCAATGGTCAGTGTTATCTCTGTGAGTAGTGTTAATTTTTTGATGGCCAGTCGTAGATTGCCATGGTTCCTCTTGTTCAACAGGGCCATGAACAATAGGCTGAGTGCGCTAAGGATCATTCCCAGTGTAAAGGGGCCATAGCTCGCCACAATGATCGCTACGTGTATCATCAGCCAATAGGAATTGAGTACGGGCTGTAAATTGGCAATGGCCGGGTCGAGCCAGTTCCAATGGGCGACCATAAGGATCATGGCATTTACAAATGCGGTTGCGGCCAAGGCCAGGTCAAATTTTCGTCCAATGACAATCCCGAACAACATGGTGGCCCAACTGATATAAATGATGGATTCATAGGCATCGCTCCAAGGGGCATGCCCCGAGATATACCATCTGGCCAACAGTCCCAAGGTATGTGCGGCGAAGCATAGGTAGATCCCAACCCGGGGTATCCAAAGCATATTAGCAAACGTACCCTTTCCTTTAAAGAGGTGGAGAATCGCCGCGATCAGCAACAATAATCCAAAGGAAAGGTACCAAGAAAAAAGATTCTTGAATACATCATATTCATTATAGAGAATCTCCAGATCGATCTTGGAGGCATTGGGAATGACTTCATGGCCAAATTTCAACTGGTATTTTTCAATTTGTTCCAGCAAACGGAGGGATTCTTGAAAATTTCCGGTGGGGATCTCTTTTGAAAATGTATTGAAATAGAGGGGCAGTATCCCGGCAACGAACAAAGAGTCCTTTTTCTGGAAGCCAAGTCCGGCCAATCGGTGATTTGAGGTCCAAGTATTATTCGACTCATTGGGTATCGGAAACAATCTCAGACCCTCACCGCTAAGGGTATTGTACAAGAGGTTAACCCTTCGGTCGACCTCGATAAAGTCCTTTTCAAACTGATTGGGCACCATGGACTTATAGGCCAGTGTCACTTGGTCCTTGATCTTGTATCCGCCTTCCTTATCGAAGAATTTCGATAATGGGGCAAGTTTAGCTTCCCTGGATATCCCCAAGAGGCTCCTTAGGCTGTCATTCCCGCTCTTGATGTAGATCAATGGGACATTGAACCAAAGCTCGGGGAACTGTGCCATTGACAATATGGTTTGGTTCGCATTGAGCTCCTTATATGAGTAATCTTTGCTGATTTTTCGCAATACTTCGGAAGCATAGGTGTCCATGGGCTTCATCCTCCCGTTGGCATCCTGGATGACCAAGCGGCCGAACTTTGCGGCATGTGATTCCGGAACTTTATAATGCAATAAAATGGAATCCAATTTTTTTTGGACCACCGAATCCATAGGATCAATGTCACGCTGACCATAACCTTGGAATGAAACGAGGAGAAGGATGATCGGTCCAGCCCATTTGGTCATCGCATCGAGCCGTTTCAGTTTTCTTACCACTTGGCCGAACCGGGATTTTTTGGCAAAAAGAATTGCCAAAAGTCCAAAATACAAGAGAAAATAGCCGGCGTAGGTAACCATGGTACCCAGAAAATCGTGGTTAACGGACAGGATGGTACCTTTTTCATCGGGGTGGAAGACCTATTATAGGAAAGCCAATACACTGTATTTCAATTACTTACAAAACTTTTCAAAGCTTGCGCACCTATTTGCACAACAAACCCAAAAAAGAGCTCTGGAGGATATAATTTGACCCCCAATGATTTGTTTAAAGTACTAAAAAAATGTTGAATGGATGTTTAAGTAAATTAACCCCTAATTGGATAAGATTTTTGCAACAGGAGTCCCTTTCTGGGCCAATATTATATTTTTATGTTGTGCTGAAATTATGCTTTTATTTAAAGCATACAATTTCAACTAATTAAAAACTGAAATAGTTACTTGAAACTCTTGATTTTAACCCAAGAACACTCTTATATTAAGTGGAAAAAGAAAAGTCCTAACCGTATAACAATTTAATTATCGGCAGTAAAGCGTAATTATGATCTCAGCATTAGAAGTGTAATACTGTGGCTGTTATATTTTATCTCAATTGATAACTGATATTTTGAATGTTGCCATGATATATGGTTAGAGAGAACAGTTTAATGCCTATCTTTAGAAGAATATATTTTGTTCAAACCCTTTTCTAAAGTCTTACTACTATCTTATTGCCCGTAGAGAAAAGGTTTTTTACACATCTATTTACAAATATTTCACAATTCTTCAGGGTACGGGAATCAAAAATAAAGTTGTGTTTCCTTTATAAGCTTTGATGTTTTAGCATAGAAGTGACATCTGTAGCATAATTCGAGAACATAATGTTTTGAGATGCTGTGCTGCGGAAATGAGTAATTAAACCTAAAATTAATAGAATGGCAGGCAAGGCAGATTTGGATTTTACGTACACCACCATAGACAAAATATTCCGTTTAAGTATGGGCGAAACCGCTGATTACAGCGGAGCCAAGTACGATGGTGATTTCTCAATGTCCTTGGAGGAGGCGCAAAAGGAAAAGAACAGGTTTATAGCGGACAGCCTCAATATAGATGGGGAAAGCAAGGTATTGGATATGGCATGTGGCTGGGGTCCATTCTCCCATTTTATCACAAAGGAAAGGGGGGCAATCAGTATTGGATTGACCTTGTCGAAAGGGCAAGCGGAGGCATGCCAAAAGAATGGACTAAATGTGTTTGTAAAGGATTGCCGGTATGTAAAACCGGAAGATTTTGGAACCTTTGATGCCATAGCTTGTATAGGAGGTTTAGAACATTTTTGTTCGGTTGAGGAGTGGAAAGATGGGAATCAAGAAAAGGTATATGGTGATTTTTTCAGAACCCTTAATGATTTATTGCCAAAAGGAGGTAGGTTCTACATGCAGACCATGACGTTTAGCAAAAACATGATCGATTTTGAAGAACTGGATGTCAAGGCCAAAAAAGGCTCGGCAGCCCATGTCATGGCACTGATGGTCAAAGAATTTCCGGGTTCATGGTTGCCCTACGGCCCAGAAATGGTGATACGAAATGCAGAACCAAACTTTAAATTGATCTCGCAAAGTAGTGGTCGACTGGACTATATTGAGACGATAAGCCAATGGCGAAAGAAGTTCAGGAAGTTCAACCTGAAAAAATATTGGCTCTACTTATCCCTAGTACCCAAATACGTTATGGACAAGGAATTTAGACATCAAGTGGCCGTCTTCAAGATCAGCCCGAACAAAATATGCTTTGAAAAGGAAATAATGGATCATTATCGGTTGGTGTTTGAGAAAATATAACCTGAAACAAATACACGGCATGAGGTTTTTAAAATGGGGCATTATCTTTTTTATAGTCTACCCTACTATTTATCCCAATACTTATGAGGGTTTCCGTAACACGTAAGCACGTAAAATTTCTGCCAGATGCCAGTAGGGTGGTGGCCCGTTCCTTTATGAACGGGGAACAACGGACCAAGGATTTGCTGTCCCTGATCTTTGGGATGAGCGAAAGTCAAGTGCGGGAATCCTTGGAACAGACCCTAAGGGAATTTGCAAGTAGGCACCGTAACATCACCAAGCTTTTCCATAAACATTGTGATGGCATCAGGAATATCATTGGGCAAATGAACATGGATTTTGATGCTATTTCCATGGAGCGAAAATTGCTCATCGGTTCTTACCTTACCATGGAGTATTCCATAGAGTCCGCCGCTTTTTTTAATCCCTCCATCATCCAAGATTTTGACCAGTCCTATTTGGAAGAGGGTGAAATGCGCGTGATCCTTTCGTTTCGGGCAACAGGGGAAGGACATATTTCTTCCATAGTTTTCAGAAGGGGGATAATCGATAAAAACAACGATCTGCATTTGATGGGTGTCGGCAATTCGATCGATATGGCGGAGATCTCCCATAAGAAGCTTTACGATAAAGGACGATTTGTGAAAAAGATGCGGGAAATGCGCATCCCTATAAAGTATTCAAAAAGTATCATGGAGGACCTGCCGGATAGATTCGAGTATTACGTGCTAAAGAACGCTGTAAGGAAAGTAATGGACGACACGGCCATTAGTCTTGAAAAAAGGTTGGCACTTGAAGAAATTACCTGGTTGGTGGATTCCTATTACGACATCGCGTTTGAGCATGATTCCGATTTGAGCGAACGCGTTATATTCCCTATTTCGGATTCGGAAAGTAAGGGGATCGAAGATGCCCGTTTTGTCCGCTTTGTTGAAAATGATGGCACCGAAAAGGTATATGCCACCTATACCGCCTATAACGGCCATGCCATATTGCCAAAACTGCTTTCTACGGATGATTTCTATACATTCAGGATCATGCCTTTGCATGGAAATGGTGCCGTAGGCAAGAACCTGGCACTTTTTCCCAAAAAAATTAAGGGGAAATACGCGATGCTTTCCAGGATCGATGGTGTGAACAACTATCTCATGTATTCAGATAGGGCAACGTTATGGAACGACCCTATCCTCCTTCAAAAACCAAGGTTTCCATGGGAATTTACACAAATAGGAAATTGTGGGTCCCCTCTGTGGACCGAACACGGATGGTTGGTCATCACCCATGGTGTGGGCCCCATGAGAAGGTATTGTATCTCCGTTTCTTTGTTTGATCTTGAGGACCCGTCGAAAGAGATGGGCCGTTTGGAAGAACCGCTGTTAATGCCCTTGGAGGAAGAACGGGAAGGTTATGTGCCCAATGTGGTCTATTCCTGCGGATCTATCATCCATAATGATAGTTTGATACTCCCCTATGCCATATCGGATTACTCCGCCACCTATGCCGTTGTCGAAATGGAGGCACTGTTTGAGGCGTTAAAAAAATAACGTCAAGATTTTGCTACTGTCCCCATCAGTCTTGCAATTCATTTATAGTCGATTTTTTGGCTTTTGAGGTCTTGATTTCCTCTAATTGAAAAGACTCTTCATAGGCCTGTAGTACGGTTAGATGGGAGATAAGATAGGCCAACGAACTCTCGGCCCCCTGATTTCGGTTCACCCCATAATTTTCAAAACCATCACAACACCCTTTGGTCTCAAAATCATACAGACTCATACGCATATCGTTTTCGCCCAAAAACCACATGAACGAGGTGAACAATTTTTTTAGAAAATCCCGGTCACCTGTCAATACATAAGCCTGATGGTACATCAGCACCATGGCCTCGGCATCGATGGGCTGTTGTGCGAACATGGAACGTTCCTTCTCCCTTACATACCAATCCTTGTTCCCGATGATGGACAAATAATCATCTTTCATCGTATGTTCGGTAAGAAAATCCATGGTGTCAAAGGCAACTTTGGAAATATCCCCGTCCTCCAGAACCTCGGCCGCATGTAGGAGTGCCAAAGGTAAAATGCCATTATCATACGCCAGAAGCGATTCAAACCACTTCCAATCTTCTGTATGGTTTTGATCATAATGGGAAACCAGTATATTGGCCAACTTGTGCAAGGTCCCTTTCATGGCATCATCGGAAGCATTCGTCCTGAGATAATGACTGATCCCGATCATGGTATTGGCGATCCCCCTTATGGATTTGATGTTGTCAAAATTGGGAACGGCATCGAAAAAGACCAATTTGCCCGTTTGATAATAGGCATCGTTAGGCGCATTTGCCAAAAGATATCCCAGGGCCCAAATGGTTCGGCCAAAGGAATCCTCAGAACCTTTTTCATCCAAAAAATTACGGTTGAAGCTCAGAAAATTCCGAAAGGTGCCGTCCTTGTTCTGCATGTAATGGATATAGCTCAAATATACGGGCATGAATTCCAGGGCAAGTGGATCTTTTTTCTGTTTATAGGTCATACAGACCATTAAAAGCGCCCGGGCATTATCATCCAGACAATAGCCTTCCTTTAAGTTCGGAATCCCGAATTTTGCATGTTGGATAATACCGGTGTCATCGGTCAATCTTTTGATATGGACCAGGGAAAATGGGGGCAATAGCAAAGGATCTATGACGTTTTCTTTCTTTGGCAAGGGCTCCTTGGGTCTCGATAGTACCTGTGTTATAAGATCGGTATATTTTTGTCCGATTTTGGGCCAGGTGATGTCTTGCCCATATTCCGTTGCATTTTCTTGGATCTCGTGCAGGTTTTCTGGATTTTCCAGTAATTCGTTTAAAACTTCGGACAGGCCATCAGAGTCGTAAAAATCAAAAAGGCGCCCTTTGTTTTCCACAAGCAATTCCGCGGCATGCCAATAGGGGGTAGAGACTACGGCACAACCCGCACCCATGGCATAGGAAAGTGTGCCACTGGTGATCTGTGCCTCACTAAGGTAGGGAGTGATGTAAATATCACAGGCAGAAAGATATTTAAAGAGCTCATTTTCATCTATAAACTCATTGAGCAACAATACATGCTCATTGAGTTTCAGTGATTTTATAAGGACCTGGAGATAATTTCGATATTCTTCCCCCGAATGTCGCAACACATTGGGATGCGTTTTTCCCAAGACGATGTACAACACTTCAGGATGCTTTTCAATGATTTGTGGCAAGGCCTTGATCACGGTTTCAATGCCCTTATTGCGACCGATGAAGCCAAAGGTCAGGAGCAACTTCTTTTCATTCAGTTTAAATTCCGTTCTCGACTCCTCCTTATCAAAATGGATGTCCGGGACACCATGTTCTATAAGAACTATTTTTTCTTCGGGCACAGCATATAGCTCTACAAGAAAGTGGATGGCCTTACGGCTCATCACCACAATTTTATCGGACATTTTGCAAATTTCCTTTAAGATGGCCCTTTCATTATAGGATGGTGTTTCCAGAATGGTATGCAAGGTTGTGATCAACGGGATGTTCAGGCGGTGTAGGAGGGGCAGGATATAGACTCCGCCCAGACCTCCATATATGCCAAATTCATGTTCAAGTATGCACGCATCCGCCCCACTGAGATTAATGTAGTTGACGGCTTCCAGATAATCGGTCTGTTGTTCTTGGTTGATGCTCAATTTTACTTCGGACGGATAGTGATAGTCCTGGTTATGGTCGTTCATGGCGAAAACCATAATTTCTTTGACCCCCTTGCCGTTTTTCAACATGGAGTGGGCGAGGTTTTGGGTAAACGTGCCAATACCACATTCACGTGGTGGATAGGTGCCGATATAGGCTAGCTTCATCTTGGATGGGGTTTTGTTGGAACAAGGGGGCAACCCTTCTATAGGATACGCCCTTTATAGTTTCTATTTACGATGCTTGTTTTGGTATCCCTGTGTGCGCTTATTTTCTTTAGGTTCAGTGCGAGTTTTGGTTTGTTTGATTTTGCAGGGGTCTTGTTTCCTTTTGACATTTTCTTTGGGTTTGGTGAAATCCGGTTTTCCGAAACCACATCGGAAAACAAGGATAAGATATTGAAAATCAATAAAAAAAAGTTGAATAAAAAAGGAGTATAGTTGCATAAATCACAGATTTGTGCCACGATTGAAAAATGGGGGGGTTGGGTAGTTCCTTTTTTTGGGTTCCATTTTTGACCTTAATACGGAACACGGGATTCCACAAGAAAATCGATGTGTGATTTATGTAATTGCTTTCCGTTGGTGTATAATGGCACTACCGATGCAATGTTCGACCTTTATCAGGTTGTGGAAAGTGATTCCTACACGAAATAATCGGTTGATCATGAAAAGTAATGCAACATTGCGGATGGATGTTCAAAATGCCATTAAACGGCAGCCCCTGTTGCATGCCGATCAGATCGGGGTTACTGCCGACCATGGCGTTGTTTCCCTTTTTGGCACCGTGGATAGCTGCGCAAAAAAATTGGAGGCAGAAAATGCGGCCAGTACGGTTATTGGTGTCAAGACATTGGTAAAGAACATCCAAGTGGAGTTCAGGGATGCCTTCAAAAACGCCAATGGGCAAATGGGCGGAAAAGTCTTGAAAATATTGATGTCCAATCCGTGTGTGCCCCATGATAGGTTGACCGTAAACGTTGAGGATGGTTGGGTCACATTGGAGGGTGAGCTCCCCTGGAACCACCAAAAAGAGGCCGCGGAAAGTGCTGTACGTTTTCTGTCCGGTGTAAGGGGCATAACCAATAATGTTAAGATCGTCCCATGATCATGCAATGGCATTGCATAAATGGATGTGGAAGATCATAGGGCACGGGACATACAGAACGTCTGGGATATAAAAAGCAAATTGGAAGGAAATTACGGTAATGCTTTGGTCGATCAAATGATATGGAAGGTATTTGAAAAGTGATAAAGGCCGTATAAGGAAACAAGATGTATGGTTTATCAAGGGAACAATAAATGTACTGTTTTGTCCTTAATCGCGGTCGGACCCCATTTATAAGGTGCCTTCTTTTTATGACCATTAGCCTGGGACGTCAAAAAAAGGCGTCCTTTTTTCTGCCACACATCGGGCCGCATATAAGTAGTTTGATGCGCTCCAGGTCTGCCAGTCCTGCCCCATGGGTTTTCCGTCCTGGGCCTTGTACCATTCATTGAAACCGAATTCAAGTTCCTTGTTCCTGGCTTTTTTGATAAGCCGGGTCAACGCCAAGAGTTTTTTTTCCGCCAGACCATAGTTTTTGTTGGCCACAAGGGCCGCAATGTAAAACCCGGTTATAAAGGGCCATATACCGCCATTGTGGTAATTTCCAGGTTGGTTGAAATCAGCGTATCTAGGGACCCAATCCGAATCGCCCGGGTGGATAAAAGGGAAAAAATTAGGGGAGAGGTCAATGGACAGTTCCTTTGTTTTTCTCATCGAAGAACATGATGTTTCAATCCATTTGATTATGGCCTTTGCCCTTGATGGTGAGGCCATACCCGATAAGATGGCCATACTGTTGCCCAATAGATCGAAGCGCTCGCTACTATAGACTTTATAGGACCATAGGGCGTAATAGGGTTGACCGTCAATGGTCAGTCCTTCAGGTTCTTTGTTGCTCATTTCATCCGGATAAAAGATTGGTCGCTCCATTTCGAGCCGTAATTGTTCGGCCCTCTTGGTGTTTCCGTACAGTTTTAAATAGGTGTACGCCAATGTGTTCACAAACAATCCATGGCCCAACACCCATTGCTCGTCCCGCCAATCACTGGTGGGCAATTGTGCCACGATGCACCGGTCAGACGGACTTTGATACTCCATCCATAAAAGGGCCTTTCGGATGGCAGCTTCCAAAAAAAGAGGTTCCTGGGCCACTTTTCTGAAAATATCGACTGCAATTAGAAACAAGGGGGTGGTATCGCTGGCACCCCGATCTTCTCTATCATGGACCAGAGAGGGAATATGGCCCCGCTTGGATTGGTTTTGGGCCAACATGAGCAAAACATGCCGTACAGTTTGCAAAAGGTCGGCATTGTTCGTTACAGCAATCCCCAGGACGGAAACCAAAAGGTCACGGGTATAGGGTTCGGGATATCCCCAACCGGCTGTTCGCGGCAGATCAAGGAACGGCCCCTTTGAATTGTGCAGGAGCACTTCCAGTGCGGCCCTTTCCGCGGATTTTATGAATTGTTTGTTTTTCGAGGTCATTTACACAATACCTAATTTATCCTGTATTATTTGGATGAATTTTTTGGCCACGACCCTGTAATCAAAATGTTCCACCACATGTTCCCTTGCCGCACGGCCCATGGCTATCCGTAGTTGTTCATTGCCCATGAGCAGGAGCATATACTTGGCAATTTCCTGCACATTGGCCCGGTAATCGACCGTTCTGGGAATATCGAACACGATTTTGTGTTTGTTTTCAAAGCCAGATTCTTTTCCCAAAAGCACTTCCTTAACAACGATTTTTTGTGCCACCTCGGCGAGAAATGCCGTTTTTTCATGTAAAAGTGTGTCCAACATTCCCATGGCCCTAATGCCTATGACAGGTTTTCCGCAAGCTCCCGCCTCCACCTGGGGCATACCGAACCCTTCAAGACGTGAGGGGGCCGCATAAATATCACATGCGCCAATGAGATACGGCATGAAATTTCGGGAAACGGTATTGGTGGCGTAGGTGACATTCTTTTCAATGCCCAAATGGGTGGCCATTTCCAGATCTAGAAGGTTCTGGGCCTTGGTCCTCGGTTGTGGCCATACTTTACAGACATATTTCCAATCAGGGGCCTTGGCGTCAATGATCGCCAGGGCCTGCATGACTTCTTGCGCGCCTTTTGAAGCGGCATCACCACCAACGGTCAAGATCATTAATTGGTCCGGGGGAATGCCCAATGATTCGCGTACCGCCACAATTTTAGGGTCATTTTTGTCATAAGGGACAAAAGATGTGGTATCACAACCAACGGGCAACACCTCGATAGTTGAGGCCTTGATGCCATCCCTTACATACATTTCCTTGACCCAGTTTGAAGTTACCAGGATCAGGGGCAGGTCGTTCAGGACTTCTTGGTAGTTGGCAATGTAGCCATCGGCAACCAACCAAGGTATGGGCATGATCCCATAGCGCTGGGGGTGCAGCACCAAGTGTGGGGTATGGCCCCAATAACCAATGCCCACCACCACATCGGGCTCGAACCATCTGTAATACCATTCTTTTTCCTGTGCTGACTCAAAATGGACCGCATGTGCGTCCACACCAAGTTCAAGAAGCCCACGATAAAGTAGGTCGCCCTGCGTGGCAAGACCACCAGGGGAAGGTGGATAATCGTAAAGGACCAGAACTTTCATTTCCTGAATCTTAAGTGGGTTGCTGTTGAATTCCCTCGTGCTCCAGCCATTTTTGGGCATCTATCCGGTTTTCAAATTTCCAGAAGGCCTCTTCCTTGGGTGTTGTCTTTGCTTCAAATCCAGTTTTCTCAAATCCATACACCTCAGTGATTATCCGGTACTTTTCTTTCCAAATGGTTTTTGGAAGCGCTTGATGGATATTTGCATCCCTTATCGCCTGGGGATAGTATTTTCTGTATCCGTCTTCAAAGGCAAAGTTCCATAACTGATCCGTGGAAATTTTTTGTTCGTTCCACAATTCGATTACGGCCCTTCCTATTTCTTCATGACGCAAATGCCGTGTATATTCACCTGTAGGACTGTGCGTTAGGACAAGATCGAATTTCCGTTCGGGAAGTAGGTCCAAGATGGCCTTCTTTACGATATTTTTGTTCAAGGGTCTTTGCTCCTCACCATCGTCCAGATCGCCCATACAGCCCTCAGCTTTATAAATGGCAAGGGCTTTTTTAAATTTTGGGCCGCGATCACGGTCATTTTTTCTGCATAGACAGACAATGAACCAATGATGCCCTGGATACATCAGTAGGGTGCCACCGCACCACAAGGTCTCGTCGTCGGGATGTGCAACGATCACCAAGATGTTCTTTTTATCCATGGTTTTGAGTGTTTTCATTGAACTATCGGGTTTATTTCATTTTGGATTTTTGGGTGATCGGAAGTACCGCTCCGGCCATTTCACCGATAATGTTTACCAGTTCACTGCCCGTGGGAACCACTATTTTGGTGTTCATCTGTAAGGAAGTTTCCACAGCTTGCAGCTTTCTAAGGATCTGAGCGTTGCCGATAAAAAACTTGTCGGCCGCCTCGTTCACGAGCTTTATTGCTTCGGCCTCCCCCTCTGCGTGTAATATCTTGGCCCGTTTATATCCTTCGGCTTCTTTTATTTTGGCCCTTTTTATACCATCTGCCACAGTTTCCGCAGCTGTGGCCGAATCCACGGCTGCGATTTTTTCATTCTCCGCCTTTACCACTTTGTTCATGGTTTCCTGTACATCCTTGGGTGGGTCAATTTCTTTTAGCTCCGTTCTCACGATCTCAATGCCCCAACCCATGGTCTCCGTGTGGAGTGTTTTATATAGGTCCGCATTGATCTTTCCCCGCTCACTATTGGCGGATTTTAAGGTCAAGGTACCAATGATGTTCCTGAGCGTTGTACGGGCAAGGTTTACGATTTGATACCTATAATCGTTTACATTGTAGATAGATCCCTTAACACTTTCTTCGTTATCCTTTACCCTAAAATATACCTGGGCATCCACGCTGGCATTCAGGTTGTCATTGGTGATGATCTCTTGGGGCTCCGCGTCCACCATTTGCTCCGTAACGTTGACAATGAACATACGGTCAACGATTGGGATGATCCAGTGGAAACCGGGACCGGCAAAACCTGAGTATTTCCCCAGTCTTTCTATCAGGCCCCTTTGGGTGGGGCGAACGATTTTAATCCCTATCAATAGGATGGTCAATACGGGAAGGATAATCATGGGATACGTATACATGTCTGACTAGTTTAATGTTGTTCGTTGATGGCTTTTTTCAAGATGGGCTACTCATAACCACTTTTAATGATAGTGGAGATCATTTTGAACCGTTCGTTGGCCTTTATGGCATTTTTGGAGTGGGCAGGGATGATAATGGCCTGTCCGGTCTCCAAGGTCTGCGAATGGTCTTCGATCAAGATTTCGGCCCGGCCCTCTATGATCTGGATGAACGTATCAAAAGGCGATATTTTTTCCGTTAGGATTTCACCTGAATCAAAGGAGACCGCGGTAACATTTCCAGTGGTTTTTTTTATGATGGTCTTGATGACCACCGCATTGGGAACGTATTCAATGATCTCGACAATGATGAAGACTTTTGATTTTTCGACCTCTATATTTTCCATATCCAAAGTTTTTTGGGAGGAGGGTTAAGCGTTTTTTTTCCTTCCTGCCACCTGAATAAAGGTGCGTCCTTTCTAAGGATAATGTATTACACGGGAAACGGGAATAGTTACAGCTTTCCCACATTTATCAAGGGATTTTTAGGAGGCGAAGTAGCTTCGGTGGTATACCGCGAATACTGTCCGGATAATGTTCCTATTTCCAAAAAGGATCAGATGTCCTCCAGGTTCTTAAGGCGTTTCTTTTTCAATTTCTTATAAAAGGAAGGGGTCAGCCCCGTGATTTTTTTAAACTGGTTAGATAAATGTGAGACACTACTGTAATGCAGCAAATAGGATATTTCGGTCAGGTTCAACTCATTATACAGCAAAAGTTCCTTTATCCTTTCTATTTTGTTCATGATTATGAATTGCTGAATGGTAATCCCCTTTACTTCCGAAAACGTGTTTGCCAAATAGGTATAGTCATATCCCAATTTTTCGCTGATGTAGTCAGAGTAGTTCACTTTGGGCAGTTCATCAGAATAATGGATCATTTCGATGATCACCGACTTGATCTTTTCAATGATGATCTTCCTATTGTCGTCAAGAAGTTCGAGGCCAGATTTCATAAGGCTTTCACGTAACTGCTCTCTTTGAAGATCGGTGATATCTTCCAAGATCTCTATGGTTCCAAGGTCTACATTGACATAATGGATGCCGAGTTTTTTGAGTTCCTCCTTTACTGCCATTTTACAGCGCAGGCTTACCATGTATTTTATATATAGCAACATTGTTTTTGTGTTTGTAGTTCTAAGGCAAGCGAAGCAATGTGTTCGTTACTGGATGCTTTATATGACCCTTTTTGGGAATCATGCAAACATCAGGAGCGAATTTCAACGAACCTTCTGCTGATAAGAACAGTAGGGCCATTTAAAATGAAGAAACAGAAAATCCACTGATAAATGAGATTTTTGACCTGACCCTTTCTTTCCAAATGGAGTTCTATGGAATATACGATAATTTATTGGAAACACCACTTTTTTAAGCCATGAATACAAAGGGGTGTCCAAAAATCGGATTTGAGTGGCACTACAAATTTCTCCAGGTAGAACTACGGGTTTTCGAGAAGGGAAAGGCCACGGGTTCGAACCCTATGGGATCAGGTTATGCCTGAGGTCATTTTGTTTTGGGAAATGTCATCCAGATCCCACCACCTAGGATATATGTAAGATTTATAAAGATTTGTGTTGTGTACTCCCTAACGGTATACACCATCTTTGTATTGTTCATTTTAATCAAAAAATTAAACAGCAACGATCATACACTATGAAAAAGAAAAATTTTGCACATGTGGCCCTTGAAAGGATCAGGCGTTTCTTTAGACCCATGTTTTATAATGGAAGAAACGGGCTGATCAAGGAAGGACAAAAAATGGACAAGGATTTGCCCTGGTTTATTTAATGCCAAGGAAGATGAAAGCATTCACGGAAAAAGGGAAAACTTTCATTTTAACAACAGTACTTGTTTAATTGGTCGGTAAATGCTTCTGAATTTTTGTCAGAGGCACAGAAAAGGGCAGGAACTAAAAAACACTGCCCTTTTCAACCTCAGCGCCAAACTCCCCAACGGGCGATGGCCTCCATGGTCTTGGCTTTATGAAATCCCAAGCACAGGATAGCGCCCAGCACTTTTAAATCAATACCCTGATGCGAAAATGTCTTATCCTTTTCATCGTCTACTTGGCAATGCTTTTTCTCCTTGCCGTACAATAAAATATATATTCCATATCAATTAAAAATATAATCCATGTCAAAAGAAAAAGAAGGAAAGCCAAAGTCAGGAAAAACTCCGCCCTCAAAGACCCCTAAAGAAAAAAAAGCGGCCAAAAAGGCCAAGCGCAACGCCAAAAATAGGTCAGAATAGCAGGAAGGGACCAATATTAAATTATTTAATTATGGAAAAGGGTGAGTTTGAGGAATCCAAGACATTTAACCTAGCCGATATACTGGAGTTCAATTCCAATGCCATCGTGGTAAAAAACATAAGTGTCCAGAACAGCTGTATCATACAAGCATTCGCATTTGATTTTGGCAAGGTGTTGTCCCATAATGAATCCCCTTTTGTTCGATTCATCCATATCATTGAAGGAAAGGCCGAGGTTGTCATAAACGGTAATTCTACTTTCATGCGGAGAGGGGATTCCATTATCATACCAGCATTTAAGCCCTGCTCCTTTGAAGCAAATCATAAGTTTAAGATGCTATGTACCACTATAAAAAATGAATGACCCGTTTATTCCATCCACACAAAAGCATATACAATGAAAAAGGATTACATGGAAAAAAGATATAAAAAAGGAGACCTTGTTTACGCAAAGGTAAGGCCCAGTGTCATTCTTGTTGTGCGATTGTATGTCCGAAAGGTCTATTACTGTGCCATCCAGAACAACACTACCGCAAATGAACTGGTTTATTTCGATAGCGAGCTTAGACCGTATATAGGTACTCTATCTACTATTAAAGTTGAACAAATGACATTATGAAAGAAAGCGCATTGGTTTATTGTGAAAGTGAATTTGGGAATATAGACGGTAAAGTGGCCAATGGACTCGTTAGGCAATCGGAAAAGTATACCATGGTTGGGGTAGTGGACAGTACCAAAGCCGGACAAGATGCAGGGGAGTATCTTGATGGCGTTAAAAACACAATTCCAATTTTTAAGAGCATTGAGAGTGCATTGGAAGAATTGGGCAGGATCCCAAAATACTTTATATATGGTATCGCACCACTCGCTTCGTTTTTAAGCAATGAACAAAGAGAGATTATTTTTATGGCTATCAAAAATAGGATGAACATTGTTAACGGTCTTCCCGAATTTTTCAACGATGACCCGCAATTTGCCCAAATGGCCCATGAATATGGAGTGGACATCCAAGATGTGCGAAAGCCGCCCGCACGTGAAAACCTCCACAATTTTACAGGACGTATCCAATACATAAAGGTTCCGATCGTAACGGTCATGGGAACTGATTGTGCGGTCGGCAAAAGAACCACCGCCTTGTTTTTGGTGGAGGCGCTTCGGAATGAAGGCTTGAATGCCGTTTTTGTCACCACCGGTCAAACGGGTCTCCTCCAAGGTTCCGAATATGGGGTGGCAGTGGACGTACTGACCTCTGGGTTTGCCACGGGAGAAGTTGAGCATGCCATTCTGAATGCCTGTGAGAAAGAGGAACCCGATATCATTGTAGTGGAAGGTCAAGGGGCGTTGAGCCATCCCGCATTTACCTCTTCAAGCGCCATCCTGCGAGGTGCAATGCCCGATGCCATTATTTTACAACACCCCCCCAAGCGAAAAAGCTATTGTGATTATCCGAAAATTCCAATGTTGGGGCTGGTAGGTGAGATCGAAATGATAGAGATGTTCTCCAAAGCCAGGGTTATGGCCATTACCATCAACCATGAAAAGATGGACAATGCCGAAATAAGCCAATTCATTAAGCGATATGAATCCGAATTTAATCTGCCCGTCACAGATGTTTTGAAGTATGGGTGCGATAAATTGGTAAAAGCATTGCTCATGACATTTCCGGAGCTTGCAAGGGAATCGGTGTCCGTTTGAACCTTCCGAGAATAGATATCGATTCTGCGAAAATTGCATATAACGTCCAAAAATTGACAACACTATATGGTTCCAAGGGCATCAAGATAATAGGTGTAACCAAGGTCATTGGTGGAGATCCGACCATCGCTGGGATCTTGGTGGACAATGGCATCAAGATCCTTGCGGACTCTAGATTGGAAAACATATTGAGAATGCGTAAAGCCGGCATAAGGGCACAGTACATGTTGCTCAGGTCACCCGCACTCAGCCAAGTGGAGAAAGTGGTCACCCATGCCCATATCAGCTTGAATTCGGAACTCATAGTACTCAAGGAACTTTCAAAGCATGCCTTGAAAAATCATAGTATCCATAAAGTGATCCTAATGGTGGAACTTGGAGATCTCCGTGAGGGAATCATGCCTTCGGAAATGGAGAATATGGTAGGGGAAGTGGTTGGCTTGAAAGGAATTGTCTTGATTGGGATCGGTACAAACCTTGCGTGTTTCAATGGAATAGCCCCCGACCTTGATAAGATGACCGAGCTATCCTCCATAGCTGTACATTTAGAAAACAAGTTCAATATTTGCTTGAACATTGTATCAGGGGGGAACTCCGCAAATTATCATTGGTTCAAATCGTCAAAAAAACTGGGCAGAATTAACAGTTTGCGTTTGGGAGAATCTATTTTTCTGGGTAGGGAAGCACTTTGCAGGGAACACATCCCTGGGCTTTTCACCGATATATTTACCCTTGTGACCGAGGTAATAGAGGCAAAACAAAAACCTTCCATGCCTTATGGTAAAGCCTATCAAAACATGAACGGTGAAATCCCCCGTTTCAAAGATTTGGGCTTGATGTACAGGGCCATTTTAGGTATTGGCCAACAGGATGTTTTGGTTTCAGGAATTGTACCAAAACAAGATGTGACCATTTTAGGGGCAAGTAGCGATCATATTGTGGTAGATAACAATAAGGCAAATTTAAAGGTGGGGGATACCGTGACATTCGACCTTGACTACAATGCCCTCTTGAGAGGGCTGAACTCCACACATATAACAAAAAACCATGTCAACTATCAAGAATGCCAAGAAGTATTGTGAAGCTGTGGAAGCCAAAGATGCCCGAAACAAGATCTTGGCACTGACCATTCCGATCCGGGAAAACCACACCGCCCTTAAAAGCTTAAAAGAGACAGGTCTTGATTTGATTTTTGAACCTTCGTTCATGGATGATTATCAATATCTCGTCCGGGAGGATATGATCGAAAAAATAGCCCGTATAAGTCAACGATTACATGCGCAAAATAAAACCTTGATCATCCGTTCTGCATGGAGGTCCTTTGAACATCAACAGCTACTTTGGGAAACCAAATTTATATCCTTTGGAAGAATGCAAAGGACGCATCCTGAAAAGTCTTTGAAAGAGATCGAAGAGATGGTCAGCCATTTTATTGCTCCGCCCAGAGAGTCAATGCATACCACAGGCGGCGCAATAGATGCATTGATCTATGATGCCGTTCAAGATTGCGTCATGGACTTTGGAACGAATACTGGTCTGGAAATCAAGCTCTCAAAGCAATGTTACCCCTACCACCCGGGCATTGGCCCTGAAGCGAAGAAGAATAGGGCCCTGTTGATCGGATTGTTTGAAGATGAAGATTTTGTATGTGATCTTAAAGAATATTGGCATTTTGATTATGGTGATGTCATGTGGGCCATTGGAAAAGAAAAGGAATATGCCATTTATGGCCCGATAATGTAATTAAGATAAGCTTTCAAGGAATCAGACGATGGACAGATGTTTTTTGCCACCTTGGACAATCTGTGATTTATGCAAGATTGGTTTGGTTCGGTGTAACAGTTTGGGGATGTGAAATCCCATCTTAGCAATTAAGCACAATAACTATGGATAATGACCCTATAAGGGAAATAAAAAATGCACTGAAAAAGAGTCAATGGAGAAATTTGTTCATAATTACCGTATTGGCGGCATTCCTAATTGTATTTAAACCATGGGTGCAGTTTGGGGCAGGTGAAAGAGGTGTTGTCCAAAATTTCGGGGCGGTAAAGGATAAGGTATTGAATGAAGGGATTCACTTCAAAATTCCAGTAGTACAAACCGTTATTCCCATGGATGTGAAAATCCAAAAAATCATGACAGATGCCGCTTCTTCATCCTCAGATCTTCAGGATGTGGATTTATCTGTTACACTCAATTATCTCATTATACCCGATAAAGCTAATTTGGTCTATCAAACCATTGGTGTGGAATTTAAGGAGCGTATTATCGACCCTGCCATTCAAGAGGTAATGAAAGTATTGATTACCAAAAGACCGGCAGTAAGCTCGGAATTGTAAGAAGCCCATACTTCTAGATTGCTTGTTTCGAGCATATCCGTTGATGCCTTTTCTATCATCTAATTTAGTTTTTCCCTGACGTTTTACCGATGCGATTGAGACAAAACAAACCGCTGAACAAAATGCATTGAAGGCAAAAAGGGACCTGGATAGGATAAAAGTCGAAGCGGAGCAGACCATTGCTGCAGCAACTGCCGAAGCAGAGGTACTTCGGTTACAAAAAATGAATATTTCACCCGACCTAATTGAACTCAGGAAGATAGAAGCAAACCTTAAGGCCATAGAAAAATGGAATGGGATCTTGCCCCAAGTAACAGGTGCAGGCGCCATTCCCTTTATTGGTGTGGGAGATGTTATTAGGAACAGATAATGATCATCATCGGATTTAAACATGGAGACAATAATCACTAAGTTTATATTGATTCACTTCATAATGGGAGGTATTAGAGGGTTTTATAGATATCTTATGATTGAAAAACACCAATACAATTACTATGATCATTCCATGAAACTTGGAGGAAAATTGGCCCATAATTTGTTATATGGCACTTTCAATTCAACTACTCTTCTCATTTCAGTTTGCGTAACTGTTCTGTCATTTTTTTTAGCTTGATCAGTATATGACAAATCAGAATTCCAAGGTTACCGAGGCCTGTTCTTTTTTGGTAAAGGGTTTACGATGAATTGGAAAAAGTTCCCATAAAAAAACCATCTCTTAAAGATGGTTTTTATTGTTTGTGGAATATAGAATCTAATCGTTCAATAATTCGACATTTACGGCGTTCATGCCCTTTTGGCCTCTTTCCACGGTAAATTTAACCTTATCGTTTTCACGGATCTTGTCTATAAGACCGGTTTGGTGTACAAATACATCATCATTGGAGTCATTGGGCTGAATAAAACCAAAGCCCTTCGCTTCATTAAAAAACTTTACTATTCCTTCTCTCATTACTTTATATTTAATATTAATATTCTATTCAATGTTTGTTTTAATTTGTTGTTTTATTATTACCCCTCTATCAGGTATGAACAGGTTGAACCTTCCCTAACTTTCGTAAAACTCCAACATGGTCGATAATGGCGGCGATAAATGTTCTTTTTGTATTATAAGGAATCCCATATTCATTGGCAGTATCCGCTACGATACCAGATATTTTTCTATAATGTATATGGCAGACATTAGGCAATAGATGATGCTCCACCTGATAGTTCAACCCGCCAATCAGCCATGAAAATATCCTGCTCTTAGGAGAAAAATTTGTTGTTGTGGCCAATTGGTGATCTGCCCAGTCACTTGAGATTACCCCATCTTCATTGGGCAGTGGAAATTCCGTATTTGGCATGATGTGCGCCACTTGAAATACGATGCTGATCAATAGGCCCGTAACAAAATGCATGCTAAGGAAAGCCAGAACAATGATCCATGGGGACAGAGGCACGACCAACAAGGGTATGATCAAGGCATACGAAAAGTATATCAACTTCCATCCAACAATCTTCATGAGCGCATTTCTGTAACCGTTCTTTTTTTTGAAAAATCCCATTTTCCGGTACCGATCGAGTCTTATGAAATCTTTGGTGGTTATCCAAGAGACCGTGGATAGGCCATAAAAAAACCATACATACAAGTATTGGAATCTATGCAGTCCATTTTTTTTGGCATGTGGGGAGAACCGAAGGAAAAAAGGAGCATTGATGTCATCATCGGCCCCCTCAATGTTGGTATAGGTATGATGGAGTACATTGTGTTGGATTTTCCAAACAGCGGCATTACCACCTATGAGGTTCATGGTGTACCCAAGATATGTGTTCACTTTTTGATTTTTGGAGTAAGATCCATGGATGGCATCGTGCATAATGCCCATTCCTATTCCCGCCATTCCTATTCCACTTACGATATAAAGACCAAAAAGTAACAAGGGAGCGGTAACCATCCCTATGTTTATGAAAATCAAGGGGACAAAATAAACAGTGAGCATGATCATGGTCTTCAAAACCATGCTTTTGTTGGCATGCCTACTGATATTGTTCGTTTTAAAATAGGTGCTGACCCGGTTTCTTAGGGTTTCTGAAAAATCAGAATCTGAGTTTTTCGAAAATCTTGGCCTATTGGTGCAGTTAATTGCGGTTCGGTCTTGGTCGCGCATGTATTGTAATGGGATTGGATAAGCGTAATTGGCTTGGGCATGTAGAAGAATTATCCAAATATGGGGACCATCACAAAATCGTCCAAATCCACGCGGGCTTCACCATCCTTAACGTTTGGCTTAAAATATTTTACTACGTAATAAATTAAAAAGAAGAGAGCTGAAAATGAATTGAAGATCTGCGAAGACTAAATTGACTAGGGCTTTCCGGATTTTAACCTCACAAACTTACCATTTATTTGATGGGTATTCCCCAATTATGTGTTAATTGTTGAAAATAAGTATTTTAAGAATCGAAACTTTTCTCAAGGTTTAAATCCCATTTAAATTCGCATGGAAATTAGGAAATTGATTTTGAACTATGAATGAGGGGTCGTTCCTAATTCTAAAATAAACAGAACAAACGGGTTTAGTTCCAATTTAAATCCTTTCCTTTACGCCGCATCACGGATTATGGACGATGATTGCTCCAATCCTTAAATAAAAAGACAACCCTCTCCTTTTCCTATTTACAAGACACAAAGGGTAACTTCTTACTTATTTTTTGCTTGAACCAATATTCACATTTTAAAGGCCAGCCTAGATAGGTCAAAGTCCAAAGTTGTATATGCCAGGGAATCCGCCATTTCTCTGAAAAGAGGCCAATGTTTAAATATTGGCCTTAATGGCATTTTTTAAATAATTAGTAATAACAAGAACAATATGCTGATAATTAAGATAGTTCCAGGCGAGAAGATAGACAGGGCTTTGAAACGGTATAGGAACAAAGTAAGGAACACCCAACAGTTGAAACGTATCAGGGACAACCAGCAGTTTACCAAAAAATCCGAGGAAAAGAGGGAGAGTCTGAAAAAGGCAATCCATAGGAAGGAATATTTAAAAAAGAATGAGGAGTGATTTTATGGACAAGGATTTAAACCTGGCCGTCCTAATAGACGGTGATAATATTCCTTCCAAATATGTGAAGGAAATGTTGGAAGAGATTGCCAAATATGGAAATCCAAGCATTAAGAGAATTTATGGTGATTGGACAAAGCCAAGTTTGGGGAAATGGAAGGATGTCCTTCTAAAAAATGCCATTACCCCTGTGCAACAATATGGGTATACCACCGGTAAGAATGCAACGGACAGTGCCATGATCATTGATGCAATGGATATACTGTATTCCGGTAAGGTGAATGGTTTTTCCCTAGTTTCCAGTGACAGTGATTTTACGCGGCTGGCCATACGGCTAAGAGAGGCAGGGATGACAGTGTTTGGTATTGGGGAACGAAAGACCCCAGATCCCTTTATCGTTTCATGTGACAAGTTCATATATCTAGAAATACTTCATAAGACTCAGATAGGGGAATCCAACGCCCCAGAGAAAAATGAGAAAAGCAAAATTGATAAGATTACCCCAAAGGTTATCGATCTTATTCTTTCCACCATTGCCGATGTGGAGGATGAGGAAGGTTGGGCTTTCCTAGGCGAGGTTGGCACATTGTTGCAAAAGAAACAACCCAATTTTGATGCCAGGAACTACGGTTTTAAAAAGTTGACACCTTTGGTCAAATCCATAGGTCAAATTGAAATAGGATCCAGGAAAAATCCAAAGGGCAATGGGAACCTGATTTATGTAAGGACGATTGTCTAACGAAAAACAAAACCTCTATGAGACCTCTTTCAATTTCAAAGCAAATTACAACAAGGGATACCCTTTCCTTGAACAAATACCTTGGTGATATAAGCCGTATTCCGCTGATAACCGAAGAGGAAGAGGTTGATCTGGCCGTTCGCATAAGACAGGGTGACAACATGGCCCTGCAAAGATTGGTGTCGGCCAATTTGCGATTTGTAGTTTCCGTAGCGAAACAATACCAATCAAGGGGGCTCAATTTACATGATCTTATTAATGAAGGGAATGTTGGTTTGGTCAGGGCAGCGTCCAAATTTGATGAGACGCGTGGTTTCAAGTTCATTTCATATGCCGTATGGTGGATACGGCAAGGGATCATACAGGCAATTACTGAAAAATCAAGGATGGTGAGATTGCCCTTGAACAAGATAAATGTGATCAACAAGATAAACAACGTCTCTTCCCATTTCGAACAAATGAATCAAAGGTTGCCAACGGCAGAGGAAATATCAGAACTGATCGATTTCTCAATATCAGAGATTCAAATTTGTTTAAAACAATCTTATTGGCCCCTTTCCATGGATGAACCCCTAAAGATCGGAGATGGTGGATTAAGTTTACATGATACAATGCATTCCAATGAGTTTGACAGTCCGGAACAAAAGCTGATAAATCAATCGTTGCAACTGGAAATCGATGACGTTTTGGAGATTTTATCCTATCGGGAAGCCTATATTATTAAAATGTCCTTTGGGATTGGGGCAGAAGATTCCATGGGATTGGAAGAAATTGCCTTTCATTTAGACCTCACAACAGAAAGGGTAAGACAAATAAAAATAAAGGCTTTGAACCGGTTAAGGAGCTCTTCTAAAATTGAAATTTTGAAGCAGTATTTGGAATAAGTGCTTTTTGAACAAAAAATAAATTTTGGTTCTGTTTTATTTGTTCATTCCCCACGAAATTGCACTGGCGATCGACCTTCCCTCCTTTTAAAAAAACGACTGAAGTGGTTGGGCTTTGAAAAACCAAGGGCAAAAGCAATCTCGGTGATACTCCAAGTGTCCGTATCAAATCCTTATTTGACCAAAAGCTCCAGACGCCTACTCCCCTGCCTTTCAAGGAGTACTATTTTTAATGCTTCATGGGCACCGGTCACATATTTAGGATATACGTGGACAAACCGATAGGTGGAACCGCTTTTGAGGGTTTCCGGTTGTTGGAACCTAAACAGGGGCTCCCAGGGGGTCTCTTGATACGATGTCTTACTTTTTGGACTGCCATTGATCCGAAGGATATCCAAGGTTTCAAGGTCATAATCGATTCCCGATTTGTTTCGCAGCTGGAAAACCAAGAACATTTCATCGCCCTGATATACCTTTTTTTCAAGTCGCAGCCGGATACCACCCCGTCTAACCGTTCCCATATTTGCCCCATTTTGTTCTTGGAGCAGTTGTTCCATTAGGGCCAAGCGTGTACCATCTTTGACCACGGTATCCAATTTCCGGGTCGTTATAGGACGTACCCTTCCCAAACTGTGTTGTTCATTGAGAAATAGATGCGTTCGCGTTAACCAATCTTTATAGACCACTTTAAACTCATAGGCATATCCGTCCATGGTCATCACCCATAGATTGGTCGTTGTCCCTTTGATGGCCTGCAACAGTCCAAAATATTGTGCTTCTTCCCTATCATAGGAGAAGACCGCATTTTCATTGCCGGTTATGGCCTGCTTTATAGGGCTGGGAAAAAAAAGGGCGACATTCATCTGGTCATTGGCGTAAAGGGTATCCAAGGCTTGTTGGCCCCATACGAATGGGCCAAAACCAAAGGCAATAAGACTAATAAATAAACTCCTGATTTTCATGTTCACGATTTTAATAAGAATTGATAATGGTCTGTAATCTTCACCTTAACGGCCCGATGGTCACGTTGAAAGATGCGTTTGATCCCATTGAGCCGGGGCAGGCCGGGTACATTGATTTCATCCAGGCCTTCATCCAAGGTCCGGTCCAACACTTCGCCCTTGAGTCGGTTCCTCACATAGATACCCTCCCTTCCGTCCTGGGCATCATGGGCCTTCAGATTCAATGGAAGTTCTCCAGAAATTGTAAGCTCCACCATGACACGGTTGGGCCTGATCTTTACAAACCCATAGAGCCGGGTTCCCCTCGGAACCTTTATCCCATCGAGATCAACAGATTCGGACAACCGCAGGTCCAGACGTTGTCCATCCCTTAGGGTTTGATCGCCATCCACATAGGCCATGATCTCAAAATGGTCCAAGGCAGGATCAAGGGGACTTGATGCATAAAAAAGTTGATGGGACAAGGACAGGTCCGCAGCGGTCGGGGCCGAAATCGGTTCAGGTCCCACAGCTTCCAATATATCGTCATGACTCGGTGTTCTCTCGATGACCTCCATCGGCCCTGGTGGTTCCTCCCTATTTATTGAAAAGGAATTGGAGGCATACACACTATCGATGACACGTTGCTTTTCATACTCCATATAGTCCGGATTGAAATAGCCCTTGTCATCGATCATGTGTTCCGGATATATGGGAGGAGCGGTAATCTCACGTTCCTCTTTAAGGGCTTCCAAGGCCCTTAGTTTACTATCGTACTCGACCTGGTTCTCTTCCAGATCGGGAATGGGGATCCGCTCGGGATCCAATTCCGGTTCCTTGTCCTTTCCAAAGGTCATGATGCCATAGATGGTAATGAACAGCACCACACATACCATGACCAGGACAAATACAATTTTATTCTTTTGGGCTTTCATAGGCTTCCAGTTTACGAAGTGAGTTTTCAAAAAAATCAGTGATCAACAATCCATGCGGATTGTGCGGAAAGTTCCGTTCGACCTGCAACAAATGGCCCGAAGTGACCAGTTCGTAGGTATCGGTTACGGCACCTCTGTGGATTTGTAATACAATGCGAGTTTGAAAGGTCATGTTCGCTCCTTCCATCTTGATCTTCGACTCGATATGCTCCACTTTTTGAACGAGGGAATATTGCAACAACCGATTATAGAAACCATCTGCTTTCTTTTGTTGATATACCTCGGCCACGGAGTTGTTTCCGAGCCAAAGGGCCTTTTCCATATGGGTTTCAAAACTTCCGGCATCCAACCCATAAAACCATCTATGGAACCGTTCCAAATGGGCCATTGCCTCGACTTCCAAGTGTTGACGTTGATCTACCCATTGCAACGGGATGACCTCCCCTTCCCCATTGACCACAAAGGCATGGTCCAAACCATTCTGGTGTATTTTGGCTACCACCATAATGGAGACCGAACATACCAACCCCGAGACGATGACCACGGAAAGGACCACCCAGCGGTTCAACTGCAATACCTGCACTATATTTTTAAAAGGCGTTTTCATAGACTTCAATTTAACCGGTGAACAATCGAAGGGTAAAGCTCGTGGCCCTTCGATACAATTTAAATTTGAGCAACACGATAAAGCCAATGGTCCCGAGTTCGATGATGGAGGCAAAGAATTCACTCCCAAAATCAAAACCAAAGAGGTTTCCCCAGAAATTGATACTGATCTCCGTGTAGAGGTTATTGACGAACACATTGACCAAAAAGAAGGCGGGCACCAACATGTACACCGCTGCGTACAACTTAAAAAACTGATAGGCCAGGGGACGAAACTTTTCAAAGACGGCCAAACTGATGACTAAGGGAAAAAAGGCCTGTAGGATCCCCAACAGGAAATACCGTTCTGCAAGGAACAAAGGATAGATGAAAAGGTCCATCAACCAAAGAAGGACCCCTATGATAAAGGCCAAGACCTTTAATCCGTACAAGGGAGTGACCAAAGCCTCATACAAGAGTGCCATGGCTTTTTTGGCGGCTTCCAAGGCACCCACATCCCGTTCCAGATCTACATCCTGAAGCTGTAAAGGGAGGAGTGCCGGAGCCGTGTCCCTGTATTGGGCCTCGATGGCCACCAGGATCCCATCGAAGACTCCCAATATCTCGGTGGAGAAAATGACCAGGAGAACCACCAAAAAATTCTTGGCCAGTTCCGTAGGGGTCAACCCCCACGTATGGCCATCGGTCGTGGCAATGCCCTCATTGTATTTCTTCAAAATATTGATCAGAAAAAACAGGACGGCCAGGGTCTTCATCCCCACTATCGTGTATTGGGAGAAATCACTGTCCTTGATGGTCTGGAAGACAGCATCCACATATTCCAATCCTATGCCCAAAAAGATTCCCGCCATCAGTATTCCGTTTCCCTATTATTGATAATATCCTGCATTCTCCGAAAGGAGATGATTTCCCGATAACGTCTTGTTTTGACTTCCAACTCGGCCACCATTTCCTGGGACTGCACCTTCTTTTCCATCAAAATGGCGGTACGCTCCGCATCTGTCATCTTCAAAAAATCACTTGACAAGATCTGGTTTACAAAATCCAGATCATCAATGGCCGTATCCATAATCTGCTCAAAGGCTCTGGATACCTGTTCCACCTCCCCGGCTTTGATATAGGGGGAGTTCAAAATATCCCTCAGTTCATTTTGCACGGTATTGAAAAGGATTTCATTGTTCCGTGCCAATTCACGGACCGCCTTCAATTGCTTGATGGTATTGTTCACCTTGACAATATTGTCCTTCTGTTCCTTCAAAAACTCCACAGTCTTCAAGAGTTCAGAGGTCTGTTTGGCCGATTCCAACAAGGATTTGGTCATACTGATAAAGTTCGTATTGTCGTACACCGGCATCCCCTGGCAGGCAGCTCCTGCAGGCAATAACAGGGCCAAGGACAGTGCCAACATCCATAACCGGGGATTCTTCCAAAGGGTTTGTTTTATAGTTACTCTCATATCATTTTCTTTTGTTGATTTATAAATTCCGTAATGGCCCGTTCCATATTCCCAGACTGTTCAAAGAGTTCCATGATCCGGCCATGTTCCACCCCATCGGTGAGATAGGCTGCATAGACCTCGGGGGGCACCTCCAAGCGAAAGACATTGCTTTCCTTCCCGATCTTGATAAAGATTTCGGTGTATTTGCGTTCCCCTGTCAGATTGTTTCTAAGGGACATCAATTGATTTAGATCATGGTTGGAAAGGTTCAATCGCCTTGCCAGTTCATCATAGCCCTTTTCGTTCCGTAAACTGTACACGACTTGAGTATTCTCCAGGATACTTGCCGAAGTGGCATTTTCAGGTAACTGGTTGATGGATTGCAGGATGATCCCAATGGCCCCGTTCTGTTTTCGGATGGCCTGGTAATAGAACTCCACACTCTCTAGGACATTGGAAAACTTCAACTGCTTGGCAAACTCATCGAACATGATAATGCCCCTTTCCGAACGGTTTCGCCAAATGGTGCGTTGGATAGCGGACTTGATCAATTTGAGCATTACGGACAGGGTTTCCTTATTGTCACGCACCTCGTCCAGTTCAAAAACGATCAATCGCTTGTCCTCAATTTTATAGGTCTGGTCTTCTGCCACATGGAACAGAAAACTGTACAGTCCCCCGTCCACATATTCGGAAAGAATGTGCAAAAATCCATAGACATTGAAATCGGATTCCTGCACCCGGGTCTCTTCGATCAAGGTATCTTTGTTCCTATCAACAAACTGGTATAGTGAAGCTAGGGAATGCCCTTCCCTGACCTTGCCATAGTAGTGCAGTAATACCTTTTTCAAGGCCACTTCCTTGGATTTGGTCACTTGCTTTTCAGCCAAAAGCTCCGAAAGAAACAGGGCGAGATCTTCCAAGCGTTCCGGGGTCAAATCGGACTGTTCTGAAATGTAAAAGGGATTGATGCCCAGATTCTTCCCCTGTTCGTATCGCAGGATGATATGATCATCAGGATACAATTGGGCAAATTTGGCATAGGAACCCCCTAGATCGATAATGACCAGTCGTACATCGGCCTCAAAGTATTGACGTAGGATATTATTGGCCAAGAAGGATTTACCCTCCCCAGTCGGGGCGAATATGGCAAAGTTCCGGGCCTTGATGCGCCGTTTCCCCTCGTCCCATACATCCTTGACCACAGGAATATTGTACTGTCTATCATTAAAAACGATTCCTGTTTCATCAGAGCGATAATTCGTATTGTTGATATACAGACAAAGGGCTGCCTTCAGGTCCATCACAAAAAGATCTTCATTGGAAAAGTTGGAAGCATGACTGGGATAGGAATTCAACAAATAATGGGTGCGCTCCTCCCCATGGGGATGATAGGGTCGTATATCCAGTTCCTTCAATTGCGCCTTGATGCCAGAAGCAATACGCTTCAACACTCCAACTTCCATATGCCAAAAAGCAATATTCACATGGCCACGAACGATCCGTGCGGTATCATCCCCATTGATCCTGTCCAAGATATGTTGGACCTTGTTGCGAACCACTTTGTTCTGGGAACCAAAATTGGAGCTCTTGGAGAGTTCCTCTATTTTTTTGTCCAATCGTTTACACCATTGATGGGTATCATCCAGATATAGGATTTGGTTGATGATGTGGTTCTCGCCCAACTCCAACCCGAGACCGTCCAAAAAACCCTTGTGAAAGCTGAATCCGTCCGAACTGAATTTCCCATTGGGCACACTGCTCTGCACGGTTTCACCAAAACAACCTTCATTGTTGATGGCCATCACATCAAAATAATTATCACCAATTTCTATGGGGCCCTTTCCTAGCTGGATATCCGTATCAAAACCTTGATTGAATCCATTGAAATAAGCATGGGTATGCTCCAATATGGCTTCAGGTTCCATGGGAACCATGGACACACTTTTGGAGTTGTTGACATAGGATACAGAATCGTTGACGGCGGTCACAAATTCCGCTACCTGCACATCCAGTTTACGGTGCAACCCTTTCTCCACTTTTCGAAAGGGATTGCCATATTTGGTGGCATTGAATGCCTTGTCAAGAGGAAGTACAAAGAAGAGATAACTCTGATGGTCCAAATGCTCCCTACCTACAAAATAATCATGGGTGGCCTTGGCAAGAAAAGTATCCTTGGGCAAACCTTCGGCATCGTAACCTTTCTTTTGGTATACATCATGTTTATGGATAACCGTACCCACGGGCAAGGATTTAAAGGCTTGGAACCACATCCCGTGCAGCTCATCAAAATCCGCATCAGAAAGGGAGTATATCTCAGGTAATTCTGCTTGATAACACAATACCACGTTACCATTGCTCCCAAAGACCACATGGTTCTGGATATCCAGTATGGGATGATGTGCTTGGAAATTCAGTTTAGACATAGTCAAGGAGGTTTAACTGTTTTAGGCTTATGGTCTTGGGAAAGGTTTTCACTACCTTCAATTGGATCGGTTTCTTCACCCACTGCAACAATGCCCCATAGAGCAGGGCATTGAAGAGCAGTAGGCCCACGATGACACCAAAATGAAACGAAAAAATGATGATCAAAAGCGAACAGATGATAGACACCATCATCAAGGCAAACAGGGAAATGGACAGCCCCATGATCATGGCCCGTTTTCGTATATTTCTATAGACCTCGAACTGTTTCATCAGACCACGATTCCGATGAGATAGGTAAAGATGCCCACTACGGCACCGGCAATCAACACAAAGACCAAGACTCGGGTAATACCCCTTTTTAGGTCAGCATTCTCCCCAAAGAAATGTCCGGCATTGAAAAGGAAACCCACTAAAAAGATAACTCCCAGGATTATGGGAAAAATGGCCCGAATGGTATCTGAAATATCGTTGACCGAATCCTCGATGCCCCCGATCTGGGCCAAAACGGCACTGGAGGTAAAAAGCAATAATAAGGTAATGAAGAAAGATTTTCGCATATCGTAAACGTTTAAGGATTAGACGGTTTTTGATATGCGAAAAGTACCACGAAAAACTCATCAAATAATTGATATTCAATTATTTGCGGATAAAATAAAATTTAATTTCGGAGGAGGTTTAATAGTGTGGTTTGCAATCAAGTTTTATTGGAAACATGAAAGTGTGTGTTAATATCCTTAATATTTGAAATATGATTTGGATATAAGAAAGCTCAATTTTTGGTGTAGGTCAAAAAGTTTTGGAGGAAAAATAAAAGAAGGCTATTCATCAGAATTCTGCTGAATGTTCACTTTAAATTTTGAAAATTTAAAACTTAAATTACTTGGTATTGGATTTTCTTCTCTTTTCGTTCTTTCTTCGGGATAAAACATTCTTAACTTTAATGCAAGCTCACCAATCGGATTTGAATTTGAGGGATCCTTGACTTTTGAACAGGCCTCAAGAACTTGGTACCATGATGCCCATGTGGCCCGATTGTCTAGCTTCTGATTTGTAAAATGAGCATGATTTCGGGATATCACGAAAATATAAATTTCTTCTATATCACTGTACTCTTTTGGAATCTTTAAAGAACTCAGAATAGTCTTCTTATCATTGTATTTGATCCAATCTTCGACCTTGTCAATCCATTCGACTGATTTGGGAATCAAGTTAGAGATTCGACTGAATCTTTCTTTCATTGAAGTCGAGAAAGCATCTTGCCATTTCAATTGAAATAATCCCAAAGTTGACCTTTCAGTATCATACAACACCCCGTCAATATCTGTTTTTCTGGAGCCAATTTTAATGTTTATGTTGTCTGAAACTTTCACTATTTTTTTCTCTGGAAACAATGAATAGAGCTGCTCTTTAAAACGTTGTTCTCGCTTATTCACAGCTTCAAAATAATCCGTATGATACTTTCGTTTTAGCTCTCTATGCAGAAAGAGCAAAGGTTTATCCAAACATCCAACAGTTGACCTCATAATCGTATCATTACCTAATTGAAAATACGGAGGTACTGTAGCTCCGGGATGCTGTAAATGGAATTGAAAATTTTCAAGGCTAAGTGTAAAAGCAGACAGGATATCTGTTGTCTTTTCTTCAGACCATTTCATATATTCACTGCAGAGTTTTACGAACGATGATTTGCTAAATACATATGTTAGAATATTTCTGAGATGGATTTTCTGAGAGGTTTTTTCTACTAGAGCCATAGAGCAATCGCGATGCATAATTCCGACCTTAAAAATATCTTCTACAAAATCCAGATAATCTTTATAGGAGTGATTCCCGAATTTGTCATCTTCAGCAAAATCTTCAACAACAGTAGTGTTCATTAAGTACAGATATCCCCACTTTGAATAAAACTCGTCAATCTTTGGAGTAGCGGTATAAGACATGAACTGTTCATATTCAACATTAACAATGGTCTCAAGCTCTTTTCGCATTTTTTTAACCCCTTCTACTATCAACCGGCTTTTTTCTTCAAGGTGTTTGTTTACTGTTGAGAAGTAATATTCTAAGCTTTTCTTCTCATAGTATTCATATGGTGTAGTGCTCCTTTTATACTTAAAATTGAATGTATGGCCATCATTTTCGACTTTAACTAAATCTGCCTTTGCATAATCTAGAAATTGTTTGCATAGTTCAATTGATCCTGCATGTTGAATAACCGAATTAATCCATTCTCTTAGGTCATGTTCCCATGCGAACAATGGAATATTATCTTGAAGGTGATAGTTTTTGTAGAATTGAGAAAATGCCAAGGACCAGCCAAACCTATACTTCTGTAGTAGAAAAGTATCTCCCGGGTCATTAGGATTGTGGCTAAGAATAAACGAATGGTAATCCACTGATCGAATAATTTCAATCATTGCAAAAAGATTGATATCCTTTGGGCAATCGGAGTTTAATCTTGCGGTTTCATTTTCAAGAATATCCAGTAATATTTGTTCAGGTGTTTTCATTAATAATCTTGAATGCGTTTCCTTTTCTTCTGGCGTATTTTATCAGTCCGCTTATATTGTTGTCCATAAGAATTGATTTAATTATATCAATTATATATTCTCTTTAAAGAGAGAATAATTTAAAACCTATGTTTTTGGTTCTATTTTTCAAAGACATAAAATACTTTATAGTCCTTCTATTGACAGAAAAATTTTTAGGGAATTGATATAATAGTTCTATTCTTGATTTATTATTTGGGTTATGTAATCCCGAATACACAAGAAGTCACAATTAGCTTCGTTCAACCATCTTTGTAAAAACTGTTTGTGGATACCTGAGATTGCCTCTGAATGACTTCCTCCTTGAACAATATCTGACAGGAATGCAAATTTCAATTTTTTGGGTTGGATGTTTGTGAGATCAGATATTCTTCGTTGGGCAGTTTCTCTATCAATTATTACACCATTAATCAGAGTTATTGCCAATTCATTATTCCATAATAAATCTTCTGGAGTGTACTGTGGGAGATAAAAGACATGGGTTAAATAGTAGTCAAGATACGATTTCAATAATTCCAGTTGTTGGTCCTGATTACCTCCCCCCTGGCCACCATCCACCGAAAACTTAATTTCTTCTCCGATTTGTTCTCTAATCTTTGTTCTTAGATTTTTGACAGTCAAGTTGGTAGTCGGTATTGTTCGCCAGTCAAGGTGGGGAGTTTCTGGATTTTGATCTCCATCGAAAAATACATAATCCCTTATATTTTGTTCACGACAATAAACAGTAATGAATTCTTTTTTTATAACAGATTCTCCTCCTGGGTTAAATTTTACATTGAACAGATTTCTTGTTTCTTCTCCCATTTTGTCTAAAACACCAGAAACGATTTCCTGTGCTAGTATATCTTCCACGATAATGCTTTTTCGGTTGTCAATGGGAAACTCGATATGGAAAAAAGCTTCCTCGGGAGTGAGGCCCTCTTTGACCAAAAATCTCCCGTTCCTAGGATTTTGATAAAAAACTTTGATTGATTCCTTGGGAAGTCCCCTTACGATAGAAGGGGAGTGGCTAGTTAATACGACTTGGTGCTTTTTATTCTTGATCTGATCTAGTAGAAATATTTTCAATCTATTCTGTGCTCCAGGGTGTAAAGAAACTTCTGGCTCGTCCAACAAAATCAAAGAGTAGTCTTGGGCAGCAAGAACTTCTCTTACCAATCTGACCACAGCCATTTCACCGCTACCTGCAACGGCTTCAGAATATTTAGCAAAATTAGTTTGAAAAAGTACGGAATAGCCCTTGTTTCTGAATAGTTCGTGTAAAACCGAAAGCCCGCTTATATATTTCCTTCCAAGAATGAAAGAAATCCACTCCAATTCCAATCCAGATAATTCTTCCATTGGCAGGTTTAAAGCTCTTGTACTTGAACTTATGGTAGCTTTGGCGCCAGTAAAGATTTTATTTAGCGATGATGATTTTCTGCGGAGATATTCCTGTTTGTTTCTAGCCTTACTAAGCTTCAGGTTTCCAAAGTAAAAATATTTGTCAAAAGCACTTAATTCAGATCGGAAGTCCAGATACACCACATTCTTAATTACTGGCCTATCTCGCTCATTTTTATTAGACCTTGTTTTCATTCCAGCCCATGCCAATGGCCTACTGGTTTCCCAATAGTTAGGGTCATCCTTTCGCTTAATTCTCGCTTTAATCACCTCAAAGGTCTGATTTCCTTTCTGATAAGAGTACCAAAATGAATGTCTTTTACGTTGGTCGTCATAGTAACTTACAGGGTCGACTTTGGTATCAAACCAAAATTTATAGGGGGTATATCTATCTGGTGCTCCATATAAAGCATGCAAACAAGAACTTTTACCACATCCATTTTGACCAATAAATACAGTCAGAGGGAAAGTAAATGTAATCCGTGTATCAATTTCAACATTTCTATAATAAGGGAACTGAATAAAATCGATATAGTTCTTGAATTTTCCTGAACTTTTTATTTTTTCTATGACTTCAATTAATTCCATTACATGTTAATGTGGGAGATCAATTCCAACACGATGACCATATCCAAATGATTCGTTGGCAATCCTTTGGGTGTAGTTTTCCTTGAGAACGATTAAATGTTTCAACTGAATTTCGGAGCCACAATAGTTGATTTTAAATTGGTTTATATCATTTGTAACCACATAACTTGTGAAAGGCTTGCATTGCCATTCAACACTCTTTGGTCCATTATCAGTTAAAACAAACGAATAGTAACCCTTCTCCGCTCTTTGAATAGCATTTAGCTTGTTGGTATTTGCTCCTTTTGCAAAATAGAAATTGTCATTTATTTTTTCTTTCGGATGTAGGCAATCACAGGCAGGTGTTATACAGAGAAAAAACTCATCAGGATTTTCCGAATTCACAAACAAATCACCAAATCGAAGTGAGAGATCACTCCGGTCGGCAACTTTAGATGTAGAAACGTATGCACAATATATAATAAGCTCATCAATAAGGCCTGAATCTGTTTCCATGAGTTCCTTTGGAGGAGGGGATTCTAATGTATCATAACGATGACTTGCAAACTTAAGAATGCTTGGCTGCTCGTTTATCTTTTGCTGGTGCAATTCACCTATCCAGCTTTTTAGAATGAAATCATAGATAGAACGAAGGTCATAATCTTGTCCATTGTTTAAAGTCCTATAATTCTCTAAATGGTAAAAGAAAGCTTGCTCATCTGTCTTTGAAAACTGTGTGCCTATCTTGGAAAAAGACTCACGCAGCCGATCTTTCAATTCGAGAGAAAGAATGTTGAGATAGTTATGCGGACTGCTTACAACCGCCTCTGCGAAAACGGTGAACAAGTTTTCCGGTCTGATTCCGTCTTCCTTGCCCTGTTTATGATATACAAGAACAATCGTTCCGTTCAAACGAAAAGCATGTTGTGCTGTGCTGATCCGTTCTATGCGAAATGGCGATCTGGTTTCGGATTCCTGACACATAGCCATCATTGCCAACTCCAACAGTCCGTCATCATGTTGTTCAGCAATTGTTCTTACCGCAGCAGATACCTTGGTTTTGATTGGTGCGTCTCCAATTTGTGCCTTTACGGCAAAACTTTGACGAAAGCTAGTCAGGAGTTTAGACTCGGTTTCTTCTCTATTATTCCAATTAAAAAAATACTCGTAAAATGTTTCCGTGTTTTCTTCGAGAAAAATATCCGCTTCAATGGAATCCGGGTCATCGGAAATAATTGAATATTTTGCTTTGAGGGCAGAAGAAACTGCTTGAAATACCTCTGTGTTGTATGGTGAAAACTCACGTACAAGAGCCTTGCTCACAGAATGAAGATCGGCAGTGGAGGTATAAACTACTACAAAGGGAATTTTCTTTGAATGAACAACCTCGGTAAGTATTTTGAGAGCATTGTTATAATTGCCGTCTGCGTCAAGTTCCCAATCTAAAATTAGAAGATCCTTGTTCGACAGCATAACGTCACCGTTCCAAGTCTCTTCAAATGTTGTGAATCGATAGATGTCCAAATCGCATAAACCATCCTCACGGAATGATCTATGAAGCTTTCTCGGTTCATCGACATTTAACCCGGAAGGGTCTTCTTCATAAGCCGCAGCGTACCGGTCATCTATACAGATCGCAGAACGAATGGAGTTCCGAATAACATCTTTGGCTACTTCTGAGAACGAAGGTTCGACTAAAGTATTTGCGGGTGGAGTTTCAGGCATTCGATAGAGCTTATTTTGAATCTTCTTTTTTAAGGATAAAACAAGCCCCTTTGAGCTTGTTAATATCATCTTGATTTGTTGCAAAAATGTCATACCCGATAGATTGCAGATTCTTTTTTGCCAGATAGAGACCTATTCCACGACCATCTCGCTTTCTAGTAAAAAACAAGGTAAAAATATCGTCTAGGTGGGAATCATCGATTCGTTCTCCAGAATTCATAATCCGAATCTCCTCATCCACCAAATCTATTCTAATTGCCCTATTTTCTACTGGGATTAACCAATAGTTAGCATTATTGATAATGTTTAAAAATATTGGCTTAATGATAGAATCATATGTAAAGAACTCGTATTCACGAAATGCTTCGCTTACTGAAAAATCAATTCGGTATCTATTAAAATCATTTTTAAAGAAATCCTTTATATAGCTCTCTATTTGCCTGCCAGTTATTACCTCGCGGGTTCTGCGACTGGTTCTATAGAGTGGTTTAAGTAGCTTGTAGTTTCCCTCAAGGTGCTGAAAAGCCGCTCTTAATTGTTTGAATGCAGATTCAATCCCTTTATTCCTTCTGGAGTACTGATCAATTTCATGCACGGCATCATTCATTTGGGAGTACATAACATTGAATTGGTGATCAATAATTTCTATTGACATACCCAATTGTGCTAATTCCTCATAATCATTCAGCTTTTCTTCAAGATTCTGGTTTTGTTTTTCATACCACCCTCTTAAAAAGTCATCATCAACGTCTATTTGAAGATTCGAAACGTGGTTGATGAATCCGCCAATGGAATGTTCGATCTGCGTTTTTTGGTCTTCGGCCGTGAGGTCAAGCAGGTTTATTTTCGAAGATATTGTCTCTGTATCGTCATCTGCCAAAATTTTGGTTTTTTCAGTTTGATCGATAAAATGGTCTACCTGCGTATTTAGTTCATCTGTTAAAAGATTATTGACCCGGTTAAAGCTACCTTTGCATATAGACTTATAGTCAGAGAACAATTTCTCGATGTATTTTATGTGGGATCGAAACTTTTCATTGTATTCTAATTTGAGGTTTTCTGCATTGATTCTACTTCGTGTATCTTCCACTAATCTAATGCAGGTTTTTACCCTATCATCAACTAGGGTATATTCTTTTTGAAATTCTAAATATTCCTTTTCTTGACTTTTGGTTATTTTAATTGCCTGAGGTTTGGTTAGTCGTAGTCCCCTGACCTGTGCTCTCTTATCTTCAAGTTCTGCGACAAGCCTATTGTAATTATTGTAGTTAATTTCTAATCGCTTGGCTTCCTCCGACAATTGATCTGCTAAATCTTCTATTTCATTTTCCAACCGAAATATGAGAGGTTTATTTTCTTTTAGCTGCTCAAGAAATGCCTTTTTTGTTTTAGCGTTTTTCTTTTTGGCCGCGGCTTGTTGCCGGTTATATTTTTCCTGAATTTCGTCTAACTGGGTTTGGCGAAAAGTTGCCTCTTCTCCTTCGGGGGTCTTACGCATATAGCGTTTTGCAATATCGACAAAGAAATCTATAAGGTCATCTCGAAACTCGCGGTATGCTTTATTTTGGATAAACCCTTCTCTACCAGCTTTATCCCTCAACAAGGTATTTTTATCTCTCTTTAAATCAATATATCCAATAAATCTTCTATGAGAAAAGAAATAGTATCCTGCTCCTAAACTTCTTCTTCTTTCAAATTCCAAGAAATCTGTATCTGGCCTTCCATATGGAAGAACCCTAAAATCGTCACGATAGATATAAAGTCCCCCGAAAACTTCAAGCTTTTCATTTAAATTTTTAAATGCTGTATCATTTAGGATTGAACTTGAAGCATTTCCCTCCAGCGCCCCCCACTCAATACTAAATGGGCCATAAGGGGTCTTTCCTGGAGGGCGTGTTGGTTTGAAGGTGTATTTTTCCCGTTTATTAAAGATTCGTATTTCGCCTGTAAAATAACCATATTCATCAAATTCACCACTTAACCAATGGTCAGCATTGCGCATTTCGTTCTGAGTAAAGAAATCGTCAATTAAATTATACTTTCCAGTAGCATCATGAATATAAAAGTGGGTTTGAAAGTCTTTCTTTGGATTTTTCAAATCATTATGCATTCCGCTTAGAGAGGCTCGCATGTATGTAAGAGCTGAATCCTTATTTAGGCCGATTCGGTCTTTGTCGGATAATTCAACCAATTGTTCATGTGGTGTAAAAACGAGAAAGGTGGTACCGTGATAGTCTTTCCTGGCAAACTCGTGAATCACTTCTTGGTATAAAAAACCTGGAATGTTGAAAGATTTCCAATCCTCCAGCATATGTTGCCTTAACACCTTTTGTTCAGTCCATCGCTTCTCGTCCAGATTCTTCAGGAATTCTGCAACCGCACCCTTTTCGTTTTTCTTAAATTCATCATTGGACGAGAATGTAAACAGGGGTATATTAAGATCATCCAAATAGAAATCATAGTTGTCAAGGACTCTCCAATCAATGAACAACGCATTTGCAACCTCACCTTTCTTTTTTGAGAGCATTAATAGTTGATGACCCAGATAAGAAACGGAAAGGCGGCCAATGCCTTTTTCACCCATAGGGGTTCTTCTATCAAGCCCAAAATGTGGTTCTATTTTTTCTCCTCGGGCTTTAGAGTCGGTTCCAAGTACAAACCACTTTTCAACAATGTCAGTTTCAGACATTCCAAAACCATCATCTGAAATAATGAATATGGGGCTCTTATTGTCTTTGTAGGTTTCAAGAAATAAGCGACATTCTAGGTTTTTTGCATATGCATCGTACCCATTTTTCCAAAGCTCTGTAATCGCCGTAGGAAGATCCGCAATTTGCCCCTTACCTAGAAGTTCTACTGCTCTTGCCTTTGCTCTAAATTTTGCCATTTATTCCATTGTTCAATTAGTGATTGGCCTATCGCTTCGGCTAGTTTGGGAGGAACGGCATTACCTATCATTGTAGCAATTGTACCTTGAGTGGTTGAATGAAATTTGTAATTGAGGGGGAATGATTGAAGTGTTGCTCCTTCTCGAAGCGAGATTCCTCTATCCTGTTCAGGATGAGTGTAACGTCCAGTACTTGTGTAAATAAATCGTGTAGTTAATGTAGGTGCTGGTTTCTTCCAGAACATTCTTCCATAGACATCATAATGGCCATCATGGTTTTTATAACACTCTAATTGAAGTTTATCATTGTTTGCCCATGATAATCTTGAACCACCATCTCTAGGAGTGTTTCGGACTCTTTCCAGATTTATCTTTGAAAGTCGAGCCACCGAATGTTGCCGAGATGATGCATCCTTATAACCTGCTTCCACTTGTGGAAATAAGTTATAGTCACCTATTGCATCTTGAACTGTTACAAGATTTTCCTTTTTTCTAATTTGAAGAGGCAACTTGATTTCTTGATTTAAGCGTGAAGCAATTAGTACAAATCTTCTACGGTTCTGTGGAACTCCAAAGTATTTTGCATTAAGGACTTTTTCATCGAAAGCATATCCTACTTTCTTAAGTTCTCTCTTAAATCTGGATAAGGGGCTACCTTTTTTCGTTTCTAGCCCAGGTACATTTTCTATAAATACAAAACCTGGCTTGAAGTAAAGCACGAATTCTTTAAAATCCTCAAGCAAAAGCCTTCCATCTTTAGATTTTGTTTTATCGGATTTGAGATTTGAATAGTACTGACAAGGGCTACATCCAACAAATATTAGATTATTGTCGTCCTTTTGAATTGGAAGTAACTCTGAAAGCTTTTGTGGAAATAGGGATAACTTGGAAACATCTTCATTCAAGAAGACTGTACCATTGTTGCCTTCGTATGTTTCTCTAAATTTAGGGTCAATGTCCAATCCTCCCAAAACATTAATTCCAATTTTTTGGAATCCGCAAGTGACCCCACCAGCACCACAAAAGAAATCAACTGCTTTTAGCATTAAATTTTCAACTTAAATATAGACTCAAAATCAACTAAAGTACAAAATTAAAACTTATGTCCGTTTATCCTTACTTTTTCTATCAAACCCCACCAAATTAAAGAGTTCCCGCATCCTAGATCGGACGCGGGTGCCGTAACGTTCCTCCAACTCTTGGGCATTGAGGTTGGTGGTGGCGTGGGTCTTTCGCTTGTCATTCACAAAGAGCTCGTGACGGGAGAGCAATATCTCACCCATGACATTGCAGTCCTGGCCAAAGTGCCGTCCTGTGGGTTCAACGCCCAGATCATCGAAACAGAAGAATTGGGAATTGCCATAGTCCTCAATGGTTTTATAGCCAATATGGTTAAAGCCAAAGACAATGTTCCGACAGGGGATGACCTCATAGGGCCGTTGGTGGGGAACGATATGCTTCAACAATTTCATAAGACTCGTCTTGCCACATCCCACAGGCCCGGAGAGGAGAAGACCTTTGTTGGTGTCGAGGCCCAACTGTGCGCAACGAGCCTTATCCTGGATAAAGTAGAGGCAGAGCTTATAGAGAATCTCCCGGTCCTCTCGGTGGATCTTGAACTTTTTGCCGAATAGGAGCTTGCCCTTCGCGTCGAGATAGATCAGGATCTTTTCAAAATCGTAGTAGATTTCCCTGCCCTTGAGGGTGCCCAATGGATATTGGATCGCTCCTTCGGTAATGATATGTGGGGCGTTGTACTTCACAGGGGTTGGTTGTAGTCTTTGTGCTTGGTGGTCTTTAGGTTGTCCTTGTATGGGATGCTTCGACTGCGCTCAGCATGGACAGTTTGATCTTGTTTGACCCCATTTTTCAAATCTTGATTTTCTGAATTTTTAAAATCTGCCTGTTTGTTATTGTTTTTTGGGTTTTCTATGGTTTGTATATGTTTGTTTATAGGTACCACTGCTTGTCCAGTGCTTGTCCCGATTTCGGTATGGTTGGGGTACAGCACTTGTCCATTACTTGTCCCAAAATCGAACATCTTGATCCGGCTGCCCTTATAGGGATTGTGAGATGGGGAATACAGGATATAGTTCCAATGGCTCAGCTCTCGGACGCACCGGTGATAGGTCGATTTGGACCCGATTTTGGCATAGGCCATGGCCTCTTCCCTACTGATGTAGAACTCGACCACAAAATAGTTTTGATTCCACAATTGGAAGAGCCCGATATACAAACTGATATGGGTCGGGTTCAAACGGTTGTCCTTGGCAAATTGTGCAAACACCCCGTTCAGGTGTTTGATATAATTGACGTCCTCCACCCTAAATTCGGTTATGGACCTTGTTTTGTTCCAGCACTTCCATGATTTCGTGGTATTCGTAGTATAGCACCCCTCCTATTTTTGTATAGGGCAGGGTCCCATTGATCCTGAGGTTTTGGAGTGTACCCGGAGATATACCCAAAAGGTCACGTACTTCATTGGATTTGAGCCATTTTTTGCCCTGGTGTCCATTTTGATCTTTCAATAGTGCTTTGATGTCCTCCAAGAGTTCCACTTTGAACTCCATGAGATCTTCGGTGGTAATGATGGTAGCTCCCATGTGTTTTGTTTTAAAAGGAAGGGCCACTGCATGATTTTAAGGTCATTTGGTGGCCCATCCACTGATTTGACTTTCAAGGCAAAACTGAAAAAGCTTTTTGGAAAAACTTCCCAAGTTGGTACCAACTTGGGAACGATTTTTATTTCATAAAATATGGTGCCGTTTGTTTTCGAATGGACTTTGGGAGCTCAAAAAACTTCGTAAAAATTGGAAAAATGGGAAGCCAGAACCTCCGAATACCAAAATTCCCAAGTTGGTACCAACTTGGGAAAAACAAAGGATCATTCATCCAGGGATTCCATGCGCTGTTGGAGCATTTCAATAAGTTTGTCCAAGAACCGGGTCCTACTTACCTTTCGGGACCTGATATCAATAAAGGTATGGTAGTAGTTACCAAGGTCCACATTGTAAAAATGTTCAAAATGCGAGGCCAACTCTTTGATGTCCGTGGTACCACTATTGATGCATTTGCTGGATTGGAGTGCATATAAAAGTTCGATCAGATCGGTCTTGTTGCCGGTCCAGAACAGTTTTGAAGGTTTTTCCATAGTCATGGTCTTTTGGGGTTCTAAATTGTTTTGTAGGTCATCCACCTCCTTTCTCAGGTATACGATGAGCATGTCATAGGCCATGATCGTTGCCACGGTCCCATCCTGACAGGTGGAGAACTGGTCATCGATCAGAAAGTGGAAGGATTCAAGGGGTAGCCTAAGGTCTCGGTTCCCCCTGACAAAATATTGTTCATCCAGGGACATTGCCCCACGACGGTAATAGTTATAGAATTCCAGATTGTCATTGAAAAAGGTCTGGAACTTATCGATCTGGTGCTGAAGGTATTTGATCTGCGCTGCATTGATTCCCCTTGGCCGCTTGCTCTCGATATTGAACAATTTGACATAATAGATCAGCTTACTAAAGATTTGGGGCTTGACGTGCTTGAAGAAGTAGATTTCGTCCGCTTGGGTCTCGAAGGTCTTGCCGGTAATCTGTTTTTGGAGTTTACGGATACTTTTCTCCACAAGAACGATACCCTTTTCCGCTTTGAAAAGGATATCCCCGTTCCCGCTTTCCAAGGCATCCAATTGGCCTTCAAATTCCGATAGCAGCTTTTGGTATTTCATGACGATTTCCCATTAATGCTGGCCTTCCATGATTCCGAGCAATTCCAAAATGAAATTGTCATTGGTCTGGAGATAGGCATATTTTTTCTCTACCGTTGCACCAAGTTTCCGTTTTTCAAAGGCTGCGGTCAACCCAAAATCGATTTTGGGAATGCCCAATCCAATAGCCCGGTCAATGGTCCGGTAGAGCAACTGGCGATAAATGGCAAACTCTTTCAGACCATCATAATCCATACCTACAAAAGCAGGGACATATACTTGCTTCAAGTTGGTATAGCAGAACATTACACCCACTATTTTTTCAGGTTCGTCCAATGAACAAAGGACAATAAACTCCCACAAATGGTTTTCGTTCATCTTTTCAAACAGGGAGTCCGGAAAGGAAAAGGTATTGAGTCCCAAATTTCTTGACTGTACTTCCCCAAATAAGGATTTGACCTGATCAAGTTCAGATTTGGATAGCTTAGGAAGAACTATGGTCTTTGCCCTATCGAGATACGGCTGGACATCCTTTCGGAAATGTCTTCTGTTTCTGGAGGACAATCTTTGCAAATAATCTTCCATGGAATCCACCTCGCTTAAGTCAACAGAACAGGAATTGGGCATCTGTACCCTTAAAAATCCCTGACCGTAAAGCGGTTCATTCCATGACGTTTGTTCACTAAAATCCCGTAACACGGTCATCTTGGACCCTGACTGGAGTTCCAGTTTTTCCAAGGTTTCCAATAGCTTGTTCCTTGCCTCCATACCCAAGGCATGTGATGCATTCCAATACAGGTGATCTCCTTCCGTGAACAAACAGCCTAGGGACAGGACTGTGGATGACAAATGGTAGGGATCGGTTTTCCTTTCCTCTTCAATGGCAGCAGAAATTTGTGCTTGTGCCAACATATCATCCTTCCAAAGGGAAAGGGTCACAAAAGTCATCAATACGGGTATCCCATCAGTATCCTTTATGACCACATATCGAAACAACCAATTATGTTCTTTCCTAGGATTGCCATGAAACACTTCCTCCAAAAACTTCAGGCCATCCCAATCATAGACCCCTTGCCTACCTAAACTTTGGTTCCATTCTTCCTTTTCAACTTGGTCAATGGTATCGAATACTTCAATGTTTAGCTCAGAGGATACTTTCGGTCCACTTAGGGTCTTTGGTTCCATTTTAAAGGCGTGGAATACCCTTTGGGCATCGGTCTGGGTATCTTCCAATGCCTTTGGAAAATGATATTCCATGGCTCCCACCAATGCTTTGATTTCCTCTTTTTGGTTATGCCTTGAAATCGTAATCCTTACCCCTGTATTCTTTACAGGTACCGCAGGAAAGATACCGAGATTGACAAAGAAGCCCTCCACCATCAAACGGTTCACAAAATTGTATCCGGTTTTGGGCATACCGGTCCCGATATAGAACACCGGTGATTCATTTCTATCGATCAAGGGAAGATCCGTTATCGAAAGGCAATCATTGAAATAATTTATGCGTTCCCTCAATTCTTGTTGTAACCCATAAATCTCCTGGGATAGATGGATTTGTGCTGAGGCCATGGCTGCGGCAACCGAAGCCGGTTCCAATTGGGCGGAGAAGGTCAAGGGTCCACCAAAGGTCTTGATCTTATCGTACATCGAAGCATTGGAACAGGCCAGAACAGCTCCACTGGCCCCGAAGGTCTTGCTCAATGTCCCGAACAGCAATACATTCTCGGGCAATTCTCCCAACTGGTCCAACACATATCCGGTACCATTCCTTCCCACCCAACTCATACCATGTACGTCATCAAAATAAAAATGTAACTGTGGATATTTCTTTGCCAACCCCATCAGTTCTTTGACTGGGGCATAGTCCCCATACATGGAATAAATGCCATCGGCCATGTACCAAATCCTACCTTTGGAATGTTGGTATTTTTTAATCTTGTCCTCCAATATTTCCAATTGGTTGTGTCGGATCATCTCGATGGGCACACTCCGTGTCTTTAGCATTTTGGCCGCATTCTGTACACTCCAATGGACTTGGTGGTCCAAAATGATTACGTCTTCATCGTCCACTGCACTGGGGATGACCCCTAAATGCCCAAGGGTACTGTTTTTTGTAATGACAATGGGATAGCCGTACATTTCGGAAATCGAGTTTTCCAGTTCCTCATACAACGGATTGGAGATATAGGATTTGGATAAGGGAAATTGTGTCCCATATCTATCAATGGCCTCTTTGGCGGCCTTTTTTAATCTGGGATCCTGTTCCAATCCCAAGTAACCCGTAGTACCAAAGTGGTACAGTTCCTTCCCCTCTACCTCAATGGTCCTGCCCGAAAAGAATGCTCCCCCTGCATAGAGGTGCAGTACCCCTGCGTTCTTGGCATCGGTAAATACCTCATGTACGGTGTTCAAAAAGTTGTGGTGCTTGATCTTTGCCATTTTGTTTGATTTAAATTGTACTAAAAAGTAATGGCAATTGTAAGATTAGATGCTATCCAATAATGATATACTCCGTTTCAATCAAGCATTATTCCGTTTAAGTCAAGTCAAATACCTTTATTTAAGGGTAATGAATCTAATGACCGAATCGAGTTCCATTAATTTTGTAAATTCAAGGTTTTACCAGTTTTCACCACATGAAAAAATCACATGAAAACAAATACGCCATTTATTTGATGACCGATGAGTTGCTGCACATCATATACAAAAAAGACCATTGTATCGACCTAAAGGCAGCGCAACTTATCGTCAGGGACCGAATGATGCTCCAAAATGGCCGTGAAATGCCCGTTCTCTGTGATATTCGTGAAGTAAGAAGGGTCAATAAACCGGCCCGGGACTATTTGGCCTTGGAGGGTTCACAATGGGTTAAGGCCTTGGCCTTCTTGATCGATCCCCCAGTAACCGATGTGATCAGCTCCATTTATCTATGGACCCATGCTCAGTCGGTCCCCACCCGATCCTTTGTCAAAAAATCAGAGGCCTTGGCCTTTTTAAAATCCATAAAATAACCTATGCTTCTATACAAATAAAGAGACTCCAGTTATTAACTACTAAACCTGACAACCATGCCGAACAATGACGATTTTAGGGTAAAGCGCATCCAACGGATGTTACTGGAAATGGCCCGTGGCAATTTCTTCTACAGTTTGGAACCCACCCATAAAAATGACAATGTCGCATCCTTGGTCGTGATGCTCAATATGGTCAACGAGGAGATCAGGGCCTCCTTTATCCATCAAGGGTTTGCCAACGCACACAACACCCCACAATGCATCATCCAACTTTCCTTTCTGATGGATACCTATGGTACTATAGAAATGGTCACCAACAGTACCTGCTCGCTATTGTCCACATTGCCAAAAGAAATCATTGGAAAACCAATTACCGATTTTATGACCGAGGGTTCCCAAAAAGTATGGGCGAAGAAAATGGTCAAACATTTGAAAAGGGAACGTTCTGAAACTGTCCAGTTTTTGGAGTTTATAACCAAAGACGGGCTATTGTTAGGTAAGGACTGCCATATATCAGTATTCCGATCTTTGGACGGGAGTGGGCAGAAAATACTATTGGACACGGTTTTCTTCTCCAAGGGAGAGCCCTTTGGGACGGAGTTGCCCAAAAAGACGCTCAAAGTGACCAAGGGCATAAAAGAGCCCAAAGTCACGCTGACACCTGAGGATATTGAAATGATCCGGGATGTCCATGATATGATCATCAACAACTTGGACAAGAATCTACCTTTGCTAAAAGATCTTGCCCTACAAATGGGCACCAACGAATACAAATTGAAGTATGGGTTCAAACAACTCTATGGCACTACCATATTTCGGTTCCTAACCCATGAACGTTTAAGAAAGACGAAGACCTTGATCCAGCATAGCAACTTATCCTTGAAAGAAATCGCGCATTTGACTGGCTTCAAGAGTGCGGCCCATTTCTCCAGGGCATTTAGGGACAAGTATGGTAAATCACCCAGTGATTTGAGGGGGTAACACCCTCAAAATGGGCAAATTACTCCGTTTGCGTCAAGGAATGCTCCGTTTCAAGTAAATCCGACTCCCGAACTTTGTCATATCAATCCAAAGGATATGAAAGGTTTAAAACATTTACAGGTCTGGATTCCCTATGCGGTCAGTATACTCTGTTCCATATTGTTCATTTATGCAGCCACAAGCAAACTATGGGATTTCCAAAACTTTAAAACACAACTGGGCCAATCCCCCATTTTGACCGCTTACGCGGAATGGGTGGTTTGGTTGGTTCCCTTGACGGAATATATACTCGCATTTCTGATACTGGCGGATAGGTTCCGTCTGATCGCCCTTTATGGCACTTTGGGACTGATGACCATGTTCACTACCTATATTGTACTGGTCCTCAACTTCAGTGATTACATCCCCTGTACCTGTGGAGGTGTACTGGAAGCCATGGGGTGGACCGAACATATCATCTTCAACGCTTTCTTTATCGTCCTTGTGACCTTGGCCATTCTTCTCTCCACCCCCAAACTCCCACCAAAAGCAATACCAACATGATAGCGAACAACAGTTACATCAAAATCTTCGGAACCATGGGACTAAGCATTGGTCTAATGGTCATCCTGTTCCTTTCATCCGAACAAGAGGTGCACCGCAACAATGCCTTCATCCGCAGATATCCACCACACCCCATCACGAAACTATACGATTTGGATGTGATCCATAACTCCTATTACATTGCCGGGTTTGACCGGGACCTTCTTTATTTGGGCAATCGTTCGGCCCCATGGCATTTGTTACAGGTCAACATGAGGACAAGGGACACCTTGCCCATCCGCCTAACACCATCGGGCAACGGGTTACGTTACCGTTCCATACATACTTCGGTACTCCCTCCCTATTTTTTTGTCATGGACGGGACCATGCCCTTTATCCTTCGTGGCAGATTAGGAGAATGGAAGGCCTATGCATGGATGGAAGGAGCAGCTTTTTTCGATAGGGCAGTTCCTGTCGACAGCCATCTAATGTTCATCCGGACCATTAGTTCAAAGACGCAAAAATCAACTTTGGGAATCATCAAAAAAACAACCGGCTTTCAGGTAACATTGGACACTACCCTATTGGAAGCGCAGATTGACGGCATTTTCGATGTGGATGGGACAATGGTGCTGTCCAAGGAAACTTCAAAGCTGGGCTATGTGTATTATTACCGGAACCAATTCATGACGATGAACCTTGAAATGAAGGGCCTACATCGGCACCGAACCATAGATACGGTGGAAACCGCCCAAATTTCACTTGCTGAACCGAACCTAAAGGGCGATGTCTCCATGAAATCACTACCATTGTTCATCAATAAGGCAACTTGTATGTCCCGGAATCTACTGCTGATAGTTTCGGACCGACTGGGCAAAAATGAAAGTGAGGAAATGTTGGACGAGGCCACGATCGTCGATGCATACGACTATCTCAAGGGATCCTATGAATATAGTTTTTACATCTACGACATCAAAAAACACAAAGTAAGGGAATTTGCCGTCCACGAGGGTTATCTGGTGGCATTGTTGGACACACAGATCTCGGTATATGAGACCCGTGAACCCTATTTTGATGGCTCCATATTGACAAACAACCTAAACATCAAAGATTACCTACTGGCCAGTAGCGGGAGAAGATCGAAAACCCGTACAACAGAGTAGATCCTAACATTTATTAATTATTTCATTATGAAAACAAAAATGATCAAATTCATTATTCCGGTCATGGCCATTGTATTTGCCATTGCCACAAGTGCCTTTACTGCTGTTGACGCAGCAGCTGATGACGCAGCCATTACCCAAGGGTATGTGTTCGATGCCACCCAGTCACCCAAATGTCAAGAGGTGAACAACTTGGATTGTTCCTTGGATGGGGATTATATGTGTACCTATGCAGGAAAGCAGGTATACCGAATTCCGGGGGCAACCGTCTGTAGCATTCCTTTGAAGAGGGTCACACCCAATTAATCAAAAAAGAGGGAGCCTGGAAAGGCTCCTTTCTTTTTTCAATTCCCACGGTTCACCCTCAGCATACCGTTTACCTTTAAAAGGCACAGTTCCAAATGCGCTTTGTCCACCGAATCGATTTTCTTTCCAAGACCCTTTTTCAACAGTTTTTGAATGCCTTGGGCCTGCACATAAAATATGCTCCTCACATAACTTCCGTATCCATAGCCATCGATACCAAGGTTACCACTGGCATTCAAGTTATCCGTTGGAAAGACCTTGGACAACAGGGACAGATAGGTCATTTGAAGATCTCGTTTTCCTCCGTCCATTTCTTCCAGGTCACCGAAAAGCCGTGACCCCAGGATCAGGACCAATTGTTGGATCAATCCCGAATGGCTGCCGGAAAGTTCCGTTTGTTCCAATCGTCTGATACGTAATGGATTTATCATATCGGTCAACAGTTTTACCCGATATTCAAACAATTTATCCGCATTTGTAGTGTAACGAATCCTGGACAAGAACGATGGATGGGACAGCCAATCAGGGGTGTCCAAGACATTTTGCAACAGAAAGTCCATGGCCTGTATCTGGTCCTCCATTGGAATGGGTTCGTAAACAAGACCGTTCTGTGCCCCGGTCTTGTATTGGATTTCGTATCCCCCGATCATGGATAGGATATGAAGCATTTGATGGTACCATAATTCCAGGCTCCGGTCATATAACCGTTCCAAAAGTTCATCATCCCTTTGATTATTGTTCAGGGTCGGCAACAGCTCCAATACCCTTTGAAGATTTTTTTGGCCCAGCACCGTACTTTTTATGGGATCATCACTTCCCACTACTTCATTCGCACTACCGGGACCAAGGGTTTCAAAGGTTCCAAGGTTATAACGCAACCAAGGCAGACTGTCCTGTTGGCCCACAAGGGTGTCCAAATAGGGCCTTTCGACTTCCGGACTTTCCACCCCTGCAATCTGACCGTACCCCCATTGTATCTGGAACGCATCCATGGGTCCCACCTTTTGGATCAAAAGATGGGCCGGTATGCCATCCTCCGGTTGGGCCACATGGTTATGCCTGCAATAGCTCATCACGCTCGGGGTATGTCCCATGGTTTCCAACCACTCGGCATCCCGAATGCGCTCCAACGGATAGGCAAACTCCCCAAAATTCGCATCCCGGATGCCCAGGATATGGCCCATTTCATGTGCCGTTACATACTGCAACAATTCGCCTTTAAGATCATCCGGCAGGGGATATTGCTGCGCTCTTGGGTCCAACGGGGCACAGCGCACGATATAATCATCGGTAAGGCTTGGGAAAGGATTGGCCAAAAGGATATCCCCCTTTAAGATTTCCCCGGTACGTTTATCAACGATCTTCCTCACCGAGGACCCTCCCCGTATTTGGCTTCCCCTTACATCCACATACTTCGCCCATCGGATCATGGAATAATTGACGCTGTTTTCAATATGATCACCAATGCCTCGCGGTAATTCCCTGACTTCAATGGCATTGCTAAAACCTGCCTTCTCAAATGCGGGCAACCACTCCAGTACTCCGGCCTTGATATAGGGCTTCCATTTATCGGGGGTCTTGGGATCGAGATAAAGGACAATGGGCTTGATGGGGTCGCTGATAACCGCTCCTTTGTCCTTTTTTTCCAAGCGCCAGCGTGAAATGCTGCCGATCTCCGTTTTAACCTGTTCATTGATGATATCGTATTGGTCTTCGTAGGTAAAGGCCATCCTATGGTCAAACAATCGTGGCACCATAGGATTTGGCAACGCAAAGAAACTGAAGTACACCTCCTTGGTCCTTCTGGAATTGCGATACGCAGTAGTCCGTTTGGTCCGGATTATGGTCTCCTTGTCCAAATAGGACACATCCGTTATGTACGACTGGTCGATATGCACGGTCTCAGGGCCCTCCAACCCCCATTTTATCGGGGTCTGTAAAAACAGTTCCGTGGCATCGATAAACACAGAACCCCCGTGGCTTCGTTCCTTTAGGATGGGAAAACGCCCCAGGATATGGGATTCTATGACATAATTGTCATAAATGGGAAGGTAAAATCCCAATGCCGAACGTACTCTGTCCAGTGTCAAAAGGACATGGTTCCCTTCCCTGGACCAGACCACCTGGTGTTGGCCTTTGCCATGGCGTACGAACAGTACCGGGACATCCCATATGATGGAATCCAGTTCCAACAGAAGGCGTTCGTTTTCCAAATGGCCCTTGATGCCAAAATTGGCCTGCCCCCAGAGGGGACAGACCGCTAACCAAACAATGCATGAAAACAAAAATCGATGCTTCATGTATATTTTCAATAGACCTATATGCACCTCAATACCCTTCATTCTGCGGCAATAGATTGGGGTTCAACAGCAGTTCCGATTCCGGGATGGGCAGCAATCGGTCCGTACTCTCCCACCCCGGTTTGATAGGCGCCAATACAGCATCGGCCCTACCGGTGCGTTTGAGATCAAAGAACCGATGGCCCTGTTCGGAAAAAAACTCAACCCTTCGTTCCGCTTGAACGGCTTGCAATAGCGAAGCCTGGTCCAAGTTGTCGAGAAAAGGCAAGGTGGCCCTGCCGCGAACCGTGTTCAAAAATTCCAGGGCAGTACCAAGATTTCCCAATTGGGCATTGGCTTCCGCCAAAATCAGATACTGTTCCACCAATCGAAAGATGATGGAACATTCCTGGGTGGATGCCGTCGGCACATATTCACTGTATTTGTACGGGAAATACCAAGTTTCCGATCCATCCGTGACCGACCCCACCCATTGCTCCAATCGCGCGTCGCCTTCCTCAAAACTGTTTATCAGGGACTGGGTCAATGCCGAATTGGGAGGCGGTCCGTTCACGATCACAAAGGTGAACGCTTCCTTGGTGTTGTTCCCCGGAAGGCCGGGTCCCAGTTGCCAAAGGGTCTCCGGGCTATCCTTTAGGAACACCCTATCCATATCAGTATTGAGTGCATACGCGCTATCACCTAGGATAGCCGAGGCCTCATCAATCGCCAATTGCCAATTTTCTTGGTACAGGTATACCCGGGCCAACAAGGCGGATGCGGTCCAATAATCCGGACGAAACCTTTCGAAATCGGTTGCTGATAATGCAAGCAGCTCCTTTGCCAGCAGAAGATCGTCCTCAATGTTTTGGTAGACCATTGCCAATTCCAGTCTACCAACATCCTTGTTTTCGTCATAGTCCGTGGTCATTATATAGGGAATCTCCCCAAAGAGGTTCACCAAATGGAAGTGGATGAAGGCCCTTATAAAATAGGCTTCACCGAGAAATCGCCCTTTCTCGCCTTCCGTCAGGGAACCGGAGCTTGAAACGCCCTCCAGTAGCGCATTGGCCGCATAGACAAGTCCATAACCAGTATCCCAAAGGTTCTTGACACTGTTGTCCGAGGGCAGCACGGTATTATTGGTATAATTGAGCACAGCCGGAAGGGAGGAACTGTAAAGCTCCAATTCATCCGAATAATGCCCCATTAGGTAGGACAGTCCTTGTGTACCCCCGGTTGTAAAACCATTTTCCCTGAGTTCTGCATAAATGTGTGCAAAAGCGGCATCCACAGTTGCGGCATTCTCAAAGACCACCTCACCGGTCAACTGGTTCTTTGGGGGATCCACTTCCAAATAGTCCTCACAGGAAAGGGTCAGAAGGATCATACCCATAAGGCCAACGATATGTTTTGGCAACCAAGTCAATATATTTCTTGTATTCATCTTGTTTTGTTTAAAAAGTTAGTCTTGTGCCCAAGGTCACCACCCTCAATGGTGGAACGGCCTGATTGCTCAGTGTCTCCGGATCCAGACCATCATATCCTGTAAGGGTCAACAGGTTCTGTCCCCTGAGGTATAGCTCGCAGCCAAATCCGTGGTGCTTTTTTTCCCTAAGCTGATACGACAGGGAGAGTGTCTTCAATCGGATATAGGAAGCATCGGTAATGGAGACATCGCTCTGTGTATATTGCCGGAAAGCTTGGGCTGCCTCTTGGGATGCCCCTGTGGAAAAACGTTGGAAAGGCACCAAATCCCCTTCCTGCTGCCAACGTTGCAATACAGACGTTGGCTGATTGGCCAAACCACCCACAATGATATTGCCCGGGGTCCAATACCCACTACCCTGTTGTTTCGTGAATTGAAAGAGCATATCCCATTTGAATTTCCCGATAGTGACCGTATTGGTAAGGCCTCCATAGAAGGATGGGTTCAGGTCCATTACCATTTGTCGGTCCTCCGGGCTTGATATGACCCCATCACCATTGAAGTCCTCGAATTCATACAACCCTGTCCCCGGATTGACACCATTGGACCGATATACCTTGGAAATGTTCAACGGTTGGCCTATCACCAATTGATTGGCATAGGTGGAACCTTCCAGATCGGGAAATGAAACCAATCGGTTCCGGGGAACGGTAAGGTTCAGCCCGGTGGACCAAGAAAAATTCTTTCCGTTGATGTTGACCGTCTTCAGTTCGAACTCCCATCCCGTATTCTCCACCGTCGCGTTCAGATTGGCATTCACCGAGGAAAATCCCGTGGTCGCCGGAAGGGGTATCCCCACCAATTGGTTGGTGGAGCGGTTCCTATAATAAGTACCGCTCAAAAATATCCGGTCATCAAAAAATCCGAGTTCCAGGGCAACTTCCAATTTCTTGTTTTCCTCCCAACTGAAGTTCGGGTTGAACAATCGTGTGGGGTACAGCCCAATGGTATTTTGGTATTGTTGTGTACCAAAGGAGTAGGTATCCAGGTATTGGTAGTCCCCTATTTGATCACTGCCGGAGGTACCATAACTCCCCCTAAGCTTTCCAAAGCTCAGCATTGGAAACCCTTGTCGGATTAACGCTTCCCTTGAAAAAACATAGGCTGCCCCGATGGCACCAAAATTGGCAAAGCGCTTATCGGTCCCAAACCGACTGGAACCATCACGCCGCCCGGTGAAATTCAAAAAGTAGCGATCCTTCACCGCCAGGTTCACCCGTCCATAAAGAGCCTGATACCGATATTCCTCGGTCACATCCGCTATGGGGAATTGACTGGAGGCCGCCGATAGATTGTCCATCAAGCCATTGTTGGTGAACCCAAAGGCAAATTGGGAACGTCTTTGCGTTGTTTGCCCCTGAAAGGTTAGTCCGACCAATGTGGTCAATCGTAGCACACCAAAATCACGGTCATAGTGAAGTTGTGGCTCCATGATATAGGAAGTCCTTTCCCCTGTATTGTGCACGGCATAGGAAGCCTCCGGCCCTATCCCATAGGCAGGGTCATAGATCGTGGAAGGAACGGTTGTCAACTCACGAAGATGGTTTTCCGTATAGCCCAGGGATGCACTGGCCCTTAGACCATCGACCAAGCGATATTCCAAGCGCGCATTCGAAATCAATGTCTTCCCATCCGAGGTGTAGTTGCCATGAAGCTTGGCCAAGGGATTGCTCCAAGTCGAATTCTCCCAGTTCAACACGCCATCTTCCGTATATAGCTCCGGGGCATTGGGAGCCAAGTTAAGGGCATCCAATACCAACAATCCGTCCCCTGGAAGTCGGTTCTTGTTGGCACTGAAGGTGGTGGACAACTGTATGGAGAATCGATCGTTCGCGGACCTGTGGCCCAGATTGCTCAATACCCCGATCTTATCATTGTTGAAATCCCCGGGAAAGACACTGGTCTGCCTGTGAAAGTTGCCACTGACCAAGAACTGCGTGGTTTCATTTCCCCCCGAAATGGAGCCTTGGACATCGGTAAGATAGGAGGTATTGCCGAACAATTTCCTTTGCCAATCCGTATGCCTGTCCATGTCCCAGGTCCCGTTCACATCAAAGGCGTAGAAAGGGATGGGATCAATGCCATCATTGGCAAAGGCCTCCCTCCTCATTGCCAGATACCCCGGTGTATCCAAAAGATCGACCTTGTTGGCAATTCTTCCCAAGCCTGTTTGCAGGCCCACCTCAATTTTGGTGGCTCCAGAATTCCCTTTTTTTGTTGTGATCAGCACCACCCCATTGGCCCCTCGGGACCCATAGATGGCCGTGGCATCCGCATCCTTGAGGATTTCGATGCTTTCAATATCGGAAGGATTGATGTTGTTCAAAGGGCTTATCCCCCCACCGGGTAAGGGCAATGATGCCTGTGACTCCCCCAAGGTGTTGGAGGCATAGGGAACACCATCAATGATGTAGAGGGGTTCATTGGCCCCTGAACGGATACTGTTCCGACCCCTGATCTGTATCTTGAAATTGGAACCCGGCAATCCGGAAACCTGTTCAATTTCAACTCCGGCCACACGCCCTTGAAGAGCCGCCAAGGGATTGGAAATCGGCTGTTTTTCAATATCAATGGATTCAACCCTTTCAATGGAACCGGTCCTCTCCCGCTCCGAGACGGTATAGTAACCCGCATTGAGGACCACTTCCCCCAACACAGTGACATCCTCTTCCATTTGGACAATCACTTGTTCCCTACCCTCAATCGGGACAGTAAGGGATTTAAAACCAACCATGGAAAAGATAAGCACATCTGTAGGACCCGCATTGATAGAAAAGGAACCATCTAATTCTGAAATAGTTCCAATATTCTTGGATTCCACCACAAGGTTCACCCCGGCCAGGGGATTCCCCGAAGTATCGGTCACGGTGCCGGAAACAGTGACTTGTGGTGGTTCCAAGACTGTGCCCGCCTGCATTGTGTTCGCGAAAAAAGGCATTAAAAAGACATATAGTGACATGAACAGGAAAACCCTGTACATGCGTGATTTTGATTTTTTCATAAATTGAGTTCGTTTGATTTCTTTGTTAGTTGTTCATCACACTACCCAAAAAAGCCACGGGAAAGTCGTAACTTCCAGAAGGGCATCAAGGTTCGGACAAAGGCCATCCTGTCCAAGGGAAAAAAGCCCATGGAAATGGATTCCTTAACCAAAAAAGACCATGATTTCGTGCTGGGTCGGTTACCCAAAAAGTGTAGTCGTTAGTTGTGGGACTAAAGGATATTGCGAACCGAAAAATCAGTGTAACGGGTATCCCACAACCCTAGTCTTGGGATTATACGGGGTTCTTTGGTTTCTTTTTAAATAGGATATCGAACACTGAATGTGAAGTCCCAAAAACAGGACAATCACACAAAGTGAACCCTACATGAAAAAGTTGCCAAATGTTTCCCATAACCCGCTGGTTGGGCGACATCCCGAAAAGCAAAAGAAATCAAACGCTATGAAAAAAGTTGGGCGTGAAACTCAACTTACCCGCTAGCGGTACTGGTATACCTTGCACTGATAAGAAGAGCTCACGCCCGGGTCGTGAGCCAATCTGCTTATCGTCTCTAGTGCAAAAATTACCAGTTTTCTAGCGAGAGATTCAAAGCGATTGCTTCAAATGTTTTTACACGAAGTATCGCAAATATATTTCTAACTCCAAACATAAACAATTGGAATTAAAAGACAAAATTATATTATATGTAATTTTTTGTCTCTGATTCTATTGCTCACTTTGGCTTATGTCTAGATATAAGAAGACAAGTGCCCTTAAAGCAATAGGTAAACGGTTAAAAAAGCAAAGGGAGAAAGAAAAACTCCAAATTGAGGATGTTGTTGAAATGACCGGGTTTACTTATAAGAAAATTTCAGATGTAGAATCTGGGGAAGAAACTTCTTTGTCTTATTTTATTGAAATATGTCTTGCAATCAACATTCAACCTAAAGATGTTCTTGATTTTAATGTTGGATTTAAACCCAGATTCATCCTTTCTTCAACAAGAAAGGAAAAAACAAGATTAACATCAAGATTAATTGAATCCATAAATCAAGGTTTTTTTAAGAAACCAAGATATAACAGTGAAGTCGTCATTAAATTAAAAGAAGATTTTGGTGTAGTATCATCTTCATCAAATGTTTCAGCCATTCTCCGGCGGCTGGTTGACGAAGGTAGATTAGAAGTTATTAAGAGCCACAATCGCAACCAGTATTATAAAAAATAACGGTTAAATCTTTTTGTACTCCCCGATTTTTTAGAAAATTCTTACATTTAGTACTCATACTCCCCCTAAAGATTTTTTGAATATTAACAAAGCTATGCTTTGCACTCAATTGCAGAACTTGTGAATAACATGACCAAATTGGTGGCATATACACAAGAAAGTTGAGTATATAAGCTAGTTGTGCATAATGCCTACAAACCGCAGAAATAAATGAATAAAGAAGAGTATTTGGACAAAATAAGTGATGAATTTATGTCAATTCTTCATAAATATATCCCCAACAGAATGATAGTCGGTAATGGGTATAGTGAAATGTCATTTAATGCTCGTTTGTCGAATAAAAACGATAGATTTTCTGAAAGTCAGTATTACTTCAGCGGAAACAAAAAATTTATTCATTGGACTTCTGTTCAAAACTTAATGTCCATAATAAACTATCGAGAAATAAGACTTTATAATTTGCATAACTCATCAGATTCAGATGAATTTGCGTATGCAGCAGAAAAATTGAATATAGACAAAAATCAAATCGATTATTCAAAAAAATACTTATACACATTGTCGTTTTGCAAAGCATCAGAATTAGCAAATGAGAACCTTTGGAAAGAATATGGAAAAAACTATCAAGGTGTAGCAATTGAATTTGAAATTGTAAATGATCCTAACGAATGGAATAATTTTATGCTTTCAGAGGTGTTTTATGAAATTCCGAAAAACCTTTTAGAAATGAAAAAGGAATTAAAAACATTTCACGAAAAATATCCCAATGCAAGTACTTATATCGATTTGGGAAAATTAATCGCATTTCATAAAAAACCCGATTATTCAAGAGAAGTAGAAATCAGATTGTCAACCTATTTCCCCTTTAACACTACAGAAGCATATGAGAAATTTTGCAATACAGAATTTAGACTAGAGAAAGGAAGACCGAGAGAAACGGATTATTTTGGACTTAAGGTCTGGGTTGACAATGAATCCCCCTTTGTAAAAAGTGATAAGCCAGAATTTGACAGAAGATTAGATGTTGGGACTTCCTATTTTACGGAAAACCCACAAATTAAAATAACCAATATCTATTTTGGAAAAAATTGTGGCATTTCAAACCAGGAATTTACACCTTTTTGGACAAAACTTAATCACATAACACACTATAAGCTAGGTTATGAAATTGAAAATTTGGAACTTAATCTGTATGGGTAAAAAGCACTATGCACAACAATGTATAACCGCAATTACGGCGGATTCGACTACGTCCGAATCCTTCCGGAATAACGGAACATTGTAAACCAACCAACAATACATCCCACAATCCCGTAACTGACGGTTATACGAGACCGTTGTATGCAAGCTGAAAAAACCAAATGATAGAAAGAATACTTACCATAGAAAAATTTGGAGTTTTCAATGACTTTAATTGGAATAGAGATTCTACTCTTCAAGATTTCAAGGAGAAAAATGTTATATACGGTTGGAATTATTCAGGAAAAACCACCTTATCGAGAATTTTTTGTTCACTGCGAGATAAAGCAATTCATATAGATTATCCAGATGCAAAATTCAAACTTCGACTAGAAAACAATCAAGAATTTGATAGTGCCAATTTAGAGACTTATGACCAAAGAGTTTTTATTTTCAATAAGGAGTATGTTGACTCAAAGCTAACCTGGGATTCAAGAACTGAATTAGGAGAACCTATTGCTTTTGACGTAGGAGAAAACACAACAATCCGTAGTGAAATTGAGAAGTTGGAAGAAATAATTGAATATGCAAAAACTAGAAAAATTTCAACTCAACCACCTATTGATTCTTATAATGAATATGAAAATTGGAGATTTAGAGAAGAAAGTAAATCGATTAGATTAATTATTTCAAATAATACCATTCCACTTGACAAAGGTCATTTTAAAGTGACTTTAAATTCAATTACAAAGGACAATCTTGAGTCGCTAGTTATAGCAGAAAACAAGGAAATTGAAGAATTAAAAATTTTATCAAATTCCACTAATGACTATCAACCTTTTAATGAATTTGAAATTGAATTTAAACTGCAAGATTTCAAAACTACGGTTAATGACCTTCTTTTAGAAGAACCTGCTAAAGATGTTGTCATAGAAATTCTAGAAAAAAACAAGGATTTATACAGTTGGGTAAAGGACGGTTTAAAATTTGAAGAAAATTCAAATACTTGTTCTTTTTGTGGCAATGACGTAACTAATGACAGAATAACTTCTCTAAATAATTATTTTTCAAATGCTTCTAAAGATTTAAGAGATAGAATAACTGCACAAAGGGATTTGATTAATCAAGAAATTACTGCAATTAATTCAATAGAAATACCCAAAAGTAAAAATGACTTCACTGAAAAAGTTAGGGAGACAATTGATTCAAACATTAAATCCTATAACTCCATCAAATCAAAATATTTAACCGAACTAAATCACTTATTAAGCGAACTTAACAGAAAAGAAGACGGAAATATCTTTAATAAAATTTCAATAGTAGAAACCGAATACGATTTAAAGGAAATTGAAGATTGGTTTTTGGAAGTTAATGAAGTTATTAAAAGTCATAATTCTCTAATATCCAATTTTGAAACAGAGCGAGATATAGCACGAGAGAAATTAAAAAAGCACCTTATTGCCGACTATTTAAAAAGCGAAAATTATTTTGACAAAAAAGAAAAGTGCCAAAATGCACAAAATTGGCAAAAACTATATGCTCACTATATTACTACAAAGGAAGGCCTAAAACAAGAGAAGCTTGATTCATTAAAAACAATTACAAAAGGTAAAGACGAATTAAATAAATTCATACAAAGGTTTCTTAATCGAAATGATATAGAAATTGATGTTACTGGAGAAGATAAATTTATTCTCTTGCGTAAAACAAGGCCAGCAAGAAATTTAAGTGAAGGAGAAAAAACAGCAATTGCTTTCTCTTATTTTTTAGTAGAATTAGAAAGTCTTGGGTTACTAGAAATGCGGAAAACAATCGTCTTTATTGATGACCCGATTTCAAGTTTAGACACAAATCACATTTCACAAGTATATTCTCTTATAAACTCTTATTTTTTTAGAATTAATATAGATGTAGATAATCCAGACAAGGTTGTGAATTGCTTTAAGCAATTATTTATTTCAACGCACAATTTTGAATTCTTTTCATTTTTAAGAGATTCAACACAGCTTAACAAAAAGAAAAAAATAACGAATCCAACGACAGGAGAAAAACAAGAAATACCAAATTTCGGATTTTATCAAGTTCAAAAAATAGACGCTGACAATTCTGTTCTTAAAGGTTTGGATAAAACATTAAAAAGATACAAATCAGAATATATTTACCTTTTTAGCCTTATTTATAAATACAAACAAGCTATTGACAACGGTGGAGATGTTTACGATATACTTATTCCAAATGCCTTAAGAAGGTTTTTAGAAATATATACCTTAATGAAAATACCTAATGAACCCGATAGTGTAGAAAACAGAATTGTTCAATTAGTGGATGATGTAAATAATTTCAAAACTCTTAACCACTTCTCACACTTTACAACATTTGAAAAGGCAACGAGACACGATGAACTTATTATGGTTCTTCCCACTGCTTGTAATGAACTGATTAACCTTTTGAAACTTGACCAAAAACATTATGAATCGCTAAAAAAATCAATATGAAAAAAGCCAGCATACCACATTGGCTATACGTAATGCGGGCTAGAGTGCTAATATGAAATCAATTACATTAAATAAACTAACTGCTAAGCGGAAAGTGAAGTGCCTTGAAATCCCGCACTAAGCATAGCTAAGACCGTTACCCGCAAGCTTAAAAAAATGACCGTAATTGATTGATGAGACTTGCAGGACCAAAGTATAGGAAGATAGGTTACACCAGTAATTAACCAGCAAGTGTTTTAAGCAATATTGTCATCAAACCGAAAACTATGGCCAAAAACGAGCTAGACTGGGAACAATATGAAGCCATCACAAAATACATCTATGCGTCCCTTGGTGCACAGTATGGGATTAAAGTAAAAGGTTATGGACGGAAATTTAAAGTAAAAGGGAAATCGGGTGTGAAACATCAAGTAGACGTTCTAACTGAACAATCCAATGGCAAGGGCCAATTACTTACCGCGATTGAATGTAAATATTGGAATAGGAAGGTCAATAAAGATGTTGTCATGAAGCTTTCCAAGATAATGGAGGATTCAGATATAACTAGCGGAATAATTGTTTGTAAGGCAGGGTTTACCCCAGATTCACAAACCTTTGCTGAGCATGAAGGCATAAAACTTGTTGAACTAAGAGAAGCCGAGGAAAATGATGGCGAATTCCAAAAAACAATAGAAATTGGCACTTTGGACATTCATTTCAATATTGAGGTCATACGCGGGAATGTTACGAGCATTGATCTGGGCAGCTCCATCATTGCTAGTGAAAGGGAAATAAGGGCAATGTACTATGCCGAATTGTACGATTTGGAAGGAAGAAAAATACCCTTTGTCAATTATCTGAAGGAATTCTCGGAAGAAATGCAACGCAGAGGTAAATTATTGAGAACCGATACTATAGTTTATCCCATTAGCTCCCCACTCTTCTTGAAATTGGCCGACAAGGAGGTTTCTGTTGAAAAAATAGCAATCACCGGATTTTTGATGAAAATTGATAGTCAATCCAAAAGATCATTTTCATTGACCGATCAGGTTTGGTTAATTATGAAAGAGTTGTTCAGTACAAGGAAACTAACTCTTTCGAAGAGTGGGTTGATATGGAACCTATCCTCGCCTTGAGGATTAAATGATAAAAAAAATCAAACCCTTAGAGCAATAAAACGATTTATTGCTCCAGCTGAATCAATACCTGACTTACCAAAACATTGCAATTTTTTCAATAGAAATCAGCCCGGGCTTTACCTTGGATTTCATCAAGAGAAATTATAACAATTTTGATCATTGAAAAATCATCCCAATATCATGATGCACTTTTAGGTAATGCTGTTCGAGTTCCAATTCTGAAATCCCCAACGGCTCGGGCAATCCCTTTAGGATATCAGGCTTTGGAAACTGAACCTTCCTATCCTTCCCATCGGCGAACACCACAAACTCCCCTTGTTTCAACCGAAAGAACACCTCGGCCCTCCTTTTGGATACTTCCTTCTCACCTTCCGTTATCCGTCGTTCCAGGTTCAACCCCGAACTCTTGCTCACACTACGAGTGGGAATCTTGACCAACTCAAAGAACCTTTCATAATATCTCGCCGTGTCCGGATCGTTCACCTTTCCAAAGAACTGATAAGACAGATTTGAGAGTATCGCTTTACTGGCCTTCTCTCCGTACATCATATCATTTTGGATCTTGTCCTGCAGCACATACACACTCACAATATCATAACTCCTTAGTGTGGCCGGTATCCGGTGCATGTTCAATAGCCGTAATGTCGAGGCCTCTTCCAACAACATAAAGGAAGGTTTCCGATGGCGTTGGCTCATCTGTTTGGATATCGTATGGATGATGGTAGCGATCACTGGGGAAAGGGAAGCATCCTTTTGGGGATTGTTCACCAAGGCAATGACGGATGGGTGGTCTTCATTATTGATATCCAAGGAAATCTCATCCTTTGATAGCACCATAAAAATCTTTCGGGTACTGATCTTTTTAAAACCATTGGCCAGGGTACTGAGCACCCCTGCTGTCTGTCGTTCCGACCCAATACCACTGATAAAGGCATCCGCCATGGCCCGCGAAGTGATGTTTCCTTTTAAAAACTTAATCAAACTTTTGGTGGCCAATTGTTGAAAAACGGCCATGAGGTGAGGCAAGGTACAATAGTGCGGATAGTCAATCTTCAAACGCCATATCAACCCGCTAATCAAACCTTCCGCTGCGTCCTTAAAAAAACGGGAAGTACTGTTCTCATCGGAGTCCCGGTGTTCCATCAAGTTCTCCAACAGCACCCGGGACACCTCATGCACACTTTCCTCATCGGGCAGGTATCGGGGAGCTATTGGATTGACCCGATTATAGATGGGGCCAAAGGAAACAATCTTAAAGGGGATCTGTTCCCCCTCCCATAGCGGAAAAGCCATTTCGGTGATCTCAAAATCCTTGTAATCATGGATGACCCCGGAGAAATGCTCCTTTTGAAAATGCTTCAAAAAATTATAGATGACGCTCTCTGTCTTTCCGCTCCCTGCAGAGGCCATCACCGACACTCCACGCCGAATGTTACCCAACACCAAGGGCCTACCCTTTACCCTCATTTTCACTTCAAAAACTTTGGAGGGTTTCTTATCGTCTTTATAGTGATCTATAAGGCCATAGATCACCACATGGATAAAAAACAGCGGCAACCAAAGGGCCAATGACCCCTTAATAAAAACATCCCATCCCCAAAGTAAACCATTGGCCACGGCCAAAAGAACAATGCCCCAAAACCATATCACAAACCCATATATGAGATACCGATTGGCCAAATAGGAGATTCCTGCACCAATTACCAAACTAGATACTATCCAAATCCATCTTAATTCTTCCATATTTGCTTTGTTTAAATTCCAATGGATCCTGATTCCAGAGCTTTTCCGATTCCTTTTTTAAGTTGCATCATCGCTTTATAGGCCAACTGTGCTTGGTTTGTAGGTATGCTCGGCACTTTGATACCTGCCTTGAACAACAATTGCCTGGCGGCTTGTTTCTCAGTCGAGGGCAATCCCAAAAGGGCCGCAAAGAATTTCTTGGGATCCTTATCCAACAAGTTTCGGGCCTGGTAGGTCTCCACAAAGTTCCTGCGGTAGCCGAATTGTTTGTCAAAGCTCTTCTCAGCCGCCCTATAGAACTTGTCCCGATCAAACCCCTGTTTGACCTTCTCCCCATTAAGGATGGTCTCCGATGTACGGAACTTAGATCCTGGGGAGAGGCTATGGGCATTGGTCACATCCTTTCGGCTCACGATGATATGGATATGGCTCTGATGGCCTTCCTTGGCCATGCCTGGAACGATACGTTTCCCATTCTGTTTATGGGGTGCCTCCCTTTCCAAGGCCTGTATTTTTTCCTGAATTTTGGGCACATCCCCTTGCTCCCGTCCCTCTTTGATGGCCCTGAGCTGGTGTTGCAGTTCCAAAATCTTGCTGGCATAGGGCTGGTTCTCCTTGATCTTTTTGTCATTTTCGGAATAGGTCCGCTCCCTTTCCAGTTTCGCGAAATACAACACATCCTTTACTGAAACTTCCTTGTCCCGATAAAAGGAGGCCGCATAGGTCTTCATTAGTTCCCGGGTGTACTGTTTCAGTTTTTCAGGCTCATTCCCGATATGCTTGAGCTCGGCTTGGGAGGGGCTGACCATGATGGAATAGAACTTGGGATCCCGTTTCGAAAGTTTGGCCGTATTGGCATCGATCTCGGCAATGACCCTCTGGGCATCGATGTCATTTTCCGTTTGGTTGAAAAAAAGCTCTTGTTCTTCGGGGGCCTTACCTTCGTTCTCCTTTTCCAAATATTTGACAAAATCACTAGCACTGCCGTGATAGTTATCTCCCAAGTGTTGTCTTGTGATGGCGATGTACATGCTTATAGATTTTTGAGTTTGGTGCGGTATTGTTCAATGGCCCCTGGTTTGAGGTCCAGTTTGAGGTGGTCCTTTCCAAAGCGGTTCTTGGTCACGGAAACATGCTTCAGCACATGCCCAAAATCCTCCTTCAGATCTTCCAATTGTTCCTTCAAGCGCTCATGTACGATTTTGGGGACCGTGGTCTCCTTGTCCAAGAGTTCAGGATTGGTGGGCGTGTTGATCTCGGTCAACTGCTTTTCAAAAAATTCAAAGTCCCCTTCCCATTCCTCCCCCTCCTCGGGTTCCAGTTCCTGTTGAAAGAGAGCCTGCATCATACTGACGGTGGGCAGGGTCTGTTCCTTTTCGATGCTTCGCATGATGGCCACCATGGCATTGAAGCGTCGCTTTATGAACAATTTCATACTTGCGATGGTCTCCCCAAAATGTTGGTCCGGGGAGATCCCATGTCGCTCAAAAAACTCCATCATGGCCAACAGGGTCATGGATTGGGATTTGCCAAATTGCTTGGAAAACCGTCTAAATTTCAACAATACCGGTTCCTTGATACTCAAGCTCTTGAACCGTTCATTTTTGCTTTCATTTTCCATAATTCCGTGAAAAATCCCTTGATTTTATTGGCCTCAAGGCTGTTTTCCGTGAAAACCACCTTTGCCCATTTTCCTTGCATCCATCTTAGCCCCCATAAACAGGGCCTTGCGGAGCAATCATGATTGGTAGCGCTGCGCCAGCACGCTATCCTCTTGCTTCTCCGATTTGTCCCGAAGGGACCAAATCGTATCGCACAACATGGGTCAAAACCAATAGGAATTGAACCCAGTTGCCTAATCTGTAAAAGTCAAATCGATGGGTACGGAACAAGGAAAGTCAAACCGATATGCTAGGCATATCAAAAGAATTCCGCACTTTAATTGCTGTTGAAAACCAACCCTTTAAAGATATAAAAACCAAGGTTCGGGACATAAAAAAAGCCCATCATAATGGATGGGCTTCGATGGTGTGTTTTAGGTTTTACATATTGAATACAAAATCATAATTGTATAGATTTCGCATGGCTTCATCTTCCAAGAGGGCATTATAGTCCTTATCGTGGGTTTCTGCAAATTGGCGCAATTCGGTCCCGGAACGGTTTTCCACATCTTCTTTGGATACGGAAAGCAAACGTTCCTGGGTTTCGCTATCAAGGTTGGTAAAATTCAAATAGACCATAATTCAATGCTTAAAAATTTCATTGTTATAAATCATAAAGGCTAGGGTCAAAACCATCGGGATAATCCCCAAGGTCATGTTGCAGTTCCGACCCTATTCCAAGATCGGTCATTTCCATATCCGCTTCCATGAACATTGGATTATAAGATTCCATTATCCGCAAAACTGTAATACCGTCCATCAGGGGCAAGGATGATATGGTCCAAAACCTTGACATCAAAAAGCTGGGCGGCCTCTTTGATCTTTTGGGTCAATTGTTTGTCCTGATAACTGGCCTTCAATTGCCCAGAGGGATGGTTATGGGTCAAGATGATCCCAACCGAAAGGGTCTTTAGGGTAATGGCAAAAAGGATGCGCAGATCCACCATGGTACCCGTGATGCCCCCATGGGATAATGGATAGATACCCTTGACCTTGTTGGACTGGTTCAGCAGCACGATCTTAAAGGTCTCGTGCAGGCCTATGGTCTTGTTGTCCCAGTTTTGGAACAATAGATTCGCCACCTCGTTGGAATTGGTCACGGAAAGGGATTTCAGGGTGCTGAGCTTTTCCCTATAACTGATCTGTATTTCATTGACACGGTGTTCCATTTCAATAGTATTAAGGATGAAAAAGAAAGGGATGCCCAAAAGTTGGACACCCCTATCCATTTTACTCGGTGGTATTGTTCTCGCCACCACCCAGGAGCAGGATCTCACTGGCCACCACTTCGGTCACATACTTTTTAGTACCCTCTTTGTCCTCATAGGAACGGGAGGTCAATTTCCCTTCGATGGCAACTTCCTTGCCCTTGGTCACAAAGCCTTCGATGATGTCGGCAAGCTTACCCCATCCAATGACGGTATGCCATTCGGTATTGGTCACCCGTTCCCCTTCGGAGTTCTTGTAATGTTCATTGGTGGCCATGGTGAACCGTGCCACACGTTTGCCTTTGTCAAGGTCTGTGATGGTGGGATCCTGCCCCACGTTTCCGATAAGTTGCACTTTGTTTCTCAATGTACTCATGATAAAAAGTTTTAAAGGCCTGCCGTCTTCCAGTATGGATAAATCAGCAAACAGGGTTAAAAATTTCCCCTCTATTTTTTGGTTTTTGTTTCCCAAATTTTAAGGGGCGTTTGTTTGCTTCTTACGTGCGTAGCACAATAAAAGAAGGGGGTTCTGTCAAGGCTTTTGGACAGAAATCGGGAGGCTCCGCGACGTAGCAAAACCTTAAGGTTTTCAAGGAAGTGGAAACCCTATTTATGGACAAAACCTGCCTTGGCCTTGACAGGTTCGATGAGGGCCCTAGGAATTCCTTCAGACCCATCGGCAAGGGAGTGTATGGGAAGTTAAGCAAGTGCAGTCGATGGTGTCCTGATTGGAAGTCCTTGGGCACTGCCCTGTTTTTCGATGCCCCGAAAAACAACCAGGGCTTCTTTTATTAAGGACCCCTTAAAATTTGATGGGCGGACTGACGGATTTGCGGCCTTGCACGGCAAAACCCCAAGAAGGGTTTGCAAAGGAAGGACGCACCAAAAATCCGTTTGGACGACTTCCGTTTAGGCTAAATGCCTATACCTCAACTATTGCGATGGTAATGGGTCAAAAGTACTTGGGTAATCCTAGAACTTGGTTTCCTTTTAGTCTTTCTGGAACAGCTCTCCCTGATTGTTGGGGGAAGTTCCGCTCAACTTGGGCATTGAAGTTTTTAAGCTATCCTTTAAGGCCTTTCTTCGTTTCTCATAGATCCAGACCCTTAACCTTTTCAAAAGACCCATCTCATATTCGGACAGTTGTTTTGGTGCCACTTCCTCCATGGCCTCGATTTGTCCATCCTTCTTAAAGGTCTTGGCATACTGGAGCCCACACCAGGTATAGATGTTCACCCATTCACTGGGCATGGGAGATTCGAAGGTCCTGGGCATCATATAGGCCACAACCTCGGTCAAGGAGGCCATGGGTTCCCCACGCATCTGGGTCAACATCCGGGCCATGGTAATATTGTTTAAAAGGTCTTTGGGAACGGCATCCTGCCATTGTGATGGATACACAATGATGGGACTTTGCAATAGGTCCATAAAGTCGGATTTAACCTTTTTCAAGGACTTGGGTCCTAAGTTTGGAATTGATGTTGTCGCTGGCTCCAGTTCAAAGCCAAAATCCAGTTGCACTACGTTTTGTTTTTCCATGATCTGCGTTTTAAATTGAACAATAGTGGCAGACCGCCAAACGCAAGGGAAAATTTTGGAGTGGGAAGGAAACGGAATAAACCTGCCTGCCGGCAGGCAGGAAGTGACATCGGCAACGGTTTTATGCCGTCCCTTGTCCGAGAAATATTTTCCGGGTTTATCTTTGGACAGTATTGATCGGAACAAACACCAGCCTCCTTCTTCAATTGGACTTGTATATCAAAAGAGTCAACTCAATGATTCAATCCATCGAAAATAAAACGGTCAATATAATCGGCTAACCGTCTTTGCTGATAGCGAATAATAAAGACCCCAATAATTTTTTTGAAGTATAGGATAAAATGAAAAAGGGGGCCTTGAGCCCCCTACTTTCCGATTGTTTTATCATAGTGTCATTCGATGACGACAGTGTGGGTCTCATCCACATCATTTCCAACAATCCTTAGGAAATAGATTCCTTTTGTTAAGGTAGAGATATCCATCTTCACATCTTGTGTTGGTTCATTGAAAGCCATTTCCTTTACAGGTTTTCCCGTAAAGTCCAACAAGGTCAATACGATATCCCGAGCTTGGGAAATGGATTCGGAACTGAGCGAAGGATAATAGACTTCCTTTTTCTCTTGTATCTGGGAAATCGTAATTTCCGAGGATGCTGGGTTTGGATATACCACCATTCGATGACCACTGCCACAATCCTCATAATAATACGCTTGATCGGAACGGGAGCCACAGGCCGTATTGGCAACTACACCAACATAGGAGCTTCCTGTTGAACAAGGATAGCGATAGCTGAACGAAGAAGAGGAAGTGGTAGAGATCAATTGGCCGTTTATGTACCAATTGTAGGGAGCGGATCCGCCAGTGGCATGGGCAGCTACATAAAACGCACTTCCCTCAAATTCGGCCGTATCAAGGATAATGTCCACCGTGGTTGTCAACGTTACGTTCTTTCTGAGCAATACGCCAGGATGTTCGCTTGAAACCATCCGGTACTGCCACCTCCGATTTTCTTTACTGTTACGGAACCACCTGTATGGCTGACAATTTGGATATTGCTTGATGATGTCCAGCTTATACCCGTGAAATCACAGACCCCGTCAATGGTGTAGGTCACATTACCAGTGCCACATATGGTATCATCCCCTTGGATGGCAGTGTAATTGGTTACACCTCCGTAAATGTCCTGGATTCCCTGAATATCATCCAAACATAGAAATCTGTGCGACCCTGTATAGCCACCTACCATCAATGAGCCTGCAACCGTTGTATGTCGAAGTGCAAGGGCATGACCGATCTCGTGTGCGGCAACCGTAACCAGATCCCTTGGATTGCCCCTTGCTGTACGCGTGGCCGTGGTCCATGTTTCGTCTTCATCAAAATGTATATCACCGGTAAGGTCATGGGTCGTTCCATTTGCCGGTGGTTGAAAAGCATGTGCAAGGACCGTGCCCACACCATCAAATGGAAAATCATCACCATGATCTCCGGCCCCCCATGATATAACAATATCTGAATTGGACGCGGAAGTCCCTTCGACAAAATTCAGGTTGGTGAAATCCTCCCATATTCCAAAAGCGTCCCTAATTGCGTTCCGCTCTGCTGTAGTTCCCGAAATGTCCGGTGTGCCGTTCAAAAAATAGTAGGTAATGGTATTAGAGGCCCAAGACATACCCCCTACTACAAAATTATCCTCCGCGTCAAGGGCATCGTTGTCATAAATCTGGGCATTAACAGCTAATACAGCCAGTAATCCCAATGATGTTAAAAGTAGTTTCTGTTTCATGATAAGATTTTTATGGGTTATGGTTTTAATTCCAGCTTTGTATGGTCCAGTACAAATAGTTCCGTTCCGGATGGAATGGGTTCAAAGAGATTGGTCTCTTCTTCCGTAAGGTTTTTAAGTGTTCCGGAAAAAACAACCACTGCGCCGGTGGTTTTCAAATCCTCTTCAAGGTCACACAGAATACCATAGATTACGGTATCAATATTGGTACCTTCTTCCGGTTCCGGAGCATATCTTACCGCGTAAACGTCAGGTCCATCAAAATAGCTGATGGTACCTTCAAGATCGACCACCTCTTGATAGGTCGTTCTTTCAAGTCCACATCCCTGAAATTTCCCTTCCCCGTCATCATCATTATTACATGATTGGAGGCCAAATATCATGACCAATGCATAAAAAATATTCTGTCCCAAGCTCATTACTGTTTTATTGTTTTTCATAATGTCAAATTATTAGATTACTTGTTATCAATCGTTAAGGGTTTATTACTATAAAGATTAATCTTACAACAAAGGTTTTGTGTTATGACTAGGAGATGCCCATTTTTTATCTGGGTTGCCCTTCGGAATATGACCAAATTGTTATCATCGAACCATAAGCAAGGGTTCGCCAATGACATATGATATTTATATTGTTCAATAGGGAAACCTTTACAAATCAAAAATTGGATGATTGTCGGTGGAAGTGTTTTTTGACGACCGTTCGAACAGGTGTTATTTCCAAACCCTATTGGAGCTAGATTGTTGTCGGATTTTGATCGGTTGTATCACTTTTGCTCATGATATATCAACCAAGATCTATTTAATAGGCCCGTTGTACTTCCCATTAGATCATTGCATGATTCACAGCACATCTCAATACCCGAATCGTTTAAATACCAATAGAAACAGATTTCACCTGCCTCGGGTCGGGTTTCAAGGGCTGCTTGATCGTCAACACCACCTCCAGACTATAGTGTCCGAACTCCTCGGTCACCGTTCCATGGCACAGATAGATGCCCTTTCCATGAATGGGTGTGGATGCCATTGTTTGGGGAAAGTGGACACAGTCAAAAAAGTGACCTGCCAGATCAAGCATGGTGGTAAAGCGCATGGTGTCCCCTTTGGATGTGGTGTTCAACCGGGTATGCACCAGGGAGCCATAGATCCATATCTTTTGGTTGACATGGGTTTCAAAATCACCCGCAGTCAACCGGCTCCTTACCTTGCCGTCCATGAGTTCATAATACCCGCAAAGTGGAAATCCCAAGAGTTCCATTTGGTCATAGGCATCCTCAATAGGATGGGAAGGTAAATTTGGTAGTGTAAAATGCCTGTGGTTGGGTTTGAACAGTAGTTTCTGGACCGTATCCTTTCGATGGGCCTTGGTCTTGAACACGGCCTGCCAAAGCACTTGCTTTTTGGGTATCCCAAAGACACGAAAGGCATCGATACGCACCAAGATGGTCAACTGTTCGATGGCAATCGGGACGCGGTCGATAAAATCATCAAAATCCCGGAATTTGCCATGGAGCTGCCTTTCGTTCAAAATGCGTTGGATGACCAAGCGTTCCAAACTCCGAAGCTGTCCCAGTCCCAAATAAATGTGCTTGCCATAGATGGCATTGACGTGGTCACTTCGGTTAATGCATGGCGGATGGATGACCCCGCCCCACATTTTGGTCTCGTGCACATAAAGCTCCGTATCATAGAACCCTCCCCCATTGTTGAGCACGGCCACCATAAACTCCAGAGGAAAGTAACATTTCAGATACAGGCTCTGGTAGCTTTCCACGGCATAGGAAGCGGAATGTCCCTTGGCAAAGGCATAGCCTGCAAAGCTCTCGATCTGTTCCCAGACCATTTGGGTCAGGGCGGCATCGTGCCCCTTATGCTTACAGTTTTCAAAAAACTTGAGTTTCACCGCTTGGAACTCCTCCCGGGAGCGGAACTTTCCGCTCATCCCCCGCCTCAGCACATCGGCCTCCCCAAGGTCCAATCCTGCAAAGAGATGGGCCACCTTGAGCACATCCTCTTGATAGACCATTATCCCGTGGGTCTCTGGCATAATCTCCAACAAAATGGGATTGGCCTCCTTACGGCGTTCCGGTTCCCGTTCCCTACGGATGTACTCATCCTTCATTCCCGAGGAAGATACTCCAGGACGGATTACGGAACTGGCAGCTACCAATCCCAGATAGTCATGGGTCCGTAGCTTTTTCATCAGCCCCCGCATGGCAGGGGATTCCACATAGTAGGCCCCTATGGCCCTCCCTTCGCTCAACAGCCGGTTGATATTGGCATCCTTCTTCATGGCCTCCACACTCTTGATGTCCCAAAGCACGGCATCAGGCTGGTTACCCTTAATGACCTCCACCGCTTCCTTGATCTTGGCCAATCCCCGTTGCCCCAAAATATCAAACTTGAACAGGCCCACATCCTCGGCAATGATCATATCGAACTGCACCGTCGGGAACCCCTTCGGTGGCAGGGTCGTGGCCGAGTAATAGTGCTCGGAACGGTCCAAGATCAGGATTCCCGAGGAATGTACACTGATATAATTCGGCATCCCATGGATATAGGTGGCATATTTCAGCACCAATCGGGCCAATTCGTCCAAGCTTCCCTGCTCATAGCGACCCGCACTGAGCTTATCGATTTCCTCCGTGGGCAAGCCGAACACCTTGCCCAGTTCCCGCACGGCGGCCCGGTACTTAAAGGTGTTATAGGTGCCCAAGAGGGCCACATGTCCGAAACGCTTGAAGATATAGGCCGTGACATCATCTCGGTCCCAAGTGGAGAAATCAATGTCAAAATCCGGGGGCGAGGCCCGAAAGGGATTGATGAACCGTTCGAAATACAGGTCCAGTTCAATGGGATCCACATCGGTGATCCCGATAAGGTAGGCCACCAGACTGTTGGCCCCACTTCCCCTACCCACATAGGGATAACCCTTGGACTTGGCATAGGAGACGATATCATGGTTGATCAAAAAATAGGACACAAAATCCAGCTCTTGGATGGTACGCAGTTCCCTGAACATTCGCTCCCTGACCTTTTCGGTAGGATGGGCATAGCGTCGGGGCAACCCATCCAAGGCCAGTTCCCGCAACCGTTCCACATCCATGGCCTTGGACGCTAAAAAACGGGACTGGTTCTGGGAAACCCGTTCACTTCCAAACCCAAAGGCAATGGAACAGGAGTCCATTAGCCGCTGGGTATTCTTCCAAATATGTGGAACATCGGCCAAGGCTTTTTTTAGTTCTTCCATTGGCCGAAGGGTATCGGTAGGTCTGGCCTCCTCGGACTGGGGCAATTTGCTCAACAGTGTGTTCAAGCCTATGGCCCGAAGCAACCGATGGGTATTGAAATCCTTTTTGTTGCGAAAACTCACGGGCTGCAACAACACCAATCTGTCTTTAAAATCCCGATACCTGGAGAACCGTAACTTCCGGAGCTCTTCTACTGATACCCCTATGTATTCATAAGCCCTGAAATCCGTTCGTTCCTCTTCCTGTATCTTCTCGAAGGGATAGATGACATGGACATGTTCAAATATTGGAGCCACGAAGGGAATGGGCGTTCCCTTGTGCAGGTGTTGGGAAAGAAAGGCATTGATTTCCCGAAACCCCTCATTGTTTTGGGCCAGGCCCACAAACTCCTGTATGTTCCCGTTCCGAAAATCAATTCCCAGAATGGGACGTATCCCTTGCTCATTGGCCAAGCGTACAAAGTTCATGCCCGCCGAACTGTTGTTGATGTCGGTCAGGGCCAAGGTTTCCACCCCATGGGAACGGGCCAACTCCAAAAGCTCTGTTTCGGAGAGCACCCCGTAGTTCAAAGAGTAATATGTATGGCAGTTCAGGTACATTATTGTTGTCTATGGGCCAATAAGATGGGCGGTTGTCCGTCAAAGGGATTACCTCCCCTTCCTATACTATGGGCCCCCATGGCCGAGGCACGCATCAAACTGGATTCCCCAAATCGATTCCGTACACGATCCATGGCCTGATAGAGGTTGAGCAGTTTTTCGTCATCCGCGAACAGGTCGATCTGATAGTGCCCCCCTACAATATGGCTGTAGTTGACCCCAACAAGTCGGATGAGCATCCTTCGGTCATAAAGGGAGGTAAAGAGTTCCTTCACCATGGGTACCAACACATGGTCCGCAGAAGTATAGGGAACCCGTTTCTGCTTGGTGTAGGTCTTGAAATCACTATACCGGATCTTCACACTTACACAGCCCGTCATCTTGTTGGCCCTTCGGAGTTGGTAGGCCAGGTTCTCAGCCATGGCGAACAAGGTGGTCTCCAGTTTGACCATATCGGTGGTATCCTTTCCATAGGTGCGTTCCGTGGAAATGGACTTCCGTTCATGAAACGGGACCAAGGGGGAATTGTCCAGCCCCTGGGCCCGCATCCAAATGGTCCGTCCGTGCAGGCCAAAGGCACTTTCCAACATTTCCAAGGGCAATTCCTGTACGGTCTGTATGGTGGTCACCCCCATATTGGAGAGAAGCCCATAGGTCTTTTCCCCCACCGAGGGCAGTTTACGGATGTGCAGGGGAGCCAAGAACTCCTTTTCAAGTCCAAGGTCGATCTTCATCTGGTTGTTGGGCTTGGCCTCCCCGGTGGCCACTTTGGAGACCACCTTGTTCTGGGAGAGTCCAAAGGAAATGGGCAATCCCGTCTCTTTCAGAATCCTCTGCCGCATTTCAGAGGCGTATTTGTAACAACCAAAGAAACGGTCCATCCCGGAAAGGTCGGCATAGAACTCGTCCACACTGGCCTTTTCAAAGACCGGCACGCTTTCCTTGATGATCTCGGTCACATTGTCCGAAAACTTCATATAGGTCCCCGCATTACCCTTGATGACCGTGGCCTCTGGGCACAACCTACGGGCCACTTTCATGGACATCCCAGAATGCACCCCGAAGCGACGGGTCTCATAGCTACAGGCCGCGACCACCCCTCTGTCCCCCAACCCACCGACCAAGAGTGGCCGCTTCATCAGACGGCTGTCCAACAGCCGCTCACAGGAGACGAAGAAGGTATCCAGATCGAGATGGAGAATGGTGGGCTTCATAAAACTTATTGGATTTATTCCTATAATTTGGAAAATATCCAAATGTACGGAAAGGGTTGACCCATTTCAAAACTTTAACAATTTTGACTATCTTAATACAGCATAATTCAACCTCAAGATGTGCTACTCGACCAGACAGACCCGGGAACGGAAGGAACTGGAGAAATTGCTCTCCGTCAAGGCCATGTACGGTGATTTGGATACCGACTTGGAACTCATTTATTTCCATGCCAACGGCTGGAGCCATCCCGTGATGTGGACCTTGGGCCAGGAAGAGCCCAACAATATGCTCCCTGCCATGTGGGGTATCATGCCCCCAAAGGAAAAACAGGAAAACTATACGGAGTACTTTAAGAACCCAAAGACCTTTGGAGGACTCAATGCCAAATCCGAAAAGCTGTTTGACCATTTCGTGTACCGGTACTGTTGGGAGAACCAGCGGTGCATCATTCCAGTGGATGGTTTCTTCGAACCACACAATACGAAAGTGAAAGTCAAGGGCAAAGACTTTAAGGTTCCCTTTTACTTCCATAGAAAGAACGGCGACCCCATATACCTAGCAGGCATCTATACCAACACGGTTGATGGTAGAAGGACCTTTGCGGTATTGACAAAGGACGCCACCCCCATGTTTGCCGATATCCACAATGAAAAGAAAAGGCGGCCTGTCATCATTGATGACGAAAACTTGGATGCTTGGTTGCATAACGGCAACAATGAATCCGACGTTCAAGATCTTATCGATGACGATTTATGGGAAGGTGATCTGGAAGCCTATCCCGTCACCAAGGATCTATATAGCAGAACTGTGGATTCCAACTATCCGGGCATCATTGACAAAGTGGAATACGAGGAAGTGTCGATTTCCTATGATTGACCAAAAAAATAGGGGCCTGTTTTCAGACCCCCAGTGATAAAAATCAATCCTTGAATGCTTTGGCCTGCTGTTCCAGGACAACTATCCTTTCCTTGATCCGTGCTTCTCGCTTTTGCCGACTTTCAGCATATGCATCCTCAATACCTGAAATCTTATCCTTGTAGAAGGATTGCATTGCGATATAAAAGGATCGGTTGGTCAGGTCATTCGTGTGATTACTTTCCCCAAGGTGCACCTGCCGAGTCAATAGAAACCTTAGCAGTCTATGGAAAGTCTCTTTCTTGAAGTTTTCTTTGAACCGGGCCACCAGCTCTTCGTGGGATAACCTTGAATCATCCCCAAAGAAGTCCTTAAAATGTTCCCTTTGGCTATAAAACCCGATGTTGTTCTCGAACAATGAGATGGAAATGGCCACCATTTCATCCGTGGTCAATGGTTTCTTTCGATCAATATAATCCGTCTCCCTGATCATGTCCACCACCTCCTTGAACTGGTTATTGTTCTCGATCTGTTTTTTCCGCATTTCCCGAGCATTGATCTTGATGATCTGTTCCTCTGGGGTACATTCTGACATCTTACGTTTCTCCAAGGATTTGGCACCTGAGCTTCCACCATCTGTTTCTTCCCTGACCTTCACAAAAACAGGCTGTGTCAAATAGGTATCCGTTTCCAGCAGAATTCCCTTTTCAAATCCATGGTCCAAGGCATTGTCCCATACGTTCTTTTCCTCTGCAAAGGATTCTAGAGCCTCGTCCAAGAATTCAGTCAACTCTTCCTCTGTATATTCATAATGCCGGTGCTCCTCTTTAATACTTTCCAAGGTAGGCTCAATTGGCTGCTTTAATATATCCAGTCCATTGGTCAAGTGTACCTCAAGACCAACTTTTTCCATTTGGGCCATGACCCATTGGTTGTGTTCCTCCTCCATCCAGTATTTGCTGATGTTGGGTACCAGTTTCAGTCCCTCCTTTTTCACCCTTTTCAAGAGTTTCATAAATGTCTTGGTCTTTTTGTTCTCAAAACAGGATGTCCGGGTACAGACCATCTTCCCTTCCCCGAACAAGTTACCTTGGTTCGCGGCATTGAAGGGACAGACAACACATGCCCCTGCTTTGGGCACCAAAGTTTTGTCCCTTACATCAAAGCAAGCTTTGGTCAGGTCAAAGGTCCGGCTTTCGATCATCCGTTTGATCCGATGCACTTGGTATTCTCCTTCAATGCTTTCCAGCATCATCTGTTGTTCCCCAGGTTCAAAAAGAGCCACTGCCACCCCAAGGGAGATGGTCATTTCCCCATTTCGGACAAAGACCCTGAACCCTTCGATCAAGCCGGCCAATTTGATGCGCTGGCGGATATAGTTCTCGGAACGGCCCAATCGTTTGGCAATCTCGTTCGATTCGTAACGGCCCAACAGAAACTGGATGGCCTCTGCCTCCTCTGTGGGTTCCACATCCTTCCGTTGCAGGTTCTCAATGATCTGCACTTCCAGGACTTTGGTATCGACATAGTTCCTTACCATTGCAGGGATAGTGGTCAATCCTGCCAATCTACTGGCACGGAACCGACGTTCACCCATGACGATGATAAAGCCATCATCTGATTTTCGTACCGTGATCGGCTGTAACACCCCATGTTCGGCAATGCTCTGTGCCAAATGATGGAGACTTTGCTCATCAAAGGTTTTTCGGGGTTGTGTCGGATCTGGAAAAATCGAATCGATTTCCAACATCTGGATTTGGGGAACAGAATTCCGTTCCTTCTGCGGTGTGGGTCGCTTTACTTTTGATGATTGCTTGGCGTTTCCCTTGCGTGTCGCTCTTTGTTTTGTTTGTGCTTCCATGATTTTTGGATTTTGGTTAAACAATATTTGAGCATAGACCAAGCGGAAGACAAAATTTTGGAGTGGCAAGGAAACGGAATAAAAAGAGACTTACGGAACGGTTTTATGCCGTCCCTTGTCCGAGAAAATTATGCGAGCTTAACTTTCGGGAATATTGGATTAAATAGCTTTAATCTCTATGGAGATTACCATTTCTCCCATTTTTAGGAGCGTTTATTTCATTAACTTAGTAGCATGAAATTCATTGCAGTAATACTGTCATTGGTCACTTTGACGCTTTCATCATATCCATGTTGTCAGGAGACAAGTACCTGCTCCAGTATTTCTGATGTTTTGGACAATTGCTCGGATGATGACCGGCCAGAAGCCCCTCACGACAAGGACACTCCCTGTTCTCCATTTTACACTTGTGGTAGGTGTCCTGGTTTCACGATTACATATGAGACCTTGGAATTAATTTCCATGGATTGCGAGCTGCTGACAGCTCCCATTCCCTATATTGAACAACTGCCCAAGGAAGTATATTTTCATTCACTGAAGCCCCCACGCACATTTGAAGTTTAGTCAATCCTAATTTTTAAATGTTCTAGGTCAATTCCTTTTGGCCTGGATTCAACATATTCAAAAATCATAAAATGAAAGTAAAAGTAATCCTTATACTATCCCTTTTGGGGATGGTATCCATGCATGCACAGAACAGTCTTGATCTTGTGGTCAAGGATTCCCTTAATGATGAGCCTCTCATTGGGGTCACCGCAATGTTGGTCTCCCTGAACAAAGGGGCCATATCCGATGAGATGGGAAGAATACATATGGAGGATATCCCAAATGGGACCTTCCAGCTTAAGCTGAGCTATATCGGGTATGCCACTGTGGAACGCAACCTTACCTTTCCCTTGGATGAAAAAGCTCAAGGACAGGTCTTTTCACTGATACCTCAGACGGAAGAAATGGAAGAGGTGACACTTATCTCCACCAGGAGCAGCCGGACCATTGAGGACATCCCTACCCGGGTCGAGGTCATTGCAGGGGAAGAACTCTCCGAAAAGGGTAATATGAAACCTGGGGATATCCGGATGCTGCTCAATGAGAGTACTGGGATCCGTACCCAACAGACTTCTGCCACCAGTTACAATAGCAGTATCCGCATCCAAGGGCTGGATGGGAAGTACACCCAGCTCCTTCGGGATGGATTTCCCCTGTATTCAGGATTTGCCAGTGGCCTCAGTCTTATGCAAATTGCACCTTTGGACCTGAAACAAGTGGAGGTCATCAAAGGGTCAAGTTCCACCCTCTATGGAGGAGGGGCCATTGCCGGTTTGGTCAATTTGATTTCAAAAAAACCGGAAGAGGAACCCGAGCTCAGTTTTATGGCAAACGGAACCTCGGCCCTTGGTCTGGACCTCAGTGGCTTTTATTCACAAAAGTCCGACAAAGTTGGCACCACGGTATTCGCCTCCTACAATCTGGGGACACCTTATGATCCTGCGAATATCAGTTTGACTGCCATTCCAGAGTTTGATCGCTTAACCCTTAACCCCAAATTGTACCTCTATCTCGGGGAGGATACCGAACTCCTGCTGGGAATAAATGCTATTTGGGAGGACCGCCTTGGGGGAAACATGGACTATGTCAAAGGGGAGGCTGTGACAGATCCTTACTTTGAATCCAATGAAACAGAACGGCTTTCTACACAACTGGGATTCAAACATTCCTTTAATGCCCGAAATCGATTGGAAGTCAAGAATAGTTTTAGTTTTTATGACCGTACCATCGAGATACCGGATTTTACTTTTTCGGGATACCAACGTTCGTCCTTCAGTGAACTGAATTTTTCCACAAACACCCCAAATGATGTTGAATGGGTATTTGGAGCCAACCTTTGGACGGAATATTTCAACGATACAAGGGAAGATCAGACCGGGGCCTTGGACCAATCCTACCAGATTTTTGGCTTGTTTGCCCAAAATGTTTGGCCCATTGATGAAACGCTGTCATTGGAGACTGGTCTTCGGGCAGATTTCCATTCTGATTACGGAGCCATGGCTCTTCCTAGGCTTTCGGTGCTGTACGAACCCAACCGAGCTTTAACTTTTCGGTTGGGCGGTGGTATGGGATATAAGACTCCTACTGTGTTCACTGAGGATGCAGAGCGGGTGCAATTCAGGGACGTTCTGCCCATCAATGTGGATCAAGCGGAACTTGAACGCTCATTGGGAGGGAATTTCGATGTCAATTATAAGTGGGTTCCCTTGCCAGGGATGACGATGTCCATCAATACGCTCTTGTTTTATACCAAAATCAATGACCCCATGACTTTGGTGGCGAATGACAATGGGTTGTATGAATTCCAACAATATGGAGGATATGTGGATACTCGTGGAGCCGAGGTCAACCTAAAAATAAAATATGGGGATTTCAATCTCTTTACAGGGTATACACATGCCAATGTCAAACAGCATGAAAATGGGATGGTATCGGATTTTCCATTGGTGGCCAAGCACCGTTTGAACAATGTTTTGATGTTTGAAAAGGAAGACAATCTTTGGGTGGGCCTTGAGGCCTATTACTATAGTCCACAGAAACTGGGCAACGGGGATACCGGGCAGTCCTATTGGATCGTAGGCCTGATGAGCGAGAAAAGGTTGGGGGAACATGTTTCGGTCTTTCTCAACTTTGAGAATTTTTTGGATACCCGACAAACCAAGTTCGGTTCAATCTATTCCGGAAATCTGAGTGATCCACAATTTTTGGATATTTATGCTCCGGTGGATGGATTCGTGGTAAACGGTGGGTTTAAAATCCGTTTGTGATTTTAAAAGGTAACCCTGGCCAAACAATGAACCGAAAAAGGAAAATATAATAGGCTATTGATGTTTTTTTCATCATCAAACCAAAATTGACTTATGGGACGGTAATTAGCCGTCCCTTGTTTAACAAAAAGTTTGCTGGCTTAACTTTCGGGAATATTGGAATAAAAAAATGCCCCATAATCAAAATTGGTGTCCCTATTTCTAAAAAATAGGGACAGCCTTTTTGGAATTCAAACTGTTACTTGGAAGATTCGCTTGGGAAGAAAATTTCAATATTCTTTATTACCTCCGAAATGATTTCATCGGCTCCTGGGATATGATCCTCGGTAATTTGATGCGCTACACTGGTCCTCCAAGCTCTTTTCACATTTGCAATCTTGGTGTCATCCACCAAATCCGAAGGATTGGTATAAGTTAGATTTTTATGCTCCATTTTTTTAAGGAAAAGAGGAATAATCCTTTCCCAGTCCTTTTTGGAAAATTTTTGGGTCAGATGGTACAGATCATAAAAATCCCGTGGTGCCGTGTATGAACGCTGCTTCAGGGCCCTTAGCTTTTCAGCGACCACCTCGTCAATGACATAACATGGGCATTGTTTTTCACCTTGCAACCCATCGGAATAAGGATGCATAATGGGCAAAATTTCGGGTTCCAAAATGATGACCTCGTCCGTACTCACTTCCAATTTAATTTTGGTCATCCAACGATCTGGTAGCGGGGGCTGTTGGTTTTTGGAGTGATTGGCCCCCCAATATTTTATGGATACCTGAAATCCTTTGGGCTCGTCATTAAAGACCAATCGGGAAATTTCACCTACACTGAACAGGATTCCGGTCCGATCTGTAGTGGTCTTGGCAATACCTTCCAGTTTTTCCTTTTCCAGTACGAAGTCCTTCTCCCTTGCCGTGAAATCCAGATCTTCTGAAAAACGATAATTCTTGATATAGCATTTACGCAGGCATGTCCCTCCCTTGAAAATGAGGTCATCCTTATAGGTTTCAAAAAAGACCGATAGAAAATGCCCCAGGACATAGTCCTTGTCCACGGTATCGGGAGGCACCTTCCATTCTTTTGATCGCTCTATGATTTCCTTTTGAAGAATCATCTAATATCCACTTTGGGCCATTTGCAACAGGTTATCCCTTTTGATGTTCAATCGCAACTTCCATTCACTTACAAATTCCCCTTGATCCAGTCCACCGGCATCGATCAAACTATACTTTTTGTTCACCTGCTTTCTGGCATATTGGATAAAACCCTGTAAGCTATCCGCATGGAAAAGGGTTGCCAAAAAGCCCAGTCTTTTTGTCAGGGCAATATTGCCATAGGCCTTCGTATAGGTAATCAACCTTTCATTGTCCCATTTTTCATTGGCGAACGCTTTGATCAAATCGTCCAGATTACCCCCATAGCGGGGTTGGTCAAAACAATCCACTATGGTCATTTCCCTATCGGTCACCAAAAAACCATTTGCTCCAAAGCCCTCCAACATGGTACCGATATGTTTGCTTTCCTTTACGGTAACAAACTTTACCTTGGAGCCCAGGATGTTTGTATCCCTTTTCCTGTAGATGGTCTTGACAAAAAGGGTATACGGAAATCGTTCTGTAAGGTTATGATGGTGCAAAGCTGACCAATAGGCCAAGGTACTACCAGGACTAATGAATGTAGCCAGTACATTGACATTGGAATAATTGGGTTTAGCATATACCCCTCTTTCTATTCGGTTCAACAACCCCTTTTGATGGAGGTTCTCCACCAATTCATTCACATTATCCCCCAGGCTTTTGGGCAATTGGATGGCCAGTTCCTTCAATTTGAAATAAAGGATTTCATGATCCTCCAAATACTTTACTAAAGCAATATGGCTTTCATTGAGATTTTCTGAGATGTATGTACTTTTTGCCATTACCTTTTATGACACAAAGAACCCTAAAAAATAGGGTCTATCGTTACACGATTAGTAAAGTTAGGGGATTCATTTGAAAAAATAAGACTAAATGTCTAAAAAGTTTGATATCAAAGAAACATAGCTCAAAAGTTAAACCTAGAACCATAGTGGAAACGCCAGACAAAGTATACCACACTCGCCGGATAAAATTGAGTACCTTTAGATGAAAACAAAACTCTGATTTTTAGATCACCAAGGCCATTTATTGGCTGGCTCAAATTTTCCGTATTTGGTGGTATCAACCAACCGGCTCATCCACTATCCCATGGATTGGATCGAAACCCTATAAAAAAATGTCGCAAATATTGACAACATTTGCGACATTTTCTAGGAAGTAACAAAATGCAATTTCTTGACATAGTGTAAAATACTATTTACTATTACATATAAACATGTAAAATGTATTTTAAGTTATTAAAAACCACATACTATATTAATTACATTGAAATGGTATTAAGCATTGCTATTCGTTGGAAATTTCCTCAATAGAACCATAAATTTCCAATCTTTAAAGTTGAACCCGTTATTTCCAAAAAACCTTATCTAAATTTGACACTTTGATTTCATAAATAAGTTTTCCCATTATCTAACTGCAAACTTACTCCCCAGCATTTCTCTCGACCTCTTTACTCTGAAAGCGAATCAAAAGATTATCGATATCCTCACTTATCTTGGACTCCACTACCCTGGCGTAAATTTGTGTCGTGGAAAGTTTGGTGTGCCCCAGGAGTTTGGATACCGTTTCAATGGGGACATTATTGGAGAGCATTACCGTAGTTGCAAAAGTATGTCTGGCCACATGAAAGGTCAGGTTCTTATCAATACCACATTCATTGGCAATTTCCTTTAGATAGGCATTTGTCTTTTGGTTCGAACTGATGGGCAAAAGTCCTTCATTCGGCCTACCCAGATCATATTTTTCCAAAATCGCCCGCGCCTGAGGTATCAATGGAACCTTGACGGGTTTGTCGGTCTTCTCACGTTTGGTACTTATCCATTGGTTTCCATCGATTCCCTTAACAATATTATCCTTGGTGAGTTCCTTTACATCCACATAGGAGAGCCCGGTATAACATGCAAAGACAAAACAGTCCCGTATCTTCTCCAAACGTTCATTCTTAAGCTCGCAGCATTCCAAGTGTTGCAGTTCCTCTTCATCCAAAAATGCTCTATCATATCTGTTATACTTCAACTGGAACTGATTGAGGGGATTCCTTTCCATCCATTCCAATTTTACGGCAAGGTTCAAAATCTTCTTGAATCTTTCCAGATGTTTCATGACACCGTTGTTCCCCAAGGAGAGTTTCTTATCCGAGCCTTTGTAATTTCTAAGATAGTGCTCGAATTCCGTGACAAAGGCATAGTTCAATTGCTTGAGATAAACATCGCCAACCTTCCTTTCCTTTGATAAAAACCTGTCAAGGTACCGAGCAGTGGTATAGTAGTTTTTCATGGTACCATATTTTAAGACAACGGACATCCTTTCATTGTGATAGGAGACAAGATCTCTAAGCGTCTTGTTCTTATCGTCCTCACCAAGATAATGTGACTTGATAGCCTCTGCGGTAATTACCCGGTTCTCTTGCAAAAGTTCTTTATGGCACACCAACAATGCTCCGTACACGCTGTCCATGTAAGAATTCAGTTCCCTGATCGGTTGGGAACTTCCCTTGACCCGGTTTCTGGCATTGTCCCAATTCTTTGAGGCCACGTTGCGTTTGAGACTGATCTCTGAGCGTTTTCCGTCCACGGTAATACGGACATAAATGGATAATTGATTTGGAACGCTCCTTGATTTTCTGGTAAAGAAGACTACCGCGAAAGTGTTTTTTGCTTTCATGTTAAAATGACTTTGGTTAAACAATAATTGTTCATCGAAAGTCAAATCGTGCCCAAAAGCTCTTTAAAGATAGGACAATTTAAATAAAAGGCTGTACACCGAATTGCACACCTAATTGCACACCTACTATTTGGTTTCAAATGATATCAAATAAATGCACAAAACGAAAAAAGCACTGAAAATCAATTGATTAACAGTGCTTTTATTTTTATCTATTGCTAGATTTGTCGGGGTGGCAGGATTCGAACCTGCGACCTCCTGCTCCCAAAGCAGGCGCGATAACCGGGCTACGCTACACCCCGAACTGTTTAAAAGGAAAAGCGGAGAGACTGGGACTCGAACCCAGGCATCGGTTACCCGATGACAGATTAGCAATCTGCTCCGTTACCACTCCGGCACCTCTCCTATTTCTTTTTATGAACGTGCATTCTGAAAATGCGGATGCAAATGTACCTTTTCAAAAGAAAGATCGCAACTATTTTTCCATTTTTTTAGAGCAATAGTTTTTAAGTATCCGTTATTCAGGATATTCCACCCGTAAATGATAGATATTGGTTAGCTTTTGCTTCAATACTTTCTTCACCAATTCTATTTCTTTCAGGGTAATATTTGCATTTAAAAACTGATTGGCCTGCATTTGACCCTTCACGATCTTCTCCACAAATTCATCAATGATGGGAAAGGTAGGATTCTTCAAACTCTTGGATGCTGCCTCCACAGCATCCGACATCATCAAAATGGCCGTTTCCCTGGAAAAAGGTATAGGTCCCGGATACCTAAAATCTTCTTCATCTGCTTCGGAATCCATTTCCTGTTGCTTTTTGAAAAAATAATACACCAAGGTGGTACCGTGATGCGTCCGGATGAAATCGATGATACGATCGGGAATATTATTTTTTCTTGCAATTTCAATCCCGTTGATGACATGCTCAATTATAATCTTGGCACTTTCCTTGGGCGGCAAATCATCATGCGGATTAACGCTCGTTATCTGGTTTTCGGTAAAAAAGGTAGGATGTTCCATCTTCCCCACATCATGATAAAGTGCTCCTACCCTAACCAACATGGCATTGGCCCCAATTTCATTGGCCGCCGCTTCGGCCAAATTGGCCACTTGCAACGAATGGTGAAAGGTTCCTGGAGCCTTGTCAGATAACTCTTTCAACAACTTGGAGTTGGTATCCGAAAGTTCCAACAAGGAAACATCGGAAACAAGACCGAACATCTTTTCAAAAATATAAATCAAAGGTTGTGCAAAAAGGGTCAACAGACCATTCAGTACAAAAACCCCAAACAAGACCCATTCAATATTCTCCAGATTCCCCTCATGAATCGCATGGAAGGCAAAATATCCAATAATATAGATCAAGGTAATCTGACCCACGGAAATGAAGAGATTGGCTCTCTTATACAGCTCCGATGCCGTTAAAATGGTCACGATACCCGCAATGATCTGTAAAAAGATGTATTCAAAACTATTGGGCACCACAAATCCCAAGATCAATACGGTAAGCACATGGGCAAAGAGGCCCAATCTGGCATCGAAGAAATTCTTTAAAATTAGGGGCAGGATACAGAGCGGCACCACATAAATATAATCCTCGTAATGTTTCACCATCAGCGTGGTGGCCAACACCATCAATAGGATATTGAAAAAGATAAAGGTGACCTTGTTGTTGTTCCTGTAAATATCGTACCGATACCGCTTCAAAAAGAGGAATAGCATAATCAACACAAGAGCTACCAAAATGGTATAACCCAGCAGGATAAAGTAATAATTATTGCCTAACCAAAGTTCCGATTCATATTCATCCTTCAATGAATTCAATATCTTAAAATCCTCTGCTTCAACAATTTCCCCTTTGGCAATGATCAATTTACCCTGCGCCACTTCGCCACGGGTGTATGAAATTTTTGAAAGTTCATCGTTCAAGGCACTTTGGGTCAAATCCTCTTCATACAACAGATTGGATTTAAGATTATTCTGAACGATTCCAACCACCGGTGCAATACCGACCATCTTCAAGGCAGAAAATTGCTCAGCAACCAATTGTTTGGCCGATTCTACGACCAAAAACTTATTCGGTGAAACAGGAAGGGCTTCATTGTTCTTAACTACAATGACAGATTTGGATTCGGGCTTTTCTTGAAAAATTCCCGATTCATAAATTTCTGTCAAAAGATCTTGTGCCGTTTGAGATAAAATGCGCTTTTGTTGAGAAGTATAGGATCCTGATTGAAAGAAAGTGGTCAATTCATTTTCAATGGTTTGGCCTACTTCAGCGACCAATCCGTTATCATAGGTGTAATAATCCGTTTTGCCATTGCGGATGGATTGCTGTTCCTCCGCTATTTCTTCCTGTGTCTTTTTGATGGAAAAATCAATGGGGGCATACAGATTCTCATACTGCCAAGGTTTACCCTTTTGGAACTCGTACTTGAACTTCCCTCCTTTTGGAAAAAAGAAAACGATCAGGGCAACAGAAACCACATAGAGAAAATACTTGTACACCAAAGATTGATGCCTGTACACGTTATCCAAAGTTTTTCCCATTACGCATTACTGTTGACCTCAAAAATAGAAAATATAAATAAGAAGTGGTACAACGGCTATTTTCGAGCTTTGCATTTAAATTTAGTATTTTCGCAGGAGTAAAAATGCACATATGAAAAAAGTTGTGATCGTAGCGACGGCCAGAACCCCAATTGGGAGTTTTATGGGTGCCCTATCCACTATTCCAGCACCAAAACTTGGCGCAGTGGCCATTAAAGGGGCATTGGATAAAATCAACCTGAAACCTGAATTGGTGGAGGAAGTCCTGATGGGAAATGTGGTCCAGGCCGGCACCGGACAAGCTCCAGCCAGACAGGCCGCCATTTTTGCCGGATTACCGAATACCGTTCCATGTACAACTGTAAACAAAGTCTGCTCTTCAGGTATGAAGGCCATTATGCAGGGGGCACAATCCATCGCTTTGGGTGAAAATTCCATCGTGGTGGCCGGGGGAATGGAAAATATGAGCTTGATACCACATTATGCTTATTTGCGAAACAGTACCAAATTTGGTCCATCAACCTTATTGGACGGTATGCAGAAAGATGGGCTTGTGGATGCCTATGATGAAAATGCCATGGGGGTTTGTGCAGATGCCTGTGCCGTGAAATACGATTTTAGCAGGGAAGATCAGGATGCATTTGCCGTTCAATCCTATACCAGATCAGCAGAAGCTTGGAAAAACGGAAAATTTGATAATGAAGTGGTTCCTGTTGAAGTACCACAACGCAGGGGCGAGCCGATTTTGGTCACCCAAGACGAAGAATACACCAACGTAAATTTGGACAAAATACCAACGTTACGACCTGCCTTTACTAAAGATGGAACCGTAACGGCGGCCAATGCATCCACCATAAACGATGGTGCAGCAGCGGTAGTTTTGATGAGTGAGGAAAAAGCAGCTGAACTAGGGTTGAAACCTTTGGCAACGATCATCGGATATGCAGATGCCGCTCACGAACCGGAATGGTTTACTACAGCTCCTGCGAAAGCGTTGCCAAAAGCCTTAGACCGCGCAGGCGTTTCCATAAACGATATTGATTATTTTGAGTTCAACGAGGCGTTTTCAGTAGTTGGTTTGGCCAACATGAAAATTCTTGGATTGGACGATTCCAAAGTTAATGTGAACGGTGGGGCCGTGTCCTTGGGGCATCCCCTCGGGTGTTCTGGTGCCCGAATTACCATTACATTATTGAACATTTTGGAACAGAACAATGCAACTTTGGGAGCGGCGGCCATTTGTAATGGTGGCGGTGGAGCTTCGGCAATTGTCCTGAAAAGGAATTAGAGATTCAATTAGTAGTAAGTACATGCAGTATGGAATTTGCCCACTGAGCATTGTTCCCATTAGAACAAATCCGGATGATGGTACCGAAATGACCTCCCAGTTGCTTTATGGAGAGCATTTTAAAGTGCTGGAGAGTCGGAAAAAATGGAGCAGGATTCGTGGGGGGTTTGATAATTTTGAAGGTTGGGTCGCCAACAACCAAATTGTTTTGGTTTCTGAAGAAGTTTACGAAGAGATTCATCAAAATCCTTCCTTAAAGATTTCTTCGGATGTCATTTCCCATATCTGCACTCCTGATGGCATGTTGTTGCCTATTTTGTTAGGTTCCATGGCTGAAACATCTTCCCTTTTGAATCATACCTTCGAGGGACATATTTTTGAAGGACAGAAAAGTAAAGATTGCTTGGTTGATACTGCCTTTTTGTATTTGAAAGCACCATTTCTTCCCGGCGGAAAGACTCCTTTCGGCATAGATGCCTCCGGATTGACACAAATGGTCTACAAAATCAATGGATATGTTTTGGAGCGAACCGCTGCATCGCAATCCAAACAAGGGGAACCACTTAGCTTTATTGAAGAAAGCGAACCCGGTGATCTTGCTTTTTTTGATAACAATGATGGCGTTATCGATCATGTAGGGATTATTTTGAAGGATAACTACATCATCCATGTGAACGGTCATGTTAGGATCGATCGGATAGACCATACAGGAATCTTCAATACGGAAGAAAAACTGTACACCCACAAATTAAGGGTCATTAAAAAAATCCTATAAAAAAAGGGGCCGACTTTCGGCCCCTTTTTTATTGGTTTGAATTGGATTATTCTCCCAATAACTTTTTAATTCTCATAAAGTTTTCGGTATCTCCCAAAGCACCATAGATGTTCTTCAGCTGGGTAAGAACACTTTGGTTATCTGGATTGGATTTTAGGGCATCTTCCAACACTGTGGCTCCTTCCCTGAACAAGCTGTCCTTTTTCTCTTTAAGTTGATCGTATTTGGCGATATCTGCCTTAGAAGATCCCAAAGAGTTCATCTCATCGATCAACCCGTTACCTTCATTGATGTAGGTAGTGGATAGGTTCAAAAGGGCATTGATGTAACCAGGATCTATGGTTAGCGTTTTCTTGTATGCCGCCCTTGCATCTTCCAAGTTCCCTTGCTCCATATTGATTACCCCGATGTTGTACAACAAATCTGGATTGTCAGGGGCCATGTTAGAAGCTTCGGCCATCAATGCTTTAAACTTTTCCTTATCACCCAAAGTATAGTAAAGGTTGGCTTCTCCTAAAACCAAGTTTACATCGTCCGGACTTTCGGCCCTTGCATCCGTATAAGCTTCCAAAGCTTTTTCATTTTCACCCAACTGTTGGTAGATCAACGCGATGTTCTTAACAATCTCAGGTTTTTTGGAAGGACTTTTCTCATCCTTTGGATCTTTGTGGGTTCCTGCCTTAACATAAAGGTCACGGGTACCTTTATCCATGGTTTCAGTTTCACCAGACTCAATGTTCACTGCGGTATAGGTAACATCGCTACCATCGTAGTTCACATCCTTTAGCTCATTGTAGTATTCCAAGGCTTTCTCATACTCTCTTCCATTTACTGCACTGCTTGCAGCATAGTACAAGTAGACAGTGTCTTGTGGGCTAAGTTTGTAGCTCATGTACAACTTACTTGCAGCTTCGGCATATCTCTGATTGTTGTTATCATCCACAGCTGCATTGACCAAATCGGCGGTCATTTGAGCCATTTTTTCCTTGGCCACCGAAGTGTATTTAGGTTTTCCACTAGCTTCTTCAATGGAAATTACTTTGTTGTATGCATCCAATGCATCTTTAAATTTGGAAGCATCTCCTTTTTGGGCCAAATCGTAATTCGCATTACCCAAATCGGCATAATACTGTGCCTGGGTTTTGTCATCGGCGGAACCAATGGTTGAGGAAGCGCCTTGAAGTGCAGCCAACGCACCTGCAGCGTCTCCACTTTTCATGGCCTTTTCCGCTGCCTTGATCTCATCCTTCTGGGCAAATCCCATCGTTGAAATCCCTATGGCAAGTAATATCAAAACTTTAGTCTTCATGTCAAAAAAATAATTATTTAGTGTTTATCGATTATTCATTGTTTTCGGTTTCTCCTTCAATAGCCGTGCCATCTTCTCCCTTCACCTCAATATCCAAGATGCTGGCGTCGTCCATGGCCTCGTCTTCTTTCATCACTTTGGCCACAGCAGCAATGGAATCTCCCCCTTTGAGGTTGATGAGTCGCACACCCTGTGTGGCACGCCCCATAACCCTCAGGTCTTCCACGCTCATCCTGATGGCAATACCGGATTTATTGATGATCATCAAATCATCGGTATCGGTTACGTTTTTGATGGCTACAAGACCTCCAGTTTTTTCGGTGATGGAAATGGTCTTCACCCCTTTTCCACCTCTATTCGTGATCCTATAATCGTCCATGTTGGAACGTTTGCCATAACCGTTCTCGGAAACGACCAAAATATCGTCTTCCAAGTTATGAACGGACACCATACCGATTACCTCATCGTTGTCATCCGCCAAGGTGATACCACGCACTCCGGAAGCACTTCTACCCATTGGACGGGTCTTGCTTTCCTCAAAACGGATGGCCTTCCCGGATTTCAATCCCAAGAATATTTGGCTGGCACCAGTGGTCAATTTGGCCTCTAGCAGCTCATCTCCATCCCTTACTGTAATGGCATTGATACCATTTTGACGTGGTCTGGAATATTGCTCCAAGGAAGTTTTCTTCACCACTCCTTTTTTGGTGGCCATGATCACATAATGACTGTTCACATAATCCTCATCCTTAAGGTCTTGGGTACAGATAAAGGCTTTCACCTTATCGTCCGTTTCCATATTGATCAGGTTTTGGATTGCCCTTCCTTTAGAAGTACGGCTTCCTTCAGGAATTTCATAGACCCTCATCCAGAAACATTTTCCGTTTTGGGTAAAGAACAGCATGTATTGGTGATTGGTCCCCACAAAAAGATGCTCCAAGAAGTCCTCATTACGCGTAGAGGATGCCTTTTGACCAACACCTCCCCTATTCTGGGTCTTGTATTCGGTCAATGGCGTTCTTTTGATGTATCCGGCATGGGATATAGTGATGACCACTTGTTCATCCGGGATCATGTCCTCAATGCTAAGGTCGCCCCCGGCATAATTGATTTCGGATCTTCTTTCATCACCGTATTTATCCTTTACCTCGGCCAACTCATCCTTAATGATCTGCATCCTACGCTCTTTTTTGTCGAGGATGTCCTTCAAGTCTTCAATGGTTTTCAACAATTCTTCATATTCCTCACGCAGCTTATCCTGCTCCAATCCAGTAAGTTGACGCAAACGCATCTCCACAATGGCCTTTGCCTGGATTTCGGAAAGTTTGAATCGTTCCATCAAATTGTTACGTGCTTCGTCCACATTGGAGGAAGCCCTGATGATAGCGATCACCTCATCGATGTTATCGGAGGCGATGATCAAACCTTGAAGGATGTGTTCCCTTTCTTCGGCTTTCCTCAATTCGTAAGTTGTCCTACGAACCACAACTTCATGTCTGTGCTCCACAAAATGGTGGATGATCTCCTTCAGGTTCAGCAATTGTGGTCTACCATTGACCAATGCAATGTTATTAACACTGAACGAAGATTGAAGCGCCGTGTATTTGTAAAGGGTATTCAGTACGATATTTGGAATGGCATCACGCTTTAGGATGTACACGATCCGCATACCTTTCCTATCCGATTCGTCACGGATGGACGCAATACCTTCAATTTTCTTTTCGTTGACAAGATCGGCCGTCTTTTTGATCATATCGGCCTTGTTCACCTGATAAGGAATTTCGGTCACAATGATGCACTCCCTACCTTGAACCTCTTCAAAAGTAGCTTTAGCACGCATGACCACTCTACCTCTACCGGTATGGAACGCTTCCTTCACACCATCATAGCCATAAATGATTCCACCTGTTGGGAAATCGGGAGCTTTGATGTGTTTGATCAGTTCATCAATTTCCACTTCGGGATTATCAATATAGGCAATGGTACCGTCCACCACTTCAGAAAGGTTGTGGGGCGGCATATTGGTAGCCATACCCACAGCAATTCCGGAAGCACCGTTCACCAAAAGGTTTGGGATACGGGTAGGCAACACGGTAGGTTCCTGAAGTGTATCATCAAAATTAAACTGATGATCTACGGTTTCTTTGTCAATATCTGCCAACATCTCGTCGGCGATCTTCCGCATTCTGGCCTCGGTATAACGCATGGCCGCGGGACTGTCCCCATCCACGGAACCAAAGTTACCCTGTCCATCCACCAACATGTACCTTAGGCTCCATTCTTGGGCCATACGAACCATGGTATCATAAACAGAGGTATCACCGTGTGGGTGGTATTTACCCAAAACCTCCCCAACGATACGGGCAGATTTTTTATGGGCACTTGTAGACCTTACTCCCAGTTCGTGCATTCCGAAGAGCACTCTACGGTGAACCGGTTTCAAGCCATCACGAACATCTGGCAGGGCACGTGACACAATGACCGACATCGAGTAATCGATGTAGGCAGATTTCATCTCATCCTCAATGTTGATAGGAATTAACTTTTCTCCTTCCGCCATGCTAAAATCTTATTGTTTTTTTGTGGTTAAAATATCATGGCAATATACAGAAAATAGCAGCTTTCATACCGCTTTGCGCTTACTTTATTAAAAAAATTATCAACATTTGACCCTAGTTCCCAATTGTATGGTAAAGCTTTGTTAAACAAGTAAAAAAATCACCTTTATTCCGACATTTACCACTAGTTTATCGAATATGGGTACGGTATTTGACCACGGTAACAATACTTTTATTAATTTTAATTGCTGAAAAAGAAACGTATGGACGACAATTTTTCCCCCAGAGTAAAAGACGTTATAGCATACAGCAAGGAGGAGGCCCTAAGATTGGGGCACGATTTTATTGGAACGGAACACCTGATGCTGGGTCTTTTAAGAGATGGAAATGGCAAGGCCATTAGCATATTGGACGCACTGGATGTGGACCTGGAACACCTTCGCCGTAAGGTGGAGATCCTGAGTCCCGCCAATCCAAATTCGGGCACGATGCAGAAAGACAAAAAGAACCTGCACCTTACCCGACAAGCAGAACGCGCCCTAAAAACAACCTTCCTTGAGGCGAAGCTTTTCCAAAGCTCTTCCATCAATACCGCGCACCTTTTACTCTGCATCCTCAGAAACGAGAACGATCCCACTACCAAACTTCTGCACAAGTTGAAAGTGGACTATGATAATGTAAAAGAACAATTCAAATCGATGATCACTAGCGACGACGATTATGTAGATTCCCCACAAGCTGAATCCTTTTCCGGGGATTCAGACGACTTGGGTGAGGGCAAGGACAGCGCTTTTGGCTCAGGTTCCGCCCAAAAAGGAAACAAAAAATCCAAGACCCCGGTTTTGGACAACTTCGGAAGAGATTTGACCAAATTGGCCGAGGAAAACAAATTGGACCCTGTTGTGGGTCGTGAGAAGGAAATTGAACGTGTTTCCCAGATCTTAAGTCGAAGGAAAAAGAACAACCCATTGTTGATCGGGGAACCAGGTGTTGGCAAAAGTGCCATTGCCGAAGGTTTGGCGTTGCGCATCATCAACAAAAAAGTATCCCGAATCCTGTATAACAAACGGGTGGTGACCTTGGATCTTGCCTCTTTGGTGGCAGGAACCAAATATCGTGGTCAGTTTGAAGAGCGTATGAAGGCCGTGATGAACGAGTTGGAGAAGAACGATGACATCATTCTTTTCATTGATGAGATCCACACCATTGTTGGTGCCGGTGGCGCCACGGGAAGTTTGGATGCATCGAACATGTTCAAACCCGCTTTGGCAAGGGGAGAAATCCAATGTATTGGTGCCACTACCCTTGACGAATACAGACAATACATTGAAAAAGACGGTGCTTTGGAACGTCGTTTCCAAAAGGTCATGGTAGAGCCAACTTCTGTTGAGGAAACCATTGAAATTTTGATGAACATCAAAGCCAAGTACGAAGATCACCACAACGTTTATTACACGGATGAAGCCATAATGGCATGCGTGAAATTGACGAACAGGTACATGACGGACAGATTCTTGCCGGACAAGGCCATTGATGCCCTGGATGAAGCAGGTTCCCGTGTACACATCGTGAATATGGACGTTCCCAAACAGATCTTGGAGCTGGAAAGTCAGTTGGAAGATGTTCGTGAACTAAAAAACAGCGTTGTTAAAAAACAGAAATACGAAGAAGCCGCCAAGTTGCGTGACGATGAAAAACGCCTTGAAAAAGATTTGGCTACGGCCCAGGAGCGTTGGGAAGAAGAAAGCAAATTGCATAGGGAAACCGTAACAGAGGACAATGTGGCCGATGTGGTTTCCATGATGAGCGGCATCCCCGTGAACAGAATAGCCCAGACTGAAAGCAACAAATTGGCCAAGTTACCCGATTTGATCAAAGGTTTCGTAATCGGTCAGGATGAAGCAGTGGCCAAAGTGGCCAAAGCCATCCAAAGAAACAGGGCCGGTTTAAAGGACCCCAACAAACCCATTGGATCATTCATCTTTTTGGGTCAGACCGGGGTTGGAAAAACCCAGTTGGCCAAAATTCTGGCCAAGGAACTTTTTGATTCAGAAGATGCCCTTATCCGTATCGATATGAGCGAATACATGGAAAAATTCGCCATTTCAAGATTGGTAGGAGCACCTCCAGGATACGTTGGGTATGAAGAAGGCGGACAATTGACCGAAAAAGTGCGACGCAAGCCTTATTCCGTAGTGTTGTTGGACGAGGTTGAAAAAGCGCACCCAGATGTGTTCAACATGTTGTTGCAAGTGCTTGACGATGGTTTCTTGACCGACAGTCTTGGTCGCAAGATCGATTTTAGGAACACCATTATCATCATGACCTCCAACATTGGGGCACGCCAAATAAAGGACTTTGGACAAGGTGTTGGTTTTGGCACTTCTGCCAAACAGGCACAAGTTGATACCCATCAAAAAAGTGTGATTGAAAACGCCCTGAAAAAGGCCTTCGCACCTGAATTCCTGAATAGGATAGATGATGTGGTAATGTTCAATTCCCTTGAAAGGGAGGACATCCATAAGATCATTGATATTGAGTTGAACAAACTCTATGGAAGGATCAAGGAAATTGGCTATGACCTTAAACTTTCTGATAAGGCCAAAGACTATATCGCTGAAAAAGGATTCGACAAACAGTATGGTGCACGTCCTCTAAAAAGAGCCATCCAAAAGTATATTGAGGATACTTTGGCAGAGGAAATCGTAAACTCCAAACTGGAAGAAGGTGACAGCATTTTCATGGATCTTGACGAGCAAAAAGAAGAGCTTACCATCAAAATCAAAAAAGCTGAAAAGTCTACCGAAACGGAAAATTAAAATGACCTCAACATAACAGAGCTGGCCCATGGGCCAGCTTTTTTTTTGACCCAATTTACCATTTAAACGATATTTACGCTTTTAATCTAGATTTTTTCCCTTCACTCCGCTTTACATCTACTTTCGTTAGCGAGACACTATAATGACACTTGGGAATGAAATTTACTTCTACAAAGAAGACCGTTGTTGTACGCGAGTACCGCTTGGATATTGGCACCGTACAAGTTTATGATGACTACATGGTCTCCTCTTTTGATGAAGGTACTACCATAACTCTGGAAAGAGCCTATCAAATCATCGGTATATCGGAAATACACTTTCGGGACAAGGACTTTGGCTACATCAGCCTGCGCAAAAATTCCTATGCCGTAGATCCCACCATTTACAATTATGTAAGGGGGTTGGACAACCTTAAGGCCTTTGCCATCGTTTCCAAGAAGGAAATTGATATGCACAACTTCAAGATAGAGAAACTGTTCTATAAAAAGAATATGGAATTTTTCATTGAGTTCGACAATGCTTTGGCCTGGGTGAAAAAAAGAGTTAAGAGCAGCAAAGGGAAATCCAAGGATTAGTTTTCTTCCTGCGGTTCCGCTTCGGGCTGTCTTAGCAACTCCATAAAAGCATTCCCAATATTTGAAATGATTGTTGAGGCCTTCAAGGCCTCATATCCATTTTCAGAAACGCCAAGATCTCCTGCCAATCCATGAAGGTATACCCCAAAAATGGCGGCATGCAAGCTTGGATATCCTTGAGCCATTAAACCAGTGATCATGCCCGTGAGCACATCCCCACTCCCTGCCGTGGCCATTCCCGGATTGCCCGTGGTGTTCACAAAGCCTTTATCCTTATAAACGGTTATGGTATGCGCCCCTTTGATTACAATGACCACATTATAATGGGTTGAATAAGCTTTCACCTTAGCTAGTTTTTCAAAATCGTCGTTCCATTTTCCAACCAATCGTTCCAATTCCTTCGGATGGGGCGTTAATACAGAAAATGCGGGAACATCCCTCAACAATTTTGGATTTTGAGCCAAAATGTTCAATCCATCCGCATCAATGACCATAGGCTTTTCCATTGCTTTAAGCAAAGCTCCAAAAGCGTTGGCCGTAATTTTATCCAAACCGATTCCCATTCCTATTCCGACCACAGTGGGCTCAAAAGGAAAAGTAATCTCAGAAATGATTTTTTCCCCACCATCGGTCAAGACCATGACTTCTGGCAACGCAGTTTGTATGGATTGATATCCGCAACGTGGTACAAATGCAGTGACCAATCCACTCCCCGCACTCAAACAAGCGTCACTCGCCAAGTGAACGGCACCAATTTTCCCGTAACTGCCACCAACCACTATGGCATGACCATAATTTCCCTTGTGCGAGAATTTAAGTCGTGGACGATACAAAGGCAGCACTTCAGGTCTTCCGATCAGTTCAAATTCGGTTTCGGTTGTTTGAAGATATGCTGGGTCCAGACCAATATCCAATAATTCCCATTGATTCACAAACACCCCAGTTTCCGGTAAAAAGAAGACCAATTTGGGTGCTTGAAAAGTAAGCACGTAACTAGCCTTAATGGCATAATCTGGATTCCATGGGCACTTATCCGTAGGCAAACCGGATGGGATATCCACAGAAAGCACAAAAGCCCTGGAGTTGTTGATGTGCATGATCAAATTACCCACCCAGGTATTTGGCTCGCGGTTCAATCCTATACCGAATATTGCATCCACAATGATATCATCCGGTGAGATGGGTGGGAGTTCACTTTCACTGTTCAGAAAGTCGGGCCAAAGTTTTGCACTCTTCAATCTTTCCAAGTTCAACAAAAAATCCTTAGATCGCTTATCACTAAAATTGACCACATAGACTTGAATGGCGTACCCATGTTCGTGTAACAATCTGGCCAAAACCAAACCATCACCGCCATTGTTTCCAATGCCACAAAATAGTTTAAGGGTTACTTGGGTGCCTCTCAGGCGCGCATGAATCCAATCAAAGAGCTTGGTTGCCGCCCTTTCCATGAGCTCGCCACTCGAGATTTGTTGTTTTTGTATTGTTGATTTATCAGCTTCATGGATTTGTTGGGGAGAAAATATTTTCATTCACTAAAAAATATGCAAGATTCGTAAAGATTTCGCAAAAAATCTCATCATTCGTTTGATGAAGTATTCAAATGTACTACTTTTATCACCTCTTTATTGAATAATGCAAGTAAAACAAACGGATATCGAACTAAGCTGGATGAATTCTTCTTCATCTATCTTCACTATTACCACCACAACCCCTTTGGGGTAAGTCTGCTATATATCATCCGTCCGTTTTTTTGTTCCTTTTACAATTTTATTTTCAATAATATTTCATCATGAAAGTCTTAAAATTTGGCGGCACTTCTGTTGCCAATCCAGAAAACATAAACAAGGTCAAGTCCATTGTTGCCAATCTCAATGACCCAAAAGTGGCCGTTGTGGTATCTGCATTCGGTGGGGTAACTGACCTACTTTTGCAAACTTCACAATTGGCTTCCAAACAAGATCAGTCCTATAAAAAAGGATTGGAGGAGATCGAAGCAAGGCATTTAGCCGCCATCAAGGAATTGCTTCCGGTTCAATCCCAAAGTGGTGTATTGAGCCAGGTAAAGAGCGACCTGAATGTTTTGGAAACCCTTTTGGAAGGTAGTTACCTGATCGGGGAATTGACCCCAAAACTATCCGACAAAATTGTCAGCTATGGGGAATTGCTTTCCTCGTTCATCATTAGTGAGTTCTTTAAATCACAAGGTTTGGATGCCCAGTTCAAGGATAGTAGGGAACTGATCATCACTGATGAGCAATACGGCAAGGCAAACGTTGATTTTGAAAAGACCAATGCCAAATGTCAGGCCTATTTTTCCTCAATCGATCATCAGATTACCGTGTTACCAGGTTTTGTTTCCTCCAGTAGGATGGGTAATTCTACAACCTTGGGTAGAGGTGGATCGGATTATACCGCCGCCATTATTGCTGCAGCCCAACAAGCCGAAATATTGGAAATTTGGACCGACGTTAGTGGAATGTATACCGCCAACCCACGATTGGTGAAACAGGCCATATGTGTTTCCCACATCAGCTACGAAGAGGCCATGGAACTATCACACTTTGGCGCAAAGGTTTTATATCCACCAACCATTCAACCGGTGTTGAGCAAAGAGATCCCGATTGCCATCAAAAATACGTTCGATCCTGAAAATCCAGGTACCCTGATTACCAAAAGTCACAATGGCAATGGTAAAACGGTGCGAGGTATCAGTCATGTGGGGAACATCAGTTTGCTTTCTTTGGAAGGACCTGGTATGGTCGGTATTCCAGGAATCTCAAAACGCTTTTTTGAAACCCTTTCTCTAAAAAATATCAGCATTGTGCTCATCACTCAAGCCTCATCGGAACATTCCATTTGTGTGGGAATAGCAGATGACGACGCCGATCCTGCTGCAGAAGCGGTAAACGAAACTTTTGCCTACGAGATTTCGAGCAGAAAGATCAAGCCGGTTTTGGTAGAAAAAGACCTCACCATCATAGCTCTTGTGGGTGATAACATGAAGAGCCACCAAGGGTTGAGTGGTAAAATGTTCAGCACTTTGGGTAAAAACAACGTGAACATCAGGGCCATTGCCCAAGGCGCTTCGGAACGGAACATTTCCGCCGTTATCAAAAAAGACGACGTTAAAAAGGCCCTCAATTCCTTACATGAAACCTTCTTCGAAGAAAACATCAAGCAATTGAACCTCTTCGTAATGGGAGTTGGTAATGTAGGAGCTAAGTTTTTAGATCAAATCCGTCAGCAGAAAAAATTCCTGAAGGAGGAGTTGAAACTCAATGTAAGGGTTGTTGGCATCAGCAATTCCAGGACCATGGCTTTTGACGAGAACGGGATTGCCCTAAAAGATTGGGAAAGTGTTTTGGCCGAAGGTCAACCTGCGGACAGAAATGCATTTTTTGATCAGGTAAAGTCCCTCAACTATAGAAACAGTGTTTTTGTGGACAATACCGCCAGTGCCGAAGTTGCCAAAACGTATGCGGATTACTTGCGAAACAGCATTTCCGTGGTGACCTGCAATAAAATTGCCTGTTCTTCTGATTATGATTTTTACAAGGAATTGAAACAATTGGCGAAGCAGTACAATGCCCCGTTCCTTTTTGAAACCAACGTGGGAGCCGGTCTGCCCATCATCGACACCTTGAAACACCTTATTGCATCGGGAGATAAGATCAGGAAAATCCAGGCCGTATTGTCCGGAAGTCTAAATTTTGTGTTCAACACTTTTAACGAAAGTGTCACTTTTCACGATGTGGTAAAACAGGCTCAGGAACAAGGGTACACCGAACCGGACCCGACCATCGACTTAAGTGGCGTGGATGTAATGCGGAAGATACTGATCTTGGCCCGTGAAAGCGGACACCAATTGAACATCGACGACATTGAAAACGTATCATTTTTGCCAAAGGAAAGCTTGGAAACCAATTCGAACGATGCCTTTTTTGAATCCCTGAAAAAATATGAAAGTGATTTTCAGAAGCTGTACAAAGATGCTGCCGATGTGGACAGTAAATTGAAATATGTGGCGCAATTTGAAGACGGCAAGGCCAAGGTAGGATTGCAAAAAATTCCAAAAGGTCACGATTTTTACAATCTGGAAGGTAGTGACAACATTGTGCTGTTCTTTACTGAACGCTATCCTAACCAGCCATTGATCATAAAAGGAGCAGGAGCCGGTGCTGATGTGACCGCATCAGGTATCTTTGCCGATATTATCCGAATCGGAAACTTTTGACCATGGAAGAAATCAAAGTATTCTGCCCCGCCACCATTGCCAACGTCTCCTGTGGGTTCGACGTGCTCGGACTTGCCTTGGATTCCGTTGGGGATGAAATGATCGTTAGAAAGACCGCTGAAAAAGGCATCCGAATCGTAAAGATTTTAGGTCAGGATCTTCCTTTGGAAACCGAGAAAAATGTGTCCGGAGTGGCCGGTTTGGCTCTTTTAAAGGAAAGTGATTATGATGGCGGTTTTGAAATCGAAATCGATAAACGTATTAAACCCGGAAGTGGTATCGGTAGCAGTGCGGCAAGTTCTGCTGGTGCCGTTTGGGCCATGAACGAATTGCTGGGTAGACCCTTCTCCCCTTTGCAATTGGTGAAATTTGCAATGCAGGGAGAAAAATTAGCCAGTGACGTAGCCCATGCCGATAACGTGGCCCCTGCCATTTACGGGGGTTTCACTTTGGTGAGAAGTTATGATCCATTGGACATCATTCCTATTCCAACACCTTCGGAATTGGTGGCCACGGTGATTCATCCACAAATCGAGGTTAAGACATCCGATTCCAGAAAAATTTTGAAGACCACCATATCCTTGGAAAAAGGCATCAAACAATGGGGCAATGTGGGCGGACTTATCGCTGGACTTTTCCAAAAGGATTACGACCTGATCGGACGATCATTACAAGACCATATCGTGGAGCCCATTCGTTCCATATTGATTCCCGGATTTGACGAAATCAAGGCCAACGCATTGGCTTCCGGTGCATTGGGATGCGGAATTTCAGGTTCCGGACCTTCCATTTTTGCCTTAAGTAAAGGTTTGGAAACTGCTAAATCGGTAGCCGAATCCATGAAAGAAACCTATTCGAAATTTGGGATTCCTTTTGACATCCATATTTCCAAAATCAATACCCAAGGGGTTAAAAAAATTGCCTAGTCCCATGAAATTTTACAGTCTGAACAATCCCGATTTGCAAGCTTCTTTCAAGGAGGCCGTAATTGCAGGAATCGCTCCTGACAAAGGGTTGTATTTCCCTGAGAGCATTACTCCATTGTCAAAGGATTTTTTTCAAATTATAGAACAGTTATCCAATCATGAGATCGCTTTTAAGGCCATACATCAATTTGTGAACGCGGATATTCCCGATTCTGTTTTGAAAGAAATCATCGCCAATACCTTGGATTTTGATTTTCCAGTCGTCCCTGTTGAAGAAAATGTGGCCACTTTGGAACTTTTTCACGGACCAACCATGGCTTTTAAAGATGTAGGCGCTCGATTTATGGCCAATTGCTTGGGTTTCTTTTCACAAGGCGAAAAACAAGACGTTACCGTTCTGGTTGCCACATCTGGAGATACCGGTGGAGCCGTTGCAAATGGATTTTTGGGTGTGGATGGGGTAAAAGTGGTTATCCTTTACCCCAGCGGAAAGGTCAGTGATATCCAAGAAAAACAATTGACCACTTTGGGCCAGAACATTGAGGCCATGGAAGTAGACGGCACTTTTGACGACTGCCAACGCATGGTGAAGACAGCCTTTTTGGATACGGAGATCACGGACCACAAAAAGCTCACCTCAGCAAACAGCATCAATGTAGCTAGATGGTTACCCCAATTGTTCTACTTTTTGTTTGCCTACAAACAGGCTAAATCCAAAGGAAAGGAAATCGTTTTTTCAGTACCATCGGGTAATTTTGGAAACATCTGTGCAGGCATGGTCGCACAAAAATTGGGCATGCCCGTAAAACATTTTGTGGCCGCCACCAATGTAAATGATGTGGTACCCAAGTTCATGGAAAATGGGATTTACGAACCAGTTCCATCCAAAGCGACCATTTCCAACGCCATGGATGTGGGCGACCCGAGCAACTTTGTACGTATTCAGCATTTGTACCAAGGAAATTTGGAAAGCCTTCGCGCCAACCTTTCTTCCTATTCCATTTCGGATGCAGAAACAAGGAAAGCCATGAAGCATGTGCATTCAGAATCCGGATATGTGATGGACCCCCATGGAGCTGTGGGCTATCTTGGTTTGAAGGAATATCAAAAAACCCATCCCAATACCTATGGTATTTTCTTGGAAACGGCCCATCCCGTAAAGTTTTTGGATGTTGTGGAAGACACCTTGGGATTGAGTCCTGAAATTCCACCCCAAATCCAAAAAGTAATGGGCAGGGAAAAGAAATCACATCTGATCAAATCATACGAAGACCTGAAAGCCTTTTTATTGAAGACTGCTTAATCCAATTTGGGCAATTTGAAATTATCCAGCGGGCTAGGTTGTTTCATCATGGCCTCAATGGCCTCGGTAGTTCTTGGCGCCATGGCGGATAGTACAACCGGACCATCATTGGTGATTAGCACGTCATCCTCGATACGAACTGCAATGCCCCACCATTTTTTATCGCAGTCACTCCCTTCCGGGATATAGATACCCGGTTCCACGGTAATAACGGTATTGGGCTTGAAAGGTCCGTAAGTACCATCATCATGCACATCCAATCCTAAATAATGGGAAGTGCCGTGCGGAAAATAAATGCGGGTTTCCTTTTCTTCCTTAATGATGCCCAATTTCAACAGACCATCGGCAACAACCTGATACGCTGCCTTGCCGGGCGACTGAAAGGGTGCTCCCACGGTACTGGCTTTTATTCCTGCTTCCTGGGCATTATATACGATGTCATAAATGGCTTTTTGCTCTGGGGTAAATTTTCCATTGGCTGGGATGGTTCGGGTCACATCGGCAGTATAACCGTGATACTCTGCCCCGAGGTCCATCAATACCAAATCATTGCCAACGGTAGTTTTGCTGTTCTCGATGTAGTGAAGGATACAGCCATTATTACCACCACCAACTATAGAAGGATACCCTTCATATTCGGCACCATATTTTTTATAGACATATTCGTGAACGCCTTGTATTTCTGATTCCGACATATTGGGGTGCATGGCCTTCATCACTTCCATTTGGCCAACGGCGGAAATTTCCACAGCTTTCTTTAAAAGCTTAATCTCTTCAGGGGTTTTGGTTTCCCTCAATTTTGCCATGGCCATTGGCAACACCTTGGAATCGAGATTAGATGACTGTTGGATGACCAGTACTTTGTTCTTGATTTCCTTTCTCATGTCCTCGTTGGCCGCATTCACAAAATCATTGAGAAATTCATCTTCCTGTAGATTAGGATAACGGTTCATGTACTTCTCAACGGTTTCCACCAACTCATCTGTTTTGGAACCGTCATCTGCCGAAATCATGCGGTATAGATCATTTTTGATGGGATTGTAATCTGAAGGATAATTAGCTTTTTTCTTAAAAGTTTTGATCAGGTCAAAAAGGTCTGCATTTCCAGACTGGTCGCGGTAATCATTTTGAAAATCCACAAAGGAAACCACATCAAAAGAAGCAAAATCAACAGGGAAATGTTCAAATTCCTTCCCATTGTAGACCATGTCAAAACCCAATTTTTCCTTTACCCCTTCAACGCCCAATCGCTTTCCGGTCCATTGCTCCGCCCTGGCATTTCTTTCCTGTACATAAATGATCTCATCAAACTTTTTGCCCGAAGCGTCCGTTTGAGTTTCCGAAAACAATACCAGCACTGCGTTCGGTTCTTTATACCCTGTCAAGTAATAAAAGTTGGGGTCTTGGTGATACACAAAATCCACATCATTGGCCCGGTTTCTTTCCGCATTGGCGAACAAGACCACAGCCGTATTGGGAGGCAATAGTTTTCGGACCTCATCCCTTCTTTGTTTATGAAAATCGGCAGATAGATAATCGGTTGGAGTACCTTGGGCAAAACCCATGGACATGATGGATAGCACCAAAAGTGTGCTAAATAGGACATTTTTCATCAAAAACGATATTTGGATCAAAATACAAATTTTACGGCGAAGCCCTTGTTAAAAATGGCTTCCTATTTTTATGGAAATCATAAGAACATTGAAGGCTAGATTCCTTAATTAATTATCTAAATTTGCCATGCTTAAAAATCTAAGAAATGAAAAATACAGCACTTTTTGAAACCCATAAGGCTCTTGGTGCCAAAATGGTTCCTTTTGCAGGTTATAATATGCCTGTTTCCTATGAGGGCGTGAATGCTGAACACGAAACCGTGCGCAAGGGTGTAGGGGTGTTCGATGTGTCGCACATGGGCGAGTTTTTGATCGAGGGACCCAAGGCCTTGAAGCTTATTCAAAAAGTGACCACCAACGATGCATCCAAACTGACCATCGGAAAAGCGCAATACAGTTGTTTGCCAAATGAAACTGGAGGTATAGTGGATGATCTTATTGTTTATCGAATTAAAGAAGAAACCTATCTGTTGGTGGTGAATGCTTCCAATATTGAAAAAGATTGGAAGCATATTTCCAAATACAACGAAGGCATCGGAGCCGATATGAGGAATCTTTCCGATGATTATTCCCTATTGGCCATCCAAGGTCCAAAAGCTGTGGAAGCCATGCAATCCTTAACCTCTGTGGATTTGTCCGCTATCAACTTCTACAATTTTGTGGTGGGTGATTTTGCAGGTATCGATTATGTTATCATTTCGGCCACGGGTTATACCGGGTCTGGCGGATTTGAAATCTATTGCAAGAATTCCGAAGTGCAACAAGTTTGGGACAAGGTAATGGAAGCAGGGGCATCGTTTGGCATTAAACCCATCGGGTTGGCGGCCAGGGATACACTACGCTTGGAAATGGGTTATTGCCTTTACGGTAATGATATTGACGATACTACCTCACCTTTGGAAGCCGGTTTGGGCTGGATCACCAAATTCACCAAAGATTTTGTGAACAGCGAAGCCTTGGCCAAAGAAAAAGAATCAGGTCCCAAAAGAAAATTGGTGGCCTTTCAAATGGAGGAGAGGGGAATCCCAAGACACGGATACCCCATTTTGGACAAAGACGGAAATGAAATCGGAGTAGTAACCTCGGGAACCATGTCCCCTTCCCTATCCCAGGGGATCGGAATGGGTTATGTGCCTGCTGAACATGCCGATTTGGGCACTACCATTTTCATCAAGATCAGAATCAACAAAGTACCTGCAACCTTGGTAAAATTGCCCTTTTATAAAAATAGCTAATAGCGTTTGAACAAAAAGAAGATATTGATATTGGGTGCGAGTGGATTTGTGGGCAATGCCATCTACAAAGAACTCTGCTCCTATTTCGACACATACGGAACTTATTTTACCAATCGTTCCTTTTCTTCCAACCAACAGTTTTTCAGGTATGATCTTCAGGAGGATGATGTTTTCCAGATTTTGGAAAAAGTACATCCTGACATCATCATTTCATCCCTCCGGGGAGATTTTTCGGCACAAATACAGGCACATCAACATATTATGGAATATTTGATGCGCTCCAAGGCAAAGCTGTATTTTATTTCTTCGGCCAACGTTTTTGACGCCTACAGTAAATTTCCATCATATGAGAATGACAAAACCTTGTCTGAAAGTGTCTATGGTCGCCTAAAGATCAAAATCGAGAACATGATGATGCGAATGCCTGCAGATAAGACTGGGATTTTAAGAATTCCCATGGTTTTTGGGAATGCATCACCACGGATCAGGGAAATCAAGACCAGTTTGGAAAACAAGGAACCTATTGAGGTTTTTCCCAACCTGATCATTAATGTGACCAATGATGACAAATTGACCCAACAGATCCATTACCTCATCAACCGGGATAAAACCGGCATTTATCATTTGGGCAGCAGTGACCTTATCCAACATGAGGAATTCATCAAGGAAGTAATCCAACGTATGGGAAATTACCATCCCGTTTTCAAAAGGGTCTATACCACAAATGAAGATCGTTATCTCGCTGCATTGCCCAAGGACAATAAGCTTCCGAAAAATCTATTGGTCAGTTGCCAGGAGGTGATAGACCATCATATTCCAGTATGATGATTTAGCTTGACAAGGGTTCTTTTTTTGCTAAATTTGCCATCCATAATATCAATTTTACATGGGAAGAGCATTTGAATTTAGGAAAGCACGGAAAATGAAGCGTTGGGCGGCCATGTCCAAAGCCTTTACCCGTATCGGAAAGGATATCGTAATCGCCGTTAAAGAAGGTGGACCCGATCCCGACGCCAACTCCAAGTTACGTGCCGTGATCCAAAATGCCAAAGCGGTGAACATGCCCAAGGAGAATATCGAAAGGGCCATTAAACGTGCATCCGATAAAAACCAAGGAGACTATAAAGAAGTCCTTTTTGAAGGGTATGCTCCCCATGGAATCGCTATTTTGATCGAGACCGCAACGGACAACAATACCCGAACCGTGGCCAACATCCGAAGCTATTTCAACAAATGTAATGGCAGTTTGGGCACTTCGGGATCAGTGGAATTCATGTTCGACCACACCTGTAACTTTACAGTAAAGGGAGAAGGTTTGGATCCAGAGGAGCTAGAATTGGAATTGATCGATTTCGGTGCTGAGGAAGTTTTTGTTGATGAGGACGGCATCCATATTTACGCCCCTTTTGAAAACTTTGGCTCTTTACAAAAAGAGTTGGAATCCAGGGAAATTGAGATCATTTCATCAGGGTTTGAACGCATTCCCCAAGTGACCAAAGAACTTACGGAAGAAGAGATGGCGGATGTGGAGAAACTTTTGGAAAAAATTGAAGAGGATGATGACGTGCAGAACGTGTATCATTCCATGCAAGAGTAGGATTTAGAAACTATATTCCGGTATCTTTCCTTTAACACCTTTGTAGAATTCATGGATCTTTTCAAAATCATTTTCCTGATAGTCTGAAGGGAAAAAGGGTTCCCCTATTTTGACTTCTTTTTTACCAAAATCGAAGGCAACCATCACTATGGGTACTTGGGCTTTTTTGGCGATATGATAAAACCCTGTTCGTAGTTCCTGTACTTTTTTTCGGGTGCCTTCAGGTGCCAAGGCAAATCGGAAGACTTTTCTCCGGTTGAAAATTTGGACAACGCTATCAACGGTATTGGAGTTTTTGGAACGATCCACAGGCGCTCCACCTGTCCATCTAAAAAACCATCCAAATGGCGGTTTAAACAAGCTTTTCTTACCTATATAGTTGATTTCCTGGTTGACCACCTTCCGCACCAAAAGACCTAAGAAAAAATCGACCCAGTGGGTATGGGGCATGACAATGACCACGCATTTATCCACATTGGGAAAAGTACCGACCAATTTCCATCCCAAAACCTTAAAATATATGAACTTGGCCAACTGGTGCATTCGTTTGGAATTTTGATTGAAAACCGATAATTATCGGATTAAATTTTTTGGAACATGGCCTGAAGTCGCTCTGGGGTCATGATTCTCTTCCAATCACTGCCCAATGCATTTTCCCATAGCGCTTCCAACCCAAAGGACACATTGATCATAACATCAAAATCATTCTGGGTAAGTCCTGCACAGATGCCTGTTGGCAATTGGATGTTGTGCTTTTTGAGCATTTTTTTGAAAAGGGCCACCCCTTCTGGATAAAATTCTTCCAAATGTTGAAAGACCAAACAGTTCCCTATTCCGTGTTTTACACCCAACAGATAGGAAAGTCCATAACTCATGGCATGTGCAATCCCAACTTGGGAATAGGCGATACTCATTCCCCCGTGCCAAGAAGCCATCATCAATTTATCCCTCGATTCCTCAGCAGGAATATCTTCCAAAAAAACCTCCTCACAAAGTTCCATGGCCTTTTCGCCATAGCTTTGGCTAAAGGCGTTCAAATAAGTTCCTGTCAGGGATTCCACGCAATGGATAAAGCAGTCCATCCCTGTATAGAACCACTGCTCTTTGGGTACTGTTTTGGTAAAATCGGGATCTAAAAGGACTTGGTCATAAGTTGTGTAATCCGAATTGATACCCAATTTTTTCTCGGGACCCAACAATACTGTAGTTCGGGAAACTTCGGCTCCTGTTCCGCTTATTGTTGGAATGCCCACGTGGTACAAGGCCGGTTTGTTCACCAAATCCCAACCCTGATATTCTTCGGCCAATCCTTTATTATTGAGAAGGATGGCCACCGCCTTGGCCAAATCAAGTAAAGTACCTCCACCTATTCCGATTATTCCCGAAGGAAGCTCTGAATAATTTTCTCTAATCCGGTTTACCAAGGCATCCACTTGGGCTGTTTTGGGTTCTTCATCCGCCGAAATGAAGATGATCTCATCGTTAAACATTAATGGCACCCTAGAGACAAATGCTTCATTTTCAAAAAAGTCATCCACCAAGAAAATAAAAGGAGCCTCAGAGCTTTTGCGCATGGGCAACAGAACGTCGCCCAATTGAGAAAAACATCCGGAACCGAAAATAACCCTTGGCACCATGGGAAAATTACGGTACTGGGTCTTTATGCTTGGGGTTATGCTCGCTTTGTTCAAATTGTCCTCTGTCTTCATTAATTATCCAAATACTTCAAAATGTCCTTTAGGCTGTTCAATTTTAAATGGTTGTTCACCAATTCATCTTCTTCAGAAACCATTTCATGGGCCCATGTGGTATGAAAAGGCACATGTACGGCCTTGGCCCCTATATTCAAGATAGGCAATACATCCGATTTAAGGGAGTTTCCTATCATCAAAAATTCCTTTACATCAATGTTCAGATGCTCCAAAAGGTTGCTATAGTTGGTTTCCTTTTTATCGCTCAACACTTCTACATGATGAAAATATTTGGACAATCCTGATTTCTCCAACTTGCGCTCCTGATCTAAAAGATCACCTTTAGTGAGTACGATCAACCGGTACTTATCCACCAGTTTGGAGAGTACTTCCTCAACGCCATCCAACAACTCCACTGGATGGGCTATCATCTTTTTTCCCAAGTCCAAAATCTGGGCAATGGTAGTTTGTGAAATTTGATTGTTCGAAAGATCCAATGCCGATTCGATCATGGAAAGCATAAATCCCTTTATGCCATAACCATAAATGTCAAGATTGGCCATTTCCATTTTAAATAGTTCCTGATCCACCTTGTTTTTGGTTTCATAATCTTCCAAAAGCTCGGCAAAACGTTCTTCGGTATCCCGAAAATAGGTTTCGTTCACCCAAAGGGTATCGTCCGCATCAAAACCTATAACTTTTATGTTCGAAAAGTCTACTTCCATACCGTTCTTGCTCGTTCCAAATCTTCCGGGGTATCAATTTCAATTCCGGTCACATGGGTCTCCACCATTTTTATTTTTTTGCCGTACTCCAAAAATCGGATGGCCTCTATCTTTTCCTTGGCCTCCAAAGTAAGCATGGGCAGTTTTTTAAAGTCCATTAAAGCACGCTTTCTAAAGGCATAAATTCCTTTGTGCTTATAATAGGTTGCCTGTACCTCCTTGTCCCTTGGATAAGGAATGGGCGACCTAGAAAAATACAAGGCAAAGTTTTGGTTGTCCACAATTACCTTCACCGTATTGGGGTTAGATATTTCATCCCAATCGGTAATGGGGGTCATCAGAGATGCCAGATCTATTTCCTTTTCAGAATCCTTCTTGAACACATCGATGATCTTCTCTAGACTTACAGCATCTATAAAGGGCTCATCACCCTGTACATTGATCACTATGTCCACTTCCATATCCTCCACGGCCTCGGCAATACGGTCACTGCCACTTTCGTGCTGGTTCTTACTCATGATCACTTTGCCATTGATCCCTTGAATGACCTCGGCAATGATCGGGCTGTCCGTTACCACATACACTTCATCAAAAAGTTGGGTGTTCACGGCTGCCTCATAGGTTCTCACAATGACCGGTTTACCCGCAAGGTCTTGCATCAACTTGGCTGGAAACCGAGATGCTTGGTATCGGGCGGGTATCATTGAAATTATCTTCACTTGTATTTAGGATTGGTTGGATTTTATTTTTTAGGCCGAAGCTTTCTATAGATCGTAAAAATGAACAGTAAAATGATGATGACCAAAATAGCGGCAATGGGCGGCACCAAAATGGAAGCCGTACTCACCGTAACAGCGGCACCGGTTTCCACTGTCGAAACTATCGGATTGGCAAGTCCTCCCGTGGTTGCTGTCGATGTCAGCCTTCCAGCGGCATTGGCCCCTTTTATGGCAGTTGCCGTTCCTCCACCTGCTATGATAGCCAAGGACCAGGTTACCACAGGATCCAAATCGGTTATGGTGGAGACCATAACGGCAGTCCCCGCGATTCCTGCCAAGGGCAAAGCCAAAGCATCCAAAGCATTGTCTACCCAAGGGATAAAATATGCGAATATTTCGGCTATTGTGGCCACACCAAAAGTGATCACCGCAGCCAAACTACCCAGCCAATGCCAATTGTCATTCAATTCCCAAACACCAAAATGGGATGCCAAACTCAGGGCGAACAACGGCAAAAATACCCTGAACCCAGCCGAAGCTGCCAGCCCTATTCCGAGAAAAATACTAGTTATGGTACTTGGTTCTATGTTCATGGTAGGTCTAATTTAGGGCATTCCTAATCAAGAAAAAAATCATCTTTAAATCCGATAAGGTACAGTTGTTTCTTAGCCCTTGTAACTGCTGTGTAGAGCCATCTTAAATATTCTTTGTCCACCCCATTGGGTAAATAAGGTTGTTCCACAAAAACGGTATCCCATTGCCCTCCCTGCGATTTATGACACGTTATGGCATAGGAGAATTTCACCTGCAAGGCGTTGAAGTATTTGTTGTTCTTGACCCCCATAAATTTTCGGTAATTCGATTTTTCGTGGGCGTAATCCTTTACCACTTCTTGGTACAATCGGTTGCCGTCTTCATAGGAAAGCGAAGGTGATTCCGCATTGATGGTATCGAGTAGTAGAACGGTCTCGAAAGGTTTTTGGGAAGGATAATCCACCATTTTAACCTTTACTTCTGCAAAAGTGAAACCGTATAGTTCCTTGATGGCGAAGAGTTCCAAAATCTCGATGATATCGCCATTGGCGATAAATCCCGCTTCGGAAGTGGCCTTCAACCAAAAATAATTGTTCTTCACCACCATCATATAATCACCCACTGAAATCTGGTTGTCCAGAAAAAGAATTCGCTCTCTGATATTCTGATTATAGAGATTGGCCCTTTTATTGGAACGCACAATGATGGCAGTCTCCTCCTTTCCATTTTCACTATAGGACGAATCGATGGCCTCTTGGATTTCTGCACCATCGATCAAACGAACAATATCCCTAAAATGGTCCAATTCAAATTGGAAGCCTTCATAAAACTCGGATTGCAGTTGCTCCCGTAAGTTGGTAGCATTATATAGAATACCGGAATCTTCGGTTTGCCGCATCACTTCATCCAGTTCCAAAAATGAAACCTGTTTGTCATAATTAAGAGACAAACGACCCTCGTCCAAAGCCGGGCTAAGTTCCAGTTTAACGGGAGGCAACTGGGCGGTATCTCCAATCAACACCAATTTACAGTTATGTCCGGAATGGACATAGAACATAAGATCATCCAACAATGAACCGTTTTCAAAAAGTTTGGAGTCAGCAGGGGTATCGGGTATCATGGAAGCTTCATCCACAATAAAAATGGTGTTGCGATGCTTGTTGGGAGCCAACACGAATTGGATATTTCCGCCAGACTGTTTTTTAGGGAAATAGATCTTTTTGTGAATGGTGAAAGCTTTGTTACCGGAATAAACCGACATGACTTTTGCGGCACGACCTGTTGGTGCCATGAGTACTGAACTCATTTTCACCTTCCACAAGCTACTCACCAAAGTTGCCACCAAAGTGGTCTTACCCGTACCCGCAAAACCCTTCAACAGGAACACTTCCTCCTTTTTACCATCAAGGACAAAAGCGGCCAATTTTTCCAAGGCCAAACCTTGCTTATCCGTAGGTGTATGGGGAAACTTGTCCCTCAGTATTTTCAAGAATCCTGCTGTGGTAAAATCGTTCATGGGCATCTAAAGATAGCATGGTTTTTTAAAGCAAAAAGTTTCGTGATTAAAAAAAAATTGTAGATTTGTCAGTAACCACTAAATTAACTTTGAAAGACAGTATCAGATATGTTAAACTTAATTCTTATTGTTGTATTAATATGCCTTGTAACCTTTGGGCTTGTATTTGTGATTGACAGGTTTTTACCTCAAAAAGTAAAGCCATTTTTGGTCATCGCATTCGGACTTTTGAGCATTTTTCTAGGTTATAAAATTTATCAATCCATCAATGCCCCTATCGAATTCAATAAAGTAAGAAAAGAGCGATTTTCCCATGTAATTGCAAAATTAAAGGATATTCGTGACGCTGAGGAAGCTTACAAAACCGTTAATGGCAAATACGCAGGTTCATTTGAGAGCTTGATCAAGTTTATCGACACAGGAAGTTATACCATTACTACCCAAAGAGACTCTTCCTTTATGAAGTTTGATAAAGCTTACGGAATTGAGCTTCAGCAAGATACCGTAATCATCGACACCTTGGGAATGGTGAAAATCAAAGATTCCCTATTTAAAGGTAGCGATCGTTACAAAAGCATGATGGATGTGCCTTATGCGCAAAATGGTGAGAAATTTGAACTTAAGGCAGATGTTGTGGACAAGAGTGGTTATAAAGCTCCTGTCTTCGAAGCCAAAGTGAAAAAAGAAGTAGTGCTTTACGATCAACCAAAAGATTTGGTAGATAGAGAAAAAGCCCACCAGAGTGTAGAGGAAGTAAATGGCGATGAAATTAAAGTTGGTTCCTTGACCGATGTGAGCACCAACGGAAACTGGCCTCCAATCTATGACAGAAAAAATAACTGATATAGCGCAGCCAAAAGAACATAACACTTATAGAAAATTGTCCATTCAGGTTAGCTTGAATGGACTTTCTTTTTGTGTTCTGGATACTATTACCAATAAAATTTTGGCCTTTGAGAAGGTAACCTTCAACACCCCCTCCACTCCTTACTTAATGCTGAAGGAGCTTAAGTCCAAATTGAACCAGCATGGGGATATCGGAAATAATTTTTCTGAAGTGGCGGTCATCCACAAGAACAATATGTTCGGTTTGGTCCCCAGACCTTTGTTCAACAAGGAAGAGCTTCCCAATTACCTGAAATTCAATGCGAAGATCATGGCCAACGATTTGGTGGCCTTTGATGAACTACCAAATCAGGATATGGTGAATGTGTATATTCCGTATACCAATATCAACAATTATATTTTTGACCTTTTTGGTGAGTTTGAATTCAAACATAGTGGCACAGTGCTTATTTCCACATTAATGTCGCAGAACCGAACCACTTCCGAGCCCACTTGTTATGTTCAGGTATCCGGTAAAGAAATGGAAATGATGGTCGTCTCTGATAAAAAATTGCTCTTTTACAACCAGTTTGAATACAAGACCAAAGAGGACTTTCTATACTTTTTGTTGTTCAGTTTGGAGCAATTGCAAATGGATCTTGAAAAAGTTCAGCTCAAACTTTTTGGAGCCGTTGAAGAGGGTGATCCCATTTTTGCCCTTTGTTACCAATACATAAAAAATGTATCGGTCTTTGTTCCAAACAATCCAGCTTTTCCTTTGGAAGAATTGGAAAATGAAAGCATTGATTTTTCCATTTTAAGTTCCCTTTAAATGCGGATTATCTCTGGAAAATACAAGGGCAAAAGATTGACTGCCCCCAAAAATTTGCCCGTTCGGCCAACCACCGATATGGCCAAGGAAGGGCTCTTCAATATCTTGAACAATCGTTTTTATTTTGATGGATTAAAAGTATTGGACCTATTTTCTGGAACAGGGAACATCAGTTTTGAATTTGCCTCAAGAGGTGTGGAGGATATTACAGCTGTGGATAGTTTCCCAGGATGCACCTACTATATTGCCAAAACAGCCTCCGAGCTCGACTTTTCCATTAGTACTGTTAAGGCCGATGTATTCAAATACTTAGAGAAAACACCTGAAAAATTCGATATCATCTTCGCCGACCCGCCCTACAGTTTTGATCAGGACCAATTCCTGAAAATTGCTGATCTTGTTATAGAAGGTAGATTGCTTGAGGAAGAAGGGTTATTGGTTATTGAACATTCGGACCAAACAGATCTGTCCAATCACCCCAGTTTTTCTGAACAAAGAAAATATGGGGGAAGCATTTTTAGTTTCTTTCAAAAAGATGACGAATAAAAAAAGCAGGCCGTAAGCCGGATTCTGTATACCCTTACCATTTATCTAGGCCAGAGGTTACCCAAAGGCTCCAACCGCCTACCCTCCAGCTCGGGCGTGCAACCCTCTTCCGATAGCTATCGGAACACTGGTTTACATGGCGTTTCACCGCATAGAGTTTACCTGATTTCACTACAGCCGAACTGTACTTGCTTTCTGTTGCACTTGTCCTCGCCTTTCGACGGACGGGCGTTACCCGCTATGCCGCACTACGGTGTCCGGACTTTCCTCTTCAATCTTGTTGCCAAAATTGCAGCGATAAGGTGGCCTGCTTGGCTGCAAAGGTAATTCAATTGTTAATAAAAAAAGGCTATCCAAGGAACAGAGCAATGGCATTCACGGTTGCTATTTTTATATTTGTAAAAACTCTATTTTTCCACCTTTGGAACCATTTGTCGTATCAGCTCGAAAATACCGTCCCCAGACGTTTAAGGATGTGGTGGGCCAAGAGGCCATTACCAATACCTTGCTGAACGCCATTGACAACAATCATCTGGCGCAGGCCCTTTTATTCTGTGGCCCCAGAGGTGTGGGAAAGACTACTTGTGCCCGTATCTTGGCCAAGAAAATCAACCAGGATGGCACGGAACGCGAAGATGAGGATTTCGCCTTCAATATTTTTGAATTGGATGCGGCCTCCAACAACTCCGTGGACGACATTCGAAACCTGATCGATCAGGTGAGGATTCCACCTCAGGTTGGAAAATACAAAGTGTACATCATTGACGAGGTGCACATGTTGTCCCAGTCGGCATTCAATGCCTTTTTAAAGACTTTGGAGGAACCGCCAAAGCATGCCATTTTCATATTGGCCACTACGGAAAAACATAAGATTATCCCCACTATATTATCTCGTTGCCAAATCTTTGATTTTAAACGGATAACGGTGAAAGATGCTTCTGAATACCTCAAATATATTGCAGAGCAACAAGGGGTTGATGCAGAGGAAAGTGCCTTGCACATCATTGCACAAAAAGCGGATGGTGCCATGCGAGATGCCTTATCCATTTTTGACCGGGTAGTGAGTTTTTCAGGGAAGCAATTGACGCGGAAAGCCGTTACGGAAAACCTGAATGTGCTGGATTATGACATTTATTTTGCGGCTACGGATTTGATTCTGGAAAACAACATCCCCGAACTTTTGGTGCTTTTCAACAATACCTTGTCCCTTGGTTTTGATGGACATCATTTTATTTCTGGTCTGGCATCCCATTTCAGGGATTTGATGGTATGCCAGCACCCTGACACCCTTAACTTGTTGGAAGTAGGTGATGATGTAAAAACACAATATCAAGAGCAAGCCAAAAAGTCGCCAAAGGAATTCCTTTTGAAGGCCATCGACATGGCAAACGACTGCGACCTGAAATACAAGGGAAGCAAAAATCAACGGTTGCTCGTTGAGCTCACCCTCATGAAATTGGCGTCCATCACTTTTGATGGAGAAAAAAAAAACTCTGATTACATAATTCCAGCCTCCTTTTTTGCAAAAAGGGAGCCCGTCACTAATGGCACTAAATTGATCCAAACCCACGGTTCCAAGCAGAAATCCTTACCGGAACCTGTTCAAAATCAAGTTGATGTAGCAGTTTTGGAGGAGGAACCAATCATGGAACCCATTGAAACGGTCAGCGAGCCAGAAAAGGAATACCAACCTCCCAAAAAAATACAGATTGGCAACTTGGAAAAGCGGGTTTCCGGGCTATCGCTTTCCAGCATCAAGATCAAAAAGGAGCATGAAAACACAAAAGCTCCAGAAATTTCACATGAAGACCTGCCTAAAGATCCTTTTTCCGAGGAAAGCATGCAGCAACATTGGGATGATTTTGTACACCAATTGGAAAGTCAGGGTAGAAAAATATTGGCCAGTAATTTTCAGACCGATGTTCCTAAACTAAAAAATGAAGAGGTCATTTGGATCGAGTTGCCCAACGGTACCATGAAAAAGGAAATTGAGCGGGAACAAAACCTGATGCTCGATTATCTCAAACAAAAACTCAACAACTACTCCATCACTCTTCAGATAACAGTGAACGAGGAAGTAGCCAAAAAATTTGCCTTCACTCCTGCCGAGAAATACGAGAAGCTTAGGGAAAAGAACCCAGCCATAGATTTGCTTCGCAAAGAATTCGACCTTGATTTTTAGCTTCATACCCAATACCTGTATCTTTGTACCATAATATTTCAAAAGACAATTCATGTTAGGCCTTAAGTTACCAACAGACCCAAGATGGGTGAACATAGTGGAGAAAAATATTGAGGAAATCCTCACCGATCATGCCTATTGCGAGCAAAAAGCAGCCAGTACGGCCATTTCCCTCATCATTGGTTTCCCTGAAAAATCAGAATTGGTAAAAGAAATGACTGCTTTGGCCCGCGAAGAAATGGGCCATTTTAACATGGTGCATGACAAGCTCCTAAAACGCGGGTGGGTTTTAGGCCGGGAACGTAAGGACGAATACGTTATCGAATTGATGAAATTCTTCCCCAAAGGCGGAAGTAGGGAAACCCACTTGGTCCACAAACTGCTATATGCCGCTTTGATTGAGGCCAGAAGTTGTGAACGCTTCCGATTACTGTCCGAAGAAATCCAGGACGAAGAGTTATCGGAATTCTACCGAAACCTGATGGTAAGCGAAGCCAACCATTACACCATGTTCCTCAAATTCGCCCGAAAATATGGAAATAAGGAGGAAGTGGACCAAAAATGGCAGGATCTGTTGGATTACGAAGCCAGCTTAATGAAAGACTTGGGCAAAAAGGAAACTATGCACGGTTAACCCTTCTGGTAGTACAACATTTTGATCATTCCATCTACCAATCCAATTTTGGGCACATGGATTTTCTTGGCCTTGCTCCATTTGGCCGCATTCAAGAATATTTTTATGGCCGGAATGATCACATCGGCCCTATCCTGATTCAAACCCAACACCGCTACCCTATCTTCATAAGCCATGTTGTTCAAAAATTGGTATTGCCCTTTTAGCCAGATATAAGAAAGGGGCTGGCCCAACTTTCGGCCTGACATTTTATGCAGTTTATTGATATTTCCACCCGAGCCGATGATTTCCACAGTCCCATCCAAGGGGATATTGGATTTGATCCACATTTTTACTTCATCCCAAACCGAATCATCAACCAGATTGTTCAACAATCTAACAGTGCCAATTTTAAAAGAACGGGAAACCTTAGGCACACCTTTTTCAAAAATGGTAAACTCGGTGCTACCACCGCCCACATCCACATACAGATAATGTCCATCCGTTTTGATAATGTCCTTAAGATCGGTTGAAGCAATGATCATGGCTTCTTTTTTTCCATCGATAACCTCAATGGGCATTCCAGTCTCTTTGATGACCCTTTGAACCACATCAGTGCCATTCTTGGCTTCACGCAAGGCGGAAGTGGCACAGATCATAAATTTTTCGATGCCATACACTTGCATCAAGTAATCAAAAGATTTCATGGTATTTACCAGCCGCGACTCACTTTTAGGGGAAATTTCTCCACGGATGAAGGCATCCTCGCCCAAGCGCACTGGCACCCGTACCAACTCGCTCTTCTTGAAGATGGTAGGTTTACCTTTTTGTTCTATCACGTTGTTGATGAGCAGCCTGATCGCGTTCGAACCAATATCAATGGCTGCAAATTTGCGTATGACCAAATAGTGTGGTATTAGGATTCCAATTTCCTCTGATAGTAATAATACATCTCAAATTGAGACCTTAGTTCAGCTTCACCGGCAACACGTTTTCTGTAGGCATTATCTTGTTTTGCCGAAAAAACACGCGCCTTGAGATTGTCCCTCCATGAAATATCAAAAGTATCCAAAAGCTCTTGTCGAATATCAGGATCGTAGATAGGGCATCCTACTTCAACCCTGAAATCAAGGTTACGGGTCATCCAGTCAGCAGATGAAATATAGATTTTTGGATCGCCTCCATTGCCAAAAACAAACATTCTAGGGTGTTCCAAAAACTTGTCCACAATACTGATGGCCTGAATATTTTCACTCATTCCTTCAACACCGGGAATCAAGCAACAGATACCCCGCACAATCATTTGGATCTTTACTCCTGCCCTGCTAGCCTCGTACAACTTATCCACCATTTCATAAGAGGTAAGACTGTTCATCTTTATTTTGATATAGGCTTCCTTACCATGCTTGGCATTCGCTATTTCCTTGTCTATCAACTTCATAAAAGTGGATTTGGTGTAATGCGGAGATACCACCAAATGCTTGTACTTATTGATCTTATAATTGGTTTCGAAGAACTCGAACACCTTACTCATGTCCTTCAAAATGCCTTCGTGGGCGGTGAATAAGGTATAATCTGTGTAAATCTTGGCCGTGGATTCGTTAAAATTACCTGTACTGATGAATCCATAACGTTTCAATTCCCCGGCTTCCTCACGTTCCACCATACAGATTTTACTATGGACCTTTAATCCTGGAACCCCAAAAATCAAATTCACCCCTTCCGCCTGCAGATAGTTGGCATATTCGATGTTGTTCTGCTCGTCAAACCTTGCCTGAAGCTCAATCTGCACGGTTACCTGTTTGCCATTCTTTACGGCATTGACCAGGGCGGATGCAATCTGGCTATCGCTTGCCAAACGGTAAATGGTAATCTTAATGGAACGCACCTTTGGATCCAGGGCCACTTCCCTTAAAAACTTGGTCACGTAGCTAAATGTATGGTAAGGCGCATAGATCATGTAATCTTTATGGGCGATCATGTCCAAAAGACTTCCCTTCATGCTCAAACCCTTTACTGGTAATGGGTCAATTTTTTCATACATGAGGTCATGTCTTCCCAAACTTGGGAATCCCATGTAATCCCTTCTATTATGGTATCTACCACCAGGAATGACACTGTCAGTACCCATGATATCCATTTTTTCCTTTAGGAACTGAAGGGTATCCTTATCAATTTTCTTGTCATACACAAACCGAACAGGATCACTGATCTTACGGTGCTCCACACTGGTAGAGATTTTTTCGATAAAACTCTTACTCAAATCATTATCGATATCCAACTCGGCATCCCTTGTAATCTTGATCATGTGGGCCGAAATAGATTCGAACTCGAACATGGTAAACACATTGTCCAAACAGAACCGGATCAAATCGTCCAGCATGATGATGTAATCCTTGTCACCTTCCTTTGGAAGCACGATAAAACGGTCAATGCCTTTGGGGATTTCAATTAGGGCGTATCGGTTATGTTTACCTGCCGCTGAGCCGTTCTTCATCACGATCTTCACTGCCAAATAAGCGGCGGTGTCCTTCAAAAGGGGAAATTCGTTCAGGTCGTTCAAGATGATGGTCATCAACTCCTGGTTCACTTTTTTGAAAAAGTAATCCCTGATGAATTCGGCCTGGCTTTCGGTGACTTCCCTTTCGTTGATGATGAAAATATTTTCCTGACGCAATTCCTTCTCAATGGCCTTGAAAATTTCCAAACTCCGCGCCTGTTGGGCAATCACGATCTTGGTGATTTCTTCCAAAAGGTCCTTTGCCCTTTCGCCCCCCAATACGCTCTTTCCGGTTTTACCCGCTTCCACAATGCGCTTTACGGTAGCATAGCGAACCTTGAAGAACTCATCGAGATTGTTACTGAAAATTCCTAAAAACCGTAGTCGGTCAATCAGTGGTACTTTTTTGTCGTTACTCTCTTGAAGTACACGGGCATTGAAATGTAACCAACTGATTTCCCGATTTATATATTCATTCTTTGTCTTGATCATTTATTTATTCAAGTGTTTTGGAAAGACCATTTGTTTAGTGGTTCCCTTTGAGATCCGCGACCATTCATCCACATCAAAAGTAATGTGGACCAGCCCTGCCGTGGGAACGTTTTCAATATACTGATCTCCCCAGCTATTTGCAAGCGAAGTAAAGGCATAATTGTGTCCAAAAATGGCCACTGTATTTAAATTATTGTCCAAATTGGAAACAAACTGCTGAACGCCATCCCCAGAGAAATCGTAAAGGCATTTTTCTACCCGGAATTGGGCAAGGTCCAAGCCCAGATTGCGAACAAAGATCATACTGGTATGAAGGGCACGGATAGCGGGACTGGAAAAGGCAAAATCCAACTTAGGGGCATGCATGCGGAAGGTATTGGAAACCACATTGGCATCCTTTATACCCTTTTCCTGTAGCGGTCTATCCTTGTCGGAAACGTCATAATCCCAGGTTGATTTACCATGCCGCATCAAAATAATCTGTTTCATATGGATTGATTTATGGTGCCAATCGTTCTATTTTCCAATCATAATCTTCTTGAAGGGTGTAGCGTATCCTATCATGAAGGCGGTTGGGTCTACCTTGCCAAAATTCCATGGAAATTGGGCGAACCAAATAACCTCCCCAATGTGAAGGCCTTTCCACTTCCTTACCCTCGTATGCTTTTTCCAAATCTTTCAATGCTTTTTCCAACACTTCACGAGATGCTACTACCTCACTCTGATCGGAAACTATGGCGCCTAATTGACTTCCTACAGGCCGTGATTCAAAATATCCGTCCGAAAGATTCTCTGCCACTTTCTCCGCAGTACCTTTAATGATGACCTGACGCTCCATATTGGGCCAGAAAAAGGATAGACAAACTGAAGGATTCTTGGCTATGGCCCTGCCCTTCTCACTATTGTAGTTGGTGTAAAAGATAAAACCCTCGTGGGTATACTTTTTCATCAATACGACCCTACTCTTAGGGAATCCGTCCAGACCTATGGTAGAAACCGTCATCGCATTGGCTTCGTCCACTCCATCGGATGCCTCCACTTCGTAAAACCATTTTTGGAATTGCTCCAATGGATTTTCCTTGATGGAATCCTCGGTCAACTCGCTTTTTTCGTATGATTTCCGGTAATTGCTCAGGTCTTTTTGCATGATGTGAAGTTCGTTAAAATTCGAATCTCTTCAAAGGAGGAAATGATAATTCAATTGGTTATTATTAATGGTTTTGGGTTAAGGGTTAAGGGTTCATGGTTGATGGTTGATGGTTGATGGTTGATGGTTGATGGTTGATGGTTGATGGTTGATGGTTGATGGTTGATGGTTGATGAGTGAAAGGAAAAAGGCTAGGTCATTTCGAGCGCAGTCGAGAAATCCCAAAAACCACGGATTACCATATAAACTTGAAGGACAAATTATCGTTGCTCATCAAAATTTAGATTTCTCACCGCAACGCTTATTCAAAAAGACATGTTTGGCTTTAAATTGAGAATACCAAATCGCAATCCTAGAAATCAAAGACCTTACCATCATCGGCCAACTCCACTTTTGGGAAAACGGTCAAGGCTTCTTCCCTAAAAAGTTCAATGGATTTGTATCGCGTGGAATAATGCCCCAAGATCAATTGGTCAACCTTTGCCGATTTGGCTATTTGTGCAGCTTGCTTTGCGGTGGAATGTTTGGTTCGGTCGCAAAGATGTACCTCGGTTTCCAAAAAAGTAGATTCGTGATACACTGCATCCACTCCTTTGATCAACGGAACAATCGACTCATTATAAACCGTATCGCTACAGAAAGCATAGCTTTTGGGTTTGGGTGGATCATGGGTGAGTTTTTTGTTTGGGATTAACTTGCCATTTTCATCCAAGGCATCGTGCCCCTTTTTAATATTATTGAATTGGCTCCGGTCCACTCCATAACGTTGGGCCGCCTCCACATCCAATGTTCGGGGAGATTCTTTCTCCTTGAACAAAAAACCATTGGTGTATACCCGGTGTTCCAAAGGAATGGTCTGGACGGAAACTTTACTATCTTCCATAATCAGTTCCGATTCTTTCGATTCCAACTCATGAAAAATCAAAGGATAATTGGTCCAGGAATCACCCAATTTCAGGAAAAGAGTCACCGCCTCCTTAATCCCTTTGGGACCGTATATATGGAGTTCCTTTTCCCTACCCAACAATCTAAATGTGGAGATAAGTCCTGGTAAACCAAAGAAATGATCGCCGTGTAAATGGGAAATGAAAATATGGTTGATGCGCGAAAATTTCACTTTGTACTTTCTCAATTGTACTTGAGTTCCTTCGCCGCAATCAATTAAAAATAGGTGGTTCTGAATCTCGAGCACCTGGGAGGTAGGATTGGTAAACGTTCTCGGTGTTGCCGAATAGCAGCCTAGTATGGTTAATTTCACTAATGGTAAATTAAAAATGGAAAGTTAAAAACTATCCATTGCAATTTAAGCATTCTGTTTTGAGGACTTTACCATAGAAGCCAGAAGCTTAATGATTTGAATAATTTCATTGGTCTCTTTGACCAAATGGATTCGTTTTCAATTTTCAAATACCTAGATCGCGTTCTATTTCTTCCATTTCGATAAGGTCTTTGGCTTCCTGTAAAGTGGGAACCACACTTATTTCATCTGGTATATCGTCATAGGAAACCTTATCTGTCACCAATACGAATGATTTTCCGGAGTGTTTGTGCACATTGGACAAATCCAAAAATTCCAAGATATCGTTGGCCGAAATCTTGTTGAAAGAAAAAAGGTTGATAACAATATGATCGTGTTTCAACTTGGGGTAAGCATTGTTCAGGTTTTCCATGAAGGTCGAAAGCGAAGTCTTCTCCTGAAAAACAATGGTGGTGGTTCCATCTTTGTCGAAAATCATCTTACTTAATTTTTGATGCCAATAAATAGAGTACTGCCATACGGATTGCCACTCCATTTTCCACTTGATGCAGAATTATGGATTGGTCGGAATCCGCCACATCACTTGTAATCTCCACGCCACGGTTGATAGGGCCTGGGTGCATGATCACAATCTGTTTGTCCAAGCTGTCCAACAGCTGTTTATTCACCCCGAACTGTTGGGTATATTCTCGGGTGGAGGGAAAGTAACTTATATCCATGCGCTCATTCTGAACGCGAAGCATGTTTGCCACATCACACCATTCCAATGCTTTGCGCAAATCGGTTTCCACTTCAACCCCTAAGGAAGTTATATATTTGGGAATCAAGGTTTTAGGCCCACATACTTTTACGTTGGCCCCTTGTAATTTTAAGGCAAAAATATTGGAGAGTGCTACCCTGGAATGTAGAATATCCCCAACGATCACAATGTTTTTTCCACCTACTTCTCCCAACTTTTCCCGAATGGAAAAGGAATCCAGCAAGGCCTGGGTTGGATGCTCATGTGCTCCGTCACCAGCATTTACTATGGAAGCTTTTACGTGTTTGGAAAGAAAAATACCTGCCCCTGGATTAGGGTGACGCATCACCACCATATCCACCTTCATGGATAGGATGTTGTTCACGGTATCGATCAAGGTTTCCCCTTTCTTCACCGAAGATTGGGCTGCCGAGAAGTTCACCACATCGGCGGACAACCTTTTTTCGGCCAGCTCGAAGGATAACCGTGTACGGGTACTGTTCTCAAAAAAGATGTTGGCTATGGTGATGTCCCGAAGGGTGGGGACCTTTTTAATAGATCTATTGATAACCTCCTTAAAATGGTCGGCGGTTTCAAAAATGAGCTGTATATCCTTTTTGTTCAGATATTTGATTCCCAACAAGTGGTTTACGCTCAATTCGCTCATTTTCTTCTATTTGCTAACTAAATAAACAATATCCTCCCCGTCATTTTCTTCCCACATCACCTTAACTTTCTCCTTATTGATAGCATCTACCTGCCTACCGCGGTAATTGGGCTGAATGGGCAAGTGTCTGCTAAATCTTCTATCGATCAAGGTCAACAATTCAATACTCTTGGGCCTTCCAAAGGACTGAATGGCCGTAAGTGCCGCCCGAATACTTCTTCCCGTATAAAGCACATCATCAATGAAGACCACTTTTTTATCCTCAACCAGAAAATCCATTTTGGTGGAATTGGCTTTTAGGATTTCTCCCCTTCCAAAATCATCCCTAAAAAATGTAATGTCCAGAAAACCAAGGGCAATATCCTTCACCTTGTACTCTGTTTTCAGGATCTTGGCCAATCTTTCGGCCAAAAAAACGCCGCGAGGCTGAATGCCCACCAGTGCGGTATCCTTAAAATCGAGATGGTTTTCCAAGAGCTGACAGGCCAGCCGGTGCAGTATGATGTTGATCTCTTTGGAAGTAAGCAGTACTTTTTGACTCATAGGAATTGCAACCGACTCAGTTGTATGCAAAAGTAAACAATTCTTTAAAATGTTGAAGGCATAAAAAAAGCCCCGACTGTTTCCAGCGGGGCTTTCTTTATATAAGAAATGTGATTATTTCTTTTTGGCAGCTGCCTCCATTTTGTCTTTCAACGCCTGTAATTGGGCATTGGCATCACCTAATGTTGGTGCAGCTTCATCAGAAGTGGTAGCCCTGCCTTTGGCAGCTTTCACGTTCTTCTCTTCTTGCTCCCTAAAGATAGCGGTGTGGCTTGCCACAACACGTTTGAAATCTTTATTGAACTCGATGATCTTGAACTCGGCTGTTTCACCTTTTACAAGTTTCTTACCGTCTTCTTTTTCCATGTGTCTTGATGGAACGAATCCAACGATATCCTCGTTAAAGTTGATGGTAGCACCTTTGTCAACCACCTCAGCGATAGAAGCGGTATGAACGGTACCTTCACCAAAATCCTCGGAATATTTATCCCATGGGTTGGCTGTGGTCTGTTTGTGACCCAAGCTCAACTTACGTCCTTCAACGTCCAATTCCAATACTTCAACCTCCAAAGTATCGCCTACGGCAACAAACTCGGATGGGTGCTTGATTTTCTTGGTCCAAGAAAGGTCAGAAATGTAGATCAAACCGTCGATTCCTTCTTCCAACTCTACGAATACGCCGAAGTTGGTGAAATTCCTTACGATTCCTTTGTGCTTGGAACCTACAGGGTACTTGGACGTGATGTCGGTCCATGGATCTGGAGTCAATTGCTTAATGCCCAAAGACATTTTGCGGTCTTCCCTATCCAAAGTCAAAACAACAGCCTCAACCTCGTCACCTACGTTCACGAAATCCTGAGCAGATCTCAAGTGGGTAGACCAGGACATTTCAGAAACGTGGATCAAACCTTCAACACCATCAGCTACTTCGATAAAGGCACCGTAATCAGCAATAACCACTACTTTACCTTTAACTTTGTCTCCTACTTTGATCTCATCCCCAAGAGCATCCCATGGGTGTTTCTCCAACTGCTTAAGACCCAATTGGATCCTAGATTTGTTATCATCGAAATCAAGGATTACCACGTTCAATTTCTGGTCAAGTTCAACAACCTCGTTGGGGTGGTTGATACGGCTCCAAGAAAGGTCGGTAATGTGGATCAAACCATCCACACCTCCAAGGTCGATAAAGACTCCATAAGAAGTGATGTTTTTCACAACACCTTCCAATACTTGGCCTTTCTCCAACTGACCGATGATCTCTTTTTTCTGTTCTTCGATATCCGCTTCGATCAAAGCTTTGTGAGATACCACTACGTTCTTGAACTCGTGGTTGATCTTCACTACTTTGAACTCCATGGTCTTACCTACGTACTGATCGTAATCGCGGATAGGTTTCACGTCGATTTGGGAACCTGGCAAGAACGCCTCAATTCCGAATACATCTACGATCATACCACCTTTGGTACGACACTTAACATAACCTTGTACAATCTCTTCTTTGTCATGGGCATTGTTCACACGATCCCAGGCCTTGATGGTTCTGGCTTTTCTGTGTGATAACACCAATTGACCGGTCTTATCTTCGCGAATGTCAATAAGTACCTCTACTTTGTCACCTACCTTAAGGTTAGGGTTGTAACGGAACTCGTTCAAGGAGATAACCCCTTCAGACTTTGCGTTGATGTCGATGATGGCCTCACGGTCGGTCATGTGAACCACTGTTCCTTCCACTACTTCCTCATCGGCAGTGTCCACAAAATTTTCCTCAACAAGATTCTCGAATTCCTTAAGCTTGCTATCGTCTACACGCTCAATTCCTTCTTCGTACCTGTCCCAGTCAAAATTTTCAAGAAATTCTTTTGGATCTTGCTGGGCCTGAGTTGCCTCTTTTACTTGTGCTGTGGCAGTTTCAGTTGCCTCAACGGTTGCTTTTTCTTCAGCCATTTGCTGATTTAAATTTGTATTCCACGTTTTACAAGAGTTGAACAATTACCGCGGAAGTGGTTTTTACATTGATTTCAAATTCCTTTTTCCTCTTGCTGCTTTGTTAAAAAGGAGTGCAAAAATACAATTAAATTCTTGATTCACAAAGCATATGCACAAAAGGTTGACCCAAAAAAACTATAACCATTATTTAACTGGAAAATTTGCGGTTTATGGCTATCTTGAAGGTTCTAATTGTTAACTGTAAAAATTACCATTATGAGCGTAAAAGCAAAGTATCAACCCGTGTTGGATCTAGGTCTAAAGTTGAACGTTAAGGACGGCGATGTTTCGGAAGAAAACGGCGTTCTGAAGATAAAGGGAAAAACCTCTACCCCATACGAAAAAGACCTGTTATGGGACAAGATCAAGGAAATTGGAGGTGAGCATCCCAGCGATATCAAAGCCAATATTACGGTAGAGGATGATTCCATTTATGCCAGACATACCGTAAAAAGCGGAGAATCATTGAGCAAGATCGCCAAGCATTATTATGGCGATGCCATGAAGTACAAACAGATTTTTGAGGCCAATACCAACATTTTGAAGAACCCAGATTTGATCCACCCCGATCAGGTGTTGGTGATTCCGAATTTGTAGAAACAAAGGCATCAAGAGGCTATCTGAAAAAGTATTGAAATACGTCATTCTGAATTCATTTCAGAATCCCATCCTATTGACAAACAAATCATTATGCGAACCTGAAACAAGTTCAGGTTGACGGAAATCATCTTTTTGGATAGCCTCTTTGATTTAGATTCCTAACCGTCACTTCCACATTTATCAAGAAATTCTGCTACCTTCACTCCTGACTGCCAAAGGGTAGATATCGGGCGATATAAATCATTAAAAACGATTCGTATCTAATAATGTTAGCAAACATTTGAAATGACGCACTCTGAATTTAACGAAATCTACTATAAACAAGCTGATGAGGTTTTACGAAATCACGGATTTTGGAGACAGAATAGTCACTATGTAAAACAAAATGACACTGAGTTTTTTATTATATACAAAAACACAAAAAGGACTTTGTTTTTCGGATTTACCTTTGTTTACTGCCACACATTTATGAAAAACCTTGATGGAGAATATCCCGACAAAATTATGTTACCTCAAGTTTCACCGTTTGTGTTTAATCCTTCGGACTTAAAAAAATTGATGCGAGATGGGTTAAATAATTACCGATATGATTACGAGAAAATAAATGAGTATGTCGGAAATGGGAATTTACCAATAGATTTAGAAAATATGTCCGAAAAAGATGCTTCTGACTTTATTGACAATATTTTAAAATTAGCAATAAATCAGGGGTTGGAATTTTTAAAAGAATTGAAACCCGAATTCACACTATATCAATTAAAAGAATTTGGAAAAGACCTATGGATAGAGCAGAATTGGATTTCGGACATTGAAAAATATATATCTGAAAAAAAAACGTTTGCTAACAACGTGTAAAAATAATTGCCTGGTTCTAGCCTACTCGGAAAATCCTGTGGATTTTCCTCTGGTTTGTTCCATTTTAGTAAGTTAGTTGCTTGCACACTCAACTATCCTCACACTAACCGATAAGTACAATCTAAAATTCTATGCAATTTACCCCTTCTTCGCAATCACGCGTTGGGCAAAGTCGTGTACGCGTTCAAACTGTTCTTCCAATCCCATATCGCTATTGTCAAATTCAATGGCGTCCTTGGCTTTTTTAAGTGGTGAAATGCTTCGGGTGGAATCGATCAGATCTCTTTCCTGTACATTTTTAAGGACTTCGGCATAGCTTACCTCTTCCCCATTTTCCAGCAACTCCTTGTACCTACGGGCGGCTCGGGTTTCCGGCGAGGCCGTCATGAACAATTTGAGTTCCGCATCAGGGAACACTACGGTACCGATATCCCTTCCATCCATCACAATACCTTTGTCCTTGCCCATTTGCTGCTGCATGTTCACCAACTTTTCCCGGACTTCCTTTATGGCAGAAACCTTGCTCACTTTCCCGGAAACCCTCATGGAGCGGATTTCTTCCTCCACATTTTGCCCGTTCATGTGCATGTCGGCACGACCTGTTTCGGGATTGGGAACAAATTTTAGGACAATATCAGGCAAAGCCTCCACCAATTTGGGTGCATTGATCTCGCCCTTTTCATTGATCAAATCGTGGTTTAATGCATAAAGCGTCACTGCCCTGTACATGGCCCCAGTGTCCACATAAATATAGTTCAGCGATTTGGCCAACCGTTTGGCGATGGTGCTTTTTCCCGTTGATGAATATCCGTCAATTGCTATTGTAATTTTTCCCATGGGCTAAAAATAGGCAGAAATGTCATGATAATTTTATGACACCCATCATCCAATTACAGTGTTTTGGCATTTTTCACCTTCTGGTTGGTCACGGCTATATCAATTACCTCACTCATATCGGTCACATAATGGAAGGTCAACCCTTTCAGGTAATCTGCCTTGATTTCCTCGATGTCCTTTTTGTTTTCCTCACACAGAATGATCTCTTTTATCCTTGCCCTTTTCGCGGCCAAGATTTTTTCCTTGATACCACCCACTGGCAAAACCTTACCCCTAAGGGTGATCTCTCCTGTCATGGCCAAGCTCTTTTTCACCTTGCGTTGAGTAAATAGGGACACCAAAGACGTTAGCATGGTGATACCTGCACTTGGGCCATCTTTTGGAGTGGCTCCTTCGGGCACGTGGATGTGTACATTGTATTTATCGAACACATCGGGGTTTATGCCAAATGACTCTGCATTGGATTTGATGTACTCCATGGCAATGGTGGCAGATTCCTTCATCACCTGGCCCAAATTACCGGTAATGTTAAGTTGGCCCTTTCCTTTGGAAAGTATGGACTCGATAAAAAGGATATCTCCCCCCACACTGGTCCACGCCAAACCGGTGACCACACCGGCCACATCATTGTTCTCGTACTTGTCGCGTTCCAAACGGGCCGGACCCAATATTTTCTCCACATCCTCATTGGAGATCTTAATATTGTACTCTTCCTCTATGGCGATGGATTTTGCAGCATACCGCACCATTTTGGCCAATTGTTTTTCCAAGTTCCGAACGCCGGACTCCCTAGTGTAGCCTTCCACAATCTTTTCCAATTGGGCCTTGCCGATTTTTAAATCGTTGGCAGATAAGCCGTGTTCTTTTAATTGTTTGGGCAACAAATGACGTTTGGCGATTTCTACCTTTTCTTCGATGGTATAACCGGTCACGTTGATGATCTCCATACGATCCAACAATGCAGGCTGAATGGTAGACAAGCTATTGGCCGTGGCAATGAACATGACTTTGGAAAGGTCATAGCCCATTTCCAAGAAGTTGTCATGGAATTCGTTGTTCTGTTCGGGATCCAATACCTCCAGCATAGCTGATGAAGGGTCTCCTTGATGGCTGTTAGACAGCTTATCGATTTCATCCAAAATAAAAACTGGATTGGACGTACCGGCCTTTTTCAAGCTTTGGATCACCCTACCGGGCATGGCACCGATATAGGTTTTGCGGTGTCCGCGGATTTCGGCCTCGTCGCGCAATCCACCCAAGGACATGCGCACATATTCCCTACCCAAAGCTTCCGCTACGGATTTACCCAACGAGGTTTTACCCACCCCGGGAGGTCCGTACAGACAAAGAATGGGCGATTTCATATCGTTCCTCAATTTAAGGACGGCCAAGTATTCAATGATTCTTCGTTTTACATCTTCCAAACCATAATGGTCGCGATCCAAAATCTGTTGCGCCCTTTTTAGGTCGAATTTATCCTTGGAATAATTGTCCCAAGGCAGATCTAAGATCAGGTCCAAATAATTACGTTGGATGGAGTATTCGGCAACTTGGGGGTTCATGCGCTGCATTTTACCCAGTTCCTTCTCAAAATGCTCCTGCACCTTCTTGCTCCATTTTTTGCCTTTGGCCTTTTCGCGCATTTCGTCCACCTCTTCTTCATAAGAGATGCCACCCAACTCTTCTTGGATGGTCTTCATCTGTTGGTGAAGGAAATACTCCCGTTGCTGTTGGTCCATATCACTACGGACCTTGCTCTGGATATCGTTGCGTAATTCCAGTTTTTGGAGTTCCATGTTCATGTACTTCAGGGTGGCCAATGCCCTTTCCTGAAGGTTCGGAATCTCCAACAATTGCTGTTTCTCCGCTACCGAAAGGTTCAGATTGGAGGACACGAAATTGATCAAGAACGAATTGCTCTGAATGTTCTTGATGGCAAAAGTGGCCTCACTTGGAATGTTCGGGTTGTCCTTAATGATCTTAAAGGCCAGATCCTTGATGGAATCGATGATGGCCTCGAACTCCTTACTGCCTTTGGTCGGTCTTTCCTCATTGGCCTCCTTGATCTTGGCGGTCAAATAGGGTTTTTCCGAAACGATGCTCTCAATCTGGAACCTTTTTTTACCTTGAATGATGACCGTGGTATTGCCATCCGGCATTTGCAACACCCTTAGGATACGGGCCACCGTTCCCAAGGTATTGATATCCTCTACCCCTGGGTTTTCGGTAAGTTCATCCTTTTGGGAAACCACACCGATAGTCTTGCTGCCATTGTTGGCATCCTTGATCAAGTTGATGGATTTGTCCCTTCCTGCGGTAATGGGAATCACCACACCAGGAAACAAAACGGTATTGCGTAGGGGCAGCACGGGCAAGGTGTCCGGCAACGCCTCATTGTTCATCTGTTCCTCGTCTTCAGGGGTAAGCAACGGAATCAATTCCGCATCTTCGTCCAATCCCTGAAAGTCAATATTGTCAAATTTTGATATTTTCATCTCTCCTGTATCTTCTTTTCGGTCATTTTGTCATAATCGACAAAAAAACATCAAATTAAATCTAATTAAAAACCCATTCAACACCCTCATTATCAACAACAATTATGGATTTTAGGCTTTTAACCCCCTCTTAAAAGGCAATTCCTGTGCCATTAAAAAGTAAATTTTTAGAAAAAAGTGTAACAATTGGTAAATTCCACAATCTATTAGACAAACCATTCATTTTTTGAGCCACATAAATGAACATATTGATGCACTGCTCGAGTTGTGCAAACAGGGAAAACCCAGCGCGCAATTAGAGATTTACAATCGCTATTACAAGGCTATGTACAACACTGCCTTTAGGATTGTAAAAGATCCAGCAGAGGCCGAGGATGTGATGCAGGAATCGTTCCTGAGCGCATTCACCAAACTGGATACCTTCAAGGGGGACGTCACCTTCGGGGCTTGGTTAAAGCGGATCGTGATCAATAACAGTATCTATCATTACAAAAAGCAGCAGAAAAATTGGACTGTGGATTTGGATGATGTAATGTACAAGGTCGAAGATAATGATGGAGTTGCTTCGGATCAAAATGGTTATACAGAACTGAAGGCTCAAAAAGTAATGGAAACCATGAAAAGTTTGAAAGACAATTACAGAGTTTCTTTGACCTTACATTTAATTGAAGGGTACGATTACGAAGAAATAAGTGAAATAATGAACATTAGCTATGCTAATTGTAGAACCACCATTTCGAGGGCCAAAGAAAGCCTTAGAAATAAATTGACCTTAAATGTTTAGTTATGAAGAAGGATAGTATAGACAATTTGTTTGAAAGGTTACAGGGAGCGTTTGACATGGAAGAACCACAATTGGGACACCAACAACGGTTCTTGGAAAAATTGAACCAGGCCAACGGCACTGTATCCCTAAACAAAAAGAGACCTACCTGGTGGAAACCACTTTCCATAGCGGCATCCATAGCCTTGGTGGCCATTTTGGGGTACCAAGCCTTCGGACCAACGCCTTCTTTGAAGGAACAAGTGGTGGAAATTGCCCCCGAGGTGTCCAAGACCGAGTTCTATTTTGCCAACGTGATCGAGCAACAAGTACAACAACTAAAGGACGAAAAATCGCCAGAGACCGCCCAACTGGTAGACGACACTTTGGCACAATTGCAAAGATTACAGAAAGATTACACGGCGCTTGAGCACGATTTGGTCAACGGTGGGGATAGCAAAATCATCCTGAATGCCATGATCATCAATTTCCAGACCCGAATCGATTTATTGAAAGAAGTTTTGAGCCAAATAGAAAACATCAAGAATTTAAAATCACAAAAAGATGAAAGCTTTATTATTTAAGAATATCCTTTTCGCTTTGGCTTTGATTCCCATTGCCATCAATGCAAGTGTAGACCGTGATAACATGGACGGTAAGTATACCAAGGAGAAGACCATTAAAAAGGAATTCAACGTAAACTCCGACGCCCTTTTTAAAGTGAGCAACAGTTATGGTAACCTCAACATTACTTCCTGGAACGAAAACCGGGTAGAGATCGAGGTGCACATCAAGACCAATGGCAACAATGAGGAACGTGTTGTGGAACGTTTGAACGAAATCGATGTGGAATTTGAGAACAGTTCCAGCATGGTATCCGCCAGAACCCTTTTTGGGGATCGCAACAATGGCTGGGGATGGAACTGGGGTAAACGCAACAGTGTGAGCGTACAGGTAAACTACACCATTAAACTGCCCGTGAAGAACAGCGTAAACCTCAACAACGATTACGGCAGCATTTTCTTGGACCGAATAGATGGACACGCCAAGATCAGCTGTGACTATGGCAAAATGGAAATTGGCGAACTACGTGGCCGTAACAACGAACTCCGTTTCGATTACACCTCCCGGTCTACTTTTGATTATATCAACAGTGCCGAGATAGTGGCCGATTACTCTGGGTTTACCATTGAAAAAGCAGGCGACCTGACCATAAAGGCCGATTATACCAACGCTGTCATAGGGGAAATGGGCAATCTCTCCTACTCCAGCGACTACGGTTCCATGGAGGCCAAAGAAGTGAAAAATGTACAGGGCAATGGCGACTATATCGGAATTAAACTGGGTAAGGTTCATGGCGATGTATCGGTGAACAGCGATTACGGTTCCATCAAGATCGACCAATTGGCCCCAGATGCTGGGAACGTTGAAATACGTACCGATTATACCGGTATCAAGATTGGGTACCACCCCGATTACCACTTTGACTTTGAAATCACTACGGAATATGCAGGCGTAAGCGGCAAGGAGGATTTTGAGATCAACATCAGCAGGGAAAAATCAAACGAAAAATATTACAAAGGCTTCTACGGTAAGGCAAACTCAGGCAAACGAGTCAGCATTACCAGCGATTACGGAGGCATCACATTTTTTCAAAATTAATATCAAATCAAAAAACAATTAAAACACAAGATCATGAAAAAAATCATCACACTGGCACTTGCATTGAGCGCGGTTACGGTTTCACAGGCACAATGGTGGAAAAAGGTTAATGGGGACGGAAATTATGTTACCATTGAACGTTCCGTTGGGGAATATGACGGGGTTTCCTTGGCAGGTTGGTTCGATGTGGACCTAGTAGCCGGTAAGGAAGGTGAAATCACCTTGGATGGCGAGGCTAACCTTTTGGAGCATATCGTAACCGAAGTAAAGAACGGTAAACTCGTGATCAAGACCGAGAACAATGTGAACCTAAGGCCTTCTTCTTGGAATAGGGGCATTAAGATCACCGTTCCTGTAGAATCCATCAGTTCCGTTAGTCTTTCAGGTTCTGGCGACATTGTGGGCAAGACCACTATTAAATCCAACGATTTCAGTACCAGTATTGCTGGTTCCGGGGACATCAGCCTAACCGTTGAAGCCACGAATGTAGAAGCGTCACTAGCTGGTTCTGGCGATATCAACTTGGCTGGAAAAGCCAATGAATTGGAAGTTTCCGTGTCCGGTTCAGGGGATATTAAGGCGTATGAATTGGAAGCCGAATATGTAAAGGCCAACGTTTCCGGTTCTGCGGACATTAGGGTTACGGCCAACCAAGCCATCGATGCCAGGGTATCCGGTTCTGGTGACATCCATTATCGTGGCAACCCTAAAAAAATCAACACCAAATCATCAGGTTCAGGAGATATTTCCAAAGGCTGATCAGGAGTTTAATCATCACCTCCCGATAGCCATCGGGACAAAAAACGTGAAAATGCCCCTAATTGAGGGGCATTTTTTATGTGGATAACATGCACTATTGAATGTATTGACCAGCAATTAATTATTGTCATTGTTAAGGATAGTATTTTTTTCAATAGCATTAATTTTCTTCTTTATTTCAAAAAAAGCAGAATCAATGTCTTGAACTTTTTTGAAATTTATCAAGGCATTTACCGTATCTCCCTTTGACAGTAATGCATCTGCGTAACTATCATAAACATTGGCAGATTTTGGATATTCCTCCATATTCAATTTAAATATACCGATGGCCTCATCTACCTTTTTATCTTCAAGCAATTCATATCCTAGAAAATTAAGTTCATATTCATTAAAAACATAGTTATCCGGTTGCTCTGATTTTAGTTTTTTATAGTATAGTATAGAGGCTTTAATTCCTTCATTCTGAACTTTTTTCCCTATTACGTCAGCAATAAATATTCTTGGGAATTTAGGTGGTTTGTTGTGTAGAATATCGATTAAACCATCATCTATATTGAAATACCTCGTATTGTTATTGGTTAATGTTATTATACAGTTATTTTCTTCTATTTCACGATAAATATTGGTTAAGAAACCTGCCCAACCACCCATGTGTTTGACTACTTTCTTATTGTTTGGTGATTTATCAATGAACCAACCAAAGCCATAATCCGTTAAATTTCCATTATTCAGTTTCCCTGGTGAAAATGCCTCCTCCAAAGTTTGTTTTGAAACAAGAACATCATTATATAATATTCTGTCCCATTTCATAAGGTCTTCCAAAGTAGAATATATTCCACCTTCTCCAAAGGCACCATTTAGGTAATGAGAATCCGTAGTAAACCTGTCGATACCGTTAAATTTGGTCCCAAAGCCAAAAACCCGATTTGGCATTTTATCATCAAAACCTGGGATATATTTATAAACCAAAGTGCTAGTCATCTCAGCAGGTATAAAAATATGTTCTTGCAGATATTCATTAAATAACATACCAGAAATTCTTGAAATAATAGTAGCAAGTAAATTGTAACCAGTATTGCTATACTCCCATCTTTCCCCAGGTGTAAAATGGACAGTGGGTTTGTATTCACACAACATCATTATAACATCTTCATTGCCAGATATAAATTTTTCCGGATCATCATATGCCAACTCTACTTTCCAATGTTCGTTCATGATCCTTGAATAATCCGGCAAGCCAGAGGTATGATTCAGCAGATGTCTTACTGTTATTCCTTTGTAGGGAAGCTCTGGTATAAAATCCCGTATGTCCTGATCATACGTTAACTTACCTTCCTCTTTCAACATCATAATCCCCATAGCCGTAAATTGCTTGCTGACGGAGCCTAACCTAAAAACAGAATTCAGTTTCAATGAATCAATAGGTTCAAAATTTCCTATTCCGAATGTTCCCCGATATGCGATTTCGCCATTTTCTATGATTAGCGCATTTCCATTAAATTGTCCCCTATCATGTAATTCAGATAAATATGAATTGAATATTTCAGCTTTAGTTTGCGTGCTTGTTTCTGATTTGTTTTGAATTTGACTGCAGGCTATAAAAAAGGAAATTATTAGAATTATAATAGCCATAAATTTTAGGACATTGACTTTGCATATTTTCATAAGTAATTCTTTTGTTGCTAGGATTCCTTTTATTTTGCCTAACTGTCTCGTATAACCGTCAGTTACGGGTTTTAAGTTACTGAACTTCAAATAGCACTATACCGCTATTGCTTGTACACTATGTTGGCTGTTCGCTGTATTCTATATGGTCGGTACAATTTCTACTAAAATTTCATTTCCTGCTTTATCATAGTACGTGCAAGTCATTTTCTCTAAATCAACATTCCATTTTTCGATTCCTGTTTCTGCACAATGATTACAGAATGTGAAATAATCGGTTTTTCCCTTCTGGTGGATTTTTAAATATTCTCCAAATTTGTCTTTATCAGAAATGTCTGCAATTATTAAATTCTCGTATTTTGGTTTAGAGCTGGTTTGAAATCCATTTTCTCCAAAATATTCAGTGTGACTGTCAACAACCCAAGTTTCAAAAGATAAGACTCCTATTCTCTTGATTTCTTGAATATAATTTGGGAAATCAGCTCCTGATTTAACTTTCCCGTGAGCAGATTCGATTTGTTCTACTGTAAACATTATGTCAAACTTTATTTTGTCTATTTATTTATCGATTTGTTCTTTTTTTAATTACCGCCAACGGTTCTCAGTTATACACGGACTGAGATTTTTACTTCTGAACTTCCTGCGAAGGACTGAGTTTAAATGTAACACTTTTTGTCAATCGAAGCCCTAAAAGCCTGCATGTGCATGAGTGATGTTAGCGGGTCGTTTTTGACACTTGGTCAGTTTTGTTTTGATGAAAATCTTCAGCCTTCGTAAAATATTCGATAGTCAAAACCAACAACATAAAACATAGAAAAGTGACTTTCTGCATTACAGCCAACAATCCCCAGTTCCCAGCACCATACAAATACAAAGTGGAATAAAAAATGAGTAGACTCACTATGCAAAACAACTTTAACCAGTGAATCTTTGTTTTTAAGATAAAGATGGTAATGTAAAACAATCCAATCATGGTCAGTGTACTTGAAACCGTTACCATAATGTCATGCAAGGGAGTGGCAATAAGAAAGGTGAAAAGCATATTAATAACACCAATGGATATTAAAACCAACTTTGTATGCTTATGGGGTATTTTACGAGAGGTATGAATAAAGAAAAGTCCATATCCAATTGAATTGAAGACCATGCCGATAAGCGCCCAAATCCTTGCAGGGTTCTCAGAACCATTGAGTGCATTAGGTAAAAATAAGTTGCTGAAAAAATTCTTTGACCAGTCAAAGCCGACAGCATTTTTATCAAGGATTGAACCGCCCGGATAATACAGGGTGGCAATAACAAGAAAAAGCACGGAGATGATCACACATATCAAAACGGAATACTTTTGCATTTGCTATAAGAACTTAATAATTACATGTATTAATTGTTTTTGAAACCATCGTTGGCAATGCCCGCTAACGGTATCGGTTATGAGTAGTTACGTGGATTAGCATTTAACTTTGCATGTATGCACCAAATTGAAAATTCCGTTGGAATCTTCAATTTGGGAGAGGACAAGCAATTACTTATAGCCATTGTTGTGCAACGTTTTTCTTGGTTATTATTAGGTGTTTATTTTAAGTTTTTGTTTCGTATAGGGTAATAAAAAAATCCATTTTTAGTAAATTCAGATTTTACAGTTTCTTTATTTTCAAGAATTTTCAGCCACCTATTTACATTGTTTTGGAAAAATGCGTTAATTTTTTCAGTCCTAATATTGTCAGAAATATTATTTTCAAGGTCAAAAATCTCTGGATTTTCTGAATCAAGGCTTAACAGAATATCGGAAATATCGTGTTTTATAAATTCAGATTTGTCAAAACTATTTTCAAGAGGTTTTAATACAGTTTTTACTCTCAAATAGTATTTCGTAGAATATCCTGATTTTCGCAAAATCAAGAAAGTAATAGAGTCTTTACTATCTTTGAAATATGAAGTTTTGAACTTTTCAAGATTCAGTTTAATACAATTTTCATTGACCAAATTTTTAAAGCATTTTACTTCCATTTGTTTCTGCGTGAGTTTTGATAAAATTGCATACAACGGTCTCGTATAACCGTCAGTTACGGGTTAATAAGCGTTAATTTTCGGTTTGATACTGACGTTAGCAATTCCGAGTGGATTCTAGAGCCTGCCCTGAGCGTAGTCGAAGGATAGTCGAATCCGCCGTAATTGCGGTTATACATTGTTGTATGCAGTCTTTTTTCAATCATAATTTTTCATAAATTCCGCCATACTTAATTTGTAGCCATTCAAGAGTTTGAATAACTCCTTTCCGACAATGAACATATTGAAAGCATAATCAACTTTTTTGTGGATTGAAAACTCTGAAGTTTCCGCTAATCGTATGCGCATTATAAAATCATCATTATTTTCTATCTTATCAGTATTTATTTTGATATGTTCTTTTGAAAAATGAATTAGTCCACTTGAATTTTCATAAAGAAGCCTAAATCCAGGATAAAGAACATCAAGTTTTTTAGAAAGATAAATATCGGTCATTTTATTTCCGTCTGCGTCTTTTATGTTTCTTATGTGTTCTCCATTTATTACTCTGTTATAAAAGTCAAGTCGGTCGGCAACTAAACCTAATGCATATAATCTCATACAATTGTCGGCCTGTAATCTTATTAGATTAATCGCGGTAATCCAATTATTTGTATCGCAAAGATTTTTAAATCCTCTGTTCAGTTCGATTGCTCTGTGAACTATTGAAAATGTAAAATGACTTGGCTTGGATAATAATTTTCTGTCAGTTTCATTTTTGAAAATCTCCAATCCAACATCATTTAGTTTTGTGTTCAATTCATCGAACTTTTCGAAGATATCATTTAGGTCTTCAATTCCGACATTTTCATTGATTGGTTGTAATTCCATTATGATTTTCAGATTGCACAGAACGGTTTCGGGATTTGCATTTGGGCGGATTTCGAAGCACAAAGCTTCAAATTACAACTAAAGTTCATTAGAAGCACAAAACTTCAAGCTTGCACTTCAGCCCGCCTGACACAAAACCCGTGTTATAGCCAGTGCTTTTATTAATTTTCAATAAAGTCGTCATACGTGTAGGTAAACGGAATATTCGCTTGTCTAAAGTTTTCGATTGTCTGCATTTTCAATAGAATAAAATCTTCTGTTTCAAAGAACTCTTTCAAGTTTTGAATAGCTTGTTCTAATTTGTTAGACATAACCATAGTGTCATTTGAGTTTGGATTAATACCAAATTCGATGTCGTATATTTCCTTGTAAAGGTTTATGTCCTTTAGATAAATAGTCTCTAATTGCTTAAAAATAATTTTTCTTCTTTCTGGACATTTTTTTCCATTGATGTAGGTCTGTTCTTCTGTTAATTTAAATTTTGCTTTAATGTCGTTTGAGGCTTTTGAATAGACTAAATAACGACCATCTGAAGAATGAAAATAAATCTCAGCCGTTTCATTTGCATCGCAAGGATTTATTAATGGATAATGATTTCTTTTCCTATTGTTACAAGAATGGCAAGCCCAAACATAATTGTCCCATGCATAAATTGAGGTTGCTGTTGTGTCTAATTCTTTTGGAAAGAAATGGTCAACTTCTCCGTCATTGTTTTTGTCGGAATAGTTGCCACAATAAGCACAATTATTTTTAAATAGCTCTGTTAGTGGGTTCCTAACAGAATCTCTTGTCCATTTACTTGCCGGTTTATTAATTGGTGGAGGCAATTTTGTATTTAGCCACGTTTTATAGGCTAACCATTTCTGCTGTTCTTCTAAATGCAGTTGATTAAGTTCAACGGTGGGTGCATTAGCAAATGTGTTTCTACCTATGAAATGCATCCTAATTAGTTTTGTCTTTATATTTTTTGATTAATTCATCTAACTCTTTTTCTTTGGTCTCTAATTTTTCTCTAAATTGTTCCAGTTCATCCTCAAATTGTTCGCTCTCTTTTAACCTATTTATATTCTCTTTTATACTCTCTTGTTCAGAGGCATTGGATGATTTAGACAACATTAATTCTAATTCCTCAATAGTTTTTTTTGGTGCAGGGTCGACTGTATCAAATAACTTTTGAAGTATGTCTCGGTAAGTAAAGGACCATGTATCCGTTTGATTTTTTAGAGCCACTATTTCATTCTCAACGATCGATAGTTCAATAAACTGTTCTCTATCTAATCCAGCTATCATTAAAGGGCTGTGCGTCGTGAAAATAAACTGCGTTTGAGGAAATGTTTCCCTAAGAATATCAATAAAAGAAGACTGCCATACAGGGTGAATCGAAGTATCTACTTCATCTAAAATTAAAACAGCATTCTCTTTAAATGCAGATTTCGGTTCTGAAAGTGGAAACGTGTTTACAAATCTTTGAAGTAAATATCCAATCCAACCAATTACGATCTTGAAACCTTGGCTTACCATATACAATGGCACTCCATTAGGTGAATCATAAGTAGTTACCCATACTTCAGGCGGGTCGACAGCTTTGACGGTTTTAAAGTTTATTCCTTTTTTGGTGATTTTTGAAATGATAATAAAAGCTTCGTTTATTAAAGATTCTTCTTTACTAACTTCTTTTGCGTGTTCTTTATTCTTGACAGAATCAAAATAAAGATTTGCTATCCAACCAGCAAATGAGCGTAACCTGAAATCGTCAGAATTATTTATTAAGGGAAGTAAATCATTTATATGAGGTTGAGTAATTTTATTAGAAATAAACTCTGATTGATTTATTGCATCATTTCCACGTGCTTGTGGGAAACCCACAATAAGTGATTTTAAGTTGTATTTGTTATATACAATTTGAAAATCTCCATTTGGAACAATCGAAATATCATTTCCATTGTCATTAGCAGAAAATTTCAATTCATTATAGAACTTATCTCCATCAATAGAATAATCTAAGCGAATAGAGCCCTCATTATAAATCAACCCACTCTCAGTGAAGTTTTGAATTTTTAGGAAGCCCATCTTTGCCTTTTCATCAATTCTCTTATGATTATGACCTATAACTGCAAGTGCAAGAGCTCTCAGAATAGTACTTTTGCCTGTCCCGTTTTCCCCAATCAAACAGGTCAAATCTTTATTAAAGTCTAATTCTAAATTTGAAAAGTGCCCAATATTTATTAGGTGCAATTTGGAAAGTCTTATGTTCGGTTTGTGTTGTTTTAAAGCTTCAAAGATCAAATTATCAAATTCTTCATACGAACTGAAATTATTAAATTCGGATGAATATCTAGTGCTCAATGTTGAAGCTAAGATTTCAAACTCCTTTCCTTTGGTTATATTTACAGAATCAAAATCTTTCTCAATAAATCCCTTTTGTGTTAACACAAAAAAGCGAACACCAAGTTTCTTGCATTTGTCTGCAATTTCAAAAATTAAGTTTTCATTTTGATGTACGTCAAATGGAGCGATAATAAAAACAACATTAGTATCTTTTTTAACCTCCTTTGCAGAACTTATTTCTATAAAATCAACCGATTTGTCGGATGCAAATTGATTGATAATATGTTTGTATTTGTCTATTACGCTTTCTTTATTTCCATTTGTAAAATAGTATGCCTTTCTGGTGATGAGGGAATCCTTAGAGGCTAAGTCATTTTGTTGCTCAAGAACGTATGCTATGGTTTCTTGGGGTTTGTTTTTTGCATAAGATTCTGGAAGGACTATAGGGTTACCATCTAAAGATAGATGAACAAGTTTTTTCAAATTTTTAATTTCCTCCGGTAAATAGGAAATTTGATTGTTTTCGAGAAATAAATGGGTCAGGTTTGTTAAGTTGCCGATTTCTCTTGGCAACTCTGTTATTTTGTTGTTCTCTATTCTTAGTTGAACCAAATTATTTAATTTACCAATTTCTATAGGTAGATTTGAAATTTGATTGTTTCCTAATAATAAAAGTTGAAGTTTATTTAAATTGCCAATCTCAGCGGGAATAGAGGTGATTTTATTGTTTCTGATGTAAAATCTATTAAGGTTGGCCAAGGAACCAATTGAGGGAGGTATTTCTGTTATTTGGTTATTTTCTACATGAAGATGGATCTCCGCAGCGGGAACAGCGGGAAATGTAGTTAATCCTTTATTATTAAGATTTGTTGGCATCTTATTAGGTTTAAATTGTCATAATTAGCACTAGCTTCAACTTGTTTATATAAGCACAAAATACATCCATATACCCCCAAAAGGGAGCATAATCGATGCTTTTCATTATCCTTTATTTCTTCAGCAAGGAACCCAATTCTTTCCAAGTCACTACGTGAATGTTTTCCTCCTGCAAGATTTTGGCACATGCCTCACTGGTGAAGAAATCAAAGTCCTGTTGGCGCCATTGCGCCCCCCAATATGGATGATTGTAAGACATCCCTTGGGTTTCCATATTATCGTACCCGCAATGAATGATCATCACATGCAGGCCCGGTTTTAGGTTGCGAAGCGCATTGGCATAATAGTCGGCCATGCTGTTCTCATAATCGGGGATATTGGCCCCCAAAATATCATTGATCACCACAGGCATCTTGGTACCGTCCGCACCACCCAACTGTTCTATTTGATGGTTCACCATAGCTGGAATACCAAACTCCTTGGCCAATTTAACATACAACTCATAATATCTAGGGTCACTGGAAAACAAGCACCCCATGTGGCTGTCCAAATGGGTAGGTTGTATGCCCATGGCAATCGCCTTCTTGATCTGGGCCCTGAGTTCCATCTCCACTTCCTCTATTTTGGCATGTTCCCAAAGCTGGGCACAATCGGGGTAGAAATAACCATTCTCGTCCAACAAACTGGAAACCTGCCCAGCAGGGGCCACCGGACCCCAACGAAGGTATTCCCACTCACTGGTCAAGGTAAGGTGTATGCCCATATCATGATCCGGATGAGCCTTGGCATAGGCTGCCACTTCGGCCAACCAGGGCGTGGGCACCATAATACTGGCACTTTTTACCGACCCTTCGGCAAAAGCCTTAAACGTAGCTTGGTTTACCGTATGGAGAACCCCTAGGTCGTCCGCATGAATGATGAGTAATTTGGCATCGGCAGGATAGCCCGATTGTTCTGCCAAGGATTTTTGGCCATAAAGTGTTGTCCCTAAACACAAGAATGCAAGGGCGATGGTGAATAGCTGTTTCATTTGTTTAGTCTTTGGATTTGACCCTAATCAACAAAAAGATACCAATTAAAAAGAATACACCCAAAAAGATGGTGCTGTTTCGCATGCTACCGGTCAGTTGTGCCACCACTCCGTACAAAAAGGTTCCTATGATGATTCCGATTTTTTCGGCCACATCATAAAAACTGAAAAACGAAGTGGTATCGGTGGTATCGGGTAAAAATTTGGAATACGTGGAGCGGGAAAGTGCCTGAATGCCCCCCATCACAACGCCTACCAATCCGGCTGCCGTGTAAAAATCCATCGGGGTCTGTAAAAAATAGGCATACACACAGAGCATGGCCCAAATGATGTTGATTACGATCAACGTACGGATATTACCAAAAACCTTGGAACACCAGGCCGTTACCGTGGCACCAAGGATTGCTACCAACTGAATGACCAAAATACTGATGATTAATCCTGTAGTTCTTTCACTATCGGTACCCCAGGCAATTTCTTCCTCACCAAAATACGTAGCGATCAACATAATGGTCTGCACCGCCATACTGTATACGAAGAAGGCGCCCAAGTAGCGTTTCAGTCGGACATTTTCGCCCAACTGGTGCCACACACTTTTTAATTCCTTAAATCCGTTCAGGATGATGTGTTGCCTTGCCCCTTCCCTTTTGTATCCTTTCGGAAGATTGGCAAACGTGTATTGGCTAAAAAGCATCCACCAGATACCTACGGAAATAAAAGAGTATTTCATGGCCTTGATCTCGGCTACCTCACCTTCATTGGTGATGCCGAACACATCAGGTTTCATGACCATGGCCAAGTTGAAGACCAATAAGATGACGCTTCCAATATATCCGAGGGAAAAACCCTTGGCACTGATCCGATCTTGCTGTTCAGGATAGGCAATATCCGGCAAATAGGAATTATTGATGGCAAAACTTACCCAAAAGCCCACCAATCCGAAGAAATAACAAACCAATCCGAAGTAAATGTTCTCCAAGGAAAACCAATACAGCCCAATGCAAGAAACCGCACCGAGGTAGCAGAAAAATTTCAAGAAAACCTTTTTGTTGCCCAAATAATCGGCGACACCCGATACTAACGGAGTAACAATGGCAATAAAAACGAATGCCAGGGAGGTAACATAACTGATCAAGGGAGCGCGGGCAATCTCGCCACCAAAAATGGTCACTTTTTCAATGCCCGCCACCCGAAAAAGGGCACCGTAGAAAATGGGGAATATGGCCGATGAAATTACAAGACTATATACAGAATTGGCCCAATCGTAAAACGCCCAAGCGTTCAATAATTTTTTAGTCCCCTTTAGTGCCAACACCTGTTCCATATGTAGTGGTTTAAAAGAAAAATGTCATCTCGAATTCATTTTAAAAAATCTAACTATAATTTATCAGATTTCCCGTTTTGTCCGAAATGACATTTTATGTGTTTTTGGTTTTCACGCTATTTGAACGAAGTTACCCCAAATTTCCTTGCCTCTTGTTTGGCAGCTGGGGCCCAGGCCGTTAAATTACTGATCCTGGTATCGTTGGATGGGTGCGTGCTCAAAAATTCTGGTGGCGCCTGTCCGCCTGATTGTGCTTTCATACGTTCCCACAATCTGGCCGCTTCATCCGGGTTGTAACCTGCAATGGCCATGATTTGCAACCCAATTCGGTCGGCCTCGGTTTCATGGCTTCTGCTAAAGGGCAGCATGACCCCAACAGTTGAACCCAGACCATAAGCGGTGTTGAACATGTTTCTTTTCTCGGGATCTTGAATGGCAACATTCCCTGCAACCGCACCAATTTGCTGGATCATTCCGGCACTCATCCGTTGTGCGCCATGGTCAGCCAAGGCATGAGCCACTTCGTGACCCATTACTACGGCTACTCCGGTTTCATTTTGGGTGATGGGCAGAATACCTGTATAGACCACAATCTTGCCGCCCGGCATACACCAAGCGTTGACGGTCTCATCCTGTACCAAATTGTATTCCCATTGGTAATCCTTCAAATACCCGGGATAACCATTGGCATCCAACCAACGTTCCGCTGCAGACGCGATCCGTTGCCCTACCCTGGTGATCATTTGGGCATCTGTGGTGCCCTTCACCACTTTATTCTCGGACAAAAACTCGTCATACTGGGCAAATGCCATCGGAAACATTTGGCTGTTCGAATAAAAATTCAAGGTGCTTTTTCCCGTAAAAGGATTTGTTTTACAGGAAAAAACGGCCAAAAAAACGGCTATGGATAGAACTAACTTTTTCATATTGTTAACAGTGTTTAGTACTAGTAAAGTACAAAAAATTATTTTCCGAATATGTGGAGCTCGGTGAAATCCTTGCTGACCTCAATGGAATTATTTCCATTCAATTTGATGTCCTTCAAGTTCACTTCCTCATTGTCCAACTCAACGGTACCGATGATAAAAGGCAACCCGTGAAGGGTCAATTTGAATTTTTCATACGGGGTGATGTAATTCCCATCCTTGAACTGTTGTATGATCAATTCATTGTTTCTACCCGTCAATCGGAACCTACGTAGACTGTACCTTCCTTTCTTGTAATCGTACCCGTCCTGTTGGTCTTCGTACACGATGGAATTTTCATTGCCTTCCTTGTAGTACACATCAATGCCCAACTCGGTAATGGCTTTTTCCCCTACGTATTGTTGTACGGGATATTTTGGGATCATCGCCCCGGCCTTCACATACAACGGAACCCTGTGGATCTCGGCGGGAACCCAACGTTCCATTCCACCGGAAACCAATTCATCGGTCCAATAATTGTACCAATCGCCTTTGGGGAAATACATTCTTCTTCCTTGGGCATTGGGCTCCTGTACCGGACAAACCAACATTTGCTCCCCGAACAAGAATTCATCCGTACGGAAATGGGTCTGTTGATCTTCTTGGTCATAGAACACCAAAGATTGTAGCATGGGCATGCCATCTTTGATGTATTTGTAGAACATGGTATACAGATAAGGCAACAATTGGTACCTCAACTCAATAAATTCTTTTACGATGCCCGTAATCTCTTCCCCGAAGGACCAAGGCTCTTGATCACCATGATCCCCGCTGGAATGCACTCGGCAAAACGGATGGAAAATGGCCAATTGGATCCAACGTGCGAACAATTCACCATTGGGCTGCTCGGCAAATCCACCGATATCGGAACCCACAAAGGAGTAACCGCTCATACACATGCGTTGCATCTGTACGTTGGCGATCCAAAGGTGTTCCCAAGTGGCTACGTTGTCCCCCGTCCAAGTGGCACAATATCGCTGTGTTCCTGAGTAAGCGGCGCGGGTAAGCACAAAAGGCCTACGAGGGAAGGTAAACTTTTTGACCCCTTCGTAAGTGGCCCTAACCATTTGCATTCCATACACGTTATGTGCTTTTCTATGGCTACAGGGATGACCGTCATAATCGTGACGTACGTCCAAGTTTGCCGTTTTGGAGGGCACTTCCATTACGGCGGGTTCGTTCATATCGTTCCAAACGCCACGAACGCCCATACCTGCGATCATTTCTTTATACAATCCGGCCCACCATTCGCGTACATCAGGATCGGTGAAATCAGGAAACTTGCATTCCCCTGGCCAAACTTTCCCTTTAAAATGGGGTCCATCGGCCCTTCGGCAGAAAAATCCATTGTCCATGGCCTGCTGGTACACCCAATAATCACGGTCTATCTTAATCCCCGGATCGATCATGGTGATCACTTTAAAGCCATCCTGCTCCATCTCCTCGATCATTTTCTTGGGATTCGGGAAATAGCGGTTGTTCCAAGTGAAACATCTAAAGCCTTCCATATAATCGATGTCCAGATAAATGGCATCACAAGGAATTTGGTGTTCCCTGAAAGCGGAAGCAATCTCCTTTACCTTGCTCTCTGGATAATAACTCCATTTGGATTGATGAAACCCAAGTGCCCACATTGGGGGGAGTTCCGGAACTCCGGTCAAATCGGTATAGGATTCCACCACATGACTCATTTTGGGACCGTAGAAAAAATAATAGTTCATTTCTCCTCCATCGGCCCAAAAGCTGGTCACTGTCCTTTTTTCGTTGGCAAAATCGAAATAGGTACTAAAAGAGTTATCGAAGAAAATACCATAGGCGATACCTTCCTTTAACCCAACATAGAAAGGAATGGCCTTGTACAAAGGCTCTTGATCCTTGCCATAAGCATAGGAATCGGTCACCCAATTGTTCACCCTTTTTCCCTTCAAGTTGGTGTGAGAGGCCTTGTCCCCCATTCCGTAATAACTTTCACCGGAATGACAGACCTTGCTCATTTTTACGATGTTTCCACCGTAATCAAAGTTCTCTTCCCAGTGGAAGCCCAGTTCTTCTTCGTTCAGCACCACATCCTTCAAATCGGTGATCTGGACCTTTAGGTCCGTTTTGTTCACATAAATCTTGATCTTGGATGTAGTGATCACATATTCGGGAATTTCTTCCTTCACCTTGAGTTCGTTGTAGCCCAAGTTCACATCTTCGCTGATGGCATAGGAAAAATCGGGTTCAAAAACGTACTCGGTTGCGTACCGAAATCGTACCACACTATCTCTGAGTATGGTTATCTGTAGGATCACCCCGTTTTGGGTGGTGAAGTATATCTTGTCGTTTTCTTGTTTAAAATCGACTATATGGTTGGGGAACTGGTTCCCTCTTCTCTCTATTTCCGTGTTGGTTATCATCTCTGGTCAATTGAGGCTAACAAAAGAAACACATTAGCGCGAATAATGAAAAAGATGTTGTGAACTTCAATAAACTATAACGTTATAGTATGTTGGTTACTTGTACACCACCACTGATAATGGCGGTAAAGTCATCACAACTGATTGGTAGTGTCCGTTCCAAGGGGTCTTTGCAGGCTTCATGGTTTTCTTACCCATTCCACTACCGGCGTACCTTGTATCATCACTGTTGAAAACCAATTTAAGGGCCGATGTTTTGGGTACCCCTACCCTATAATTTTCTCGGGGAACAGGTGTAAAGTTACAGACAACGATGAGGTCATCCTTGGGATCTTTGCCCTTTCTGATGAAGGAAATGACCGAATTTTCATGATCGTTGTATTCTATCCATTGGAATCCTGCCGGGTTGAATTGATTTTCATATAAGGCCGGATTGTTTTTATACATTTTGTTCAGATCCTTTACGGTTTCCTGTATTCCTGAATGGAAAGCGTATTGGGTCAAGTGCCAATCCAGACTTTGCAAAAAGTTCCATTCTGAGGATTGACCGAATTCACCACCCATGAACAACAGGTTAGCACCAGGGTGGGTGAACATGTATCCGAACATCAACCTTAAATTGGCAAAACGTTGCCATTCGTCACCTGGCATGCGGTACAAAAGCGAATTTTTGCCATAGACCACCTCATCATGCGAGAGGGGCAACATAAAATTCTCGGTGAAGGCATAGGTCAAACCGAAGGTGATGTTATTCAGATCATAAGACCGATAAATAGGCTCTTTTTTGAAGAACTCCAAGGTATCGTGCATCCAACCCATCATCCATTTCATACCAAAGCCAAGACCGCCATAATGGACTGGTTTGGTTACACCGCTAAAAGCGGTGGATTCCTCAGCAATGGTTTGTATTCCTTTAAAACTGGCATATACTTCTTGGTTCATTTCCCGAAGGAAAGACATGGCCTCCAAATTCTCGTTGTTGCCATACATGTTGGGCTCCCATTCACCATCTTCCCTGGAATAATCCAAGTATAGCATGGAGGCAACGGCATCTACGCGTAATCCATCCACATGGTATTGATCCAACCAAAAAACAGCGTTACTGATCAAAAAGGCCCGAACTTCGTTCCTTCCATAATTGAAGATGAGGCTTTTCCAATCCGGATGGTAACCCCTTCTTCTATCGGGATGTTCATATAGATGGGAACCATCAAAATAGCCCAATCCATGGGCATCCTCAGGAAAATGGGATGGCACCCAATCCAGGATCACCCCAATGCCCTTTTGATGGAATTTATCCACCAGAACCTTAAAATCCTCTGGTTTCCCAAATCGGGAAGTAGGCGCAAAATACCCGGTGAGCTGATACCCCCAAGAAGGATCGTACGGATATTCCATTACTGGCATGAACTCCACATGGGTAAAGCCCATTTCGTCAACATAATTAACTAGCTCATCAGCCATTTCTAAATAGGTGAGCGACTCCCAACCATGCTTTTTCTTCCAAGAACCCAAATGCACTTCGTAAACGGAATATGGCTTGTCCAAGCCATTTTTATCCTCACGGGTGTCCATCCAGTCTTGGTCCTTCCATTTGTAGGGCGCATCCCAAACCAATGAAGCAGTATTGGGCGGTAACTCGCAAAACCGAGCAAACGGATCGGCCTTTTCGGTCCACATATCGTTGTTATGCGAATGGATCTTGTATTTGTATTTGGTGCCTTTGTCAACACCGGAGATAAATCCTTCCCAAATACCACTGCTGTCCCAACGCACATTCAGTTCATGTTCCCCTGCATTCCAATAATTAAAGTCCCCGATCACACTAACCGACTTGGCCGATGGTGCCCAAACGGCAAAATAGGCACCTTTTACCCCATTGACTTCGGTAAGATGGGAACCCAATTTATTGTACAATCTAAAGTGTTTACCGGCCTTAAAAAGGTCGATATCAAAATCGGTAAAAAAACTGTGTGGAACTACCTTGGACATAAATGAGGATTTAAGATTTACAATAATACACATCTTTGGCCAAGAATTCGATATTGACAACTTCTTTGCCTATTAAAACAACATTTTTTAAAAATTGGAACGCTTTTTGATTTTCTTGCAGTAACAAACAAAAAATGAAGACAAATCAAAAATCCAAAATCATGAATAAATTTAGTACAATTTTCGGGGCAGTTCTAGTAATGTTTACCGTGGCCTGTGAAGGTCCACAAGGCCCTCCCGGGTATGACGGACTTGATGGGTTGGACGGACTTGACGGTCTGGATGGTATTCAAGGACAAGTGGTGGAAGTTGAGGGTGTGACCTTCGATTATGATGCCGGCTCCAACCTTTTTAGCACCTTGATCACGTTTTCGGACATTACGGATTTTGAAGTTTTCGAATCCGATGCCGTTTTGGTTTACCGTCATGATGGTGTGATCGACCTTTCCGATGGTTCCACTGCTGATGCCTGGAGCCAATTACCACAAAATTTCTTCTTGCCAGAAGGTACCATGCAATATGTATTTGCACACACTTTTGTGGATTTGGAACTTTTTATAGACGGTAATTTTGACCTTTCCACTTTGGACTCAGGGTTTACCGACAACCAGATTTTCAGGATCGTGTTCATACCAAGCGAATATGCCACATCATCCAAATTGGACACCTCCAAAATTGAAAACGTAATGTCCGCCTTGGGCATTAAAGAAGATAAAGTATTGAAATTGGATCTGAATTGATTCCTTTTAAAGTGTTACCTTAAAGTCCCATTGTTTTTCAGTGGGACTTTTTTGTTAAATCGAAATCAATTCTGAAAGGATAGCGGATTTTAACCGTCTATTCATAAAAACGAAACATGGGAAAAAGATTGCTATTGATGGTACTTGTTGTTTTTATTGGCTGCAAGGGAACCTCACAGGAAGAGAAAAAAGAAAATAAAAAAGAAACCACTTTCAAGGTCAACAAAACGGATGCGGAATGGCGTTCCGAATTGACAGACGCACAGTATTATGTGCTTCGCAAAGAAGCGACAGAAAATGCTTTTTCCAGTAATCTACTCAAAATCAAAACAAAAGGCACCTACGTTTGTGCAGGATGTGGCACGCCCGTTTTCCGTAGCGAACATAAATTTGATTCCGGGACCGGTTGGCCCAGTTTTGATCAAGAAATTGAAGGTAACGTTGCCTATGACGTGGATTACAAGATCGGCGTTGCCCGAACAGAAGAGCATTGCGCCGTTTGCGGTGGGCATTTGGGGCATGTGTTCAATGATGGACCAAGGGAAACCACTGGAAAAAGACATTGTATTAACGGCGTAGCCCTTAACTTTATCCCCGACACAAAAAAATAAATACATGGACAAAAAATATGGTGTTCAAAAATCTGAGCAGGAATGGCAAAATGAGCTTTCCCGTGAGGAATATTATGTTTTGAGGCAAAAAGGTACCGAAAGGCCCTTTACCGGCGAATACAACCTACATTTTGAAAACGGCGACTACCATTGCAAAGCTTGTAATGCCAAGCTTTTTGAAAGCGACCATAAATTTGAAAGTGGTTGTGGCTGGCCTTCCTTTGATCAAGCGGTTGAAGGTGCCATTGAGTACATTCGTGACACATCCCACGGCATGATCCGCACCGAAACCCTATGTACCAATTGCGGAAGCCATTTGGGCCATGTGTTCAATGATGGACCAAGGGAAACTACTGGGCAACGTTATTGCATCAATTCGGTGAGTATCGGTTTCGACCCAAAAGATTGATGGTTATGGATTTTCAGGAAAACTATCCGGCAAACGTCAAATTTGAATTCCATCGTTACAAAACCTTGGGAGACAATACATTTGCCCAACTTTCCGAAAATGATATCCACTGGGCCTATAGCGAAAGTGACAATTCCATTGCCCTGATCGTAAAACATATGGTGGGCAATATGCTGAGCAGATGGACCCATTTTTTGACCGAGGATGGCGAAAAATCATGGCGTAATCGTGAAATGGAATTTGAAAATCCCTATTCAACAAAAAAAGAAATGCTATCGGCTTGGGAGCAAGGCTGGGAATGCTTGTTCAGTGCTTTGGACAGTATTGACTCTTCCAACTTTGCCAATAAAATTACGATACGTGGTCAGGAGCACACCATTGTGGAAGCCATCAACAGACAAGTGGCCCACTACTCCAGTCATGTTGGCCAAATCGTATTGCTCGGAAAAATGATCAAGGGTTCCGATTGGCAGTCGCTTTCCATTCCAAAAGGGGGCTCCGAGGCCTTCAATCAAAAGATGTTCGGTTCCCAGCAAAGCTGATTTCACAAACATTCTCATTTTTGGTTTTTTTCAACTTGGGATTTGGAGTTTGAATTCCGTACTTTTGCACCTGCCCGCTCTTAGGCAGGCTTCGAATCTAACAACTAAAATCAAGATCTAATGAGCAAGTTCGATGTTATTGTTTTGGGAAGTGGTCCCGGTGGATATGTTGCCGCTATCAGGGCCTCACAATTAGGTTTCAAAACAGCTATTATTGAAAAGGAAAATTTGGGAGGTATCTGCCTCAATTGGGGTTGTATCCCAACGAAAGCCCTTTTAAAATCCGCTCAGGTTTTTGAATATTTGAAGCATGCCGAAAGCTATGGATTGAGTGCCAAAGAAGTTGATTATGATTTCGGGGCCGTAGTGGGCAGGAGCCGTGGCGTTGCCGATGGCATGAGCAAGGGTGTTCAATTTTTGATGAAGAAAAACAAAATTGAGGTCATCAACGGTTTTGGAAAACTAAAACCCGGTAAAAAGGTGGAGGTAAAATCCGAAAGCGGAACCACCGAATACAGTGCTGACCATATCATCATAGCAACCGGAGCACGCAGCCGCCAGTTGCCAAGCCTTCCACAAGATGGCAAAAAAGTCATCGGGTACCGTGAAGCCATGAGTTTGCCTTCTCAACCTAAGAAAATGATTGTTGTAGGTAGTGGTGCCATCGGCATCGAATTTGCCTACTTCTATAACTCCATGGGTACCGAAGTGACCGTTGTGGAATACCTTCCGAACATTGTTCCTGTTGAAGATGAGGATGTATCCAAACAATTGGAAAGAAGCTTTAAAAAAGCAGGTGTAAAAATCATGACTTCCGCAGAGGTGACCAAAGTGGATACTTCTGGTGAAGGCGTGAAAGCCACCATTAAAACCTCAAAAGGGGAAGAAGTGCTTGAGGCGGATATCGTCCTTTCTGCCGTAGGTATCAAAACCAATATTGAAAACATCGGTTTGGAAGAAGTTGGCATCGCTGTGGACCGTGATAAAATCCTAGTGAACGATTACTACCAAACCAATATTCCAGGATATTATGCCATCGGGGATGTCACCCCTGGTCAGGCATTGGCACACGTTGCCTCCGCCGAAGGTATCCTTTGTGTGGAAAAAATAGCTGGGATGCATGTAGAGGCCTTGGATTACGGAAATATCCCAGGTTGTACTTATTGCACCCCAGAAATCGCTTCTGTTGGTTTGACTGAAAAACAGGCCAAGGAAAAAGGATACGACATCAAAGTTGGTAAATTCCCATTCTCCGCAAGCGGAAAGGCCAAAGCAGCCGGAAACCCTGATGGTTTTGTAAAAGTGATTTTTGATGCCAAATACGGTGAATGGTTGGGTTGCCACATGATAGGTGCCGGTGTTACTGACATGATTGCCGAAGCTGTAGTTGCCAGAAAACTGGAAACTACTGGCCATGAGATCCTAAAAGCTGTCCACCCACACCCTACCATGAGCGAAGCGGTCATGGAAGCTGTGGCCGATGCTTATGGTGAAGTGATCCACCTATAATCTCAACTATGCTAAAGCTTTTTAGGGTCACTGCTATTTTAGAGGGAATTTCCTATTTGGCATTGTTCGGAATGACCATGCCCCTGAAACATTGGGCAGATATTCCAGAGCCAAATAAATATGTTGGATATGCCCATGGAATATTGTTCATTCTCTATGTGGTAGTGGCCGTAGTTTTTTGCTGGGAACGCAAATGGAACCTTAAAAGGTTCATCATCCTATTCTTGGCCTCCCTGTTGCCTTTCGGCACTTTTTACGCCGATAAAAAATACTTGAAGGTGCTAGCTTAAAAAACTCTGGATGGCCAGATCATAGCTCTGTAGGCCAAATCCCAAAATAACCCCTTTTGCCCCTGAAGAGATAAAGGAAACATGGCGGAATTCTTCCCTTTTGTGGGTATTGGAAATATGGACCTCCACAACAGGAGTGGTCACGGCTTTTACCGCATCCCCAATCCCAACGGAAGTGTGGGTATAGGAAGCAGCGTTCAGTACGATTCCATCAAAATCAAAACCTACTTCTTGGATCTTACCTATAATTTCCCCTTCAATATTGGATTGAAAATAGGATAATTCCACCTGAGGGAATTTTGCTTTCAATTGACCCAAATAGTCTTCGAATGTTGTACTACCGTAAACTTCCGGTTCTCTTTTGCCCAAAAGATTGAGATTGGGCCCGTTAATGATCATAATCTTCATGCAACCAAAAATACAATAAAAAGAAAATGGCGGGGATGTCCCGCCATTTAATATTGTTGTTAGTTCAAATCAGTTAATGGCAAATTGAAGTCCAAAACCAAAAGCGGCTACTTCATTTTCACCCACATCACTCAATGCAATAGCTGGTCTCCAGTCAAAGTTGAGCACCAAGGGCACTCCATCAACCTTAAAATCGATTCCTGCATGGGGACGTAGGGCAAAAATATTATCAAAATCCTTGATGAAGATAATACTTGGTCCTGCACCCGCGTACCAACGCAATCCCCTTGCCCCCACGAACTCTTTGTGGTAGGAATACAGAAAAGTTACGATGGTGGCATTGTCTTCAAAGCCCAGATCGGCCTGACCTACATGGTGGTCCGAGAAAAAGTATTTTCCGGTAGCCCCATAAAAAGTGGCTTCATCATACAAATCAATCCCAAGGCCAAGAGCAGCCTTATAATTGGTTTGGGCCTTAGCAGCCAATGAACATAGCATGGCAAAAGCCATAACAAAAAGTAATTTTTTCATTTTCGTTTTATTATAGGTTACTATTCATGGTTTTACTGTACTGATTTAGGGTTAAGCACAGTATACTTTCAAGTCTTCTAAAACAGGAAAAGCAAACCAACGGCCACCATGGAAAATTCCCAGTCGTTGCTTATGCTCATGTAGGAAACATTCAATTCCGTATTTCCTGTAATATTATATCCAATAGATGGTCTGATATAAAACCCGCCATCCATATTTTCATTCAATGCCAAGGCATAACCCACATCGGCACCAAACTTAAATTCGTAAGTAGGGTATATTCTAAGTGCTGCGGCCACCGGGATAAATTGAATATCCTCAAACTTATATGTTATGGCCCCATCCCCTAACGAATTGGATTCTCCAAAAGCATGGATAAAACCCGTGGCGATACCTGCATCGATCAATTCGGAAACACCCCAGTGATGCGCCACATCCAACCCCAATGCAAAAGTTGAATAATCAGAAGCATCACCTATGGGCATCCCTGCCAAAATACCTGCCTTAAAATTGCTCCTGTCTACACTTTGGGCCGTGGCAGTTAAACCTACCAAAGCCATAATTACTAGTAATAATGTATTTTTTCTCATGGTTGATTATTATTAGGAGCTAAACGCATTCCCAATAATTATAGTGCCCACTTGACTTAAAAATCCTATTAAAATCGATGTAATGAAATTATTTTGCCGAAAAGTATGGATTAGAAAAATCACTTTGGAACCCATTTGACCAAATGCCTTTTTGGGTTGATGGAATTGAAATGACCACCTCTGGGATGGAAGCATATTGTCATTATCTTTGACCTATGAACTGGCAACAGGCAATTCAGGATTACCAAAGCTATCTGAAGATAGAGCGTGGACTTTCCAAAAATTCCATCACCAATTATACTCTTGATCTTCAAAAGTTGGTAGGTTATTTGGAAGAAATGGAAATGGATGAAAAGCCCCTGAAAATAAGCAAGGTCACAGTTCAACAATTTATTTATGACCTTGCCAAAACGGTAAATCCACGAACACAGGCTAGGATCATTTCGGGATTAAAGGGTTTTTTCAACTACCTCATTTTTGAAGATTATCGGGAGGACAATCCGATGGAGCTCATAGAGACACCAAAAATCGGACGGAAATTACCAGATACCCTTTCCGTGGATGAAATCAATGATTTGATCCAATCCATCGACCTTTCCAAACCTGAAGGGGAACGCAACCGTGCCATTTTGGAAACTCTTTATGGTTGCGGGCTTAGGGTTTCGGAATTGATCAATCTAAAGTTATCAGACCTTTATTTTGACGAGGATTTCATCAAGGTGACCGGAAAGGGAAACAAACAGCGTTTTGTGCCGATCAGTGGCCTCAATAAAAAATACATCAACCTATACCGGGGCCAAGTGAGGGTACATTTACCCATCCATAAGGAGCATCAGGATTATGTTTTTCTTAACCGAAGGGGTAAACAGCTCACCCGGGCCATGATCTTTACCATCATCAAACAATTGGCCGAACAGATCGGGTTGAAAAAAAGCATTAGTCCCCATACCTTCCGACATTCCTTTGCCACTCATTTATTGGAAAACGGGGCCGACTTACGAGCCATTCAACAAATGTTGGGTCACGAGAGCATCACTACAACAGAAGTCTATATGCATGTGAACCGGGTCCATCTATCCAAGGTCTTGAACGAGTTCCATCCACGGAAATAAATCAAAACTTGATTCGTGTACCCATCTCCACCCGTGTTTTGAACCCATCAAAACCAATCTTACTGAAATCTCCCTGACCAAGCGGACGAACAACCCTACCCTCTATCATCAGGCCTGGGGCAGCATCATATCCCATTCCAAAATAAGCCTCTTGTAATGGAATCGGATTTGGATAGCCCCTACCCTTGTTCAACAAATCCCATTCCCGCTGATGACCACCAAATAAGTAAAGTTCTTTATTCAAATTTTGTTTCAATTGGGCCGAAACAGTAAACCGATCAGCAAAATAATTTCGGTAATGTTCCCCGCCCAAACTTATTTCAGTTCCCTCCAAAACCCTATAATGAAACCTAAACCAAGCATAATTCGATATTTTGTCGAACGAGGGGTAATCAAATCCTACAAGGTACACAGGACTTTCAAGTGAAATTGGCAATGTAGGCTTCGATTGGCTTTGGGCTTTAACCAAAATCGAAAAACAACAGACCGTAACTACAAAGATTCGGAGGTTGGACATGGCTTTTGATTTACCACAAATTAGATGATAACATATTACCTTCCAAGAAGTTTCACCAAACTTTAACGCTGAAATCCATGAAGATATATGGCAGTTCTAGTCCTGCATCAATTTGTTGCGTTCCACCTGGTTTTGCTTTTTGAAAGGTCTGATGATCAAACGGGCCTCCCTGTCAAATCGGACATAATTGTATACCCAGTTGATGAAAACCACGACGCGATTTCGAAAACCGATCAAAAAATAGAGGTGCACGAACATCCAAACGAACCAAGCAAAAACACCTTGGAACTTAAACTTGGGAAGGTCCACCACGGCTTTATTGCGGCCAACGGTGGCCATACTGCCCTTATCCCGATACACAAAAGGTTTCATGGGCTTTTCATCCAACAACCTCACCAAATTATCTCCAAGGCTTCTTCCCTGTTGAATAGCTGGTTGTGCCATCATGGGGTGCCCGTTCGGAAAATCCTCGGATTCCATTTGGGCCACATCGCCAATGGCGAAAATTTCCTTGAACCCTTCCACTTGATGAAATTGGTTCACCTTCAAACGATTGCCCCTACACATAAATTCCTTCGCATCCAATCCCTTGATGCTCACAGCGGATACTCCAGCGGCCCAGACCAAGGTTGCCGCATCAAAGGAAACATCGGTATCCGTAGTTACATGGAGACCATCATAATCGGAAACACGAATATTCTTCCACACATTTACGCCCAACCCTTCCAAGAACCGTTCGGCTTTTCGGGATGCCACTTCGCTCATGGCCGGTAACAATCGGTCTCCTGCCTGAATGAGATTGATCTGTGCCCGTCTGGTATCCAAATCAGGGTAATCCTTCGGTAAAATTCCTTTTTTGATTTCGGCCAAGGCTCCTGCCAACTCCACTCCGGTTGGCCCGCCCCCTACGATCACAAAGTTCATCAAGGCATCACGGGCATGAAGGTCATCAGTCAACAAAGCCTGTTCAAAATTCTCCAAGATCAAGCTGCGTAAATTCAAGGACTGTGGAATGGTCTTCATGGCCATACCCATGGATTCAATTCCCTTATTCCCAAAAAAATTGGTCTGAGAACCGGTAGCCACGATCAAGTAATCATAATTGATCTCACCAATGTTGGTAAAAACCTTCTTTTTGACTGTATCAATTTCAACCACATTCGCCAATCGAAAGTAGAAATTGGGATATCCCTGCAATACCTTCCGGATGGGATAGGCTATGGAATCCGGCTCCAGTCCACCGGTGGAAACCTGATAGAGCAACGGTTGGAAATTATGGTAATTATGCTTGTCCAAAAGGACCACTTGGGCTTCTTTATCCCTTAATTTTTTAGCCAAGGCTATACCTCCAAAGCCACCACCTATGATGACGAACCTCGGATTACTGGATTGTGGAATGTTCATGCTAGACATGCCTGCAAAATTACGGATTCCCACACGCTTCAAACACATTCGGGATAGGTTTTTTAGTATCTTTAAAGCCTAACTCAAAAAAACTCCATACAATGAAAAAAATTCTCCCTTTAAGTGCCCTGTTGCTCTTGGGCACTTCTACCCTATTGGCCCAAGAAAGCAAGGATGATGTATTGAAAGATCTTGATGCCAAGACCAAAAAATATGGCGAAATAGCCCATAATATCTGGGATTTTGCCGAAATGGGGTATTTGGAGGAACAAAGTTCCGGACTCTTGCAAAAAACACTGACCGATGCCGGTTTTACCGTAAAAAAAGGTATTGCAGGTATTCCAACCGCATTTGTGGCCGAGTATGGCTCCGGTTATCCTGTAATCGCTATTTTGGGCGAGTTTGATGCGCTACCTGGACTTTCCCAACAAGCGGTTCCAGAAAAAGTTTCGGCCGGTAAAGCTGCCGGACATGCCTGTGGTCACCATTTATTCGGAACGGCATCTACTGCTGCTGCCATTTCTGTTAAAGATTGGTTGAAGTCGAACAAAATTCAAGGAACCATCCGTTTTTATGGTTGTCCTGCCGAAGAAGGAGGTTCTGGAAAAGTATATATGGTGCGCGAAGGGGTCTTCAATGATGTGGACATTGCCCTACACTGGCACCCTGGTGCAGCGAATGCCGCCAGTGCCGGTGCTGCTTTGGCCAACAAATCTGCCAAATTTAGGTTCCATGGTGTATCCGCACATGCTGCTGGGGCTCCTGACAAAGGTCGCTCTGCATTGGATGGTGTAGAAGCAATGGACATGATGGTGAATATGATGCGTGAGCACATTCCCCAAGATACCAGAATCCATTACGTGATCACCAACGGCGGAAAAGCCCCTAACGTAGTTCCTGATTTTGCCGAAGTGTACTATTATGCCCGTCATTTTAGCAGGGAAGTCGTTACCGATATTTTTGATCGTATCGTAAAAGCTGCCGAAGGAGCCGCTTTGGGAACAGGAACCACCATGGATTATGAAATGATCGGAGGAACACATGAATTGCTTCCGAACCTTACCGTTCAAAAAATCATGTACGACAATTTGACCAAAGTAGGCGGGGTAACCTATACCGACGAAGAAAAAGCTTTTGGCGAGAAAACCTCCCAATCCTTGGGCAAAGAGACTTTGGACCTGGCCACCGCCGAAAATATTCAACCCTACAAAGAAAGCGCGCAAGCCTATGGCTCCACCGATGTGGGTGATGTAAGCTTTACCGTTCCAACAGCCGGATTAGGAGCCGCCACCTGGGTCCCCGGAACTCCTGCCCATAGCTGGCAAGCCGTTGCCGCAGGGGGAATGTCCATCGGAACCAAAGGTATGATGGTAGCCGCCAAAACCATTGCGTTGACCGCTATTGACATATTCCAGAATCCTGATACTGTAAAAGCCGCCAAAGCAGAATTGGAAGAGCGCAGGGGCAAGGATTTTAAATATGTTCCTATGCTGGGCAACAGACCACCTGCCTTGGACTACCGTAAATAATTTTTTAGGGGTTGCTGTAACAAAAACTGCTTTATCCCTACTGATAGAGTAAACTCACCAACCATTAGTGAACAAAGAACTGGAACATCTTTTTGTGACGGAACTTGAGAACAATCAGAATATTGTTCACAAGGTGTGCAGCCTGTACACAAACGACAAGGATTCGCACAACGACCTGTTCCAGGAAATCACTATACAACTGTGGAAAGCATACCCAAAGTTTCGGGGAGATGCCAAGTTCAGCACCTGGATGTACCGCGTTGCCTTGAACACCGCCATTACGTTATACCGCAAATCCAAAAAAAGGGTGCAGACCCAGGATTACGATTCGGTCATCAATAAGATCACAGCGAAGGAGTATGACGATACGGAGGAAAAAAGGTTAAAGTTGATGTATGACGCGATAAAACAACTGGGGGACATTGAAAAAGCATTGATTTTCCTGTATTTGGAAGACAAAGACTATACAGAAATTGCCGAAACTTTGGGTATTACCGAAGTAAATGCTAGGGTGAAGATGAACAGGGTGAAAAACAAATTAAGAACCATACTAAATCCGTAGTTATGATGGATGAACTGGAGCTCTTGAAAAAAGACTGGCAAAAAAGGGAAGCCGACCTTCCCAAATTGTCGTATGACCAGATTTATAAGATGATATGGAAAAAATCCTCCTCCATTGTGAAATGGATTTTTTACATCAGTATACTCGAATTCGTTTTTTGGGCCAGTATCAATCTTATTTTCAACGATCCTGATTCCATTCAGGAACTCAAAGACCTGCACATCCATAAGGTTATCATGGTGCTCAATGTGGTCAATTATGCCATCATCCTATATTTCATCTTTAAATTTTACAACAACTATAAAAAAATCTCTTTTACCGATTCTTCCAAAAAATTGATGCAAACCATACTCAATGTAAAGCGGACCGTGACCCAATACGTTTGGTTCAACCTGATCATCTTTACCACGTATCTGATCACAAACATGTACGGCGTTTTGCTTTATGGACCAGAAGGCAAGCAAATTGTGGAAGCCGCTTCCCGCGATGGTAATTCCACCGTTTTTTGGATCATGGTCATTGGGATATCAATCGTGTTCACGGCCGTTATCCTCTTCCTGATCTGGCTATTCTACAAATTGTTGTACGGGATCTTGCTCAAAAGACTCCGAAGAAATTACAACGAACTAAAAAAATTGGAAATCTAGTTGCCCTTGTAGCTGTACCTTCTCTTTTGGTTTTCTTCCTCATATGCCAATAATTCGGATTGTGGAATCACTTTTAGGAAGGATGGGTGTTGCTCAATGGCATACTCCAATTTTTCCAAAATGGCATCAATGGATTCGTTATCGTAGTCAATTTCCAAAGGCGGTTTGATCTGCATGGATTGCAAAATTCCCTTCTTTTTAACGCGTAGTCCTTTTTTATCGAATGACCTTCTAAAACCATCGATCACGACTGGCACAACAACAGGTTTGTATTTTTTGATGATATGGGCGGTTCCCTTTCTCAAAGGCTTCCAGGGTGTTGTGGTCCCCTGCGGGAATGTGATTACCCACCCATCATCCAATGCCTTCCCAATATTGGTGATATCACTGAACTTTACCTGACGATTCACCTCTTGCCCACCTGCTCTCCAAGTCCTTTCAATACTGATTGAGCCAGCATACGCCAAAATTTTGGTCAGCAGACTTTTCTTCATGGTCTCCTTGGCGGCAACGTAATAAATGTTCAATTTCGGGTACCAGAGATAGCCCAAATTTTTGATATTATCCTCCCTACCGCTTAAACTGGCATTGAATACATGAAACATGGCTACCACATCGGCAAAATAGGTTTGGTGGTTGCTCACAAAAAGTACGTTGTTCTCAGGAAGGTCTCGGATAATTTGGGAACCCTCGATCTCCAAAGTATTGAATCCCTTATACCGTTGATGCGTCATCATGCCGGCAATGCGGATCAACCAACGTTTCAGGAACAAAATATGTCCAAAAGGATTTCTCTTGAAAAGGCCCATGGGGTTTGGTATTGTTGGCAAATTTACAAAATCGCGGTTAAAGGACTTGTTGTAAAAGCTCCCTGATTTCACTCAACATCATGGCTGTTGCACCCCAAACCGTATAACCATTTAATTTATAAGCTGGTACGTTTATATTTTTCGCATACGAAGTGCTCAAATTTTCTTGTATAAGACTCGAATCATCCATAAAATCCCGTAAATACACCTCCACCAGTTGTTCCACTTCGATTTCATCCTTCACAAAAGGACTTGGATTAGGATAAATGCCCATGAAAGGTTGCACCAAAAAATTACTGGGTGGAATGTACACTTCACTAAGTTCCTTGATGACTTGAACTGTTGATGGCAGCACTCCGACTTCCTCGTGGGTTTCCCTCAAGGCCGTATGCAACAAATCCTTGTCCTGAACCTCCAATTTACCACCGGGAAAACCAATCTGGTTGGAATGTACTCCTTCATATACTTTTCGTAAAATCAATAGCAAACGGGTTTGTTCTTCCAGATCAGGATAAAAAAGCGCCATAACCCCTGCCCTTTTAGGATTGGCATCTTCAATTTTGTTTTCCTTCAGCCATTGGATCCGCAATGCCGGGGACATTTTATGGTGGGAAACCTCACCGGGTAGTGGGAGATTTTTTAAATTTAAAGCCCGTTGATAAAATTCGTTAAAATTCATGCTGTTGAAACCATCTATCCTCACCGTGGGTATCCTATTGATCTTTTGTATTTCCTGCGGTGAAAACCCTAAAAATAACGTAGACAAAGTTGAGGAAAAAATTGAAAAAATCGACTCCATTCCTCCAGTGGAAAAAGATACCATCTCCCAAGAAAAGGATACATCCTTTGTACTGACGGAGGAAAATGCCATCGATTTCTTTTTTAACTACAACAAAACATTGAAGAAAAACAAGGTCAAAATCACTACGAACATGGGTAGTTTTACCCTTGAACTGTATGATAATGTTCCCTATCACAAGGCCAATTTCATCTATTTGGCCCGTCAAAAATATTTTGATAGCACCCAATTTCACAGGGTTGTGAAGGATTTTATCATCCAAGGGGGCAACTCCGATGACAAGAGAACAGCCTTAAAGCGCCAAAAAATAGGTCGTTACCTTTTACCTCCCGATGCCAAAAAAGGGTATCGTCATGACAGAGGAACTATTTCCATGCCAAGTAGTGAGAGGGACAATCCGCACAAATTGGCATCCCCTTATGAGTTCTTCATTGTGGTCACCAAACCGGGATCCTACCATTTGGATGGTTCCTATACCCCATTCGGAAGGGTCATTGAAGGGATGGATGTGGTGGACAAAATCAACCAAGTGACCGTTGGTGACGGGGACTGGCCGTTAAAAAATGTTTATATCCTAAAGGCTGAGGTGTTGTGACCGATTCAAAAAAAATCTAAATTAGATTTTAACGGAACAACTAACTCATAATGATTAAAACTAACAAATTCAGCTACCAAGGTACTGGCCATACCTTTGAGGGCACAATTGCCCATGATGCCAGCCTTGAAGGAAAACGACCCGTTGTAATGGTCGCCCACACTTGGATGGGACAATCCCAATTTGAAACGGACAAAGCCGTAGGACTTGCTAAACTTGGCTATTTGGCTTTTGCCGTGGATGTTTACGGGAAGGGTAAACGAGCCAAAAATGCTGAACAGGCCGAAGAATTCATGAACGAATTGCTAGAAGATCGCCAAGCACTTTTGGATAGGTTACTTTTGGCTTTTGAGGAAATTAAAAAACATGAACTGGCCGATACCGATAAAACTGCCATTATCGGGTTTTGCTTTGGAGGAAAATGCGCTTTGGATCTTGCCCGATCGGGTGTAGACATTAAAGGAACCGTCTGTTTTCATGGCATTTTTGACCCACCGGGATTGGAACAGGAGGGTGATATTCTTTCAAAAATCTTGGTATTGCATGGTTGGGAAGACCCCCTTGCGTTTCCAAAAGACATTATTTCCTTGGGATATGAGCTTACCGAAAGGAATGCCATTTGGGAAATGGACGTATTCGGACACACCGGTCATGCGTTCACCAATCCCAATGCCAATTCACCCGATCAAGGGATGATGTTCAATCAACTGGCAAACAATCGCTCTTGGCTGCGGATGATCAAGTTTTTTGAAGAGGTGTTTTCTGATCAATAAAAGAAGGAAAAGTAGTTGCACATAATTTTATCACAAGTGCTTCAATTCTTTGATTATTGATAGGACCTCTACGACTTCACTCCTGAGTCCTTCGAAATCCTTTTTGTCCAGGATTTCCTTGGAGATCAGTTGGGAGCCCATGCCCACACAGGTCACCCCGGCGGAGAACCAGGCCTTCAGGTTGGCCTCGCTGGTGTCCACCCCTCCCGTGGGCATAATGTTCGTCCAAGGTTGTGGTCCTTTGATCGCCTTCACGAACCCGGGGCCATACGTGGAACCAGGGAACAGTTTGATGACCTCCACCCCCAGTTCCTCGGCCCGGTTGATCTCCGTGAGACTGCCACAGCCCGGGCTGTACAGGACCTTTCTACGGTTGCAGGCAATGGCGATGTCCTCCCTGAGGGAAGGTGTCACGATAAAGTTCGCCCCCAATTGCATGTAGAACGAAGCGGCCGCGGCATCGGTGATGCTCCCCACCCCCATGATCATGCCCGGAAGTTCCTTCAGTGCATATTTGTTGAGCTCGGTGAACACCTCATGGGCAAAATCCCCTCTCGCCGTGAATTCCATCAACCTTGCACCGCCATCGTAACAGGACTTCAGCACCTGTTTTCCCAATTCCACATCTGCATGATAGAACAATGGCACCATGCCCGTTTCCGCCATTTTCTGTGCCACCTCTATCCTTGAATATCTTGCCATATCGTTTCTTTAACCTTATTACCCTTAGCCTTTCAACTTTGTACTTTGTACTTTGTACCTTTTACCCATTGACCCTTATCTCGCCACCCTTCCGGAAGCATCGCCTCCCATCAGTTTCTCCACCTCATCAACAGTCACCAAATTGGCATCGCCAACGATCGTATGCTTCAAGCACGAAGCGGCCACGGCAAAATTAAGCGCTTTCTGGTCATCGTTGGGCCATGTGAGCAATCCATAG
>NZ_JAJGBN010000004.1 GCF_020782875.1 Allomuricauda sp. M10 | reverse complement strand
TTACGGATTGCTCACATGGCCGGATGATGACCAGAAAGCACTTAATTTTGCGGTGGCCGCCTCATGCTTGAAACATACGATAGTGGGCGACGCGAATTTGGTGACCGTGGATGAGGTGGAGAAACTGATGGGAGGGGATGCTTCCGGAAGGGTGGCCAGATAGGGCAAAAGGTGAAGGGTTGAAAGATTGAAAGATAAAAAGTAAAAAGGTTAAAGAAGAGATATGGCAAGATATTCACGGATAGAAGTGGCACAGAAAATGGCGGAGACGGGCATGGTCCCCTTGTTCTACCATCCCGATGTGGAATTGGGAAAGCAGGTGTTGAAGGCCTGTTATGAGGGCGGTGCCCGATTGATGGAATTCACGGCGAGAGGGGATTTTGCCCATGAGGTGTTCACCGAACTCAACAAATATGCCTTAAAAGAACTGCCGGGCATGATCATGGGGGTGGGGAGCATCACCGATGCCGCGGCCGCTTCGTTCTACATGCAATTGGGAGCTAGTTTTATTGTAACGCCTTCATTACGAGAGGACATTGCCATTGCCTGCAACCGAAGAAAGGTAATGTACAATCCAGGCTGTGGCAGTCTTACGGAGATCAACCGCGCGGAGGAACTGGGGGTGGAAATCATCAAACTGTTCCCTGGCTCCACGTACGGCCCCGGGTTCGTGAAGGCCATAAAGGGACCCCAACCCTGGACGAGCATCATGCCCACGGGCGGGGTGGACTCCAGCGAGGCCAACCTGAAGGCCTGGTTCTCCGCCGGGGTGACCTGTGTGGGGATGGGTTCCCAACTGATTTCCAAGGAAATTTTGGATAAGAAGGATTTTGCAAAATTGACGGCTACGGTAAAGGAAGTCTTGGGGATTATTCAGGGTTTACTTAAGTAAAGTTTTGTTTGATTGTTTTAGTATCAAAGTGATTACAGGCTTCAATTTATATGTATTCATTATTGTAAGCAACCAATAGCTATCATGGTTTAAAGCATTAACTATTTATAGTTAATTAAACACTGTGAATTAATGGGTTCTTTAACGATACTTGTTTCTACATAGTCTGTTTCGATTATAGTGTTCGAACATTTTTTTCCTTTGTATTTTTTTCCAGGAATGTGGTTGCAATCAACAAAATCAGACTTACAAATTGAGCATTCTGTTTTTGTTGCAATTCCAGTGACACTCAGTCCATTCAATCGGTTTTGAGAAATCCTTCGTTTGACAATTTTATCAGTTATTACCATTTTAGATTTAAGTCCTTCATCATCACTCCAAAGCCAACACCAACCCACTATTTTGGGTTTATGTTCCAAAAATACAGGAGTAGGTAAATCCTCGTAAGGAGATTTTATTTCAAAGCATTTGTCAAATCCATCCCTTAACTCTTTCCGTTTTTGATTAATAATCTTGTGGTTACTTTTTTCCTGATGCTCACCTAAATAATTGTATGTAATAGTGGAATTATCAATTTTAATGTTGATATTCTCTTTAATTATAGTTTCTTTTTGGTCAAATAGTTTTTGGATTTGGTTTGAAATTATATTTGTTAATATGGTTATAGGAATGTTTATTAGTGTAATATTTATTGGGTCTGCAAAAAACTCTGCGATTCCCTTTTTGTAAAGATATTCTAAGGGAAGCCCATTATCAGGTTCAATAATAACATTATAACCTTCAGAACGTAAATATTTTATTAGAAGTAAAGTATCTCGCGTAACCAGTTTTCTATTTGGAAACCGATTTTCATAAGGATTAAAGGTATCTATTATTATTATTTTTTTCTTCTTTCCCAATGTCTTTAATTTTGTATGATTCGTCTGCAGTGTATTCTGCCGAATTTCTAATATTACTGATACCTCCAACTCGTTAAATCTGCTCCTTTTGGTGCACTTTCTGCAATACGTTTCATGATCTTGGGTACATACATGCTGTTATACCGAAGTCGGCTGATGGCATTGGGCTGGTCGGGGTCGCCGTTCCAGCAGTGTTCTGCTCGATCTCCATACAACACTTCCCCTTCATAATAGGGGTCGGTGGTGCTTTCCAGAAAATCTTCCATCAAATACACGGCGTTGTTCAGGTAATAGTTGTCCATATCGCCACAATAGAGATGGATCTTACCTTTTAAACTTTCGCCCAATTTGTCCCAATCCCGTTCCAAAATATAGCGCAGGTCATAGTTTTCCTTCCAATATTCGGCCACTTCGTGATTGATTTCCCCGGTCTTTTTATCCCAAATACGTGCAGGATAACCGTCATCACCCTGTGGGGAATAGGTTGCTTCCCAAATATCCCATTGTTGCCCAGATCGGGATTTATCACCCAAAACCAACTCCAAATGATTGCCCTGTCTTAATGTTGATTGAATGTTCCCCAAATAATTGCGATGGGAAGGTACTTCCAATTTTTTGTGCGGAGAATCGTAGTAATAGGCATTCTTATCCTCGTAAATATTGGTGAGACAATACGCCCTAAAGTCGATGGGGTCTGGGCAGGCGGCAAAGCAACCGTTATATTCCTCGGGATATTTTACCTGCACGGCCAAGGCTTCCCAACCACCTGTGGAACCCCCGTACAAGAATCGGGACCATCCTTCGCCCATACCTTGGAACTGCTTTTCGATATAGGGGATGAGTTCGTAGGTAATGGCATCGCCCCACGGTCCCTGACTGGCGGAATTCACCGCATAGGAATCGTCATAATAGGGGGTAGGGTGTTGGATTTCGATGATCAAGAAACGAGGAAAATCAGGTTCGTTCCAACGTTTGTAAAAATCGTAGGCCTCTTGCTGTTGAATGATGTTGTACCCATCCAAATCGAAACGTGCAGAGTATTCCGGCTTCAAGTTCGGGTCGGGTGGAGTGGTGCGGAATCCGCCAAAATCACTGGGGAAATGCCCATGGAAAACCATCAACGGATATTTGGCTTCTGGATGTTTATCAAAATCCTTCGGCAACAGCACGTGCGCACCCAAATACATATCCCGACCGTAGAACGCCGATAATTTTTCGGACTTCATTTTAATATGCTTGATCCATTCTGTATCCTCTGGCTCTGGAATGGCAGGAATTTCTTGGTCCATGACAACTGAGATGTTCTCAATACCATTGCTGCCAACCGTTATTTTGTAGGGTTTGCTATAAAGATTTCCAGGGGAGCGGTTCCATTGTTGCCCCTCGCCATTGTCCATAGGGAGTTTTACCGTATGACCTGTGGATAGGTTAAAGGTCTCATACACATGCAAAAGGGCCTGTACATGGTATTCGCCGGGGGGCACATCAGCCAGACTGGTGTAAGGATAACCAAAAACAGTCTCGTCAAATTTGATGGGTTCCCCAGGGGTCATTTCATCTACATTCACGCCAAAAATCAATTGGGTGGACAGCCCATCATTGATTTGGAACCTGGGTTCTTTGCTATCATCCGTGGAAAGCATTAAAAGCAAACGACCGTCCTTCTTGTCAGGACTTATTTCCGAAGTAAAACTTACATCGATGCTAAACTTGGAACTTTCCTTTTTTTCGCAGGAAAGGAACATTAAGGAGCAACAATAAACAAGGAACAGGAAATTTTTCATGGCGGTTGGATTTTAGATGAAAAGATACTTCATTTCAACCACAAACCAATGGAAATGAAGGCTTTATTGCCCGTACTTTAGCCCATGTGATTTTGCGAATGGAACAAGTGGATTTTAATAAAATTTTAATCCGTTACGTTCAGAATATCAATGTATAGCATCTATTTTTGTGAGTTTGATAGGTTTGTATGGGTACAATTTTACTGATTGAGGATGAACAGAATGTTGCTGATATCCTAAAAAAAGGCCTCGAAGAAGATGGCTACACGATAATCCATAAAAAGGATGGTCCGAGTGGGATAGAGGCTTTGGGTAAAAACGCCACTAGTTTGGTCATTTTGGACATTCTTCTACCCGGCATGAATGGTCTTGAGGTATGCAAAAATATAAGGGAACTTGGGTATAGGGAGCTACCCATTTTAATGTTGACCGCTTTGGGCAGTGTGGAAAATGTAGTGTTGGGTCTGGACAACGGCGCCGATGATTACTTGACCAAGCCGTTCAAACTAATTGAGTTAAAGGCAAGGCTCCGTACCTTACTCAGAAGGACCGATGCCTTGGACAATGCCAAGTTCAAGAACGGTAACCATTATTCCTTTGCGGATATTCATTTGGACGATTATTCCAAAACCGTGACACGTGGCAATGAGGAAATCAATTTTACATCCACTGAATATAGATTGCTTTTGATGTTCCTGAAAAATCCGAATAAGGTACTTTCTAGAACAGACTTATTGGATGAGGTGTGGGGCATCAATTTTGACATTGGGACCAATGTAGTGGATGTTTATGTGAACTATATCCGCAAGAAATTGGAACGGAACGGGCAGGATCGAGTGATTCACACCGTTGTAGGTATGGGTTATGCATTAAAGGACAGCAAATGAAAATCCATTATCGTATCATTTATTTATTGATCTCGGTATTCTTTATTTATACCTTGTTGTTCAGTGGTTTCATCTATTATTCCATTTCTAATTTTTCTTTTACCGATTTTTATAAGCGATTGGAAATCAGGGCTGCTACCACTGCGAAAATTCAGCTGGACAATCCAGACAACGCATCGATCATAAAGGAAATCAGACAGGAATATCTGGAAAAGCTTCCCAACCAAAAGGATTATATCTTTCCGATCAAGAATAATGTAATCGTGGTGGCCGATGGGCAGGAGAGCCTTCCCACTGAGTTTGGCAATACCTTATTAAACCAAGGTTTTGGTAGTTTTAGAAAGGGGAGCATCTTTTATTCAGGAATTAAGTACACCACAATAAAAGGAGATGAATACATTGTTGTGGTCTCTGCGGACAACTATTTTTATTCGCACCATATTGCTTATTTAAGGAATCTATTGATCACATCGCTGCTATATGCACTTTTGTTGATCGTTTTGGTGTCGATGCTCATTTCCAGGACTTTGGTACGACCTGTTCAGCAGATTATAAAAGAGGTGGAAATGATCGGCTCTGAAAATTTGCATTTACGATTGCGTTTGCCAAAATCCAAGGATTCCATCCGAAACTTGGCCCAAACCTTCAACGATATGTTGAACCGATTGGAAACCACTTTTGAGACCCAAAAGAATTTTGTGAGCAATGCATCACATGAACTGAATACCCCTTTGACCAGTATTATTGGTGAAGCGGATTATGCCCTCTCTAAAGAGCGAGATGCCGAGCAATATAAAAAGTCGTTGACGGATATCCTGAGTGAAGCTGAAAAGTTGGAACAAAAGACCAAGGCGTTGCTTTTGTTGGCCCAAACAGGTTTTGATGGAAAATCACAAAAATTGGTTCGATTGCGAACCGATCAGCTCATTTTGGATGTTAGGGAAACCGTTCAAAAACTGAACGCCAATTTTAAAATCTGCCTCGATTTTAGTCTTTTACCGGAAAACCATGAAATGCTCAAGGTAAAGGGCAATTTTTATCTGCTCCACCTGGCATTGACCAATATAGTGGTAAACGGCTGCAAGTATTCCAACGGGCAGCCTGTGTTCATTGCCCTGGGCGCTTCAGGTACCCACGTGGTGATCCTAGTCCAAGATTCGGGCATCGGTATCCCGGAAAAGGAGATGCCCTATATTTACGATCCTTATTTTAGGGCCTCCAATACCACCGACTATGCAGGATATGGCATTGGTCTCCCCTTGAGCCGGAACATTATTTTAATGCACAATGGCGAATTACAGGTGACCTCTGTTGAGGGCAAGGGAACCTCGGTTAAGGTCAATCTTCCCATTTGGAGTGGCCCGCTCTAATTTCATTTTAATTTTAGGATATAATTCTAAGGGTTTTCTAATCCCGTTCTAAATATTCCCTAATGGGTCCCATGGTACTTTTGACAAAAAACAAATCATGGAGACAAAAAAAGTCCTTATCCCAACCGATTTTTCGGTAAAGTCACTGGAATTGGTTCGCAAAACCGTTGAAGACAATAAAAATGTATTGTTGGAAATTGTTTTGCTTCATGGCATGCACCTTTCCAATTCCATTACGGATTTGTTGTTCTTTTCCAAGTCAAGAATGATCAAGGAACTACAGACCGAAGAATTCACCGAGGCAACAAATGTTCTTAAGAACAAGTATCCTATTAAGTTGAATTCCCTTTATGTGGATTTGATCACTTCAAAGAGCAAGGCGTATTTCTTGAACTATCTGGAAGCGGCCAATATTGATGAAATTGTTGTTCCGCAAAAAGGGTTTTTAGATTTCAAGAAAGCAAAAGGTTTTGATACCCTCTCTTTATTGGATACCTGTGGAATACCGTGTGCTTACATCAACTTTGATGAAGAAATGGAAGGAGTAGAAGTTGGCAAGGCACAGTTTGCCAATGTTTTCTTGACCGGAATAAAATAAGACGCATGAAACTTTGGCCCATATATCTCTTTTTCAGTCTGCTATTGGCCTTAAGTGCATGGATGCTCATGGATACCGAAAGTCCGGAAACTTTGATTCTAGGAGATTGGGAAGAAGTTTCGTGGAAATACGAGAAACTCAACCATGACAATGTTCTGGATTTTGATATTGATGATTTCCAAAAACAGGAAATATGCAGAAATCTGGTCATTCATGAAGCGGAGACATGGCGCTTCGGCCCAGATAAGACCCTGTCTTTTTTGGAAGAAGGGGTGATCAAGGAAGACCTGAAATGGAATATAAAGGGAAGAGGCAATATTTTAGAACTAAAGCACCTGAACAGTATGGTAGAGGACTACCAAGTGGTTGGCATCTCGGAAGATGAACTTGTGGTGCAGTTTAATTTTGATTTACAGGTTAAGGGTATTGTTAAAATGACCTTCAAACGAATACCCACGAAGCAATATGCTCAGAAAATATAGCAATTATAGAAGTTTTGCCGACAATATTAAGTTGGGTGCACTAACCGCTTTCTCCGCCGGGATGGTGAATGTGATCTCGGTGATCGTTTTTTTCGCCTTCACGAGCAACGTAACAGGTCACTACGCCATTCTTGCGCAGGAGATAGCAAAAGGGAATTGGTACCAAGGTGCGGTGGTACTTATTTGGATCTTTCTCTTTTTTGCGGGCAATTTCACTTCCAACTGTTTGATCATCCATAATAATACACCAACAGGCAGGTATGTGGCCCATGCCATTCCGGTTTTTTTGGAAATGGCCTGTTTGATGTTCGTTGGTATATATCTCCAATACTTTTATACGGAAAGTTTAAAGGAGACGGAGTTTCTTGTTGCGGCCATGTTGTTTGCCATGGGTCTTCAGAATGGTCTCACCGCAAGTATCTCTAACGGAAAGGTCAAGACCACCCACCTTACAGGATTGACCACCGACCTGGGAATCGTTTTTTCCATGTTCACCAAAAAAGAGTTCAGGAACGACAAAAAGTTGGTGGAAAAGGCACAGTTGCTTTTGGCCATTATGTTCTCCTACATGGCAGGGGGTATTATTTCGGGGTTGCTTTACTATAAAATTGGAAACTCAACCTTTATCATCATTGGAATGGTGTTGAGCGTGGTACTGTTATATGACTATTACAAGCTTCAGGTGACCAAATTTGTGCAGAGAAGACGAATGTACAGTCGCAGGTATGCCATTTCCGACAGAAAATTTTAAGATTACTTGGTTTGCTACACATGGATAATGTAGCTAGGTTAGCCGGCCTTATCAAAGTGATGAGCTTTGGTAGGGCCTCCTTTTTATTAAACATTAAACGTTTCGGTTCTTGAATTCGTTCGGTTCAATGTGAATGAGTACATGCCCTAGATTAGGTATTTCCTTTCGCAGGTAATCTTTTAGATTATGGGCGATCCAATGTCCTTTTTCCACAGAAATGGAACCATCCACTATGGCATGCAAGTCAACATGGTATTTCATGCCCGATTTACGGATAAAACATTTTTCTGTTCCTAAAATGCCTTTGACCTCCAATGCTTTTTCACGGATTTCCAGAATGAGGTCGTCGTATTGGTGTTCATCCATGATTTCTCCCAAGGCCGGTCTAAAAATCAGGTAACTGTTATAAAGGATAAATGCCGAAGCCAAGAGAGCTGCCCAATCATCTGCGGTTTCGTACCCCTTGCCAAAAATGAGAGCGATTGATATCCCAATAAAAGCCATTACCGAAGTGATGGCATCACTGCGGTGGTGCCATGCATCTGCCTTCAATGAAGAACTGTGCGTTAGTTTACTTTTTCTGATGACGATTTGATACGAGATTTCCTTCCAAAGAATAATGGCACCTAAAATGTAAAGTGTCCAGGATTCCGGGGTTTTGTGTGGTGTTTGAATATGCTGAATGCTTTCATAGGCAATGATCGTAGCCGAAGTGACCAAAAATGCTACCACCACAAAGGTGATGAGGGGTTCTATCTTTCCATGGCCGTACGGATGGTTTTCATCCGCAGGTTTCTTGGCATAGGTTAATCCGAAAAGGACCAAAAGGGAAGAAAAAATATCAGTGGTGGATTCGATGGCATCCGCGATCAAAGCGTAGGAGTTCCCGAAAAATCCCGCTAGACCTTTGATCAACGCTAGACTTGCATTGCCAAAAATGCTAAAATACGTGGTTCGAATCGCGGTCTGCTCGTTACTGGGGTTTTCCAAAGGGATCAAGTTGAAAAGTTTCTGCAAAATAGATAAAAATAGGGATAGGGGAGGATGACATTATCACAAACAAAATCCCCGACACTTGATGATTTTCAAGGCCGGGGATTTCAAAAAAACAGAATGGTTAGGTAATGGCGTTAGTTTTTGGAGATTGTTGCCTGCGCGGCTGCAACCCTAGCGATTGGCACCCTGTAGGGAGAACAGCTTACGTAGTCCATACCTACAGTTTGGCAGAAGCCTACTGAACTTGGTTCGCCACCATGTTCGCCACAGATTCCTACTTTAAGTCCAGGATGGGTTTGTCTACCTCTTGTAGTTCCCAGTTCAATCAATTGTCCAACGCCTTTTTGATCCAAAACTTCGAACGGATCGGCTTTTAAAATGCCTTTTTCCAAATAGATGGGCAAAAATTTACCGGAGTCGTCCCTAGAATATCCAAAGGTCATTTGGGTGAGGTCATTGGTTCCGAAGGAGAAGAAATCGGCAATTTTAGCGATCTCATCTGCTACCAAAGTAGCCCTAGGCGTTTCGATCATGGTACCTACAGAGTATTCCACGGTATCCTTGCGTTTTTTGAAGACCTCTTGGGCGGTTTGATCGATTACTTCTTTTTGTTGCCTAAATTCCTCAACGGTACCAACCAATGGTACCATGATTTCGGGTTTGGTAATGATTCCTTCTTTTTTCAAATTGAGGGCAGCCTCGATAATGGCTTGGGTCTGCATCTCGGTGATTTCAGGATAGGTATTTCCCAAACGACAGCCTCGGTGTCCCAACATAGGGTTGAACTCTTCCAACTCGGCAACTTTACTTTTTACGGAAGCCAAGGAGATGTGAAGGTCATCGGCCAATTCTTTTTGGGTGGCCAATTGGTGAGGTACAAACTCGTGTAATGGGGGATCCAACAAACGAACAGTTACAGGATAACCCTTCATGGCACGGAAGATGCCTTCAAAGTCGCCACGTTGCATAGGTAACAGGTCTTTCAAGGCTTGCTTACGACCTTTGATGGTATCTGCCAAGATCATTTCCCTCATAGCCTTGATTCGGTCCACTTCGAAGAACATATGCTCGGTACGGGTCAACCCGATACCTTTGGCACCAAAGCTGCGTGCAATTTCAGCATCCTTGGGTGAATCGGCATTGGTTCGCACTTCCATTTGTGCATAAGAATCGGAAAGACTCATCAACTCGGCAAATTCACCGCTCAATTCAGGTTCTTTGGTAGCAACCTTTCCTTCCAAGATGTTACCGGTAGATCCATTGATGGAAATCCAATCCCCTTCGTGGTATTCATGATCACCCACTTTTAAGGTCCTGGTCTTGTAATTGATTTTCAAGGCACCAGCGCCGGATACACAACACTTACCGATTCCCCTTGCCACCACAGCAGCGTGAGAGGTCATACCACCGCGGGCGGTTACGATACCTCTTGCCAAGTTCATCCCTTCCACATCTTCAGGAGAAGTTTCTATACGGACCAGAATACTGTTTTTGTACTTGGTGGCCTCATCTGCAAAGAAAACAATCTGACCAGTTGCTGCACCAGGAGAGGCAGGTAGACCTTGTGCAATCACGTCGGCATCTGCCAAAGCGTCTGGATCGAAGATGGGGTGTAACAGTTCGTTAAGTTTGTTTGGCTCTATGCGCATCAGGGCCTTTTTTTCATCGATCAATCCTTCCTTGAGCAAGTCCATGGCAATTTTCACCATGGCAGCCCCGGTACGTTTCCCGTTACGGGTCTGTAGAATCCAAAGTTTACCTTGTTGAATGGTGAACTCCATATCCTGCATATCCTGATAATGGGTCTCCAATTTGTTTTGGTATTCGAAGAGTTCCTTGTAAATGTCGGGCATCAATTCTTCAAGGGAAGGATATTTTTCCTGACGTTCCTCTTCTTCAATTTGTGCCAATTGGGCCCAACGTTGGGATCCCAAAAGGGTAATTTGTTGTGGGGTGCGCACACCGGCAACAACATCCTCGCCTTGGGCATTGATAAGATATTCCCCATTGAATTTGTTTTCACCGGTTCCGGCATCACGAGTAAAGCAAACCCCGGTTCCGGAGTCTTCACCCATATTGCCAAAAACCATGGCCTGAACGTTCACTGCGGTACCCCAATCTTCTGGGTAGCCGTGCATTTTTCTATAGTAAATTGCCCTATCACCGTTCCAGCTGTCAAAAACGGCAGCCACGGCACCCCAAAGTTGGTCCCATGGGTTGGTAGGGAAGGGCTTGCCTGTTCTTTTTTTAACAATATCCTTAAAGTCGTACACCAAATCCTGTAGGTCTTGAACGGTGAATTGGGTATCGTGCTCAATGCGACGTTTGTCCTTTAAATGGTCCATGATTTCTTCAAACGGGTCCAGATCGTCTTTGGATTCTGGTTTAAGGCCCATGACCACACTGCTGTACATTTGGATGAAACGGCGGTAGGAGTCCCATGCAAAACGGTCGTTGCCGGTCATTTTGATGACCCCTTTAACGGATTCATCGTTAAGGCCCAAGTTAAGAACGGTATCCATCATACCGGGCATGGACACCCTGGCACCGGAACGGACAGAAAGTAACAAGGGGTTTTCATCATCCCCAAAAGTGGCCCCCATGGTTGCTTCTATGCGGGTAATGGCATCCCTTACTTCAGGTTCGATACGATTTATGACCGCCTCTTTTCCTTCTTGGTTATATTGGGTACAAACTTCTGTGGTAATGGTAAATCCTGGAGGTACGGGAATCCCGATTCGGCTCATTTCGGCTAGGTTGGCGCCTTTTCCTCCCAATAGCTCCTTCATATCGCGACTGCCATCGGCCTTTTTATTCCCGAAGGAATAGACGCTTAATTGGTTTGCTGTAAGTGTTTCCATCTTTATAATGATTAAGAAATTGACAAGTGCTAAAATCTGTATGTAAAATTAGCGGCAAACCAGCCCTTAGAACATGATAAAAATCAGGGTTTTGGAGTGCTTCCTTGTTTAAAACATTCATTAGAAAGGTGATATGTTCTTTACACAAAGTCAAACACCAATTATTGCGGAAAATACCTGTTGATCACTGGCAAAAGTTGGAGGTAAATCTTTAAAAATCAGAAAAATAAAAATATTTTGTAACCTAGGTTACTTAAAATCAATCAGTTAGGAAAATACTGACATTTATCATCTTTTGGTTTTGCATCCTGAAAGAACTTTGTCCTAATCAAAACCAAAAAACTATGGAATCTCAAATAAAAAAAAGACAGTTCACATTACAGGCAATCCTACTTTGGATGACATTCTGCCTAATTCCATTAACACTTGCTGCACAAAACTTTAAACTCAACAATGGTGAAGGAAAAGTGTCCGTAACAGGAACTTCCACCCTTCACGATTGGGAAGAAGTGGCCGAGCAAAAATCCGGAACCTTGGTTCTTGATGCATCGGGCGATCTTCCTTCCTTATCCACCTTAAAATTTGCGGTGGAGGCAGAAAGTTTAAAAAGCGGTCATGATGGAATGGACAAAAACACTTACAAAGCCTTGGATACGGACAAGCACAAACAGATCACTTTTCAAATGTTGGAAGTGAAGAGCATTGCGCCAGTGGTTTCTGCCTCCAAAGGATATAAAGTGGTGACAATGGGCAACCTGAGCATTGCAGGAAAGACCAACAAAGTAGAGTTGGCCTTTAACCTGACCCTGAATGGTGACAAGGTAGAACTGGTTGGAAAAAAAGCTTTTAAAATGACGGATTTTGGTGTGGAACCTCCCAAAGCACTTTTGGGCACCATTAAAACCGGGGACGAAATAGAGGTTCAATACAATACTATCTGGACAAAATAAAAATCAAAATACTCAACTTAAAAATCTATAGCAATGAGAAAATATGTAAAACACGGATTATTGGCTGCTACATTATTTATGGTAAGCCTTATGGGATATTCCCAAAATCGACAACTGGATAATTATCGGTCTCCCGATAAAGATGGAATCAATGTATTTGAAGCCCCAAAAGATAGCGTTTTGACCTTTGACGGAATCAAAGTGAGAGTGGGTGGTTCATCAACCCTTCAATTTCAAGCATTAGATCATGAAAACTCTGGCGCAGTTGAATTGATAGCCATCGGGGACAACTTTAACTTGGCAACTGCCAACTTGGATTTGGATGTGGCATTGGCCAAAGGTGTTCGTATGCACTTAAGAACCTACCTATCTTCTAGGCACCACCCAGAACCATATGTAAAAGGTGGTTATTTTCAAGTGGACAACTTGGATTTCATCAGCCCTGGGTTCTTGGAAGATGCCATGAAATATTTGACCATTAAAGTGGGTCACATGGAAAACAACTATGGTGATGCCCACTTTAGAAGGACAGATAATGCCCAAGCCATTCACAACCCATTTGTAGGTAACTTGATCATGGATGCGTTCACAACAGAAGTTGGTGGTGAGGTGTATTTCAGGAAAAACGGGTTCATCGGAATGTTCGGACTTTCCAATGGTAAATTGAACCAAGCCGTGAACAACCCTGATCAGACCGGAGCCTCCATCTTGGCCAAATTGGGATATGACAAACAATTGAGCGATGACTTCAGATTGCGTATCACAGGATCTATGTACAGCACTGGAAAATCAGGTAGGGTATACTTGTACAGCGCAGACCGTTCAGGATCTAGATATTACTTGGTGATGGAAAATACAGAGGCTTCTGCATCCAGCAACTTCCGTTCTGGTAGATATGATCCTGGAATGACCAATGAGATCACTTCATTTATGATCAACCCTTTCTTGAAATACAAAGGATTGGAATTCTTCGGAACTATTGAAACTGCCAGTGGTAAGGCAGATGCCGAGACCGACAAGAGAAATGCCACACAGTTGGCCGGTGAGTTGGTATACCGTTTCGGAAACAGTGAAAACTTCTACTTAGCAGGTCGTTATAACACAGTTAACGCAGAAACAGCTGCTGGAGAAGATGTTACCATTGATAGATTGCAATTGGGATTCGGTGCCTTCTTGACCAAGAATATCCTTGCCAAGTTCGAATACGTGAACCAAACCTATGATGGTTACAGTGACACAAGTATCTTCAACGACGGTAAATTTAATGGGGTTTTGTTAGAGGCCGTGATCAGTTTCTAAAAAACCATTGGTTTTAATGACAGAGGACCTAGGGCAATTTTGTCCTAGGTCTTCAAACTAAAATCCTTATCTTTAATTGACATGTTAACCACACTTCCACATATCACTAAATACCTATGGACGCTACCTGTGTTGCTCCTTTGGTTTGCCGATCCCGATCCGGAACGTGAGGCAACCGTTCGTGTGGCCCCCGAAAGTGAAGTTGTCATTTCAGGAACAACCAATGTCAATCAGTTTACCTGCAAATACAACCTTCAGGAATTGGAGCTTCCCATTCGTTTGATCTATGATGAAAAGGCCCAACATATCCTGTTCAAAAATGCCAAACTAAAATTGGAAAACGATTGTTTCGATTGCGGGGGAAAAGCCATCAACAAAGATTTTAGGGAACTTTTACAAACTAAAAGCCACCCTGAAGTGGAATTGAAACTTTTGTATGTGAATCCCCCACAACCTGAAAAAGAGACCATTTCCGTGGGAATGGAAATCAAGATTGCAGGTGTTACACGCAAATACGAATCTGTTTTAAATTGTGAGCAAAAAAGCGGTATCTGTGTAAAGGGAACCTTGTCCTTGAAGCTCACCGATTTTGGTCTGGAGCCCCCACGAAAAGTGTTGGGAATGATCAAGGTTGACAATGAAATTCTTGTACACATGTCCTTACAGATGAAAGAAATTTAATGTAATCGGTACTCTTATGTAAAAATTCGTAGTGATGTAATATCCAACGGATTTTTTGCTTTTTGTAATACGGAAAACCAAGGATCACAACTGTATGGATATTGTGAATAAAGCAGTATATTGTGGGGCATTTGTAACTAAAATTTAACTACAGACCATAATGATGAACAGATTTTTAGCAAAACAGGGATTGATCCTTTTTTCTTCCCTAAGTATGGGCTTTTTGGCCATTTCCTGCAAGGCCCAGGATAATTTTGGAGGATTGGCCCTTTACACCGTAAGGGACAACATGGGTGAAGATGCCAAGGGAACCTTGGACAAAGTGGCCGAAGCCGGTTATGCCTACGTGGAGGCAGCAGGTTATAATGAAGGGAAGTTCTATGGAATGGAACCAGCAGAATTCAAAGCTTATTTGGAGAGTAAGGGTTTAAAACCAGTAAGCACCCACATGGGAATGGTTACCTTGGAAAATGCCGATCAACTCATTGCTGATGTAAAAACAGCAGGAATCGAGTTTTTTACCATTCCGGTACCCCCGATGGGCATGTTCACTTTTGATCCTGATACCAGAACTATGGGAATGAAGGGGACAATGGAAGATTTTGCCAATGTATTGACCACTATTGGAAAGAAGTGTGAAGCTGCTGGATTGAAATTATTGTACCATAACCATGATTTTGAATTTAAGGAGAATGCCGATGGGGTAGTTCCGATAGATTATTTGTTGGAGAACACGGACCCAAAATATGTGAACTTTCAAATGGATTTGTTTTGGGTGACCAAGGCAGGAGCAGATCCCGTTGCCTACTTTGAAAAGTACCCGGGAAGGTTTAAATCCTGGCACGTGAAGGATATGGACGAAGAAGGCAAATTTGCACCGGTAGGAGAGGGAAATATTGATTTTGGTAGGATTTTGAAAGAAAAGGAAACCTCCGGTATGGTGAAGTATTTTGTGGAACAGGATATGAGTTGGGACAAAAAGCCGTTGGAAGTGATCGTAATCAGCCACGAAGGCCTTAAAAAGATTGGTTTCGACTAAAATTTAAGGGATGATGGACCGTGGGATTTCTTGAAAACTGACAAGAAACCAAAAAAATATTTTTTACAACGGTTGACATTAGTATCTTTGCACCCGCAAAGTCGGGTCGCGTAGCTCAGCTGGATAGAGCATCTGCCTTCTAAGCAGACGGTCGAAGGTTCGAATCCTTCCGCGATCACTACCCGAAACCCCAGTATTTACTGGGGTTTCGTTATTTTTGTGCCCATGGAAATTATTTTGAATCAATTTTCCGATACACTTTTTCAAAAGTTAAGATTTCATAAGGAACGGAGAAGGTTGATAATCTGGCCTTATAAAAGATTACCTATTCCGTTTTTCAGTACCAATCCAGGTTAACTTATGCCATATATCCTCAAATATTCCTCTTTTGTGTCTGGTCATCCAGTATTTGCTGAAAATACCCATTGCAAAAGCCAAGGCTATGCCAATTAACAAACTATAGGTAGCACCAACAAATCTGTAGATTCCCAATCCAAATCCGTAAAAAATAAATGCGCCGACAATAGATTGCAGTATGTAGTTGGTCAGGCTCATTTTCCCAATGGGAGTTAGTTTGTTCAATATTGGTTGCGTTTTTTTAGTGTAGAACAACAAAGTGAATCCCGATACTAGCACCAGCATGAAGGCTAAATTGGACCAAAGTCTTAAAATTGAAGAAAAAGCGGCATTTATGTTTTTCGAATCAGAAAGAACCCCTGTGTTCGACTCTAACAAAAACAACGGAATAAACAAGATGGCAGAAACCACCAACGTTTTGCCCCAAAATTTGATGTTGTCAGAGGTGTTATAAAAAATACGTTTTCTGCCCGCTAAAAACCCCAATAAAAAAAGGCCCAGCGTTTGCTCGATCCTACCGTATTCCCAGAACCATAGTAATGAAGCAATGCGCCCATTGGTAATGTTGCTTTTCATTAATTGAAACATGGAATCGCTGGTCAAAAATGGGTTGGATTCTTCATAGAAAGGCATAAAAGAGGGTATTGCCGGTTCAAGGGATGGATTTTGAAATGCCAAGACGAGCTTTGTCAAGAATATGGGTTGCATCAATAAAACAAGGGCTACCTTAAATATGGTCTTATTGTCCAGCTTTTTAAAAGGAATCAATAACACTCCCAACAAGGCATAAAGCACCAAGATTTCTCCCCTGTAAAACAGGGTATTGATGAGTCCAAATCCCAATAACAACAACAGGCGCCAAACAAAACGCCACCTGAAATCCTTGCCTGCCTTTTCCTGATTATAACTTTGAATGTAAAACGTCAAACCAAATAAAAGGGCAAAAATCGCATACGATTTCCCTCCAAAAAGAAACATTAGCGCGTCCCAGATAACCCTGTCCAATCCTACCATCCATTGTGGTAAAGAAACGTGCTCCGCATGTGCTTCAAACATCTCAGCATTGTGAAGAAGCATAATGGAGACCAGTGCGAAACCTCTCAATGCGTCTACTACGGTAATTCGGGTCGTGTTATTATCCATGGTGTTCAAGATATTATCCGACTCAATCAAAAAGTGATATTAGGATGTTTGAATGAAAATTTACCATTGAATAGAAGTGTGGGGCTTAAAGCATTTTTGGATTACCAATTTATCCAATATTTAAATATGAACGTGCTATTATATTGCTTTGATCTTTAAATTTTAGAACCAGTTGTGAAACCTATGAAGTACTTTTATTTTTTGAAAGTAAATTTTTCAAATGAAGATTAAATTGGATCGTTTTGTGTTGGCCATCATAGTTGTAGTTGTGTTGGCCTATTTTTTTCCCGGCTTGGGAAGCCGTGAGAGCCAAGTTCCCTTGGATCGCATTTCCAGTTTGGGAATTTCACTCATATTTTTCTTCTATGGATTAAAACTCAGTCCAGATAAAATAAGGGCTGATCTCAGAAATTGGAAACTCCACCTTTTGGTACAATCGTCCGTTTTTCTGCTTTTCCCTTTGATCGTGCTGGCCTTTTATCCTTTGCTGGCTTCTGGGGAGAACAGTGCCATTTGGTTGGCCTTTTTGTTCATGGCGGCGCTGCCATCAACGGTTTCCTCTTCTGTAGTGATGGTTTCCTTGGCCAAAGGAAATGTACCCGCAGCCATTTTCAATGCAAGTATTTCTGGACTAATTGGCATAATGATCACTCCGCTTTGGATGGGGTTTTTCCTGGAACAACAAGCAGGGGATTTTGAATTGACGGATGTGTACATCAAACTTCTCACGGAAATACTCTTGCCCGTTATCCTAGGATTGCTTTTGAACAGATTTCTGGGCAAATATGCCGTTCGCTATGGTTCCTACTTGACCCTGTTCGACAAATCTGTTATTTTGTTGATCATCTATAAGAGCTTTGTGCACTCCTTTGAGGATAACGTGTTCAGTTCTGTGGGGATACAGGATTTTGCCTTGATCTATGTTGGTGTATTGGGAATGTTTTTTCTGGTTTATTTCTTTATTGGATTCATAGCGGACAAGCTAAAGTTCAACAGGGAGGACAAAATAACGGCACAGTTTTGTGGCACCAAGAAATCCCTTGTGCACGGCACTGTTTTTTCCAAGATTTTATTTCCGGCCACAATGCCCATGGGAATCATATTGCTCCCACTGATGTTATTCCATGCCTCCCAAATTTTCATCATCAGTGTTTTGGCGACCAGATTGGGCCATCATACTGATAAATAATCAATGATTGGTCATTCTGTATGTGCCAAAAAATCCAGCTATGGTCTGATAAAGTAAATTAAACCAGTTTCATTTTTACAGGATCCCATTGTATAATCTTCTTGCTGAAATAGCTTTCGTTGCAGGACAGGGCTGGGGCTGCTGCCCTAAAACCAAATTCAGCATCCTCTACAACAGGTTTTCCTGTTCTGATGGCATCAAAAAAATTGGTGAAATGGTCTACATGAGAGCTATATCCTTCCGGTGCCTTATAAATGACATCCCCATATGCCTTTCTTTTGGTCTGTTCCGCACTCCATTTGGCATTGTATTCCTTCGTGAGTTCATCCTGCGTGCTTTTTGAAAAAGTGAACACCGAGTCATATCCGCCAAAACCAGGTGCTTCGGGCATTACGTTCCGTTTTACCGTGATGTCGTCCCGATCAACCAAAATAACACCTTCGGAACCGATGAGTTCTATTACTTCCTTACCTCCGGTTCCACTGATGAAATTCACCCGCACGTTTAGTTGAAATGCCGGGTGTTCCTCACATTTGGGATATTGCATTACCCCGGACATAACATCGGGTAGGTTGCGCCCGTCGTTCCAATAACTGAACTGCCCTGTACTGTATATGGTTTGTGGTCCTTTTGAATTGGTCATAAAATGGGTTCCGCTCAATAAATGGATGTACAGATCTCCTGCAACACCGGTCCCGAGTTCTTTAAAAGCACGCCACCAAAAGAATTTCTTGGCATCAAATTCCATTTTGTCAGTTACCTCAATAAAGGTTTCCCAGTCTGTGGTACTAGGGTCTGCATCGTTGGGTATCGTATATTCCCATGCACCGATGGAGCTTTGCCTGTCCCACATGGCGTTGACCATGTTAAGCTCCCCAATTTCTCCGGAGGCCAAAAGTTCCTTGGCCTTTGCATAACCAACGCTACTAACCCTTTGACTTCCTACTTGAAAGACTTTTCCGGAGGACTTTACGGCTTCCATGATCGGGTAACCTTCTTTTATTTTGTGTATCATCGGCTTCTCGATGTATACGTGCTTGCCCTTTGCCAAGGCATCGAGTGCTATGCGTGAATGCCATACATCCGTGGTACAGATCAAAACGGCATCAATATCATCTTTGTCCAAAAGATCTTTGTAGTTTCTTGTGGTAAAAAGATCCTTGCCATACTGTTCGTTGGCGTTCACGACCCTTCCGGTATAGAGGTCACAAATTCCTGCCAGTTCCACACCTGGGACTTTTAATGCAGAATTAAGATCAAAATGCCCTTGCACACCATAGCCAATGACGCCAATGCGTATGGTATCGTTAGGGCCGAAGGTTTGCTCATAGCGTAAAATCCTTTCCTCAGCCTTTTCTTGGGCGGCCAATGACGCAAGTGGACTTGCAACCGAAGCCAGGGTTGTGGCACCTATTTGGTGCAAAAATCTTCTTCGGGAATTGTTGTCTTTTCTCATGGTTTATTGTTTAGTCGTGCATGTTAATTGACCGAATAACTGACAAAGGCAATTTTTTTGCTATCCGGACTCCATGAAGGAACGTTGATCGTACCTTGACCACCAAAAAATACAGGCGTAATATCTTTTATACTCCTGGTCTCTAGATTCATCAAGCGTAATTTTACCTGTTTGCCGAACAAATGGTTCTGTTTTTCATCAGATATGTAGGCAATATACACAATCCATTTTCCATCTGGCGAAGGATGTGCGAACCAATTTGAATTGTCATCAAAAGTCAATTGCTCCGGTTTTTTACCATTCGCCAACATCCGCCATATCTGCATATGTCCTGTTCTGTATGAATTGAAATAGATATATTTTCCATCCGGAGAATATTCTGGGCCATCATCCAAACCTTCGGTTTTGGTCAGCCTTGTTTCTTGGCCTCCATTTATGCCGATGGTGTATATGTCATAATTCCCATTCCTTTCCCCACAATAGGCCAGCTTTTTGCCATCAAGGGACCATCCATGCCAATAGGACACTACCTCGGGGGTAACCCGTTTTGGTGTTCCCCCGCCAATGGGCAAAACATATATGACCGACTTGTATGGTTTAGGTGAAGGGTCGTTTTTGTCATTATGGCTTATGGCCAACCATTGATTGTCAGGAGAGATTCCATGATCGTTGTTGCATTGGTCCGCAAAACCGGTATCCAAAAGATTAAATTGTTTGGTGGCCAATTCCAAGGTGTACAGTTTGCCCTTGCTGTTCACGATGAGATAATTATCAGGATGCCAATTGGGAGCTTCAAAATGTTCGTTTATAATCTTGATCGTTTCAATACGTCCTGTTGTAATATCAACGGTCTGGATATAACTAGTGGTGTCTATCTTATTTTCTGGAGGTTGGTTATAGGAATGCAAGGATTGACCCACCATTTTCCATTGGCCATCCAACTTTTCCAACAAACGCAATTCGTGTGTAAGGGATTCTTTGCCATCAATTGAAACTGAAACTTCATCGTGACGAACCCAGGCAAGTGAATCGTTGATCCTCATCTGATGATTGAAATGAAATGCAAACCCTCCTTTTCCGACCATTTCGGGAGAAGGTTCTATTATGGCCTTGGAGGGCAGATCCAGTGAACGACCATCGGTAGTTGAGATCAAAATACTTCCGTAGGGACGTTCCGCCCAACAAGCCGCATGCGCTTCAATATCACCCATACGCCAGGTCAGACCCTCCTTTTCCAGTAATTGTATGATGGCCAAGGAATCTTTTTGAAATTGGGGATAGAGCTTGGAACACAATAGGAAAATAGAACAAAGGATCAAATAATGGCGAAAAGGGTGTTTGCCCTTTGGCGATAAAAGGCTTTGTAGAGGAAAGGTGTACTTCATTTTAGTTTGTATGGTTTTGTGTGCAAAGTAAATATACATTTTTCACGATGAAGGAAGTCAATGAACTGTATGAAGCTGATTATGCCAGGCGATTTCGATGAACAATTTTCTGACTCAAAATCTCCCACACTCTTTGATGAATGCCTCTTTTCTACGGGTGGATACTTCCAATTTTAACCCATCCTTTAGGATGGCATAACCATCTTTATGATAAGAGTTAACATATGTTAGGTTGATCAAATGGGAATTATGTATTCTGAAGAAATGCTGTCTCTCCAATAGTTTTTCAAAATGTTTCAAGGTTTTGGATGCCGTATACTTTTTGCCATCAACCGTGAAAATATGGGTGTAGTTCACATCGGCCTGACAACGAACAATATCTTCCATCAATAGAAAAACATATCCATCATTGGAGGGAACACTGATGCGTTTAGGGCTGTTATGGGTTGAAATATGGGAGAGCAGTACCTTGACCCGATCATGTAGTTGTGATTGTTCTACTTTATCCGTGGCTTTTTGAAGGGCCATTTCAAAATCATCCTTGTCCACTGGTTTTAAAAGATAGTCAATGGCAGAAAATTTGAAGGCCTCTATGGCATAGGCTTCATATGCCGTTGTGAAAATTAGGCTGAAATCTCGTTTTGAGATAGAGGACAATACATCGAACCCCGTTTTGTCATGGAGTTGCACATCCAAAAAAACGATATCGGGGCGTAGTGTATCCAACCCGGCAATGGCATCTTCTGCACTTCCAAAACAGGATATGTCCATTCCTGCTCCAAAGGGTTTTAATAATGTGGATAAGTGATCGATACAATGCTGCTCATCATCTACAATGGCTACTTTCATATGGGCTTTTGTTCCAATTTAAAAAAGGCGTTCAAGAGGTAAGCTGATTTCTACCCGCGTACCCTTTTGTTCTCCAAGGTCGATAACTTGCAATCTACCTTCTTTGTTTTTTTGTTTGTTCAAAATCTTGAGTCGATTTTCTGTAATGGAAACCCCGAAGGACTTTTTGGATTCATTTCCATTTGTTATATGCTCTATTCCCCGTCCATTATCCTCGATCGAGCAAATGAGCATGTCTTGATTTTCATTTATGGTTATTTGAATTTGTCCAATCCCATCTTTATCCCGGAACCCATGCCATATGCTATTTTCGATAAAAGGCTGTAACAGCAACGGGGGAACCAAGGTATTTTCAACATCGAGTCCTTCATCAACCTGGATATGATATGAAAATTTGCCAGGTTGTCTTTTGGTTTCAACCTGAAGATAGAGTTCAAGAAACTTTAGGTCCTCTTCCAAAGGAATGGATTTGTTTTCGGAATTTTCAAGCACCATTCGCATCAATTTGGCAAACTTGGAAAGAAATTCCAATGCCGTTTCATTATTGTTCTTCAGAATATAATCCCCGATGGAGTTGAGGGCGTTGAATATGAAATGTGGATTCATCTGTGCCCGCAATGCCTTTAATTCTGTATCGGCCACCAATGCCCTGAATTCAGCTTCTTTTTTCTGTTCCACGGCATCCCTTCGTCTTTTGTACAGTACAAATCCGAAAACGGATGCTGCCAAAAGACCTCCGCCGCCCAGAAGCGAAGCCGTTTTAATCGTAGACTGCCTATCTATTTCCGCTTGGGCAATGGTCCTTTCCTTTTCAAATTCAAACTCCAACAGACTGCGGTTGATCTCTACCCGTCGGTTCTGGTTGTTGAGGCTATCCTTCAATACTGAAAATTTGGTATAGGCTTCCAATGCCTTGGAAAATTCTCCTTTGGCCGAATACACATCGGCCAGAGTTCCCCAAGCGGACTTTTGAAGAAAAATATTTCCCTGTGCTTCACTCAATTGTAATGCTTCGTTGGCGTATTGCTCCGCATTGTCATAATCCTTGTTGCCCAAGTAGGCCATTGATGCATTGGCGTAGGCGGTAGGGCGAACGAACTCAATACCATATTGCTCAATAAGGTCAATACTCATTGCTGCGGATGCCAATGCAAAGTCCATTTGATTTGCCTGACTGTAGACTAAAGATAGATTGCTATACAGGTTGGCCTTATATGTTGGATTGTTCGTTACCTGTTCTAGATCCAATGCTTTGTTGTAGTAAAATATGGCAGAATCCAATTGGTTCAAAGAACCAAAAATATTGGCAATGTTTGCAGTGGCGGTCAGTTCTAGGTTTTTATCGTTATGCAACACTTTTTTGAACTGCTCCAAGGCCTTGCCATATTCTTCTTGCTCATAGTACAGAGTGCCGATGCCTCCATAAATGCTCCAGCCCATTGATTCCAAATCCTTGTCCTTTTCCGTAAGGGCCAAGGCTTTGTGGTAGTATTCCAAGGCTTTGTAGGGGTTGGAGAAGGAATATTGATAGACCAAGGCGACGCGTTCATACCCCAATAAAAGTCCTTTCCAGTATCTTAATTCTGTAGCCAAATCAACGGTGCTCTGGGCAAATGCTAGAAGAGTGGTATCCGAAGGATTGGCAAAAAGAGCTTGTTTGGTGTATTGGTTTCTAAGGTCGATGGTTTCTTGATTTGTAACCGGACTTGATTCAATTATCCCGATGAGGGAATCCAGTTCCATTTGAAATTGTTGTGCGTAAGAATGCACAACAATGGATAATAACATCAAGGTAAAGATGCATTTCATATGGCAACCAAATAATGAAGTTGAAGGTAAAATGAAAATACACATTTTCACAAAGAATAAAGGATATACCACACAAAATAAGTGGGTAAGGGCAGAAAATCATTTACAATTTCAGATAATAAAAGCCTTGTTTAATTTCAGACCAACAATCATTACCTAAACCAAATGGATACACAGAAAATAATTCAATTCATAACTCGCCCTGAAAAGATTTTATTGGGAGTAAGCAGCAGGCTTGCATTGAAATTGAACCTACAACCTATCATCATCAGGATTTCCTTCATAGTACTTACCTTATTGTTCATCCCTTTGGGAATATTGGCCTATTTTGGGGGTTATCTTGTACTGAACAAAATGGCGGGCAAGATGATGACCTTTGCCCTTATAGGAGCATTATTGGGAATTCCCTTTAGCTACTATTTTCAATCCGAGATGGTGCAACGCATGGCTGGTGGCATCACAGGGTATGTGAAAAATTTTGTGACCATTGTGGACGATGTGGACCGCTTTGTCGGCAATGGAATGGACATTATTTGGGATGCCCTGATCGGAGTGGTGATCTTTACGTTGATTGGCGGGGCTATTGGTTATTTTATGAATGCATCAAAAAGTAAAAGCGGGCAAAATGATGTAAAATAGGGTATTTTATTTTGCGTTGGTATAGGTGGTTTATCTTAGTGGGTTGCCCTTCTTCTCCGCAGCCTTGAACACTGGGAGATCAACACTTTATGAAATGGCCACTGTGAGCTTCAACGAAATTTCCAATATTCAAATCGGTGGAATTGGTAGATTCCGTGGTTATTTTGGAAGGGCGGTTTTCAGGGCCTCGATTTTGACGCGAAAAATGAAACCAATCAAAACTATACTTTTTTTAAAATCAACCATCACCTCCGGTTCTTATCGATATAGCTCCTTTTAATGGTCATCTTCACTCCAATCTTTTCACCCTTACTACTGATTGTACTACTCCCATTAGAAGAGTATTTTTATTTTAGTCGGCTGTAAATGAGCTGTATATGCTTATTTGTGTTCCAAAACAGCAGGCCCTGATCATTGCGTGTTATATAAATTACCGAAAGCATACCATTATTACCGTAGGGTGTACCATGAGCAAGAGAATGATCTACCTTTGGTCAAGGTTAAGAGATAACTGCTATGGAAGAGATCATAAAATTTGACAGCATTTGTGAATATAACAAGCATTATGGTGTAAAAACAGATCACCCTTTGGTCTCTGTGATCGACTTTTCAAAAGTAGAGCCCAAGGTACCCTCCAAAATGAATTTTGGTTTTTATTTGGTGATGTTGAAAGACGTGAAGTGTGGTGACATGCAATACGGAAAACATTATTATGATTATCAAGAAGGAACCTTGGTGTTTATGGGGCCTGGACAAGTAGCAGGTAGGTCTCCCAAACCTGAGGAATTATCCAATCAGGAATGTAAAAGAATGAAACCCAAAGGTCATGCCTTGGCATTTCATCCCGATTTGATAAAGGGCACTACCTTGGGTAAGAACATCAACAACTATAACTTCTTTTCCTATCAGGTAAATGAGGCGTTGCATATATCGGATTGTGAAAGGGAAATCGTGTTGGATTGTTTTTCAAAAATTGGGTTCGAACTAAAACAGGCCATTGACAAGCATAGCAAAACGCTGATCGTTTCCACTATAGAACTGTTCTTGAATTATTGTTTGCGTTTTTATGATAGACAGTTCATAACTAGGGATAACCAAAACCAAGGTGTTTTGAACAAGTTCGAGAGTTTGCTGAACGATTATTTTACATCGGATAACCCAAAAAACATTGGCCTTCCTTCGGTTGGGTATTTTGCTTCCGAATTTAAGCTGTCGTCCAATTATTTTGGTGACCTGGTCAAAAAAGAAACCGGTAAGACCGCACAGGAATACATTCAGACAAAGTTGATCGATGTGGCCAAGGAACGAATCTTTGACGACACAAAATCAGTAAGCCAGATTGCCTATGAACTCGGGTTTAAATACCCGCAGCATTTTACTAGATTGTTCAAACAACGAGTGGGATATTCCCCGAACGATTATCGAATGCTCAATTAAACAACGAAAGCACAGCATCATCTAGACAGACTTTTGTTCTTGGACATTGACCATATCACGGCCGACGGATCGGTTCGTGACAGGGTATTTTCATTTAAACATTAAAAGAATTTTATCATACCAAGCCTGTATTGGGGTTTGGGTATTTGCATTATCAATCATTATAACCAAAAACAACAACACCATGAAAAAGGAAAATTTACAGACAGTTTTGGCCATATGCATTATGGCAATCCTTGGGTCGGTACTGACATCTTGCGCCGATTCCAACGCTGCGGAACAGAAGGTGGTTGCCATGGCAACACCCTATATTCTCCCATCTACTGAAAAGATTACCAATTGGGATGAGTACATCGGGCGTTTTGAAGCTTCGGAAAGAGTAGAGGTTCGGTCCAGGGTAAACGGATATGTGGAATCCGTTAAGTTCAAGGATGGCGACTTTGTGGAAAAGGGCCAAGTGCTTTTTATTGTGGACCAACGCCCATTTTATGCGGCCTTAAAACAAGCGGAGGCTGAAAAATTGCAAGCAGAGGCAGATCTTCAAAGGACCAAGAGCGATTATGATCGTGTTTCGTCCGTGCAGGATTCCAGGGCAGTTTCCATGGAAGAGGTTGAACAGCGCAAACAGATTGCAAAATCCTCTGAAGCTAGGTTAATGGCAGCAAACGCTAGGTTGGCCGAAGCCCAATTGAATCTTTCGTACACCACCATAAAAGCACCGATCAGCGGAAAGGTCAGTGAAAAATATGTGGATCCGGGAAACTATATTTCAGGAGGGTCGGCAGATGCCAGCCTTTTGACCACAATCCTTCAAGTGACTCCTATGCACTTTTATTTTGATGCCAGTGAAACGGATTTCTTTGGAAATCCTGGAACCAACGATGGAAAAGCTTCAACCGGTAAAAAACAAGTGTTGGTGAAGTTGACCAATGAAACTTCCTATGATAGGGTCGGCTATATGGACTTTGTGGATAACGAAATCCACCAAACCACCGGTACCATCAGGGGAAGGGCAGTTTTTGACAACAAGAACATGGAACTGGAATCAGGGATGTTCGGGCGTATGCGATTGTTGGGACAAGAAACCGAGGTCTTACTGATTCCCGAAGAAGTAATCACTACCAATCAATCACAAAAAATAGTGTATACGGTAGGCGAGGATAATACGGTTCAGGTAAGACCCATCCAGATAGGCAAATTGTACAACCACAAGTACAGGATTGTTTTGGGTGGTCTACAGCCTGGTGATAAGGTCATCAGTGGCAATTTGTTAAAGGTTCGTCCTGGGATTCCGATCCAACCGGAACAAAAAACCTTCAAAGTTGAACCTGAAACCTCATTGGCCGCCAAGTAAGCATCAGATCCTTTTGAACATGTAGACAATACATGTTGGTAACGCCTTTTTTAGGCTTGTTCCATTCCAAAATGGACAGGCTAGGGCAGTTCTTTTCAAAATTCAAAAGGAACAACAAATACATAGTAAATCAAAAAACCAATATTTCAATATGAAATTCACGCATAATTTTATAAAAAGGCCAATCCTTTCCATTGTGATTTCCATCATTTTGATGATTCTTGGGGGACTGGCTTATTTCTCGCTTCCGGTGTCACAATATCCGGAAGTGGCTCCCCCGACGGTGGTAGTGACCGCTGCGTATCCAGGGGCGAGCGCGGAAACCATTTCCAAGACCGTCGCCACGCCATTGGAGCAGGAAATCAACGGGGTGGAAGGCATGATCTATATGTTGTCCCAAGCCACCAACGATGGGTTGCTGAACCTCACCATCTCTTTCAAACAAGGGGTTGATGTGGACCAGGCACAGGTACTTGTGCAGAACAGGGTGGCCATTGCTGAGCCCAGATTGCCTGAACAGGTAAGACGACTCGGTATCACCACACAAAAGAGTTCTCCGGACCTTATGTTGGTGATCCATATGATTTCTCCTGACAATACGTATGACCAAACCTATTTGGCCAATTATGCCAATTTCCAGATCATTGACAAGATTTCAAGGATTGACGGGGTAGGAAATGTAAGGATGTTCGGTGGGGACCAATATTCCATGAGAATTTGGCTCAACCCAGATAAAATGGCCAGTATGGACATGACGCCCAACGAGGTGCTCAGTGCCTTGAGGGCACAGAACGTTCAGGTGGCCGGTGGTACCTTGAACCAGCAACCCTTAATGGATCAAAATGCCTTTGAGGTAAACATACAGACCCAAGGTAGGCTCAATACCAAAGAGGAATTTGAGGACATTATTGTTAGAAACGGCGATAGAGGCCAGTTGGTAAGGGTTAAGGACATTGGTCGGGTGGAATTGGGTTCGGCAAGTTATGCCACCAAAGGATATCTGGATAAGTGCCCCGCCGTGGCGCTTCCCGTGTTTCAAAGACCGGGAACCAATGCATTGGAAACCGCGGATGCCATTTTAAATACCATGAAGGAAGTTTCCAAAGACTTTCCAAAAGGTGTGGAATATAGGGTTGCCTACAACCCAACGGAATTCATTGCACAATCTATTGACGAGGTAGGGGGAACTATCTATGAAGCCATCATCCTTGTAGTGTTGGTGATCATTTTGTTTCTCCAGACGTGGAGGGCCGCCATCATACCTATTTTGGCGATACCCGTATCTCTTATCGGAACTTTTGCGGTAATGCAGGGATTGGGATATTCCCTGAACAACTTGACTCTTTTCGGTCTGGTACTGGCCATTGGTATTGTGGTGGATGATGCCATTGTGGTCGTGGAAAACATGGAGCGGAACCTTCGGGATGGTATGGGCGTTAAAAAAGCGGCAAGAAAGACTATGGATGAAGTAGGAGGAGCTTTGGTGGCCATGGGATTGGTATTGGTTGCCGTGTTCTTGCCAACCATATTCTTAAAAGGAATCAGTGGAGCGTTCTACAGTCAATTTGGTGTTACCGTGGCCGTGGCTACTATGATTTCGGTATTTGTTTCACTTACCCTAAGTCCTGCAATGGCGGCCATCGTCATGAAAAAACATAAGGAGGAAGACCATGAAAAAGTGGCGACAGCAAGGTTCGGTTTTATTCCCAAGTTCTTTTCTGGCTTTAATAAAGTCATGGATTGGGTATCACTGAAGTATGGGAATATTACCCAAAAGTTTATCGCGAAGCGTAAATGGGTCTTGCTATCCTATGTGGGACTTATCGTGCTTACCGTTTTTGCCTTTAGTAGGGTACCCACAGGATTTATTCCAGAACAGGATCAGGGCTATTTCATCAACATTATCCAATTGCCTCCCGGTTCTTCCTTGGAACGGACCGATAAGGTGATGCAAAAGGCCATTGACAGTGTTTTGACCATTGACGGAGTAAAAAATGCCGTGGCCTTTACTGGCTTTGACGCAGCCACTTTTACAAACTCCTCCAATGCTGGGGCCATTTTCACGGCTTTGGAAGATTTTGATGTGAGAAAGAAAAAAGGTGTCACCTTTAAGGGGTTGCAGCAAGAGTTGACCAAAAAATTGGCTCCTTTTGACGATGCTTTCACTGTGGTAGTGGCCCCTCCACCTGTTCGCGGAATTGGAAATGCAGGTGGATTCAAAATGATGATCCAAGATCGTGGGGGATTGGGTACGGAGCAGTTGTTGCAGGCTGGATATCAGCTCATGGGGGCAGCCAACCAAGACCCAGCGCTCAATAGTGTGTTCACTTTCTTCAACTCAAGTTCACCACAATTGTTCTTTGATTTGGACAAAGAAAAGGCCCAGACCATGGGAGTGCCTATCGAAGAAATTTCAAGTGCCATGGAGGTATACATGGGATCTGCCTTCGTGAATGACTTTAACATGCAAGGGAAAACGTTCAGGGTAACGGCACAGGCAGATGGGGAATATCGATATACCCCCCAAGACCTTACCCGGATTAGGGTACGGAACAGGAATGGTGAAATGGTACCCTTGAGTGCTGTAGGCCAGTTAAGGGATATCTCAGGACCTGCACGGGTTCCCAGATACAATCTTTACCCGGCATTAGCACTTTCGGGCAACGTTAACCCCGGCTATAGTTCAGGGGAGGCCCTTGAGGCCATGGAACGTTTGGCAGACCAAATCTTGCCCGAGGGAATTGATTATGAATGGACTGAACTGGCTTATCAACAAAAAGAATCCGGAAATACCGCAGGCATTGCCTTTGGGTTGGCAGTTTTGTTTGTGTTCCTCTTGTTGGCAGCGCAGTATGAAAGTTGGGTGCTTCCCTTGGCCGTAATCTTGATCGTACCTATGTGTTTGCTTTCATCCATGACGGGCATTGGATTGGTGGGAATGGACAATAACATTCTTACCCAGATTGGATTGGTGGTCCTTGTGGGATTGGCTAGTAAAAATGCCATCCTAATCGTGGAGTTTGCCAAGCAATTGGAAGATCAGGGATATCCCTTGGAAAAAGCAGCCATGGAAGCGGCCCGATTGAGACTTCGCCCCATATTGATGACGGCATTTGCCTTCATTTTAGGTGTTGTTCCCTTGGTATTGGCATCCGGGGCAGGGGCAGAAATGAGACGTTCCTTGGGAACGGCAGTGTTCAGTGGAATGTTGGGGGTAACCTTCTTCGGTTTACTGTTCACACCGGTTTTTTATGTGCTCTGTAGAAATATTGGGAAAAGAAAAACAAAGGCAATCGAATTAAACTAATTACAGGAATGAAATATTCAAGAACAATAATAAAATCCGTTTTGATCCTTTTTGGGATGCTCTCCGCCTATGGGCAGGAGATGGATGCTTCCAAATGGAGATGGCGGGATACATCCAAAGAGACTGTGGTACTGTATATCGGAAATGATACCATAAGTCAAAATGTATGGCCCATCACACAGGATAAACAGTGGTGGAAATCTTTTGGCTATCCAGCTCTGGATACTTTGGAAAGCAAGGCCCTCGAGCAGAACCTTGATCTAAAAATCGCGTTGGCCAAACTAAACCAGGCCAAGGCCAACAAACATATCGCCATGTCTACCATGTTCCCGACCATTAGGATGGAACCATCGTTCACGAGGCAGGAGTTTTCGGCCAACCGACCCAACCCTTTTGGGGGGCAACTGGGACCGGCAACTTTGAGTACCTACCAAGCTCCGGTCACGGCTTCCTACGAGCTTGATGTTTTTGGGAAAAACTTCAACAATTTGGAGGCCAATAATCTGGTCTACAAAGCCACTGAAGAAAACCGCAAACAGATCGTATTGGAAGTGACCACCGAAGTGGCCAGTAATTATTTTTTGATGGTCCGTTTGGATGCCGAAATCGACTTGTTGAAGCATACGGAAAAAACAAGACTCGATAATTTGGAGATAGCCTCCACTCGGTACAATGCAGGTCTGGTAAGCCAGATTGATGAGCTTAGGGCAAAAACGGAATTGGCTTCGGTACAGGTACAACTGAAAAACACCCAAAGATTAAGGTCCGAAATAGAACTTATATTGGCCACGTTGGTCGGGGAGGATGCCAGTACGTTTGGGGTGCCCCATGCCAACATCCAATATCTTCCACCCAATGTCGAATTTCTCAGAAAAGATTCGTTGGTTGTTACGAGACCGGATTTGCGGGCTTCAAAATTGATGATAGAGTCAGCGGAAAAAATGCTGGTCAATCAAAAGAAACAATTGTTGCCCTCATTCCAATTGAGTGGAGCCTACGGTTATCTTTCCGGGGCTTCGGACAATCTCATTGAGCGGGACAGCAGGACTTGGTTTGCAGGTGTTACGGCTTCTCTTCCAGTATTTGAAGGAGGTAAGAAGCGCGCTGAAATTAAGTTGAGAAAGAGTGAATTGGAGGAAGAGCATAGGAATTATGAGCAAAACTTGCTTCAATCCTACAAGCAAGTGGAAAATGCATTCTCCAATTTGCATTGGATACGGGAACAGTTGTTGGCGCAACAGGAGTTCGTGGTGGCAGCAAGGGACGCTGCCCTATTGACCAATGAACGATATAGAAAGGGATTGGTAAACTATATCGATGTGGTGGATGCCGAGCGTCAGGTCCTTGAAGCGGAACGCCTTAGTGTCCAACTTTTTGGACAGGAACTTACCGAACGTGTCAATTTGATACGATCCATGGCTCTTGATTTTGGGCGATTGGAAAATTGAGGATGAAAATTGCTGATTGAAAAAGAAAAGAACCCCTGCTGCATGCAGGGGTTCCTTTTTATAAGGTCATAAAGACCAAATTGTGTTATTCCGTTTTTTCAAACCATAGGTTCCGTACCCTGCCATCGGAAATCCAAACTCCGGTAATCTTTCCATTTTCACGCTTGAATTTTAATGTGCTCAATGGATATTCACCTTGTAATAAATCCTTGAATTTTTGCGTAAGGGTCAATTCACCAAATCGTATATGAAAAGCATACAACCTACCTTCCCTATAAAAGATGGAATAAGAGGTATGGATCTCGGGACTGTAATAAGCACCTACATATTCTTCCGCATCGGCATCAGTTAGGGGTTCTTCCTTGAATTTTTTAAAATGAAGTGATCGGTTGGAGCCTGGGATGAAATCAAATTCATTTTCATGAAACTCCAATTTGGTGCCATTTTGAGAGTCCAAGGCTTCAAATTTTCCTTCGGCAACTGGAAGAAAAGCGGTTCTGCGGCCCAAAAGCAACGTATCGCCATTTATAGTGACCTGTTGTTCTTCATAAGTGTCATCGTCCCAATAATCACCCACATAGGATTCCATGGTCGATTTTGAAATTTTGGCCACTTTTAGTTTTTTATATGGTGCGGGTTTCCCGAAAAGGATTCCGGCAATGTCATTGGATTTACCCCCAGGTCCGGAGGACGAAAAATTGGTGATGATGGCAATACTTGTTTTTTCCTCTGGGAATACCGCTACATTGGAACGGAAACCACCAATGGAACCGCCATGGGTTATCCGTTTTTTGCCGTATAGTTTGTCCACATTCACACCGAAGGCATATTCCAGATAACTCCCATCATTCAAGGGATCCAAGGTCTGCATGGTTTGGAATATGTTCTCCCATCCGGGTTTGGGATCATAATAATTTTTCAGGTAAATCAACAAATCGTCCGTGGTAGTATGCATATTTCCTGACCCTACATATCCCCAATATTCCACTGCGCGGATAAACCCATTGCGTTGGGTGTAGTAGGAGGTAGCATTGTTCGGAATAATCCGGTCATAGCGGTCTTCCACATAGGTTTTGTGCATGCCCAAAGGAATGAAAATGTCTTCCTTCATAAAATCCACAAAGGATTTTCCGGTGACTTTTTCAATAATGTTGGCCAAGAACATATAACCCGTGTTGCAGTATAAATATTCCGACCCCGGTTCAAAATTGAGTTCCGTTTGCAGTTGCATGATCCGATCTAGGTCGGCATTGGTGCGTGAATCGTCATTACGCCATCCGGCCAAGGCAAACAAGGCATGGAGACTCCTGAGTCCACTGGTATGGTGCAACATCTGCCGAATGGTAATTTTACTGCCAAAGGGAGCTAGACCATCAATATATTTATCAATGGTATCATCCACTGAAAGTTTGCCTTGTTCTTGTAAATACACAATACCCAATGCGCTGAATTGCTTGGATACCGAGGCCACGTTGAATTGGGTCCCCGTTTCATTCAGCACCCCGTATTCCAAACTAGCTAGACCGAATGCCTTGGAATACACAACATCATCTCCTTGCATAATGGAAACGACACCTCCAGGATTATTAGGATTGTTCCAAGATTGGAACAAACTGTCGATTTGCACTTCTTTTTCCTTTTCCAGTTGACCAAAGGAAACGGAGCAAAGAATCAACAGTAAGGTACTGGCTATTATCAGTTTTTTGTTGAGCATCTTTTTATTTTTCCAATCCTGCTTGGGCCAAAGTGACCAATAAAGCCAATTGAATGGATTCATCACCAGGCTCATCGTTCAAGTACCATTCATGCAAGGAATGGGCTCCACCTCCTTGACCTCCACGACCGATACAAACAGATGGAATTCCTTTGGAAACAGGTATGTTGATGTTAGTGGAACCACGACCCAAACTTGGGGCAACACCAAAGTATTGGGTGGCTGCCATGGTGCGCTGTACCAATGGGAGCGAAGCTGGAAGTTCCCCGGAAGGTCTATCACCAATTTTGGTCATTTCATAGGTAACTTCCCCTTTCACACCGCTTGCGTTGTATGCAGTGATAGCCTTTTCTACCGAATTTAGCAAGATGGATTCGATCTCGTCCAAATTTTTGGGGTCGATGGCCCGCATATCTATTTCCGCCCAAGATTCAAAAGGAATGGAATTGACAGAAGTACCACCTCCAATTCGACCTACATTAAAACTTGTCTTGGGAATATCCCCAGAAGTATAGGCCCAAGCTGCTTCGGAAAAAATATCGATGGCCTTACCTAAAGCATGATGTGGATTGGCCAAACCGAAGGCCCCCCAGGAGTGGCCTCCTTTTCCCTTGATTTCTAATTTGTAGCGTTTGGAGCCCAATCCAGCATTGCTGATTCTGCCCATGCTTCCACCATCAATGGCAATCCACGAATCAATGTCGAGGCCAGATTCATTAAAAATGTATTTCATGCCACGAAGGTCACCCAAGCCTTCTTCGCCTACGGACCCCACGATCAGCACATCTTTTCCGGTTTTGATATCGGCCTTGTTCATGGCCTTCAACATACTGATGAGCATGGCCATAGCTCTGGTGTCGTCCCCGATTCCAGGAGCTTTGAGTGTATCGCCTACTTTTTGAACGGTCACATCGGTTCCTTCTGGAAAAACTACATCCAAATGCGCATCCACGCCTACATATCCTGATTCGCCTGAGGTTCCTTTTCTGAGGCCAATGACATTTCCGACTTTATCGGTCCAGATACTGTCAATGCCAGCTTCTTCCAACATTTTGGCGAATACCTTTCCTTTTTCATCTTCCATGAAAGGAGGAGCCAACACTTCCGTAAGGGTAATGAGGTCGGCAGTAGTTTTGTCCATTTGACCCTTGATAATTTCGAAGGCAGCCTTAACCTTTTTGGCTTTGGTCAATTTTTCAATTTCCTTGGTATACTGCTTTTCAATGGTTGGAGTTTCTTGTGCTTTCAGAATGCAAGTTGCCAATCCGAGGGCAAGAACAAATGCTATTGTAGTTTTTTTCATCATGTTGAGGTGCTATTGTTTACGTAATACTTTTCCTGATTTGATATCCTTGAACTCACCTTCATCCACGGCCAGCCCTCCATTCACCAAAACATATTCGATGCCTTCGGAGTATTGATGAGGTTTTTCAAAAGTGGCCTTGTCAATGACTGTTTCCGGATTGAATATGGTGATGTCTGCCTTCATCCCTTCTTTAATAAGTCCACGGTCCGTGAGATTCAGGCTTTGGGCAGGTAGATAGGTCATTTTTCTTATGGCTTCGGAAAGTTCTAAAGTGTGTTTTTCCCTTACATAAAGCCCCAAAACCCTTGGGAAGGTGCCATACCAACGTGGGTGCGGGTGACCCATACCGGGTTCTACCAAACGCCCGTCTGAACCGATCATGGTCATGGGATGTTTCATAATGCGTTCCACATCTTCTTCGGCCATGGCATGGTATACACAGGATGCCCCACCGTTCAATTGGGCCTTGATGACCAAGTCTGCCCCATTTTCCACCGAGGGCTCCAAATTGTGCTGTTCGCACCAATACTTTAATGTTTTTCCTTCCAGTTCTGGGGCCCATTCCACTTTCGCGAATTGGATTCGGTCCAGATCCGAACCGCCCCGGTCGTTCAAAATATTAAAGACAATCCCATTTTTAATACTGTCACGAAGTACAGGGTCTTCCACCCGAGACTTGAAATCTTCCTGTCCACCAGCCCTTGCCCAACTTGGGATGAGCACTGAGATACTGGTATAACTGGCAGCATAAGGGTATTGATCCATTTTTATGTCCAATCCCTTTGCTCGTGCGGAATCTACCATGGCCAAAGTGCGGGTGCTCTTGCCCCACATGGGTTTTCCAATGGCTTTATGGTGGGTAAGGATTACGGGAATGTTTGCATCTTTTGATATTTGGATGGCTTCTTGCACAGCATCAAAAAGGCCCAATCCTTCCTCCCGTAAATGGGAAGTATAGATACCCCCGTATTTGGAAGCTACCTTGGAAAGGTCGATGACTTCATCCACTTTGGAAAAGGCCCCGGGCAAATATTTCAATCCAGTGGAAATACCATAGGCCCCATCTTTCATGGCACTGTCTACTTCCGCTTCCATAGCTTTGAGTTCCTCGGGAGTGGGTGCTCTGTTTTCCAATCCCATGATATTCCTTCGTACCGTGTTGTGGCCCACTAAAAAAGCGGCGTTCATGCCGATACCCTTTTGTTGAAGACTGTCCATAAAGGCTTTCATAGGGTAGGGCGAGCTACCATCAGGACCGCCCAGTGCGGTGGTCACTCCTTGACGGACATGACTTTCGCAGGAATTCAATTCCATAATTGGTTCCAAATGGGCATGCATATCAATGAATCCAGGGGAAACGGCCAAACCTTCTGCATTAATGATTCTGTCTGCCTTGGCATTGTCCAAATCTCCCATGGCCACGATCATGGAATCCTTGATGGCAATATCGGTCACCACGGGTTCTCCTCCCTTACCGTCATAAACGGTTCCGTTCAGAATAAGCAGGTCGTATTTTTCGCTACAGGAAGAAAGGATTAACACGGATACCAAAAGCATCATCGAGCTAACTAAAGGTGGTGTTTTATAGATCATAATTACATTTTTATAAGGTCACTTCAGAAGTGTCAATTTCTTTAAGGGCAGCAAGGACTTCCTGCAGTTTTCGGGTTATGGGGCCAAAGTTTTCGGGTTCATGATAGGTATGCTCACCCAATTGGGCAATGGATGCTATCTGGGTGGAAGTGCCTGTAAAAAAGGCTTCGTCCATCGTGGGTATTTCTTCCACGGAAATCCCTCTTTCCACCAGTGGGATATTCAGTTCTTGACAAAGCTTGACAATTATTTTTCGGGTAATGCCATCCAAAATATGCTCGTTGGCAGGATGGGTGATCACCGTGTCATCTTTGACAAAAAAGATGTTGGTGTGTGATCCCTCGGTAATGACGCCATCACGAACTAAAGCCGCCTCATCCGTTCCGGCCAGCATGGCGGCCTCATTGGTCATGATGTTGCCCAATAGGGAAATGGATTTGATATCGCAGCGGTGCCATCTAAAATCGGTTTGTAGAATGGCGTGCATGTTTTTTTGGTTGATGTAAGGCATTTGAAAGGGTATGGCGTATATCATCACCGTGGCGGGGGTACCCTTTGGGTAACTATGCTTTCTGGGTGCCACACCGCGGGTAACCTGCATGTAGATAAGACTGGGCTGGTCCACAAGTCCGGAAGCGATCAATAAAGGTTCGATTTCTTTTTCCAGGTCAGACACCTGATACTCGATACCAATTTTTACGAGATTTTCCTGTAGTCGGTCCAGATGGGCCTTTTTGTAGAAAATGCCGTTTTCGAGTTGCACCATTACCTCATAAATGCCATCCCCAAAAAGGAATCCACGATCGAAAACCGAAATGGTGGCGTTTTCACTGGTTACAATTTCACCGTTCAAAAAAACCTTTGCAGGAAAATTACCTTTGGGCAGCATGTTCGTGGGTTGGTTTTGGTCATAAGCTGTGAAGGTAACGGTTATTTCATTAAATTAAAACACTGCAAAGTCGTTAAATGGGTGGTAATTTTAAGTTTTGGGAATGTGGTAAAAATGAGCACTCTTTTTATCAAAACAAATAGATTATTCATTTTCCTTGTTCAAATTCTCAGGATACTTTTTTGAAATTTCCCCAAGTTTTAGCGTACTTCACACAAAACAAATTACATGACCATTTTTGTGGATATGGATGAGGTCATCGCCGATGCCTATATGGCCCATATCGAAATCTATAATCAAGAATTCAATGCCAATCTTCAAATTGCCGATTGTTATGGTAAGGAAGCCTGGCAATGTGTTCCGGAACAACACCAGCTTTCCATAAAACAGCACACGCAACGGGATGGATTCTTCAAGGACTTACGAATTATTCCTGATAGCCAGGAAGTGCTGCGCGAACTAAGTCTAAAACACGATGTTTATATTGCCTCCGCAGCCATGGAATTTCCGCAGTCCTTGCGTGAGAAATCGGATTGGCTGGATGAATTTTTTCCCTTCATTCCTTGGCAAAAGCGTATCTTATGTGGAGACAAATTTATTTTGAAGGGAGATATCCTCATTGATGACCGTAGCAAAAACTTGATAAATTTTGAAGGCAGGTCCATTTTGTTCACGTCTCCCCATAATACCAATACCACCGATTTTGAAAGAGCGGACACCTGGAAAGAAATTGCGGATAAACTTTTGTAGGATGCCGATAAAGATTTATATAAAGAGTGTTATTCTTTTAAGCGCAGTTTTTTTACTTCAGGCATGTTCCGCTCAATCCCATTTGATTCAGGACGAATTGGAAACTGTTACCAAAGAAGACCTAAAATATTACCTGTATTATCCTGAAAATTATTTTTCGTCCCCTACTGAAAACTTTGGATTGTTGTTGTTTTTACATGGCGGAGGTGAATCAGGTCGAGATGTAAAGGAAATAAAGGAGACCGGACCGCCCAGACTCTTGGTGGAAGGAAAACAATTTCCATTTTTGATATTGGCTCCCCAAAATCCTCATGAAAAAAAATGGTGGAATACCCAAGCTGTGATGCAATTGTTGGATTCGGTAACGGACAACAACCGCGTGGATAAAAAAAGAATTTACCTGACTGGTTTGAGCAGGGGAGGCAGTGCCGCATGGGAACTCGCCACCCAATATCCTGAAAAGTTTGCCGCGCTCGCTGTAGTATGTGGTATGGCACCTTTACCCTATGCCCATTGGATAGATAAGGATTTGCCCATTTGGGTTTTTCATGGTGACCAAGATGAGGTTATCAATGTGGAAGAATCGGATCAGATGGTGAAAAAATTGAAAGAAATGGGTTACCAAGTCCAATATACTAGATACAAAGGAGTGGGGCACAATGCTTGGGATAGGGCCTATACCACCGATTCCCTGTACACTTGGATGGCCAAACAAAAAAGATTGAAATGACATATTTAAGATATTTGCCCTTGGTTGTAGGTGTGTGCTTGGCAGTTTCATGTCGAGAAAAAACTCCTGAGAAACAAGATTCCAATATTGAAATGGAGCAGGAGATAGTTGTTGATTCGGTTCCAGTAATTCAGCAAAAAACATTTAAGACTTTTGATGGTTTGGCCGACACCACTTTTGTGCGTTTGGCTGATTTTAGTGACGATTTCGCCTATGATCTTCGGTACGCCACAGAGAATAATTTTCTAAAGGCCAAGGTGTACGATTGCGCCGAATGCTATACTCGGGTAAAAACCGCAAAGGCCTTGATCGAGGCCAATAAGGAATTCTTGAAACATGGGGCCAAGATCAAGTTTTATGATTGCTACCGACCCAACTCGGTTCAATATAAAATGTGGAAAATTGTCCCCAATCCCCAATATGTTGCCGATCCCGTAAAAGGATCCATCCATAACAAAGGCGGTGCAGTCGATATTACCTTGGTGGATTTGGATGGAAAGGAACTGGATATGGGAACCGACTTTGATTTTTTTGCGAAGCGTGCCTATCATGATAATTTCGATCTTCCCAAGGAAATTTTGGACAATCGAAAACTGTTGAAGGAAACCATGGAAGCCCACGGGTTCTGGTCCATTAGGACGGAGTGGTGGCACTATAACCTTTCCGCGGGATCCAATGACAAGGTCGCGAATTTCAAATGGGATTGTACGGATCAATAAACAAACTAAAGATGAAGTTTTTCAAGGTTTTTCCAATTTTAATAGTGATGGTTGCAACGCAAATTTCTGCCCAACAGGCCATTATGCCCCTATGGCCCAAAGAAATCCCCAATCAAAAGGAAACGGATGAAAAGGAAGTGTCGGCCTTCAATAATGACGGAATCATTTGGATCACCGACGTGCAAGTGCCGACTATCGAAGTTTATCTCCCAAATAAACGCATTGCTACCGGTCAGGCGGTGGTTATTTTTCCTGGAGGTGGATATAGCGGATTGGCATATGATTGGGAAGGAACGGATATAGCCAAGGCTTTAAATGCCAAAGGAATAGCTGGTATAGTGGTGAAATATCGCTTGCCATGGTCCAATTCCATCACCAAAGACAAAAATGTGGTTCCCTTGCAAGATGCCCAGCGTGCCATCCGTATGGTCAGAAAAAATGCAGAAGATTGGGGCATTGCTCCCAATAAAATTGGTGTGATGGGATTTTCCGCTGGAGGCCATTTGGCATCCACTTTGGGCACACACTATAATGAAAAGGTGTATCCCCGTCAAGATGAAGCAGATGATTTAAGTGCCCGCCCCGATTTTTTGGCTTTGGTCTATCCTGTGATAACGCTTGGTGAGGTGAGCACACATACTGGCTCAAGGAAATCTTTGGTGGGAGAAAACCCTACCCAGGCACAAATCGATTACTTATCCAATGAAAAGCATGTGAATAAAGACACGCCTCCCACGTTTTTGATCCATGCGGCCGATGATGGAGCAGTCCCCGTAGAGAATAGCATCCTATTTTTTAGGGCACTTCAGGAATATGGAATTCCTTCGGCTTTGCATGTGTACCCCCATGGTGGGCACGGTTTTTCCTTGGCATTGCATGATTCGGTGCTACGTGGTTGGATCAATGTGTTTTTTGATTGGGTGGAGCATCTGGATTAAGCTTTTTCGCAAGCCAATACCATCAAATCCCCCTCCATGTTTTTGGTGAAAAAGAGGTAATGATTCCCACCATCGGAAATTTTGTGTTTCTTCCTAAGTTCTGCAACCGCAATAGGAAAGTTTCTAGTGGTAATATTAGCCTTTGATGCATTGAAGGATTTCAATGTTTTTTTAGAGTAAGGAAACGTGTCATTAATTTTGAACCGTCTTCCTGGGAAGTCCATTAGTTTGGCCGAAGTATATAAATGGGAATGAGGATGTAACTTTTGAAGTTGAAAAACATTTCCAATAATCTTAAACCCTCCTGATTTTAAAATGGCCGCATTGGGTTCGTACAGGTAAGTTGACGGCTCGCCCAATTCCAAAGGCGCATTTTCTTCTTCCAATAGATTGAAATGGAACTCATCTTTTTGGCCTTGGAGAATATTTGCCGTCTTGATTCTAATGTCACCTTCATATCCTTTTTCAATGACGAACAAAAGTTCTTTCACCTCATTTTGGGTGGCCAATACATGTACTTCCTTTACAAATTTGAGTTCCGAAATACCCTGTTTGATATCCAACAGCGGAGATGTTTTAATGAGGACATTTGATGTTTTTTGCAATATGATATCGAGATGAAGCGTAAGATCGGGAAAGCAATCTTTCAATAAAAATACCTTTCCTGTTTTATCGTTTCGTCTTGATGGGTCCACATAGATCCAATCAAAATGTTGTCCCGTTTTTTGTAAAAATGTGACACCATCTTCAGACACACATTCGATGTTCTCCTGACCTAAAATTTTAAAATCATGGCGGGCAATTTCACTGAGATCTTGATTGATTTCGCAATGGGTAACCTGCTCTATTTTCTTTGAAAAAAAATAGGAGTCAACCCCTAATCCACCTGTAAGGTCTAACAGCGTTTTTCCGTATACCAAACTTGATTTGTACAATGCCGTAACCTCGGAACTGGTCTGTTCAATATTCAGTTTATTGGGGTAGTAAATACCTTTGGATTGGAACCAGGTGGGGAGCTTCTCCTGACATTTTTTTCGGGACTCCAGTTGTTCTGCTAGTTCTTTCTGGGAAATACCTTCAAATTGCTGGTTTTTCAACAAAACCGACATAATGTCAGTATCCTGATTTTCAAGTATAAAATGCTGTACACCAGTATGTAATATCAATTTATTCAAACTGATGCTATAAGTTTTTGGTCAATTTCTTCACGAAGGGGTTTTCAGCTAAAAATTCCTTCAAAATTACCTTTATTGCGGTATATCCCGGCACGGCAACTACCATTCCAACCACCCCAAAAAGGAGTCCGGCAATGATGATGACCAAGAAGATTTCCAGCGGATGGGATTTAACACTGGTAGAAAAAATAAAGGGCTGGGAAAAGAAATTATCGACCAGCTGACCTATGGTCAAACCGATCAAAACATAAAAGGCTTTTGGTAAAATTACAGTACTGAAATCCTCGCCCAAGGAACCGGTCATGGTAAGGGTGATCATGATCACTCCACCAATGATCGGACCCACGTAAGGAATGATGTTGAACAAGGCACAAAGGAAGGCGATCACGATGGCATTTTCTACTCCCACAATGAGGAGTGCTATGGTATAAATAACAAACAAAATAAAAAGTTGCAGTAGGATGCCTGCAAAATATCGGGAGAGCAAACCGTTGATCTTGTCTATGGATTTTACCAGTTTACTTTCCTTATCATCCGGTACAAAAGTCAACATTCCGTTTTGGAACAAATTGCTATCCTTCAAAAAGAAAAAGGAAATGAACAAAACGGAAAACAACCCAATGCTAAAACTGCTCAAAGCGTTGACCAAAGAGTTCAAGAAATTGGGAATGAAACCTAGATCAAGTCCTTTGAGCACGTTCTCCTCAACGTGGGCATCCTCGATAAGGTTATCAACACTCCCCTTGGAAGCCCCAAAATATTCCAATCCTTGCAGGTAAAGCGTATTCAGGTTCGATTTCAACTCATCAATGTCCAACAACGATAGGTTTTTGCTCTGTTCCGAAATAAGCGGAATAAAAAGGGAAAGAATCCCCAAGAAAATGGCAAGCATAAAAATCATGGTAACCACTACGGCCAAGGTATTGGGAAATTTCAACCGTCTTCTTAGGAAAAGCACAATGGGCCTTCCCAATAGCGCAATTACGGCAGCAATGGCCAAATATGCCAATACCGATTGTATCTTATAAAAGAAATATGCGGTCAAAACAACTGCGGCCAAGATGGCTACGGCACGAATGATTCCGTTGGCAATGGTCTTTGAATTCATGTATCAGCTTTTAAAGGCGTATTCCACTATATTGGCTCCCATTTGAAGGGCTCTTTGCCTAACATCTTCAGGGTCGTTGTGAACGGCAGGGTCTTCCCAGCCATCACCAAGATCACATTCAAAGGTAAAAAGAAGCACCAAACGACCTTTATCAAAAACACCCAAGGCTTGGGGTCTTTTTCCATCATGCTCATGAATCTTGGGCAACCCTTCAGAAAATGTAAATTTTTGGGTAAAAATGGGGTGGTCTGCTCCTAATTCTTCCAACTGTTTATCTGGAAACACTTTTTCCAATTCCCTTTTAAGGTAAGGTGCCATGCCATAGTTGTCATCGATGTGAAGAAAACCCCCGGAAAGCAGATACGTTCTAAGGTTTTCAGCTTCTTCATCAGTAAAAAAGACATTGCCATGGCCAGTCATATGCACAAATGGATACTTGAAAAGGGAAACGCTCCCGGGTTCTACGGTTTCGGGCTGGGACGTAATTCTGGTGCCGATGTTGGCATTGCAAAACTGGATAAGATTGGGAAGGGCCGTTGGGTTGGAATACCAATCCCCGCCACCGCCATACTTTAAAACGGCAATTTCCTGTGCTTCCACTTTAAACATCAAAGTGGAAAAGAAAGTAAGGATGAAGAATAGGTTTTGCCTCATGTGAAAATGCATTGCCTTTCAAATGTAGTCTATTCCGTTCAAAAGTGAATTGCTGTGGATCAAATCAACTGTTGATCACATTGACAGTGGTACAGGCCACAATAGCAGCGGTCTCTGTTCTGAGCCGATTGTTGCCCAGTGAAATGGGAATAAACCCCTTGGCCTTGGCTGCATCAATTTCGTCTTTGGAAAAATCACCTTCGGGGCCGATCATGATCGTGGTATCCCTATCGGCGATTACCCTGCGTTTGAGTTCCATTTTCTCGCCTTCGTCGCAATGTGCGATAAATTTGAGACCTGTATTTTCAACTGCCATAAATTCCTTGAAGGAGATGGCTTCGTTGAGTTTGGGCAACACGGTTTGCAAAGATTGTTTCATGGCAGATTGCAATACCCGTTCCATCCGCTCCATTTTAACCGTTTGCCTTTCGGAATGGTCACAAATGATGGGTGTGATTTCATCAACTCCAATTTCAGTGGCTTTTTCCAGGAACCATTCAAAACGGTCGTTCATTTTGGTTGGGGCCACCGCCATGTGAAGGATGTATCTTTTTGGAATGGACTTGCGTTCCGAAATGATGTTGACCTTACATCTTTTTTGATCCGGCACCAATATTTCAGCTTCAAAGAGATACCCTTTTCCATTGGTGATATGCACAATGTCCCCTTCGGATTTGCGTAATACCCTGGCAATATGTTTGCTTTCTTCCGGCGGAAAAACAAACTGCTTGATACTGCTGTCCAAAGTAGGATGATAGAAAAGTTGCATGGTTTGTGGTTTTGTTCGGTTAGCTTCCGATGGCATAGCGGGCTTTGGCGGCCACGCTTTGGTCGGTAAACTTTCCTTTTTCGAACTTAAGATAGCCAACAATTCCGATCATGGCGGCATTATCGGTACAATACTCAAATTTTGGAATAAAGGTTTTCCAGCCCATGGTTTCCTCGGCCTCCTTCAATCTGGCCCTAATCCCTGAGTTGGCGGCAACACCACCACCAATGGCAACTTGGGTGATTCCGGTTTGGTTCACGGCCAGTTGCAGTTTTTCCATCAAAATTTCTAAAATGGTATGTTGTACCGAGGCACAGATATCGTTGATGTTTTCTTCCACAAATTTCGGGTCCTTCTGGGTTTCTCGCTGCAAAAAGTAAAGAATGCTGGTCTTAAGCCCACTAAAGCTGAAATTGAGTCCGTCCACCTTCGGTTTGGGAAAATCGTAGGCACTGGGGTTTCCCAATTTGGCATATTTGTCAACCAAAGGACCACCGGGATAGGGCAGTCCCATCAACTTGGCACTTTTGTCAAAAGCCTCGCCTACGGCATCATCCAACGTTTCACCCAAGACTTCCATAGTAAAATGGTCCGTCACTTTTACAATCTGGGTATGCCCCCCACTAATGGTCATGGCCAAAAACGGGAAGGTGGGTTTGGATCGCTCCTCATCCTCAATAAAATGGGCCAAAATGTGGGCTTCCATGTGGTTGACCTCGATCAAGGGAATATCAAGTCCCAAGGCCAAAGACTTGGCAAATGAGGTGCCAACGAGCAAGGAACCCATCAATCCTGGACCTCGTGTAAATGCTATGGCGGATAGTTCTTTTTTGTCGATATTTGCTTTGGCCAAGGCCTGGTGCACCACGGGAACTATGTTTTGTTGATGAGCCCTAGAAGCCAACTCTGGGACAACACCTCCATATTGCTTGTGGATTTCTTGCGTTGCCACTACATTGCTCAGTACATTTGTATGGCAAAGAACGGCAGCCGAAGTGTCATCGCAGGATGATTCTATCGCAAGAATATATTTTTTTGTATCGGTCACTGGTTTTGGAACAAAAATTGGTCATCAAAGGTAAAACATAAAGCCCTATCAAAAAACTTCGTAAAATACTGTTGCGCATCCTACTGGCTATTTTGCTGTTCATGGTGTTGGGCTCGCTGGTACTTTCCATGCCGGTGGTGCAAACGAAATTGGCCAAATATGCCATGGATTCCATCAACGAAGAGTTTGGGACCAATATCCAGATTGACCGTGTAAGTCTTTCCCTTTTTAACTTGAATACGGGCGTTAAGGGTATTTATGTAGAAGATTATAAAAAAGACACCCTCTTCTATATAGACAAGTTGACCACCTCCATTTTGAACTTGCGTAACATGGCCAACAACAAAATGGAATTTGGGGATATTGAGGTGGACGGACTCATCTTCAACCTTAGGACTTACGAAGGCGAAACGGATACCAACCTGGATGTTTTTGTGGACAAACTGGATGATGGGAAACCAAGGGACCCGGGTACACCTCCATTTTTTCTTTCTTCTGATGAGATACAGATCGTTGATGGCAAATTCCGTTTGATCGACGACAATTTGGAACAACCAAAAACCTTGGATTTCAATGATGTGAAAATTACCGCAACGGATTTTCAGATTTTAGGTCCGGAGGTAACCACCCGAATTGAAGATCTGTCCATGCTGGCCCGAAGGGGAATCCTGTTGAAAAAAATGGCAGCCGATTTCAAGTACACCAAAGAAGAAATGCGGTTCGATTCCCTGCTTATCGATACCGAACAATCGGAACTCAAGGGAAATTTAGTATTCACCTATGATCGTGAAGATTTTGCCCAGTTCATTGACCGTGTTCAATTGAATGCCGATTTTACCGAATCAACGGTTTCCCTGAATGAAGTGAACACGTTCTACAATGAATTTGGTCAGGACAAAGTGGTCAATTTTACAGGAAGCTTTAGTGGGGTTCTCAATCAGCTCAAAGTGAAAGACCTCTTTCTATTTACGGACAACACGGGCATCCGTGGTGATTTTGAGTTCGATAATATGTTCAGTGAACAAGCCCCGTTCGTGTTGCGTGGCGATATCGACAATCTTACCTCTAGTTATTACCAACTTCGGGGAATCTTGCCTAAAATTCTTGGGGAGAACATTCCTGAATCCGTACAGAAGCTGGGGCAATTTACGGTGAGGGGAGATGTGGAAGTCACGGAAACCTCCATTGATGCCACCGTGAATTTGAATACCGCCGTTGGGGACAGTTATGTGGATCTCCAGATGACCAATATCCAGACCATCGACGATGCTTCCTATATTGGGTTTATTTCGTTGATGGATTTCGATCTTGGACATTTTATCAACAATGATCAATTGGGCTTCACCTCTTTGGATATGAACGTGGAAGGAAAAGGGTTTGTGGCCGAAAGTCTGAACACCGAGGTCCGAGGGGAAATCTATAAGTTGGAATACAACAATTACGAGTACAATAAGATCAATGTATCCGGTATTTTGAAGGACCAATTGTTTGACGGTATCCTGTTGTGCAATGACGATAATTTCAGGTTCGACTTTAAGGGTCTTGCCGATTTTGGTGGTCGTGAGAACAAATTCAACTTTATTGCCGCGGTGGATTATGCCGATTTGAAGAAGCTCAACTTTATTGATGACAGCATCAGCATCTTCAAAGGGCATATCAACATGGACATTGAAGGGAATAACCTGGATGACATGGTCGGGCAGATGAATTTCACGAACACTACCTATCAAAATGCCAACGACACCTATTTCTTTGAGGATTTTACGGTGAACTCCTCTTATGAAAAAGATACCATCCGTACCATCGAAATCAATTCCCCGGACATTATTACCGGGTACATGCGCGGCCAGTTTAAGGTAAATGAGTTGGGGAGATTGGTTCAAAACTCCATCGGTAGTATTTATACCAACTACAAACCTTTTGAAATTTCGGATGGACAGTATTTGGATTTCAATTTTAAGATCTACAACAAGATCGTGGACGTGTTTTTCCCCGAAGTATTTTTTGATGCCAATACGTTTATTAGGGGAAGCATTGTAGCAGATGAAGGTGATTTCAAACTTACCTTCAAATCGCCCAGTATTGCGGCTTATGGCAATACTTTTGACAATATCGAAGTAAAAATCGACAACAAGAATCCACTGTTCAACACCTTCGTTTCGGTAGAAGACCTTTCCACATCGTACTATGACATCAAGGATTTCAGTTTGATCAACACCACCCTTAAGGATACGCTGTTCTTTAGAACAGAATTTAAAGGGGGCAGTCAATATAACGACAGCTACAACCTGAATTTCTACCACACATTTAACGAGAACAACAAATCGGTGATCGGACTTAAAAAATCCGACGTTAGTTTTAAGGGGAATACTTGGGTGTTGAACCGCGACGGCAACAGCAAGAACAAAGTGATTTTCAATAGTGCCCTGGACAGTATCAAAATTGAGGATTTGGTAATGGACAACAACAATGACGAACAGATCCGTTTGCGTGGTGAGATTGCTGATTCCACGTACAAGGATTTGGATCTTCAATTTAAATTGGTGTCGCTGAACAAAATTACCCCGGCCATTGATAGTCTTAAATTGAATGGTGCTGTGGACGGCTTTCTCAACATTTTGCAAAAAGATGGAAAGTACCTGCCCACTTCCAGCTTAAAAATTGATGATTTTAGTGTCAACGACATTCATTTAGGCGACCTTGAAATTGGAATTTTCGGGAACAATGACCTTACGGAATTTGGGGTAAGCACTTGGTTGAATGATAATGGTAAGGAGAAATTGAGCCTTAACGGAAAGGTGACCAATTATAACAACAAACAGGAGTTGAACCTAACGGCCAATTTCACCGACTTTGCATTGGAACCTTTCAGTCCGTTGGGAGATGGGGTCATTTCCAACATCCGTGGAAAGGTAAACGGCAGTGCCCAAATAACGGGCGTCGCAACCAACCCGTCCATTAATGGGGAACTGACCTTGAACGATGCCGGTATGGGCATACCTTACCTGAATGTGGATTATAATTTTGCCCCGCTTTCCAGGGTTCGACTATTTGACCAGACATTTTATTTTGAAAAAGTGGGTTTGTCCGATGTGGTGGAAGGAACCAAAGCAACATTGGATGGAACCATTAGCCATACCGAATTTTCCAATTGGTACCTTGGTTTGGATGTGGATACGAACTATGACCGCTTTATGATCCTTAATACTGAGTTTGATGAGGAATCCCTTTATTATGGTACAGGTTTTATCAATGGTACAGGTAGTATTTACGGCCCCACGGATGCCTTGACCATTTCTGTGGATGCTAACACTGCAAAAGGAACATCCCTTAAAATACCGTTAAGCGATGTTACAAGTGTTGGCGACTATTCCTTTATCAATTTCATCAATAAAAAGGGCAACAATTCTTTTGAGGAAGAACGGGTTTTGGAAGAATACCAAGGTTTGGAAATGAAATTTGACCTTACCATCACGCCTGAAGCGGAAGTTGAAATTGTAGTGGACCGGGCTTCGGGAAGTTCGTTAAAAGGTACTGGGGAAGGAATCTTGTTGATCGAGATCAATACCAACGGTAAATTCAACATGTATGGAGAATTCGTTGCGGTAACAGGCGAATACAATTTTAAATACGGTGGTATCATCGATAAGAAATTCAAGGTTCGTCCGGGAGGTACCATTCTTTGGGAGCGGGATCCTTTGGCCGCCCAGTTGAATCTGGAAGCGGTATATGCCCTCAATGCCAATCCGGCCCCGTTGTTGGACAATGCCGGGTATACGGGAAGGATTGCTACAGAGGTCGTTGTTCGGTTGGACGGCGAACTGGAAAGGCCCAACGTTAATTTTGATATCGATTTCCCAGGAACCAATTCGGTTGTGCAATCGGAACTTCAATATAGATTACAGGATCCCACTGTAAAGGAACGTAATGCCTTTTTCCTTTTGGCTCAGGGAACTTTTGTAAATGCCCAAACAGGAATCAACCAACAAGCGGTTACAGGAAATTTGATACAGACCGCCTCTGGTTTGCTCAACTCCATTTTGGGAAGTAATAATGATAAATTCAATCTTGGAGTATCTTACGAGCAGGGGCTTTTAGATCCAAATGCAGATACCCGTACCGAAAATAGAATCGGGGTGACAGTTTCCACCCAGATTTCCGACAGAATATTAGTAAACGGAAGAGTGGGTGTGCCTGTTGGTGGTGTTTCCGAGACCGTTGTGGCCGGTGATGTGGAAGTTCAGGTATTATTGAATGATCAAGGAACGTTGAGCGCGAAGATTTTTAATAGGGAAAACCAAATTCAGCAGTTTATGTTTGAACGACAAGGGTATACCCAAGGTGTTGGACTTTCCTACCAAGTGGATTTTGATAACTTTAAGGAGTTGATGCAAAAGATATTTCAAAAGAAGGAAAAGGTACAACAGGCAGGGCCTCAAAGACCTACTACAGAGGTCATGGGACAGGACAGCCTGATTCGTTTTTCGCAAAAGGCTGATAATATTCCGAATAGGCCTTAGGGAATTTATATTTTTAAACGTTTTTCACCTAAAATTTTACGAAAACGTTTGAGGAATCTCTCCAAATTAAATAAATTATTAAGCCATTCATATTTTCAATAAAGTTTCCTAGTTTTGACCTCTTAAAATTTTTAATGGCTTCAGAAATTAAGAAAATTGCCGTCTTCACATCAGGTGGAGACTCACCGGGGATGAATGCGGCCATACGTTCAGTGGTTCGTACCTGTGCGTATTTGGGAAAGGAGTGTGTAGGCATCTATAGAGGATATCAAGGAATGATCGAAGGGGATTTCAAACCCATGGATGCACGTAGTGTAAACAACATCATCAATAAGGGAGGGACTATTTTGAAATCTGCCCGCTGCGAGGAATTTAGGACTCCAGAGGGAAGAAAAAAGGCCCATGAACAGTTGATGAAAGAAGGTATAGATGCCTTTGTGGTCATCGGTGGAAACGGAAGTTTCACAGGTGCCCTCAAGTTCACGGAGGAATTTGATTTTCCGGTGATCGGAATTCCAGGTACCATCGACAATGATATTTTAGGATCATCCTACACCATTGGATTTGATACGGCCATCAACACCGTTGTTGAGGTAATCGATAAGATCAGGGATACGGCAAGTTCCCATAACCGTTTGTTCTTTGTGGAAGTAATGGGCCGTGATGTGGGCCATATTGCATTGAACGCCGGTGTAGGAGCTGGTGCGGAGGAAATTTTGATTCCCGAACAGAACCTTGGATTGGAAAGATTGCTGGAATCCCTTAAACGTAGTAAGGCTTCCGGTAAATCATCCAGTATCGTAATTGTTGCCGAAGGTGATAAGATCGGGAAGAACGTATTCCAATTGAAGGAATATGTGGAAGAACACCTACCTATATACGATGTGCGGGTTTCCGTTTTGGGGCACATGCAACGAGGTGGTAACCCAACCTGTTTTGACCGGGTTTTGGCCAGTAGAATGGGAGTGAAGGCCGTAGAGAGCTTGCTAGAGGGCAAATCTAACCTAATGGTGGGTATCCGCGACACCAAAATGGTACTGACCCCCTTGGCAGATGCTATCAAAGCACATACAGAAATAGACGAAGAACTCATCAGAGTTTCCGATATAATGACAACTTAATGTAAACACTTTAAAAGAGTAAAAATGTCAAATTTGAAAATAGGAATCAACGGATTCGGTAGAATTGGAAGGTTGGTCTTTAGGGCAACCGTTAAAAGAGGTGACGTAGATGTTGTGGCCATCAACGATTTGTTGGATGTAGACCATCTTGCCTACTTGTTGAAGTACGATTCGGTACATGGTTTGTTCAATGGTACCGTGGAAGTGAAGGACGGCCACTTGGTTGTTAATGGAAAAACTATCAGGATTACTGCCGAGCGTGACCCTAAAGTTTTAAAATGGGACGAAGTTGGTGCTGAGATCGTTGCCGAGTGTACCGGTATCTTCACCACTTTGGAAATGGCCCAATACCACATTGATGGTGGTGCCAAAAAAGTAGTGATCTCTGCTCCTTCCAAAGATGCGCCTATGTTCGTTATGGGCGTAAACCACAAAGAAGTGAAGCCAACGGACACCATTATTTCCAACGCTTCCTGTACAACCAACTGCTTGGCTCCCATCGCCAAAGTACTTAACGATGCCTTTGGAATTGAAGAAGCTTTGATGACCACTGTACACGCTACTACTGCTACCCAGTTGACCGTGGATGGACCTTCAAGAAAGGATTTTAGGGGAGGTAGAAGTGCCCTCTTGAACATTATCCCTGCCGCTACCGGTGCAGCCAAAGCAGTAACCAAGGTTATTCCTGCTTTGGAAGGAAAACTTACAGGTATGGCCTTCAGGGTACCTACTGCCGATGTCTCTGTAGTAGATCTTACCGTGAAATTGAAAAAGGAAACTTCTTATGAAGGCATCAAGCAAGCCATGAAAAAAGCCTCTGAAGGCGAATTGGCAGGTGTTTTGGGTTATACTGATGAATTGGTGGTATCCCAAGATTTTGTTGGTGACGTAAGAACTTCCATTTTTGATGCCGATGCAGGTATCGAGTTGAACTCTACGTTCTTCAAAGTGGTTTCTTGGTACGACAACGAAACCGGATATTCCAACAAATTGGTGGAATTGGCCTTGCACGCAGCTAGCCTATAATTTAGTATCTTACAGTGTAGTTTTGGGAAGGGAAAATCTCCCTTCCCAAAATTATCAACCTAAAATATTTGACGTATGATTTTAATCGTGGATAGTGGTGCCACTAAATCCGACTGGATAGCCCTTGACGATAAAGGAGAGCAATTGTTCTTGACCCAAACCTTAGGTTTGAGTCCTGAAGTGTTGACCCGTGAGGTTATTGAAGATCGTTTGGCCAACAATTTTGAACTTTCCAAGAATAGGACAGAAGTACGTCAATTGTTTTTCTATGGTGCCGGTTGTGGTACCGATAGAATGAAAAATTTCTTAAAAGCCATTTTCAAGGATTTCTTCCCCAATGCCAAAACCGAAGTTAGGGAAGATACCTATGCAGCCATCTATGCCACCACCAAAATTGGTAGACAAGGTATTGTCTGCATTTTGGGAACGGGTTCCAATTGTAGCTATTACGATGGTCACCAACTTATTCAAAAAGTAACCTCTCTGGGATACATTTTGATGGATGACGGTAGCGGAAATTTCTTCGGACGTAAATTGCTCAGGGATTATTACTTCCACAAAATGCCACAGGATCTGGGTATCAAGTTTGCCAAGGAATATGATTTGGATGCCGATGTGATCAAGGAGCACTTGTACAAACAGCCCAACCCGAATACCTATTTGGCAACATTTGCCCGTTTCATCATTGAAAACAAAGAACATCCTTATTGTAAAGGTGTGATAGAGAAGGGATTGCAGCAGTTCGTGAACAACTACATCATGCAGTTTGAATTGGCTACCAAGGTTCCTGTTAGCTTTGTTGGCAGCATCGCCCATTTTCTACAGGACGAACTCAAAGCCTGCTTGGAACGCAATGATCTGATTTTGGGAGTCATCCGCAGAAGACCCATTGAAGGTCTAGTGGAGTTCCATAAAGAGACTATTTAACGGCAATCATAGAAATCTCCACATTTACAAATTTGGGGAGATTGGCAACTTCTACAGTTTCCCTTGCAGGAGCAGTATCTGCATCAAAGTAGGTGCCATACACCTCATTGATTTGGGCAAACTGGTGCATATCTTTTATGAAGATGGTAGATTTCACCACATGCTCAAAAGTCATCCCTGCTTCTTCCAAAATGGCCTTAAGATTTTCCATGGATTGCTTGGTTTCCTTTTTGATATCTCCTTCCACAAGTTTCCCTGTAGCTGGATCGATTGGAATTTGCCCGGAAATGTAAAGGGTGTCCTTGATCAAGGTTGCTTGGTTATAAGGCCCTATGGGAGCTGGTGCTTTGCTAGTATTGATGATTTTTTTCATGGTGATCGGTTTCTATGTTAAGGGATGAAAGTATTCAAAAAGGTTATCGGTTCCTATAAGGTTGGCTTCGGTTTTCCCATTTAAGATCGCTAAGTATGGAACTGCTGATACCAATAAAGAAGTACCAACGTTCGTATCTTCCAAATGGGGTCCAATCAAAGCTCATCTTAAAACTTCCCAATTCGCGTTTAAAGGCGAATCGGGTATCGGCAAACCCCTTGTTCTTTAAATCGTAGCCAGAGTTAAAGCCAACCTCCCATTTGGGGGATAATTGAATATTTCCCGAAAACATTAGTGAATGGTTGGTAATTTCGCCCTGTCGGTTACTGTTATTGTAGGTGGCCACGTAGGTAAATCGGGCATCCCAGGGTAATTTGTTGTTATATAAGGGGATTTCCTCGTTGCCTGACTCCCTTTCATCTCCACCAAAGTGTCGGTCGCCAGTTTGGGCACCCTCTAATTCAAATGGGTTAGCGCCATAATCGGTATTTTGCTGATTATTTTTATTGTCCTTCTTTTTAGCTCCTCCTTTTTGGAACATTTCACTGTTCAGGGAGAAACCTGTGTTCAATCGGGCAGAGGTCAATCGGGCCAAACCGCCACCATTGTTAATATTCAAGGTGTTGATTCTTCTTCCTGTATTATCAATGGCATAGGGATCAAAAGTAGCTGCAAAGTTAATGGGCACGTTTTTGATGATTTCCGTTGCACCACTCATGCTTATCGGACTCAATTTAAGTGAATCCGCTTCAAAATTATAGCTTGTTGAAAATGTTAGGTTGCTGAGGATACTTATTTTCTTGGGCTCCGTTGCCGTGGAATCCTTGTCGCGCACCTTGGCCTCCAAAGTATTTTGTAAGGAGAAGCTAACAGAACTTCCCTTGCTCAAAGAAGGAGTACCATATAAACTGGTTTGGAAAGGGGTGTACTGTACTTCATCACCATCTCCATCAATATAGGAGTCGTAAAATTGCTCAAAAGAAGGGGCGTAGCTATAACTGACGGACGGACGCATAACGTGGCGTAATGCCTGAATTTTCTTGTCCTCGCCAAAATTCCATGTTCCGTAAACCGTAGTTCCGATGCTGGTGCCCAAGCTATAACGGTTAAAGCGATCAAAACCGGGAATGGTGTCCGTAACCACTGCTTCCTCTACCGCGTCGTATTGCCTTCGGATGGTTTCCAAAGTCCAAATATCCTCATATGTACCACTAAGGCTCACGCTAAAATACTTGGCCACTTTAAAGTTGGTGGCAATAGGTAGGCGGTGGCGCGCCCCAATCTTGGCCTCATCGAACATTTTACTGGTGAAGAAATCCTCCTCCGTAGTGGTAATGCTGTTTTGTGCATTTACATCATACTGAAAATTGATGTTCTCAAAAGCACCCTTTTTTACTTCGTCCCTTTTTACGAAGGGATAGATACGCTCCATACTACCTTGAAAAGTTGGTAAGGACATATTGATGGTTTGTGTCCTGGAATTTTGGGTATGGCTCAGGGTTAAACTAGTGTTTACCGATGGATATTCAGGAAAAGTCTTGGAATAACTAATGGACGAAGCAAAGGTGTTCGTTTGCGAGTTGTTTCGGTTTACCTGGTTCAGGGAGTTGGTGTAATACTGGCTGCTACCCAAATTTACCGAAGCCGAAAACCTTGAATTGGGGCTTGCTTTGGTGTCCTGGATATGGGAAATCCGAATGTTGTAATTACTGGATCGGCTGTAATCGTCAAAACCTTTTTGGCTCTGGATTAAATTTTCATAACTGATCCTAATGTTCCCTTTGAACTTATACCTTTGGGTATACACGGACTGCCCGATGAAACCGTAACTTCCATTCGTGTAGTAATCCCCAGTAACACTAAGGTCAACATAATCGGAGATGGGAAGGTAATATCCACCGTTCTGGATAAAATAACCTCTGTTAGGGTCATTACCAAAAGTCGGGAACAAGAGTCCGGGAGCCCTTCCTTGTGTCAATGGGAAATAAGCGAAGGGCAGGGCAACAGGTGTGGGAACATCCACAATGTACATGTTGCTGAAACCTGCAATGATCTTTTTCTTGGGTACAAACTTGGCTTTCCTTACCCGTATATAATAATCGGGATCTACGGTGTCTTTTGAAGTGGTCAATTTTCCCTCACTCAAAAAGTAAACGGAGTCATTTTCCTTTTTGGTTACTTGGGCGTAGACCTTCATGGCGTCGCTACCCAATTGACCCAAACCGGCCTGTTGTTCGGTCCTGGAATTCCAAATAATGGCTTTTTCGGTATCAAAATTAAAACGGATGGAATCGGGTCGCACCTCATTGTCCCCTTGTTTAAAAAAGGGCAATTGGGAATAATTCCCCAGGCTATCCTTCATTCTTCCTGCGTAAACCTCATTTTTAACATAATCCATCACAATAACACCTGCCTTCAACTCGGTATCTTGATAATAGATTTCAGCTTCATCATAAAGGTAAATTTTGTTCTCCTTCTGACTCATTTTTACATAATCCTTTGCCTTGTATTTGATTTTGTCCAATAGCAAAGGCTGTTTTTTGGGTACCGAATCCACTTCAACAGAATCGGTTTCTTTGGTTTTGTCAAAAATGTTTGAGGTAAGAATAGGGGCCTGAATGGTATCCTTTACCGCCTTTATGGGCAAAGGTGTAATCTGGTCTTCCTGAGCGCTTAAGGTCGCATAGCCGCATAGAAGAACAAATAGGAAAACTAGAAGATGTTTATTTGGTTGCAACGTGATAAATCCTATTTTTGTGCTAGTTTGGCCCAGTTTTTGGCCTCAAACTTACATATATTTTTTGGTCTACTTATGGGAGATTACCATATTTTTAACCAATACAGGGCACTATAATCAAGCAGTTCTTATGAATAAAAGTCGGTCAGCATTTTTAGTTTTTCTTCTCTTTGTCCTTCCGTTGACATCTTTTACGAAAATCGAAACCAAGATGCCACCGAAGGATCAATTTGTTGTTGTATTGGATGCAGGCCACGGCGGGCACGATCCAGGGAACCTCGGAAATGGCTATTTGGAGAAGGATATCGCCCTCGCCATTGTGCTTAAAGCGGGTGAAGAATTGGCAAAGGATCCTAATATTAAAGTAGTGTACACGAGGAATGATGACACTTTTGTGGACTTGTTTGTTCGTGGGCGAATTGCCAACGAGGCCAATGCCGATCTTTTTGTTTCGGTACACTGTGATTCCCATAATTCTGATGCCAATGGGGCAGGGACCTTTGTTTTGGGACTACATGCCAACCGACAAAACTTTGAGGTGGCTAAAAAGGAAAACTCCGTAATCTATTTGGAAGACGATTATGCCACCCGATATGCAGAGTATGATATCAATTCTCCCGAATCCATTATTGGGTTGACGATCATGCAGGAAGAATTTTTGGAACAAAGCATCCATTTAGGAAAAAAACTACAGGACAACTTTACCAATGGCCTCAATAGAAAGGATAGAAAAGTAAAACAAGCCGGGTTTATAGTGTTACACCAAACCTTTATGCCCAGCGTGTTGATAGAAACCGGTTTTTTGACGAATAAAAGTGAAGGAAGTTATCTCAACTCCAAAAAGGGCCAGCAAGAAATGGGTAAGGCCATTGCCGATGCTGTGCTGTCCTATAGGGAAGAATTGGGAACAGGAGTGGTTACCACACCACCTTCACAACGTATTGAAAATACAGAAGTCGCAGTGAATCTTCCAGAGGAAACCAAAAAGGAAGAAGCTCCGATTAAAGAGGAGCCGAAAACTGTTCCGGTCAAAGTGGAACCCAAGGTTGTGAAGGAAGAGGTCACCCCACCTTCAAGTACGGGAATTGTGTATAAGGTACAAATTATGGCCAGTGCCAAAAACATCCCGTTAAAAAGTGAAAACTTTAATGGATTGGACCAAATGACGAAGGAGCCCTACAAAAATCTATTTCGATATATGTATGGTAACGCCACCAACATGGACGAAGCCAAAAAGCTCAAGGCCAATGCGGATGCCAAGGGCTATAGTACATCATACATCGTTGCCTATAAAAATGGAAACAGGGTGCCATTGACCGATGCTTTGAAGTAGCCATCAGATCAATGGTCTCCTTGTAAAAAATATTCCTAATTTTGTTTAAACTGTAAACCGAATCTTTTGAAACTATCCAGGGAAATCAAGACCGGGATTATTGTAGTCGCAGGAATCGTGGCCTTTATCTTTGGGCTGAGCTACTTAAAATCCTCTCCTCTTTTCGATAATAACAAAACGTTTTATGCCGTATACGACAATGTTGGGGGGTTGCAACCCGGTACCCAAGTGTCCATCAACGGATATAATGTTGGCAATGTGACCAGTATCAAATTTAAGGATGGCTCCGGAAAATTGTTGGTAACGCTTTCCGTGAGCAATGAATTTCAATTTTCGGAAAACAGCATTGCTGAATTGTTCGATACTGGGATCATTGGTGGAAAAGGAGTGCAGATCGTACCCGTTTTTGATGATGCAGCAATGGCCAAGTCAGGTGATACCCTTCAATCCAAAATTAAACCGGGCATTACCGAACTGGTGCAACAAAAATTGACGCCTTTGCAAATGAAGGTTGAAGGAGCGGTCTCCAATGCGGATTCTCTTTTGATGAACTTTAATGAAATTTTGGACGATCCCACCAAAAAGGAACTGAAAGCGACCATTGTATCCTTGAATGAGCTGGTACAAGCTTTTAAAGGCAGTGCTGATAAAATGAACACCCTTTTGGAGAACAACAAAATGCAATTGGATTCTTCCTTGAAAAATGTGAGCCATATCACTTCCAATTTCTCAAAACTATCCGATTCCTTGGTCAATGCAGATTTAGGAAGTACCCTTGCCGAGTTCCAAGGTACGGTCAGCAAGCTCAACGGAATTTTGGCCAAAATTGAAGAAGGGGAAGGTTCTTTGGGCAAATTGCATAAAGATGATGCCCTTTACAATAATTTGGCAGCAGCCTCGAGGGAGCTAGATCTTCTGTTGCAGGATTTCAGGTTAAATCCAAAGCGCTACGTGAATGTTTCTGTTTTCGGGAAAAAGCAAAAGGATTATACCTTGCCTGAAAATGATCCGGCTGAACAAAAAGAAAATCAGTAGATGGAATACGTACCCAACATTCTCTTTGCCATAGCCCTAATTGCTGGGGTGGGTTTCTTTACCCGAAATGTGAAAAAGCTTTCCAGGAACATCAAATTGGGAAAAGATGTGGATGTGAGCGATAATAAGACGCAGCGTTGGAACAATATGATCCGAATTGCCTTGGGACAGACTAAAATGGTAGTGCGTCCGGTTGCTGGGATTATGCACATTTTTGTATATGTGGGGTTTATTATCATCAATTTAGAGGTGCTAGAGATTATTCTTGATGGTCTGTTGGGGACCCATAGATTGTTTTCCTCACTGGGTTCCGTCTATAATTTTTTGATCGGTTCCTTTGAAATTTTGGCCTTCTTGGTCATTGTGGCCGTGGTTGTATTTTGGATTAGAAGGAACATCATCCGATTGCAACGATTCATCAAACCAGAAATGAAGGGCTGGCCCAAAAAGGATGGGAACCTGATTTTGTATATCGAATTGGTGTTGATGACCCTCTTTTTGACGATGAATGCAGCGGATTCCCAATTACAGCAATTGGGAGCAGAACATTATGTTCAGGCAGGTTCATTTCCCATCAGTCAATTTTTGACTCCTTTAATGAGTGGCATGTCCGAATCTGGATTAATGGCCATTGAGCGAACAGCTTGGTGGATGCATATCTTGGGAATCTTGGCCTTTTTGAACTATTTGTACTATTCCAAACACCTTCATATTCTTTTGGCATTCCCGAACACTTATTTTGGCAAGGTGAAGCCGAAGGGACAACTCAACAACCTGCAATCCGTTACCAATGAGGTGAAGTTGATGATGGATCCCAATGCAGACCCTTTTGCCGCGCCAGCAACTTCTGATGCTGCGGTTCCCGAAAAATTTGGGGCTTCGGATGTGATGGATTTGAATTGGGTGCAATTGTTGAATGCCTATACCTGTACCGAATGTGGGCGATGCACCTCGGAATGTCCGGCTAACCAAACAGGAAAAAAATTGTCCCCACGAAAAATCATGATGGACACCCGTGACCGTTTGGAAGAAGTGGGCAAAAACATGGACGCCAACAAAGGCGAATTTGTTCCGGATGGAAAACAACTCTTGGACGATTATATCAGCAGGGAAGAGCTTTGGGCGTGTACCACCTGTAATGCTTGTGTACAGGCATGTCCTGTGAGTATTGATCCTTTATCTATCATTGTGGAAATGCGAAGGTACTTGGTCATGGAACAGTCCGCTGCTCCAATGGAATTGAACAATATGATGTCCAACATCGAGAACAACGGAGCTCCTTGGCCTTACAACCAAATGGATCGCTTAAACTGGGTAAACGAATAAATCGAGCACTATGGGTGAACAATTGAGGGTGAAAACCATGCAGGAGTTTATGGCCGAAGGCAAACAACCGGAAATTTTGTTTTGGGTAGGTTCGGCTGGAAGCTACGATGACAGGGCTAAAAAAATATCCAGGGCTTTTGTAAAGTTGTTGAACCAAGCCAATGTTGACTTTGCTGTGTTAGGTCAAGAGGAAAGCTCAACAGGCGATGTGGCCAAAAGGGCTGGGAATGAGTTTCTGTTCCAAATGCAGGCCATGATGAACATTGAACTGTTGAATGGTTATGAAATTAAAAGGATTGTGACCTGTGATCCCCATTCCTTCAATACCCTGAAAAATGAATACCCAGGTCTTGGTGGCACCTATGATGTTTTGCACCATACCCAATATTTGAAAGAACTTTTAGATCAGGGACGTCTGACCTTGCGAGGAGAAACTTATAAAGGCAAGCGTATCACTTTCCACGATCCCTGTTATTTGGGTCGGGCCAATTCAGTGTATGAAGCACCAAGGGAAATCTTGGCCAAAACCAACGCCGATTTGGTAGAAATGAAACGCCATAAAACTACCGCTTTGTGTTGTGGTGCCGGAGGGGCACAAATGTTCAAAGAACCAGAAAAAGGGAATATGGACATTAATGTTTTACGAACAAAGGACGCTTTGGAAACCAATCCCAACATCATTGCAACGGGTTGTCCGTATTGCAATACCATGATGACGGATGGCATCAAAGCACATGAAAAAGAAAACAGCGTTACGGTATTGGACGTAGCCGAACTATTAGCAAACTCCATTTGATATGTTGGTAGATTTTAACGAATTGCCCGATCATTCCCGAATTTGGATCTATCAATCCAATAGAAGTTTTTCAGAATCCGAGTTGTTGGAGATAGAGCAGAGTATGTCGGAATTTTTAAAGCAGTGGACCGCTCATGGGAGTGATCTGCATGCCGGTTTCGAGATCAAATACAACCGTTTCATTGTTGTTGGTCTGGATCAGACGAATGCAAGTGCATCTGGTTGTTCCATAGATGCTTCCGTACATTTTATCCAAATGTTGGAAAAGAAGTTTCAGGTGGAACTTTTGGATCGCATGAACGTTTCCTTCAAGCAAGGGGAGTTCATCGCATACAAACCTTTGATGGATTTTAAGAAAATGGCCAAGGCAAAGGCGGTATCGGCCAACACCATCGTTTTTAATAATTTGGTGGCTACCAAACAGGAATATCTTGAAAATTGGGAAGTGCCTGCAAGTGAAAGTTGGCATTCCAGATTTGTTTAGGAAGTTCTTAAATTATCTTAATTTCTGTGCATTCCTCGACCAAATGCAATATTTTTATCAGCAATAAGTTCATGTCTTAGACAAGGTATTTATGCGGATAAAGCTCTACTTCCTCCTAATCATATTCATTTGTTTTCAATCTTTTGGCCAAAAAGACCCTTTGGCCACCAAGGATTCTGTGGCACAACAGGCTTGGGTAGAAAACCAATACAATTCCATGTCCCTGCAAGAACGAGTGGGACAGTTGTTCATGGTCAGTATTGCCTCCAATCAGGATAAGGCCTCTACCGATAAAATCAAAAACCTGGTAAAACAAGCAGGGATTGGTGGCGTCATATTTTTGAGTGGAACACCCGTTGCACAGGCCAAACTGACCAATGCTTACCAAGCTGAATCCAAAGTGCCCTTACTGATCGGAATTGATGCTGAATGGGGCATGGCCATGCGCCTTGATTCTACCTATGCTTTTCCTTGGAACATGACCCTTGGAGCCATCCAGGACAGTACTATTGTGGAAAGGGTAGGGCATCAAATTGGAAGACATGCCAAACGTTTGGGCATTAATATCAATTTCGCTCCCGATTTGGATGTGAACAATAATCCACGAAATCCCATCATTGGAAATCGTTCTTTTGGAGAAGACCCGAAAAATGTTGCACAGAAAGGAATCGCCTTCCTAAAAGGATTGGAAGCCGCTGGGGTGTTGTCTTCTGGGAAGCATTTTCCTGGTCATGGTGATACAGAAACGGATTCCCACAAAGCGTTACCTATCATCGATTCGTTTAAGGAAGAACTGGATTCCATTGAGCTTTTTCCGTTTAAAAAAGCTATCGAAAACGGACTCAGTTCCATAATGATTGCGCATTTGAATGTTCCGGCCTTGGAAAGTAGGGAGGGGCATCCTTCCACCTTGTCCAAAGCCATTGTCACGGATTTGTTGCAAAAAGAATTGGGTTTTAAAGGGTTGATTTTTACCGATGCGTTGAACATGAAGGCAGTTTCGCAATTTGCTCCCGAAGGAGAAGTGGAACTGCAAGCATTTTTGGCTGGTAATGATGTACTTCTAATGCCCGAAAATGTGGACAAGGCCAAAGAAAAAATGATGCAAGCCTACAATTCCGGATTGATAACGGAAGAGCGATTGTCCCTTTCGGTAAAGAAAATATTGAAAGCAAAATACAAGGCGGGGTTGAACGATTACAAGCCCGTTCTTCTGGGAAACCTTTATGAAGACCTGAATTCCGTTGAAAATGATGTGCTTTATGAAGAAGCCATAGAAGGTGCCATCACGGTGGCCAAAAATAATTTTTCATTGATGCCCATCAAAAAACTGGATAATAAGAAAATTGCTTACTTACATTTTGGTGATGATTCGGGTTCGGTATTTCTGAAATCGTTGAATAAATATTATAAGGTGACCGAAATTGATGCCAAGAACATTTCGGAATACAAAACGGAACTGGCCAATTATAATTTGGTGATCATCGGCTTCCACAAAAGCAATGCAAGCCCATGGAAGGGTTATAAGTTTTCACAGAACGAACTGTATTGGCTGGAAGAAATATCACATTTACGAACCAGTAACACTATACTGACATTATTCACTAAACCATATGCCCTTTTGGATGTACCCAATATGGATGCCATAGATGGGGTGGTGGTGGCCTATCAAAATAGTGCCATTGCCCAAGAAAAGGCAGCGGAAGTTATTTTCGGCGCCGTTGGTGCAACAGGAAAACTACCGGTTTCTGCCCATACGGAATTCCCAGTGGGAACCGGTGTGGAGTTGAAATCCATTCAAAGGTTGGGCTACAGTATTCCGGAACGAGTTGGGATGAGCACTGAAGGTTTGGCCATGGTCGATTCTATGGTACAACAAGGCATCGATTCCTTGATGTTCCCTGGAGCCCAGGTTTTGGTGGCAAGAAAGGGCAAGATCATTTACAACAAGAGCTTTGGAAAGCCCACCTATGATTCCCAAGATAGCATTACCTCCGAATCTATTTATGATCTGGCCTCCCTGACCAAAATTTTGAGTACCCTGCCCATGATCATGAAAATGGAGGAAGAAGGGAAAATTGAGCTCAATGATACGTTCAAGGACTTAATGCCGGAGTATGCCAGCACTGAACTTAAAGATGTAACGGTTTTGAAGGCCTTGTCCCATTATGGTAGGTTACCTTCATGGATTGCCTTTTATTTGGATACACTGACCAAGGATAGAAAACCTTCAACGGAGTTTTACAGGAACAATCCTTCCGATGCATTTCCATATAAAGTGGCCGATCATTTATATCTCACAAGATCGTACAAGGACTCCATTTATAATCGGATAGGAAGACAGACTTTAAAGGCGAACCGTTATCGTTACAGCGATGTAGGATATTATGTTTTCAAGGAATATATTGAAAAGACCTATCAAAGACCAATTGATGAATTGGTGGATGAGTTTTTTTACAAACCTATGGGTTTACAGAGGACCACTTTCAATCCTTTGAAAAAATTTCAGGTTGATGAGATAGTTCCAACTGAAGAGGACGACTATTTCAGATATCAGCGGATACAGGGCTATGTGCACGATATGGGAGCGGCCATGCAGGGCGGTGTTGGCGGCCATGCAGGATTGTTCAGTACGGCGGAAGACGTGGCAAAGATCATGCAAATGTACCTGCAAGGAGGATATTATGGTGGGGAACAATTGTTGAACGAACGTACTGTCAAAAAATTCAACACCTGTTATTTCTGCAATAAGAATGTACGCAGGGGAGTAGGTTTTGATAAGCCCCAATTGGAGCAAAAGGGACCTACCTGTGGTTGTGTCTCGCGGAAAAGTTTTGGGCACAGCGGTTTCACGGGTACTTATACCTGGGCAGACCCAGATGCCGAACTGGTTTATGTATTTCTATCGAACAGGACATACCCAACTGCTGCCAATAACTTGTTGATTAATTCCGCATTGCGGACACGGATACAGCAGGTGATTTATGATTCCATTATTAACTAGGCTAAGATTAATGCCTTAGATTTGTTTTTATGAAAATTGCGATAGTTTGTTACCCAACATTTGGTGGTAGTGGAGTAGTGGCCACGGAATTGGGGATTGCCTTGGCAGCAAGGGGGCACGAAGTACATTTCGTTACCTATCGCCAACCGGTTCGTTTGGAACTTTTGGGAAACAATATCCATTTTCACGAGGTACACGTGCCAGAATATCCCCTGTTTCATTATCAGCCATACGAGTTGGCGCTTTCGAGTAAATTGGTGGATACCATCAAAATGCACGATATAGAACTATTACATGTTCATTATGCCATTCCTCACGCCTATGCGGGATACATGGCCAAGAAAATGCTTCAAGAGTCCGGTATTTTCATTCCTATGATCACTACTTTGCACGGAACTGATATTACCTTGGTGGGCAAGCATCCTTTCTATAAGCCTGCGGTTACGTTTAGCATCAACAAATCGGATGTGGTCACCTCTGTTTCCGAAGCGTTGAAGCAAAGCACGTTGGAGCTTTTCGATATAGAAAAGGAAATTGAAGTGGTGCCCAATTTCATCGAAATTTCCAAATACCGACCTGAGTATACGGATTGTCAACGATCCATGATGGCAAGGGAAAATGAACGGATTGTTACCCACATCAGTAATTTTAGGAAAGTAAAACGTATTCCTGATGTAATTCAGATTTTCAACAAAATCCAGAAAGCCGTGCCTGCCAAATTGATCATGGTAGGCGAAGGACCTGAAAAAGAAGGGGCCGAACAAATGTGTGAAGACCTTGGGATTAAAGATAAGGTACTGTTCTTGGGCAATAGTAACGAAATTGATAGGATTCTTTGTTTTTCCGATCTGTTCCTATTGCCTTCGGAATCTGAAAGTTTTGGTCTGGCCGCCTTGGAAGCCATGATCAACAATGTAGCCATTATTTCTAGCAATACAGGAGGTATCCCAGAAGTGAATATAGACGGGGTTTCAGGATATTTGGCCAATGTTGGGGATGTGGATACCATGGCAGAAAAGGCCATTGAAATTCTGAAGGATGATGTGGTACTTAAAAAATTCAAGGACAATGCTTTTAAAGTGGCCTCCAAGTTCGATATTGTAAATATTCTTCCGCTTTACGAAGAAATTTATGAAAAGGCCTATAAGTCCCGATTCAAGAATACCTTTTGATCATGGGAAGGATGTTGGTTTTAGGGCTGATCTGTTTTCTTTCGTGCAAGGCACAAAAAGACAATATTAAAGCGGCTGGGGAACCTATGCACGATTTGGTTTTGGTAGACCATGATGACTTCAGTACGATTGCCGATTATGAGGTAAGAATTATCCAAGACCAAAAAAGCCTTCAAAAATTCTACTCCAAAATCAACATGACCCGGAAACCCGGACTGCCGGTTCCCATGGTAGATTTTTCTAAAGATATGTTGATTTTGATATGCTTGGGAGAACAACAAAAAGTAGTGGAACCATTGTTGTCAAAACTTCAAGAAACGGCCGCAGGGATTACTGTTTCAGTACAATTGATTGAAAAACAGCAAATTGAAAATAATACGGTGCAGTCTATCCATTATCCCTTTTATCTGTATAAAATGCCGATAATCGATAAGAGTATCGATTTTCAAAAGGCTGAAAATTAAATACTTGAAAATCATTTTTACTTCTTATCGAAAATTAACGCACTTGGAAGTGCAAAATTCACCTATTGATATTGTTGGTATAGCTTTGTAATCGATAACCTCAAATCGCATACAATGAATATTTCAAAACCTACATTGGCAATCTTGTCATTATGCTTTATTTCTTCCGTTTTAGCGCAGGAAGTGGAACAACTTACCAAAAAGGACAGTATCGTGCAAAGTTATTGGTTGGTTACCTTGGGCACCAACATTGTTGATGATTCCGGAGATGAATTTGGTGAACTTTTTGATCTTAGCGAAGGTTGGAACATGGTGCCGTACCCATCTCGAATCAGTGTAGGCCGCTATTTTAAGAACGGTCTTGGACTGGAAGCGATCGGTACCTATAATAAATACAAGGAAGGAAAGATCATAGACAACGTTGTCAATACAGAAGACATTGATTATTGGGGTATGGACTTCAGGGTCAGCTATGATTTGAACATGATCCTTGGTGAAACCGGTTTTTTTGATCCATATATTGGAATCGGAGCAGGATATACCGATGCCAATAATCAGGGTAGGGGAACATACAATGCCGTACTAGGTTTTAGGACTTGGTTTTCAGATCACTGGGGCTTGGATTTCAGCTCTACCGGAAAATGGGCCATGAGTACTGAAAATGCCACGAACCATATTCAACATGGATTGGGATTGGCCTATCGCTTTGAGGTGGAAAAAGGACTTTCCCGCAAAGGGGAGGAGAAATTGGCCCTTTTGGAAGAATTGGAAAAAGAACAACAAAGGGTGCAAGATTCCATTGCGAAAGCAGAGGAGGAGGCCCGTTTGTTGGCAGAACGTCTACAAAGGGAAAAAGAAGCTGCTGAACTGGCTGCCGCAGAAAAAGCAAAGAAAGATGCAGAAGATGCAAGAAGGACAGCTTTGCAGAGCAAGATCAACGATTTGGGGAATGTGTATTTCAAATTGAATTCTTCTTATCTAACTTCACATGATAAGGAATTATTGGATCAACTGGTCGCAATTATGGAAAGTGAGCCCAATTTGAGCATCAAGATTAGTGCCCATACCGATTCAAGGGGGACAAAAGAATACAATCAATGGCTATCCGAAAGACGTGCCCAACGGACTGTGGAGTATGTAGTGTCCAAAGGCATTTCACAGGAAAGGATTTCCAATGAGGCATTTGGTGAAACACAGTTGACGAATGAATGTGGGGATGGGGTGAACTGTCCTGAGGAAAAGCATAGCAAGAACAGAAGATCCGAGTTTGTGATTGAGGAATATTGATTTTAGTGTGTTATCGATTAAAATTTAATTTTAACGACTATCTGAAGTTGGAACTGAAAAAGATTTTATTTTCAGCAACCAAAACAAAAAATCACTAACCAAAGGGTCTTCCCTTTCAACTAAACACAACACAATCATATGGTCATTTTAGGCTTAAACTATTATTTCCACGATTCTACTGCATGTATAGTCGTGGACGGCAAACTTATTGCGGCAATCGAGGAAGAACGGTTGAATAGAGACAAACACACAAGGGTATTTCCACAAATGGCGGTAGACCGCTGCCTCAAAATAGCAGGTTTAGCATATGAAGACATAGATCACATTGCGGTTTCTATCAAACCAACCCACAACCTAGGTAAAAAATTAGGTCATTTGATGGGTAATCTGAATAGGTTTAAGCCCTTTGTTAACCATGAGTTTGTGCATGCCTATAATAAACAGAAAGGATTTTGGAACTGGTTTAAGTATCACTGGGAAAGCAAGAAAAATGGACCCAAAGTTCATTTTATACCCCATCACTTCAGCCATGCACCGGGGTCTTTTTTTGTTTCCCCGTATGAAGAGGCCGCTCTATTGGGAATTGATGGTTCTGGAGAGTGGGCCACCACATGGTTAGGATATGGTAAAGGAAACAAGGTGGAATGTTTGGGAGAAAGTTTCTTTCCACATTCCTTAGGGTCTTTTTATGAAGCCGTTACTCAGTTTTGCGGGTTTAGGACCAGTTACGACGAAGGAAAAACCATGGGATTGGCCCCTATGGGTGACCCGGAAGTATATAAGGAAGAGGTTGGAAAAATGGTAAGCGTGGATAAGAACGGCCAACTACATTTTGACTTGAGCTACTTCAATTTTCAAAATATGCATTGGAGAAGGCTTTCTCCAAAATTCTACGACATTTTTGGCCCGGGCAGAAAACATGGTGAGCCATTTGAAAAACGCCATATGGATGTTGCCGCTGCTTTTCAAAGGATATTGGAGGACAGGGTGTTGGAGATTTGTGAGATACTTCACCAAAAAACAAAAGCTGATTATCTTGTGATATCCGGGGGTGTATCCCTTAATAGTGTGATGAACGGAAGAATTGTCCGTGAAAGCAAATTCAAGGATGTTTATGTGATGCCGGCAGCCGGTGATAACGGGACTGCCATTGGTGCTGCTTATTATCTTTATAATGGACTTTTGGAAAAAGAAAGAAACTTTGTTCACTTAGACCCTTATGTTGGGACAAGCTATACCAATGAAGAGATAGAAAAAGTGCTAAAAGGAGCAAAACTTCCCTACGAATACCATGAAGATATCTGTGAAAAAGCTGCTTCATTACTGCATGAAGGACAAATCATAGGGTGGTTCCAAGGCAAAATGGAAATTGGACCTAGGGCCCTTGGTAGTCGAAGCATCTTGGCCAACCCAGCCATAAAGGATATGAAGGATAAGATCAATGCAGAGGTAAAGTTTAGGGAAGCCTATAGGCCTTTTGCCCCTTCTGCCATTGTGGAGGCCAAGGATGATTTTTTCGATTTGGAAGTAGAAGCTCCCTTTATGCTAAAGGTTTGCAATGTTCTAAAGGAAAAACAATCCGTGATACCTGCAGTGACCCATGTTGATGGTAGTGCCCGCTTACAGACTGTACGTAAAGAATTGCACCCAAGATATTATGACGTCATTGACAAACTTGGCAAAAAAACAGGGGTGCCCGTAGTTTTGAACACAAGTTTTAACATTCAAGGAGAGCCGGTTGTAGAGTCGCCAGTTGATGCCATTAGATGTTTTTGGTCAACAGGATTGGACAGTTTGGTGATCGGTAATTATGTTCTGACCAAAAAATAAATACATGCTATTTAATTCACTGGATTTTTTCATATTCCTTCCCGTTGTTTTTTTCTTGTTTTGGATATTGGGTAAGGGAAAATCCAAAGTTCAGAATGCTATTCTCTTTATAGCAAGCTACATTTTTTATGGTTGGTGGGACTATCGCTTTTTGTCCCTGATCATATTGTCCACCCTGGTGGATTATTATGTAGGCAGGGCCATTTATGTGACCGATGATGAAAGGACCAAAAAAAAATGGCTCTGGGTAAGCATAATATTCAATATTGGTCTTCTTGGGTTTTTTAAATACTTCGATTTCTTTGTTGAATCTTTTATTGAATCCTTTTCATTTTTTGGAGGCCCGATAGAAAATGTTTGGACATTGAATGTGATATTGCCTGTCGGTATTTCTTTTTACACATTTCAAACCCTTTCATATTCTTTGGATGTCCATAAGGGCAATCTCAAACCCACAAAAGACCTGCTCTCTTTTGCCACCTATGTTGCTTTCTTTCCGCAGTTGGTGGCAGGACCTATTGAAAGGGCTTCGCACCTGTTGCCCCAAATAGAGGGCGTGAAAAAATTTAAATATAGCCAATCGGTTGAAGGTCTGAAGCTGATGCTTTGGGGTATGTTTAAAAAAGTGGCCATCGCTGATTCATTGGCATTGATGGTAGATGACATATTTACCAATTCTGCGGGCTATCCGTCCACAACACTGGCGTTGGGTGCCATATTTTTTGCATTCCAGATATATTGCGATTTTTCAGGGTACTCCGACATAGCCATCGGTACTTCCAAATTGTTCGGTATTGAACTAATGTCCAATTTTAGGTTTCCATATTTTTCCAGAAGTATAGCAGAGTTTTGGCGCCGCTGGCACATTTCGCTCTCTACCTGGTTCAGGGACTATTTGTATATACCTATGGGGGGGTCAAGGGTGAGCAGACCGGTAGCGGTCAGGAATATTTTCGTGATCTTTTTGGTAAGCGGGCTGTGGCATGGAGCCAATTGGACGTTTGTTGTTTGGGGCTTGTACCACGCTCTGCTGTTTCTTCCCTTGTTTTATCTCAACATTAACCGTAACCACTTGGAGGATATAGACCTTTTTAGTTCAGGGAGGAATTTCCTGGTTGAAGGATCCCAAGTATTGGGGACCTTTTTTCTGGTTGTTTTGGGTTGGGTGTTTTTTAGAAGTGAGACCATGTCTGGTGCGCTGAGCTATTTACAAAGAATGCTTTTTGAATTTAGCGGAGGAGAATACCAGCACCCTTTGGGATATAGAATGCTTGATTATTTTGTACTCCTGCTCCTATTCGTCTTATATGAGTATATGATCAGGAAAGATGAAAGAAACCCGTTCAAGTTTAAGTCCCGATATGTCAGGTTTGCACTTTATATCCTAATGGTGTTCCTGTTGCTGCTGTTTTATGACGATACCATGAACAACCGATCGTTTGTTTACTTTCAATTTTAAGCTATGAAGAAATTATTGGGTAAGATTGTATTATATAGTATTTTAATGGTTTTATCCCTTGAAATCCTGATCAGGGCATTCCATTTATACTTTCAGTATCCGGTAGTAAGGCTGAATGAGAATGAAGTGGTCAATTATATACCTGGCCAGGAAGGAGCATTTGTACTTGGAAATCGTAGGATGACCTATTCAAGGTTCCATATAAACCAATCGGGGTTCAATTCTTTTCATGAGTTTGAACCTACCGAAAGGAATCTTGAAGTAGCGTTGATCGGGGATTCTTTCATTGAAGGCCTTCATCAGGATTACGATAATTCAATTGGTAAAAAAATAGAAGACGACCTATCCGGGAAGGTAAAGGTCTTCGAATATGGTTTTTCAGGATATGATCTTGCAGATCAATTACATCTGATACATGAGTTTAAGGAAGATATGGCCTTGATTGATCTAGCCGTCATCTATATAAAGTTCGATGAGGATGTGAGAAGGGACCATTATGAGGTGCAGACCAGGGCAAACTTGGAAAACAGTTTGGTCTTTAAAATCAAAAGAGAGGTCAAGCTACTTTCCTATTTAAATGGTATTGGGCTAATATCGCCCATTACCGATTTGCCCAAACGAATAAAAGGATCGGTACACAAGAATATAGAAATAGCCGAGAAAGATGTGGATTCCGTTGCCAAGGATCAGGAGTATATCAAAAACCTGAATACACTACTGAATACCTACCCTATAGACAAGAAAAAATCTGTTTTTCTTATCGATCGATCCATAACCAGTAAGTCTTTTTTGGATTACTGTGATTCTATGGGCTACAAATATCTGGACTTTGGGAATGCTTTAAAGGCTTCCAGTGAGAATACCGTATTAAAATACGATCCGATGAAACATTGGAACAATCATGGAAGGGATATTGTGGCCAAGGTGATTGCCGAGTATGTGGATTCGTCCGTGCTATCAACCTCCAATTAATTCCTTAAACTTTAAATCAGGGTTTTTTATACAGGGGGAAGAAAGTGTCATTTGGGTCCAATGCGCGTTCTTCTACTGCTTTCTTGACCAAGGTATCATAAACTTGTTGGTTAACGACCTTTCTGCCAGTGTAGAATATACAGTCCTCATCCTTTGGGAAATAGGCTTTTTTGCTTTTATATAGTCCATCATCATCTTTAATACCTCCACCCAGGACATATTTCTTTTTGTTGCTCCCAATGGCCCATTTGATCACTTCAACCCTTAAAAAATCATTTGGCCGGGTGTGGAAAAAATCGGAATCAGTACCCCCTAAGAAAGCATAAACGGAATCCTTATAATGGATATGGAGTTCCGTAGAAACAGGCTGCCCTTCATAATATACCATGCCTATGGTAAAATCTTTCTTGTGGTTCAGCACCAGGTTTTGGAAATATTCAGCAGAAAAGAAGAGGAATTTGGACGCATTGTTCCTTTCCATCGTTTTATGGTAGATTTTATAAAAACTATCCACCAAATCCCTATCCATGCTCTCTTGATCATGCAGTTTGAACGAAAGCCCGGAAGAAATGGCTTTTCTATAGTTGTTTCGCACCTTTTTATCAAATGACTCCCACTGTTCATCAAAACTTTCCTTTAGGCTACCACAAACGTTGGTCAGTGTTTTTACATTTTTGCCAGAATAATTGATGTGATTGTTGGTTAGACTGAACCTGATGAATTCAGTGACAATTTTGTTGTCCATGTACCATTGGTCAATCATTTTCCAATAGGTGTCGATATCAGCATCACTTGTCCCATTTTTGAAGAGAGGACCATTATATCCATAGGGGGAAGTGGCATCCGAATATTCAGTATTTGATATCGGGCTCAATATCATCGGCATTATGGCAACACATTCCTTTTTTTCCAATAGAAAAGCAATAAGTCTATTGGTGGCTGTTTTATGGTGCTGAAGATATTCAATATAATAATAGGGGTTAAGGAACTCATTGGAGACAATTGTCCCATATATGTCCCTGTCCTCCGCTACACTTAAATCGAGAATTTTCAGTTTTGACTGATCGTGGTTCATTTGGTTTTTTGGTTTGAATAGTTGATCCGGTGTTTTTTGGTCGGTTTAATTACTACAATATAGGGGTGCTAACGGAAAGCTTTTGCTTAGAGGTAGCTTATACTGTATGGGCATGATATTTACAGATTGGTTTTGTATGTAATGAAATCTACCATATGTGATTGGGGATCTACCACAATGTCCTCTTGTTTGATCACCTTTTTAAAGGTCATCCGAAATATCTTAAAATCCAATGCAAAGGATCTGTTCTTTACATAAGCTATATCTTTTTCCATTCTTTTGTCCCAGGTCAGATTGTTTCTTCCTGAAACCTGTGCCAATCCTGTAATCCCGGGCCTTACAGTATGCCTAAGTTTTTCGTCCCCAGTATAATAGGGTAGATAGGAGACAAGTAATGGTCTTGGCCCCACAAAGCTCATATCTCCCTTAATGATGTTGATCATCTGTGGTAATTCATCTATAGAAAGCTTGCGTACCACTTTCCCCAAGGAGGTAAGTCTATCCTTGTCCGGTAAAAGATGGCCATCCCCATCTTTTTTGTTGTTCATGGTCTTGAACTTGATGATCTTAAATATCTTTTCGTTCAAGCCAGGTCGTTCCTGGAGGAAAAATGGATTCTCCCCATTGGCAAAGGCCAAAGCCAAACCGGTAAGAAGAGTCACGGGTAAGGTGATTATGAGCAGAAACGTTGAAAGCGAAACATCAAACAACCGTTTAAAAAATGGATACATTCCTTTGTAATGAATTTTATAATTATTTTTTATTGGACATGGTGTTCAAATCTGTTGCATCCCCATTCCATTTATAAAACTAACCGCGTTTTTTAATTTCTAAAAAAGAATTCGATTTAATGCCATTCCTGACGGATGAAACAATACGTTTAGAAACAAAAAATAGATGCTCCCCATTGGTAATAGCGGATTTGGTTTTACCAAATAAGGCACATTTCAGGTAACTTAAATGATATACATAAGGTATCTCCCCATGTCTTTTCATATGAAAAGGGAAATCAACGGAAATGATATGAAGGGGTAACAATTTCATTTTCAGATACAAGTAAAATTGATTTTTTTGTGTGCTTGAAAATTTGGTTAAATGTTAAAATTTGACGTATTTTGTCGATTTTAAGGAAGCCATGACATCCAAAAAAAAGTTTGATGCGTAAAATTCCGTGTATTTCGTCGAAAAAAATGGTTTTTGGACGATTTTACTTTGAGTATACACTAATTTTAAAACATCAAAAATTTTAATCGCCAATGAAAATCTTTCAACCCCACCTACTTAAAATGATGGTATTGGCCCTTTTCCTTGTTTTTTTTACTTCATGCAGCAAAGATAGCGATCTATTTGACGAGTACGTCCTTAATCCGGATGAAGAAGTTGTAGATCCAGGGGATACTGATGGCCAAACTGATCCTGACGGCACCGATGGAAATACTGACGGGAACTCAGGTACGGATTCGGGATCGGGAATCGATTTCACAATTGATACCCCTGACAATCCCGAGAATACAAATAAAATAGAAGGGACATATACCCCAACATCATCTGCGGATGTTTCTGATCCTGCACATGCGAACTTTAAGGCCGTGATTTCAAATTCTTTTGAATGTAATGGGTGTACTTTCGCTGCTGGGCAGACCATTGAACCCGCAGGAGGGGTTATAACAGGTTCCAATATCAATCTTAATGGAGCCTATATTGAAAATACCAACAAACAGGCTTTTGCTCCCAGTGTTACATTTAGTGGTATTTATGAAAGCTCCAGAATAAGTCCAGAAACCTTTGGAGCGGTTTCAGGGGACTCTGGTGATGATACCGATGCTATTGACGCCTTGATAAACAATTGTTCCTTGGCGGTTGGATCTGAAGGAGGCTCTTATGTTAAGAACAAACCATCCTATTACAGGAGATCAGGAACCTTGGACTGGAACATGAATGGAGCGGTAGTGAAAATTACAAGTGCAGCCAGTTTCAATACCGGACAGGTTTCTGTGGATGCCGTTTTTGAAATCACCAATCTTTCCCCCAATATTTACAATGGTGAGTTTGACGGTACCGATACATATGGTAGGCTGTTTTATCTACACGGTCAAAATTACTATAGGTTCAACAAGTTATACGTGCATAATCTGTATGCGTCCTCAACCTATCGCGCCGTTGCGTTTCGTTTTACTATAGATGCTACCTCATCCGGATTTAAATACGGGGAATTTTCCGATTGTGTAATCGATAAAGTGGTGGCCCAAGGAGATGGAAATTATAACAATGCCCCGGCCGGTATTTCCAAAGGATGGTGGTACACCATTTCAGGAATCAATTATGGGGATCCATTTTCGGTTGTCCATAAAAACAATAAAGTAACCAATATTATTGGAGACGATGCCGAGGCCTTTTACGCAATACAAAGCGGAGGATCCCTAGATCATAGTAGTTCATTCACCTTTGATAACGAAGATTATAGGTATTGTACCAGAAGAGCTATAAAAGCCTGTGTGTCCAACGTGGAAATCAAGAACAGTTATTTTGAGGAAATTCCTGAATCATTGTTCGTTTCTCCACAGCAAATGGGGTCAATGATTGACTTTTTTAGTACCCAGGGTAGTAATCTGATTCAGAATATAAGGGTTCATGACAATGTGATCCGAACCGTTCCCGGACATGATGCCCATTATTATTTACTTTCCATGACCGAAGTGGATGATGCCATCATCACAAATAATGTCATTACTATGGAAAGTGTCGGAAACTATGGTGGTGTTCGTTTGGGTTCGAACACTAGTACTTACAGTGGGGCTTTGAAAAATATTCAAGTGTCCAATAACATCTTTAACAATTGTTATGTGAATACTATGAACGAGTATGCTCCAGTAAACAATGAACCAATAAAGGTTGATGGGAACACCTTCAATTTTACATCAACACAGGGTATCGATGTAGCTGCACTCAGGTTTTCAAAAAATAGTGGTACCCATGGCTACATAGATTTTACAAATAATGACATTAATGTGGATATGTCCTCTCCCAATGGAATCAATGGTGTTTTGGCCAGTAATGGGGTAGATGTGGTTGGCGTTACTTTAGAAAATGTAACCGTTAACTATTCCCAAGGAGAGTCCGCCAGACCTTTTGGATATCTTAGGGGCAATTTCAACAATAACGTCATAAAAAACTGTAGTCTGTCCGGTGCAAGTGGTACCAATGCCTTATTGGTAATGGGGAGTGCCTCCTCAGTGGAAATCGTTAATAGCACAGACGCCAGTGGCAATCCCATAACAATCGAATGATTTTGATCACTTATCAACAATAACAAAAGGGGGCTATGCCCCCTTTTTATTTATGTCATTCCTCCATTTGTTCCATATATGGTTTCCTATCCAGAAAAAGTGGCATTTCATATAATATTACTTGCTATATTCTGTTTAATACACATCTTTGTTGTAAAATTTAAAAACTCGTGGCAAAAAAAGCATTGATTACCGGGGTGACCGGACAGGATGGAGCTTACCTTAGTGAATTTCTTTTAAAAAAAGGTTATGAAGTCCATGGACTAAAAAGAAGATCATCCCTTTTTAACACAGACCGTATTGATCACCTCTACCAAGACCCACATGTGGAGAACCGAAACTTCATTCTTCATTACGGGGATATGACAGATAGTACCAATCTGATACGCCTCATTCAGGAAATACAACCAGATGAGATTTATAACTTGGCGGCCATGAGCCACGTGCATGTGAGTTTTGAAACTCCAGAGTATACTGGAAATGCGGATGGACTAGGTACATTGAGGATTTTGGATGCGGTAAGATTACTGGGTCTTGGGGACAAAACTAGGATCTATCAGGCATCTACCTCAGAATTGTATGGAAAAGTGCAAGAAGTGCCCCAAAGTGAAACAACCCCTTTTTATCCAAGAAGTCCCTATGCCGTGGCTAAAATGTACGCTTATTGGATAACCGTAAATTATAGGGAAGCCTATAACATGTACGCCTGCAATGGAATACTGTTCAACCATGAGTCTCCCATTCGTGGAGAAACTTTTGTGACAAGAAAGATAACAAGGGCCACATCACGGATAGCACTTGGGCTGCAGGATAAATTCTTTTTAGGCAATTTGGATGCCCAACGGGATTGGGGACATGCCAAAGACTATATACGTATGATGTGGATGATCCTACAGGCGGATGAACCTGAGGATTGGGTCATTGCCACAGGAAAGACCACCCCGGTAAGGGAATTTGTGCGAATGAGCTTTAACGAAGTGGGAATTGAACTGGAATTTAAAGGAAAAGGGGTGGATGAGAAAGCCTATGTGAAGGCATGTCATGATCCCAAATTCCAATTGGAGATTGGCAAGGAAGTACTCGCTGTGGACCCTAAATATTTTAGACCTACGGAAGTGGACCTATTGATAGGTGACCCAACCAAGGCAAAGACCAAATTAGGCTGGGTTCCAGAATATGACCTGAAAGATTTGGTGAAGGATATGATGCAGAGCGATATAAAACTTATGCAAAAGGAACAATACCTTAAGGATGGTGGATATCGCATTCTAAACTATTTTGAATAGAATGGAATTGGAGGCTAAAATTTATGTCGCCGGTCACCGAGGATTGGTCGGTAGTGCCCTGGTCAAGAACTTGAAGGGCAGAGGATATCAAAACATAGTCACCAGGACACATTCGGAATTGGATCTGACCAACAGTACTGCCGTAGCGGAGTTCTTCGCTCAGGAAAAACCGGAATACGTTTTTTTGGCCGCGGCAAAGGTTGGGGGTATTGTGGCCAATAATACATACAGGGCCGAGTTCATCTATGATAATTTGATGATACAGAACAACATTGTTCATCAAAGTTATCTACAGGGTGTTAAAAAGCTTTTGTTTTTGGGAAGCACCTGCATTTATCCCAAAAATTGTCCACAACCCATGAAAGAGGAATACCTTCTTACGGACACTTTGGAGTATACCAATGAGCCCTATGCCATTGCAAAAATTGCAGGGATCAAACTGTGCGAGAGCTATAACCTTCAATATGGAACAAATTTCATATCGGTGATGCCTACCAATCTGTATGGACCCAACGATAATTTCAATCTTGAAAAGTCCCATGTTTTGCCAGCCCTTATCAGAAAAGTGCATTTAGGAAAGGCATTGGAAAATAATGACTGGGACACCATTGATAAGGATTTGAACCGTCTTCCCATAGAGGGGGTTGCCGGAGATGACCAAATGGACCGAAAGTTACAGATTCTCAAAAAATATGGTTTGGTAAAGACAGAAGCAGGAAAGGTGTCGGTTGAGATTTGGGGGAGTGGAAAGCCAAAACGGGAGTTCCTCTGGTCCGAAGATATGGCAGATGCCTGTGTGTTCATTATGGAAAACAGGGACTTTAAGGACACTTATAAAAATGAGGATATTGAAATTAGAAATACCCATATCAACATAGGAACCGGTATTGATATTTCCATTGCTGATCTTGCAGAACAAATTAAGGTACACATCGGTTTCAAAGGTGTGTTTCAATACAATGCGGATAAACCTGATGGTACCATGGTAAAGCGCACCGACGTTACCAAACTCAACGACCTGGGTTGGAAACACAAAGTGGATATCGCCCAAGGATTGCATCTGATGTATCAATATTATCTGGGCTCTTGATTGAACATGGCCCCATAACGATGATTAACACCAACCACCATTGATAGGTAAGCTAACAACATATTTAGAAAACAATTCAGGTTTTACCAGATACCTGAAAAATACATCATGGCTAATGGCGGAGAAGGTCATTCGACTTTTGATCGCGCTAAGTGTTGGGGTATGGGTAACAAGGTACTTGGGCCCGACTGAATTCGGGATTTTAAGTTACGCCCAGAGTTTTGTTGGGATTTTTGCAGCCTTGTCTTCATTGGGACTTAACGATATCATTATTAGGGAATTGGTAAAATCCCAAGACGACCACAATGTGATCATGGGGTCATCTTTTGGACTTCAGACTTTGGGGTCAACGATAATAATGGTCATAATTGCTATCAGTATCTATGTGAACAACGATGAGCCGCTGACCAATAAGATCATTGTGATTTTGGGACTATTGACCTTCATCAACAGTTTCACTATCATTTCTTCCTACTTTCATAGTGTGGTGAAGAGCAAGTACTTTGCCCTTACCGGGTTGGTTGGGGTGATTATCTCGGCATTGATCAAGATTTATTTAATAGTATTTGAATACTCATTGATCTATTTTGTCTACACACTGGCGTTCGATGTGGTTTTTTTGGCAGTTGGACAAATTTGGTACTATAAAAAGATGGGGCATTCCCTGTTTACATGGAGGTTTTCATGGTCCGTATCGAGAGTATTGCTCAAGGATGCCTGGCCTTTGATTCTCAGTGGTATCATAGTATCCATTTATATGAAGATCGATCAAGTGATGATCAAGGAGTTTCTTGGCAACAGTGAAGTCGGTATATACTCTGCGGCGGTGCGGTTAAGCGAGGCATGGTACTTTATCCCCACCATCATTTGCAGCTCTTTGTTTCCGGCAATCATTAATGCGAAACTAAAGGATGACAACCTGTATATGGACAGATTGCAACGTTTGTACAACCTTATGGTGGTTTTGGGAGTGGTGATCATATTGCCCGTCCTATTGTTCAGTTCTTGGATGATACAGATCCTATATGGAAGTGAGTTTATAGAATCTGCAATGGTGTTGAACATCCATATACTGGGAAGCGTGTTTGTATTTTTGGGTGTTGCAAACCAAAAGTGGTTCATCAGCGAAAATATTCAGGCCTATAATATCATTTGTTTGGGAATGGGTATGATGGCCAATATTCTATTGAATATTGCCATGATTCCCACCTATGGTATAATAGGCGCCGCGTACGCTACATTGATTTCACAGTTTATTGCCTCGGTTTTGGCACCTGTATTTTTCAAAAAAACCAGAAATTCCTTTTTTATGATGGTCAGGGCCCTGCTTTTTGTCCAAATTTTCAAGGACAGAAAGTTGTTATAGGAAAGAAACTTGGGCAGATCGATCTATAATGTGTAATAGCATTGAATTTAATATCCCAATACAATATTGGGTTAGGTATAGAATTAGTAAATCAACCAACAAGAATAAACCTAAAGCAAAATGTGCGGAATTTTAGGAACAGTCCCTGCTACGGAACATAGCCACTTCAAAGGAGCCTTGGATACCTTGACCCACAGGGGCCCAGATAGTTTTGGTATCGAAAATATTGATGACGAGGTATCCTTGGGACATCGAAGGCTTTCCATTTTGGATATTTCTGAAAACGGTCATCAACCCATGTTCCACGAGAGCAGGAGATATGCGGTCATTTTTAATGGGGAGATCTACAATTTCCTTGAAATACAAAAGGAATTGGAAAATTTGGGCCATAGGTTCAGATCAACATCGGACACGGAGGTATTGCTGAAAGCTTACATACAATGGGGGGAAGAATGCGTATTGAAATTTAACGGTATGTGGGCCTTGGCCATTTGGGATACAGAGACCAAACGATTGTTCATGTCCAGGGATAGATATGGTAAAAAACCCTTGTTCTATGCACAAGTGGACGGTAAGTTCATTTTTGCCTCCGAAATGAAGGCCATCTTCCCGTTTATGGACCGGCTTGAGGTATCGGACGATTTTAATTGGATGAAAAAGAACGTCTTTTTCTACGAGGCCACTGAAAAATGTTTGATCAAAGGAATCAAACGGTTTCCAGCTGGGCATAGTGGACATTTTGAAAATGGGAAGTTGTCACTTTATCGGTATTGGAACACGTTGGACCATTTGGTGGAGGTTCCCAAATCTTATGAAGAACAAGTAGAGGTGTTCAGGGAGCTTTTTATGGACTCATGCAAGCTTCGTATGCGTTCAGATGTTACCATTGGCACGGCTTTGAGCGGTGGTTTGGACAGTAGTGCCACCATAGCGGCAATGGCCAATCTGGCAAAGAACAACAATAGTTATTCCAACGATTGGCAACATGCCTTTGTCGCCACATTTCCAGGGACCCCATTGGACGAATCCCATTATGCAAAAATGGTTACGGACCATTTGGGAATCGGAGCCACATACGTGAAAATAGACCCGTTGGAACACTGGGGAAAACTGGAAGAATATTTTTACCTCTTCGAAGATCTTTATATCACGTCGCCTTTACCAATGGTCATGTTATATGGGGCAGTGAAGCGGAACGGGGTAACTGTGACATTGGATGGTCATGGTGCCGATGAGTTGTTGAGCGGCTATCAACAAGGTACGTTGGAGAGTCTTTGGGATGCCCGTTTCAACTTAAGGAATACAAAAGATATCCTTAACATCTACCAGGGATCTATCAATGAGGATGAGGTGCAATATGACAGGGAAGGAAAGCTCAAGGTGTATTTGGATTACATGGCAAGAAAAACGGGTAAAAAGATTTTGGGTAAAAAGATGCCATCCATAGACAATGGACATCCAAATTTCAATAAGTTGGATAATCTATCCCAATATCTATACAGTATGTTCCATGAGAATATCATGCCCACACTCTTGCGTAATTATGATAGATATGCAATGATCAATGGCGTGGAGATTCGGATGCCCTTTATGGACCACAGGATTGTAAGTTTTTTGAATTCTGTGCCGTATTCCACCAAAATTGGGAATGGTTATACCAAAAGAATTGTGCGTGATGCCTTGGATCCGTTCCTGCCCAAGGAAGTTACTTGGCGAAAATCAAAGGTTGGTTTCAGTTCTCCCATTGTGGACTGGATGCAGAACGAACTGTCTGACTGGTTCATGGATACGGTGAATTCCAATTCCTTTTTACAGTCGGGATTGGTTACAGATCCACATCAATTGAAGGATAGGATTACTGCTATTGTGAATAAGGAGAACCATAATTTCTCGGAAGCACAGAAATGTTGGACAGAATTATCTCCCTACATTTGGGAAAAAGCCATATTAAAACGTGAAACTCTTGTTGTTTAGTTTTTCACGGAATAAGCATCGGTAACGGAAGGTTTCATGGTCAATACAATAAAAAAATGGGTGCTATCCAGTTCTTTTTTGACAGGTATCGCAATTTTTTTCAGAAGAATATACCTAAAAAGAACAAAGGCAATAATTTATAAAAAAAATGCATTTATCGGATTTTCCGTGATGTGTGAAGGAAAAAATGGTTTTGGAAAAAATAGTTCCATTGTTTCTTCAAAGATTGGTTTTGGCTCTTATATTGCAGATGGGGCCAGCATATCCAAAACTAAAATAGGCAGGTATTGTTCCATCGGACCCAATGTAAATTGTATTTTTGGTAAACATCCCGCTGATACCTTTGTTTCCACACATCCTGTTTTTTTTGCCGAAAAGACCCCTGTGGGTTATACCTATGCCAAGGGACAATGTTTTCAGGAGTTTGCTACTCCGCAGGAAGGGGGTTATAGTATTTCAATAGGCAACGATGTCTGGATTGGAGCCAATGTATCCCTAATGGATGGAATCAAGATTGGGGATGGGGCCATTATAGCGGCGAACGCCCTTGTGGTAAAGGATGTTGAACCCTATACTATTGTGGGGGGTGTTCCGGCAAAAATCATCAAAAAACGTTTTAGTGAAGACGAAATTACCTTTTTAATGGAAGTTAAATGGTGGGATAGGCCAGAGGGATGGATCAAGGAAAATGCCCATTTGTTTAAAAACATCAAACACTTTATGGATATCTTAAGGCATGAGTGATAAGAATACCCCAATAGTTGTTGTAGCATACAATAGGCCGAGAGCTTTGACCAGATTGCTAAAATCCTTATCAAATGCGGGATATCCCAATAAGGAAATCGATCTCCTTATCAGTATCGATAAGGCTGATCATAACCAAGAAGTCTTGGACATTGCCAATGCTTATGAATGGAATCATGGGAAAAAGGAGGTAATCTATCAAAAAGAAAATCTAGGCTTGAGAAAACACATTTTAAAATGTGGGAACCTCAGTTTGGAATATGGATCGGTTATTGTTTTGGAGGATGATCTTTTTGTTTCCCCCAATTTTTACTTTTTTGTTGACCAGGCCCTGCAATTTTCAAAGAATGAGCCCAAGGTCGGGGGAATCTCTTTGTACAACCATCAGTTGAATGTACATACACGCGATAATTTCTCACCCATACAGGATGGTTTCGATAATTGGTACTTTCAATTTGCCTCTTCTTGGGGTCAGGCATGGAGCAGGGAGCAGTGGTCTGGATTTATGGAATGGTATGATAATGACCCTGACATTGACCATAATAACAATGTACCTGCTTATGTGAGGAGTTGGTCCGCTAAATCCTGGCTAAAGTATAACATAGCTTATTTAGTTGAAAAAGATTTCTATTTCATGTATCCCAAGATATCGCTATCCACCAATTTTAGCGATGCCGGTACCCATGTAGGGAATGACAGTACCATCTACCAAGTACCTTTGGATCAAGGTTTTCAACGGGAATATGTATTATCCACTGTGAACCAATCCAAGGCCGTATACGATGCTTTTTATGAGAACATGCTGATCGAGAAGGTGCTCGAAATTAAAAAGGATGATCTTTGTGTTGATTTATATGGATATAGACGGGCAAGTGAAAAGAGGTATTTATTGTCTTGCAGATTGTTGAATTATAAGATTTTAAAATCATATGGTAAATCACTAAAACCTCACGATGATAATATCATGAATTCTATTGAGGGTGTCGATTTTTTTCTATATGATACCGCGATAGTGGAGAAAAATCCGAATAAATTCAATTTAGATAGGAATATTGAATATAACTTTAAACAACTGTCATATAAATTCGTATTGAGATTGTTCCATAAAATGACTAGGACGAAGGCAAAGAACTTGCGAAAAAAGATTTTCAAAATATAAAGAAGAGTGATTAAAGAGATCCGCAAAATAGGCATTCCGTTTCTTGGACTGTTCTTGCTATACTTGCTCAATCCGTTGGGGCTCAATATTTATATTGGGTATTTATTGGTCCCATTGGTTGTAATACAAAGGGGTTTTTTAATACGAAACCTAGATTTCAGTTTTTTTGTTCTTCTACTGTTTTCGTTGACCTATGCGGCCTATTTTTCATTTGAGCCCAAAGCTGGAAACCAGTACATTGTCATATATGCAGTAGTCCCGCCCATTTTTTATTTACTGGGCAAGTTCTTTGCTTCCAAACTGGCAGGAAACACAAAGAGTTTATTCTATTTGCTGCTGTTCGTTGGAATTATTTTTTCAATATCCGCCATTCTATCGGTGTTTACGGATATTCTTCGTAATGGATATGCTGTAGTGGAAAGAAACTTGCCCAATTTTTGGACCGGAAATATAGTGCCGGCCACTATAATGGGATCGTATTTTTCTTTGATAATGACCATTCCTGCTTTGTTGATACCTCGTGTTAAGGGCCTATCACTGATTCTGAGAATCGTACTGCTACTTGTTTATGTGGTTACGGTAGCTTGCGTTTTGCGTATTGGTAGCCGAACCCAGTTGGGAATCAGCATGATCGCATTGCTACTCTCTTTGATCTATATCATGCCCCGCCAATCCTTCAAACGGAATTTTGTGATGTTTTTGGTTTTCTTTTTGGGAGTGTTCTATTTGTCTACCAAGATCAATTTTGATTTGGATCAGGATTGGTTGTCGGCATATGCCAATAGGATGGAGGACAGTGGTGATTTTGCGTCAGGAGGAGGCCGGACCGATCGTTGGGCAAAATCCCTTGAGAATCTTTTTGACAAACCGTTGGGGTGGAGCGAGGATGAATTTGGTCACGCACACAATCTTTGGTTCGATGTGCTCAGGATAGGAGGCGTACTTTCCTTTTTTCTGCTGATAATTTTTACAACCGGAGCTTACATTACGATATGGAAAGCGGTCCGCAAAAATGCAACGAATTATTTTTTGAACAATCAGATCATTGTCTATGCCTTGGCCTTTACAACAGTGTTCACTTTGGAACCCATTTTGGAGGGGATGTTCGATTTCTTTGCATTTTTCTGCTTTTTTGCAGGGGTCGCCAAATCATATTATACCGATTATCCCTTAATTGAGTAGTATCGTCCAAAATTATCCCCTACTTGGTTACAATACTTTACTTTTGTAGCGTTTTGTATTGTGACGAATCACTAAGCCATTAACCCCAAATATGGACAAAGTTGCCATTCTTCTTACCTGTTTTAACAGGAAAGAGAAAACGATTAAAGCCTTGACCGCCTTGAACAATGCATTTGAGCAATCAAATCATATTGTTCAAATGACTATCTATCTTACTGATGATGGCTCTACCGATGGGACATCGGAAGCAGTTTCAGCAAAATTTCCCTATGTAAAGATTCTCAAGGGTACAGGTGATCTGTACTGGGCGGGAGGTATGCGCAATTCATGGAAAGAAGCAATAAAGGGAAACTATGACGCTTACCTTTTGTTGAATGATGATACCGATGTCTATCCCCATTTATTTGATTCCGTTCAAGAAACCCACGCTTTTTCACTTTCAAATTACGGCTTGGGTGGTGTTTACGTGGGGACCACAATAGATGCCAAAACAAGAAAGGTCTCTTATGGCGGATCGGTTTTCATCAATAAGTTCTTGGCCACATCCAAAAGACTGGAACCACAGGATAAACCTATTCCCTGTGAATTAGGTAATGCCAATATCATGTGGGTTAGCAAAAATGTTGTGGATGAAGTGGGTATATTATCTGAAGGGTATGTACATGGATTGGCCGATTATGACTATACGCTTAAAGCGGTCAAAAAAAACATCCCCGCACTTATAATGCCAGGAGTGGTGGGAGAATGTATCAACGACCATAAAGATCCTTACCAAAGATTTTTTAATCTTCCTTTTAAGGAACGGTATAAAATGTTGTACAACCCCATTGGTTTTGATTTTGTTTCCCAAACCCATCATATGAAAAAACACTTTCCTCTTCGGTATCCCCTTTTTTTGACGACCGGATATTTTAAAGTGGTTTTTCCAAAACTGTACTACCATTTACTATATAAGAACAGAAAGCACTAAAATATGTTGAAAAAAAATCTGATCGTTTTCGGAACAAGGCCAGAAGCAATAAAAATGGCGCCATTGGTCAAGGCATTTCAAGGGTCTGACCATTTTGAGACCAAAGTCTGTGTTACCGCGCAACATAGGGAAATGTTGGACCAGGTATTGGAGTTTTTCGAGATAACCCCTGACTATGATTTGGATTTGATGAAGCCAGGTCAAAACCTCTATGGCCTTACGGCGGCCATAATTACCAGTATGCAACCAGTATTGGAGTCTTTCCAGCCCGATTTTGTTTATGTGCATGGAGATACGACCACAACCATGGCCACAAGTATTGCCGGATTTTATTCAGGTGCCAGGGTCTGTCATGTGGAAGCAGGGCTACGTACTTTTAATAAATGGGCTCCCTTTCCTGAAGAAATCAATAGGAGGGTTACAGGGCATGTGGCCGACTATCATTTTGCTCCAACTCAGACCTCCTATAATAATTTGGTGAACGAAGGAGTGGAAAAGGAGGCTATTGTCATCACGGGCAATACAGTTATCGATGCATTACATGATAGTGTTGAAAGGGTAAAGAGCTTGGATTCAAAAGAATTGCATGAGCTCAAATCAAAAATTTCCAGTGATAAAAAAATCATCTTGGTTACAGGGCATAGACGTGAAAACCACGGTCAAGGATTCATCAACATTTGTCAAGCTTTAAAGGAAATAGCTCAAAAGTTTAAGGACGTGGAAATTGTATATCCCGTACATTTGAATCCTAAGGTCCAAAAACCAGTTTATGAACTGTTGGGTGATTTGGACAATATAAAACTTATCGAACCATTGGCATATCCAGAGTTCGTTTGGTTAATGGATAGAAGCCATTTGGTAATCACGGACAGTGGAGGTGTGCAGGAAGAAGCCCCTAGTTTGGGCAAACCGGTTTTGGTCATGAGGGATACCACGGAAAGACCTGAAGCTGTAGAAGCAGGAACAGTAATTTTGGTAGGGACCGATAAGGAAAAAATAGTATCGGAAGCCTCAAACCTGCTCACTGATGACAAAAAATATGGAACCATGAGTAGGCTTCATAATCCGTATGGCGACGGAAAAGCCTGTAATCGTATTGTTGAATTCATGAAAAATTTAAAATAGTGGCACAGAATAAAGTTACAATGATGGGGTTGGGGTATATCGGTTTGCCCACAGCTGCGTTGATCGCAGGAAACAAGACCGAAGTCAATGGTGTGGATGTAAACCCAAGGGTGGTTGAAACCATAAATAAAGGTAAGGTACACATTGTTGAACCCGATTTGGAAGAGGCTGTATCAAAAGCGGTTAGCGAAGGATATTTGAAGGCAAACCTTGAACCCAAGGAAGGGAATACCTATTTGATAGTGGTGCCTACCCCGTTCAAAGAGAAGAACGAACCGGATATTTCATATGTTGAATCGGCAACAAGGGCCATATTGCCACTTTTAAAAGAAGGGGATCTATATATCATTGAATCTACTTCTCCCATAGGCACTACGGAGAAGATGCGTGACCTTATTTATGGGGAACGCCCCGAGTTGAAAGGAAAGATTTTTATGGCCTATTGCCCAGAACGTGTACTTCCTGGTAACGTAATGTACGAGCTGGTCCATAATGACCGGGTTATTGGGGGTATAGATGAAGAGTCAACTTCCAAGGCAGTAAATTTTTATGCCCAATATGTAAAAGGAGAGCTACATCGAACCAACGCCCGTACGGCTGAAATGTGCAAATTGGTCGAGAACTCTTCCCGAGATGTGCAAATTGCCTTTGCCAATGAATTGTCCCTTATCTGTGATAAGGCAGATATAAATGTTTGGGAACTGATCAAGCTAGCCAACAAACACCCAAGGGTGAATATCCTGCAACCGGGTTGTGGGGTAGGAGGACATTGTATCGCAGTGGATCCATATTTCATTGTGTCCGATTATCCGATGGAATCAAAAATCATTGGCACGGCTAGGGAAATCAACAATTATAAATCGTTTTGGTGTGCCGAGAAAGTGCAGAGTGAAAAATTGAAATTTGAACTGGAAAAAGGATATAAGCCAAAGGTGGCACTAATGGGATTGGCCTTTAAACCAAATATTGACGACCTGCGGGAGTCCCCGGCAAAATACATTGTACAAAAAGTGTTGCAGAACACCAACAATGAAGAATATTACATTGTGGAACCAAATATTGAATCCCATAATGTGTTTAAACTGACCGATTATAAAACGGCCTTTGAAAATGCGGATATAGTGGTGTATTTGGTTGCTCACAATGAATTCAAGGGGCTACCAAGGGATACTTCAAAGAAGATTCTGGATTTTTGTGGGATACTTCAATCCTAATTTGGAAAAGTAATATACCTATGAAAGACGTTCTGATTGTTTTGGCCCAATCCTTGGAGCAGCCTAGAATAGTCAAGAGAATAAACCAAAAGGCCAAAGAATATGGCAGTGTGCATGTTTATGGTTTCACCAGAAATGTACATTCCGTCCAAAACCATAAAGTTTTGGAAGAAAATGCCAATGTAACGGTGAATGTGGCCGGAAAGTTGAAAAATGGAGAATATATCAAGAGAATATTTGTTTTCCTGGGTTTGTTATGGACTTTGTATGTCAAGTATGGTTTTAGAAAAAAGAACGTCTACGTTTTTGGTCTGGACCTGAGAATTTTCTCCTTTTTTCTCTTAAATGCCAAAGTAGATTATGAAATAAGCGATATTGTTTGGCTTTATGATGGAAGGACCAAGCGGAGGATTTTTAGTTCCATAGACCATTTTTTGGCGAAAAGATCAAGAAAGGTGGTTTTTACATCCAAGAGCTTTTACTCAAAATATTACACCAAATCGGTTAATGAAAACCAGTTGGTGGTTGCTGAAAACAAGCTTGAAACTTATGGAAAGGTCCGACCTATTGAAAGCATGCCTGTGGACAAAATAAGGATTGCCTATATAGGGGCTTTTAGGTATACGGAAATAATTGAACGTCTAATTCAAGTTGTATCCAAGAACAATGATTTGGTCTTGAATTTTTATGGGGGTACACATGATGGTTTAATCGAAAAGATCGAAGGTGCTACCAAGGCAAATGCCAATATTTATTATCACGGACCGTTTAAGAATCCAGACGACCTTGAAAAAATATATGGCGAAAACAACTTGAACTTTGTGGTGTACAACAATACACAGGAAAATGAACAAGTTGCAATGCCCAATAAGTTCTATGAATCTGGATTTTTCAACGTTCCCATTGTTTGTGCCACCGGCACATATGTTGGAGAAAGGGTGTTGGAACAGGGAATGGGATGGACAATAGACATTGATTACGATTCGATTTCAGAATTTTTGAATAGTATGACCATTCGGGAATTGGAAACATATCATCAAAAAATAAAAGAGTTGGACAAGGGCCAATTTATCATGTAAAATTTAAACACAATACCATGTTCACAGGTAAAACATTATTGATAACGGGCGGTACGGGTTCTTTCGGAAATGCCGTATTGGACCGTTTTCTCAAAACTGATATAGGTGAGATACGCATCTTTAGTCGTGATGAAAAAAAGCAGGACGACATGCGAAACCGCCTAAAAAACCCTAAGATCAAGTTCTATATTGGCGATGTACGCGATTACAATAGTATAAACAGGGCCATGCAAGGAGTTGATTATGTGTTTCATGCAGCTGCCCTAAAACAAGTGCCTTCCTGTGAATTTTTTCCTATTGAGGCGGCCAAGACCAATGTGTTCGGTACACAGAACACAATAGATGCGGCTGTGGCCAATGGGGTAAAGCGTATTATTTGTTTGAGTACGGATAAAGCGGCATACCCGATCAATGCCATGGGGATAAGCAAGGCCTTGATGGAAAAAGTGGCGGTGGCAGCTTCAAGAAATATCCCAGAGGATTCCACAAAAGTTTGTCTTACCCGTTATGGTAACGTAATGGCCTCAAGAGGTTCCGTGATTCCCTTGTTCGTGAACCAAATCAAAGAGGGAAACCCATTGACGGTAACCGATCCGAATATGACCCGTTTTTTAATGTCTTTGGAAGATGCTGTTGATTTGGTATTGTTTGCGTTTGAGCATGGTAACCAGGGCGACTTGTTTGTAAATAAGGCCCCGGCAAGCACCATTGGGGACTTGGCACAGGCAATCAAAAAAATATTCAATGCCAGCAACGAGATAAAGGTAATCGGAACAAGGCATGGGGAGAAATTATATGAGACCTTGTGTACCCGTGAAGAAATGCAGAAAGCAGAGGATATGGGAGAATTCTATAGGATTCCGGCAGATAACAGGGATCTTAATTATAGCAGGTACTTCTCGGAAGGTGAGACGGATATTAGTAAGATCGAGGACTACCATTCCCACAATACCAAGCATTTGAATGCGAGGGAATTGGAAAACACCCTTTTAAACCTTGACTTTATAAAGGAAGAATTGAATGGCTGACCATAGGTTGATCAAGGGCGATTTGTTTGAAGATGAACGGGGAAAATTACGTTTTGTTAACGCCTTTGATTTGCAAGAAGTGGTCCGGTTTTATGAAATTGCCCCCAAGGATGCTAATGTGATTAGGGCATGGCAAGCCCATCAGGAGGAGAAAAAATGGTTTTATTGCCTATCCGGTTCTTTTGTGATCAATTTGATCCAAGTGGACAATTTTGATTCCCCTTCGGAGAAATTGGCACCATTGAGAATTGAAATTGACGATTCCGTTCCACAGGTACTCTGTGTCCCTGGCGGATATGCAACAGGCATAAAAGCAACTGCTGAAGGTTCAAGACTTCAAGTCTTTTCTAATTTCGGTTTGGAAGAATCCAAAAAAGATGACTTTAGATATCCGATGAAAAAATGGGAGGCAAAATGGTAATTGATATGGGAAAACAAAAAATAGGGATTACAGGTCAGGCTGGCTTTGTGGGCAACCATTTGTATACAACATTATCTTTGAGGGAAGATGTGGAACTGGTACCTTTTGAGCGTAACTTTTTTAACGACAAAAGTGCGTTGGAGCAATTTGTAACGAATTGTGATACCATAGTGCATTTGGCTGCCATGAATCGACATGAAGATCCTAATGTTATTTACAATGCCAACATTGGATTGGTGCAAGAACTGATAGATGCTTGTATCCATACCGGTTCAAAACCTCACATTATTTTTTCATCCTCTTCCCAAGAATCCAAGGACAATTTGTATGGGAAGTCCAAAAAAGAAGGAAAGGAAAAGTTTATGGAATGGGCCAAGGATTCTGGCGCAAAGTTCACTTCCTTGACCATTCCCAATGTTTTTGGACCATTCGGCAAACCGAATTATAATTCGGTTGTGGCGACATTTTGCCACAAAGTGTCCCGGAATGAAAAACCTACCATCCTAAATGATGGGGAAGTGGGTCTCATTTATATCAACGATCTGGTAAAGATTTTTATCGATACCATATTTGGAGAGCAAAAAGGGGAGGTATTGGGCCAAAATAGTTTTGGGGTCGATATTCAGCCCAATCATCTTGTTAAAGTTTCAACTATTTTGGGATTGTTGAACAAGTTCAAATCGGATTATATGGAAAAAGGGATTTTCCCCAATCTGGAAGACCATTTTGAAAAATCCCTGTTCAACACCTTTAGATGCTATATACCGGAATCCCATTATCCAGTAAAGTTCACCAAGCATACGGACCCTCGTGGCAGCTTCGTGGAGATTGCCAGAACCCAAACGTCAGGACAATTTTCCTTCTCTACCACGGTTCCGGGGATCACACGCGGGAACCACTTCCATACACGTAAGGCGGAAAGATTTGCGGTTATTCAGGGAAAGGCCAGAATACAACTCCGAAAAATCGGGACAAACGAAGTAATCAACTACGAACTGGACGGGACAGAACCCGCCTATGTAGATATGCCCATATGGTACACGCATAATATCACCAATGTAGGGGACGGGGAACTGATCACCCTTTTCTGGATCAACGAACCCTATGATCCAGAGGATGCCGATACCTACTTTGAAAATGTTGAATGACTAAATTAAAACACGACCATTGAAAAAACTTAAAGTTTTAACCGTAGTAGGAACAAGACCGGAAATCATTCGCCTTGCTTGTGTGTTGAATGCATTGGATGCCAATGAGGCCATTGAACATACTTTGGTACACACAGGACAGAATTATGATTACGAACTGAACGAGATCTTCTTTGAGGATTTTGGTATTCGAAAACCCGATTACTTTTTGGGTGCCGCAGGTAAAAATGCAACGGAGACGGTGGGCAATATTCTGATAAAGATCGATCCTGTTCTTGAAAAAATTGCACCCGATGCTTTCTTGGTATTAGGGGACACCAATTCCTGTTTATGTGCAATTCCCGCAAAAAAACGGAAGATTCCCGTATTCCACATGGAAGCAGGAAACAGATGTTTTGATCAGAGGGTGCCGGAAGAGACCAACAGAAAGATTGTGGACCATGTTGCCGACATTAACCTTACCTATAGTGACATTGCCCGGGAATATCTTTTAAGGGAAGGATTGTCCCCTGATAGGGTAATAAAAACGGGTAGTCCCATGTTTGAAGTATTGCACCAGTTTAAGGGTAAGATTGAGGCCTCCAGGGTACTGGAGGATTTGGGTCTGGAGAAGGAAAAGTATTTTGTGGTTTCGTCCCATAGGGAAGAAAATATTAACAACCCCAAGAATTTTGAAGGTTTGATGGAATCACTTAATCAAATCGCCGAGGTTTATGATTATCCCGTAATTGTATCTACCCACCCAAGAACACGGAACATGTTGGATTCCAAAAAAATCGAGACACACAAGAACGTCCAATTTTTGAAACCATTGGGCTTTTCCGATTACAATGCATTGCAAATGAATTCCTTCGCTGTATTATCGGATAGTGGAACGATTTCTGAAGAATCCTCCATTTTGAATTTCAGGGCATTGAATATTAGGGAGGCCCATGAGCGACCAGAAGCCATGGAAGAAGCTTCGGTGATGATGGTGGGATTGAACCCGGAACGGATTTTACAAGGGTTAAAGGCCCTCGAAGTGCAGAAAAGAAACCCAAACCGAAATTTCAGGGAGGTTTCCGATTATACCATGCCCAATGTAAGTGAAAAAGTGGTACGTATCATTCTTTCCTATGTGGACTATGTCAATAGGGTAGTATGGTCCAAATGAACAATATGAAGAGAGTTCTTTTTTTGGCTTTGGGTTTCCCCAATGTGTCCAAGGCCAACAACTTGTATACAGATCTAATGCAGGAGTTTGTTCAACGGGGTCACGATGTTTTGGTGGTAGCTCCACAGGGAAATGAACCTAGTGATGGGGTTTGTATGGAAGGCAACGTAAAGGTCCTGAGGGTAAAAACCCTTCCTTTGTTCAATGTAGGTACCATAAAAAAGGGTATTGCCAATGTGCTTTTGCCTTTCCAATACAGAAGGGCAATTAAAAAATATTGTCAAGATCTAGATTTTGACCTCATCGTGCTTCCTACACCGCCCATAACATTGTTAAGCGTTGCTTCATGGTTGAAGAAGAAAAGTGCCGCCAAGGTGTACCTTATTTTGCGTGATATTTTCCCTCAGAATGCGGTCGACCTTGGAATGATGGGACAACATGGATTGTTGCACAAGTTTTTCAGGAAGCAGGAGAAAGATCTATATAGAATTTCCGATTCTATAGGTTGTATGTCTCAGGCCAATGTTGACTATGTTAAAAGGCATAACCCTGAATTGGGCCAAACCAAATTACATATGTTGCCCAATTGGGAAAGATTACCAGAACCCGTTAGTGATGAAGATATTTTGTCCATTCGGGAAAAATATGGAATTCAAGATAAGTTTGTGGTCGTATTCGGAGGTAATATGGGCCGCCCTCAAAAAATGGAAAACATTGTTGCCTTGGCCAATGCGTTGAAGGATAACGAACAAGTATGTTTTTACTTGATCGGAAGTGGCACTGAAAAATATCGGGTTGAACAAATGATAGAACAGTTGGGGTTGCAAAATATCCGCACCATAGATCAGTTGCCCAAAAAGGAATACATTCAAATTTTGGCCGCTTCGGATGTAGGTCTGATTTCATTGAGCGATGAATTCACCATACCTAATTTTCCTTCCAAGGTGCTTACCTATTTTGGATTGAAAAAGCCAGTTCTGGCCTCTTTAGACCTTAGTACGGATTTCGGGCAGATGTTGGAGCAGACCAATTCTGGTCTTTGGTCCGAGGCAGGAAAGTTGGAAGATTTCAAGAGAAACCTACTTTGGTTACTGGAGCATGCCGATGAGTCAAGAAAAATGGGCCAAAATGGGCATCATTATATGAAAATGAGCCTTACCCCGGAAATTGCATATGAAACTATTATGAGGGAAATAGAAAACTTATAAGGGAACGATGGCAAAGCCATTTTCTGGCAATCCCTATCAGACTTATAATGACAATAAAAAAGGGCGACCAAATTGGTCGCCCTTTTTATAATTAGTCAGGATACCAAACCAAAAAAACTAGTTTTTCTTTCCGATCTGATAATAGGTAAAACCTTGGTTTTGTAAACGTTCTCCATCGAATTGGTTTCTACCATCAAAAATAATGGGCTTTTTGAGGGAACTTTTGATCTCTAGAAAATCTGGTGACCTGAATTCTTTCCATTCGGTCAACAGCAGCAGGGCGTCCGCATTTTTAAGTGCGCCATACTTAGTATCTGAATATGATATTCCTTCCAGATCCTTTAAATAGAATGTTTGGGCCTCATGGATAGCTTTTGGGTCATAGGCCTGAATTTTTGCTCCCAGGGACGTCAATTTTTTAATGATATAGATGGAGGGAGCCTCACGCATGTCATCAGTTCCAGGTTTAAAGGATAGACCCCAAACGGCAAATGTTTTATTGGATAGGTCCTTGCCGTAATGGGAAATTACCTTGTCGGCAATGACAAATTTTTGTCGATCATTGACATCTTCCACGGCATTTAGCAATTGAGCATGATAACCTGCTTGCTCTGCGGTTTTTTTCAGTGCCTTCACGTCTTTGGGAAAGCAGGATCCTCCATAACCACTACCTGGATAAATGAAACTATAACCAATTCTACTGTCGGATCCTATTCCTATTCTCACCTTATTTACATCTGCCCCAACAAGTTCACAAATATTGGCCACCTCGTTCATGAACGATATTTTAGTGGCCAACATGGCATTCGCCACATATTTGGTCATTTCTGCTGAGCGAACATCCATGACCAACATACGGTCCATACTACTCCTAAAAAAGGGAGCGTATAACTGGCGCATGGTTTCCGCGGTCTCTTTGTTCTCCGTCCCAACAACCACGCGGTCAGGTTTCATGAAATCGCCAATAGCATCACCTTCTTTTAAAAACTCGGGATTGGAAACTACATGAAATTCAATATTTTCCCCTCTTTTCTGCAGTTCTTCCGCTATTACGGCTTTCACTTTGTCCGCAGTCCCCACAGGAACGGTGGACTTGTCTACGACAATTAAGGGTGTTGTCATATGTTCGCCAATTTCCTTGGCTACTTGAAGCACATACTTGAGATCGGCAGAACCATCTTCTCCCATAGGTGTTCCTACGGCAATGAATGCCATGACACAATTGTGCAGACAATCATTAAGTTGCGTATGAAAATGTAGTGTTTTATTGGCAACATTTCGCGCTACCATGGGTTCTAAACCTGGTTCATAAATAGGGATGATACCATTTCTTAGGTTTTCTATCTTTTGTTCATCGATATCTACACATGTTACAGTGTTTCCCATTTCAGCAAAACAAGTGCCCGTTACCAAGCCGACATATCCGGTACCTACGATTGTTAATTTCATTCTTAAGTTAAAATTTCTGCATACAAAGATGCGATAAACCCTTTAAAACAACTGTTTGTTTTAGATAAACTTTCCATAAAACGGATGAACTGTTTAGCGATAGAAGAGTTGTTGAAATATGGCTTTGACCTTAGTTTTTTTTGGAAAAGGTATCCCCTCAGGATATTTTATAATATTCCCTGTACCAATCGATGAATTGAGCTATGCCAAAATCAATCGGGGTATTGGGGGAATAGTTATAATCCTTGCTCAATTGGGATACATCGGCCCAAGTTTTCTTAACATCACCTGGTTGCATCGGCTTCATTTCCATGATGGCTCTCTTTCCCAATAATGTTTCTATTGACTTGATGAAATCGAGGAGTTTTTCTGATTTATTGTTTCCGATATTATACAAATGATAAAGTTTTTCCGGATCGTAAGTAGTTGTATACCGGTCCTCAATAATGTGCATCAACCCATGAACGATATCGTCAATATAGGTAAAGTCCCTTTCAAGGTCCCCATTATTGAATACTTGGATGGGTGTTCCGTTCAGTATGGCTTTTGTAAATAGAAACATGGCCATATCAGGACGTCCCCAAGGGCCATAAACAGTGAAAAACCGTAAACCTGTCGTTCTAAACCCGAACAAATGGCTATAGGTATGGGCCATCAATTCATTGCTTTTTTTTGAAGCGGCATAAAGACTGATAGGTTGATCTACGGTATCGGAAATTTTAAAGGGAACTTCCTTGTTCAATCCATAAACACTGGAGCTACTGGCATAGACCATGTGTTTTATCTTAAATTTCCTGCAACATTCCAATATATTGAGAAAGCCTACAATATTGCTGTCCACATAAGCTTCGGGATTTTCAAGACTGTACCTTACACCTGCTTGCGCCGCAAGATTACAGACCACATCAAAGTTTCCTTGCCCAAATATTTCTGGAAGTTCCCGTCTATCATCTATTGACTGCCGTATAAACTTAAACTTTGAATATTTGGAGCTGTTGCAAAATTCATTTGGGACATTGGCACAAATTCTATCTATTCCTAATTGTTCCAGTCTGGAAAATTTAAGGTCAACATCATAATAATCATTAATGTTATCCAACCCAATTACCATATGGTTGTTCTCCAAGAGTTTTTTGGTAAGATGAAATCCTATAAAACCAGCAGCTCCAGTAACCAAAATATTCATGATACTCTTATTTTAATATAAATGCCGAATATGGCAATGCTGTAAAATTAAGTTAAATATATGGTTGGCGCTTAGTAATAAACCATTGGATGTATTGGTGGGTTGTTTCATGTGATCAAAGGATTTTAGCGCACCATCATTACGGTGCTTATGTTAATTTATGGAGTGTTTGACATATGGAACTGTATAAACATCCAAGTTTTGTTGGCAATTAAGGTATCTATGTGTACCCAGATCAACAAGCATTTTTTATTTGAACACTTAATCGATTTTTTTTCATCTTGGGCGAATTGTGGGTTTAAATGGATGTCGAGGCCAATTTTCCTATTACTTTTACTTCCGAGTTGTAAAATGCTCGCCTACTTATTTCAACCCAAAACTGAAATGGAAACCACTGTCTTAAAAAAAATATGGCTATCACCTCCCCATATGGGCGAGAATGAAGAAGCATATGTAAAGGAAGCATTCGATTCAAATTGGATAGCCCCATTGGGTCCCAATGTGCAATATTTTGAATCGGCAATCGAGAACTTCATTGGTAACGATGTACATGTAGCATGTTTAAGTTCGGGCACGGCTGCCATCCATTTAGGATTACAGTTGTTGGGGGTCGGCCATGGAGATGAAGTAATTTGTCAGAGTTTTACGTTTGCTGCCACTGTAAATCCGATTACATATTTAGGGGCCTCTCCAATATTGATCGATAGTGAAAGGGAAACTTGGAATTTATCACCCTCACTTGTTGAAAAGGCCATAAAGGAAAGATTGGCCGTGGGAAAAAAACCAAAGGCCATTGTTGCGGTCCATCTTTATGGGATGCCTTATCAAATTGAAGAGATCCATTCAATTGCTCGGAAATATGAAATACCTGTGCTTGAGGACAGTGCCGAGGCTTTGGGAAGTTCATATAAAGGAATCCGATGCGGTGGGTTTGGAGATATCGGAGTACTATCGTTTAACGGAAATAAGATAATCACTACATCCGGTGGTGGAGCCATACTCTGTAGATATCAAAGTACCAAGGAAAAAGCAGTTTTTCTTGCAACCCAGGCAAGGGATAATGCCCCTCATTACCAACACTCTCATATTGGATACAATTACAGAATGAGCAACGTGCTGGCAGGTATTGGAAGGGGACAGATGGAGGTTCTTGAGGAAAGGGTAAATGCAAGAAGAAGTAATTTCCAATACTATAAAGAACAATTGTCGAGTATATCCGGAATTTCATTTCTGGAAGAACCGGATGGTATCTATTCCAATAGATGGCTTACTTGTGTATTGACACCATCCTTTAAAATTAGGGAAACCCTAAGGCAGGCACTTGAAAACGAAAACATAGAATCAAGGCCATTATGGAAACCTATGCACTTGCAACCTGTTTTTGATAAGACCATAGCATACGTGAACGGGGTGAGTGAGGAGCTATTTCAAAAAGGATTGTGCTTGCCAAGCGGATCCAGTTTGCAAGAAGATGATCTTGAAAGAATATGTAACATTGTTAAAAGCGTACTGAAATGATAAAGGAATTCTTTTTCAAAACAGGCAGACGCTACGCTTCAAAGTGGACCGTGTTATGTATCGATCTTTGTATTGTTGCGGTTTCGTTTATCCTTTCCTATTTTATAAGGTTCAACCTAAGTTTCAATTTTGATGTTCAAAGGTTGTGGACACAATTGCCCATTGTGGTAGTGTTGTTCTTTGTGTCATTTATTATAGTTGGAAGCTATAAGGGTGTGGTTAGACATACGGGTATCAAAGATGTATATGCAATTTTTAATGCAGTATGTTTGGCAAGTATTGGGGCCATTGCGATCGTCATGATCAATAGATACTATGACCTGGTTATCGAATTTACCATTCCACTTTCCATCATCATCATCAATAGTTTGATCACATTTTTGGCATTGTCGGCTTCAAGGTTCGTTTTCAAAATTGCGTATGAAAGCTTGATGAACAAAAGTAATGCCCCATTTAAAAACTTGATCATCTATGGAGCGGGCGAATCAGGCATAATAACATATAATACTCTGACGGATCACTCCAAGATGAGGGTCAAAGTTGTTGGTTTTGTGGACAACAACCAGAAAAAAGTTGGTAAACAGATCAATGGTGTAAAGGTATATGACAAAAAAATCCTGACCCAGGAGTTCATAAGGTTCAACAACATTTCCGAAATTATTTTTTCTATACAGACCATCAATCCCAAGCAACTTAGAGCTTTGGTGAATGAGATTGTAGATCTTCCCGTAAAAGTAAAGATCGTACCTCCTGTAGAAGATTGGATCAATGGGGAACTAAAGGTTTCACAGATCAAAAGGGTACAGATAGAGGATCTATTGGACCGACCACCGATCGAAATCAGGAACAGCAAGGTCATGAAAGACTTTGATGACAAAGTGATCATGGTAACCGGTGGGGCTGGATCTATTGGTAGTGAATTGGTAAGGCAGATATGTAAGTACAATTACCGTTCCCTAGTGGTGGTTGATCAAGCAGAGTCGGCCTTGTACGATCTTCAGCAGGAATTAAAGCAGGCTGGGTTCTTTAATTTCATCCCTATTGTTGGTGATATTCGGGATAAGAACAAAATGCGGGTGCTTTTTGAACAGCACAGACCGGATAGGATTTTTCATGCGGCCGCCTACAAACATGTTCCATTAATGGAACAGAATCCGTACGAAGCGGTTAAGATCAACGTTGCCGGAACCAAGACCATTGTAGATCTTGCCATTGAGTATGATGTGGAGAAGTTTGTTTTTGTGTCAACAGATAAAGCTGTCAATCCTACCAACGTAATGGGGGCCACCAAGCGTATAGCGGAAATGTACATTAGCTGTAGGCAACAAGAAGACAAAACAAAATTTATCACCACACGTTTCGGTAATGTGTTGGGCTCCAACGGCTCCGTAATTCCTTTGTTCAGAAAGCAGATAGAGAAAGGGGGGCCATTGACAGTTACGCACAAAGATATTACCCGATATTTTATGACCATACCGGAGGCTTCTCAACTGGTTTTGGAAGCAGGTGCCATGGGCAAAGGTGGGGAAATATTCATTTTTGACATGGGAGAATCTGTTAAGATCATGGACCTTGCCAAGAATATGATCAGGCTTTCCGGACTTCATTACCCTGATGACATTGACATTAAAATTACAGGATTGAGGCCAGGTGAAAAGTTATATGAAGAACTATTGGCCAATGGCGAGAATACCCTCCCAACATACCATGACAAGATCATGATCAGCAAAGTAAGGGAAATAGACTATGCCAAGACTAGGAATATGATCGATGAACTTTGTATTTCTAACCTCTTTTTCAAGGACAATGTGGTTCAATTGATGAAAAGTATTGTACCCGAATACATATCAAACAATTCTGATTTTTGTAAATTGGACAAAAAGAACCCTAAGGAAGATCAAAAGAAAGAGTCTGAAGTTGGGTTTCCTCAATTCAACAACTAAATATGCATATTTCAATGTTTTCAAAAGTTAAATCGGTTCTGATTGCCGTGGTTTTGGCATGTACCTTGTTTTCCTGTTCCCCAACAAAAGATGTAGTGTATTTTCAAGATGCCAGTCAGTTTGAAACCCTGGTAGACGACAATACCTTTACCACCAAGTTCAAAGTGGATGATTTGGTAAGTATCAATGTATCTGTTTTGGATGCCGAGGCCAGTGCGCCGTTCAATCTCTACAGAGGTGCACAAGAGGGCGGTATACGTCCGGAACAAGTGGATTATTTAGTGGACAAGAATGGTGAAATCGATTTTCCTGTTATCGGTAAATTAAAAATTGCTGGATTGTCACCAAGTGAGACCCAAAAATTATTGGAGGGAAGATTATCCGATTATTTGGTGAACCCCATAATTAACATTAGGATCAAAAACTTTACGGTAACCGTTCTGGGAGCCGTTAATAGACCGGGCACCTACCCAGTTAATGGGGAACAAATTACAATAATGGAGGCACTGGGACTTGCCGGTGATATTGACATTAAAGGACGTAGGGACAATGTAATGGTCATTCGTGATTTTGGTGGCACCAAAGTCTACAATCGAATAAACCTAAACCAAAAGGATGCCCTTAAATCCCCGGTTTACTATCTTACCCAAAATGATGTGATTTATGTTGAGCCCAACAAATCGGGAAAAACGGCTTCGAGCTTAGATCAGAGAACCTCAATTGCAGTGTCCATTGTTTCTGTATTGGTTACATCAACAGTACTTCTGTTGACTAGAAGTTAACTTTTACGGCCAGCGTTCCCCAATTTTACAATTCAATAATAAATGAACAACACTAAAGAACTTGATTTAAAGGGCCTTTTACAAGGATATCTTAAGCATTGGAAATGGTTTGCACTGAGTGTGGTCATCTGTGTGGCCTTGGCGGTACTGTACCTGAGATATTCCATCCCTGAATATAGTGCAACGGCTAAGATTCAAATTTTGGAAGAATCCAGCGGGGCTTCTGAATTGAGCGTTCTGGAGGACCTTAATATATTCTCTTCGGGTAAGACCCAAATGGAAGATGAAATAGAATTGATCAATGCCAGGGCCAATTTTGTGCGTATTGTCAAAGATCTTGGGCTAAATGTAAGCTTCTTTGTCATGGGTAATATCAAGGACGCCGAGATTTATAATAAAAAGGAGTTGCCCCTTTCCATAAATTTCTTGTCCAACGATTCAATTATCAGTAATTCAAAGTCATCTTTTTATGTGAAGATATATTCGGAAACATCTTTTGGATTTAGGCAAAATGAGGATACCCCGGAAAAAAGAATTGGATTTGGGGAAAAATTCAACACAGAGGTGGGGGATGTTATCATAACTCCAAATAAGAATGTTGCAAATTTTGAGAACAGGGACATCAGGATTGACATTAATCCAGTGAACGACCTGGCTGATTTTTATAGGAAAAAAGTGATCATCAAGGCAAATGATACTAAGTTTTCAAACGTCATTGAGTTATCGTTACAAGACCCCATAAAGACAAGGGCTGTCGATATCATCAACTCCTTGATCAACATCAACAACACCAATGCGGTATCAGACAAAAAGGCCATTGCGGATAGGACCACAAAATTCATCAACGATAGGATCACTGAAATCTATAGTAATTTGTCATCTGTGGATGAAACCGCCGAATCCTTTAAGGAAAGTAGGGGAATTGCCGATTTGGGATCCCAGTCCAATGTTAACTTTACCCAAAGTGCCGCCAGTGAAAGGCAATTGCAAGATGCCAGCATTCAATTGAACATCGCAAATTCGATGAAAGATTTGATTGGTGAGCAAGATGGTTACGATATCATACCGACGAATGTTGGATTGAGTGATGCAGGTATTGCCAACTCGGCTCAACGGTACAATGAATTGGTTGCCCAAAGAAACCGACTTTTGGAAAGTTCCAATGAGAAGAACCCGGTAATCGTCAAATTGGACCAACAACTGGAAACTTTAAAAAGGGGCATGCAATCAAGTTTAAACAATGTGACCAATAACCTTGATTTGCAGGTAAACAGTTTGAGCAAACAGCTATCACAGATCAACTCAAGGATATATGCGGCCCCAAGCAATGAACGGGCACTTAGGGACATATCAAGACAACAGCAGACCACAGAATCCCTCTATTTATACTTGCTACAGAAACGGGAAGAGTCACAGATCACTTTTGCCTCTGCCTCTCCTAAATCAAAAATTATTGATGCGGCATACGGATCTAAATTTCCGGTATCCCCAAAAAATAATGTTATCTACCTTACAGCACTGATACTCGGTATGTTGATTCCGTTTTCGATTTTTTACACACGGGATTTGTTGGATGACAAAATTCACAATAAGATAGAGTTGGAGAAATTGGTTTCCGATAAGGTGCCTGTTTTGGCAGAATTGCCAAAGATCACTAGAAAGGATAATAAACTTGTATCGGGAATTGACCGTTCCGTCTTAGGGGAATCTCTTCGAATATTAAGGACCAATCTGGACTATTTGCTCAGAAAGAACATTAAGTCACAAAAAGGAAGTGTCACCCTCATCACATCAAGTGTTTCAGGTGAAGGAAAGACATTTTTGTCATCCAATCTCTCCATGGTTTTGGCCAGCACCAAAAAAAGAGTTCTGCTCGTTGGTGCAGATATCCGTAACCCCAAATTGCATAATTTTTATCTGAACAACAATGGAAGGGACACAGGTAAAGAAAAAATAGACAGAAAGGATGTCATAGGATTATCGGAGTACCTTTATGACAAAGGATTAAAAATAAAGGATGTTATCAACCCTACCTTCATCAACGATAACAAAGTTGATGTTGTTTTCTCGGGGAAAATCCCACCCAATCCGGTGGAATTGTTGATGAGTCAACGTTTGGAGGAGTTTTTTGAAGAGGTAAGGGAGGATTATGATTATATCATTGTAGACTCGGCTCCAATGTTGGCCGTTACCGATACTTTGTTGGTAAGCGAGTATGCCGATCAAATTCTTTATGTTGCCAAAGCCGCCGTTACGGAGAAAAAGGTATTGCAATATCCCATCAAACTACTTGAAGAAGGAAAAATCAAGAACATGTCCTTTGTTGTCAATGGGGTGAAAGAGGCAAATCTTGGGTATGGTGGAAAGTATGGCTATGGATATGGCAAAACCGTTAAAAAATGGTGGAGTCTATCTTGATTTTAATCAGAAGAAAGTGTCTATCGTACGTTCCATTACGGGCAATAGCTTGTTCAACACTTTATTGGATAGTTTAACCTCTTTCAACAGGGCAAGTTGTCTAATATTATGAACATCGGTGCCCACAAAATCGATTAGGCCATCCATAAGAAGTTTTTCTGCCATTTTGGTGATATTGCTTCCGTAAGATTCGGGCGCAAGTGACAACAGGTTCAGTTGGAATAGGATTCCGTTGGATTTCATGTAAGGGTATTTGCTATACTTCTGATGGTAATACATGTAACGTTCTGGGTGGGCCAATATGGGAAAATAGTGCTGTTTGGCCACTTCTTCAATGGCCATTTCAAAATTAAAGGAAGGCTGTAAAAAAGACATCTCTACCAAGAGATATTCTTTGTGAAGTGGCATTACCTGCTCCTCAAGGAGAATGTTTTCAAAATTATCATCGATCATGTGCTCGGCAGCAGCTTCCAACGTAGTAACTGACATTCCTCTTTTTTCCAGTTCATTGACAAGCAGGGTATGTGCCTTTTTTATGGTAGCGGGAGTGTTCTCGTAATGGTTGTGCATGATGTGGGGCGTGCAAATGAAGCTTTTTACCCCCAATTCAGAAAAGCCAGCGATCATTGCCATGGAATCTTCCACCTTTTTGGCCCCGTCGTCAATGCCCGGCAGAATATGGTTGTGTATATCCACCAGCCCATGCATGTAATCGGCCAAGTAAACCTTCTTTTGGAAAAAAGTGAGCATGTCTAAAATTTGGATTGCAAAGATAAGGATATGTAAGGGTAAATAATAACATATTGCACTTGTCTTAATAATCCGATAAAAACAAAGGGCCGATCCATTTGGATCGGCCCTTTGTTTACACTACTATATATTTCTTAACTAAACTCAAAGGCTAATTTAAGGGTTAATGAAATGCACAGGGATTAACAATCGATCAAAAAGGTTAATGAAAGATTAATAGGATTAACCAAGAGGTAAATAGCTGCCTTTTTTTTGCTTATTTAGCACCATGCTGACCAAAAGAAACCTGTATGTCCTAGTCTTTGTGGTATCTGTCATTGGCCTTATGGTGGTCCAATATCAATATCTCCGTGTAGGTCTTGGATTGGCGCGGGTACAGTTTTCCGAAAAAATGGACAAGACCAGGACCAATATAGGACAAGAACTCTCTGAAGTGAATTCCTTGACCTATACCTTGGGCAATATGATTAAAAAAGATACTTCTGAGATTAAGATCGGATTGGATAGTTTAAAAAAGACCTCCCAATTTTATCTAAACGATTATATTTCGTACCAGTTGGGTGTTTCCGGGGTGGATGTACCCTTTACCTATAGCTTGTATTCCAGGGATTCCATTCAGTATTTGACTTCGGTCAAACCGCATTTAAAAAATCAGGAAGCGTTGACCTATCCCATAAAACTAAAAGGATATCTTCCCGAAATTTTGGGCAAAGAAGTTATCTTGGAACTTGGTTTCAGTGACCTGAACCGATATTTTATGAGTCAGCTGAAAGGGTTGATCATTCCAAGTGTTTTGTTTTTGTTGGCCATCATTATTGTGGTCATTTGGGTGTTGCGTTCCTTTTATTGGCAAAGCAGTTTGATTACCACGACCAATGATTTCATCAATAACCTGACCCACGAGCTCAAGACTCCTGTTTTTTCCATAGGATTGGCCAGTAAAATCTTGGAAGAGGGGATTTCCGAGGAGAAAAAGCCCGTTGTACAGCTCATCAGGCGTGAAACGGACCGATTAAGGAGCCATATAGATAAGGTATTGGAACTGGCAAGTTTGGAGTCGGGCAAAAAGCTCATGCAATTCAACGAGTTGGATTTTAAACCGGAATTGCAACGCATCTGTGCAGATTTCAAAATATTGGCCGACAGCGAGAACTTGATTTTTGGTTATGAACTACTAGGAGATAAGTATTGGATCAAGGCCGAGAAATTCCATTTGGAAAATGTGATTGCCAATTTATTGGAGAATGCCAAGAAATATTCAGATGACCCGGTTATCAAACTAAATGCTCAAACTCAAAAAGGAAGGTTGTTCATTTCCATTGAGGATAATGGTCAGGGCATCCCAAAAAGTGACCAAAAAAAGATTTTCAGAAAATATTACCGCATAAAGAATGGGGATGTACACAAGGTAAAAGGATACGGCCTTGGACTTTCCTATGTGCAAAAAATAGTGAGGATGCATCGAGGTAACATTTCGGTGGAAAGTGAATTGGGGAAGGGGACCAAGTTCATCCTTTCTTTTAAATTGATCAAAAATGGATAAAAAATACAAATTGTTATTGGTTGAAGATGATACCTCTTTGGGGTACTTACTCTCGGAATATTTGGGGATGAAAGGCTTTGTGGTCACTTGGGCCAAAAACGCACAGGATGGATTGGTGAAAACGGAGACCAATGTTTTCGATTTGGCCATACTGGATGTCATGCTTCCTGATATGGATGGTTTTGAGCTTTCCCAAAAAATTAAGAGCGTTAATCCCGAGCTTCCATTTTTGTTCCTTACGGCCCGTTCGCTCAAAATAGATGTCTTGAAAGGGTTTTCTTTGGGAGCAGTGGACTACCTGAAAAAACCGATTGACGAGGAAGAGCTGGTGGTGCGAATCAATGCACTTTTGGCCAGATTGGTGACCGACCCCGAAGAAGAACCCCAGGTTTCTGAATATAAAATTGGGGACTATATGCTCAACACAGAAAATTTTGAACTTCGTTATAAAGGGGAGCCCATTAAATTAACGGGTAAGGAATTTGACCTTTTGACCTTGCTTGCCATGAACCAAAACCAATTGGTGACCCACAAGGAAATTCTGACCACCATTTGGGACAAAAATGATTACTTCAACAAAAAGAGTCTTAATGTATTTGTGTCCCATTTGCGCAAACATTTGGCAAAAGATGTCAAGATCAGTATCGTAAATGTAAACCGAAGGGGTTTTATGCTTCGGGTCGATGAGAAATAATGTTCCTGTAGGTTGGCTTGGTTTTTGTGGCAATTTAATTAACCAACCAACTGTTTTATAAATGTTCAATTTTCTTCGAAATAAACCGGATTGCCCACCATTGTGCCAACTGGACCAATTGTATAAGCATACGATTTCCAAGTTGCCCATCAATGAAAAGATTGCCTATTGCGAGCGATTGGTAGAAAGTGCACGTTATCAATTGGCCCATGCTTGTCCTAAAAAAGACTTGGGTCACTTCAAAAATCTATTGTCGGCTGCAGAATCAGAACTACTTCAGTTAAGATTACTGGCATAGTCCCATGAATTTATAGGCCCCGTTCAGATAATCGAATTAATTGATGTAGGTGAATGGGAGTCAATTGATGTCGGATATATTTTTGATAAATCTTTTTTGATGAAATTCATGTAACAAATATCCCATTGATCGTCTTATGGAGCAGGTGTTTGCTCATTTCCACCTTTTTTACATCAATTAAAAATCAAATTATGAATAATCGATTAAATTTTTCCCTTCTGGCATTTTTTATAATGTTCATCAGTTTTGGCCAACAAAACATTAACCCGAAGAATATATCAATCAACCTCGATTTGATAAAGGATGAAACCTATACCATGAAGTGGTACATGATACAAGATACCTTAAAGCATGAAATAGGCACAATTGACACCAAGATTCAAAGAAATGGGGAGAATATTATCATCATTACTGATGTGAATTTACCACAATCTACTAAACCTTGGGTGGATAGCACAGTGGTGAAAATGAAGAACTTTTCACCCATTTATCATTCATCCTATAATCAGAATCGAGATATGGCCATTAATTATGGAATGAAAGTTACTGGTTATCATGTTGATCATAAATCTGGAGATAAAATTGAATTGAATGAATCCCCAACGATTTCATTTTTTGATAGTAGCGCCTACTCGCAAGTTATCAGGTTTTTGCCATTGGCAGAAGGTTATACCTGCACTTTGGATATATTTGATTTCAATCCAAATGCCACAACAGGAACAATGGCAGTACATGTAAAGGATGTCTCTTCTGCCCAATTCACTACAAAAACAGGTGAAAGGGAGGTTTGGAAGGTTTATGTAACAGATGACATTAGCGACAACCAAGCCAACATATATTATTATATTGAAAAATCCACAGGAATTCTTTTGCAGCAAGAAGTGGATATAACAGGAAGAAAAATGGTCATGATTAGGGAAGGTATCTGAATTAACAAGGTGTAAGAAGAAAAGTAGCTTTTCGGGAATTTGGAGAAGAACACTTTATCATATCTAGTGAAAAAATCTTAAGTTTAAGGCTGAAATCAATTCCTATATCATGAAAAGATCAATCCTTGCTGTTTTACTTTTTTCCCTATGTTTTCATGCTTTTGCAACAGAAACCAAACTAATGGTCAGGGCCAAGGCCAAGGATGCCAAATTTGTAGGCAGTTCCATTGGAGGGGCCCATATCATAGTAAGGAACAGTATCAATGGTGAAATTCTTGCGGAAGGCATAACCAGTGGCAGCACTGGCAATACGGGATTGATCATGAAAACCCCCATTGAAAGGTATACCCAACTGACCGATGCTGAAACAGCCGGTTTTTTGGCAGTTTTGGATATTGCGGAACCTACTTATGTTCGGATTGAGGTGATTTCACCCATCAATAGGAAAAATGCCCAAGTACATGCCAGCACCGAACTTTGGTTGATACCCGGTAAAGATATTTTGGGTGATGGGGTTGTAATCGAGATTCCGGGTTTTGTGATCGATATCCTTACGCCCAATACACATCAGTACATTCCTTTGGAATCCATTAAATCTACTGGCCTAGACATCAAGGCCAATATTGTGATGATGTGTGGATGTCCCATTGAAAAAGGTGGGGTTTGGGATTCGGAAATCATGGAAGTAAAGGCCATTGTTAAAAAAGACGATAAGGTTTTTGGGGAATTTCCTTTGGATAACCCATCTCGAAACTTGTTTTCCACCAATTTGAAAATTGAAAGTGCCGGTCATTACCAAGTTTTGGTCTACGCCTATAATCCAAAAACCGGCAATACTGGGGTAGATACCATAAATTGCGTGGTCACGGAATAATCTGATCTCATACAGCATTTTTGTAATCGATTCCTGTCATGCGACTTCGGTAAAATTTGGTACCTTTTGGCTCCTAAACCAAATGCTCCAAAATGAAAAGGACCCGACCGATTTCACTTTGCCTCATATTGCTTTTTACTGCTTGCCAAACCACTCCTAAAATGGATCTGCTGGATGTGGGCATTCCACTTAAAATGGCAGAATACCGGCATTCACAGGTTTCCAATGTGGTATATGCCCTTTCTTTTGATATTCCAGAGGAAAAAACATCTCCCATACCTTCAAAATTGGAATTGAAACTGGAGCTGTACGATCTTTCCCATCCGTTATATCTGGATTTCAACGCAGATGCTTCATTGTTGAAGGAATTGGTGGTAAATGGCGAAAAGCAGCCTATTGACCATCAGAAAGAGCATTTGATCATTTCGGAGAATCTGCATAAAGGAGAGAATACCATTCAGATTCAATTCCATGCAGGGGAGTTGTCCCTCAATAGAAATGACGATTTTCTATATACCCTGTTGGTGCCGGATAGAGCCAGTACCTTGTTCCCTTGTTTTGATCAACCCAATATCAAGGCAAAGTATAAATTGGATATTACCGCTCCAAAGGCATGGAAAGTACTCTGCGGGGCTCCTTTGGTCACTAGTTCAATGGAAGGAGATAAAACCCACTACCAGTTTGGTGAAAGTGATCCTATGAGCACCTATCTTTTTTCCTTTGTGGCCGGAAAGTTTGAATCGGTTACCGAGAACCCAGGGATTTTTGATATGACCTTTTTGTACCGTGAAACAGATTCGACCAAGATCAATTTAAGTACAGGGAGGGTTTTTGACATGCACCAAAAATCGATTGACTTTCTCCAAGGATATACCGAGTATCAATTTCCATTTAAAAAACTGGATTTTGCAGGCATACCAGGATTCCAGTATGGTGGAATGGAGCATGTTGGAGCAATTCAGTATAGGGAACCAGCCTTGTTTTTGGATGAAAGTGCCACGGAACGTCAAAAAATGGGCAGAGCCAAACTCATCGCCCACGAAACATCCCATATGTGGTTCGGGGATTTGGTTACCATGGATTGGTTCAATGATGTTTGGATGAAGGAGGTATTCGCCAATTTTATGGCGGACAAGATAGTGAACCCAACTTTTCCGGATATCAACCATAGGTTACAGTTCATGAATTCCCATTATCAAGGGGCTTATGGAGAGGATAGGACCAGGGGAACCAATCCCATTCGGCAAGAATTGGACAACTTGAAAAATGCAGGCAGTCTGTATGGAGGTATCATTTACAACAAAGCTCCGATCATGATGCGTCAGTTGGAGGCAACTATTGGGGAGAAGGAGTTTAGGGAAGGCATTCGGGAATACATCTCCAAATACGCCTACGGAAATGCTACTTGGAACGATTTAGTGGGCATTTTGGACAATAGGACACCCAAAGATCTTCAACAATGGAGCGAAGTGTGGGTAAACCGATCTGGTAGACCCATTTTTACTGAAGAAATCAGTTATGAAAATGATAAGATCAAAACCTTCACCCTTTCTCAAAATGCGGAAGATGGTAGTGATAATATCTGGCTACAATCCTTTGAAATCACTTTGGTATATCTAGACAGTACTTTGACAATTCCGTTCAGCGCGGAGGCACCTTCAGCCAAAATTGAAAAAGCCATAGGTCTTAAAAAGCCGGAAGCCATCATCTACAACTCCAATGCGTTTGGTTATGGTGTATTTCCCGTAAAAGTGAACGAGTTGGTTTGGATTCCCAAATTAGAGGATGAAGTAGCTAGGGGGTATGGGTATTTGAATGCATATGAAAATGTGTTGACCGGCAATTTAGAGCCTAAAGTGGGATTGGATTTGTTCATCGGCGGTGTACAATCAGAGCAAAATGAATTGGTACATGGATTGCTGTGTGGGCAGATCAGCAGTGTATTTTGGAGTTACCTTTCACCCGAGGAAAGAACACAGTTTCAGCCTATACTTGAAACTATGCTTTGGAAAGAACTGACCAAAGAGAACCATGCTGCCAATATCAAAAAGAACATTTTTGGACTGTGGAAGGGAATAGCCTATTCCGAAGATGCCAACAAAAAATTGTACCAAATCTGGAATAAGGATCTACAAATACAAGATCTAAAACTCAACAAGGATGATTACACGGGTATGGCCATGACGTTGGCCTTGTATGAACACCCCAAAGCAAATGAAATTTTGGAATCTGCCAAGAAATCGTTGGACAACCCAGATCAATTAAAACGGTTTGAATTTTTGACTCCTGCGCTTTCTGCGGATGCATCGGTAAGGGCTGAATTTTTTGAATCTTTTGAGGAGGCCAAGAACCGTGAAAAGGAGGCTTGGGTTTTGGCCGCCTGTGGGTATATCCATCATCCATTGCATCAATCAACAGCCATTGAACAATTGCCACTGGCATTAGATTTACTGGAAGAAATACAGAAAACTGGCGATATCTTTTTTCCAAAGCGATGGCTAAGCGCTACTGTTGGTCAATATCAGTCGGCCGAAGCCTATGAACTGACAGAAAAATATTTGACTGACCATCCTAATTTGAATAACTCTTTGAAGGGCAAACTTTTACAGGCAACCGATGATTTGTATCGCTACGTAAAGCACTAATAGAGACAACAAGTTGGGTAATTAGAAGTTCTTAAAACCGAAATCGATAGACCAAGTATTTTGTGACTGGAATTTTTGTTTGGAATGCTTCATAAATTCAATCCATCAAATAATCAAAGGAATCATAACAAGATCAAGATTGGTTATTGTTGATATTTGCAGGGTCGGTATTTTCCAAAAAATGAAATCGACCAGAGCCAACAATTTTTATATTGTTGCGTATTGCATCAAACTCAGGTTTTTCCAATATCTTTTTCATTTGAGCACCAAAGTTTGAAATATACTGCTCGGATAGTTCCGCTATTTCCTTGTCCGGATAGCTATTCTTATTTGTACTGAGTTTATATTCTATAGCCTTTTCCAAAGTTAGAATAGTAGTTGGAAAGTCAAAATATTGAGTGTTCTTGCTATTCTTTTTCTTTGCGGTTCTGTAGTCCATTTTTCTTTTCTCACCAGAAAATAACAATTCAACTGTCTCAACCACATATTGCTTATTGGAAAGTTCGGTAATGACCTCATCAATAGAGCTGGATTTAAGTTCGTTGATATGTTTTGGTATATACACTAAGAACTCAATGGCATCGGGGTTTGTCTGTTCTTTTCTTAGTCTTCTTACAACGGGTGCCAAATAATTGTAGATATAGCCATATGCAAGGGCATACGCAATGGAAAGCTCTTCATCTGCAAGTTTGTCACCCAGACGTTTGTTGAGCCATCCCCCAAAAATTGCAACGATGGAGTAAAATAGTCCTAAAAATGCCAATAGGGGCTCAAGGTTCATGGATGAGTTATAGAGCCATAGGGCAGCAAACAATACACTTGCCACCAATATAATAACCGACAACCATTGAAAAAGGGATTGGATACGATAGAGGCTACGGTTGGTTATTAACATCGATAGAACTGGTATAATCGATTGATTGTTATGTAAATATAGTCGATTTTTCCTCATCTTAATTATATTGGTTGTGTGACTTTTGTTACAATTTAATCATTCTAAATAGCTGAAAATAAACGATTTAGTGATAAAAATCATTGTTCTTCCCACCTCTTGAAAATACCTTTAGTACCATAAGTTTTAAATACGAGTACCATGAAAAAATTTTGGTTAATGGTGTTGGTTGTTCTAGGAACAGCCACACTACAGGCACAGGATAGGGACAGGGATAGGATCCAGGATCCCGATCAAGATCGAGACCGATTAATGTTGGTCGATGGCGACGTATTGCAAATACGTGACCGAGACCAAGTACGCTTACAAGACCCCATTACTTTGGCAGACGGAACGGTGGTCAATTTAAATGGAACCTATGTGACCCCAGATCGCGACCGCTTACGTTTACGTGACGGGGAATGTTTGGACAATGACGGCATCAAGTATCGTAACGAGTACCAATACCGCTACAAAATGATGCAGGATGATCAAGGGTTGACCAATGCGCAAATCCAAACGAGGAACCAAAACAGGTACCAAGTAATGCTCATTGATGGTGAACTCTACCAAATCAGAACCCAATCCCAAAACAGGTTACAACAACGATTGGAATTGGCTAACGGAACAACCGTTAACCCTGATGGCACCTACATGAACCAAGACCGCCAACAGCTAAGGCTGCAAAACGGGGAATGTTTGAACATTGACGGTGTCAAGTTCAATAACATGTACCAACATCGTAAAATGATGCTCCAAAAAAACATGATGAACATGAAATCCAAAAAGGCCAATCTTCAAAAGAAGAAAGCCGGACAGATCATGTAGTTGTATTTTGGTTTAGGACCATGCCGTCTCATTGCGGCATGGTCCAACAACTTTAAAATGTAGAGCCATGAAACAAAGTGTCTATTTCGTTTTGTTTATGCTATTGGGTCTATGGGGAGCATTTGCCCAAAAAACAAGCAAACAAAACACCGCTGAGGAAGAATCCTATGTTCTTGTAGACTTGAGCTATATGAACGATGCCATTTTTATGGGCCGTAGGGATTCCATTGCAGCTCCCTATCTGTTGCCTTCCATTGGTTACTATGATAAATCGGGTCTCTTTTTCGATGCTACAGCTTCTTATTTAACAAGTTCAGCCGAACAACGTGTTGACTTGTTCTATATATCAGGAGGGTATCTTTTTGATGGTAAAAAATGGAGTGGGGGACTTTCAGGAACCGCATACTTTTACAATCAGGATAGTTACAATGTGCAATCTGAAGTGGTGGCGGATATTACTGGATTGCTCAGTTATGATTTAAAATTGTTGGAGCTTTCCGTTTATGCCAGTTCCTATTTCAATAAAAATAGTTCTCCCGACCTTTTCTTGGGATTCATGGTGGACAAACCCATTTACGCCATGAACAGGAAACTACTTATCGACCCCAAATTTTCAGTCTTTGCCGGGTCACAATACTTTTATCAAGAATATTATACCACAAGCCGACTTGGGAACCGAAAAGGTCAAGGCAACGGTCAAGGAGGTACAACCACCACAGAAGTGGTCACCAATGTGGAAATAGCCGAAGCTTCAGAATTCAACGTGCTTAATTTGGAATTTGGTCTACCCGTACATTACCAACATAAGCACTTTATTTTCTCGTTTACCCCCACTTGGGCATTTCCGCAGACACCTGCCACCCTTACCACGGATGATGGGGTGTATGAAGAGGATTTAAAAAATGTGTTCTATTGGTCTGCGGGCATCAGTTACTGGTTCAAGACCAAAAAGAATTGATCCAACTAATTCCGTTTTGGGAGATATAATTTGTAGGATGACGACTTTGTGTTGATTTCATCCAAATGACCCATGAACGATTTGTCCTTCTTCAAGAAATGGATATGAACAAAACTATCGGCGTGGGTGAACACACCTTGATGGTTTTCGGAATAAAACCCGACCAATTCGCCTTCCGTTTCTTCGAAAATAAATTTTTGCGACTTAACACCTTCACGATATCCTTCCACTTCCTGATTTCGGGGCGTTACAATATGGGCTGTTAGTTCATCAAATGGACCTTTGATCACAAATGGGAAAGGCTGTTTTAGATCATATCCGTTATCCTTGGCAATGGATGCCACCACATCTTGAATACCTGCCAAACAATCGAAGGAACTGGTTATTTTAAAAACCTTCCATTCCTTCACATCGGCATACACAAAAAAAGGTGATCGGATGTTCCAATCGGTGCCTACTTGGTATTTTCCGTCCTCAAAGGCCGTGGCAAAGTAGGGTTTACCATCGACAACGGTTATTTCGCCCTTCATTCTATCATAAGGGCCCATACCGTACAAATGCGATTTAGGAGAAATGGTATCCAATAAAATATGAAGGTCATAGGTGTTGCCCATGTCTTTCATGGAACCAGTGTTGTGAACCTTTGGAGTCTGGGCATGGAGTGTGCCCACAGCAAGCACATTAAAAAGAATTGATAGTAGATGTAAGTTTTTCATTTGGGTACAATTATAATATGATGTTGAAAAGATAACCCGAAACCATGATGCAGAGCATAACAACTCCAAAAAATATTCCAATCAATTTCATCGACATAACTTTTTTCAAAAGCATGGCCTCTGGTAATGAGAGGCCAACAACTCCCATCATAAACGCAATGGCCGTGCCCAAGGGAATGCCTTTGTCCACCAAAACTTGTACTACGGGCAAAATACCGGAAGCGTTGGAATACATCGGAACCGATAGCAATGTTGCAATGGGAACGGCAAAAAGATTGTCCTTGGCCATGTATTTTTCGAAAAATCCGGATGGGATATAACCGTGCATCAATCCGCCAATGGCAATACCGATGATAACATAGGGGAGCACTCCCTTGAGGATTTTTACTGCTTCATTCCAAATAATGGGCAAACGTTGTTTGAACATCTGTTTTTCGGCTACAAAGAGGTCTTGTTCCTTCTGTGCATTGGCCAGTACTTCCTTAATCCAAGGGGTCAAGTATTTTTCTAGTTTTAGTTTTTGAAGGATCAATCCAGAAATGGTTCCCAGGAAAATACCACTGACTACATAAATCAAGGTGGTTTTGAGTCCAAAGAGACCCACAAACAATCCGATGGCCACTTCGTTCACCAAAGGTGAAGTAACCAAGAACGCAAAAGTCACACCCAATGGAATACCCCCTCTTACAAACCCGATGAACAGCGGAACAGACGAACAGGAACAGAACGGGGTGACTACTCCGAAGAGGCTAGCCATCAGGAATTCGGCACCGTATAATTTGTTGCGGGACAGGTAGTTTTTGACTTTATCTACGGGGAAATAACTATTGATGATTCCCATTAAAAAGACTACGGTGAAGAGCAGTAATAAAATTTTGATGCTATCATAAATAAAAAAGTCAAACGCCTTGGCCAAATGATCTTCAGGAGGCAGTTGCAAAACATCAAAAACAAGCCATTTGGCCATTTGTTCCAACCAATTGAACATGGTACTTGAACTAGGGAATGATTAATTGAATAGGGCCAAAATCTCTTCCTTGGAAGGAATACGACCTTTCATGACCACTTTTTCGTCCACTACCAAAGCGGGAGTCAGCATCACGTTGTATTGCATTATATCCATAATATCTTCCACTTTTTCCACGGAGGCATTCACCTGATTTTCAGCGATTACCTCTTTTACCATTTTGGTCAGGTTTTGGCATTTGGGACATCCGGTCCCCAAGATTTTCACTGTATGTTTCATCGCAATATGTCTTTAAATTCAATAGGAATCCATTCAAAGGTACGTTGGGATGATGGGGCACACTGTGACATTTGTCACCAACAAAATCAAAGTGAGCGTCGAATGGCTCATTTATCTAAATAAGATATTTAAGATTTCCTAAAGAATTGGAACCTACATTTAATCCTTAAATTTAAATAATGAAAATCCTCATAGCCGAAGACGAGACTGAACTTCAAAATTCCATTGTTACCTACTTGGAAAGGGATGGAAACGTTTGTGAAACGGCTTGCGATTATTTTGAGGCCCTGTATAAAATAGATTTGTACGAGTATGATCTTTTAGTCTTGGATATCAACTTGATTACTGGTAATGGTCTCGATATTCTGAAGGTGATTAAAAGGAATAAGTCCAAAACCCCAGTCATTATTATATCAGCTAACAATTCGTTGGATGATAAACTTGAAGGCTTGGATTTGGGAGCTGACGATTACTTGACTAAACCGTTTCATTTGGCCGAACTGAATTCGCGCATTAAAGCAGTGTTAAGGAGAGGTAAGTTTGGTGGTACGGAGCGGATTGAATTCAATGAAATTTCCATAGATACCAATTCAAGAACTGCATATGTGGACAACATTCCTATCGTGTTGACCCGAAAGGAGTACGACCTATTATTATTTTTTATAACCAATAAGGGAAGGGTACTATCTAAAGAAATTATAGCCGAACACCTTTGGGGCGATAATAGTGATCTGGCCGATAATTTTGATTTTATCTACGTTCATATCAACAATCTACGTAAAAAGTTGACCGAAGCCGGAGGCAGGTATATCAAAACAGCGTATGGTAGTGGTTATAAATTCATGGAGGACTGATACATGAACAAGAAAATCAAGAAGATTCCACTGATTCAGAAAACCTCCAAGACTTTTATTTGGATAAGCCTTGTTTTGATGTTGGGGAGTTCTGTGATGCTCTACTACTATCTTCGGGTTATCCTGCGGACAGAGGTTGAGGAAGAGCTACATTCAACAGAGTCAAGGTTAGAAAAATCCATAGAGGAAGGTGGCGAGGTTTACCAGTTGCCCCCAATTGTGGAAGTGAAAAAGGTAACCGACCTGAATAAGGAAATTCTCAAGGACACGCTTATTTATGATCCGTCGCAGGATGAATTGGAAGAGTTCCGCGAACTGTCCACTTTTTCAATGATCAATGGTGAAAACTACAGGATTACGGTCAGGGCATTGGTGGTTGAATCCGAAAACATTTTGTTGGCTGTGGTACTTTCCTATTTGGTTATAATTTTGGTCGTCTTCGTCTTCTTGTTTTATCTCAATAAATCAAGAAACCAAAAGGTGTGGCACCCATTTTTCAGGAATTTGGACCAGATGAAGAGTTTTAGCCTTACATCAGAAAAACCAATTGTGTTGATGGAAAGCGATATTTTGGAGTTTTCCGAAATGAATAATGAAATAACCACTTTAACCAATAAAGTCCGTACAGATTATAAAAATTTAAAACAGTATACAGAGGATGTTTCCCATGAAATGCAAACGCCTTTGGCCATTATTCAGGCCAAAATTGAGAATGTGATCAATGGTGAAATGTTGGATAATGATCAATTTGTACAATTGACCTCTATCCAAAAGGACATACAACGCCTATCCCAAATTACAAAGCGTTTGACCTTGTTGACCAAAATTGAAAATAATCAATTCTTGAATAGGGAAAGATTGGATATCTCAAGTAAAATGAGCGAAACCATTCATGATTTCAGTGAAATTTCCACTATTAACATAGACTTTGAGATTCGGGAAAATGTCTGGGTCACTATGGACCCCTATTTGGCTCAAGTGCTTTGCAGTAATTTGATTTCCAATGCCATAAAATACTCATCGGGGCGTAAAAATATTTTAGTTACTACCCAACAAGGGCAATTGACCATTGCCAATCCAGGTGAATCTTCCATACAACGTCCTGAAATGCTCTTTTCTCGATTTTATAGGGAATCGGATGGAGCAAAATCAACCGGTTTGGGATTGGCGATTGTTAAACGCATTTGTGATCTGTATGGGTTTTCCATTGCGTATTATTTTGAAAGAGGAATGCATTACTTCACCATTTCCTTTTCATAATTTCTAAGGATTACACCTAGATTTCCAACAACTTTAAATTCCCTTAAGAATCTAGGGTTAGTTTTGGTTTTGAACTAATACGTTATCCTATGTACAAGGTGTTATCCGTTTTATTCCTTCTTCTTACACACCAAACTTTATTTTCCCAAGAGAACATTACAATAAGCGGGCAATTGATTGATTCTGAAACCCAACAACCTCTTTCATATGCGAATGTGGCTGTTCATGGTTTGGATAATGATCAGCTCATAACTGGGGCCATCACAGATGAGAATGGACGATTTAGGATTGTAGATCTTCCCTTAGGAAAGTACAAATTGTATTTCACCTTCTTGGGGTATACGGGTACTGAGAAGACTATGGTTGCAGGGGGATTGAATACCGTATTTGATCTGGGTACCATTTCCCTTTCCCCAGATGCACAATCACTGGAGGAAGTCGAGGTAGTTGGCAAACAGGCCACTACCAATGCCGCCCTCGACAAAAAGTCCTTTAATCTGGAAGACAATATAGCCCAATCCGGAGGTTCGGTCATGGATGCCATGAAAACGCTCCCTGGAGTAACTTTTGATCAAGATGGCAAAGTTATTTTAAGGGGAAGTGATAAAGTCGTGGTGCTGATTGATGGAAAGCAAAGCAGTCTTACAGGTTTTGGTAACCAAAAAGGTCTGGCCAATATTCCAGCCTCTAATATTGAAAAAATTGAAATCATCAACAATCCCTCGGCCAAGTACGACGCCAACGGATTTGCGGGTATTGTGAATATCATTTATAAAAAAGAAAAACAGACTGGGTTAAATGGAGATATTGGACTTTCTTTTGGCCTGGGTGCCCTTGGTAAAAGACGGGCAGATACGCCCACAGAGCTTGGCAGTTTTTCGGTCAACCCAAAAGTGATTCCCAGCCTCAACCTAAATTATAGAAAGGACAAGGTCAATTATTTTCTTCAGTCTGAATTCATTTTACAAGAGGCTTTGCCCAACAATGAGTTTACCACAAGGAACTATGATGATGGTAGAAACATTATTTCGCAGGTTCCCGAGAACAGAAAACAATTCCGATCTATAGTCAATGGCGGAATTGATTATGAGATGGATGACAAAAATAGTTTCACCTTTTCGGGGCTTTACGATCGAGAGCGGCATATCGATTCGGCCCAAGTTGCTTTCATCAATCTAAATACGAATAATAGAAATCGTTTTTATAGTTGGCAAGAGGAGGAAATAACCCGTTTTATTAATGCCACGGTAAATTACAGACATAAATTTGAACAACCAGGTCACACGTTAAGTGCCAGTGCCCAGTACACCCAAGGGCTCGAGGATGAAACCTATTCCTTAAATGATAGTTCTTCGGTAAGGATCGGAACGGATATGACGAACATCCGTGCCATTGAGAACACCACATCACTTGCTTCTGATTATGTTCGCCCCTTGAGTTCAGGACGAATGGAACTCGGGGCCAAACTGCGGATCAGAAGACTGCCAGTGGATTATACGATAACTCCGGGGAACCATTCCATTATCTATCCTGGTTTGGGAACGTTTTCCGATTGGGGTGAAAACTTGTATGCCGGGTATGTAAACTACGTTTTGGAGAAAGAGAAGTATGATGTGGAAACCGGACTTCGCGCTGAACAAACAAACGTTTTCTATGATTTGGACCCGGCCAATGCTTATTATCCCAACAATGACAAGTATGATTATTTTGAACTGTTCCCCAACGTGCGTTTCACCTACAAGTTAAATGACCACAACAAGATCTCGGCATTTTACAATCGAAGAATTGATCGTCCCGGAGAGCCGGAACTTAGGATTTTTCCAAAATATGACGATCCTGAACTATTAAAAGTAGGGAATCCCTATTTGCGCCCACAATTTACCAATGCCCTGGAACTGGCACATAAATATACATGGGGGAGTGGGTCTTTGTATTCTGCCGTTTACCATCGGATGATCCAAGACCAGTACATGCGAATTTATAGTATTGACAATTCAAACCCTGAGTATGACATTGTAAACCGGATCTATCAAAATACGGGCAAGGCCACAAATACTGGGATAGAACTTTTATTGGGACAGGACATCACCAACGATTGGAAGGTTTCAGGAACTTTTAACTGGTTTTCCAACACCATCGATGCCTACCAAGGAACCCTTTTGTTTCCCTATGAGAGAAGTTTTTCTACCGAGAAATCAACTGCCGACGCATGGAATGCCAAGATGAGTACAGAAATGGTCCTGCCCAAGGATTTTTCAATCCAGGTGACAGGCATTTATTATTCCGATAAAAACATTCCACAAGGGAAAGAACTGTCCCGTTCCTCCATAAATCTTGGGTTGAAGAAGCGACTTTGGGACAAAAAGGCAGAACTTACCTTTTCGGCAAGTGACATCTTGAACAGGTTTGGGATTCGTCAACGGGTCTATGACCAAGGGGTTACGGCCATTTATCAGAATTATTTCGAGACCCAAATATTTAGGGTTGGATTTAAATATAAAATCTAATTTCTTAAAAATGAAGACACTGAACAAAGTTGCAGAGATAACCCTATTGTTTTGGTTGATGAAAATTGTTGCAACCACGTTGGGGGAAACTTTGGGCGATTTTATTGCCCAAACCTTAGGGTTGGGATACGCTACGGGAATTTTGATCACCTTGATTTTTTTCGGGCTGGTGCTGGGCATTCAACTGACCAGAAAAACATACATCCCTGTATGGTACTGGCTCGTTATCATTGGTACCACCACCTTGGGCACCGAAATATCCGATTTTATAGATAGAAGCCTTCATTTGGGTTACACGTGGGGGAGTCTGTTGCTATTTTCTGGATTGATTTTGACGCTTCTTACTTGGCACAAAAGATTTGGAAACCTAGAGGTTTACCCCATATTTGATAGAAACAAAGAAGTCCATTATTGGATTGCCATTTTGTTTTCCAACAGCCTCGGAACCGCCTTTGGGGATTATTTGAGTGATGTTGTTGGACTGAGCTATTTATACGGGGCCTTTGTTACCGCAGGAATTATCGTTTTGGTGATACTCCTACATTATTTTACAAAGATGAACCAGATCATCCTTTTTTGGGTTGCATTTATATTCACAAGGCCTTTTGGGGCAACCTTCGGCGATTTTTTGACCAAACCTTTGGCCAAAGGAGGGTTAAACCTTGGCACCTTACCCGCAACCCTTGTTTCTGTAGTGTTGATCGGTTTGATGATCTACATTTCACATCGCCACATGGTTCCGACCCATACTGATGAACAGAAACAACTTTAAGACTGCTTTAGAATTGCTTAAAACCTTCTTTAGAATTGGGGTCTAGATTTACTAAAGAATTTAAAATCAGTAGATCATGAAGAATAAAAAGTATGTCATCGGATTGCCCATAGCATTGATTTTGGGATTTGGATTTTATGCTTTTGCACAACGTACTTCGGTTCCACCTCGTGTAAAAGCGTCCTTTGAAAAAAAGTTTCCGCAGGTGAAAAAGGTTTCTTGGGGCAAAGAATCGGATAAGGAATGGGAGGCCGAATTCCAAATGAACGGTACCGAATATTCCGCTAATTTTTTGGAAGACGGTGCGTGGAAAGAGACAGAACGTGAAATCAAGAAAAAGGACATTCCTGACAATGTATTGGCAACCTTAAACACACAATTCCCCGAGTACAATATTGATGAGGTAGAATTAGTTGAAAACCCGAACGGATCTCAATATGAGATTGCATTGGAAAAAGGAAAAGAGGAAATGGAGGTTTTGATAGGCACCGATGGTCAATTGATCAAAACAATTGATGAATAAGAAGGAAACGATGGTAACAAGATGTATAATTTGTACAGCCCTGTTCTTTGTTTTAACAGGCAAAGTATTTGGTCAGCAAACAGATTCTGCTGAAGAAATAATGAGGGAAACAACCATTGAACGGGCAGGGGATTTTGCCCAGTTTGCCCCTACGGCTGTTTCGCTTATTACCGTTTTGGCCAAAGGAGACAAGGAAGGGTTTTGGCAATTGGGCAAATCAATGTCTGCTAATTTAACAGCAACTTGGATCTTAAAGTATGCTATTAACAAGCCAAGACCGGAAGGAAGAACTGATGGACACGCATTCCCTTCTGGTCATACTTCCTTTGCATTTCAGGGAGCCTCTTTCCTGCAAAGAAGATATGGTTGGAAATATGGAATCCCTGCCTATGCCGTCGCAGGTTTTGTGGCTTACAGTAGGGTGGAGGGATTAAATGACCGACATGACGGTTGGGATGTTCTTGGCGGAGCCCTCGTCGGTATTGGGAGTACATATCTATTTACAACTCCCTACGCACAAGAGCATTTTGAGTTAAGTTTTCAAAGTGGGGATGGGTCCTATGCTTTGGGTTTGGTTTATAAGTTTTAATCAATGCCAAATTGAATTATGTCTCCAATTAAAATTGGCAGGCCGAAAGTATACATAAAACAACCATTATTTCCCGATGCAGAAATTGGAGAAAATGTTACCTAATAAATCATCCGTGGTCACGCTGCCCGTGATTTCCCCGAGATGATACAAGGCCTGGCGAATATCTATGGCCATCAGATCACTGGAAAGGTCTATGTCCAAGCCTTCCTTCACTTTTTGGATTTCCTCCAAAGCTTTCAATAGGGCGTCATAATGTCTGCTGTTGGAGATGATGGTGGTATCACCGCTCAAAGCTCCTGAATCTACCAATGACAGCAACTGGCTTTCCAGTTCGGCAATACCGATTTTGTGTTTGGCAGAGAGGAAAAGTACGTTGGGTACTTCACGTTTGATGCTTTCCATCTGTGAGTTGCTCAAAAGATCCATTTTATTGCAGATGGGCAAAATTTGCTTGTTCTGGTATTTGCTTTGAAGTTGTTCCAATACCGAGGATTCAAAATGCTCTCCTTCAAATAGATAGATGATAAGTCGGGCCTGTTCAATTTTCCCAAAAGTGCGCTCAATACCGATTTTCTCTACCACATCTTCTGTTTCTCGAATTCCTGCAGTATCTATAAACCTAAAATTGATGCCTTTAATACTGATATGGTCCTCCACGGTATCACGAGTGGTCCCCGCAATATCGCTGACTATCGCTCTTTCTTCATTTAACAACACATTGAGAAGGGTAGATTTCCCCACATTGGGCTGCCCCACAATGGCCACTGGAATACCATGTTTGATGACATTTCCCAAAGCAAAGGAATCGATTAGTTTTTTTAATACTTCACTGATTCTCCCCAACAATTGATTGAATTGTGTTCGGTCTGCAAATTCCACATCCTCTTGGGAAAAGTCGAGTTCCAGTTCAATCAGCGATGCAAAATTGAGCAGTTCTTCCCTTAATTTTTGGATCTCGTTACTGAACCCACCCCGCATTTGTTGCATGGCAATATCGTGGGCCGCTTCACTGTCGCTTGCAATCAGGTCGGCCACGGCCTCAGCTTGGCTTAGATCCATTTTCCCATTCAGAAATGCCCTCAAGGTAAACTCTCCAGCGGAAGCAGCCCGGCAACCCTTTCTCAACAATAGTTGAATGATCTGTTGTTGAATGTAGGGCGAACCATGGCATGAGATTTCCACCACATTTTCACCGGTATAGGAATGTGGCCCTTTAAAAAGTGAAACCAACACCTCGTCTAGAATCTTGGTGTCATCCACAATATGTCCCAAATGGATGGTGTGACTTTTTTGCTTCGTCAACTTTTTGCCTTTTACCGATTGAAAAATACCGTCTGCCAGTATGATGGCATCAGGCCCAGAAACACGGATGATGGCAATGGCACCGGTTCCTGATGGGGTAGCAAGGGCAACAATGGTATCTGTATACGACATGTGGGCAAAAATACGAAATAGCTGGCCTGCTGTAACATTTTGGTAAAAAGGGATACTTATATGGTATAATCATCAAAATCAATCAAAAATGGAAGTCATCAATGAAAAAGTAGTTAGAACGGACAATACTTTGTTGGCCATTACCCATCTTACCCAATTATTGTCCTATGCCATCGGTTTTGGGGGATTCATCACCCCTTTGATCATTTGGTTGTCCTCAAGAAACAGTGTAGAAGGTATGGATGAACATGGAAAGGCCATCATCAATTTGCAGTTGAGCCTTTTCCTTTATGTCATCATCAGCATTCCGGCCATCCTATTGTTGGGTCTTGGAATTTTGGGATTGATCACAGCGGGAATTTTAGGATTTGTTTTGCCCATAGTGAATGCGGTAAGAGCTTCTAATGGGGAATCTCCGTCGTATTTTCTTACTATACGGTTTTTATCATGATAATTTTTTGAACATCGTCTAATTTATTTTCGTTAGGCAAAACAAATATGTACTTTCATATCGTGAATTGCCAATAAAAATAAATTGGAAAAAGTTGTAATCTTTGGAGCATCCGGACATGCAAAAGTCACAATTGACATTTTGGAAAAATCCGGAAAATATGAAATAATAGGTTTACTGGATTCTAATAAAAATATAGGTCCGGATGTATTGGGATTTAAGATTTGGGGTGGAACAGATGTAGTTCCCGAGCTATTAAAAAAGTTTCCCGGACTAAAATTTTTCATTGCTATTGGAGATAACTGGAGAAGATCCAAGATTGCCCAAGAGCTATTGAAAATAGAGCCGAATATTCAATTTATCAATGCCATTCATCCAAGCGCGATTTTAGGAAAGAATGTCAGCCTAGGTAGAGGAATCATGATTATGGCAGGAGCCATTATCAATGCTGATAGCGTAATCGGAGATTTTACCATCATAAATACAAAAGCCAGTGTTGGGCATGAATCCACCATAATGGAATATAGTAGTGTTGCACCAAACTCTACTTTGGGAGGTAATGTAACGGTCGGTCGGTATTCTGCTATTTCTATCAGTGCTACTATTCTAAACGGTGGATCGGTAGGAGAACACACCGTAATAGGAGCAGGTGCTTTGCTGACCAAAGATGCCGATTCATTTTCAGTATATTATGGAGTTCCAGCTAAATTTATTAGACCAAGGGAACTTGGAGAAAAATACTTGTAAATATCCACAGCCATTCCCCCAAAAGCTGTTGAATTATTTGAATATTGTGCCGTCTTGTGCTTCTGAACGGACGAACAATGTTTGTTTTAAGGGAAGTCATCAAATTAATTTGACTATATGACCGATATTTTGAGCGTCTTGAGAAGAAGGGCGTTTTGGGGGCTGGATTCCTTAAAAGGAAAGCCAGTTAAAAGGCACTATGAAGAAATAAGGAACATCCTTGAAAATCCTCTGGATGTAGAGGCGGTGCAAAAAAGAGATGGGCATTTGAGCAAGGTTTTGATTCATGCTACCACCACCGTCCCTTTTTATAAAAGGTGTTCGGATTTTAAAAAGCTTCAGGATTTTCCAATCATAAACAAGAATTTGATCTTGGACAATTTTGAAGGTTTTAGATCTTCCCGCTTTGATAAAATGGAATTATTTCCTATTTCTACAAGTGGGTCCACGGGAATACCATTCAAGATTTTTCAGGATAAGAATAAAAAAAACAGGAACGTTGCCGATGTCATCTATTTTTCGGGGCAAGCGGGACACATCTTGGGAGATAAATTGTATTTCCTAAAGCTTTGGGATCACAAAAACCAAAAAGGAAGGCTGGTTTCCTGGTTACAGAACATTTATGCCCATAATGTTATGGATACCTCCAAAAAGGATTTAACCAAGTTGGTTTCCGATATTGGCAAAGACAAGCTGCCCAAGAACGTTTTAGGCTACCCCTCTTTTTTTGAGATACTTTGTGATTTTATGGATAGCATGGAAGTGGTTCCAAAAATACAGGGAACCAACTCAATAATTTCTTTTGCGGAAAATTTGAAGGACAAAGAGCGGGAAAGGATGTCCAAATACTTTAAAACCAGCGTCTACGCCCGATATTCCAATCAAGAAAACGGAATCCTTGCCCAGGAAACCGTTAAGGAACCCACTAGATTAATGCCTAATTGGGCCAGTTATTATTTTGAGGTATTGGCACTGGATTCCAATGAACATGTGAGGAGCGGTGAACTAGGTAGACTTGTGCTTACTGATCTCTTCAACTATGCCATGCCCATGATCCGTTATGATACCGGAGATTTGGTAGTTTATGAAGAATCTAAATTTGGACCCTATTTTTCATCCATCTTTGGAAGACGCATGGATACTGTATTCGATACTACGGGTAAAATGGTAAATCCCCATGTTTTTTATATGGTTTTGGACTATGGGAGTATCCGTCAATTTCAATTTGCGCAAATAGGGAAAAAGGACTATGCTTTCCGATTGAACGCAATAAAAGGACAGGTCCAAGAAAATCAAATTGTTGATTATTTTAAACCGTATTTGGGCAATGATGCCACAATATTGTTTGAATATGTTGATGGGATACCTTTACTGGCATCAGGGAAACGAAAAAAAATCGTCAATGAATATTTTGAATTCAAATAGAGATAAAAAAAAGAGGGCCGATTAGGCCCTCTTAGATTTTAATCTACTTGGAAGAACATTTGAATTTCTTTCTTCCGTGTTGATTCTTTCGTTTGTTTTTTTCGTGCTTACAGCCTTGTCTTATACATTTCCATGTGCGGTTTTTTCTTTTACAGATGGTACCAACATTATCTCCACATTCCAATTCATAGGGAATAAAAATGCTTTGCCTGTTATTGGTAGGGATGAGCACTATGGCAAGTGAGTCACCGTCACCTGGTTCATATCCTTCCCCATTGGCAAGTGCTAGATCAACTATTTCTTGACCCTTGGTTTTGCTCCAATCAGAACCTAAATAAGCACAAAGGGCACAGTTCTGATCATCGATCAATTCCCAAATGGCCCATTGTACATCACCAAAGGTGTAGGTTCCACCACTTGGGCTTTCCGATCCGATAAAATTTTGATTCAAGATCCAATTTATCAAATCAAAATTTTCAGGATGTTCAAATTTGCCCTCTGGCAAACTTTCGTAACTGGAATAAACCTTGGCCTCAAAACATTCATCGGCATTAAGGGACAAATCCACATCTACACACCAGGCACCATAATCACCCGCTAAACTGGAATCATTAATGGTCAAATTGAAATAACTGTTGTCTGCATCAACACCTTTTGCAGTGGTACAGGCATTCAAGGTTTCAGGAAGATCCGGAAATAAACTGATATCACAGCCCCCATTCTTGTCCTTATCTTTTTTGTACTTATACGTATGGTTCACGGCAGCAATGGTTTCCTCGGTTTGTGAAACATCTTCCTTGTCACAGCCAAAGAACACTATGGCCACGAACGTTGCTAAAATGTAGTTTTTCTTCATTTGTTTAGAATTGTGTTATTCAAAACAAAAATCTGACAGAATTGATAAGTTTTGATGAAATGCCTGTTGTACTACTTGATATGTAGATGATCGGTTGAAAGTAAGGGAAATATTTAACTATTTGAAAAACAGATATTTAATTTCACCTTTGAGTGGTAAATATTATCGACGAAAGGTATGGGTATTAGAGTCGGTTTGGATGATCCGTTGAAAGGTTTTTTGTGTCTGCCAATAAAAAAAGGCCAAGGTTTTAATCTTGGCCTTTCTACTATATAAAATGTTATTTAGTCTTAATCCTTGCAAACATCGGCATGGGCAATCACATAAATATCTCCAGATAAATTCTCTTCAATATAGTACTGTCCTGGAGCTACAGTTGGTTGACCATTTTTGGTTGGGAACATTACCTTACCGGCATAGGTATGGGTGGCAGAAACAGTGTAAGCGGCATCAATGTTATAAGTAACGGTTACATCGCCATCCACATAGCTCACATCCACGGTACCAACCAATTCTCCTTTGGAGATGTCGCACTGACCTGCACCGGCATACACATCATAAGTAGCTTGGGTTCCTTCTGCCAATGGGCCAATGCTCCAGCCCCAACGGCTGAATCCTTCACCGATAAAGCAGGTATCGCCATCGGTTCCTCGTGCAAAAGCAGTTTCACAGGAAGGTTCAGGTTCGCAACCAAGTGGAATGGTAACAATCACACTTTGGGTTCTTCCTGTTGGAATCAATACTACGGCCATAACTTTTCCTGCCCCTGGTTCATATCCTTCGCCATTGGCAATAGCAGCATCCACAATTTCTTGCCCTTTCACTATGCTCCAATCAGCACCTAAGTAGGCACAAGCAATACAGTTTTGGTTATCTACCAGTTCCCAAATGGCCCATTGAACGTCTCCATAGGTATAGGTACCTCCACTTGGACTTGGTTGTCCCACAAAATTTTGATTCATGATCCAATTGACAAGATCAAAATTTTCTGGTTGTTCAAATGCACCTGCTGGAAGTTCTGCGTAACTGGAGTATACGTTGTAATCATAACATTCATTGGCACCAAGGGAAAGATCTACATCAACACACCAAGCAGCATATTCTCCTGCAAGTTGAGAGTCATTGATGGTTAGGTCAAAATACGCTCCTAACAGGCTTCCTTCACCTTTGGATGTTGTACAAGCACTCACCATGGAAGGAAGTGTAGGCAAAAGACTTACCGTACAATCTGGAGTTTCTTGAGTTTCAGGTTTGTTTTTTTGGACTTTAGCTTTCCCGGCAACACCATCAATGGAATTGTCTACTGGTTCAACCTCACAAGAACTAAAGCTTAATGCAATTATCGCAATAACAGCCAATGTTATTTTTTTCATGTTCAATGGTTTAAGGTTTACATTTTTAATCTGTTAAAAGTATGCAAATGGGATGTGCCTAATCCCTAACCACGATGAATACGAAGTATAGATCGATAAACTGCACTTTATTAAAAATGCCTAAAAATTGGAAATGAATATCGTAAGAAACCCCCTAATTATTTAACATTACGGGCATTACAAGCATGGTAACGTGCTCTCCTTCATCCAATCCGTCAATCGGTGTAAGGATTCCCGCTCTGTTGGGTAAACTCATTTCCAAGGAGACATCGTCAGAGGAAAGGTTGTTGAGCATTTCCACCAAAAACCTGGAGTTGAACCCAATTTGCATATCATCTCCTTGGTAGGAACACGAAAGTCTTTCTTCCGCCTTGTTGCTGTAATCCACATCTTCTGCGGAGATATTCAATTCGGCACCCGCGATCTTCAAACGGATCTGGTGGGTGGTCTTGTTGGAGAATATGGAAACCCTTCGAACGGAACTTAAGAACTGGTTCCTTGAAATGGTCAGTTTGTTCGGGTTTTCCTTTGGGATAACAGCTTCGTAGTTGGGATACTTACCATCGATCAATCGACAGATCAATTCGGTATTGTCAAAAATGAACTTGGCATTACTATCATTGTACTCAATGGTCACTTCGGATTCAGAACCTGACAAAATTCCCTTCAACAAATTCAAAGGTTTTTTCGGCATGATGAATTCTGCAACCTGGGAAGCACTTACGTCCTGTCTTTGATATTTTACCAATTTGTGCGCATCGGTGGCTACGAAGGTCAAGTTCTCTGGTGAAAACTGGAAGAACACCCCGCTCATCACAGGGCGAAGGTCGTCATTACCAGCGGCAAAAATGGTCTTGTTGATGGCAGTTGCCAAAATATCTCCCAACAAAATGGTTGAGCTTGGGTTGGAAACCTCCACCGCTTTTGGGAACTCGGCACCATCGGCATAGGCCAAGGCATATTTACCATGGTTAGAGCTGATTTCCACTGTATTGTTGTCCTCTACCACAAAGGTGAGGGGTTGTTCAGGAAACGTTTTCAAGGTATCCAATAACAAACGTGCAGGAACGGCAATGGCACCTTCGGAATCGGAATCCACTTCCAAAACAGAACTCATGGTTGTTTCAAGATCGGATGCGGAAACCGTAAGTTGGTTCTTTTTAAGATCGAACAAAAAATTGTCAAGAATCGGCAGGGTGTTGCTGTTGTTGATAACTCCTCCCAAAACCTGTAGTTGTTTCAATAAATATGTACTGGATACGATAAACTTCATCAAAGAAATTCTTTAGCATTTAGGCCTGTTCCAAGTAATTTCAACCGTGAACGGGGCTGTTAAAATCGATAAAAGCAAATATATCTTAAATGGTATTAGCAAAGAAACAAAATTATCAACACTTAGGCGCTAAATTTCCGCTTTCGGTAAAAACCGAAGAACAGTCCAAAGACCAATGTCAAAAGTACTGGTAGCCCAATATTTATGATTTGCCACTTCGTTTTTTGTTCCGCTATTTTCTTCACATCGAGCAGCGGAATAGCCACTTTTTTGTTCCTAATGTTAATAAGCCCGTTATTTTCCAAAAGGTAATTGGTACTGTTCACCAAAAATTCCTTGTTGCCATAAAAGTTGCTCGTCCATTTGTCGTACCCTAATTCCAAGGGACGATTGTTTCGCAATTGGTTTTTAATGATATCCCCATCCGCAATCACGATCATTTTGTTTGCCGGTCCTTCTTCCATGGCATTGGCCAATTTTATGGGTTTGACACGGTTTTTATACATGGAAGTGAAATTACCTTCAACCAAAACAGCCAAAGGCAAATTTCCGTTGTTATAGGTGGCCTGATCAGGTTGGGATGTGATCATATCCAAACTGATCTGTCTCGGTATTCCATCTGTTTTGGACAAAGGTGAACTTTGCATCAGAATCGTCTTTTGATAATCGTTTTCCAAAATGTCCATCGGGCTGGTGAATTGGAGTCGCACCGCTTCAATATTAGTATTGATGGGATGGTTGTTCCGTGAAAACACCATTGGGTAGTAATACCAGGGCAGCGGGTTGTATTGGGAATCGTTTCCTTCTCCGGTAGCCAGAACAATTTGGGTAAAATACAGATCGTTCACCAAAACCGGATTGATCCGAACGCCGTACTTGAAGAATAGATCTTTCAAATTGAGTTCCCGTGGTAAGGCAAAGGCACTTCCGCCGCCGGTATAAATGCTGTCCATTTCCATGGCCACTTGATCGATCATCCAAATGGATTTCCCGCCTTGTACCATGTATTGGTCCATCACATATTTTTCCTCATCCGTGAAGGCTTCGGTTGGTTTGGCGATGAGGGCCAGATCAAAGTTTTTCAGTTGATCCAGAACCTTTTGGGGATTACTGGCGACGGAATCCAAAGTGATGGCGCCAATGTTGTAATATTCCCTTACTGTGGATAAATAATCGGCAATATAGATGTCACCCAATTCTCCATTGCCCTTAATGACGGCAATACTTTTTTTATCGGTAGTGCTTAATTTGGTAAAAGCATCGGCAAAGGCATATTCCAATTCCTGTACGGAGTTGTTGATCCGTTCTTCGGCGGTGGAACCTTGTTTGTTCTTGAGTAGAGGAACCTTAACTGTTTGGTCCTTGTAATTTACCATGGCCCAAGGAAAAACCAATTCGTTGGAAACTTTCCCGTTTTCTTCAATGGTGACACTTGCAGGCTTTAAGCCTAAACCTTGCAGTTCGGCAATGGTCTGTTCGGCTTGGGTTTCATCGGCCAGGGGATCCACCAAGCTATAGGAGATGTTTTTGTTCTTGGCGACAAAGGACTCCATCAATTGAACGGTTTCCGACTTTAATTTGGAAAATTCCGCAGGAATGTTGCCATCCAATAAAATATCGATGATGACTGGGGAATCAAATTTTTGGGCCACTTCCACAGCAGGTTGTGAAAGGGTATAACGTTGGTCCTCGGTCAGGTCAAAGCGAGTATACATGAACCCTGCCAAGATATTCAGTACAATCAGCGTAACCACGGCTTTCAATATGGCTATCCAAAATTTTCCCATTAGCGTGGCAATTGTTTTAAACGTTGAAACGTGAGATATAGAAACAACAAGGTGAGCGATATAAAATATACAAGGTCCCTCGTGTCGATAACCCCACGGGCAATACTGTCAAAATGGGCCTTGGCCCCGAATCCTTTTAGAATTTCTTGGGTTTCCCCATTGGAAAAAAGCGAAGCTGTGGCATCAAACCCGTTGAAAATCAAAAAGCAAATTAAAATTCCCACCAAAAATGCAATAATCTGATTGTCGGAAAGGGTAGAGGCAAAAACGCCGATGGCCGTGTAGGAACTGATTAAAAATAGCAGTCCGAAGTAGGACCCCAAAACAATTCCTAAATCATAATTACCTTCGGTCATGCCCAATTTGGAAATGGCAAAAACATAGACGATTGTGGGCACTACAGCAATCACACACAATAGAACCGCGCCCCAAAATTTGCCCAAGACCAACTTCCAGACGGAAATAGGTTTAATCAACAAAAGCTCCAAAGTTCCCATTTTTCGCTCTTCCGAAAAACTCTTCATGGTGATGGCCGGTACCAAAAAGATAAAGATCCAAGGGGCAAGAAGGAAGAAATTGCCCAAATCGGCAAAGCCGTAGTCAAAAATATTGTAGTCACCCCTAAATACCCAAAGGAAGAGTCCGTTGAGCAACAAAAACGACCCCACGATCAAATAACCAATGGGCGATGTAAAAAAGGACCGTACCTCTCTCTTGAAAATCGCGAACATTAAAATGGGTTTGTAGATTGGACTTTATTCACGCTCCAAGCTTCCGGTCTGTCGGAGAACAGCTGTTTTGTTCTGGCCCAAACCGTTTTGAAAAACTCGGAGTTCCTGTACTTTTCCAAATCTGCCGGGGTATCCCAAAAACTATAGGTGAAGAAGATGTTTGGATGATTGATATCCTGATACAGTTCTACCATGTTACAACCTTCAAAAGCCAAGATTCCGTTTTTAGTTTCCGCAAAGATTTGCTCAAAACTAGGAATATTTTCGGGTTTAAAGGTCAGTTTTACGATACGGGTCAACATTTAAAGGAAATTTATGGTTACGGTATCCCGATAATTCAAACCGAGTAAGGAAGAGGCCCCACCTACGGAATTCAGGTCGCTTTTAAAAATGGCAAGTTCAATATATCCTGCCGAATTGAAGAGGGCCAGAGCATCGCCAGGTCCCATCCGTTGTGAGCGATCTAGGTTGTAATTGACAATACCATTATAACTGTTATGGACCTTCCTGATTTTAGTGGTCCGCGCTATGATTTCATAATCACGCCCATTGCGATAGGCCTCAAAAAGTCCTTTTTGAATATTGGTGACCACGTTGCCATAGTTATCGATATAGATCACATTACCAGAAATAGACTTGCCATTGTTGATAATTCGTGGTTCAAATTCACGGAGTTCTTTCAGTTCATCAAAATTTCTTCCGATGACTTCAAGCTTTCCACCACGGGCTATATGACAGGCCACCTGGACGAAAATGTTCAACACGGGAAACGAACCGGATTCCGAATTCGGTAGGTTGATTTCCACAATTTTTTCTGGTTTCACTTCGGAAGTGATCAGAGAAATCACCCCACTGTTGGAGCTCACAAAATAATGTCCATCTACCTGAACCACAATATGTTGATTTTCGGGAGACCATTCAGAATCCACCCCAACCACATGAACGGTACCCATTGGGAAAGAGCGATAGGCGTTTTTTAGGATGTAGGCGCACTCTTGAATATTGAAGGGACTAATCGCATGGGAAATATCAACAATGGTTACATCGGGGAGGTTACTCAAAATCGCCCCTTTAACAGTACCTACAAAGTGATCTTTGTAGCCAAAATCTGTTGTTAAGGTTATGATTGCCATGCAATACTGTTGATATGTTTTTGCCCGCTCAAATTGATTTTTGGTTAAGTTTGCGATGTAAAATTAGTTAAAAAAGAAAGAATATAATTCTTCAAAAACAACTGTAACACCTCACTTTTTTTGAACGAACTTATAATAGAACTTACGGACATCAGCCCCCAAGATTTTTTTGGACAGCAAAATGAAAACATCGAACTGCTCAAAAAATACTTTCCAAAGTTAAAAATTGTGGCTAGGGGCAACAAAATCAAGGCTTATGGCGATGAAGAATTGCTTGAGGAATTTGATCGCCGCTTTGATGAAATCACGGGTCAATTTGCCAAATACAACAAATTGGACGAGAACATGATCGAACGCATCCTTACCAGCACCAGCCAAGAGGAATATACTTCTTCCCAAAGCAGTGGTGATGTTTTGGTACACGGTGTGAACGGTCGCTTGATCAAGGCCCAGACTGCCAACCAACGCAAAGTGGTGGATGCCTGTAAAAAGGACGACATGGTTTTTGCCATCGGTCCTGCGGGTACCGGTAAAACGTACACAGGTGTGGCCTTGGCCGTAAAGGCGCTTAAGGAAAAGCAAGTTCGCCGAATCATTTTGACCCGTCCGGCTGTGGAAGCAGGGGAGAACCTTGGATTTCTTCCAGGTGACCTTAAGGAGAAACTAGATCCGTACATGCAACCTTTGTATGATGCCCTTCGGGATATGATCCCAGCGGAAAAGTTGGCCAAATATTTGGAAGACGGCACCATTCAAATTGCGCCAATGGCGTTCATGCGTGGCCGTACCTTGGACAATGCCTTCGTGATTTTGGATGAGGCACAGAATACCACCCACGCCCAAATGAAAATGTTCTTGACCAGGATGGGTAAAAATGCCAAATTTTTATTGACGGGTGACCCAGGTCAGATCGATTTGCCGAGAAGGGTCATTTCTGGTTTAAAAGAGGCACTTTTGATATTAAAGGATGTGGATGGCATCAGCATTATTTATTTGGATGATAAGGATGTAATCCGACATAGATTGGTGAAAAAGGTCATTGATGCCTATAAAAACATAGAGCACCAAAATCAATTCTAATATGGGACTGAATACGTTGATGTCCACGGACTTTGAATTTCCGGGACAAAAATCTGTTTATAAAGGTAAGGTGAGGGAAGTATATACCCTTCAAAATGATGTTTTGGTGATGGTGGCCACGGACCGTTTGTCCGCTTTTGATGTGGTCATGCCCAAAGGTATTCCCTACAAGGGTCAGATCTTAAACCAGATTGCCACCAAAATGATGAAGGATACGGAGGATATTGTGCCCAACTGGTTGATGGCCACTCCAGATCCCAACGTTGCGGTAGGTGTGGCTTGTGAACCTTTCAAGGTTGAAATGGTAATCCGTGGATACCTTTCCGGACACGCAGCCAGGGAGTACAAAGCTGGTAAAAGAATGTTGTGCGGTGTACCCATGCCCGAAGGAATGAAGGAAAACGACAAATTTCCAAGTCCTATCATTACTCCGGCAACCAAAGCCGAAAAAGGGGATCATGATGAAGATATTTCTAAAGAGGATATTTTAAAAAGAGGTATTGTTTCCAAAGAAGATTATGAAGTGTTGGAACAGTACACCCATGCTCTTTTTCAGAGGGGTACCGAGATTGCTGCCAAAAGAGGCCTGATCTTGGTAGACACCAAATACGAGTTTGGAAAGACCAAGGATGGCAAAATTGTTTTGATCGATGAGATCCATACTCCGGATTCCTCCCGTTATTTTTATGCGGAAGGATATGCCGAGCGTCAGTCCAAAGGTGAAGCACAAAAACAATTGTCCAAGGAATTTGTAAGACAATGGCTTATTTCCAATGGATTCCAAGGGTTGGAAGGACAATCGGTTCCTGAAATGTCGGACGAGTATATTGAGTCGGTATCCAATCGATATATCGAATTATACGAGAACATCACTGGTGAAAATTTCGTAAAAAGTGATATTTCCAATATCGAGGACCGCATCTTCAGTAATATCAGTGAATATTTGGCCAAGTAGCCCTCAAATTGTCTTCCTTTTAATATTTGTGGGCTCAAATTGATGATTTCATTATTCTAAAGGAATTTTTTGTTCAACTATTTAAAGCTAAATTGGTATATTTATGCTAATTAAGTATATCCAATGCAAAGTTGTCCAAATTGTTCCTCTTCAGAATTCACCAAAGCAGGTGTCATTAATGAACGGCAACGGTTTAAATGTAAATCCTGCGGCTATTATTTTACGGTTCCCAAACTGGGAAAGCAAATTGATGATTACTACGTAAACAAAGCGTTACAGCTTTATTTAGAGGGACTTACCTATCGCGAAATAGAAAGGATCTTAGGTGTTTCCCATGTTTCTGTCATGAACTGGGTTCGTAAATACAACATAAAAAGACCATACAATTCCAAATACCACCCCACGTATAAAATATTGAACCTGGGAGAACTTCAAAAATATTTTCTCAATCCTGAAAATTTAAAAGGTGCTGGCCAGTTGGTTACTGAGCTTGGTGATAAGTTTATGCTTATAAAATGGGACCGATTTAAGGATCAAGTATAGATATTTAGCAAAAATATATACTGATTTTTCATTCAGTACTTTTTTTTAGGATGTTCGTAGTGCACATAACTCACTAACATCCAAACTGAAATGAAAAGAATCCTTCTTGGAATGGCACTGTTTATTCTGTTCATTCCTACTTCATTCTCGCAAGGTAACACCGAATATACGGGGGGTTACAAGATCAATTTTAACGAAGATGGATCTAAATATCTTCGAATCATTGCATGGGGTCAATTTTGGGCCCAATACAGCGATGATGTACCTGACGATGCCAGTAACCTGAACCTTAGCGTAAGACGGGCCAGGGTATTGACGTTTACCCAATTGAACAAAAAGTTTTTGATCCTTACCCATTTCGGGTTGAATAGTTTGAACGGCAGTAACCTAAGTCCAACCGGTAAAGGGGAATCTGCCCAACTGTTCTTTCATGATTTCTGGGGGGAATGGCAGATTGGCAAGAACATAGCAGCCGGTTCTGGACTACATTACTGGAACGGTATTTCCCGTTTGAATAACAGTAGTACCTTGAATTTCATGACCTTGGACAATAACAGGGAATCTTGGGCCGCATTGGGTCTTAGCGACCAGTTTGCCCGTCATTTGGGTGTTTACCTAAAAGGTAAGGTGGGTAAGTTACAATACCGTGTTTCATATAATGAGGCTATTACCTCTACTTTGGATTCCGGTAACGACCCAACACCAAACGGAAGGGCAGTCTATCGAGGAAGGGAACTATTGGGTGCGGGTAATGCAGGAAAAGTGGTACAGGGATTTTTTGACTACCATTTCTTGGATGAAGAATCTAATTTCCTACCTTACAAGGTGGGAACATACCTAGGGAGCAAGAAAGTATTCAATATAGGAGCCGGATTCCTGAACCATAAAAATGGTGTTGTGGTAATGGATGGAACAGGAAATTTAGATGGAGAGGATGTGAACATTTTCGCGGTAGATGCCTTTTATGATGCTCCCCTAGGAGATGATGGTTCTGCGATTACCGCTTACGGGGTTTTCCAGAGCAATGATTACGGTCGCAATTTTGTCTTGGGCCCATATGGAACAGGCAACATGATCTACGGGCATGTGGGGTATTTGATTCCTGGAGCGGCGGACAAATCAAGGGTACAACCTTATTTGTCATACCAAACCAGGACCATTGATGCGATTGATGACAATGCAACCCGATTCGGGATTGGGGCCAACCTGTTCATGACAGGGCACCATTCCAAACTCACACTGGAATACGCCAATTCCAAAGTTGGAAACGGCGATAGTTCCGGGGTGTTGACACTGCAAGCACATATTTATTTATAATTCACTAAACCAACAAATTATGTTAGAAAAACAGAAAAAGGCAACTGCCTATTGGAAAGAGAACCTGAGGTATCTGGTTATTCTTTTGACCATTTGGTTCTTGGTCTCCTACGGAGCCGGAATCATGTTTAAGGATGCGTTGAACAGCATTCGCTTGGGCGGATTTAAACTAGGATTTTGGTTCGCACAACAAGGGTCCATCTATGTATTTGTCATCCTCATTTTTGTCTACGTTCGATTGATGAACAAGCTGGACAAAAAATACGGCTACGACGAAGATTAACTAACCAACTAAAAACTAGAATCATGAGTGTACAAGTATGGACATATCTATTAGTGGGCCTATCTTTCGCCCTATATATTGGCATAGCCATTTGGTCTAGAGCCGGATCTACCAAAGAATATTACGTTGCTGGTGGTGGCGTTTCGCCATTGGCCAACGGTATGGCAACAGCAGCGGACTGGATGTCGGCAGCTTCCTTCATTTCCATGGCAGGTATTATTGCCTTTGCAGGATATGATGGCGCCGTTTACTTAATGGGTTGGACCGGTGGCTATGTGCTCCTGGCCCTGTTACTGGCGCCTTATCTGAGAAAATTCGGAAAGTTTACAGTGCCAGATTTTATCGGGGAACGCTATTATTCCAAAACGGCTCGTATTGTAGCTGTTATCTGTGCCTTGATCGTATCCTTTACCTATGTGGCCGGGCAAATGCGTGGCGTGGGAATCGTTTTCTCCAGATTCTTGGAGGTCGATATCAACACAGGGGTAATCATCGGTATGGTCATTGTTTTGTTCTACGCCGTGCTTGGTGGAATGAAAGGAATCACCTATACCCAGGTGGCACAATATTGTGTTTTGATTTTTGCCTTCATGGTGCCCGCAATTTTCATTTCCATCCAAATGACCGGAAATCCTATTCCACAATTAGGGATGGGAAGCACAGTAGCAGACGGAACATATCTATTGGATAAATTGGACGGACTTTCAACAGAATTGGGCTTTGCGGAATATACGGATGGGACTAAAAGTTTGGTAGACGTTTTCGCCATTACCCTTGCCCTGATGGTAGGTACTGCCGGATTACCACACGTAATTGTTCGTTTCTTTACGGTGAAAAGGGTTAAGGATGCGAGGAAATCTGCTGGATGGGCCTTGTTGCTCATTGCCATTTTATATACTACAGCTCCGGCAGTTGCTGTTTTTGCTAAAACCAACCTAATCGAAACCGCAAGCAACAAAGAATACGCTTCCATGCCACAGTGGTTCAAAAACTGGGAAGAAACTGGTTTATTGAAATATGATGACAAGAATGGTGATGGCAAAATACAGTATGTGGGGGATAAAGCTAAAAACGAATTGACTGTGGATAATGATATCATGGTATTGGCAAATCCTGAGATCGCCAACTTGCCAGCGTGGGTGATTGCTTTGGTTGCTGCCGGCGGTTTGGCCGCGGCTCTTTCCACTGCAGCCGGATTGTTGTTGGTGATTTCATCTTCCATTTCACATGATTTGATCAAAAACGTATTCAATCCTACCTTGTCAGAAAAAGGAGAGCTTTGGGCCGCTAGGATTTCTGCTGCTGTTGCTGTAGTTATCGCTGGTTACTTCGGAATCAATCCACCAGGGTTTGTGGCGGCGGTGGTCGCCTTGGCCTTCGGCTTGGCAGCAGCATCGTTCTTCCCGGCCATTATTTTGGGTATTTTCTATAAGAAAATGAATAGTAAAGGTGCCATCTCAGGCATGATCGTTGGACTTTTACTGATGCTGTATTACATGCTCAAATTCAAATTTGGCCTTTTTGATGGTGGTAAGGATGCCGTAGCTGGTCTACAAGGGGATTGGTGGTTTGGAATTTCGCCAGAAGGTTTCGGAACCATTGCCATGATCGTCAACTTTATCGTGGCACTTACTGTAAACCAATTTACACCAGAACCACCTGAAGAAGTACAGGAAATTGTAGAACACATTAGAATACCTAGCGGTGCAGGTGAAGCATCGGCACATTAATTTAGTTGGTTGTGAAAAAGCGGTGCGGTATTAAATTACCGCACCGTTTTTGTAATTTTAATTAGCCGACGAGCTAGAGAAAATGAAGAAAAGGCATCAACAAAAATTGATACTCATTTCCATAGTCCTGTTCTTTTTATGGAATGTTCCCTTCGTGGGCATTTTTGATATGGAAGGACAGATCTTGGGGTTCCCTATTCTGTATGTCGCTATTTTTTCCAGTTGGTTGTTGTCCATCATTTTTGCATACATCATTTTAAAGAAGTTCTATGAGTAATTATGTGATAGGACTGATTATTGTGATGTATCTGGCCATGCTTTTCGTATTGGCCTATTTTGCCGAAAAAAACCCTCGTGGCAAATGGACCAACAATCCCTATGTGTATACCCTTTCTTTGGCGGTGTACTGTACGGCATGGACCTATTATGGAAGTGTTGGAATTGCTTCTCGTTCCGGAATCAGTTTTTTGGCCATTTATTTGGGCCCTGTTATTTCCTTCCCGCTTTGGATCGTATTGATGAAAAAGGTCATTCGGATTTCCAAGCAGCATAAGATTTCGAGCATTGCGGATTTTATATCTATGCGATATGGGAACAACAGATTTTTGGGAGCCTTGGTCACCATAACCTGCTTATTGGCCATCATTCCTTACATTTCCTTGCAGTTAAAGGCGGTTTCAGAGACCTTTTCCTTGATTTCTTCAAAGAACAGTTATGTTTCCACAGGATTTCTAGATGATTCCACTTTTTATATTGCCTTGCTTATCGCAGTATTTGTTGCTTTTTATGGCACTAGATCTACGGATACCTCTCAACACAAAAAGGGAATCATTGCAACCGTGGCCTTTGAATCCGTTTTAAAATTGGTGTTCTTTTTAGCTATCGGCATATATGTGACCTTCTATCTTTTTGACGGCACTACGGATTTATACAATCAGGCATCGGTACAAGCTAATTTTAGTCAATTGACCTCTTTGGGTGGTCTGGAAAACGGTTTTAACTGGCTTTTTACCATTTGTTTGTCATTCTTTGCTATTTTCCTGTTACCCAGACAGTTTCATGTGGCTGTGGTGGAAAACGACAATGAAAATTACCTAAAAAAGGCCATTTGGTTGTTTCCTTTGTACCTATTGTTGTTCAATGTTTTTGTGATTTTCATCGCTTGGGCGGGCAACATTAGCCTTCCAGATGTGGTCAATCACGATTACTATTCATTGTTATTACCGTTGCAGCAAAACCACCAAGGCTTGGTGCTGATGGTGTTCATTGGGGGATTCACGGCGGTCATTTCCATGATCGTGGTTTCCACCTTGGCATTGTCCACCATGGTGAGCAACAATATTGTGATTCCTTATGGTTTTATCAAGAAATTGGTGGAAGGCAATCCTGAAGAGAATACCAAAAGAATCAAGAACTTGAGGAGATTGGCCATTTTCCTATTGATCATTTTCGCCTATTTCTTCTATGTAAACTTCTCGGCTCAACTTTCCCTATTTTCCATTGGGTTGATTTCCTTCGTGCTTATTGCCCAGTTAGCGCCTTCTTTTTTTCTTGGATTGACTTGGCGAAGGGGAACGGCCAGGGGAGCGGAAATTGGAATTTTGGTAGGTTTGGCAGTGGTTTTTTACACCCTCCTTTTACCCATTGTAAGCCAAGTGATGATGCCTAATGTGAAGTTCGTGGAAGAAGGTCTTTTTGGCTTTTCCTGGCTTAAACCGGCACAGCTTTTCGGATTGGATTACTTGACTCCCGAAAGTAATGCCTTTTTATGGAGTTTGTCCTTTAACACCTTGTCCTTTGTGGGTTTTTCACTTCGAACCAAAGGAAATTACAGGGAACGAAACTATGCCGAGATGTTCGTGAACCATTCCAATTATGAAAATCTTCAGGAAGGTGCCTTTGTTTGGAAAGGAGAGGCCTACGTAGCAGATATCAAAAGATTATTGAGCAGGTTTTTGGGGGAAACAAGGACCAATAGGGCCCTGCGCCTTTTCAATAAAAAACACAATATTTCAGACACAGAAGAAAAGGCGGATGCCCGTTTGATCAACTTTTCAGAAAAATTATTGACCGGAAGTATTGGTAGTGCTTCGGCCAAGATATTGTTGGCATCCGTTTCCAAAGAAACCCCAATCAGTTTGGTGGAAGTACTCAATATTTTGGAAGAGAGCAAGGAGACCAAGGCCAACAATAAATTGTTGTTGGAAAAATCGGAGCAACTCACTGCCATGGCACATCAGCTCAAAGAGGCCAATGAAGAACTGCTATTTCAAGATAGACAGAAAGATGAATTTTTGGACACGGTGGCCCATGAGCTCAAAACGCCAATTACATCAATTAAGGCGGCTTCGGAGGTTTTGGAAGATGATGACATGCCACCAGAATTGCGAAGGCAATTTTTGGAGAACATCAGTAGGGACACTGATCGATTGGACACATTGATCCACAACATTCTTGATCTTGAAAAATTATCGGACAATAGGACAGAACTCGATATTAAAAAACGCAAGATCAACAAGACCATAAAAAAGGCACTTAAAGGGGTGGAACAAATTGCGGCCAAAAAGCAAGTGACCATCAACTTCAAAGAAAAGGATAATGTTGAAGTACCCTTTGATGAAGACCGTTTGTTACAGGTTTTGACGAATTTGCTATCCAATTCCCTTAAATTTACAGAACCACATACAGGAACCATCAATATCCGTTTGGAAGATGGTGATAAAACGGTGAAAGTTTCAGTTGAAGATAATGGACGTGGGATTCCAATAGAAGATCAGGCCTATATTTTTGACAAGTTTTATCAGTCTAAAAACCAGAATACCAAAAAACCTCAGGGTAGTGGATTGGGCCTCGCCATTTGTAAAAAAATTGTGGAAGGCCATAAGGGTTCCATTTGGGTGGACAAAGGATTTAAGAAAGGGGCACGTTTGGTTTTTGAACTGCCCAAAAGCAGAAATGGAACATGAAGAAAATTTTGATAGTGGACGACGAACCCAATATTGTCATGTCTTTGGAATACGCTTTTAAGAAAAAGGATTTTGGTGTTTTCATAGCCAGGGATGGAACCGAGGCTCTGGAAATAGCGGAGCGTGAAATACCAGATTTGATCTTGTTGGATGTTATGATGCCACAAATGGACGGTTATGAAACCTTGAAACGAATTCGGGAAAATGAAAAGTTAAGCCAGACCAAGGTTGTTTTCCTATCGGCCAAGAGTAAGGAGAAGGATATTGAAAAAGGACTGGAAATGGGAGCGGACGGATATATGACCAAACCCTTTTCCATAAAAAAAATAATCAGTGATGTGGAGGAAATGATCACATAACATAACCTTTCATCATCAAATTTATAACGAAACTTATATTAACTAAACATAACATTAGATGAGTAATTATCATATCAAGCACTTGGAGGAATATTTTCAGGTGTACCGTAAATCGGTCAGAAATCCGGAAGGCTTTTGGGAAGAAGTGGCGGAAGAGCACTTTTTATGGAGAAAGAAATGGAATTCTGTGTTGGAATGGGACTTTACCAAACCAGAGATCAAATGGTTCGATGGTGCACAATTGAACATCACCGAAAACTGTCTCGATAGACATTTGAACATTCGTGGGGACAAGACCGCCATTTTGTTCGAACCCAACGACCCCAATGATCCTGCCGAGCATATTACGTACAGGCAGTTACACGAGCGTGTTTGCAGGTATGCCAATGTGTTGAAGGATCAAGGTGTAGGAAGAGGGGACAGGGTGGTCATTTACCTGCCCATGATTCCTGATCTGGCCATTTCGGTTTTGGCCTGTGCGCGTATCGGGGCAGTACATTCCGTGGTTTTTGCCGGATTCTCATCAACGGCATTGGCCACAAGGATTAATGATTGCGGTGCTAAAATGGTATTGACTTCTGATGGATCATATCGCGGAAGCAAAGCCATCGACCTTAAAGGAATTGTGGATGAAGCTTTGAAACATTGCCCAGATGTAAAATCGGTTTTGGTGACCAAACGTACCGGTAGTGAGATCCATATGAAAGAAGGGCGTGACCAATGGGTACAACCTCTTTTGGACAAAGCCTATGGCGATTGCTCACCAGAAATCATGAATTCAGAAGATCCTTTGTTCATTTTGTACACCTCGGGTTCCACAGGTCGCCCAAAAGGAATGGTGCACACAACAGGTGGCTATATGGTCTACACGGCCTATACCTTTAAAAACGTGTTTCAATATAAAGAAGAGGATATTTATTGGTGTACAGCTGATATCGGATGGATTACAGGACACTCCTACATTGTATATGGTCCCTTGGCCAATGGTGCCACCACGGTCATGTTCGAAGGAGTACCTTCCTATCCTGATTTTGGAAGGTTTTGGGAAGTGGTGCAAAAGCACAAAGTAACCCAATTCTACACCGCACCAACGGCCATCAGGGCATTGGCCAAGGAAAATTTGGATTTTGTGACCAAGTATGATCTTTCCAGTTTGAAGGTACTCGGAACTGTTGGGGAGCCCATCAACGAAGAGGCTTGGCACTGGTACAATGACCATGTTGGGGATAAAAAATGCCCGATTGTGGATACTTGGTGGCAAACGGAAACAGGGGGTATCTTGATTTCCCCCATTCCATATTCCACGCCTACAAAACCAACATATGCTACCTTACCTATGCCAGGTATTCAACCTGCATTGATGGATGAAAACGGCAAGGAAATTAAAGGCAATCAAGTAGATGGAAGGTTGTGCATCAAATTCCCATGGCCATCTATTGCACGAACCATTTGGGGTGACCATGCCAGATACAAGGACACCTATTTTTCAGCGTTTGAAGGGAAATATTTCACTGGCGATGGTGCCTTGCGAGATGAAGTTGGCTACTATCGAATCACGGGTAGGGTAGATGATGTAATCATCGTTTCCGGACACAATCTGGGAACCGCACCAATCGAGGATGCGATCAACGAACACCCAGCGGTTGCAGAATCTGCCATTGTTGGTTTCCCACATGACATCAAAGGAAATGCCTTGTATGGTTACATCATTTTGAAAGAAACTGGGGAAACCCGTAATAGGGAAAACCTGGCCAAAGAGATCAATCAATTGATTACGGAGCACATAGGTCCGATCGCTAAACTGGATAAAATTCAATTTGTACCAGGATTGCCGAAGACCCGTAGTGGAAAGATTATGCGTCGTATCTTAAGAAAAATCGCATCCAAGGATACCAGCAATTTAGGGGATACTTCCACATTGCTGAACCCAGAAGTGGTGGAACAGATCATGAAGGAAAGTTTGTAAATCAAGTTTATAGACCAAATCGTAGAGGACCTTGTTTTCGGATAAGGTCCTTTATTTTTTTTGGTTTGAGCTTTTCAACTGTCCGAAGAAAAGCAATGGCCGTGATAAAGGCATCTCCCAAGGCGGTATGTCGGTCCTTTCTGGAGATACTGAACTTTTGGGCCAAATCATCCAAAGTATACCGGTCCTTTTTTTGGACAACAGTAGATATCAACAAAGTACGTTTGTATAGAGATTCCGTGTCCAAGTTTTCATTTTTCAACTTGGGCAATCCGTTGCGTTTTAGGGCGGCATTGACCATGTTCACATCGAACATAACATGGTGGCCTACCAATACCTGGTTTTCGATATAGACCAAAAATTGTTTCAAAGCTTCTAGCTCCGAAGTTCTATTACGCTTACTTTTTTTAAGGATTCCATGTATTTCGGCGCTTCCCACATCATAGTGTTCCTGTTCAATGTACACCTCAAAACTGTCCTTTACCACTATATTGTTGTCCTTCAATTTAAGGGCTCCGATGCAAAGAATCCGATCCTTGGTCAAATTAAAGCCTGTGGTTTCCGTGTCCAACACAATAAAGGTATTGTCCTTGATCAGCTCTGGCAACGGATGTTTGAAGTGCTCTTCATAGGCCCACCAAAAATCAGGAAATTCCAGTTGCTTCTTTTTTGGGAAAGGCCACATCAGCGCAACAGGTTTTTAACTTGGAACCGGATTTCAATCAAAGATTGAATTTCTTTAATGGTCTTAAAAGTCCGTTTCAATTTAATTTTTTCTTCCTTGTTCAGTTGGTCCAAAGCGATGAACCTACCGGAATCGTTGTGCAACAAACCTTGGCGAGTCCTGAACTTCAACAAGGCCTTGCTGGCATAGGAGCACGCCAAAAAGAGTTCTCGGTTGTTCGGTTCCAATTCTGCCAATTTCTCGTATCGCTCCGCTGTATTGTTGATGGATTTTATGGAATGGGACAGGATCAAAACCCTTGCCGCATCGATTATGGGCATCAATGCGCGAAGTTTTAAATCGAAAAAATCCTTGTGTTCCCCGTCCTGTTCTACCAAAAAATCTCTGAAAAACCCAGAAGGGGAGGGATTTTGCATGGCACCGCTGGCCAAATGCGTCAAAAATTGAGGATATCTTCTGGCATGATCAAAAATGCTGTGCGATAACTCATCGGCCAATGCCTTACTTCCATAGGTGACATTATAATCGAAGAAAATGGAGGAAAGCAGTATTTCCTCCGGCCCGGGATTGTTGATCCAGTGGGAGGTAACGTCTTTCCATTCACTCAAACTATGACACCATGAGGGGTTGGATGCCATCATATCCGCGGGGCAATATTCAAACCCAACGGTGTTGAGTTCCTGTGAAATTTTAGATCCGAGCTCTAGAAAATAAGTACGGGTTTCTTCCAGTTTTTCTTCAGGAACGTCTTCAAAAAGAATAGCGTTGTCCTGATCTGTGTTCAATAATTGTTCTCCACGTCCTTGACTCCCCAAGGTCAGCCATGTGAAGTTAACGGGAGGTTTTACTTCCATGCTATCCAAAGTGATTTCAATAATACGTTTGGTGGAGGCATCATTAAGTTCGGATATGATCTTGGACACCAATCCAATGGGGATGTTCTGCTCCAAATAGCCTTGCAAAAGGGTCATGATTCCATGCCTAATGCTGCGTAACCTTTTGGAATCGGTGGCCCTTTTAATGGCCCGAAGCAAAACAGCAGGGTTATTTCCCAAGGCCAACATTACATCGTGTTTGGAAAGGATTCCAACGGCTTTGGCATCCGCTGTGCCATCTTCGGTAAGCACCAAATGACTGATATTGCTTTTCATCATGGCCATTTGTGCTTGGGCTACCGTTAATTCTTTTGGATAGGTGATGACTGGAGACGACATGATGGATTTGGCGCTGCCTGTAATGGGAAAAAGTCCCGTAGCTACTTTCTGCCGAAGGTCCTTATCGGTAATAATGCCCAGAGGTAAATCGCCATTCAGCACCAGAATACTGCTCACATTGTGTTTGGCCATGGTAGTGGCCACGGTTTTGATCTTAGTGCCTTCTGTACACGTGACCAGGTCAGTGGAATACCGCACCGGTTGAAGGTCCAATATTTTAGTGCTGGGGTTATTTTCGGTAGTATTCGCCGTGACCCCATAGAGCTTTCCACGGTGTTTGATGGAGTAGGGGTTACGGGTATTGGAGGCAAAACTTTCGATCAAAAAATTCCCGACGCGCTTGTTTTCCAAAGCTAATGGCTTAAAATCCTTGATGGGAACCGCATAAAGAATGGTTTCTTCATAGGCTTTGGCTTCCAATTTATAACTTTCTTGTGCCAGTAAGGGGCGGAGCCCAAACACATCACCTTCATCACAGATGTCCAAAATTTGACTGGATCCTTTTTTGGTCAGGGCTATGGCCCCTTTGTTCACCACATAAAAATAGGCATGGGGTTCTTCCTTTTCGCTAAAAACCACGCTATTGCTCTCTTTGTGAATAATGGTCACCTGTAGGGAAAGTTCATCCAACTGTTTGTTGTCCAGTGAATTGAATGGCGGGTAGTTTTTCAAAAAGTCCGCAACGCGTTCAGAAATGGTATTTTTCATAGTACCCTAAATTTAAGGGTAAAACCGGATTTTTGGACTATGTGGAATAAAAAAAGACCATCAAATTGATGGTCTTTTTCTGTAGCGAGAGGGGGACTTGAACCCCCGGCCTCCGGGTTATGAATCCGACGCTCTAACCAGCTGAGCTACCTCGCCATGGTTTTGTTAAGCGGGTGCAAATATATAGTTTAATTTTTGCTGAATCAAAATTCGGGATTAATTTATTATTTGACATTTATTTTTTTATCTTCCCAAACTATATCAAATGTTGAAAAGGATAAATCGAATGCTACATGAATGATAAGGTTAAATTTGAAATGGAGTTTGTGATCCATGCTTCACCTCAGTTACTTTACCAATATATTTCCACCCCTTCAGGATTATCAGAATGGTACGCCGATAACGTAAATTCACGTGGCGAAACCTTCACTTTTATATGGAACGATTCAGAGGAAAGGGCGAAAATGCTCAAACGTAAAAGTGAGGAGTTCGTGAAATTCGCTTGGACCGAGAATGAGGACAATTCTTTTTTTGAAATGCGAATCATAGTCGATGAGATCACAAAGGATGTTTCTTTGTTCATCACCGATTTTGCTGAGGAAGACGAAGTGGACGAAGCCAAAATGTTATGGGAAAACCAAATTTCCGATCTAAAACAGGTTTTGGGTTCCAAATAGAACGATTCTAAAGGATGCCGTATATTTGGTCCCGATAAATTCGGGACTTTTTTATGATTAATTTCAACGGTACACTTTTTCCCAGGGACAAGGAATTATTGACAGCCAATAATAGGGGGCTGAAGTTTGGCGATGCCCTTTTTGAAACCCTTCGGTGTGTAAACGGAACCCTCTTTTTTTGGGAAGACCACTATTTTAGGTTGATGGCCTCCATGCGTATCCTTCGTATGGAAATACCCATGAGCTTTACTTTGGAGTATTTGGAGGAAGAAATCAAGAAAACCATTGCTGCCAATGATCTTGAATCTGGCGCGGCCAGGGTTCGCCTTACCGTTTTCCGAAATGGCGGTGGGTTATACACCCCGGCTACCAATGAAGTATCTTTTGTAATCGAAACTTCGGCTTTGGAGTCTCCCTTTTATTTGGTAAATGAAAGTCCTTATGAGGTGGAACTCTTCAAGGATTTTTATGTAAACAAGGACATGTTGTCCAATCTTAAAACCACTAACAAGGCTTTGCATGTGGTCGCCAGTGTATTTGCAAAGGAAAACGGCTATGCCAATTGCCTTTTGGTGAATACTGAAAAGCAGGTTGTGGAGGCCATAAACGGGAATCTTTTTGTGGTGAACGGCAAACAGATCAAGACCGCACCTCTTTCCGATGGTTGTTTGGATGGCATCATCCGTAAAAAAGTAATGGAAATTATTGCTTCTAGCGAAGAACTGGAACTGTTGGAAGCCTCCATTTCACCTTTTGAACTGCAAAAAGCGGATGAATTGTTCATCACCAATAGTATTCAGGGCATACAGCCTATCACAAAGTACCGTAAAAAGGAATTTGGATGCGAAGTGGCTAAAAGTTTGGTTGGAAAACTGAACGCCAAAGCAAGGTTGACCCAAACTAGTTAAGGGAAGGGTTTTCAGGGGCATTGGACCACAAAAGATAGTCGCCCCCAAGTTCCACCATTTTTTCTTTCCAGAAAGCGATGGAGGATTTTTCGAGAATCCCACTTTCGTATTCATTTTGCACCACCACCCACGATTTGGACGAAAGTTCTTGGTCCAGTTGCTGTGAGCCCCACCCGGAATACCCCAAAAAGAAACGGATATCCTGTTCGGTAATGATTTCATTATTGATGAGTTCTACGGTAGTTTCAAAATCACCGCCCCAAAAAATACCATCTGAAATCTCCACGCTGTTTTCAATAAGATGGGGCACTTTATGGATAAAATAAAGATTGTCCTGTTCTACTGGACCTCCATTGAAAACTTGAAAAGGTATTTTGATTTCGGTAACCAGATCACAGATGCTGTAATCCAAAGGTTTGTTTAGGATAAACCCAACGGAACCCTCTTGATTATGCTCTGCCAAAAGTACCACAGATCGGTTGAAGGAAACGTCTCCGGTAAGCGAAGGTTCCGCAACAAGCAATTTTCCTTTTTTTGGCTGATGGCTCACCATTTTCATAAGGATTCTTGTTTTTAAATTTAACATAATATACAACATTTCCAAAAAAACCAAAACCCTATAAATGAAAAAAGCACTTCCGTAGAAGTGCTTTCATATATTCTAAAAATAATTGATTAGTTTACTGCACCGCTCAATTCAGCACCTGCTTTGAACTTTACAACGTTCTTGGCAGAAATCTTGATGGTCTTACCAGTCTGAGGGTTTCTACCTTCTCTGGCACTTCTTTTGGAAACTGACCAAGAACCAAAACCTACCAAGGAAACTCTGTTTCCTTTTTTAAGTGATCCCTCTACATTTCCCAAGAAAGATTCCAATGCTTTTTTAGCTGCTGCTTTGGTGATGCCAGCATCAGCTGCCATAGCATCGATTAATTCTGTTTTGTTCATAATGGAATTAAATTAATTGTTGTTAAAATAATTTTAATGCTGAACAAATTTATACGGATTTGCCAGTAACGCAAGTAAAACCTAGGGAAATCGGGCTTTTTGTTGATAACTTCAAACGTTTGTTGATAAAGTCGGAAAAAAATGACAAGGTATTGCCAGCCCACTTATAGCAAGGGCTTAGCGAAGATAGGCGCCTTCCTCCAGCTTTAATCCGTTCAAAACCTCGTTCACTTTCATCCTGCGTTTACCGGGTAGTTGCAATTCCAGAAGAAGAATGAAACCATTTTGGACAGCCACTTTGATGGATTTTTTGTCCAATACCAGTGTTCCAACGTTGTAGTGGTGTTTTCCAACTTCCATCTTGGTGGCAAAAATCTTGATCTGCTCCTCCTTGTCTCCTTGTACCATGGTTGTCCAAGCTCCAGGGTACGGACTAAGTCCTCTTATATGGTTGTAAATGGTTTCAAGGCTAGTGGACCAATCTATTTCACAAGTTTCTTTGTGAATTTTAGGAGCGGGTTTAAGTTCCGGGGCATCTTTTTGGGCTTTTAGTTCTACGTTGCCCTTTTCAATTAGTTTGCAGGTTTCCACCACTAGTTTGGCTCCCGTTTCCATCAATCGGTCGTGTAAATCTCCCACATTGTCTTCGGGATGAATTATTTCCTTTTGTTGAAGAATAATGTTCCCCGTATCAATTTTTTCATCAATAAAGAAAGTGGTTACTCCAGTCTCGGTTTCCCCATTGATGATGGCCCAATTGATTGGGGCCGCGCCACGGTATTGGGGAAGGAGGGAGGCATGCAGATTAAAAGTGCCATACGCCGGCATTTGCCAAACCTCTTTGGGCAACATCCTAAAAGCCACAACAACTTGAAGGTTGGCCTGAAGAACCTCCAATGCTTTCAAGAATTCCGCATCCTTAAGATTGGTGGGTTGCAATATTTTTAAGTCATGTTGAAGTGCAAATTGCTTTACCGCAGATTCCTGCAATTTTTGCCCACGACCGGCCGGACGGTCTGGTGCTGTGATAACCCCGACCACATTTAGACCGGCTTCCAAAATATGTTTTAGACTGCCCACTGCAAAGTCTGGGGTTCCCATAAATACAATGCGAAGTGGACTATTTTTTAATATACTCATTTCTGAAATTTAGAGTGATCACTTCATCTTCAAGTAATCCCTGTAAGGTTTTTAAAAGTTCCTTTTCGTCTGCCCCGGTTACTTTTTCCAATTGTCTGGAGGTATGTGGAGCTAAGGAAAGGAGTTCCAAAATTTTACCTTCCAGATTGGGAAAGGATGCCTTTTTGGAATTCTTGGTGCAAATATCGCACGTACCACATTTTTCTGCTGATTTTTCTCCAAAATAATCCATCAAATAAACACTGCGGCATTGGGTAGCATTGTCAACATAACCCAGCATGGCATTCATATTGTTTAGTTTGATGTGGTTGAAGTCCTTTATTTTATTGGCAAAAGGATTTATGGTATGGTCATCTTCTCTCGGGACCAAAAATGTGATTTCCAAATCACTGGTGCTGTGCTGATATTCCACCATACCATCTTCCTTCAACTGGACCAAAAGCTTTTTCAGTTTACCTTCTCCAACACCTGTTTTTTTTGAAAGGAGGTGAAGGTCTATTTTGGTGCCGTAATCTGTTATGCCACCATAAGTACGCAAAATGGTCTGAATTATCGGCGCCGCAGTGCGGTTTCGGTCCAAATATTCAAAGATTCCTGCTTTGGATGCCACAAATTGGAGCATATTTTTCTCCTTGAAGTTCTCCGAAATGGTCAACACAGAATTCTGGTCCAACGTGCGCAGTGCATTGAAGGCCAGATTGGGTTCTAAATCATATCGCTTGCAAAATTCATTGAATTGGAGGGATAAAGGTTCCTCCACCCATTCGCCGTATGAAATCTGGAAAAAAGTATTCAGTTTGGAGTAGATTTTTTTCACGATGGACACATCGGGCAATGAGGACAAAAATTGTTGTTCTGCACGCTGTTTGTCTTCCAACGAAGTCAACATCAAAGCTACCGAAGGTTGACCATCCCTTCCGGCCCGTCCGGCCTCTTGGTAATAGCTTTCCAAACTGTCCGGAATTTGAAAATGGACGACCAATCGAACATCTGGTTTGTCCACTCCCATCCCAAAGGCATTGGTGGCTACAATGATCCGGATATCCCCGTTCAACCAAAGGTTGAGTTTTTCCGACTTTTCGGATTTGGTTATTCCCCCATGAAAAAAGGTGGCCGAAAATCCATTCTCATTCAAAAACTTGGAAAGCGAAACGGACATTTTTCGGGAACGTACATAGACAATGGTGCTTCCTGAAATTTTGCCCACATATTTTTTGAGTTGAAACAGCTTGTCTTCGGTACGTTTTACCCTAAAGATAATATTGGGGCGAGTGAAGGAATCCTTGAAAATTTGGGCGTTTTCTAGTTTCAGGTTCTCAAGAATATCATCCACAACCCTAGGAGTAGCTGTCGCAGTCAGGGCAATAATGGGTATGTTCGGCAATAATTCCCTCAGAATGGAACAACTTAAATACGCAGGCCTAAAATCATTGCCCCATTGGGAGATACAGTGTGCCTCATCAATGGCGATCAGGTTCACGTCCATTTCCTGGATCCGCTCCTGAACCAAGCTTTGTTGCAGTCTTTCAGGGGATAGATACAGAAATTTATAGTTTCCGAACAGGCAATTGTCCAAGAGGTCATTGAGTTCGTCAAATGGGATGCCGCCAGTAAGTGAAATGGCTTTGATACCCTTCTTTTTTAATTGGGATACTTGGTCTTGGATCAATGCTACAAGAGGCGAGACCACAATACAAAGACCCTCTTTGGCCATGGCGGGCACTTGATAGCAAATGGATTTGCCACCACCTGTGGGCATCAAGGCCAATACATCTTTTCCGGAAAGAACCGAATCAATGATGGTTTGCTGGGAACCCCTAAAATTATTATGCCCCCAGTATTCCTGTAAAATGACTTTGGTATTCTTTTGCACTACATGGTATTAAGTGTTTCCAAAATAAAATCAATCCGCTTGGGGACTTCATCTTTTGGCACTTCAATGGGGTTATAGCCAAATTGGGAGTAAGTGGCCATTAGGGCCAAATGTATTTTTTCCGCTTCTTCGAAAGATTCCAACCGTTCGTTGTCCGAAATATAGATTTCTTCCCACGGGGGAACAATGAACACGGAATCATAGCGATGGATCTCGCAGTAAGCCATGAATTCTTCGTCATATACTTGTCCAAAGAAATCCATATAGGCCAGCACATCCGGTATGCCACGATCAAAAAAACTGATGGGTACGTTGGTTTTTAACGATTGTTTGTAATGGGCGGTACGGCCAAGGAGCAAGTCCATATTGAACTGATGGGCATCTTCCACAAAAACCAAAGGGTTGCTCACAAATTCATTGGAATTACCTTCTTTCTTTGCTTTGGAGGTCATATCGCGAATAATTTCATGGAAACAATGGAAGCCCTTTTGTTCCAATCCGTTCACGATGGAAGTCTTACCGGTTCCCGGCGCACCAGTGATTACAACCTTATTCTTGCCCAAACATCTTAATTTGATGGTACAAAGTAATGAAATAGCCCCAAGGAAAAAAAATTGTTGGGTAAACCCTATATTTGTAAAAAATAAGGGCATGGAGAAGGATAGCACGGATGAATTTTACGAAAGGTTGAGGGAGCAACTCTTGGAAAACACCGTTTGGCCCTCTGATTATCTATACAAATTTATTGTTCCGACCGATGAGGATCGCATTGCCCAGATACATGAAATTTTTAATAATACCGGGGCTGTCATCGAATCCAAACAATCCAAAAAAGGAACCTATACCAGTCTTTCCATTACCGTAAATTTGAAGGATCCCGATGAAGTGATCGCCAAGTACAAGGAAGTGGCCATTGTAGAGGGTGTAATTTCCTTATAACGGCAGACTTTGCCATAATTTTATTATTTTGCGGACGTTATCGGATAGAGACTTCCCATTATTAATTTTCTAAACGTTTTAAATTGAATATAGTAGAAAACTTAGAGTACAATACTGAACGTCCACAACTTTATATTCCGGAATATGGCCGTCATTTTCAAAAGATGGTGGACCATGCCGTTGCCATTGCGGATCGTGAGGAACGTAACAAGGAAGCCAAGGCCATTATCAGTGTGATGGGCAACCTTCAGCCCCACCTTCGTGATGTGCCTGATTTTCAGCATAAATTATGGGATCAGTTGTTCATCATGTCCGATTTTAAACTGGATGTGGATTCGCCATTTCCCATTACTTCAAAGGAAGTGTTGCAGCAACGTCCAGAACCGTTGAAATATCCACAGAACCACCCAAAATATCGGTTTTACGGGAATAACATCAAACGTATGATAGATGTGGCCGTTAAATGGGAAAAAGGCGATATGCGTTCAGGATTGGAATATGCTATTGCCAACCACATGAAAAAGTGCTACTTGACCTGGAACAAGGATACCGTTGAGGATACTGCCATTTTTGAGCATTTGAAAGATATGAGTGATGGGCAAATCGATTTGGCAAGGGATGGCGAAAACTTGACCGAAAGCAATCAGTTTCTGAAAAGCAGACAGGCCAAATCCAACAGAAACGGAACCAACAAAAAAGGTGGGCAAAGAAGCCGCAAGAAAAGATTTTAAACGCCAAAGGAATACATGGGTACATTTCGAATAGAGGGTGGTCATCAATTACACGGTGAAATAACCCCACAAGGAGCAAAGAACGAAGCACTTCAAATACTTTGCGCCGTATTGCTTTCCGAAGAAAAAATTACCATCAACAACATCCCGGACATCGTAGACGTCAATAAACTGATCGCCCTTTTGGAAGATCTTGGTGTTAAGATCCAAAAGAAAGGCAAAGGTTCCTATACCTTTATGGCCGATGATGTGAATCTGGAGTATTTGCAATCATCACAGTTCAAGGAAGATGGAAGGGCCCTTCGAGGATCCATTATGTTGGTGGGACCACTTTTGACCAGATTTGGAAAAGGATACATTCCCAAACCTGGTGGCGATAAGATTGGACGTAGACGTTTGGATACCCATTTTGAAGGCTTTATAAAACTGGGCGCCAAATTCCGATATAACAAAGAGGAGCATTTTTATGGAGTGGAAGCCAAAAAGCTAAAGGGTACTTACATGCTTTTGGATGAAGCTTCGGTAACCGGAACAGCCAATATTGTCATGGCCGCCGTATTGGCCGAAGGCACCACCACCATCTACAATGCAGCCTGTGAACCCTATCTTCAGCAATTGTGTAAAATGTTGAATCGAATGGGTGCCAAGATCACCGGTATCGGTTCTAACTTGTTGACGATTGAAGGCGTGGACAAATTGGGAGGCACCGAGCATACCATGCTGCCCGATATGATCGAAATCGGTTCTTGGATCGGACTTGCAGCCATGACCCAAAGTGAGCTGACCATCAAAAATGTAAGCTGGAACGATTTGGGACAAATCCCAACCGTGTTCAGAAAATTGGGGATTACCATTGAAAAGAAGGACGACGACATCTTTATCCCCAAACACGATAAAGGGTACGAAATCCAAAATTTTATTGATGGTTCTATTTTGACCATTGCTGATGCGCCGTGGCCAGGATTGACACCAGATCTTTTGAGTATCATCCTTGTTGTAGCCACCCAAGCGAAAGGCGAAGTGCTCATTCACCAAAAGATGTTCGAAAGCCGCTTGTTCTTCATAGATAAGCTCATTGATATGGGGGCAAAGATCATTTTATGTGATCCGCACCGAGCTACTGTTATCGGACATGACTTTAAGTCAACCTTAAAGGCCACCACAATGGTATCACCGGATATCAGGGCAGGGGTGAGCTTGTTGATTGCAGCACTATCGGCAAAAGGTACTTCAACCATCCACAACATTGAACAGATTGACCGTGGTTATGAAAATATAGATGAGCGTTTGAGGGCCATTGGGGCCAACATCGTTCGGGTATAACTAATTGGATCCCGTGTATTTGGCATAATTGTCCAAAATGGCCTGCCAGCCATTTTTCTGTAGTTCCAAGGAATTTTGGTTTTCGGCATCGAAGATGATTTTCACATTGGTTGAGTCACCTTTGGGTTGAAAAAGTACTTCTACTTTTCTACCATCTCCGATTACGTAAACAATTTTTTTATGTTTATCTACTTCGGTGTAGGTGGTTTCAAAATCAAATCCGAAACTGCCATCTTTGGCTTCCATGCGAGCTTTATATTTGCCACCAACCCGAAGGTCGTTTTCCGCAGAAGGGCAATGCCATGAGGGATCGGCAAAGTTCCATTGGGTAATATGTTCAGGTAGCGTGTAGTAATCCCAAGCTTTATCGGTTGGGGCTGCAACAAGGGTTTCAATAGTGATGGATTGCATGGTGCTGTGTTATTTTTTAAAAATTTCGTCCAAGTTGTTCAGGGCGAGGGTAAATCCTTCCTTAAAGCCAAGTTCTATAATTTTTTCCAGATCTGTCAATGTTTCGTAGGATATGGTAATGTCCACGAGGGTGGTGCTGCCTTGATCTAGGAAATCAACATTCCAATTGGATTGGGGGAATTCTGTATTGATGTTTCCTTCGCTGTCACAAAATCCATCCACATATTGAAAATTGGTTTTGGGTGATATGGAAACATAATCCGCAAGGTCCCAATATTCCTCCCCGTTGGGGCCACACATGGTATAGAGCCTTCTACCACCTTCTTTAAAGTCCATGGACTTGGTCTTGGAGATAAATGGTTTTGGAGCCCACCATATATCCAATATTTCGGGTTTTGTGAAGGCATCCCAAACCGTATCTTGATCGGCATTAAATTCTCGTTTGATCAAAATTTTGTTGTTCACCTTGTCAGCAGTGAATTCAAATAAAAGGCTTGTTTTCATGGATTGGATTTTAGGTTGGATAGATAAGTTTCAAGTTTATCAACATTTTCTTTCATGCCTTTGTCTGCTTTATGGGCTTTGATAACCGTTTGAAGCATTTCTTCTGAATCAAATAACATGCTCCATTCCATCTTAGTGGTTTGTCCAATTGCTTCAAATTCAACTGTTGTAAAAAAATGTGGATTGAAATGTTCGAACACAATTTTTTTGAAGGGAACCACTTCTTTGTATACACTTCTGTTGGGATAATTGGTACCATCGGGACCGTGCATGGTCAGCTTCCATTCGCCACCTTCTTGCACATCCATGGTTTGGATGGTATTGGTAAAGCCATTGGGTCCCCACCAATGCGCAATATGTTCAGGGGTGGTCCAAACTTCCCAGACCAATTCTACTGGAGCTTGGAGCAATCTTGAAATACTTATAGATCGGTTTTTAGTGTTTTCCATTTTTCTTTTCGTTTTGGATTTTGGCCAAATAGGCATCAAGGTTATTGAAGCGATCTTCCCAAATTTTCTTGAACTGTTCTAACCAAAGGTCAATTTCTTTCATTTTGTCGACCTTAAGTTCATAGATCATTTCACGGCCCTGTTGCGTGGATGCGACCAAATCACATTCACCCAAAATTTGGAGGTGTTTGGATATGGTGGGCCTTGCCACATCAAAATTGGAAGCAATAGCACCTGCGGTCATGGTCTGTGAGGCCAAAAGAACCAGAATGGCCCTACGGGTAGGGTCGGCAATGGCTTGGAAAGGATCTCTTCTTATTTTCATCATGAAGGAATTTAAAATATGAAGCTATATGGCTACAAATATATATGTAGTTATTTGACTACGCAATTTTATTTGAAAAAATAGTGCTGAAAATGAATAGCTATTTATTTGATGAAGGAGGTAATACGTTCCAAAAGCCCATCAATTAAGGGAAGTTCGGCCATGCTATAGGTAGCTATGTTGGCATTTCGGTCTGCAGGTGCTGGTTTTAAAATATGGTTCATGCCTTCAATAAGCTCCAATTTGGCTTTTGGGTTAGCCTCTGACAACTCGGTTGCATTACTAACATCAACCTGAATATCCGTGGTGCCTTGAACAATTAGAATAGGAATTTTCAGCTTGGCCAATTCCGATTTAGGGTCGTATTGAAACCAGGAAATCATGTAGGGTTGTACACTCGGCCGGAAAAGGGAGTATAACATTGGTGGAACGGAATCTACCTGTTTGCCCATTTCCAATTGATCCAAAATAGGATTGGAGAGTTCCGAGACAAACGCAGGTTGTGCTTTAAGTTGTTCCTTTAAGATTTTGGCTGCAGGATCTGAAACTCCTGCAACAGAAATATACTGTGCTACATTTTTGTTTTGTGAGGCTATCATCCCGATCAAGGATCCTTCACTATGGCCCAATACCACAATTTTAGAAAATTTGGGGTCTCCAGCAAGGAGTTCCACCCAAGCCTTGGCATCATCCACATAATGTTCAAATCGAAGTTTGCTTTCTTCTAGCCCTGCCGACTTACTTTCCCCAATACCTCTTTTATCATATCGAAGGGATGCGATTCCCTTTTCTGCCAAACCTTCGGCCAGCATTTTCAAGGAATTGTTCTTCATGAAAGGATTGTTGCCATCCCGATCTGTTGGACCAGACCCAGCTATGATAAGTACCACTGGTGGGTTTTCAGGGGTGGATGGAATAAGCATGCTGCCTTCAATAATTCCGGAAGCAGTTTTCAAGGTTATGGCTTGTTCCTTAGACTGGGAGTATCCAAGGTAAAAACCAGCAAGAATGAAAAGCAAAAGAATACAAATCCTGTTCTTCATGATGAGCTTGTTACGTTATTTTTCCACCAAAGTGCCATCTGGATAAAGGGCAAAGCGACCCTTATCCTTGTCATGCACATGGTCTGGATAGGGCCAAGGCCACCCACCAAATTGGGTGAGTCGGTATTCTTCCATGGCTTGTTGGATTTCCAATTCGGTATTCATCACAAATGGACCATACTTGGCAACCGGTTCATTCATAGGCTTTCCTTGTAGCAGAATAAAATGGGCTGTTTTATTTCCAGTTTTGATGTTGACTTCCTGCATGGAATCCAAAGCAATACCATGATTGTTGGTTATGGTTTGCCCGGTCATTTGGATGGTTTCGCCATCATACAAATAAAGTGTCCGGTTCACCGATGAACTTGCCGCAGGTAAAACATAATCCGAATTTGCATCTACATGAATGTTCCAAATGGCTACCTCATTTTCAGGGTCCGCGGCCCAAGAATCAGGGGCAGGATTAATGGATTTAGTCAATTTATAATTTCCTGCCACCACCTTGATCTGGGCGTTTTCTTCGATGACCATCGGAATCTCTTCATTCCACAACATTTTAAAGTGGGGTTCCACAAACTTGCTGGCCTTTGGTAGGTTGAGCCAAATCTGGAAGAGTTCCAAGGGATTTTCTTGGCCATCGTTCAACAGCGGAAACATTTCAGAATGTTGCACTCCTCTTCCTGCCGTCATCCATTGCACATCTCCTTCACCGAACCGACCTGCGGCACCAAGCGAATCGGAATGATCACAAAAACCCTTGTTCACAATGGTTACCGTTTCAAAACCTCTGTGCGGATGATACGGAAATCCAGGAATGGTCTGCCCGTGGTACATGCGCCATTTTTCCTGCGGATTGAAATCGTTACCTAAGTTTCTTCCCTTTAGCAGTTCTGGTGCTGGTCCCATTTCTCCGTTACCCTTTGGGTACTGATCATGGTGATACACAGAAAACAAAAATGGATCTTGGGTTTGCCAAGGCATACTCAATGGAAAGATTTTTATAATGGGGTTGTTCATGGGAATCAAAAATTTGAAATATTGTACATCAAAGGTATGGCTATAATTGAAAAAGCCTGCTATGTAGCAGGCTTATCTCAATTTTTAAATTATTTACCAGGGATTGGAGGAGGACCATCGATCATGGCCTTATATTTTTCATCCCCTTTTCTGGTTTTGTATTCTTCTTTCACCTTGGTCACTAATTTAGGATCTTTGAATAGGTCGAACATGGTCAATCCCATGGCCTTTGCAGCGTGTACCATCCCTTTGTGACCAATGCTCATTCCACCACAGGCCACTACGGCCCAAGAGTGCCACGGAGTGTCCTTCGGTGCAACGGTTACACCCAAATTGATGTTGGGCACGTTCCAACTTACATCCCCCACATCGGTAGAACCACCACCGGGAAGATCTTCTGTTTCCTTGAATTCGTGTACTGCGCCGTCCATGCCTACTTCAGGTTTACCAGTGGCACGTTGAATGGCCTTTCCGTATTCCGTTTCTTCTTCAGTATAGGTAATGGGACCCAAAAGTTCCAAATTGTTTTGCATGATCTCGCCTCCTGCACGGTTCACCAAGGTTTCATAAATACCGGATACCAAGGAAATCTTGTAATCCACATTGGCCATAATGGCGGCACCTTCGGCCATGGCCTTCACCCTTTCGTAGGTGGGAAGCATCACTTTTCGTTTGGGATCGCGGACCCTCACCCACAAACGGGCATAATCCGGTACCACGTTAACCACCTGTCCACCATCCTGAATGTGATAATGAATTCTTGATGTGGGCATAATGTGCTCCCTATAATAGTTGATACCGGTAGTGTAAAGTTCTAAGGCATCGGCGGCACTGCGTCCGTTCCAAGGATCTGCAGAGGCATGGGCAGCCTGTCCGTAGAATTCCACAATAAAGTCAACCAAGGAAAGTCCGCTTTGTACATCGGCTTCAATTTGTGCTGATGGGTGCCAGCTAACGTTCACATCAACATCATCCCAAAGACCTGCTTCTACCATCCAGACTTTCCCGAAGAATTTCTCTTCTGCAGGTGTTCCGAAGAATTTAACGGTCCCTTTGATTTTTCCGGCTTCAATCTGTTCTTTAATGGCAATGGCGGCACCTAGACTGGCGGCACCAAACATGTTATGTCCGCAACCGTGACCCGGCGCACCAGGAATGCGTGGATCCTTGTTGGGAACAGAATTTTGCGAAAGACCTGGAAGGGCATCAAACTCTCCCAAAACACTGATCACAGGTTGCCCAGAACCATAAGTAGCAATGAATGCAGTGGGTATATTGGCCACTCCGCGGGTAACGGTCATTCCATTTTTTTCGGCATAATCGGCCAATAATTCTGCGGAAATGGATTCTTCGAACGCTGTTTCGGCCAACGCCCAAATGGAGTCGCTAATTTGAATCAGGTTTTCTTTGTGTTTTTCAACAGAGGCAACGACCTCATTTTTGTCCTTGGTCATCTTTTGGGCCGCCAAGTTGAGCGAAAGCAATCCCAAAAGCAATAGGGTTGTGGTTTTTTTCATTTTAAAGGTTTACAGTTAGTTAGAAATATGCAGGACCCCATATTCTGGAAGAAAAATCCGTGGGGCCACTGCTGGAACTAAAATTACTGAAAAAGCTTTAACCCACAGCCTCTTTGTACACTTTTAAACAGCGTTCACGGGCCATTTTATGGTCTACCATGTGGGAAGGGTAGGTAAGTTCCTGAAGTTCTGGAACCCATTGATTGATATAGTCAAGTTGCTTATCAAATTTCTCCACTTGCGTCATGGGGTTAAAGATCCTGAAATAGGGTGCTGCGTCCACACCGCTGCCTGCCGCCCATTGCCAATTTCCCACATTGCTCGCCATTTCATAGTCCAACAGTTTTTCGGCAAAATAGGCTTCTCCCCAACGCCAATCGATCAATAGGTGCTTGCAAAGAAAACTTGCCACCAACATACGCACGCGATTGTGCATATAACCTGTTTCGTTGAGCTCCCGCATTCCGGCATCTACCAGGGCATAACCAGTTTGGCCAGATTTCCATCGTTCAAATTCTTCTTCGTCGTTTCTCCATTGAATACGGTCATACTTGGGTTTAAAAGCTTTGTGTATGGTTTCAGGGAAATGCCAAAGAATCTGCATGAAGAATTCTCTCCAGATCAGTTCGTTCCAAAAAGTTTCATTCTTTTCCGCAATGGCCTTTTTTACCATCTTTCTGATGGAAACCGTTCCAAACCGAAGGTGCGGACCTAAATGGGAAGTTCCATTTTCAATGGCAGGATAATCCCTGGTTTCAGCATATTTCTTGATAAGATCCGATGAAACCAAATAATCGGGAACTTTAATTTCCGAAGTTTCAAAACCCATTTCTTCCAACGAAATTTTTGGTAATGATTTGGTTTTGAACAACTTTTTTGAAAGTAGGGGAAGGGTGTCATAATTCACCAAATGAATGGAAGGAATGAAATTTTCCTTCCATTTTTTCATGAAAGGGGTGTACACCACATAAGGGTCGCCATCATCCTTCACCACTTCATTTTTTTCAAATATGACCTGATCTTTAAAAGTCTTGAACGCTATGTTGGATTTTTCTAATAGATTCTTGATTTGCTTGTCCCGTTCTTGTGCATAAGGCTCATAATCATGGTTGGTAAAGACAGCTTTTACATCAAACGTTTGCATCAGTTTTTCAAACACGGATTTGGGTGAATCATGGAACTGTGCCAATCCACTGTCATGATCGGTGGTCAATTTTTGATGTAATCCTTGAACCGTTTCGTGAATAAAACTGACCCTGGCATCTTTTTTGGGTAACTGTTCCAAAATTTCCTTGTCGAAAATAAAAATCGGCAAAACCGGATGTTCGGAAGTTAGGGCTTGATAAAAACCCACATTGTCATCCAACCTTAAATCTCTTCTGAACCAAAAAATGGAAATGGTTTCCTTCATGAATTAATGTTTAAAGTAGAAATCCCGCCATCAACACCAATTACTTGGCCAGTGATCCAAGAATTTTCATAATCCAAGAGAAAAATGGCAGCATTCGCAATATCGGAAGCGGACCCCACTTTTTTCAGCGGATGTCGCTGTGCCATCATTTCCCTTTTCTTGTCATTATTGAGTAATCGCTCCGAAAGTGGTGTGTCAACTAAGGAAGGGGCAATAACGTTCACCCGAAGTTTTGGGGCATATTCAGCTGCCAGTGCCCTTGCAAAACCTTCAATAGCCCCTTTAGCCGATGAAACACTGGTGTGAAATGGCATACCGGTTGAAACGGCCACGGTACTGAAAAACACCATACTACCACCTTCTTCCATGTTACCTATAACGGATTTTACAGTTTTGACCAAACCGAAGAAGTTGATTTCCATTTCGTTGCGAAAAATTTCTTCGGACATAGTCTTAAATGGTTTTAGGTTGATGCTACCAGGACAATATACGAAGCCATGTATTTGATCAGGAAGATTTTTCTCCGATAGGTTTTCCGCAAGTACATCAAAAGGAATATGAGTAATATTGGTCTGTGGTAATTGACCGATAGTCCTACTGGCAACGTAAACGTGATTTTTCTCAGACAATTGAGTGGCAATCTCCAGACCAATACCGTGGGATCCACCAATGAGTAAGATATTTTTCATCATCCAATTTTCTTAAGGGTCAATTCATTTTGTGCCCCATCCAATTTGCCAAAAAGTTCAGTGAGTTTCTGTTCCCTAAATGCAAAGATTTTTTGCAATTGGTTTTTCACTAAAAAGGGATGGGTTAAGACTCCTAGTATTCCAAATGGCAATTTATAGTCGATAATATCCTCCATCTCCACGCCATTCGGAACTTCTTTCAAAAAATGTTTGTGATGCCAAAGGGCATATGGACCGAAACGTTGTTCGTCTACAAAGTATTCCCCGTCCTTCACATGGGTAATTTCGGTAACCCAGATGGTACTGAACATGGGAAAAGGTTTCACCTTATATTGAATGATCTGACCAGGATACATGTTTTTGTCAGCTCCAGAAAGAATATCGAAACCCATATGTTCCGGAGTTATGGTTTTCAGGTTTTTGGGATCCGATAAAAATTGCCACGCCTCCGATTTGGATATTGGCAATGCTTGCTTGGCATGGAGTTGATAAAGTGTCACTTGCATTTTTTTTCAAAGATATATTGTTTAATAAAAATAATAAAAGATTAAACAAAAAATATCGAATTGTACTTATCCAATGGGATATATACGAATGGTTTTTAAGGTTTTCTTAACAATTGAAGGGTTTCTTTATCTTTAGCTTTGTTCGACTAAACATTTGTAACACTATTCCTATGAAAAAAATTTCACTTTTATTATTTGTTGCGGCATTATCCTTTAGCGTGAATGCCCAAATACAGACGCCGGCTCCCAGTCCTTTTCAAAAATTGGAACAGAAAGTTGGGTTAACCGACGTGGTGGTAGAATACTCCAGGCCATCCATGCGCGGTAGGGCGGTTTTTGGAAACCTCGTACCTTTTGATGCTGTTTGGAGAACTGGTGCCAACAAGAACACAACTATTTCCTTCAGTGATGATGTGGTGGTAGAAGGCAAAGAATTGAAGGCAGGAACCTATGCGATATACACAAAACCGGGAGAAGCCGTTTGGGAAGTTATTTTTTATTCGGACACCGAAAACTGGGGAAATCCACAAGAATGGGATGCTTCTAAAGTTGCTGCCACTGTTAAGGTTGAGGCCTATCCAATGTCCGAAAACATTGAAACTTTTACCATTTCCATTGATGACCTGAACAATAACGGGGCTTCCTTGGGTATTCTTTGGGAAAAAACCTATGTGGGTGTGAAGTTTGTGGTTCCTACCGTGGACAAGACTATTAAAAGCATCACCGAGACCATGTCCAAAACCGAAGGACTTACCGCCAATGATTACTTTGCTGCTGGTTCATACTATTTCAGTGAAGGAATGAACATGGAGCAAGCCAAGGAGTGGGTAGACAAAGCCGTTGAATTGGATGGAGGTAAAGCCTACTGGATGATGCGTACCCAATCTTTGATCTATGCCAAATTGGGTGATAAAAAAGGTGCCATTGAAGCCGCTAAAAAATCTTTGGCCGCTGCTCAAGCTGCTGGCAACCAAGATTATGTAAAAATGAACCAAGACTCACTAAAAGAGTGGGCTGAAATGTAATAAGCATTCAAATACTGATTGAAAGACCCACTTTTTAAGTGGGTTTTTTTATTCTTCTACTTCAACTGGTGCATTACCCAAAAAGTTATCGAAACCTTGGGTGATAATGGCCAAAACAATCACCAATACACAGCCGAATGCGTTGAGCCATAGATAGGACATCCAGTCCAGATACCAACCAATTATAACGATGACTTGGGTAACGATGGCGGCCACAAAAACGGCATTTCCTTTTACAAATTTGAAGAAGAAAGCAAGAAGGAAAATACCCAATACGTTTCCATAGAAAATAGACCCGATGATGTTGACCAACTGTATCAAATTGTCGAACAGATTGGCCACGTTCGCTATGCAAATGGCAATAATTCCCCATAACAAAGTGAACCCCTTGGTCGCCATGAGATAGTGTTTGGGATCCTTATCTTTTTTCTGATTTCTTTTATATAGGTCAAGGGCGGTGATGGTACCCAATGCGTTCAATTCGGATGCGGTGGAGGACATGGCCGCGGATAAGATCACGGCCAACAATAATCCTATCAATCCCACGGGAAGATTGTGCAAAATAAAGTGGATGAAAACATAGTCCTTGTCATTGGTTTCCACTTTGGTATTGGCCTTTGCAATCAGTTCCTTTGCAGCCTCCCTGCTGGCCATCTCCTTTTCGTTTATTTTGATAATGTCCCGTTTGGCCTGCTCAATAGCGTTGTACTCCTTCAGTTCCAAAGCACCGGAAAAGGCATGTTGGGCAATCTGCTTTTCCATTTCGATTTTCTTATGATCCTCTTCCAGGGCCGTATATTCATTAGCATATTCGGAGGTCATTACGGCTTGGGTGGCCGCGGGATTGAAATTTAAAGGAGAAGCATTGTATTGATAGAAAACAAAGACCATGGCACCAACCAATAGGATGAAAAACTGCATCGGAATCTTAAAAATTCCATTAAAGACCAATGCCAACTGACTTTCCCTGACCGATGCCCCGGATAAATAACGTTGTACCTGGCTTTGGTCCGTGCCAAAATAGGCGAGAGCCAAAAAGAATCCGCCAGTGATACCACTCCAAAAGGTATAACGGTTATTGGTGTCGAAGGTGAAGTCAAGAATATTGAGTTTGTTATTGGCCCCAGCTATTTTCAAAGCTTTATCAAAGGAAATATCGGTAGGCAAGGCTCCAAGGATAAAGAAAAAGGCAAAGAACATGCCCAACATAATGATGAACATCTGTTGCTTCTGAGTAACGCTTACAGCTTTTGTTCCTCCGGAAACGGTATAGATGATTACTAGAATTCCGATGATGATGTTCAAAGTGCGAAGGTCCCATCCCAACACGGCTGAAAGGATGATGGACGGGGCAAATATGGTAATTCCCGCAGCAAGTCCGCGTTGTATCAGGAATAAGATTGCTGTTAGGGTGCGGGTCTTCAGATCGAAACGTCCTTCCAGCATTTCGTAAGCGGTAAAAACCTTTAATTTTTTGTAGATGGGGATAAAGACCAAACAGATGACGATCATGGCCAAGGGCAATCCAAAATAGAATTGCACAAACCCCATCCCATCGTGAAAAGCTTGGCCAGGAGTAGATAAAAAAGTAATAGCACTGGCCTGGGTAGCCATAACCGATAGACCTATGGTCCACCATTTTACATCGTTTCCACCACGAACATAATCATCAACATCCTTGCTGCCACGGGTTTTCCAAACGCCATAGGCTACTATGAACAATAGGGTACTGCCAAGAATGATCCAATCTAATAAGGCCATTAAAAATTCTAGTTATTTAGTAGCATGATGAAGTAAAAAATCAAAATATAAATGGCGTTCAAAAGGACTACTATGGTGTATTCCTTTTTCCATTCCATTTTGGTATCCATATTATCCTTTGACATTACTTTCTTTTTTTACTTCACTTTTTCCAACGGACAGCATATTCGCAAAAAGCTTATAAGCTCCGGATACACCAGCAGGGAGTTCCCTGAAAAAGCTCAATCCGGTGTAAATATAATGACCTTCTCCATATGGTGCCACCAAAAGACTTCCTTCGGTGGGTGATTCCCCTTCGTCGCCCATGGAAATCACTGGCGTAAATTCTGAACTCCAAGCCTTTGGAAAATACAATCCCCTTTCTTGTACCCATCCATCAAAATCACTTTTTTGGATGTTGTTTGGAAAATTCATCAAGGCATTCCCTGGCGCTACGATTTTTACCTCCGAGTTTTCATCGGTAACCCTATCACTGGACAGGGTTAGATCATAGGGGGCAATATTTTCAAACTGGCTGGCCCATCTTCCGGCCGTGTTGTACTGCACGATCATGGTTCCCCCATTTTTTACATACTCAAAAAGCAGGGGCTGTTTGAATTTCAAAGCTTCCACTACGTTGTACGCCCTAATTCCAACTACAACCGCATCATATTTATCCAAAGAACCTTTTTGGATGTCATTGGGGTCGATGATATGCACTTGATATCCAATTTGTTTCAAACTTTCCGGCACCATATCCCCAGCTCCCATAATATACGCAATGTGTTCTCCGGATTTTTGAATGTCCATTCGAACTGCTTTGGCTTCGGATGGCAACAAAATGGATTGTCTTGGGATATGGTCGTAATTAATTTCCACAAGTTCCTTGCCATATTTCTTGTTTCCAATGGTAATTATGGGCGAAATTTTTCCTTCACTGTCCGTATGGGGCGGTGTAACCTTAAAGGTAACCGTCACTTCTTGGCCTTTTTGTGGAATGTTGAAAGGAATACTGGACGGGGTTACAGTCCATCCAGTTGGGTGATCCAAGGCAACTGAGCCGGCCACATTATCCTTTCCGGCCCTAACCTTAACTTGTATATCTTTTGCGGCATCCGTGGCGAAGATCAGTACCTTTTCATCAATTTTTGAAGTGGCTTCAGGCAAAACGGCAAAAGGTTCATAAAGTTCCCCTTTGTCCGGTTTTGAAAATCGGTGTACCACTGGTTTATCGAAAGCCATATCAGCACCAGCAAGATTCAGTACAAATCTGGCTGAGAAGGCTGGTGGAGTTTCTGGTTTACCGATCAAACTTTGGTCGTTCACCGCGTAGGTGCCCAACGTTCCTGGTTCGTTCAACCAGTAGGGACTAGTGTAATCGGTGTTTTCCGGAACGGTAAAACTGATTTCAAAATTCTTTTCCTCGTTGTTGGCCAACGCAACATTCGGGGTCAATTTGGATGAAGCCCCAATAATATCGATTTCTTTCAAAGTGATGTTCTGTGCACTTCGGTTTATAGCCTCTATGCGGATTTTGGCGGCACTTCCCGGGGTTGTGGTACCCGATTCGGAACTGGCTTCCAAATATACCCCGGCACATTCCAAAATAAGATTTTTAAGTTCTTCGGATTTAAGGGTTTTCCAATGGTTATCTTCCACTTTTTGAAGCAATTGGTAGGCTTTCACCAAATCTGGAAGGTGTTTGGATGGATCCCTGAAATCAAAATTGTCCTGAACTTTGTACAAGATTTCTCCAACGGCCTCACCACCCTTTACTCGCGACCATGTGGTGTTGATACCCGCAAAAAGATCATTGTTGGCTGGTTTGTCGCCCTTCAAGAATTCTATGTATTCATCCGAAGAACCACGCTCCGTCATCCTTCCAAATCCTTGACAAAGGTGTTGGCTACGCGCCATGGCGGCTATTTCATTGTTGGATAAACCCAATTCGGGATAGTAGACACCAACATCCATTTTAACCAAATTGGATTTGTCCGCTTTCTCAAAATTTTCCTGACTGCCATAAAACCACCACGAAGTATTGAAAAATACTCTTTTGGGCTGCCACAGTGATGTTGATTTCAATTGCTCAGGATAGGCTGTTGCGTCATTGGCCAGATCAAAGGCTTCCATACTCAAAATGGCGGAAGAGGTATGGTGACCATGGGTAGATCCCGGTGTACGATGGTCAAAACGGTTGATGATGACATCGGGTTTTATGTTCCGAATAGCCCAAACCACATCACTCAACACTTTGTCCTTGTCCCAAATCTTCAAGGTTTCATTAGGGTGTTTGGAAAAGCCAAAGTCGTTGGCCCTGGTAAATCGTTGTTCCCCACCATCTATGTTTCTTGCAGCCAAAAGCTCTTCGGTACGTAGAACACCTAAAAGTTCCCGTAGTTCCGAACCGATCAAATTCTGTCCGCCATCACCGCGGGTCATGGACAAGTACACGGTATGGGCATGTTCCTGGTTGGATAGATAGGAAATCAGATTGGTGTTTTCGTCATCTGGGTGGGCAGCCACATAAAGGGCGGTCCCCAAAAAGTTCAACTTTTGAAGGTCGTGGTAAATTTCCGAAGTCGTTGGTTTATCAGGTTTTTGGGCGAAGGAATTAAAACTGATCAATAGGATAAACAGAAAATGGACCCAAAAGTGCTTCATGGTTGGTTCTTTAGTGGTTGAACCAAATATAGAAAGATAAAAATTAGGGTTTCGGCAATTTAGAACAGTTTTAACATGGCGCATACATTGCAAATAAAGGGGTTACGGATCACAACTCTCCGTTAAAGTTAGATCATAGTTTTTATATCGTAACGAAATAGGAAAAATAACAATCCCGCTTAACTTTTTGTTATGCAAGCTAAAAGCGTAGTTTTGCAAAAAAATTGAAGCATTAAAGTGATGGGAATGCAGCAGATAGAACTGATGGCACCGGCAGGCAACTTTGAATCGTTGCAAGCAGCTTTGGACAATGGGGCGGATTCTGTTTATTTTGGAGTGGAGCAGTTGAACATGAGGGCAAGGGCATCCATAAATTTTACGTTGGATGATCTTCCGGAAATATCCAAAAGATGCAAGGAAAAAGGGGTGAGGACCTACCTCACATTGAACACCATCATTTACGATCACGATCTTTCCATCGTAAAAACCTTGCTAAAAAAAGCAAAGGAGGCCGATCTTACGGCTATTATTGCCATGGATCAGGCGGTAATTGCTTCTGCCAGGGAACTGGGATTGGAAGTGCATATTTCAACCCAAATCAATGTCACCAACATAGAGACGGTGAAGTTTTATGCCCTTTTTGCCGATACGATGGTGTTGAGCAGGGAGTTGAGTTTGAGACAAGTAAAGAAAATTACCGATCAAATTGAAAAGGAGCAGATAAAGGGTCCATCAGGTCGATTGATAGAAATTGAGATTTTTGGTCACGGGGCCTTGTGTATGGCGGTTTCGGGGAAGTGCTATATGAGCCTTCATTCCTATAACTCTTCGGCCAATAGAGGAGCCTGCAAGCAGAACTGCAGAAAAAAATATACCGTCATCGACCAGGAGACCGGTTTTGAAATGGAACTCGATAACGAGTACATCATGTCGCCCAAAGACCTTTGTACTATCGATTTTTTGGATCAAGTGGCCGATGCTGGCATCAAAGTATTGAAAATCGAAGGTAGGGGCAGGGCACCCGAATATGTGGCCAAAGTCATTGGTTGTTACCGACAAGCCATTGATAGTTTGTACAATGGTACTTACGACAAGGAAAAGGTCATCACTTGGATGCAGGAATTGGAAAAAGTGTACAACCGCGGTTTTTGGAGTGGATACTATCTGGGACAGAAATTAGGGGAGTGGAGTAAAATTCCTGGTTCTTCGGCTACCCAGAAAAAAGTCTACATCGGAAAAGGAGCCCATTTCTTCCCCAAGACCAATATTGGGGAATTCAGTATTGAGGCGTATGATATTTCCATAGGTGATACTATTCTGATTACTGGCCCTACCACGGGAGCCAAAGAAATGAAGGTGACCCAAATGTTGGTGAATGATGCTCAAATCTCCACAGGAAAAAAGGGCGACTCTGTTACCATTCCTTTGGAATTCAGGATCAGGGCTTCCGATAAATTGTACAAAATCGTTGAAAATAAGGTAGAGGCCTAATGGTTGTAGTGACCTTGCAGCGCGAAAAGTGTATCGGGTGCAATTACTGTGTGGAAATGGCGCCGGAACAGTTTGCCATGTCCAAAAAAGATGGAAAATCTGTGCTGTTGCATTCCCAGAACAAGAAGGGGTTTCACACCATCAAATCGCACGACGATGATATTTTTGACAACTGTGAGCAGGCGGCAAAAGCCTGTCCGGTAAAGATTATTTCGGTAAAAAGTATTTGATCAAAGGTTCATCAATGTCTCGTAAACCAAATGGGTGGGTAAACCAACAACATTGGAATAGGAACCTTGGATTTCTTCAATTCCGATCATCCCGATCCATTCCTGAATGCCATAGGCACCCGCTTTGTCAAAGGGTTCAAATTCCTCAATGTAGTAGTTGATTTCATCATCGGTGAACTCTTTGAATTTCACCTTGGTAACAGCACTGTCGGTTTTTTGGAAGTCCTTCGAAGTAAAACATACCGAAGTGATCACTTCATGCCAGTCCCCTGATAATGTCCGTAGCATATTAAAGGCTTCTTCTTCATCGGCCGCCTTCGCCAAGGAGACACCATTGTGCCAAACCACGGTATCCGAAGTGATGACAACCTCGTTGGGTTTTAACTCTGCTTTAAAAGGTTCTGCTTTCAATTGGGCTAAATAGTCTGATATTTCTTTGCCTTGAAGGTGTTCGGGATAAACTTCTTCCACAGATTTGGTCCGAACTTCAAATTCGAGCCCTAATTCTTCCAAGAACATTTTGCGTCTTGGGGATCCCGATCCCAGAATGATTTTGATTTCCATTAGTTTTTCCTTTAGCGGATTCTTAGTCATTCTTGGCGCTAAAATTATCGTTCCAATGCCCTCGAACTTTTAAAACCTGTTCTATAATGTCCCTTACACAGCCATCACCTCCATTTTTATGGGAAACATAATCCGAAATGGCCTTCACCTCTGGCACTGCATTTTGAGGGGAAGTAGCCAGGGCCACCATTTTCATTGGTGGGATATCCGGTAGGTCATCGCCCATATACACAACACATTGTGGGTCAATGCTATAAACATCCAGATACTCTTTCATAGGCTCTTCCTTATGATGGGCACCCATGTAAAAATCGGTAACCCCCAAACCTTTAAGGCGTTCCTTCACCCCAGGGTTGGTGCCACCGGTAATGATGCAGACGTTATATCCTTTTTGAATGGCCGTTTTAACCGCATAACCATCCTTCACGCTCATTTTTCGAAGCAATTCCCCATCAGAGGTAATCAGTACAGAGCCGTCGGTAAAAACACCGTCCACATCAAAAACAAAGGTGGTGATGTTGTTCAAAAGCTCTTTATAGTTTTTCTTCATAAACTTCTTTTATGGCATCGCTCAACAGTTGATACAGAGCGATGTGTTTTTCATTTTTCAACAGTTTCAGGTGGTTTTGCATGCTCAACCGATCCTTCCGTCTCGCAGGACCCGTTTGGGCATCACGCGGGGCAAAGGTCTGCACCTTTTCTGCAGTTTCCAAAATCAAAGGTTTCAAAAGATCAAAAGACAAACCTTCTTCAACGCAAATTTCTTTACCAACGCCGTACAGGTAATTGGTGAAGTTGCTCACAAAAACTGCAGCAAGATGTAACTTTTTTCGCTGTTCGGAATCAATTTCCTGTACGTTATCAGAAATGGAATTTGCCAGTTCCTTGAGTACTTGAAGCGATGATTCCTCTTTAGCTTCTATACAGATGGGAATATTCTTGAAATTGAGCTCCCTACCTTTGGTAAAGGATTGCAAAGGGTAGAAAACCCCTTTGTTTTCAGGAATAAGAACATCCATGTCCGTAGCCCCAGATGTGTGTGCCACAACACCCGGTTTGTTGGCCAAACATTTGGAAACTTGTGCAATGGCATCGTCCTTAACTGCAATCAGGTAAATGTTGGCATCAAAAACATCATTAAAATCATTGGAGACGGCAGTATGATGGGAAAACCAGGCCAAGTCGTTCAAATTCCTGCCAACCACCTGCACAATTTTTGCCCTATCCGATTTGGATATGGCAGCGAACAAATGTCTGGCAAGGTTTCCGGTACCCAGGAGCACAACGTTGAGCATGCCCAAAACTACAAATTTAGGACTGATGCATCATCTATATAATTAACATTATTTATTGGGCCAAAAACAACAAAATGGTAAAAAGGCCTTATTTTTGCCAGCCGTAAGCATACCGAATTTCCATGATCGATATCCTAAAAAAGACCCTATTTTCCACAAGACTTATGGCCGTTCTATTTTTGGTTTTTGCAGCAGCAATGGCCATAGGTACCTTTGTGGAAAGCTGGTACAGCACCGAAACTGCCCGAATCTATATCTACAACACGACTTGGTTTGAGGCCATCATGGTCTTTTTTGTCATCAACTTTATCGGCAACATCTATCGCTATCAACTTTTGAATTGGAAGAAATGGGCCATTTTGGTACTGCACTTATCTTGGATATTGATCATTGTTGGCGCTTTTGTAACCCGTTATATCAGTTTTGAGGGAATGATGCCTATTCGTGAAGGCGCTACCGAGAACATATTCTATTCGGATAAAACGTATCTGACGGCCTATGTGGATGGTGAAATTAATGGGGAGACCAAACGCCGTATTCTAGAAGATAAAATTTTGGCGACCCCGGAAGGTAAAAAAACAAGCTTGCCATGGAAATCCGATTTTAACGGGCAACCGTTCACCATTTCTTATGTTGATTTTATCCGAGGAGCAGAGAAGGGATTGATTCCCGATGAAAATGGGACAGAATACCTTCAGATTGTGGAGGCCGGAAACGGACAACGCCATGAACATTATTTGGAAAACGGTAAAATTGCCAGTATACACAATGTACTTTTTTCTCTGAACAATGAAACGGCTGGCGCGATCAACATTTTTTATACGGAAGAAGGGGGTTACCAGTTAAAACCACCTTTTGAGGGCCATTTCATGCGAATGGCCGACCAGCTTCAGGGATCCGTAGTGCAGGATAGTCTTCAAACCCTGCAACTACGTTCGCTCTATAACATGGCCGGAATGCAGTTTGTGATCCCGGAACCTATCGTGAAAGGCACTTATGGTATCGTAAAGGTTCCAGATGAAGAAATTACCAAGGTAACGCAGGATGCGTTGGTGGTTTCCATTGCAACCAATGGGGAATCCAAAGAAGTGAAATTGCTGGGAGGCAAGGGCACAACCAACTTCTCGGATAAGATCAATGTGGGTGGATTGGATTTTGCATTGAGTTATGGCTCAAAAATCTATGAACTGCCTTTTTCTATTGAACTCAACGATTTTATTGCTGAAAAATATCCGGGTACCGAGGCAGGTTACGCTTCTTTTATGAGTAGAATAACGGTTCATGATGAGCGACCTTTCGACTATGATATTTATATGAACCACGTGTTGGACCATCAAGGATACCGATTTTTTCAGTCCAGTTTTGATCAGGACGAAAAAGGAACCGTTCTTTCTGTAAACCACGACGCTTGGGGTACATGGATTACCTATACTGGGTATTTCTTGCTCTATATTGGTTTGATGGGCATCATGTTCTTCGGGGATACCCGATTTAAAGATCTTCAGCAAATGTTGGAAAAAATCAAGGCCAAGAAAGCAGCTTTGACCATAGCTTTTTTAATGCTGACTTTAACCGGAGTACATGCTCAAGAATCCACAGATGAACATGGGCATTCCTCAATGCCGACCCAAGCCCAGATTGATTCCGTACTGAAGGCCACAACCGTTGCCAAGGAACATGCTGAAAAGTTTGGAGCCTTGGTCATCCAAGATGGTGCCGGTAGAATGAAACCTATTCACACCTTTTCATCAGAATTATTGAGAAAACTAAGTGGCAAGGACAAGTTTAATGAAATGTCTGCCGATCAGGTCTTCCTTTCCATGATGTTGAATCCTGGGGTTTGGTATACTGTGGATTTGATTGAAGTGGGCAAATGGCAAAACGATAGCATCCGAAAAGTAATTGGCGTTCCGTCAGGTACTAAATATGTAAAAGCCACCGACTTTTTTGATGAAAAAGGAGCTTACAAACTTCGTTCCTATCTGGAAAAAGCCACCGCTACCACCAATCCATCCAATTTTGAAAAGGACATTAAAAAAGTAGGGGAAAGGTTAAGCTTGTTAGATATGGCCCTGAGCGGAAATATGGTAAAAATATTCCCTTTGTTGAACGATGAGAACAACAAATGGGTTTCCACTGTGGATTATCGTGGAGGGAATTATGTGGTGCAGGATTCCCTGTATTCCAACTTTATCCGCAATGCCATTCCGTTTTATTTGAATTCATTGCAACAGTCGATTGTTTCTGGGGATTACTCCCAACCGGACCGAATGTTGGAAGCTTTCAAACAGAACCAAAAAAATCACGGTGAAGAAGTTTTGCCATCCGATAACAAGATCAAAACAGAGATCATCTACAACAAACTGGATCTCTTCAACCGATTGTACAAATATTATGCAATGGTGGGGGTGATCCTGTTCTTGGTGCTCATGATCCAAATTTTCAAGGAACGAAAAATTTTAAATGCTTTCGCATATCTTTTAAAAGGAACGATTATTCTGTTTTTCATTTGGCATACCATTGGTTTGGTGTTGCGTTGGTACATTTCGGGTCACGCTCCATGGAGCGATGCTTATGAAAGTATTCTATATGTTTCTTGGGCTACTATGGGTATTGGTTTGGCTTTGGGAAGAAAAAGTGAACTGACCATTGCAGCCAGTGCGTTTGTGACTTCCATGTTGCTGTGGATTGCCCACCAAAGTTGGGTAGATCCTGCCATTGCCAACCTGCAACCGGTTCTTGATAGTTATTGGTTGATGATTCACGTAGCGGTCATTGTGGGTAGCTACGGTCCGTTCACCGTGGGAATGATCTTGGGAGTAGTTTCCTTGCTATTGATGGTGTTAACGACCGAAAAGAACAAAAAGCGCATGGACTTGAACATCAAAGAGCTTACGGTAATCAACGAATTGGCGTTGACAGCCGGCTTGGTCATGTTGACCATCGGTAACTTTTTGGGTGGTCAATGGGCAAATGAAAGCTGGGGTCGTTACTGGGGCTGGGATCCAAAGGAAACCTGGGCCTTGATTTCCATCATGGTGTATGCCTTTGTGCTGCACATGCGTCTTGTTCCAGGATTAAGGGGCAAGTGGAGCTATAATTTTGCAAGTGTCTTGGCTTTTTCCAGTATTATGATGACCTATTTTGGGGTGAACTTCTATTTGGTAGGGCTGCATAGCTATGCCAGCGGCGACCAAGTGATCACACCAAGTTTTGTTTGGTTTACGGTGTTAGGGGTCTTTATTTTGGGAGCTATCAGCTATTGGAGATATAAAGTGCACTACGCCAAATAAATAAGATTTTTCTTTTCTCTTTAAAAAAAAGTTGCATCTTTGCTTCATCATGAAGTTATAAGAATTATGTACGCTATAGATGTCACCTTTGGCTTTACGCCAAAAAAGTAACCGGAATTCTTTTCGGACTTGTTGACATTCACACACATTTCTCACGCATAATTCTTTTAAAATGACAGATCACAATACACTTTCATTCAAAAAATTGATTCAATATTTCTGGATTGCCGTATCCGGAAAAGAAACTGAATTCACCACAGGAAGCATCCGAAAGGCCATTTTCATGCTCTCCATTCCCATGATCTTGGAAATGCTCATGGAATCCATTTTTGCTTTGGTGGACATTGCTTACGTGTCCAAGGTCAGCGTTAATGCCGTAGCCACAATTGGTCTAACCGAATCAGTAATCACCTTGGTGTATGCCTTGGCCATTGGGTTGAGTATGGCAGCAACAGCTGTGGTTGCCCGTAGAATTGGTGAGAAGGACGTACAAGGAGCCAAGGTCGCGGCAGTTCAAGCCATTAGTCTTGGAGTGCTGATTTCAGTGATCATAGGTATCGTTGGAATTCTTTTCGCCAAGGAAATTTTGGCCTTGATGGGAGGGGAGCCTGATCTCATAGAAGAAGGTTTTGGCTATACCAAATTCATGATCGGGGGCAATATTACAGTGGTTCTCCTTTTCTTGATCAATGCCATTTTCCGTGGGGCGGGAAACGCCTCCATTGCCATGTGGGCCTTGGTTTTGTCCAACGGACTCAACATCATTTTGGATCCCATGTTCATTTTCGGATTTGGTCCAATCCCGGAATACGGGGTAATGGGAGCTGCCATTGCTACCAATATTGGTCGAGGTTCGGCTGTTCTTTTCCAGTTGGGGATATTGTTTTTCGGTTGGGGTAAGATCAAACTGGCATTGTCGGACTTGGTCCTGAATTTCAAGGTCATGGTAAATTTGATCAAGGTTTCACTCGGTGGTATCGCCCAATTTTTGATCGGTACCTCCAGCTGGATTTTTTTGATGCGGATCATGTCCGAGTTCGGTAGCGAAATTTTGGCAGGCTATACCATCGCCATACGAGTGATGATGTTCACCTTGATGCCATCTTGGGGCATGAGCAATGCAGCAGCTACTTTGGTAGGACAGAATTTGGGAGCAAAGCAACCCGATAGGGCAGAAATATCCGTCTGGAAAACAGGTAAATACAATGCCATTTTCATGGGAACTGTCTCTTTGGTCTATCTCATTTTTGCCAAACAGATCATCTCATGGTTCAATACCACACCAGATGTGGTGAAAAATGGGTCACTTTGTTTGCAGGTGATTGCTGCTGGATACATCTTTTATGCTTACGGGATGGTGGTGAGCCAAGCCTTTAATGGTGCAGGAGACACCAAGACACCTACCAAGATCAATTTGATCTCCTTCTGGATGTTCCAACTACCGCTGGCCTATATAGCCGCATTGGTTTTGGAGTGGGGTGCCATGGGTGTTTTTTTGGCCATTACTTTGGCTGAAGTGGTCCTTGCCATCTTAGCTATTGTTTGGTTCAAAAAAGGAAACTGGAAGCAAGTACAAGTATGATGGGTTTCGTATCTTTAACCTAAAGATCGACCATCATGAATTCAAACAAGAAAGGCATCAATACTATTTGTACCCACGTTGGGGAGTTGGAGGATACAGTCTACAAAGGGGCAACTTCCCCATTGTATATGAGTACTTCCTACCAATTCGGTGAAGTGGATATAAAACGGTACCCGCGATATTACAATACCCCGAACCAAGAGGCACTCTGTAAAAAATTGGCGGCCTTGGAACATGCCGAGGCCGCTTTGATTTTTGGTAGCGGTATGGCAGCCATCAGTACGGCTCTCATGAGTTTTTTACAAGCAGGAGACCATGTGGTGTTACAGCAGACCATTTATGGGGGAACCTATCATTTTGCGGTGACCCAGTTTCCAAAGTTTGGCATCACCTATTCCTTTACCGATGGTTGGGATCCCACGGATTTTGAAAACGAGATCAAGCCCAATACCAAGTTGATCTATATGGAAACGCCTTCCAATCCGTTGCTGACCATCACCGATATTAAAGGTGTCTGTGAGTTGGCAAAGAGCAAGGGCATCGTTACCATGATTGATAATACGTTCGCAAGTCCCATTAACCAAACTCCAATAGATCTTGGGGTGGATGTGGTATTGCACAGTGCTACCAAGTATATGGGTGGACATTCAGATATCTGTGCCGGAGTGGTAACCGCATCCAAGGAAAATATGGAAAAAGTGTTCCAAACGGGAATTTGTTTTGGTGGAAGTTTGAGCGATTATACGGTTTGGCTTTTGGAACGTAGTATGAAGACCATGGCCTTACGGGTGAGGGCCCAAAACGAAAATGCCATGAAAATGGCCGAGTACCTGAGCCAGAATGAAGATGTGGATGCAGTTTATTATCCAGGTTTGGAAACCCATCCCGAACATGAACTGGCCAAGTCACAAATGAAAGGTTTTGGTGGTATGTTGTCCTTTGAACTGCCCAATGTGGACCATACGCTTTTCTACAAACATTTAAGGTTGGTAAAACCGGTCATGAGTTTGGCAGGGGTAGAAAGTACCATGACCTCGCCTGTATTAACTTCCCACGCATTGATGAGTCCAGAGGATAGGGCCAAACAAGGCATCAAGGATTCACTGATCCGTTTTTCGTTGGGAATAGAAGAAACAGAAGACATCATCGCGGATATTGAACAGGCCATTGCCAAGGTAAAGGCATTAACGGTCACCGCATAAGTAGCTTATGAAATTAGATATTTTAGTATTCGGGGCACACCCTGATGACGCAGAGCTTGGAGCCGGGGCAACCATTGCCAAGGAAGTTTCCAAAGGAAAGAAAGTAGGAATCGTGGATTTGACCCGTGGGGAACTGGGAACCCGGGGATCAGCTGAAATTAGGGACTCCGAAGCCTCAGCTGCAGCCAAAATCTTGGGTATTTCGGTAAGGGAGAACATGGAGTTTGCCGATGGTTTTTTTGTGAACGACAAGGAACATCAGTTGGAACTTATCAAAATGATCAGGCTTTATCGACCTGAAATTGTGTTGTGCAATGCGGTGGATGATAGGCACATTGACCATGGAAAAGGAAGTAAGTTGGTAAGTGACGCTTGTTTTTTGAGCGGTTTGGTCAAAATCGATACTAAAATGGATGGCGATGATGAATGGCAGGAAGTATGGAGACCCAAAGTGGTCTATCACTATATCCAATGGAAAAACCTGGAACCAGATTTTGTTGTTGATGTATCTGGATTTATAGACACAAAGGTGGATGCGATAAAGGCTTACGGTTCACAGTTTTATGACCCAAACAGTGATGAGCCCGAAACTCCGATCAGCAGTAAGAATTTCATCGACAGTGTTATTTACCGTGCCAGGGATTTAGGAAGGTTGGTAGGAGTGGAATATGCCGAAGGCTTTACCGTGGAACGATTCCCAGCAGTAGATAGCTTAAGTGATCTTATTTGATCAACTCGCCTTTTGGTACCGTTTTTCAGCTTTGGGAACGGTGAAGAAGAAAGTGGTTCCTTTGCGTGTGATACTCTCCACCCAAATTTCACCATTGTTTTTCAAGACCATTTCCTTACATAAGGATAGCCCAAGTCCGGTACCTTTTTCATTATTGGTTCCATAAGTGGTCACATTGGAAGAGTTCGTAAAGATTTTCTTTTGGATTTCCTCACTCATCCCAACACCGGTATCACGTACAGAAATTTGCCACATATCTTTTTTCTCTTCGGCCTCAACAGTGATCAAGCCATTTTCAGGCGTAAATTTAATGGCATTACTCAACAGGTTTCTCACCACAATGTCAATTTGGTTTTGATCGGCCCAGATCAGAGGATTTTCAGGCAACTGATTGATGAGTTTGATGGATTTGCTATTGGCCAATTCGGATAGCAATTGAAAATTGTTGGATACGATTTTGTCCAAAGAAATACGTCTTGGTTTGGTAACCACTCCGTTCATCTGGTTTTGACCCCACGATAATAAGTTGTTCAGCGTGAACGAAATATTGTCCACATCCGACTTCAATTTAGGAATAAAGGACAAAAACTCGTCCTTACTGATTTCACCGTCAGTAAAAAGTTTTAAAAGTCCTTGCAAGGCACCGATAGGTCCTCTAAGGTCATGACCGATAATGGAGAACAGCTTGGTTTTGGTCTTGTTGATTTCGTGCAGTTCGGTTTCCCGTTCGGCAACGGCCAAGGATTTTTCCTTAAGCTCCTTGTTCAGTTTTTTCTGGATGCCTTCACTTCGCCTGATTACAAAAGTGATGATGCTGAGAATCAACAGAATGATAACAGAGAAATAAATATAGTTACGCTGTTTGGCAAGGGCTATTTGATTGGACTCTATCAATTCCTGTTTTTCCTGCTCATAATGCAACTTCGTCTCCAACAAGGAAAGGCTTTGCTTGTTTTTATCACGGGAGAGGGAGTCGGAAAGTTTTTTGAATTCTTCTAGATAAGCCAATGCATTGGCATCGTTCCCGCTTTTTTTGTTCAATTTATACAAGGTTTCGGAACAGTCTATCTGTCCTTGCAATGATTTTATTTTGGTGGATAGCCCTAATCCTTCCATTGCATATGCCATGGATAAGCTATCTTTTCCGATACCGAGATATACCTTGGCCATACCGTTCATCAACTGGATCTTGATCCGGTCATCCTCTATCTGATTTTTGAAGAGCATGTTGCTCTGGTCATACCAATAAAGGGCCCATTGGTATTTTTGTTGCTCCAGATAAATATCCCCCTTAACCTCATAGGCATAGGCCAACCAATCAATGATTTTATGTTTTTCAAAGGTATTGATGCTTCGGTTGATGTTGAACATGGCATTTTTAAAGTCCTTGGCATCTTTATACAGGGCGGCCATGTTACTTTGTGTCTCCGCATCGATGACCTCATTGCCCAAACGACGGTTTATTTTTTGTACCGTATCGTAAAACATCAAAGCATTCTTAAAGTCCTTTTGATCGGCATACAAGCTGGCAATGTTCTCATTTAGAACGGAAAGCATTTGTTGCATATTGATCTTGCGGGCAAGGTCAATTCCTTTAAGGTTCAGACTGAGGGCCTCTGCATAATTGCCTTCAAAGCTATAGTTTTGAGCCAGGGTATTGATGATGGTGATCTCAGATTCTATATCTTCTGTTTCCTTGGCCAATTGAAGTGCTTCTTGAAACAAAGGCATGGATTTTTTTCGATCCCCCTTGTTGTAATAATAACCGGCGAGGGCATCCAATCCTTTTACTTTGCCATAATCGTAATCAATGGCATTACTGTATTCGAGCACTCGGCCCGCAATGGAATAGAGACTGTCACTGTCCAAATAACGGTAGGATTTTGCCAGTCGGATCAATAGATTGATGTGGGTAGTGTCCTTGGGATTGAACCGATCGGTTATCTCCAAACGTTGCAATCGGAAAGCTAGACTATCCCTTTTGCTGGATTGTGCGGACAAAGATGATGTTGTAAGCATCAAACAAATGCACACGACCAATAAAAGGAGTAGGTTTTTGGATTGAGACATGAAGTTTTTTTCCGACAACAACAGGCAAAATTAATTTGATGTAAAAATAACTTTAGGTTGCTATCAAGGGAATAAATTGTTGTGAAATGTCAAAAATAGTGTGTTTGGTCTAAAAAAACGTGCATTTCATCGGTGATTTATACCAAAAAGGGAAGGGTAGTACTTTTGACGGTAAAATTCTAAAGTATAACCAATTGTAAGTAGGTAGAAATTTTTAATCATCGGAATTGTAAAAATATTTTGGTTGAATCAATCCAAAAAAGTATTTTTGCGTCCGCTTTAAATGGTGGTTGTAGCTCAGTTGGTTAGAGCGCTGGATTGTGGTTCCAGAGGTCGCCGGTTCGAACCCGGTCTTCCACCCTTAAGTAAACAAAACCCAAGCTGTACGGCTTGGGTTTCTTATTTCACTAAAACAAAAAAGCCCTTATAAAATAAGGGCTTACTATTTTGTAATCGCTAAGATTTATTTAGAGGCCTTGTCCACCACCAAGCGATGGTCCAGGTTGGCAATTTCCCAAGCCGTGTAAAAAATCAAACGGGCACGGTTTTCCATCAAATCATAATTGATTTTATCTGGTGTGTCACTCGGACGATGATAATCCGCATGGGTACCGTTAAAATAAAAGATGATCGGAATGTTGTTCTTGGCAAAGTTGTAGTGATCACTTCTATAGTAAAACCTGTTAGGGTCGTTTTCGTCATTATAGGTGTAATCAAACTCAATGTTGGTGTATTTTTTATTGATATCCTCAGAAAGATTGTGCAGTTCGGTGCTCAACTTATCGGATCCAATTAAATACAGGTAATTTCTTGCTCCCTTATAATTGGGGTCGATCCTTCCGATCATATCAATATTGAGGTCCACAACGGTTTCTGATAGGGGAACAATAGGATCCACATCGGTATAATACATGGAACCCAATAATCCTTTTTCCTCCCCGGTAACGTGCAAGAATATAATGGAACGTTTAGGTCCATGACCTGCATCGGCCGCTTTTTTGAACGCTTGGGCAATTTCCAAAACGGAAACGGTACCCGAACCGTCATCGTCCGCACCATTGTTGATTTCCCCATTTCCAGTGATGCCAATATGATCCAAGTGGGATGAAATGATCACATATTCATCCGGCTTTTCTGTACCCTTGATGATGGCAGCTACGTTCTCCGAGCTTAATTTTTCGTTACCGCTGGTAACATTAAGTTCAAGTTTCACGGGTACAGAACTGGTTTTGGTTGCTTCTGTAATATCACTTTTGATGGCTTTGGCGGCTTTTTCATCCAAAACGAACAACATATTGTCACTATGCTTGGCAGCCAACTCCATTCTGCCGCCTTCGTTGTTTTTCATATAATTGAAATACCCCTTGTATCTGGCAAAATTCTGATCATCCAAGTACAAAATGCCTTTAGCGCCTTTTTCAATGGCCAATTCGGATTTTTTACCCATTCCTTCGGACATATTGCCCCAAGCGGATTTCTCGGAAGAACCGGAAATCACATAAGTGCCATCTGCATTCATGGGCTCCCCGGATTTGATGAGCACCAATTTTCCGTCCACATCCAATCCGTTGTAGTCGGAATAATCACCTTCTTCCACACCGTATCCAACAAAAGCAACTTCTGAATAGGAACCTTCCGCTGAGGAAAAAGTAACGATATCATCTCCCAATGGGAAAGAGGTGCCATTAATGGTTACACTTCCTTCAGGAACTTTGGATACTTCCAAAGGAACTTCCTGAAAATAGTCGCCATTGCTTTGTGCAGCTGCAATGCCATGGGAGGTATAGAACGCCTTTAGGTATTCAACGGCTTTTTTCTGACCAGGCTTTCCGGTTTCCCTACCTTCAAATTCATCGGAGGCATAGGTATATAGGTATTCTTTAAGGTCTGCTTGGGTAATGGATTCTGCATAGGGTACAGGATCTGCCGCTACTGTGGTCTTTGGCGCTTCCGAAACGGTTTTTAGCGTTGGGTTACATGCCATTACAAGACCTAGGGCTAGTAGGGATACTTTTTTCATGTATGGATTGTTTTCAAAATTTCCCAAAAATAGGGAAAAGATAGTTATGGAAAAGGCATCTCCTTCTTATAACTATTTCAGGCCCTTTGTGTAAATTGGCACCCAGTTTCAAATCAACAATAACCATAACAACCAGGCAAATGGGCAATACCAAGAACATCGTTGTGGTAGGGGGCGGCATCGTCGGACTTTCCACAGCTTATTATTTGCAAAAAGCGGGGCATCAAGTGACCGTTTTGGACAAATCTGATATTTCTTCGGGAGCATCCTTTGTAAATGCAGGCTATTTAACCCCAAGCCATATAATTTCTTTGGCTGCACCTGGAATGATTACCAAAGGATTGAAGTATATGTTCAATTCTTCCAGTCCGTTTTACATGAAACCTAGGTTAGATCCGGAATTCTTCAAATGGGCGTGGTACTTTAAAAAATCCTCCACTAAGGAAAAAGTGGCAAAGGCGATGCCCATTATTCGGGATATCAATTTGCTCAGTAGGGAATTGTACGAGGATATTCAGGCATCTGGAGATTTAGGCAATTTTTCTATTGGGGATAAGGGACTGTTGATGGTGTACCAAACGGAAGAATCCCGAGATCATGAAATGGAAGTGTTGGTAAAGGCTGCCGAATTGGGATTACAAGGCAGGGAATTGTCCATGGAAGAACTAAAAGCCCTGGAACCCAATGTGGATTTTAATGCCAAAGGTGCCATTCTTTGGGAATGTGACCGGCACACCACGCCACCCCTCATCATGAAAAAAATGATGGAGTATCTTATTAAAAGTGGTGTTTCCATCCATAAAAATGAAGAAGTGGTGGATGTTAAGGCATCGGGGAATAAAATTTCGGAAGTCATTACGAATAAGGCTACCTATAAACCGGATGAAGTCATCTTTGCCGCTGGCGCTTGGACCGGTGAAATTGCTAAGAAAATGAAACTTGTACTTCCCCTTCAAGGAGGGAAAGGATACCGCATCAACATGGAGGCGCCTACTGGAATTACCATGCCGGCCATTTTGATGGAGAGAAAAATTGCGGTGACCCCTATGGAAGGTTTTACCCGTTTTGCGGGCACCATGGAATTTTCAGGAAACAATCATTTTATCAGAAAGGAGCGGGTAGAGGCCATTGCACATGGGGTAGAACATTTTTATAAGGGATTGCATATCCCCGAAGAGGATAAGAAAAATGCCCAATGTGGACTTCGCCCTGTTAGTCCTGATGGCTTACCCTATATTGGTAGACCTAATGGTTTTGACAACCTGGTTGTGGCCACAGGCCATGCGATGATGGGTTGGAGCCTTGGCCCAGCTACGGGTAAACTGGTCACAGAATTGGTTTCTGGTGAAAAATTATCAATGGATATTACTCCTTTTTATCCAGAACGCAAGTTTTAACCGTCAATATTTACTTTGGGTTAAATTGGGCATGGTGTGTGCTTAAAATTTTTTAGTTGCGTTATTAAAAAGTAATTTTACGGTATGAAAAGAAATTACACCACCTTTTTGTTTTTCTCCATTGTTCAGGTTTTTGGCGTTTGTGCCCAAGAGGTTCAAATATTTAAGGTAGAGGACTTTGATCTTAAGGGTAAGGTGAAATCGTGTTTGGTGATTACGGATTATGGCCGTGAATATTTTGAGTTCAATGAGGAAGGCATCCTGACTAAGACCATTACCCAGTACAATGAATCCGATCAAGACATTACCGATTACAAATACCGTAATGGGGAATTGTTGGAAAAGCGCATGGAAAGTTACAAGAACAATGTGCTTGACGAATCCACCTCCATGGCCAATTTTTATACTGTGGATACGGTTCCAACACGGAAGGTGGTGGAAAAAATTGTATCCTATGACAAGCAATTTTTGGAAAAAGAGGAATACCAATACAATGAGGACGGTAAACTGGTCCGTATCATTTCCTCCAATATTGATGGTGTGGACGAAACGACTTTGGAGTATACGCCTTTCAAGAACGAATTGACCGTGAGTACTTTCACCAATGGAGTTTTGGAAAAATCGATCAGGACTTCCGAGCGAAAGGGAACAAAAGGCATCCAAAAAGTAATTTTGACCAAGGAATATTTGGACGGCGAACCCAATACCGCTGTGGAAGAAGTATACAGTCCAGAAGGGAAACTTTTGACCCAAGAAGATTTTTTATATAATGCTGGGGATAAAGAATTTGTGTCTCAGAAGAAATTGTTCTACAGCTATAAAGAAGGGGTATTACAAAAAGTAGTCACCAAAACCTTGAACACCGAAGCGGTGGATGAATATATCTTTCAATTTGATGGGCATTCCCCAAAAAACTGGACCAAAAAAATCATCACCCCGGATAACACCTATACTACAAGGGTTATCAAATATTATCCTGAAGAAGAAACCCAGAAGGAAAAGACCGACAAGAAGCGTTAAGCTCACAATTCGGTGGGTTCGTTCATCAATTTCCGGATAATCTTTGGTTTCACCTCATGCCCCCCTTTAAAGGTGATGATGTAGGCATGGCCACGAAACAAAGTCTCTATTTTTTGATGTTCTATTTCAAGTCTGTCAGGGGTTAAAAATTCATCTTGGTCCCCATAAATGATTTTGATTTTGGTTCGATCAAAATCCAAGAAGGCAAAATCTTCTGAGGTCAATTCGTTTGGAATTCCACCTGCGTAAAGCACTATCATGCTGCAAGGGAGTTTTTTTCGGACCAACCAACGAGTTAAAACCGAGACCCCTTGTGAAAATCCGAATAGATTAAGATTCAGGTTGTTGGGGAGATTTTCGGAATCCAATACCGCATCAATGTAATTGATGACGTTCTCAATTTCCGAAACCGTGTTTTCCTTGGTAAGCCAACTGGCACCCACATATTTATATTCATTTTTTAAGTAGTATTTGGATGGTGCCTGTGGAACTATGATGTAATTTTCATCGGGATCCAAACTTTCAAAATACTTGACAAAATAGCGGCTCAAATACCCAATGCCGTGGAACGATAGCCAAATATTCTTGGTTTTGGAAGTAATTTCATTGAGCGTTACATACGTGTTTTCAGTGGTATAGGTTACCGACTTTTCAATATTGGGCATAATCATGGGGGTTGATTAGTTATTGCCAAAGCTTTATGTAATTTTACAAAAAATAGGAGAATGAACGAACATAAAGAGAAAATTCTAGCCGTATGCAACCAAATTTGCAAGGGAACCTTAATGGAAACGCTGGACATTACCTACATTGATGTGGGTGAAAACTTTCTCTTGGCTAGAATGCCTGTAACACCAAGGGTACACCAACCTGATGGCGTTTTGCATGGAGGTGCCTCTGTGGCCTTGGCCGAAAGTGTGGGCAGTGCGGCTTCCTATATTTTTTTGGATGGAAAGGAATTTTTTGTCCGTGGAATCGAAATTGCCGCCAACCATGTCAAATCCATTAAAGAAGGATATGTATACGCCAGGGCTTCCATATTGCACAAAGGCAGAACCACCCAACTTTGGGAGATAAAGATTACCAATGAGGCGGGGGAACTCATTTCCAACTGTAAATTGACCACCATTGCATTACCCAGAAAATAAAGATTCCCAATATATTTTTGATCGAATCGGTTCTTGTTTGGAGCATGGATTACCGTTTGTCATTTATAGAAAACCCAATGAAGTATCCGTAATCGCTATTTTTCAATCCAATGCTGACCTGAATATAATAACGGATTTTTCAGAAACCGGTTTTGTTTTTGCTCCTTTTTCAATGGAGGAAGGTGTCATCTTGATTCGGCCCGATAAATGTTATCAATTCAATGTTGAAGAAGAAGGAAGAGGGAATACCAAAGATTTTGACGTATCAGAATTGGGCAAAATGGAACACATCCATTTGGTTGAAAAAGGGATAGAGGAAATCCGATCAGGTCGATTAAAGAAAGTAGTCCTTTCCCGAAAACTGGAGGAGAAAATATCAAAATCACCGATTCCCATTTTTAAAGATTTACTCGGCAATTACCCCAATGCCTTTTGCTATTTCTTTCATCACCCCAAAGTGGGCACATGGTGTGGTGCTACTCCTGAAACCTTGGTCAAAATCAAGGATGGAAAGTTGACCACCATGTCATTGGCCGCAACCCTTCCTTTTGAAGAAAATATAAACCCGAGATGGGGTGCAAAAGAAATTGAAGAGCAGCAAATGGTTTCGGATCATATCCGGAATTCTCTGGGCACCTTGATGGAAAATCTGGAAATTGGACAAGCGGAATCGGTTAAGGCAGGTAATCTGTGGCATCTACGATCCGAGGTAAACGGTATTCCTCGCCCGGATACCAGCTTATTGAATATCATTGAATCCTTGCATCCCACTCCGGCCGTATGTGGCATACCTACAAAGGCTGCCAAGGAATTCATCCTTCAAAATGAACAATACAAGCGTACTTTTTATACCGGATTTTTAGGGGAATTGAACATGCATACAGATGGTGAGACCTCCCTTTTTGTGAACTTGCGATGTATGGAAATTAATGCCGACTCGGCTTCCATTTATGTGGGCGGCGGTATTACGGCCAGTTCGGTTGCGGAGCAAGAATGGGTAGAGACCCAGAACAAAAGCAAAACCATGCTTCGCATTCTATAATAAGTTGCGCATAACATATGGCAATACATTTTTCAGATGTATTTTTGTAGTTGATGATGTACTCTGATATTCCCTCTGCCCAGACCTTGGTTTTGTATTTTAAATCCAAGGGTGTTAAACATATTGTGATTTCCCCAGGATCTCGGAATGCTCCGTTGACCATCAGTTTTACGAAGAATCCATTTTTCCGTTGTTATAGTGTTGTGGATGAGCGTTGTGCGGCATTTTTTGCCTTGGGAATGGCCCAACAGTTGCAAGAACCTGTGGCAGTGGTATGTACATCCGGCAGTGCCCTTTTAAATTATTATCCCGCTGTTGCAGAAGCTTTTTATAGTGATATTCCCTTGATTGTGGTTTCCGCGGATCGTCCCAGTTACCGAATCGATATTGGGGACGGGCAGACCATTCGGCAAGAACATGTTTTGGAAAGACATATTGGGTACGAAGCCAATTTAAAACAAGATGTAAACCACGCTACGGACAAAATCTCCAACTATGGGCCATGGCTTTTGGAAGAAAGTCAAGAAACGGTGCAGCAATTCAATGAGTCGGAAATAGGGAAAGCACTGGAAGCTACTTTTCAGCAGAAATCCCCAGTACATATCAACATTCCTTTTGAAGAACCTTTGTATGGGAAGGTGGAAACGCCATCGGTGGTAATCAATGAAATACCATTTGAACCTTCGGAAATGATAATCGACCAAAATTTGGAGGAACTTTCCAAAATTTGGAAAGAGTGTACACGGAAAATGATTTTGGTAGGCGTAGATCGTCCAGGCACTTTGGATGAGAGCATAATGGAGAAGTTGGCCAGTGACGGTAATACCTTGGTATTTACGGAAACGACTTCCAACCTGCACCATCCGGATTTTTTCCCGAGCATCGACAGCATCATCGCCCCAATTGAAAAATCAAAAGATAGTGACGAACTCTTCAAAAAGTTGCAACCAGAACTATTGGTCACTTTCGGAGGTTTGATCGTTTCCAAAAAAATCAAGGCGTTTCTGCGAAAATACAAGCCCGAGCATCATTGGCATATTGATTCCAAAAAAGCATACAACACCTTTTATTGTCTTACGGAGCACATCAAACTAAACCCGAACACTTTTTTCAATCATTTGGAAATTTCGCCAACCAAAACCGGTGAATACAAGTCCTATTGGGAAACAATTAAATCTAAATACGAAGCTAAGAGGGAAGCGTATCTGGAACAAATTCCTTTTTCCGATTTTCTCGTGTTTGATAGGTTGATGAAGTACATACCCAAAGGGTATCAGGTGCATTTGGCAAATAGTTCAACGGTTAGATATGCCCAATTGTTCCCCATGCACAAATCCCTAAAGGTATTTTGCAACCGAGGCACAAGCGGTATTGATGGAAGCTCGTCCACCGCCGTTGGGGCATCGGTACATTATCCTGAACCGACCCTTTTAGTTACGGGCGACCTTAGTTTTTTCTATGATAGCAATGCGTTATGGAACCAGTACATTAGGCCCGATTTCAGGATCATCCTCATCAACAATGGGGGAGGGGGAATTTTTAGGATCCTTCCTGGTAAAGAGGAAACCGAAGAATTTACCACCTATTTTGAAACGCATCACGCACTAACGGCTGAGCATTTGGCACAGATGTACGAATTTGGATATGATAGGGCAGAAAACGAAACGGAAGTCCTGCAAAACATGGACAGTTTTTATAGTCCATCAGCAAAACCGAAGATTTTAGAGATAAGCACACCAAGGGAACTGAACAATAAAATTTTGCTTGGCTACTTCGATTTTATATCTTAGAGGCTACGCTATGAATCCATAAAACACTAATCAATCATGAGCAAAAGAGACGAGTTGATCGTAAAGTACGCAGAGGACATCAAATCCAAATTCGGAGAAACACCCAATATGGACCTATTGACCAAAGTGGCCATTGGCCTTGGTCCGGCCATCTACAATTTGGATGCTTCCAAAGTATCCGGATCGGATGAAAAAGAATTGGGGACTGTAAAGAACAATTTCTTAATCAAGAAGTTGGGACTAGCAGATAGTCCGGCTTTGATGGAAGGCATCAACAAGGTCATTGCCAAGTATGGGCAATCCGAAAAAAACAAACATAGGGCGGTCATCTATTATATGTTGACCAAGCACTTTGGAAAAGAATCGGTTTATAATTAAGATTACAACGCCGTTTTAAAGAGCTGTCCAATTTGGGCAGCTTTTTTTGTTCTACTTTTGCGATATGATAAGACTTGGCGATTATAATACGCTTAGAATAGAAAGATCCACCAGTGTTGGACTTTTTTTACAGGACGATGAGGGAACTGAAATTCTTTTGCCGAACAAGTATGTGCCGGACGATTTTAAAATAGACTCCGACATAACGGTATTCTGCTATCTGGATAATAGTGAACGTCCTGTCGCTACTACGTTAACCCCTTATATCGTACGTGATGGATTTGGCTTTTTAAAAGTAGCTGAAGTCAGTGCCTATGGTGCCTTTTTGGATTGGGGCCTTGAAAAACACTTGCTCGTTCCCTTTAGGGAACAGTCCCAACGAATGGAAGAAGGCAAGAAATATTTGGTGTATTGTTACATGGATGAGGAAAGTCAAAGACTTACCGGATCCAGTAAGCTGGATAAAGTTTTGGCCAACCAAAATCCCGAATACCAAGCCAATACCGAGGTAGATCTTATGGTCTACAGAAAAACACCATTGGGTTGGGAGGTAATTGTGGACAATAAATTCAAGGGACTTATTTTTGACAGCGATATTTTTCAACCCATTTCCATAGGGGATAAGCTCAAGGGTTTTGTGAAAAAAGTTCGCGAGGACCATAAAATAGATATTTCCCTGCAGCCCATTGGTGCCAAGATGTTGGAACCCACAGCCAAGATGATCTTGGATAAATTGCAGCAGCATAACGGTTTTCTGCCGTTACATGACAAGTCTACACCGGAAGAGATCCAGGATCAACTTCACCTGAGTAAAAAAGCCTTTAAAAAGGGAGTGGGGATTTTGTATCGCCAACGAAAGATCATTATTCAGGATGATGGCATCCGACTCATATGAAGGGAGGTCAAAACCTAGGTTTTTTGCTTTATAAGTGTGTAATTTTCATACCATTGAGTTTTTTTCTTTAGGTAAAAATTTTACATTTGTAAGGATACGTTTTTAAGATGACAAAAGATGCGTATTGAACATTATATTAACCCATAACCCCTTGACAACATGCCTTTTATTGAAGAAAGTGATTTGTTGGACCTTCATAAGGATATAGATAAGGCCCAGATTATCAACGAAAGATTACTGGATCAGATCAAATACAAGAACAAAGATTTGCGTAAATTAAAGATACAGCGCAACATTCTTATGGGTTTTGTGGGAATCTTTGTCATCGGTATTTTGGCCATTACATCCTTTACCGCTGGATGGAGTAGCAAGCAATCTTTCGAGAACCAAAGCAATGTACTGGTTTCCATCGATAGTTTGGATGTGATCAAGGCAAGGATCAATAACTTGAAATCCCAAAACGAGGAACTCAGCTTGGTAAAAGAATTCTATTTGGCCAAGGAATTTTTGAATAAGGAAAAAATTTATTCCGTTCAGGTCCAATCATTTGTAGATAATAATGTGACTTTGGCTTCTGAAGCTTTGACCAATACCCTTTTTGTAAAGACCAATCCTTTTTATGCCTATTCCCTTGGTAATTTTGAAACCTTGCAAGAAGCCCAATCCTTTAGAAAGCAGTTAGTGGATATGGGATTCAAGGATGCATTCGTGGCGTCTTACCAAGATGGCAAAAGAATTAAAATAGAAGATCCGTTTTAAGCTTGGCAAATACGAAGACCTGGATTCAGGCCGCACGATTACGAACACTCCCGCTTTCCCTTTCAGGAATTTTTACTGGGGCCGCTTTGGCCACCAAACAAGGTTTTTTTGAACTTTCCATTTTTATTCTGGCCCTTTTGACCACCATCGGTTTTCAGGTGACCTCCAATTTTGCAAACGATTATGGGGATGGGGTAAAGGGCACGGACAATGAAGACCGCATAGGTCCGGCTAGGGCACTGCAAAGTGGTTTGCTAACAAGGGAATCCCTCAAAAAAGGGATTATAGTTTCCATTGCCATATCCATGATTTTGGCCTTGGTTCTAATTTACAGAGCATTTGGTTTGGAAAACGTGCCATACATTATCCTCTTTACCGCACTTGGAATTTTGAGCATTTGGGCCGCCCTAAAATATACCATGGGCTCCAACCCTTATGGCTACAAGGGATTGGGAGATTTATTTGTGTTTTTATTCTTCGGTTTGTTAGGCGTTTTAGGGAGCATGTTTTTATTTACCAAAAGCTTGGACGTAGCTTCGTTTCTGCCTGCAGTGGCCATAGGACTATTGTGTGTTGGGGTTTTGAATCTCAATAACCTTCGGGATATAGTATCCGATAAAAAACACGGAAAAATAACGTTGGTGGTTAAAATGGGGTTCAAAAACGGTAAACGCTACCATTTCTTCCTGATTTTAACAGCGTTGCTGTGTTTTTTGATTTATATTGGGGTAGTGGGCATGCATTGGAGCCATAGTTTTTTTATGTTGGCTTTTGTGCCATTATTGACCCACTTGAGAAAAGTTATGTTGACCCACGAACCGGTGAAGTTGGACGGAGAACTGAAAAAGTTGGCATTGGGCACTTTTTTACTTGCTATACTCTTCTTCACGGCAGTCAATATTTTTTTGTAAATTTGATTAACAACCAGATAAACTTTAAGGAACTTGGAACATCCAATCAGAATTCTAATCGTAGAGGACAACGTTATCATTGCTGATGACATGCAATCCATGCTCGAAGAAATTGGGTATGAGATTGTAGATAATGTCATAGTGTACGAACAGGCCGTGGAGGTATTGAAGAACAACCATGTTGATTTGGTGTTGATCGATATTATCTTGGCTTCGGACAAGACAGGTATTGATCTAGGCAAGCATATCCGGGAAAATTATAACATTCCGTTCATTTTTGTGACCTCCAACTCGGATAGGGCCACTGTGGAAAATGCCAAGACCGTTAAACCGGATGGTTATTTGGTAAAGCCTTTTGAGCAGCAGGATCTGTATACTTCCATTGAGATTGCACTTTCCAACTTTAGCTACTCCAGAAAAGAAAATAGCAAGGAGTTTGAAGATGCAGGGGAAAGTTTCACCTCAAACTCGGTACTTAAGGATTCCATTTTTGTGAAGAAGCAGCATCTTTATTATAGGATACAGTTCAAGGATATCCATTTTATAAAGGCGGACAATGTGTATCTGGAAGTGAATACGGTGGATAAGAAGTTTTTAGTACGTTCCCCGTTAAAGGATTATCTAGAAAAATTACCACAGAATAAATTTTATAGAGCGCACAAATCCTACATCGTAAATGTGGACCACATTGATGCCATCAATTCCAAGGATATTGTAATCAACAATAATTTGATACCTATCTCCAAGGACTTCAAGGATTTCATTCTTTCATCCATGAACAGTTAAGGGATAACCCTTTTGATGATATGGAAGCGCCCAAATTGGGCGCTTTTTTTATACCACAATATTGAATTTGGAAAATTACCACAACTTTTATGGGGTTCACAACATAATTTTCCCCTTCAGGTTAGTCCACCATACTTTAGCAGTGTTAATAATTCAGAAAGTAATTTTTTCATTTTCATATAGTGTTCTCGTAAAAGAGTCTTGACCCAAGTGGCAAGGCTCTTTTTGATTTTATACTATCCAACCTGTCATTCTGAGCGCAGTGAAGAATCTCAATTTCTTCTGAATAGAGTTATACACGAATTTCCCGAATGACATTAATATGGATATTGCTTGTCATTCTGAGCACAGCGAAGAATCTCAATTTCGTTAGACACGAATTTCCCGAATGCCACCAATAAGAATCTTGTTTGTCATTCTGAACGTAGTGAAGAATCTCCAGTTTGGACTAATCTGATTGACACGAATTACACATATTCCTTGCCAATGCCTTTCTTGTCATTCTGAGCACAGCGAAGAATCTCAATTTCGTTAGACACGAATTTCCCGAATGACATTAATATGGATATTGCTAGTCATTCTGAACGTAGTGAAGAATCTCAAGTTTGGACTAATCTGATTGACACGAATTACACATATTCCTTGCCAATGCCTTTCTTGTCATTCTGAGCACAGCGAAGAATCCCAGTTTCTTCTGATCAGAGTTGGACGCGAATTTCCCGAATGCCACTAATATGGATTTTGCTTGTCATTCTGAACGTAGTAAAGAATCTCAAGTTTGGACTAATCTGATTGACACGAATTACACATATTCCTTGCCAATGCCTTTCTTGTCATTCTGAGCACAGCGAAGAATCTCAATAAAGGAATGGATGCCCATACAGGTAATTCATTGCTCATTGTTAATTGTCCACTGTCCATTGATAATTGATAACCACACATTGAATAAAAGTCATAAAAAGGTGAAATCACCACAGCTACCGGCAACTTCGCAACAATAATTTCCTTCGCAGATACCTGAAATATACTTTTACCATGTAATTAATCAGAAAGTAATTTTTTCATTTTCATATAGTGTTCTCGTAAAAGGGTCTTGTTCAATCGGCAAGACCTTTTTTGATTTTTGCCAGCTCCAAATTCATTGATCTATTCCATGAAATGCACAAAACATCGATATAATGCCTATTGACATACATTGATGGCCTTTTCACAACAGAATATGGGGTTTTCACAACAATACTGGGCAAGTCTGATGTCTGGAATTTAATTTTGGGATCAAACTAACGTTCTTTATATACCCCATACTTGGTTTTCAGCGACTGTTTTTCGTCTCTGAAATTGTCCATTTATAGGGGCTATAAAGGAAAAATGGGCACAAAATCATATGGAGCCGTTCCAATTAAAAAGCGGTTTCCGTATCAAGAAAATTAATGGGACGTTACGTAAGATATTTATTCACCACCTTATATTTTGTTTTTCTTTTTACTGCCTCGGCTCAAGTCGCTACGGATGATGAGCAAAGTGTGCTAAAGGAATTTCAGGATGCAGGCGCCCCATCCACCAGGTTCAATGTTTTCTTCAATTCGGTGAACCGCTACAATGTCCATTCCGCTTACGATTGGTTGGACACCATCAAAGTTTATTTGTCCAATGCAGAAAAGACCAACGACACCTTGGCATCCAAAATGTATCGTGTAATGGAGGCACAGGTATACAACGATTTGGGCGAATATGATAAAAGTACCGCTTTGGCCAAGGAACTATACCTGTCCGAAGATTCATTGAACTTTGAATCCAAAAAAATCATCCTGGAAATGTTGGATGATAATTTTGCCAATCTTCAGTTGTTCGATAAGCAAATAGAAATTCGGAAAAAAAAGCGTGAACTGGGCATTACCGATAATGTAGCGTTCTACGATATCTACAGCAACCTTGGACTTTATACCGAAGCGAGGAACAAATACATCATGGAAGTCAAACCGACCATTGCGGACAATGATTCCTATGGTCTGGCCAAATACCACAGTAAAGTGGGGAATTATTTACGGTTGGACAACTCGGCCCCGACCGCTCTGAGCGAACTTAAAAAGGCCAATGCTTATTTGGATGTATACCTGAATGATATATCCACCCAGAAAAGTGACGCCGATATTTTTGAAAGTGATCTTTTAAAGGCAGAAATAGAAGGGAATATTGCCAAATGCCATGTTCAACTTGGCGAATATGAGGAAGCTATTCCATTATTGCAGAACAGTATCGAGGTACTAAAGACATCTCCCAAAAATAGCGATAAGAGTCAAGTGGTGGAAAATACACTCTATTTAGCCGATGCCTATTTAAAAATGGAACGCTTTACAGAGGCCAAAAAATATTTGGATGCTGAATTTGACAACATCACCGTTTTTCAGACCATAAAGCGGAATAGCCTATTGGCTGCATATTACGATAAGATTGAAAACTACAGGAACGCAGCGATTTATTATAAACGCAATGAAAGGATTAATGATTCCATGTCCCAAAAAGAGGCGGCCCTGATCAAACAGCAGTTGGTTACGGTTGTGGGCAATGAGGAAATGCAGAACAGCTTGCGTATCATTAACGAGCAAAAGCAAATAAACGCCCAAGCCCGTAGTGAAATGAAAGCGAAAGAGGAACAGATTAATTTGGTCATCATTTCATTGATATTCACCTTGTTGGGATTTGCAGGATTGGTGTATGCCTATATGAAGAGTATCAAAAACCAACGACTGATCGCCGAACAAAAACATATCATAGAGAATGCCTTGATAGAAAAGGATTCCCTCTTGAAAGAAATTCACCATAGGGTAAAGAACAACCTTCAGATGGTGTCCAGCTTGTTAAGTTTACAGACCAAAAATACGAGAAGTAAGGCGGCGATCGAGGCCTTGGAAGAAGGAAAGAGTAGGGTAAAGGCCATGGCCTTGATCCATCAAAAATTATATCAGAATGATGACCTTTCGGTTATTGAAATGCAGGGTTATATTGAAAGCTTGATCAATAGCGTGCAGTCCGTTTACAAAAAGGGAGGGCATAACATCAGCATTACCATAGATGCCGAAGGTACCGAGCTGGATATTGACCGGGCCATTCCTTTTGGTCTGATTTTGAATGAATTGGTCTCTAATTCCTTCAAATATGCTTTCCCAGAAAATGATGAAAATGGTAAGATTTACATCCACCTTCGTAAAAATGGCGACCAGGGCTATTTTGAGTATTCGGACAACGGGGTCGGTCTGCCTGAAGATACGGAAGAAAGAAGCCATTCCTCTATGGGTATTCGCTTGATCAATCGTTTGGTGAACCAGCTTCAATCCAAGCTCAATATTGATAAGCAGAACGACGGGGTCAGGTTCTGGTTCAATTTTAGTTAGGTTACCGCACCTGACTTTTAAGGACTACTTTATGCAGTAATTTGGGAAAAAACCGTTTCAGGTAAGCGCCACTGATTTCTTTTCCACCAATATTCACTTCAAATTTTTCCTTTGTGATTGCCTTGATCATTTTTTGGGCTGCCAATTCAGGGGAAATACCATTTTGGGTTGCAGTATCATCTGTTTTTTGGGGTGTGCCATCAGCTGTTAATGCATTTTTGGCCACATTGGTCTGTACAAAACCAGGACAAACCAAGGTTACTTTTATCCCATCTTTTTCGTGCTCCATCCGCATCACATCAAAAAAGCCATGTAGGGCATGTTTGGCCCCGCAATATCCTGATCTATAGGGAGAACCAAATTTGCCCATCAGACTGGTAACGGTAACGTAATGTCCTGATTTTTGACCCAAAAAATAGGGGAGGATTGCTTTGGACAGCGCCACGGTCCCCAAATAATCAATATCGATAAGCTGTTTGTAAACAGTCATATCGGTGTCCTTGATCAATGACCGTTGACTAATCCCGGCATTGTTGACCAGAATATCCACTTTGCCATAAAACGAAATAGCTTTTTTGGCAACCATTTCCATTTGGTCATGATTTTTCAGGTCCAAGGGCAAAATGGAAATATTTTCGGTACCTCTGCAGGCTTCCTTTGCCGATTCCAATTCGCCTGTTTTCCGTGAGGAAAGAATAAGGTTACAGGGATATTTGCTCAGTTCCAATGCCAGACTTCTTCCTATACCTGAAGAGGCACCTGTAATCCAAATCGTTTTTCCCGCGATGCTTGCCATTTGTTCTCTTTTAGATGTAAAATATAGTTAAATTTGGTAGCACAGGATGAAAGCAACCTACAAAAAGTACACCCTTAATTTTAAAGTTCCCAGTGGAACTTCACGTGGTATTTTGACGCAGAAGGAAACTTGGTTTTTGATTCTCAATGAGAATGGAAAAACAGGTATCGGGGAATGTGGACTTTTAAAAGGTCTGAGTATTGATGATGTTCCTGAATATGAACAAAAACTGGAGTGGGTCTGTCAAAACATCCATTTGGAAAAAGAGCAACTATTGGATGAATTGATGGCTTTTCCTTCCATTCAGTTTGGGCTTGAACAGGCATTTTTATCCCTGGCGAGTCAAGATTCATTTGAACTTTTCCCTTCTGATTTCACAAAAAAGGAAGCTCCAATTCCCATTAACGGGTTGATTTGGATGGGTGATGAAGGATTCATGTTATCGCAATTGCAGAAAAAACTGGATGAAGGTTTCCGTTGCATCAAAATGAAAATTGGTGCTATTGATTTTAATAAGGAATTATCCATTTTAAAATCCATACGCAACAACTTCGACCCAAATGAAATAGAATTGCGGGTTGATGCCAACGGGGCTTTTCCCCCTGAGGACGCATTGCACAAATTGGAAATATTGGCAGCATTTCAATTACATTCCATAGAGCAGCCCATAAAACCCAAACAATGGGAAGTAATGGCCCAACTATGTGAAGATTCCCCATTGTCCATTGCGTTGGATGAAGAGTTGATAGGAATATTTTCAGTAACAGAAAAAGAAAAACTACTACAAACTATAAAGCCACAATTCATTATTTTAAAACCCAGTTTGGTAGGTGGTTTTGCAGGAAGTGAACAATGGATAGCAATTGCCGAAAAATACAATATCGGTTGGTGGGTCACCAGTGCACTGGAAAGTAATATTGGCCTTAATGCCATAGCACAATGGAACTATTCCTTGAATACATCCATGCCACAAGGTTTGGGAACAGGGAGTTTATATACCAATAATATTGATAGTCCACTTGAAGTTTCCCAAGGGAATATATATTATAGACAATACAAGAGTTGGAACCAAAAAGAAATTGAAAAAATATGTTTATAGAGCAAGGATACAAGGGATTAAGCGAAGGTTGGCGGTACATCGTTGGTCTTTTGATCATTTTTTTTGGATGGCAGATTTTAGGTGGGATTCCCTTATTGGTGGCACTCATATTAAAATCCGATTCCATGATGAACATGGCTATGGATTATGGGGCCATGGCCGATACGCTAGGGTTGAACATGTTCTTCTTTTTGGTATTGTTGACTTTTGTGGCTGCCATGGGTAGTCTTTGGTTGGTTGTGCGCTTCGTACATCAACAGTCCTTTACCAGTTTTACCACTTCGCGTAAAAAAGTGGATTGGAAGCGGATTCTTTTCGCATTCGGTCTTTGGGGCATCGTTTCTTCCCTAATGGTATTGTTGGATATTTACCTTTCCCCAGAAAACTATGTTTTCAACTTTAAGCCCATGCCGTTTTTGGTGTTGTTGGTCCTTTCCATCGTTTTGGTGCCCATACAGACCAGTTTTGAAGAATATTTCACACGTGGTTATCTTATGCAGGGCATAGGGATTGCATCCAAGACAAAGTGGCTGCCGTTTGTGGTAAGCTCTTCACTTTTTGGTCTATTGCACATCTTTAATCCAGAAGTTGAAAAACTGGGGTACGGTGTTTTGGTGTTCTACATTGGTACGGGTTTCTTTTTGGGCATATTGACGTTGATGGACGAAGGATTGGAACTCCCGCTCGGATTCCATGCAGCGAACAACCTTTTTACGGCACTTTTGGTCACTGCGGACTGGACAGCATTCCATACCAATTCCCTTTATAAAGATGTTTCCGAGCCTATACTTGGTTGGGATGTTTTGGTGCCTGTTTTTGTATTTTACCCGATTCTCATCCTTATTTTTTCCCAAAAGTATGGTTGGAAAAATTGGAAGGAACGTCTATTTGGAAAAGTATTGACCAAGGAAGAATTTGCAGCCCTGACCGATGGAGATTCCGATTTGGCATAACATACATCCCGATTTTAAATTCAACGGCTTTTCCTGTAATCTGGATGACCTTTCCGAAATAGGATATAGTTTGGTTAAGGAAGGTGAACCGTATGAAGTGGTCATCGGGCAATTCGTGTTGGATTGGATATCGAACAAACCCACCTTGGAAGTCTTTACCTCTGGCTCTACAGGCAAGCCAAAACGGATTGAATTGAACAAGGAACATATGGTCAATTCTGCCTTAGCCACTGGGGAATATTTTCAACTGAAGCCAAAACAACAAGCACTCCTTTGTTTGCCCTGTTCAGGCATTGCAGGAAAAATGATGTTGGTTCGTGCCATGGTCCTGGGCCTTCATTTAGATGAAGTGGAGCCTAGTTCAAATCCACTGCAACACAACAAAAAACTTTATGATTTTGTAGCGATGGTACCGCTTCAAGTGGAACAATCTTTACAAGAATTGGATAGGGTAGGTATTTTAATTATTGGCGGTGCCCCAGTGAATGATAAACTTCGTGCTGTGCTGGAAAGTGGCTCTACCCAGGTTTATGAAACGTATGGCATGACAGAGACCATCACCCATATTGCCGTTAAGGAAATCGCCCCAGAACCAAAACCGTATTTTGAAACTCTTCCCAATATAACATTGTCTACTGATGACCGAGGTTGTTTGGTCATAAATGCCCCAAAAGTGGCCAACGAAAAGGTCATTACCAATGACATTGTGGAACTAAAGGGAACAAATCAATTTACATGGTTAGGACGGTATGATTCCATAATCAATTCAGGAGGTATCAAATTAATGCCAGAATCCATTGAAGCCAAGTTGACCCCTCTAATGCCTTCCCGTTTTTTTGTGGCAGGTATTCCTGATGAAGTTTTGGGTGAAAAACTGATTTTGGTTATCGAAGGACAACCTTTGCCCACTGACGAAATACTTCAAAAAATCAAGTCTCAAGCAAGTATTTCAAAATATGAAGTGCCAAAGGACATTTACTTTGTAAAATCTTTTGTGGAAACGGCCACGCAAAAGATTCATCGCGATAAAACTTTAAAATTAATCTTGTAATTTGAGCATTCAAAACAACCAAAAATAACCCCATGAAAAAAACCATCCGACTCATCTTTCTGTTGATTCCATTTACCTTTTTTGCTCAAGAAATTTTACCCGAAGTAGAGCGGGCCCGTGTGGTGGATGAAATTTTGGAAGAACGCTTCAACATCCTGCTACCAGAGTTAATGGACCGCACCGGAATTGATATGTGGATAGTGATTTCAAGGGAATACAATGAAGATCCTGTAATAAAGACCATGTTGCCCGCTACTTGGTTAAATACCAGAAGGCGCACCATTTTGTTATTTTATAGGAACAAGGACAAAAACACCATTGATAAATTGGCAGTTGCCCGATATAACGTAGGGAAGAGCATTATTTCCGCTTGGGACAAGGAACAGGAACCCAATCAATGGAAACGTTTAATGGAACTGATCGAAGAGCGAAATCCGAAGAAAATAGGGCTCAATTTTTCGAAGGATCACAACATTGCCGATGGTTTGGACAAGACGGATTATGATGAGTTCATGGCCAATCTTCCAAAAAAATATCATTCCAGAGTTGGTTCTGCAGAACAGCTGGCCGTACGTTGGATTGAGACCCGGACCCCGAGGGAAATGGCCATTTTTGCACAATTGACCGATATTACACACAGTATTATTGCCGAAGCTTTTTCAGAAAAAGTAATTACACCCGGCATCACTACTACGGACGATGTGGTATGGTGGATGCGTCAAAAAGTGACCGATCTTGGTTTGGAAACGTGGTTTCATCCAACAGTGGATATCCAAAGAAACAATGAAGGATTGGTTAGTCATCTAGCTGCATTTTCAGCAGGTGAAGTTGAAAAAGTGATCCTGCCTGGGGATTTGTTGCATTGCGATTTTGGTATCACTTACTTGAGACTCAATACGGACTGTCAAGAAATGGGCTATGTTTTGTTACCGGACGAAAGGGAAGCCCCTGAATTTTTGGTCAACGCCTTTAAGGATGGTAACCGAGTGCAGGATTTCCTGACCCAGAATATGATCAAGGGAAGGGTGGGGAACGATATTTTGGCCAAATCCCTTCAAGCTGCGAAGGATGCAGGTCTTCGCCCCTCGATTTATACCCATCCCTTGGGTACTTATGGGCATTCAGCAGGAACAACCATCGGAATGTGGGATGCACAAGGTGGTGTGATGAAGGATGATGGGGAAAATTATCCACTTAATCCCAATACGGCGTATGCCATAGAACTGAATGCCACCGTGAATATTCCCGAATGGAACAGGGATATCCGTATTATGCTGGAAGAACCTGGATTTTATGGGGAAGAAGGTTTTAGGTACGTAAATGGTAGACAAACCGAAATGTTGCTCATCCCCCGACCTAAACCTCAATTAGGGAACTGATTTTTTGTAACTTAGGTAACCATCCAACAAAACAGATATGAGGTTACCTATGATCTTTTGTATTCTACTCAGCTGCCTGTTCGTGAAACTGTATCCGCAGGCAGATCCTGGACAATTGTTTATTTGTTGGGACACCTCCCTTTCCATGATGGACAGGGACGTGGAAAAGGAATTCGAATTTTTGGGCAAGGCAATAGCGAACAAACCAGACCAGAAAATCGTCCTTTATCTATTCGGGACGGAAGTGATCGAGGAAAGATATAGGGTAGAGGGAGGCGATTGGTCAAGCCTAAAACAAAGACTGGAAAACCTTCCCTACGCAGGAGCAACGATCTATTCGCAGCTCAATGAAAGGATAGAGGGCAAAAAGGTATACGTGTTCACCGATGGCAACGCCCTTTTCAAAGGGGACCGGCTGTTGTTAGAGAAGGGCAGTGTAATCGTCAACAGCGCCCTGGCCAGAAATGAGGATTTCCTAAAGCGGACCGCTTTGATCAATCGTGCCAGGTTGATGGATTACGCTTCCATATTGGACATTGGAAACCGGCAGGAAAATGCTGATGCCACGGGCAATTTGGTGACGGGAAGGGTGTATATTGATAATGTGCCCTCTCCCCATGTGGCCATTGGAATCAAGGGAACGGACGAGTTCTATTATACCGATGCGGAGGGAAATTTCAGTATTCCCGCAAGCAGGAACGACAGTCTCTACATACGCGGTGGTGAAAAAGGGGCAGTATTGGATTATGCCGTGTCCGATATGGACAACAATAAGATCTTCCTATCCTCCAAGGTAGTGGCCCTGGACGAAGTGGTGCTGGTAGAGGAACGCAAGGAAAAGTTGGTCACCAAGGCCACGGCGTACGGGGATATTGATGAGAAACGGGTAGGGGTGGCCATACAGACCATAGGGGAAGACCAGATCACGGATATCAACACCAATGTCTCCACGGTGGTACAGAACCGCTTTTCCGGTGTGGAAGTAAAATCCGCTGCCCCGGGCCAGGAACCGGAATTGGGATTGGTGAAAATGAGGACGGACTGGACCATGCTGGGTAACAATTATGGGCTTGTGGTCGTCAATGGCATTCCCATGGAGCAATCTAGTTCAGCTACTAATCATTTGGCACGCTTTAATTTCTTGGATCCCAACAGCATTGCCAGTATCACCGTCCTGAAGGGACTGGCCGCCACCAACAAATATGGTGAAATAGGCCGCAACGGGGTGTTGCTCATCACCACCAAGACCGCCAAGGTGCCCACGGTGAACGAGGGCCAAGTAGAGGACAGGGCAAGGTTGAAGAACAACGTGTACGACAAGGAGGAGCGATTGGCAACGCCAGGGGATTCCCCCTTTTATAATCTGTTCGCCCAGGCCGAAAACCTGGAGGGATCTTTTGTGACCTATCTTTCCCTACGGAGTTTGAACCTGGACAACCTGAAGTTCTATCTGGACAGTTATGCCTTTTTCGCGGAAAGGGACAAAACCAAGGCAGCCCAAGTGATCACCGATCTTTGGGAGCTGCACCCCGATGATGGGCGTATCCTCAAGATGGTGGAGCTATGCCTGTCCCAATTGGGGAAAAATGAACTGGCGGCCCTTGTGAACGATCAAGTGCTCCGTCTGGACGGTGGCAATCTCCAGGCCAATTACAACAAGGTGCATTATTTGGGGAATGGCTCACCTAAAGGGGAACTGGATGCCCTCATTGCCCTGTGCAACGGGGGACAGGGCTTTCAGAATCTGAGGACCTTCTTGATATCCAAGACCTTGGATAGGGACATCAAAAACCTGATCCATCAAAAAGGGGGACAGATGGATGTGACCCAAGTGGACCCCAAATACCGGAACAATGTCATGTACGATGCACGCTTTGTCTTTGAGTGGAACAACCCGGAGGCGGAGTTCGAGATCCAGTTCGTGAACCCTCAGAACCGGTTCTTCAACTGGGAATATTCCAATGCCAAACCAGAAAGGATAAAACAGGGCATCGAGGAGGGCCTGACCATGGAGGAATTCGAGTTCTATGGCCAAGAGGCGAAGGGCAATTGGGTGGTGAACGCCAAATTTTTGGGAAACCTATCGGAAACGGACGCCCTGCCCTTGGTGTTGAAATGTAATCTCTACACGAACTTTGGCAAGCCTGACCAAAAGGAGGAGCAGCTTGTGGTATACTTTACCGAGAGGGACGAAAAGCGTAACATCAAGTCCCTGCATGTCAATTGAATGCCATTATTTAGTAACTTAAGCATGGAAATAGTACATTTCTTAAAAAAACTGCTATGAAAAAAAATGCTGCATTCTGTTCCTTTTTTCTATTCATGGCCATTTCCTTGGCCCAAGAAAACTCAAAAACGGTCTATGGTACCATTTCCGATGATTTTGGTCCCCTTAAAAATGTAAGTGTACAAATTGAAGGTACTGAAAAGGGTACGGTTTCGGATAGCGGTGGAAAATATGAGATAGAAACCCAAAAAGGGGAGATTTTGGTGTATTCCCATGTGGGGATGAAGACGGTGAAGATAAAGGTGGAAGATGTTACCAGGGTCTTGAATGTGAAATTACCCCAAAAAGTGGAAGAGTTGGACGAGGTTACCGTATCCAAAACCATTTTAAAAAGCCAAAAAGAACTGGAACTGGAATATGATACCAATCCCAATGTCATCAAAACGGCTTTTGGTTTTATGGACAAGAACACATCCAATTTTTCATTACGGATAATAGGTGAGGAAGAAGTGGACAAGGCCCCTAATCTTAATTTTTTGGTCAATGGAAGGTTTGCGGGGATATACGCAAGTTGTAGACCGGATACAGATAAGTTCATTGTGGCCATGAGACCAACAAATAGCTTAACGCTTGCTGGCGATGCCATTTTTGATGTGGATGGGCAAATTTTGACCGAAGTGAATTGCAGCTGGCTCAATGGAAATGTGAGAAGGATTGCCTTTATACCTTCTTATGCAGCCCTTACACGATATGGGGCCATGGGGAAAGGCGGAGTGGTAATCATCAATACTAAAGCTGGAACAGTCACAACAAAAGAAAACGATGGCAAACCTTTTGATCGTGCCAAGCTCAGGAACAATTTTTATGATCAAAGGGCTTTGGGGACCGAAAAGGTAGCCAATAATGCCCCCCAATATGTAAAGGATCTTTATACCAGTCCACAGAAATCCGATGCCATCGCTTTATACGAAAAGAATGCCAGGGCCTATTCTGGTTCCTATTGGTTTACATTGGATAACTACCAATACTTTATGGAGCAGTGGAACGATCAGGATTTTGCGGATAAAATCATTTCCGACCAAAAAAGTGCATTTGAAAACAATCCAGTGGCTTTAAAGGCATTGGCCTATAGCTATGAATCGGAAGGAAGATGGCAGAATGCCCACGAAATTTATAAAGAAGTATACACCCTACGGCCAGATTATGCCCAGAGTTTTATTGATATGGCCAATAGCTACCGTAACTTGAAAAATCCTGAAGCGGCGGCTTCTCTATACGCAAGGCACGCCTATCTTTTGGATGAAGGGTTGTTGCCTAGGGATACTGTTGACCTTGCCAAGATTATGGAACGTGAACTGGAAAATCTCTTCGCATTGGACAATGGGACCCTTAAAATCAGTAAAAGAAAAGTTTTGTTGGAAGAGGAGGGCATTAGCACAAGATTGGTCTTTGAATGGAACGATTCGGAAGCCGAATTTGACCTTCAATTTGTAAATCCCGAAAACCAATATTTTCAATGGAAACATACCATGGAAGATATGCCGGACAGAATCTATTCCGAAAAAGAACTGGGCTACTCCATGGCCGACTTTTTGTTGGATGATAAACTTCCAGGGACATGGAGCATCAATGCAAATTATTTAGGAAACAAACAACTCACTCCCACCTATTTAAAAGTTACTGTTTATAGAAACTATGGGAGCAAGTTACAGAGTAAGGAGGTCAAAGTGTTCAAGCTTGGACTGACCGGCTACAACCAGCACCTGTTCAATCTGAAGCTGCCCTCTGTGGTGGCCCACAATTAAGACATCGGATTTGTTCATGATGAGAACCTGTACATCCTTAATAGTTATCTTTTGTTCCATTGGAACCCTTTTGGGACAAAATATCGTTAAGGGCCGCATTACCAATGATGGCAAATCATTGCCCAGTGTTCATATTACCAATATTGCTTCTGGTACAACAACAGGCTCTGATGACAATGGTTTATATGTGATTCAGGCTCGGCCAAAGGAAGAATTGAGGTTTACCTACCTTGGCATGGACACAATTTCAATTATTGTGGAGGATGTCACCCATATTCTGAATATCAAAATGTATCCCAAGGTGGAACAGTTGGATGAAGTCGTGGTTGAAAAGAAAATCAGTAGACAGAAAAAACTGGCCATGGATTATTTTACGGATTCTACAGTGGTCAACACCTCCTTCGGTTATATCAGTCCAGCTACAAGTGCTTATCATCTTAAGGTGATAGATGGCTCAGAATTCCATCCTGGAATGGATTTGTTGTTAGCCATTGCCAGTAGAAGGTCAGGCATAAATGTAGAAACTTATTATCCTGATAAAGTACCCGTTCGCACCTTATTCATGACTAGAACTTTGGGGTCTTCATTGAAAAAAATACCGGTACTCTACGAGGTTGACGGTATGATCCATACCGATCCACCGAACTGGTTGGATGTTTCCATGGTACTTCGGGTAGGGATTATCCCGGGACTACAGGCTGTTTGGCGTTATGGCCATATTGCCAGCGGTGGGGTTGTGGTCATTAATACGGTCAATGGTGTACATGGTTTAAGGGAGGAGGACAGCAACAAGCATTATGACAAGGCAAGGCTACGTAGCAATTTTGTGATTGGGAAGGTGGTATCCAATACAGAACTGAAGGAGGAATACCCTTCTTATTTAAAAATGATGGATGGGGCATCTAGTTTAGAGGAAACCCTTAGGATCTATGCTGAATATGAAAAATTGTTCTCCAAGGTTCCCTATTTCTATTTGGATTGTTATAGGTTGATGTTTGAAAAATATGGTGGGAAAGAAGCCGATAAGATTTTGGATGAAAACGTTGTCCAGTTCCAAGAAAATCCTGTTTGGTTGAAGGTACTGGCCTATTTGTACGAGTCACAAAATCGGTTTGAAAAGGCACATGAGCTCTACAAACATGTGTATATGCTGCGTCCGGAATATGCCCAAAGCTTTGTAGATATGGCCAATAGTTATCGGAGCTTGGGGTTGGCGGAATCCGCCACTTCACTTTTTGCAAGGCATGCCTATTTACAGGAGGAAGGTTTATTGCCAATGGATAGTCTGGATTTATCCAAGATGATGGATCGGGAGCTTGATAATTTGTTTGCTATCGATAACAATACTACCAAAATTAGGGAGCGAACCTTCAACTTGGAGGAGCAGGGAATAAGCACAAGATTGGTTTTTGAATGGAACGATTCCGAAGCGGAGTTCGACCTGCAGTTTGTGAACCCAAACAATCAATATTTCAACTGGAAGCATACTATGGAGGACATGCCAGAGCGCATTCGTTCCGAAAAGAAGCTGGGCTATTCGATGGCCGACTTTCTCTTGGATGATGAACTGCCGGGAACCTGGAAAGTGAACGCGACTTATCATGGCAATAAGCAATTGACGCCTACTTACTTAAAGGCTACCATATACAGAAATTATGGAAGCAAGTTGCAAAGTAAAGAGATCAAAGTATTCAGATTGGGATTAAAAGGTGCCAACCAGTTTCTGTTCGACCTGGAATTACCTTCGTTAGTGGTTCGAAATTAATTCCATCATACTTGAAGAACACCCAAATTGAATTGCTTCTCAATCGGTGCATGATTTGCGGCCTCAATACCCATCGAAATCCATTTTCGGGTGTCCAAGGGGTCAATGATGGCATCCGTCCAAAGTCTGGCAGCGGCGTAATACGGTGAAATTTGATCATCATAACGCTGCTTGATCTTGGCAAAAAGGGCTTTCTCTTTTTCTGGGTCGAGCGGCTCTCCATTTTTTTCCAATGAGGCTTTCTCTATCTGAAGCAACACCTTGGCCGCTGAATTTCCGCTCATTACTGCAAGTTCGGCACTCGGCCACGCTACGATGAGTCGGGGGTCGTATGCCTTTCCACACATGGCATAATTGCCTGCCCCATAACTATTTCCGATTACGATAGTGAATTTAGGCACAACGGAATTACTTACGGCATTCACCATTTTGGCACCATCCTTTATGATACCACCATGTTCACTCTTGCTGCCCACCATGAATCCTGTAACATCTTGAAGGAAGACCAACGGTATTTTCTTTTGATTGCAATTGGCAATAAAACGGGTGGCCTTATCTGCAGAATCGGAATAGATCACACCGCCAAATTGCATCTCACCTTGTTTGGTCTTTACCACCTTACGTTGATTGGCCACAATGCCTACGGCCCAACCATCAATACGGGCATAACCGGTCAAAATGGTTTTGCCATAACCTTCTTTGTATTGTTCAAACTCGGAATTGTCCACCAACCGTTTGATGATTTCCAGCATATCATATTGATCACTTCGCGATGAAGGAAGCAGACCGTAAATATCCTCTGGATTATCAATGGGTGATTTGGCATCGATCCTATTGTAGCCCGCTTTCTCAAAATCCCCAATTTTATCTACAATATTTTTGATTTTGTCCAAGGCATCCTTGTCATCGGCTGCTTTATAATCGGTGACTCCGCTGATTTCAGAATGGGTCGTTGCCCCGCCAAGGGTTTCGTTATCGATGCTTTCCCCAATCGCAGCTTTAACCAGATAGCTTCCTGCTAAAAAGATGCTTCCGGTTTTGTCTACGATCAAAGCCTCATCACTCATAATGGGCAAGTAGGCGCCCCCGGCCACACAACTGCCCATTACGGCCGCAATTTGGGTAATGCCCATGCTACTCATGATGGCATTGTTCCTAAAAATGCGACCAAAATGTTCCTTATCCGGAAAAATTTCATCCTGCATGGGGAGGTAAACTCCTGCACTGTCCACCAAATAAATAATGGGAAGTTTGTTTTCCATGGCGATTTCTTGCGCCCTTAAATTCTTCTTCCCGGTGATGGGAAACCAAGCTCCAGCTTTTACTGTGGCATCGTTGGCTACCACCACACATTGTTTTCCCTTCACATACCCAATCTTCACTACAACACCTCCCGAGGGGCAACCACCATGCTCAGCGTACATGCCATCGCCTGCAAACGCACCAATTTCGATCACGGGAGCATTTTTGTCCAACAAATAATCGATACGCTCCCTGGACGACATTTTTCCTTGGGCATGCAGTTTTTCTATCCGCTTTTTACCGCCACCCAGTTTTACTTCGGCAAGTCTTCTTCGTAACTCGGAGAGTTTTAGTTTATTATGGTCTTCGTTTTTATTGAAGGTAAGGTCCATTTTTGTCCAAATTCGTTTAGTTGGCTAAAGATAAGGAGTTATAGTAATTAACCTTTATTGCTTTTTGAGATATAATGTATCAGCGAGTTGTCAGTTCGAGTTTTTTCACTTGTGAAAAAGTATCGAGAACTAGGGTATATATCGGAAAATGAACATTCTCGATACAATTTTTCTCGCAATCGCTCCAAACATCACTCGAATTGACTTATAGGTCTGAAAGCATGCTGGGAATCATTACTTTTGGGATATATGGAAAGCAAAATCAAATGGGGCGTTGTTGGCCCAGGAAAAATAGCAAGAAAATTTGCGTCGGACCTTCAATTGGTTGAAGATGCCATGCTCACAGGAGTTGGCTCAAGAAATGTACAAAGGGCACAGGAGTTTGCGGATGAATTCGATGTACCGCATGTTTTTGGCACTTATGAGGAACTTTTTCAATCTCCCGAAGTAGACGTGCTGTATATTGCCACACCACATAATTTTCATAAGGATTTGGCCATAATGGCCATGAAACATGGGAAACATATTCTGTGTGAAAAGCCATTGGGTATAAGTAGGGCAGAAGTGCAAGAGATGGTGGCCGTATCAAAAAAGAACAACGTTTTTTTGATGGAAGCCATGTGGTCTCGCTTTAATCCCACCATCCAGAAGGTAAAGCAAATGGTTGATGATGGTGAGTTGGGCAAACTTTGTTACCTGCACGCCGATTTCGCTTTTTATGCCTTGGACAGGGATCTGGATTCCCGATTATTGAATCCGGATTTGGCCTCAGGTTCAGTACTGGACATTGGAATCTACCCTATTTTTCTTTCGTATTTGTTATTGGGAATGCCGAAGAAGATTTTGGCTACCTCCAATTTCCATTCCAATGGCACGGAGCTCCAGACCAGTATGATTTTTGACTACGACCAGGCACAAGCGGTTTTGTATTCCGGTCTGACCAGTCGGTCTAGTATGATTGCTGAAATTTCCTGTACCGAAGGGGAGTTGCTTTTAAATTCCAGATGGCACGAAGCAGATGGATACAGATTGTCCAAAGACGGGGAAGAAGAAGAATTCCCAATGCCATTGACAGGGATTGGGTACTATTATGAAATCTTGGAAGTGAACAAATGCCTCAAGGCCAAGCAGATTGAAAGTAAGCTCTGGTCACATCAAAATAGCCTGGATTTGTCGGAATTGCTGGATAGCGTACGTGAAAAATGTGGCATAACCTTTCCTTTTGAAACTTAATCCTTGACATAGCCTTTGCATTAGTTCATTTTTTACGATATTTGGACCTCTTCAGAACTACAGACAATGGGAATGAACAAGAACACGGTGCTCGCATGGGCCACATGGATTATGATTTTTGTGGGAATTGGAATGATAGCACTTGGGGCATTTAAATATGATGAAGTGGCAGGATATGGTTTTGCCGCTGTAGGTATCGGATTTTTTGCTGTGGCGTGGGTATTCAACGCGCTGAAGGGAAGGGTGTAGTCCCTCTTTTTTCTTAACTCTTTAATTAAAGCCAAATGTCAGACGATAAAAAGGTCATTTTTTCAATGTCCGGGGTTACCAAGACCTATAAAACGGCCAACACTCCCGTACTCAAAAATATTTATCTCAGTTTTTTCTACGGAGCCAAAATTGGTATTCTGGGTCTCAATGGATCTGGTAAGTCCACCTTGTTGAAGATTATTGCCGGAGTAGATAAAAACTATCAGGGAAATGTGGTTTTTTCACCTGGATATACGGTAGGATATTTGGAACAGGAACCATTGCTGGATGAAAGCAAGACGGTTTTAGAAATTGTAAAGGAAGGTGTTGCCGATACCGTTGCCATTTTGGACGAATACAACCAGATCAATGATATGTTCGGGTTGCCTGAAGTGTATGAAGATCCTGATAAGATGCAAAAGCTGATGGACAAGCAAGCGGCTTTGCAAGATAAAATTGATGCTACCAACGCCTGGGAACTCGATACCAAGTTGGAGATTGCGATGGATGCCCTTCGCACGCCAGAACCCGATAAACCAATCAGTGTGCTTTCGGGAGGTGAAAAAAGGCGAGTTGCGCTTTGCCGTCTGTTGTTGCAAGAGCCGGATGTATTGTTGTTGGATGAGCCTACCAACCACTTGGATGCGGAATCGGTACATTGGTTGGAACATCACTTGGCACAATATAAAGGTACCGTTATCGCCGTAACGCACGACCGTTATTTCTTGGATAACGTAGCTGGTTGGATTTTGGAACTGGACAGGGGAGAAGGCATTCCATGGAAAGGGAACTATTCCAGTTGGTTGGATCAGAAAGCCAAGCGATTGGCCCAAGAGAGCAAGCAAGCTTCCAAAAGGCAAAAAACATTGGAGCGAGAGCTTGAATGGGTACGTCAAGGAGCAAAAGGCCGTCAGGCAAAACAAAAGGCCCGTTTAAAAAATTACGATAAACTCCTCAGTCAGGATCAAAAACAGATAGAGGAGAACTTGGAAATCTATATCCCCAATGGCCCTCGTTTGGGAACAAACGTAATCGAGGCAAAAGGGGTGAGCAAAGCTTTTGGCGATAAATTATTGTATGAAGAATTAAACTTCAACCTTCCTCAAGCCGGTATTGTGGGTATTATTGGACCCAACGGTGCTGGTAAGACCACCATTTTTAGAATGATTATGGGGGAAGAAACCCCAGACAAAGGAGAATTTGTGGTAGGGGAGACCGCCAAGATTGCCTACGTAGATCAAAGTCATTCCAACATCAATCCTGAAAAAACCATTTGGGAAAACTTTAGCGATGGACAGGAATTGGTGATGATGGGAGGCAAACAGGTAAATTCAAGGGCATATTTGAGCCGTTTCAATTTCTCCGGAAGTGAACAGAACAAAAAGGTGAATATGTTATCCGGTGGGGAAAGGAACCGACTTCACTTGGCGATGACCTTAAAGGAGGAAGGCAACGTTTTGCTTTTGGATGAGCCTACCAACGATTTGGATGTAAATACGTTACGTGCTTTGGAAGAAGGTTTGGAAAACTTTGCGGGTTGCGCCGTGATCATTTCGCACGACAGATGGTTTCTGGACAGGATATGTACCCACATCCTAGCTTTTGAAGGTGATTCACAGGTGTATTTCTTTGAAGGATCCTTCTCGGATTACGAGGAGAACAAAAAGAAACGCTTGGGCGGTGATATTATGCCCAAGCGCATCAAATATAAAAAGCTGATAAGATAAAAAGAGGATTATTCTTCTCCACCGAGATTTTTGATTCCCTCTTCCAGTAATTTTTTGGCTTTTTCCAGATAAGCTTTTTGGTGGGATGCCAAATTATTGGGGTCACCGTTATCCTGTTCTGGATTGTTTCCAATGGTTTTGGCCAATTCTACCAATTGGGAAATGGCATTTTCAGCAGATTTTAATTTATCCTGTGAGTGTTTATCGAAGATTTTGATCATTTCCAACTCCATGGTGTTCACACTCTCCGTTTCCTCCACTTGAGGATGCGCCTCGTTTTCCATGATGGTGGTATCGGTATCCACAACGGTTGTGGTATTGGAAACCCCCAAGGTACATTCATCAAGGAAGGTGATCAACTCACCGATCTGGGCCTGTGCTTTTTTGGTAAAGAATCGGCCTGCTTCCCAGTCTGAAGGTTCAATGGCCTTGTCCAAGGATTCCATTGCATCGATGGTTATTTCATCAGCCTTGGCACAATCGCAATCACCTTTGGAGGCTTTTGCCTTGTCCAATGCGTCCCATGCCCTTTCGGCATAGTACATCTGGTGTTCAAAATTAGTGGCAGTCATTGCTTTTTTACAATGGTTGAGTGCGTAGGTTACCTTTGAATAAAAAGCATCACACTGAAAAGCGAAGGTAGTTTGAACGGCAAATAACATCACCGCAACTACTAAAACATGGGATTTGGGGGCCATGGTCAAGTATTTGATTTGGTTAATAGTCTGATAAGCTAACGCCAAAAAGGCGCTATTATTATATTAGGTTAGAAATCGTCCTTGGGATACCAATCTAATTGCACCACCTTAATATTGGGGTCACCTTCGTTCACCAAGGTTTTGAATTTATCTACGTCGCTTACATCCGGACGGCCTCTATAATGATAAGGATACACTTCTTTCGGTTTGAATTCCAATACGGCATCAGCGGCACTTGTTTCCGTCATGGTAAACGGTAGGTTCATACAAACGAAGGCTTTATCTATATTTTGTAAAGCCCTCATTTCAGGAATATCCTCTGTATCCCCTGAAAAGTAAAGTCGTTCTTCACCCAATGTCAACACGTACCCATTGCCTCTTCCCTTGGTGTGAAAGTTGAGGGCTTCTTCCCTAAGATTGTACATGGGGATGGCTTCCACCGTAATTCCGGAGAAATTCTTGGTCTCGCCATTGTTCATCACGATAACGGGAGATCTAAAATCGGCAGGAATTTGATCGGCAACCGCTTTTGGAGCAATCACGGTTGCTTTAACCGTATCCAATACCTGTAACGTTTCCATACTGAAGTGATCTCCATGGATATCCGTGATCAAAATCAAGGTTGGTGGTTTTTGGCCTTCATAAAGTTCTTTGCTTCCAACGGGGTCCATATATATAGTACTGCCGTTCCATTCCAAAATGGCAGTGGCATGTTCAATAGGAATGATGGTCGCGTCTGCAGGCGTTTCAACCTCCACTTCGGTAGCAGTATCGGTGGTTTCATCGTTTTCTGTCTTGTTCTGCTTGCAGGAAATAAGCAATATCAACACTATGATTGGTAAAATTCTTTTCATGGTTATTTTTTTGGATTCCTTTAAAAATAAGGTTTCTCTAACATTATGGTGATTTTTTCACAATTTTTTTTAACCAAATAATCCAAACGAACATCTCATGCGTATATAAACCAAACACGATTGATCAAAACATTTAAACGAGAATCAATTAAATCAAAAAGTTATGACTGAAACAAAAAGCAATAACAATGGATTGAAGGTAATTGCCGGGTTGTTGGGTGTAGTTCTTTTGGGGACCATTATCTATACCGTGAGCCTTTACCAAGACAAAAAGAAAACAACTGAAGCTCTTACCCAAGAGAAAGAATTGGTTGTTGAGGACTTGAACAACTTGAAATCCGAGTACGACAAGGCCATTTTGGAAAGCAACGCTACCAACGAAGAATTGGTTGCTGCAAGGGACAACATCGCTAAGTACATTGACTCTGTACAAACTATGAAAGCTGACATCGCTTCTCTTTCTAGATACAGAAGACAAGTAAGCGTTCTTAAGGAAGAAAGAGAAAAGCTATTGAGACAAGTAGATTCCTTGACCCAATCCAACACTTTGTTGGCTATGCAAAGGGACAGTACTTTTGTGGAATTGGAAAAACAAACTGTTTTCAACGATTCTTTGATCGTACAGAACACCCAATTGGCCGATGCTGTTGAAAGAGGTTCTGCCCTTAACCTTTCCACTATCAGCGTTGATGCTGTAAAAGAAAGAACTAGCGGTAAATTGGTTTCTACCCAAAGAGCAAAAGCTACCGATAAACTTAAAGTATGTTTCACTGTAGCTAGCAACACTATTGCTGAAGCTGGTGACAGGGAATTCTATATCGAAGTATTGGGTCCACAAGGAAACGTACTCGGTGACGGTTATTCCAAGACTACTGATGCTGGTTCTTCCATCACCTATAGCAAAGGAACCAATTTCTACTATGAGAATGATGCTTTGGATGTATGTGATTACGTGAACAAGCCAGCCGGTGATTACCAAAAAGGTAACTACATGGTAAATGTTTATGACAACAAATTGAAATTGTTGGGTACCTCCAAGTTCGAGTTGAAATAATACACACTATCCATCATAAATAAAAGGCCCGTCCAAATTTGGACGGGCCTTTTTATTGCTTATTTTTTTTGAATCGAATTATTTCAAACTTCCCACCATATCCTCAGGACGTACCCAGGCATCATATTCCTCAGGGGTTACATAGCCAAGGTTAACGGCCTCTTCTTTCAAAGTGGTACCATTTTTATGAGCGGTATTGGCAATTTCTGCAGCTTTGTAATATCCAATTTTGGTGTTAAGGGCAGTAACCAACATCAAGGAGTTGTTCAAAAGGGTTTTGATTACCTCATGGTTGGGCTCAATGCCGATGGCACAGTGTTCGTCAAAGCTTACGCAAGCATCTCCCAACAATTGGGCCGATTGTAAAATATTGGCGGCCATTACAGGCTTGAACACGTTCAGTTCATAATGACCTTGGGTTCCACCAACACTGATGGCCACATCATTACCCATTACCTGGGCACAGACCATGGTCAGGGCCTCACATTGGGTTGGGTTCACCTTTCCTGGCATAATGGAACTACCAGGCTCGTTGGCTGGAATGATGATTTCTCCAATTCCCGAACGTGGGCCGGAGGCCATCATACGGATGTCGTTCGCAATCTTGTTCAAAGAAACGGCCAATTGTTTCAAAGCTCCGTGACTTTCCACAATGGCATCGTGGGAGGCCAAAGCCTCAAATTTGTTTGGTGCGGTGATAAAGGGTTGACCGGTAAATTGGGCAATATATTTGGCCACCAAAACATCATAACCTTTTGGTGTATTCAGACCGGTACCCACTGCAGTTCCTCCTAAGGCCATTTCGCTCAAATGGGAAAGGGTATTCTTCAATGCCTTTATGCCGTGTTCCAATTGGGAAACGTAACCAGAAAATTCTTGTCCCAAGGTTAGGGGAGTGGCATCCATCAAGTGCGTCCTACCAATTTTTACAACGTTCTTGAATTCTTTGGATTTTTTGTCCAACGTATTTTTCAATTGTTCCACCCCAGGAATGGTAACCTCTACAATTTTTTTGTAGGCGGCAATGTGCATTCCGGTCGGAAAAGTATCATTGGAAGACTGGCTTTTGTTCACATCATCGTTAGGTTGGATGGTTTTTTCACCTTCCCCGATTTTTTTCCCGGCAATCTCATGGGCCCTGTTGGCAATGACCTCGTTCACGTTCATGTTGCTTTGGGTACCTGAACCGGTTTGCCAAATCACCAATGGAAATTGGTCGTCCAATTTGCCTTCCAAGATTTCATCACAAACTTGCGCGATCAAATCCCTTTTCTCTACACCAAGTACACCAAGTTCATGGTTGGCATAGGCTGCTGCCTTTTTTAGATAGGCAAATCCGTAGATGATATCCATTGGCATGGAAGCCGCTGCACCGATTTTAAAATTGTTGCGGGAACGTTCTGTTTGGGCGCCCCAATATTTATCCGCGGGCACTTTTACCTCGCCCATGGTGTCTTTTTCTATTCTGAAACTCATTGGAATAAGAAGATTTTGTTGTTGTACAAAGATAAACCATCATATCCGCATAAGTAAAAGTCAGCCAAAGAATATTGCCATTCAACTAAAATTGATATTGTAGTTTTTTTCTTTCATCAATAATGATTTAATTGAAACCAATATTAAATACCAATCATGAAAAAACTAACCATTTTAGCATTTTTGCTCACAATTTCCTTTGCCTTTTCCCAAACAGATACTACCGAGACCAATATTGAATTGGATGAAGCCGCCTACCAACAAATCTTGGACAGCATCAATAATTCCTACACCTTTCAGAAGGGAAGTATTCCATTAGGGAATGATCTGGCTACCTTACATGTCCCGGAAGGTTTCAAATTTTTGAATGCCGAACAAAGTCAACAGGTACTTACTGACCTTTGGGGCAATCCACCTTCGGAAACAATGGGAATGCTTTTTCCTGAAGACATTTCCGTAGTGGGGGATAATTTTACATATGCTATAGAAATCACCTATTCCGAGGAGGGTTATATTGAAGACGATGATGCGGATGATATTGACTATGATGACTTAATGGAAGATATGCAGGAAAGTGCCATCGAAGAAAACAAGGAACGAACAAAACTTGGATATCCTACCGCCGAGATCGTGGGTTGGGCAGCAGAACCATTTTATGATCAATCTTCAAAAAAACTGCATTGGGCCAAAGAAATCAAATTTGAGGGAATGGAAATGAACACCCTTAATTACAACATTAGGGTTTTGGGCAGAAAGGGATATTTAAATTTAAATGCCATTAGTGATATGGACAAGTTACCTTTGGTACAGACAAATATAGATAGGGTCATTTCCAGTGCAGAATTCAATCCAGGTAATCGATATTCAGACTTTAATCCGGATCTGGACGAGGTAGCAGCTTACGGTATAGGAGGATTGATTGCAGGTAAAGTATTGGCCAAGGTAGGATTCTTTGCGGCCATATTGAAATTTTGGAAAGTGATCGCTATTGGAATCGTTGCCGCTTTCGGCACATTAAGGAAGCGGATTTTTGGATCCAAAAATGCATAAAATTTAAAAGAGGCCTTGTTTAAAACTATTTTTTCATTGTATCTTTGTTACATCTAAAGGAAAAAAAATGTTTGAATTTGACCAGTATTTAGGTTTTCTAGCTTTTTTAACGATTTTGACCATAGGTTTTTGGTTGATGATTTTCTTATTGACCTTCGTAGTGCCTTATTGGTTGGTCGGTAACCTTAGAGAATTGTACAAAGAAAAAAAGGAGGCCAGACAAGCGGCCAGACTTAAAGAATAAAGAAAAGAAGCCAATTTGGCTTCTTTTTTGTTTTTGGGTTAACTCAATCTTTTAAAGTTGCAATGAACCTCAATTGTTTTAATTCAAAATACTACAAATAAAAAAAGAAGCCGTTACGGCTTCTTTTTTCGCTTAGTTTAGGTTGGTTGGTTTATCCTTGAAATTGTCTTTCCTCATCGTTGTCTTCTGGTTGTTGTCCCCTTCTGTTGTTCCTTTCCTTCGGTTGGTTGAAGCGGTAAATGAATGACAAGTTTATTTGTCTTTTTCTCCACTGGAATTCACTATCCGATGAAAAATTGGCCGTTTCCGTAAAAGACCTTCTCTTTCTGGAATTGAAAACGTCACTTACATTCAACGATAGAGTTCCTTTTTCCTTAATGATATCCTTGCTCATGGCCAAATTCAAAGAGAACATTCCTTTGGTGCTGCTTTGGGCAGTTTGTCTTGGACCCATATAAAATGAGTTGGCCTGTAGTTCAATCTTGGCAGGCAAGGTGAATTTGGAACTTAATCTGGAGAACCAGCTGGTATTGGTGGTCCCATATTCAACCCCATTGAATTCCCCATCAGAAGTGAAAGTGAAGAAGTTGAAGCTACCATTCAATCTCCACCATTTGGCAGGGCTGTATATTGCACCTGCTTCCACACCGATTCGCTCGTTAGTGGATAGGTTGATGGGAACCGATCTAATGATCTGGATACCATCCGAAGTCACACCTGCCTCTTCACTGATAAATTCGAAAGATCTTGTTTCCTTTTGATAATATACCGAAGTGGTCAAAGTCAACTTCTTCCATCTTTTCATATAGCCCACATCATACGCGTTGGCGTAGGCTGGATCCAAGTCAGGATTTCCTTGAAAGACGTTGGTCCTGCTGGAACGGGATGGAAACGGGTTGATGAACCAGCCTCGTGGTCTGTTGATCCTACGGTTATATCCAATAGAAATGTTCTGTGTTTCCGATAATTCGAAAATAAGGTTCACCGTTGGAAAAAGCCCCAAATAATTTTTATCAAAATTAAGGTCAACATCCTGACCCACAATTTCTTGAAGGGCCTCACTGTCAATATTGGCATCTACATTTCCCTTCATTTGGGTGTTTTCCAAACGCAATCCCATCAAGAAGGAGAACTTACCATATTTGTTTCCATATTGGGTGTAAAGCGCATTCACATTTTCGCGATAGGTGAAAACATTGGTCAAATCGTCATTGGTAACAAACTCTCCTGAAATGGTATCGTACTGATCCAATAAATAATCGTTGATTTCTTTTTTGAATGTGCCACGATAACCGGCTTCAAATTGGGCATCGCCCATAGGAAGTACATAATCGGCTTGAGCCAAAAACTGTTCTTCCGATTGTTTTTCATAAATATTTTCAAGGGCCAACAAATTGTTGTTGGGAAAAGTGTTGTTCTCCTGAATACCAGTCAATCCGTCCTCATTGTCATAAGAATATTGCAGATCTGCGGTCAATTTTTGCCCATCATCATTAATATTATTGGTATAGTTCAAAGAGAACTGACGGCTATTTTCCTTTTGGCCTTGATCTTCGGTTCGCAGTGTTCTGCTGTCCAAACTCTCATCAATAAACCTTTGGTTGTCGTTTTCAGTTACATTGTTCTCATCAGACCATCTGTAGAAAAAGCTACCGGTAATGGATGATTTGTCCGTTAGGAAATATTCCATCCCAATATTCACATTGAAACCGTCGTCATCACGATTTGTATCACGGTCTTCAATGATCCTGTCATAATCGCTGGCATCGGAAAAATAGCGGTTGTCATTTTTTCCACTTCCTGGTGATTCCCTATGGAAATAACCAAGCGTGTTGAAAATATTGAACTTTTCTGTTCTAATGTTGAAGTTGGAAGTTACCCTTGCATTGAACGGAATCCCAACAGTGGTATTCACGGTACCATTGATACCCAAGGTTTTTTCCTTCTTCAAAATGATATTCAAAATACCGGCGGTTCCTTCAGCGTCGTAACGAGCAGACGGACTGGTGATTACCTCTACTTTTTCAATGGCATCCGCAGGTAATTGTTGAAGGATGTCCGTAGAACCAAAACCTGCCAAGGCAGAAGGCTTCCCATTGATCAAGATACGGACGTTGTCATTTCCACGAAGACTGATGGCGCCTTCCACATCCACGGAAACAGATGGAATGTTGCTTAATGCATCGCTTACGTTACCACCACTGGTGGTGATGTCCTTACCGATGTTGTAGATTTTTTTATCAAGACGAACTTCAACCGTGGTGCGTTCCCCAACTACCTCAACAGCTTCCAACTGCGCAACATCGGCTGCCAATTTTATGGTTCCCAAATTAGTGGACGAAGTATATGTTTGGCTATTGGATGAATATGTTTTAAAAGAAAGGAACTCAACTCTAATGTTGTATTTTCCAGGCGCTGTTTCAATGGAAAATTCCCCAGAAGTGTCGGTAATACCACCCGTAACCTTGTCAGGGTTATCGGTTTCCTGAAGTACAAAAGTGGCATATTCCAGTGGTTGTCCGGAATCGGCGTCCACAACTTTACCGGAGATTGTAATGTTTTGTTGATTTTGCCGTACCTGACCATGAATGGTTGTTAATGTCAGTAACAGCAACGGGATGATAATCCTGTGCATAGTTTGATTTTAGTGCAGCAAAAATGTAGGGAAAAAAAGAAGGGACGAAATATTTGTCTCTCAACAACATATTTGTCCCTGCGAATGACCTTAAAGAATTGTTAATCTTTTTTATTCTTCTTTTTCTTCTTTTTGTCGGCTTTGAAACTGTTTTCCTGAAGGGCAACGAAGGCCTTGTACTTGTCTTCAGGCAGACCCATTTTCAGTTCTTCTAGTGTATTGCGATCAATCTTTTCGAATTCCTCTTTTGTTTTCAAGGGCTCCAGCTCCAAAATCTGTATTTCTATTTTCTTTTGAACGGATTGGACCAAAGCAGTCCTTACCACTGCTTGTTCAAATGGGTCCAGCGTAAGTTCCTCTGTAATGGAGGGCATTTGGGCGTCCACAATTTCTTCTGCGGTTGGCGGCGTTTCATCTTTTTTGGATTCTGTTGGGCCACCATTGGGCACCATGCTTTGCCCCCTGCCATAACGATTATTATAGGGATATCCGTAGCCTCCGTACCCATAACCATATTGTGCGGCCATGTCAGTAATGGCAAACAATCCGGTAACAAAGGACAAAACGATGAGGGTCTTAATATTTTTCATATGTTAAAGATATGATTTTGTGTTGATTCAACTTGAAATACCATGTTAATTTACATTGGTTTTCAATCGGATAGCAAGGTATTGATTTTTTCAGGAGGTCTGCCGATAACCGCTTTGTTCCCAACCACCACGATTGGTCTTTCTATTAGTTTCGGGTTTTCTACCATAGCTTGCAAAATGGCATCATCAGATAGTTTTTTGCTTTTGTACTTTTCTTTCCAGATGGATTCGTTTTGACGGACCAATTCAAGAGGGGAAATGCCCAGTAACTCAATCAAACTTTTTAGTTCATCCTTCGTTGGGACCTCTTCCAAATATTTGATGATTTCAAATTCCTTCCCTGAATGCTCCAAAATTTGCAATCCTTGCCTTGACTTTCCGCAGCGCGGGTTATGGTAAATCTTGATCATTTTATTTTTCAGACATCAGACGTCGGATATCAGATTTTGATTATTTTTCTTCTTTTTGCCCCATCATCATGAGGTAGGCTTTCAAAAAAGCATCGATATCACCATCCATCACGGCATCCACGTTACCAGTTTCCTCAGCAGTGCGTACATCTTTCACTAACTTATATGGATGCATCACGTAGTTTCGGATTTGGGATCCCCATTCGATTTTCATCTTAGAGGATTCTATTTCAGCCCTGGCTTCCTGCTTTTTCCGAAGTTCAATTTCATACAACTGGGATTTCAGCATTTTTAATGCTGTTGCCCTATTGTCATGCTGGGAACGCGAATCGGAACACGAAATTTGGATCCCCGTAGGTTTGTGGAACAACTGTACTTTCGTTTCCACTTTATTGACGTTCTGTCCACCCGCACCACTGGAACGGGCCGTGGTGATTTCAATATCGGCAGGATTGATTTCAATCTCGATAGTGTCATCGACCAATGGATACACATAAACAGAGGCAAACGAAGTATGTCTTTTGGCATTGCTGTCAAAAGGGGAGATGCGCACCAAACGGTGCACCCCATTTTCGCCCTTCAACCATCCAAAAGCATATTCGCCTTCAATCTCCAAGGTTACGGTCTTTACCCCGGCCACATCACCTTCCTGATAGTTGAGTTCTTTGACCTTGTATCGGTGCTTTTCGGCCCACATCAAATACATCCGCATCAGCATGGATGCCCAATCACAGCTTTCGGTACCCCCGGCACCGGCAGTGATCTGAAGTACGGCCGTTAGCTCATCACCTTCATCGGACAGCATGTTCTTGAACTCAAGGTTCTCGATAAGGTCAACAGCTTTTTTGTATTGCTGTTCCACTTCGGCCTCTGTAACTTCACCTGCTTGTTGGAACTCTACCAATACCTCAAGATCCCCAACAAGGTTTTGAGCCTCATTGAAGTCTTCTACCCATTTCTTTTTGGATTTTAAGGTCTGCATTTGTATTTGGGCTTCTTGTGGATTGTCCCAAAAACCGGGTTCGAGTGTTTTTTCCTCCTCGTTTTCTATTTCGATAAGTTTGGCATCGATGTCAAAGATACCTCCTTAACGCACCAAGGCGCTCAATAAGATCTTTCTGTTGATCTGTAGTTACCATGAATTGAATTTTGGGGCAAAAATAGGTTTCTTTCCGCAGATAAAATAATCTATTGTTGCTGCTGTTCTTCTGCGGTTTTTACGAGCACGGAATACTTGGTTTCGTTATCGCCAAGCGTGTAAACCACTCCTTTTAAAGGTGCACAATCATTATAATCCTTGCCGTGGCACACCTTAATGTGGTTATGGTTGGCCAATAGGTTGTTGGTGGGGTCGAACCCGATCCAACCCACGTTCGGCACAAAAGCCTCTGCCCACGCATGCATTTGCGAATCACCAAAAAAGCCAATACCCTGATGAAGATACCCCGATACATACCTGCAGGGAATCCCATTATTCTTGGCGACCGCACAAAAAAGATGCGTAAAGTCTTGACAGACCCCATGCCTTTTTTCGATGATTTCGGCCAGCGGCGTGTTCACGTCGGTAACGCCCACTTTAAAATAAAGATGTCCGAACGCCCAATAATTTAGGTCTGTCAAATTCTCGAATACGGATTTATTGGAATCGAACAGGAAAATGTCCCGGTGTTGTTCCGGCAGGGCGGTAAGTCTGGTTTTTCTCAGGTAGGGTTCATGGTCCACCTTGAAATCGAGGCTGTTCAAAATCTCAATTTCATCATTTAAGTTCATGGGTAGATCAAAATCAAAAGGGTTGATTTCTTTCTTTTTTAGTTTGAAGTGCGCATTGAACCTGATATGGTCAATAACTTTTTTGGACCGTACCTGTACTGTTTTAAAACCCAATCCGTTCTCTGAAACACTGTTCCGTTCCCCTAGATCGTTCTCAAAATGCCAGTACGTGACCTCTTGGGTTTCATTGTCCTCCGGAATTACCATGAACTGCCAAAAGGCTTCGTTCAGCCCTTTTTCATAGGAGTTCTGGGTATCATAATCTATTTCATATTCATAGAACATGTGAGCGCAATTCAATCCAGCCAAGTTACTTAGTAGTTGAAGAATTCCTTCTCCATGTTCTCACTAATTTTGAACATTTTATTAAGGATCATATCCAGGTTCCCCTGAACATCGTCCTGTATCTCCTCAATCTGCTTAAACTCGAACTCAGCACGAATTTTCCCGACCATAAAAGCGGTGGAACCTTTATCATATTCCACTTTTTTGTCCAGTTCATGAATGTGTTTGTACACTTGGTTGATACAGTTCATAAAGGAACGGGGACATCTTCCATTCAAAATCAAAAACTCAATGGTAGAGGTGCTGTTGGGCGATTTTTTATACAATCGGCGCATCATATCATAGCTTTCGGCACATTTGAGCAAGGTGCTCCATTCAAAGCTATTGCCAATGGGATCGCCATAACTACCCTGGGCCATTAGGGCATCGTTGAATTTGGTGTTGATGATTCGCGTAACCTGTATGGCCCGTTCAATGTTTACACCCAACATGATGATGGCATAGACTTCATCATGGAGTAAGGTTCCCCTGATTTTTCCTCGGAGTACTGCCGTCATTTCAGTAACATTCACAGTAAAATCGTAGAGGTTTGTCTTTACAAAAAGCTCCTTGGAATAGTTCATTACAAAGTGATAGAACTTGTTCAAGCTTTCATAAAGTTCTGTAGAAATCAAGTCACGGGAGCTGTTGGCATTTTCCCTAGCGGTCTTAATGCTACTGATCACGGAATAATTCTTTTCCGTATTCAGGCCAATATCAAATAGGACACTTTCTTCATCCAGTTCAAGGGTATCATCATATACGGGGTCCCCGACCATAAAAAGCATGGACCGAAGTACAAATTGCCTGGATTGTGACAATTGGTTGGGTGCATCCAGAGAGGAGAAATAATTCACATTCATAAATCGGGCAACATGTTCTGCCCGTTCAATATACCTACCCATCCAAAATAGGTTGTTGGCTACTCTTGCTAGCATAATGTTCTTATTGTTTTAATACCCAAGTGTCCTTGGATCCCCCACCTTGGGAAGAGTTAACGATCAAATTTCCTTCTTTCAATGCCACACGGGTCAATCCGCCTTTCAACACGAATTGCTTGTCCTGGCCTAACACGGTATAGGTTCGAAGGTCAATATGCCGTTGTTCAAATGATTCTTTTGAGTCAATATAAGTGGGGTGTACCGATAAGGACATGATGGGCTGTGCCACAAATTTTCTTGGATTGGCCTTTAATTTGATTTTTACTTCCTCAATTTCTTCCTTGGTAAGTTTGTTCCCAATGGAAATGCCATAGCCACCTGCTTCATCTACTGGTTTTATGACCAATTCGCTAATATGATCCAGTACATATTGCAATTCATCAGGCCTGCTGCAATGATAGGTATGTACATTTTTGAGGATGGGTTCCTCACCCAAATAATACTTAATAATGTCCGGAACATAGGTATAAATGGCCTTGTCATCCGCAACACCAGTTCCCGGGGCATTCGCCAAGGTCACATTTCCTTTTCGATATGCAGCAAATAATCCTGGTACCCCCAAGGTGGAATCAGGGTGAAATTCCATTGGATCAATAAAAAGGTCATCAATTCTGCGATATACCACATCTACCCGGACAGGACCTTGGGTGGTTTTCATGTAAACGAAGTCGTTTTCCACAAAAAGGTCACGTCCTTCCACCAATTCAACCCCCATTGCCTTTGCCAAATAGGAATGTTCATAATAGGCAGAATTGAACATGCCCGGAGTGATGACCACACAAACAGGGGAATCCACGCCCGGAGGTTTTACGCTTTCCAATAGATTGAGCAAATTCTCTGCATAATCGGTTACGGTGTAAGTCTTATAATGGTTAAAAACACCAAAAAGGGCACGTTTTAGGGCTGTGCGATTACAGATTACGTAGCTGACCCCGGATGGGCATCTGATATTATCTTCCAATACATAATAATTACCATCGGAATGTTTGATGATATCCGTACCGGAAATATGGTTGTAAATTTTGCTGGGTGGGTCCACATCCATCATTTGGTGCAGATAGTTAGGGGAGGAACTCAAAAGTTCAATGGGTACAATCCCATCCTTTACGATCTTCTTGTCGTGATACACATCCCATAGAAAATGGTTCAGGGCCAAACTTCTTTGGATTGCCCCTTTTTCAATGATTTCCCATTCTTTGGGGTCGATGATCCTTGGAAATAGGTCAAAAGGGAAAATTTTCTCCTGACTTTGCTTGTCCCCATAAACCTGAAAGGTGATCCCTTGGTTAAAAAAAGAGGATTTTGCCTTGTTGTTCAGACTGACATAATCTTCAATAGATCGAGCCCCATATAGGTCCAATAGCTTCTGGTACACTGATTTAACGTTTCCATCCTTTCCAAAAACCTCGTCGAATAGCCCGTCTTTCCTTACATAACTGGAAAAGATGGTTTTGTCTGTATCTGGCCCCATGTTGTTTTTTTATTAAAGTATGGATTTTCAAACTTTTATGAAATGAACATTGCATAAAAATGTTGCCCTTAAAAAATGGATCAGTTAAAAATCGGTGCTGATTTTTACTAAAATGGGTTTTATCCCCAACTCTTCATCTTAAAGGTTTTTTTTAAAATGAATTCCATATTTTTAAGGTCTATTTAAACCAACTATGAAGAACTCAACTACCCTCATTGCATTATTCTATTTTGTTTGCTCCGCACTAAGTGCTCAAACCTTCGAAAAGACCAAGGATTTCCAAAAATTCAGTGGCTATTTTAATTTTTTCTATGATGACAAGACCGACAAGATCTACTTGCAGGTTGATGACCTGGAAAAGGATTTCCTGTATGTCTATTCCTTAAGTAGTGGAATTGGAAGCAACGATATTGGTTTGGACCGCGGACAATTGGGGAACGAGCAAGTGGTGTTCTTCAAAAAAGCAGGGAACAAATTATTGTTGGTGCAGCCCAATCAAACATTTAGGGCCATTACCGATAACGAACTGGAACGCAAATCTGTGGAACAGGCCTTTGCCAAATCAGTGATGCACGGTTTTAAAATTGAGGAGGAGTCCAAAGGGAGCTACCTTATTGATTTTACCGATTTCTTAATGCGTGATGCCCATGGCGTATCCGATAGATTAAAAAGAACCAAACAAGGTTCCTATAGCGTGGATGCCAGCAAAAGTGCCTTGGCTTTTGAACGTACCAAAGCTTTCCCAAAAAATGTGGAGTTTGATGTAACCCTTACCTTTAAAGGTAATCCTGAAGGTGCTTGGATTCGTTCAGTGACCCCAGACCCTAGTTTGGTCACTGTGGCACAACATCATTCCCTCGTGGAACTTCCTGATGATAAATTTGAAAAAAGGGATTTTGACCCAAGAAGTGGATCCTATCCTTTTAGTTATTATGATTATGCCACTCCAGTTCAAGAGCCTATTTTGAAGCAATTCATCAGAAGGCATCGTTTGGAGAAGAAAAATCCGAATGCAGCGGTTAGCGAAGCTGTGGAACCTATCATCTATTATTTGGATAATGGTACCCCGGAACCCATCCGTTCTGCTTTGATGGAAGGTGGTAAATGGTGGAACCAAGCTTTTGAAGCCGCCGGATACAAGGATGCCTTTCAAATGAAGATATTGCCCGATGATGCCGATCCGCTGGATGTTCGGTATAATGTGGTACAATGGGTACACCGCTCCACAAGAGGATGGAGCTATGGTAGCAGTGTTACTGATCCACGTACCGGAGAAATCATCAAAGGTCACGTAAGTTTAGGTAGTTTACGTATCCGTCAAGATTTTATGATTGCACAGGCGTTGATGAACAAACCGTTTGCTGAAAGGGACGATAATTATCAACCCATGTTAGATATGGCGTTGGCAAGGATCAGACAGCTTTCTGCTCATGAAATTGGTCACACCCTTGGCTTTGCCCACAATTTTGCGGCTAGCCCCATCGATAAGTCCTCCGTAATGGATTATCCGCATCCACAGTTTAAGTTGGAAGGAAACAATATCAGTTTTGCCAATGCTTATGAATCAGGAATTGGTGCATGGGACAAAGTAACCGTTGCGTATTCCTATTCTGATTTTCCAACGGGAACAAATGAGAAGGATGCCTTGAATGCTATTTTGAAAAAAGCCCAAGATGATGGTTTGCGTTACATTTCCGATCAAGATGCCCGACCAACGGGTGGAGCACATTTGTTGGCCCACTTGTGGGACAACGGAAAAAGTGCCAGTCAAGAATTGGAAAGCATGCTGGAAATCAGGAAAAAAGCCATCAACAACTTTTCCATAGACAATATTAGAAGTGGCGAGGCCTATTCCACTTTGGAAGATGTATTTGTACCTATTTATTTCTTCCACAGATATCAAGCAGAAGCAGTTTCCAAGATCATTGGAGGTTTGGATTACAATTATGCTGTAAAGGGCGGAGGTCAATTTGCAGTGAAACCGATCAATGCCGCCGTACAGGAACAAGCCATGAAATCTATATTGAAAACGTTGGATGCCGAGGTTATTGCAGTGCCAAAAGATAAATTGGATCTTTTTCCACCAAGGGCCGTTGGTTTTCCACGCACCAGGGAATCCTTTAAAGGTAGAACTGGGGTAAGTTTTGATGCCCTTTCCGCTGCCGAGACTGCGGCTGATATGACCTTAGGGTTGTTGTTGCATCCTGAGCGTGCTTCCCGATTGATCCAACAAAAGAGCTTGGATAAAAATCAAATGGGCCTAAAAGAAGTGTTGGACGAAACCATCAAAGGTACTTTTGACCTTTCCCACAAAGATGATTATGAGGAAGAAGTACAGAACACTGTCAATTTTAGGGTTCTTTACCATATCATGAACTTGGCTGCCCATACCGATGTGCACCCACAAGTAAATGCCATTGCGTTGGAAGCTTTGAAGGATTTAAAGGTACAACTGCTAGGCAATGGAAAGAGCGCCAACGCGGCAGAAATGGTTCAACGCATTGATGATTTTGTAAAAGAGCCTTCCAAATTTGAACTTATTGAAGTGCCTCAAATCCCTGATGGTTCGCCCATTGGAATGGATTGTATGGACTAGACATTAAGCGAAATTCAAGTTCAAGAATCAATTGCAATTCATTGAAACGACAACTGTGAATAACATGCAATAGCAGGAAACTGAAGTTTTTTTATAAAACATGGGTGTCCAATGTCAGTCAAAACCATTTTTTAGAAATAACCGGTAACAGAAATTTAAGTAATGAATAGGGCACTTTTGAGCTTTATTTTGAATTTGAACTTATATGACAATCAATTTAATCAGTGATACGGTCACCAAGCCCACACCGGGCATGCTGGAGGCTATGATGACCGCCAAAGTGGGCGATGATGTTTTCAAGAACGACCCCACCGTAAACGAACTGGAAGCCAAAGTTGCCGATTATTTTGGCATGGAAACCGCTTTGTTTTTCCCGAGTGGGACAATGACCAATCAAACAGCGATTAAAATCCATACACAACCTGGGGATCAATTGATCTGTGATAAATATGCCCACATCTATAATTATGAAGGTGGAGGCGTGAGTTTCAATAGTGGTGTTTCCTGTAAACTGGTAGATGGAAATCGGGGCATGATGACCGCTGAGCAGGTGGAAGTTTCCATAAATCCGCCAGATTTTTACCATAGCCCTTTAACTACACTGGTCTGCATTGAAAACACCACGAACAAAGGTGGTGGGGCCTGCTGGGATTTTGCAGAACTGCAAAAAATTGGCAAAGTCTGCGAAGAGCATAATCTGAAATACCATTTGGATGGTGCCCGACTGTGGAACGCTTTGGTAAAGAAGGGCGAGGACCCAAAAACCTATGGCAAGTTGTTCGATACCATCAGTGTATGTTTGAGCAAGGGAATGGGCTGCCCGGTAGGTTCGGTATTGGTGGGCAGTAAGGAACATATTCATAAAGCCCTTCGTATTCGAAAGGTATTTGGTGGTGGTATGCGACAATCAGGATTTTTGGCCGCAGCGGGTATCTACGCTATGGACCATCATATTGACCGACTGGCCGAAGACCATAAAAAAGCGGAAGAAATAGGTGAGGTGCTCATTACCTTGGATTTCATCAAAAAAGTGGAGCCTATTGAAACGAATATCATCATTTTTGAGATTGATGAAACTAAAATGTCCTCCGCAGTTTTTCTGGAACAATTAAGTCAAAACCAGGTATCCATTATTGGTATGGGGCAGGGGAAATTACGAATTGTCACCCATCTTGATTATACGGACGAGATGCACCAACGTTTCTTGAAAATCCTGAAAACTATAGGGTAAACTTGTCAAGTTCAAGTATCAAGCCCAAGTTCAAAACATCCAAAAATCTAGCAATCTGAATACTGACTTTTGCTATTTCATAAAGGAATCCAACCCAGGAATGTTCGGCATTCCTTCCTTGGCAACAGCTGCAAGTTCAGCTTCATTAATATTGGTAGCTTTTGCGATGGCTTTGTTCAGTGTAAGGATAAGATAATCTTCCAATTGCTCTTTATCGGCCAAAAGAGAATCGTCTATGGATATGGATTTTATTTCGCGGTTTGCAGTCAAGGTCACTTTCAACAATCCATCGGCAGACTGCTCATCAACCAGAACGGTGTTCATGCGTGCTTTGGTTTCCTCTACTTTTTTCTGGGTTTCCTTCAATTTGCCCATCATTCCCATGATATCTCCAAACATAATTTCAATTTTAAAGGTGAGTAAGGTCAAAAGTAGTAAATTGGCTAAAACCTAAAACTGATGAAACAGACTATTTCTAGAATTCATATTCTGGTTTTATGCCTTATTTTTGCAAGTTCTTGCAAGAACAGTAAAGAAGAATCAATGAACATAGCCCCACCTGTGGCCCCTAAGCATCCAACCAAGTTGGAAAAGCACGGCGATGTGCGAATAGATGATTATTATTGGATGAACAATAGGGAGGACCAGCAGGTTCTGGACTATTTGAACGCCGAGAACGAGTACTACCAAAAAATGACGGCGCATACCGTTGCTTTCCAGGAAGAACTTTATAAGGAAATGAAGGGAAGGATCAAGGAAGATGATTCCTCCGTGCCATACAAACTGGATGGCTATTGGTACATCACCCGTTATGAGGAAGGAAAGGAGTATCCTATCCACTCCCGTAAAAAGGAAAGTCTGGATGCCGATGAGGAGTTGATGTTCGATTGCAACCAAATGGCCGAAGGGCATGAGTTTTTCAACCTAAGGGGAATTTCAGTGACTCCCGACAATACTTTGGCTGCTTTCGCTACGGATACCATTTCCAGGCGTCAGTATAACATCCAGTTCAAGAATCTGATTACTGGTGAAATTTACCCTGATATCATTAATAACACCACAGGAAGTTCCGTTTGGGCCAGTGACGGCAAAACTTTGTTCTATACCAAAAAAGACCCTGTAACCCTTCGTTCCGACCGTATTTTTAAGCATGTTTTGGGTACCCCTTCGGAAGAGGATGTACTGGTTTTTGAGGAAAAGGACGATACCTACAACACATTTGTCTACAAGACCAAATCCCGAAAATATATTGTCATCGGTTCTGGCAGTACCCTGACCACCGAATACCAAATTTTGAATGCCGATGACCCGAATGGGGAATTCAAGATATTTTCTCCACGCGAAAAGGGTGTGGAATATTCCATCTCCCATTATGATGGCAATTTTTATGTGTTGACCAATAAGGATGGGGCCACCAACTTTAAGTTGATGAAGACCGATGAGGAGCACACCACTTCCGATCAATGGAAGGAATTTATTCCCCATCGGGAAGAAGTTTTGTTGGAGGATATCGAAATCTTCAAGGACTATTATGTGCTGTCCGAAAGGGAAAACGGTCTCAACCAGATGAAAATCTCCAAATGGGACGGTTCCGACAGTTATTACCTTCCTTTTGAAAGTGAGACCTATGTGGCCGGACCTTCCACGAATTTGGATTTCGATACCAAGGAACTCCGTTATTATTACAACGAAATGGGTGCGCCTTATGCCATGATTGATTTCAACATGGAGACCAAGACCAAAACCGTTTTGAAGGAGCAAGAAGTGTTGGGAGGCAAGTTTGATAAGAACAATTACAAGACCGAACGCCTTTGGGCCACAGCCAGGGATGGTAAAAAAGTACCCATTTCTTTGGTGTATAGAAAAGACACTCCGCTGGATGGCACCAGTCCATTATTACAATATGGATATGGGTCATATGGAGCTACCATTGATCCCTATTTTTCTTCGGTACGTTTGAGTTTGTTGGATCGGGGTTTTATTTACGCCATCGCCCACATTCGTGGTGGCGAGTATTTGGGCAGACCTTGGTATGAAGATGGAAAATTGTTGACCAAAAAGAATACGTTCACCGATTTCATTGATGTTTCCAAATTCCTGATCGAGCAAAAATATACCAGTCCGGAACATTTGTATGCGATGGGCGGTTCTGCTGGTGGACTTTTGATGGGCGCCGTAATCAATATGGCTCCGGAATTGTACCATGGTGTCATTGCAGCTGTACCTTTTGTGGATGTGGTCACCACCATGTTGGATGATACCATTCCTTTGACCACAGGTGAATATGATGAATGGGGCAATCCAAATGACAAGGAATACTATGACTATATCAAATCGTATTCCCCATATGACAATGTTGAGGCCAAAGCCTATCCAAACTTATATGTGTCCACTGGTTTGCACGATTCCCAGGTACAATATTGGGAGCCAGCAAAGTGGGTGGCCAAGTTGAGGGAGTATAAAACGGACAATAACCAACTGTTTTTGGATACCAATATGGATGCCGGCCATGGTGGTGCATCGGGGCGTTTTGAGGCCTTGAAGGAGACCGCCAAGGAGTATGCCTTCATTTTAGACCTCGAAGGGAAAGTCCATTAAAAATAAAATATTACTTTTGCAGGGAACAATTTTCTTATCTTTAGAAAAATGTTCCCTACCTAATACCAGTTATGAAGAAACAGATAAATGCTTACAGCAGTATCCTAGACCTAATTGGAAGTACCCCCTTAGTCAAGCTTAACAAGATTACAGCCCCACTTGCCGGAAACTTCTACGCCAAACTGGAGGCCTTTAACCCTGGGCATTCCTCGAAGGACAGAATCGCTGTTCACATTATTGAGGAAGCCGAAAGAAAAGGGCTCCTGCATCCAGGTAGTACCATTATTGAGACAACTTCTGGGAACACAGGATTCAGTCTGGCGATGGTGAGCATTGTTAAAGGTTACAAATGCATTTTGGCCGTTAGCTCCAAATCCTCACCAGACAAAATTGATATGCTTCGTTCCATGGGAGCCAAAGTGTATGTTTGCCCTGCACACGTAAGTGCGGACGACCCAAGGTCGTACTATGAAGTGGCCAAGCGTTTGCACAGCGAAACCAAGGATTCCATCTATATCAACCAATATTTTAACGAACTGAACATTGATGCCCACTACAAGACCACCGGTCCTGAAATTTGGGAACAGACCAATGGTCAGATTACGCATTTGGTTGCGTGCAGCGGAACCGGTGGTACCATTTCCGGTATTGCCCGTTATCTTAAGGAGCAGAATCCAGCAGTGAAAGTTTTGGGTGTTGATGCGTACGGTTCCGTATTGAAAAAATACCATGAAACCGGTGAGTTCGATCATAATGAGGTGTATCCATACCGTATTGAAGGTTTGGGCAAGAACCTGATTCCATCAGCTACCGATTTTAATAGCATAGACCGATACGTAAAAGTAACGGATGGTGAGAGTGCCCACATGGCCCGTAAATTGGCGCATACCGAAGGTATTTTTGCTGGGTACACCAGTGGAGCGGCTATGCAGGCTTTGTTCCAATTGGATACCGAAGGGGAATTTACTGCCAACAGCAATGTGGTAGTGGTATTCCCAGATCATGGCTCACGTTATATGAGCAAGGTATACAGTAACGAATGGATGGACAATCAAGGATTTTTTGACATCCAAAATGCGGAAGTGCCAGAAAAAATTGAATACATCAAATAATGAATACTTCATTATAATATTAAGGAACGGCAATGCAAAACATTGCCGTTTTTTTATGCTAAAAATTCGTTGTGCGAGCAACGTAAAAATATATACTTTTGCAATTGAATAAAATTTTAGGTAGATGAGAGATTTATTTGATAGAATCATTGAAAATAAGGGACCACTGGGAAAATGGGCATCACAGGCCGAAGGATATTTTGTATTCCCGAAATTGGAAGGACCCATTTCCAACCGCATGAAGTTCCAAGGAAAGGATGTTATAACGTGGAGTATCAATGACTATTTAGGTCTGGCGAGTCTGCCCGAGATTAAAAAAGTGGATGGTGAAGCAGCCATGGAACACGGGGCTGCATACCCTATGGGTGCCCGTATGATGAGTGGACATACCGATTACCATGAACAATTGGAAAAAGAATTGGCCGCTTTTGTACACAAACAAGCTGCCTATCTTTTAAACTTCGGGTACCAAGGATTTATGTCCGTGATCGACGCCTTGGTTTCCAAGGACGATATTATTGTATACGACGTGGATTGCCACGCCTGTATCATAGATGGGGTACGTTTGCACATGGGCAAGCGTTTCACTTTTAAGCACAACGACCCTGAAAGCTTGGAGAAAAACTTGGAACGCGCCACAAAAATGGCAAACGAGACCGGGGGTGGTATCCTTGTAATCTCTGAAGGGGTATTTGGAATGCGTGGGGAGCAGGGAATACTAAAGGAGATTGTTGCCCTGAAGAAAAAATACAAGTTCAGGTTTATGGTCGATGATGCACACGGTTTTGGAACTTTAGGTAAAACCGGTGCCGGAGCAGGTGAGGAGCAAGGTGTACAGGATGAAATCGATGTATATTTGGCCACCTTTGCCAAATCTATGGCCGGTATCGGTGCTTTTGTAGCGGCCGATAAGGAGATCATAGAATATTTAAAATACAATCTTCGATCTCAAATGTTCGCAAAATCCCTTCCTATGATTTTTGTGAAAGGAGCCTTAAAACGTTTGGACATGCTCCGTAGCAAGCCAGAATTGAAGGCAAAACTTTGGGAGAACGTAAACGCACTTCAAAATGGATTGAAAGAGCGTGGTTTTGATATTGGTACCACTACCAGTTGTGTAACTCCTGTATATTTGAACGGTAGTATCCCCGAAGCAATGGCTTTGGTAAAAGATCTTCGTGAGAATCACGGAATCTTCTGCTCAATAGTAGTGTATCCGGTAATTCCAAAAGGATTGATCCTATTGCGTTTGATTCCGACCGCTACACACACTATGGAAGATATCGCCGAAACACTGGATGCCTTTTCATCTATTCGTGAAAGGTTGCAAAACGGAACATACAAGCGTTTGTCCGCTGCTGTTTCCGCTGCTATGGGGGAATAAATATTCTCGAAAACATATAAAAGCCGCACAGTTCATGAACTTGTGCGGCTTTATTATTGGAACAAATGTGGTGATTCCAGAACTTCAGGAAAGGAATCAGCAATTGATTTAAATTCTTCAAATGTCATGTGATACTCAAATGAATTATCTGCTGTTATGGATTATTCAATTGTTGCCTTAATCCAATCTTTGACAATATCCTTTAATTCGGACTTGCTGTTTTCAATTTCCGTTTTGTTTTTGAAGGAGGCAATTGCTCTATCATTTTCCTTCCAAGCAAGCAGTTTTGTGTTGGTGGACAACAATCTTTCCTTGGGTTGTTCCAGTTTTTTCACCCCTCGATGAAAAATCAATTGGATTTGTTTTGGGGGTTGGATTTTCATGGTAATCCGATCGGCATCACCAATGCAATAATTTGGGCCGTTCCACTTCACATTTTCACTGAGCTTTGGTTCAGCCTTCAATAGTAATTCCCGCAACTGCTCTATTTCTGCCCGTAACGGATGGTTGAGTTGATCCAAAAAAGTGGTAACATCTTGGTTTTTATTCATTCTATTGGCTATTGAAATTTTGAAATACTATAATGGCGTTCATAAACTTGTTGACTTATCTTTTTTTAAGAGCTGGCACCCAAGAAATCCAAAACTCAACAATCAAAAGGGGTAAAACCCAACTCATCCATTCATAGGTTGCATCTTTGACTTCTTCACTATGAATAAAAAACAAGAGGTTCGCTTTATACACAAGGTCTCCCAATAATCTTAGTACCACAAAGGTCAGGGCCAAAGTATAACTGCGAATCATGAACAACCGATGGTTTTTAATGTCCTTCCTTTTGATGGTCACCCAAGCGGAAGTGGTCATGAACAACCAAAGCAGGGCCAAAATGACAACGGGCACAATGGAACCTTCATACGGTTGCGTTATGCCCAATATCAATGCAGTCAATCCTCCCAGTAAAGATCCTACGATATAAATTTTCCCAAGGAGGCGATGCCATTCCACATACCGAATCCGAAATTTGTTCCAGAATTGTATCGGTCCTAAAATCAATGGTGCCAGAGTGGTGAACAGATGGAATACAAACAAGAACTGCTTATTCCAAAATGTCGGTCCTGTACCTTCATTAAAAAACCGAAAAAGAATGGCACGGTACAAATAATAAGCACTGAAGATTACAATTACGGTCCAAAACACCTTTGGTCTGACCTTTTTCCAAGTATTCATGCTACTACTTCTTTATGTGGTTGTATTTTTTCAGGATTTCAATCAATTTGTCGTGGGGAATGGCCAACCAGGTACTTGTAGTAGTGATAGCATTGAATTTGTCAGTTTCAACTACAAAGGGAATCCCCAATTCCTTCGCGCGAGGTTTTTGGGCATAGCCAATGGATGTGATCAACAAGGCTATCAAGGGTAGTACTTGTTTCATTAGGTTAGTTATTTATGTGCCTAATCTACAAGTTTTTACCTTTGACTGTACAAGATATCTTTGCTTAAATTTTCTTCTGGATTTGCCAAAAATGGCCAAAAGGGTCTTGGAACATTCCCTGGCGATATCCATAATCGTGGTCTGTGGTGGGATTGATCAATATGGCCCCTGCCGCTATGGCTTTATCCATCACTTTTTGCACATTCGGCACAAATAGGCCAATGATAGTGGTAACCCCTTTTGCACTTTTGGGTTCCAAGGAATTGCCCCGCATGGTTTCATGAACATGGAAAATAGCTCCGTCAAAATTCAATTCGGCTACATGGATGCTACCGTCATCATTTCGGAAACAGAAATGTTCCACAGCTCCCCATTTGGTATAAAAACCGATTTCGAGTGTTCCTTTGGGGATATGCAGTTCGGGGGCGAAATGGGTAGTGGATCCTTCTTGGGACATAATTAATTCAAATTAAACCAGTGTTTACTAAAGGTAGTTACTTTACTGGTTATGAATTGGATTTAAGGTAATAAAGTGATTTTAAGAATAATTCCCATCTATCTAAAAAATTAGAGCAATATCCCAAGTCTATTTCTTCTTCAAGACAAAAAGGTCTTTTCTTCTGTCCTTGAGATTGCGCACACTACCAAATCGATGTAGTTCACGGAGTAGGTCAATATCCAGATCCGCAATCAAGATCATTTCGGTATTCGGCGTGGCTTCCGCCTTTATTCCGTTTGTAGGAAAGGCAAAGTCGCATGGAGTGAATACCATGGATTGTGCAAATTGAATATCCATATTATGCACATTGGGAAGGTTGCCCACACTTCCTGCAATAGCCACATAACATTCGTTTTCTATGGCCCTCGCCTGTGCGCAATTCCTAACCCTGGAGTAGCCGTTTTGAGTATCTGTCAAGAAAGGCACAAATAGGATATCCATTCCTTCATCTGCCAGCAACCTGCTTAGTTCCGGAAATTCGGAATCATAACATATCAAGATCCCGATCTTACCACAATCGGTATCAAAAACTTTTAGTTCATTGCCACCCTGCATTCCCCAGACCTTGGCCTCATCAGGTGTCACGTGTAATTTTTCGTACCGTTCCACCGTTCCGTTCCGTTTGCACAAATAGCCCACATTATACAGTTTGCCATTTATAATCTCCGGCATACTTCCTGCTACTATATTGATATTGTACGATATGGAAAATGCCGAGAATTGCTGAACAATGTCACTGGTATGTTTAGCCAATTCGCGGATGGCCTCTGCTTCACTCAAATGGTTATTTTGGGCCATTAAGGGAGCATTGAAAAACTCGGGGAACAAGGCAAAATCAGAGCGATACCCTGATACGGCATCAATAAAGTATTCTGCTTGCTGCATTAAGGAAGCTACATCTTTATAGGGCCTCATTTGCCATTGTATGAGCCCCAGCCGTACCACCTTCTTTTTAATAGCGGCCTTTTTTGCTGGCTTCTCGTAATAAATGTTGTCCCATTCCAACAGCACTGCAAATTCCTTGGAGGCCGCGTCACCTTCCAAATATCCTTGCATGATTCTGGTCGGGTGAAAATCATTGGAAATCTGGAAGTTCAGCACTGGGTCATGAATCTCCCTTCTTCGCACTTTTTCAATATACTCCTTAGGACTTATTTCGTGGGAATATTTGTGGTAGTTGGGTATTCTTCCTCCAAAGGCAATACCTTTTAAATTTTTCTTTTCACAAAGTTCCTTTCTGTAATCATAAAGTCTTCTTCCCAACCGTAGCCCCCTGAACTCTGGCTTGATGAAAACATCGATTCCGTAAAGTACATCCCCATCGGGTGTATGGGAATTAAAAGTGTAATTGGAAGTGATTTCGCGATAGGTATGATTTTCATCAAACTTGTCATAATCCACAATAATGGACAAGGCACAACCGGCAATTTGCCCATTTACCTTGATTACAACCTGTCCTTCGGGAAACTTTTTAAGCAACGCGCTGATATGTTCCTCTCCCCAATATGCCCCGGGCATGGATGAGTAGGCGGATACCATAACATCCTTGATTTCCAAATAATCCTCAAACTGAAGATACAGTAGTTCAATATTGTCAATGTCGCTAAGCTCCATTTGTCTTTATATTTAAGTTTTTGATGTTTTGATAAGGCTGTCCAATTCCCAATGTTTTTCTTTTATCATGCTTAGGGCAAAGGCGCACCCGGCAGCACTGAAAACAGAGTAATCAAAAGCTCCTTTGATTCCTGTTGAAAATGTCATGGATATTGCAAACAAAAGCAATAAAATACCACTCCATTTAGCAAACAATTCCGTTTTAAATCCGATGAGCAAGAAAAGGGCAAATACAATTTCGGCTGCAGTGGCCAAAAATCCAAGGGTTGGAATTAAGGTTTCCGGAATCCAAGGATTAATCATTTGTGTATAGGCCAAGAAATTTTCCCAATTGCCCCAAACGGATATTTCTGCTGGCCAAATGCCCAAACGATCGGCCACGGCGGATAAAAAACTGGCCGCCAAGGCAAAACGTAAAAAGAGCTTTACATATTTGATGTTGTTCATGTATGCTTAATTTGTGAAAACGTATTATTCCGCTGCATCCTTTGAATTGGGTATCACAGGATTCTGGTATAAAGGAAGATTTTCTTCCTTTTTATGTGCTAAATTTAGTGTATGGTTAAGTTGTAACCAAAAAGCATTGGTGTGGATATATTGTCCTGCTGTTGATGTATTGAAAAATTGATTGTTCCAAGCCAAGGCTACCGCCACCCATTTATTGAACTGTACCGTGCTCGTCACAACAAATCTGTTCTTGTCGAAAACATTATAAACAATCTCCTTTCCTGCATTCACCATTACTTCATCACTTATCCCCAAACTCAATTTAAAGTCTGGGTTTTCCTTGGACAGGTTGGCAATAGGGATTCGGGTTGATAATGCATATCGAAAACGTACCGCGAAAGTATTCTCGGATTGAATGTCACCATCTACAACCGGGTTATAAAACCGTTGTTCAAATCGAAAACGATGACTCAGTCCAAACTTTTTCTCAGGATTGGCCCTGACCAACAGTTCTTCATACGGCCTGAATTCCGCCAAATAAGTTGCTCCTTCCCGTTTTAATTCTGCATAGGTAAAACCGGTACTCAACCGAACCGTTCTGTTCAAATTATAACCGGTTCCAACCCTTCCAAAGAAGAGGGTATATTTTTCAAAACTGTCCCTCCATCGGGTTCCTGTGTTTCCAAAAAACATCCATTTTTCACTGGTGATCACATTCAGATTGTATTGAATCCATTGTTCCCCGCGGTGAATGATTTCCTTTTCCTGGGCGTTATCTTGGTTGGGCCACAAAGTAAATAACAACAGCAGCCCCATAAAGGGCCACTTAATTTTCATGAAAGTTGGTTTTTTGAGGTTGTGAGGCTGGCATTTGGTTGGTTATTTGTGGTTATAAATCTTTTCGATAGGTACGGCGTCTTTTATGGGTTACGGGATCAAAATGCTTCCACATTTGTCTTATGGCCACATTATCCTCCAACTCAGGCGTACGAATACAATTGACCACACCTTTTTTCTTGAAGGTATGATGAAACTCGTTGAAGATGATGGAGGTGACGCCTTTATTTTGATAGGAGGGATGGATGCCGATGAGATAAAAAATAACATCCTTGCTGTTCTTTTTCGCACTTAACAGATGGAAGATTCCGGTCGGGAACAATTTTCCATTTGCTTTCTGCAAGGCTCTTGAAAAAGAGGGCATCACAATGGCGAAGGCCACCAGATTATCCTCGGAATCCACCACAAACTTGATGTATTCCGGGTTGATGAAACTGATGTATTTTTTCTTGAAATATTCCTTTTGCACATCGGTAATCCTAACGAAAGACGAAAGCTTGGCATAAGAATCATTGAACAGGTCGAACATTTTGTCGACCCACGGCATAATCTCGGAGCTTTTTTGAAAGTTCATTTCTTTAAGGCCATAGCGTTGTTTGATCAGCATATTGGCTTTTTCAAAAAGCTTCGGGTCGGCATTGGCCGCCAAAAACTTGTTTTCCAGATATTCCTTCTCCTTTACAAAACCATGATGTTCGTAATGCGATTGGTAATACGGATGATTGTACCATGTGATCATGGTTCCAATATGATCAAACCCTTCAATAAGTACCCCAACCTTATCCAAATTTGAAAACCCGACAGGACCTTCCATGTACTCTAGTTGATGTTGGAATCCTATCTCTTTTACTTTTTCCAAAAGGGCTTTGGAAACTTCAAGGTCGTCCTCAAAATCGAACCAACCGAACCGCATTTTCTTCAAGCCTTGGTCATTCACCTCCAACCAATTGATGATGGCAGCTATCCGTCCAACCACTTTATCACCTTTATATGCGAGAAAAAAGGTGGCTTCGGCATTTTGAAAAACAGGATTCTTTTCCGGGTCAAAGGATTCCATTTCATCATTGATGATGGGCGGTACCCAATATGGTGAACCTTTATAAAGGGAAAAGGGGAATTTTACGAAAGTTTTTAAATCTGATTTAGATTGAACCTGCTTTACGGTAACCATGTATCCTAATTATATCTTCAATATTAGGAATATTACCTACAGTAGAAAAATGATAAGGGCAAAACTTAGAAATCTATGTCATCTTTGTTTTTATCCTTCTTCTTTTTTGAGTTTTTCTTATTGGCGTTCTTCTTTATTGCACCATTCTGACCTGCTTTTTGGTCGTCGATGGGGATTAGCTGGTCTTTGTGGAAGTCTAAACGGTACGAAAAGCCCAAGACCACGAATACTTTGGAAGGGGAATTGTTAAAACCGGAACCCATGTGAATGTCCGCCTGAAAATTGGAACTAATCAAACGGGCCACGCCGGTTCTTAATATCACATCGGAATAACGGTCACTGGAAATTCCCTGTCCTTCAAAGAAAACACTCCAACGGGGATCTCTAAAAGCATGACTAAGGGACAATGCCGCACGCCATTCCGGGAAATCGGTCCCGATACGATCGTATGCAATATTCGAAATCAATACAAACCTTGGCGACAACCTACTTTGGGTATTAATGGCGCCCCGATAAGAAAGGCTAGGTTCACCTGGATAAAATGGATTGTCGTTAAACAAAAAGTTCGCTCCTGCATAAACAGAAACGGCCGGAATCAAATTTTTCCATTGAAAAACATTATTGGCACGCCAACTATACAAATTGGGCTTGTTGCGTTCGGGATTCTTATACGGATCATAGACCAAATATTTCAAGCCTAAGCGATTTCTGGAGAAATTGGTCAGTTTACCTTCAATATTATAATCAGGGTATGAAATGTTTTGTTTGATGAAAGATCCTTCCAAATTGATTTCCAACTGCTCAAACAACAATCCATACCGAAGTGCGAAATCCGTTCCGAAAATGTTCGAATCCGAATTAAGGTCGGCATTATCTTGCTGTTCGTATAACAGTCCGACTTCTACTTGGGCCACATTTTTGCCCACTGCATAGGCGCTTACCGCCCTTCCGGGTCTATTGGAATTGATGACGTCTGTATATTGCGCACTCAACAATGCAGGGAACAGAATCAATACAAAAAGGGATTTTTTAAGGATGGAAAGATCCATATAACTGGGTTTTAATACTATTTTAAGATACGTTTGACCGTTTTCCGTTACTAACAGTGTAATTTTGATACAATAACTGAGGTTATATGGTTTTACTACAAACGATTTTAATTGTCATATTAGTATACTACGCCCTTAAAATGCTTTGGACGTGGTTGGCTCCCAAACTGCTTAATTATGCAGTGAAGAAGACCAGTGAGCGGTTTGGTCAACAATTTGGTGGCCATCAGGCGTATGACAACACTAAGGAAAGGGAAGGGGAGACCTCCGTTTTTCAGAAGCCTCCCAGAAGGTCCAATCCGTCAAAAAAAGTTGGAGAATACATAGATTTTGAAGAAATTGACTAATATTTGTCTTTTCAAAACCTATCCATGAATCTCTCGCCAAAGGCCCTAATCACCCATATTTGTGTAATCGGAATGCTTGTTCTTGTATCACTGGTCTATTTTTATCCAGTATTGCAGGGCAAGGCCATTTTCCAGTCGGATATTGCCTGGTACAAGGGCATGTCCAAGGAAAGGGACGATTACAAAGCGGCCACTGGGGAAGAGTCGTATTGGACCAATAGTGCTTTTGGTGGAATGCCCACCTATCAGTTGGGGGCCAATTATCCCAACGATTATATCAAGAAATTAGATCATGTGATCCGATTTTTGCCAAGACCTGCAGATTACCTATTCCTTTACTTACTGAGTTTTTACATTTTATTGCTCTGCTTAAAAGTAGATTTTAGGCTGGCGGCATTGGGAGCTCTCGCCTTCGGCTTTTCTACCTATTTGATCATTATTTTAGGAGTTGGACATAATGCCAAGGCACATGCTTTGGGATACATTCCCATGGTTTTGGGAGGAATTGTTCTCGTGTTCAGAAAAAAATACATTCTCGGTTTTATTTTGACGGCGTTGGCCATGGCGTTGGAAATCAGCGCCAACCACTACCAAATGACCTATTATTTTATGCTTTTGGTCGTGGTCATGGGCTTGGTGTATTTGGTTTACGCCATTAAGGAAAAGGAACTGAAGCATTTTTTCATTTCCGTTGGCATTTTGATTTTGGCCGTGGTCCTTTCCATTGCCACCAATGCTACTAGTTTGATGGCAACCAAGGAATACGCCGATTGGAGTACTCGTGGTAAATCGGAGCTTACTATAAATCCCGATGGGAGTCCAAAAGAAATTACTTCTGGATTGGACAGGGAATACATCACCCAATACAGCTATGGTATCGCCGAGTCTTTGGATTTGTTCTCCCCTAGATTATTTGGTGGATCGGGTGGTGAGGATTTAGGCAAGGATTCCAAAGCATATGAATACTTGACCAATCAGGGGTTGCCCCCAAGTAAGGCACTGGAATTTTCAAGCGGATTGCCTTTGTATTGGGGAGATCAGCCCATAGTGGCTGGGCCGGCATACATTGGTGCCATTGTTTTCTTTTTGTTTGTTTTGGGTATCATTTTGGTGAAAGGAAAGAAAAAATGGTGGTTGTTAATCGGGGCCATTATGTCCTTGGTGCTCTCTTGGGGTAGAAACTTTTCCGTGCTTACGGACTTCATGATCGATTACTTCCCATTGTACAACAAATTCAGGGCGGTATCCTCCATTCAAGTGGTGTTGGAGCTTTGTCTTCCTGTATTGGGAATATTGGGCTTGTGGGAACTTTTTAAGGCTTCAGTTGACAAAAAAGAAAAACTCAACGCTTTAAAATGGAGCTTTTTTATCACGTTGGGATTGGGTGTTTTCATCTTCCTTATCAAAGGATTTTTCAGTTTTGAAGGATTACGGGATGATATGTACCGCGGCTATTTTGGGGATGATGTGATGACCATGATCAAACGCGATCGCGAGGCAGTATACATAAACGACACCATTCGTTCGTTGGTCTATGTGACCTTGGCGGCAGCTGCCCTTTGGTTTTTCATCAAAGATAAAATTGGAAAGAACACATTGGTTTTGGCCATGGCGGCCTTAATTCTGTTCGATTTGGTAGGGATTGACCTCCGTTATGTGAACGAAGATGATTTTGTTCGTCAAAGAGAAGTGAACGAGCCATTTCAGGCAAGTCAGATCAATCAATTGATCCAACAGGATGATTCCATTTTTAGGGTCTTTGATCCTGAGGAAGGTGTAAACGGTTCCAGAACGTCCTATTTTCATATGTCGATAGGAGGCTACCATGCCGCTAAACCCCGTGCTTTGCAGTATTTGTTCGAGTATCATCTGTACCAGAACAACTTACAGGTATTGAACATGCTCAATGTAAAGTACATCATCCAAAAGGATGAAGATGGAAAAAGTTTCCCTGCCATTAATCCTGATGCCAATGGAAACGCTTGGTTTGTGGAGCAGTTGTTACCGGTATCCTCTGCAAATGAAGAAATTACCAAATTAAAAGATTTCAATTCCAAAAACCAGGCTGTTATCAATACCAAAACATATCCCACGCAAACCAAACTTCGTTTTGAGGTGGATTCGTTGGCAAGTATAGGTTTAGTGTCATACCGTCCGGATTATCTCAAATATAAATCCTCCAATCCAAACGAAGGATTCGTGGTATTTTCAGAGATGTACTACCCATCAGGATGGGATGCCTATATTGATGGGAAACCTGAACCCCATTTTAAAGTGGATTATGCCCTTCGTGGGATAAAAGTCCCTGCTGGAAACCATGAAATCGAATTTAAATTTGAACCCCAAATAATTGAAAAAGGTGGTAAAATAGCTCTTGCCGCAAACATTCTACTCGGCTTGATCATATTAGGCGGAGCAGGATATTCGATAATTGGAAGAAAATCCGAGGATTCGTAATGCAAAAGATCTTGGTCATAGCATACTATTGGCCTCCTGCCGGGGGACCAGGGGTACAGCGGTGGCTAAAATTTGTAAAATACTTGCCCGATTTCGGTTACGAGCCTGTGGTTTATGTGCCAGAAAACCCAAGTTATCCGATCACTGACCTTAATTTGGAAAAGGAGATACCTTCTAACATTAAAATCCTGAAGCAACCGATCAAGGAACCTTATGGCTGGGCGGGATTGTTGTCCAAAAGGAAAACCAAGACCATTAGTTCAGGGATCATACAGGATAAAAATCCTTCTTTGGTTGAAACCATTTTACTTTGGATCCGTGGAAACTTTTTTATTCCGGATGCCCGTAAAAGCTGGGTGAAACCTTCGATTCATTTTTTGGCAAAAGTAATCGCCGATGAAGGCATAAAGACCATCATTACCACCGGTCCTCCACACAGTTTACATTTGATCGGATTGGGTTTGAAAAAGAAGTATGATGTACAATGGATTGCTGATTTTCGTGATCCTTGGACATCCATCGGATATCATAAGAAATTACGGTTGACACCATGGGTGGCCCAAAAACACGAATCCCTTGAAAAGAAAGTATTGGTTTCAGCCGATAAAATAATCGTAACCAGTCAGACCACCCGGAGGGAGTTTGAAGCCATCACACCAAAACCCATAAAGGTGATCACCAACGGGTTTGATGAGCATCTTGCCCCAAGGGAATTGGATCAAGATTTCACCATTTCACATTTGGGTTCGTTGTTGACTGGTAGGAATCCATTGGGACTATGGCAAGCCATTCAAGAGCTTGTTTCCGAAAACGAGAGCTTTCAAAAAGTATTGAAAATCAAATTGGCCGGGGTCATCAGTGATGAAGTCCAAGAAAGTTTAGCATCCTTCGGTTTGGATATTTTTGTGCAGCAATTGGGATATTTACCCCATGATCAAGTGATTGGAACCATGCAATCATCCCAGGTTTTGCTATTGTTGGAAATTGATTCCGAAGAAACTAAGGGCATCATTCCCGGTAAATTATTCGAATACTTGAATGCAAAACGACCTATTTTGGCCATTGGTCCGAATGAATGGGAGGCAGGTAACATGGTTGAGGAGTCCAATGCAGGGAAGTTTCTACACCATTCGGAGGTGGCCATGTTAAAAAATGTACTTTTGGATTGGTTCAACCAATACCAAAAAGGAAAATTAGAGTGTCAGTCGAAGAACGTTGAACAATTCCACAGAAAGGCACTTACAGAATCCTTGGCAAAATTTATCTAATGGGAGTTGTTCTAAAGCAATCGGTACAAAATGTAGTGGTTACGTATTTGGGTTTCATTTTTGGAGCCGTGAACACTCTCTTTCTATACACTAAAATATTGCCTGCCGAATATTATGGACTCGTTACCTTTATTTTGGCTTCCGGCGCCATTCTCATGCCTTTGATGGCCTTCGGCATACACAATACCTTGGTCAAATATTACAGCTTTTATTCGGATGATCAAAAAGATGGGTTCCTTACCCTTATGCTTTTGGTCCCGCTACTGGGTATTGTTCCCGTGGCACTGGTTGGATTGTTTTGGTATGATCCACTGGGTGATTATGTTTCACAAGTCAATCCAATTGTAAAACACTATTTATGGTATGTGTATTTTGTTGGATTGGCCATGGCTTATTTTGAAGTGTTCAACGCTTGGTGCAAGGTACTTATGAAGTCGGTTTTTGGCAATTTCATGAAGGAGGTGTTTGCAAGGGTAGGGGTTTCCATATTGTTGCTGCTGTATTATTTCGAAGTGATATCCCTTGATTTGTTTTTCAAATCCTTGGTCGGTCTGTATTTGTTGAGAACCATAATCATTAAGATCTACGCATTTTATTTACGGTACCCAAGGCTTAACTTTAATTTTCCAGCGGGTACCAGAGAAATCCTTTCCTATTCTTTTTTGATCATTTTAGGAGGATCTGCTGCTTTGATTTTACTTGAAATTGACAAGGTTATGCTCAACCAGTTTGTCAATATTGAGAATGTGGCCTATTATGGGGTAGCCGTTTACATTGCAACAGTGATCATTGTGCCCTCAAGGGCCATGCACCAGATTACCTATCCGTTGACTGCCGAGTTATTGAATTTGGGCGATTCTGATGGATTAAAGAAATTGTACCAAAGAAGTTCATTGACGCTTTTTATTGCTTCTGGGATTTTGTTCGTTTTGATCATTTTGAACCTGAATGACCTATACTTAATGATCCCTGAAAATTATAGGAGCGGTTTTACGATTGTTTTCTTGATTGGCTTGGCCAAAGTGATGGATTCAATTTTAGGGAACAACAATTCCATTCTTTTCAATTCCCAATATTATAGAACGGTTTTGGTATTCGGGGTAGGGTTGGCCATCCTTACCATTGTGCTCAATTATATACTTATTCCCAAATTGGGATTGGAAGGTGCAGCATTGGCCAGTTTTGTTTCTATTTTGATTTTCAATATTGTCAAATTGGTTTTTGTAAAAATGAAATTTGGCATTTTGCCTTTTACACAAGCTACTTTTAAGGTGCTGGCGACATTGATTTTGTTGACCGTGTTGTTCAACTTGGTGCAATTTCCTTTTCATCCTATCATCAATATTCTATTGAAATCTACCTTGATTACCCTCATGTACGTTGGCATTCTTTATCGGTTTAATATTTCAGAGGATGTTACCGGTATGCTATCCAAATGGTTGAAAAAAAATACCCCGTAGCGGATAAATCCAACCACGGGGTAAACAACTAACCAACCTAAAAACTCTCTTTTATTCGTTGTGTCTGGAACTTCTGGTAGTAGAAGCTCTAGAGCTACCTTTCTTTGTTACAGCATTAGAACTGCGGTTTCCATTTCCGTTAGAACTTCTGGCAACCGTTCTCTGGGTATCGTTACCCCTGCTCACTGTGGTCCTACTTGAATTTCCCCTGGCTTCAGGTTTTTGGTAGGTACTTTTAGTGGTACGGGTCACCGTCCTACTATCTGGAGTGGTACGAACCGTTCTCTCGGTCACACTCTTGCTGTTGGGCGTGCGTGACACACTTTTCTGAGAAATCTCCCTGCTGCTCCTAGACCCATTATCAGCTCTTCTGTAATCGCTGTTCTTTACAGTTCTAGAAGTTGTTGCCTGTCTTTTCACAGTATTGTTGGAACGGGTCACGGCATCGCCTTTTCTATAGGAATTTTGATCTACATACTTGTTGCTTCTACCGTTATCCCCACTTCTACGGATGCTGTTATCACGTACTGTCACCCTTTTATCATTTCTATAGATATTGTCCCTTCTATAGTGGTTGTCGTTACGGTATACCTTACCTACTGAAGCATAAGCTCTACGGGTGTTGTACCTGTAAGGTGCATAGTAAGTATATCGCACTGGGCTATAGTACCTTCTGTAAGGAGAGGTATATACGTTACAGAATCCGATGGCAGGTCTAGCAAAATACCCATGGAAAGGTCTGTACACATAATATCTGTTGTAAACGTTGATGTATCCGGTATAGTGGCTAAATACGCCACCATTGTAATACACATGTAGACCACCGATTCTACGTACCCTACCGTTATTGTACCAAATGTCTACGCTACCAATTTGTGAAACTCTACCATAATAATCATAGAATACAGGGATGTTCTCCACTTGGATCACGGCACCGTAATCATCATACTGTACATAGGGGTTATAGTCGTAACCGGAGTTGAAAGTAATCCCAACGTTTCCGATTTGGGCACCGATGCCTACATTCACCCGACTGTCCATATAGAAGTCGAACTCACCATCAGGATACACTGAAAAAGTAACCCCATCTTCAACAAAGATGAAGGAGTTTCCATATCCACGGATGGTACTGGTGCTAACTGTATTTTCTAATGTTGCGGCCTGGATGTTCGGTAACCCAAGAGCAACTGCTGCTATTAAGAGTACTAACTTTTTCATACTACAAGGTTTTACGTTCTAGATACAACTATTTGCATCCACCCTTGTAATAACAATCAGCGTGCCAAAAATTTACAATGATTTATAAATAACTGAATATCAAATAAATAAAACTTTATATCTTATCTTTAAGATATTTTGCAGTGAAGGATTTCTTGTTTTGGATCACTTCCTCTGGAGTTCCTTCGGCCATCAATTGTCCGCCCAACTCTCCTCCTTCAGGACCCAGGTCGATGATATAATCCGCACATTTGATGAGTTCAATGTTATGCTCGATCACAATGATGGAGTGTCCTTTGTCAATCAGCTCGTCGAACGATTTGAGCAGTTTTTTAATATCGTGAAAATGCAACCCCGTGGTAGGTTCATCAAAGATGAACAAGGCCTTTTCTTTGGTATGGCCTTTAACCAAGAAAGAAGCCAGCTTAATACGCTGGGCCTCACCACCAGAAAGGGTAGAGGAGGACTGCCCCAAGGTAACATAACCCAACCCCACATCTTGCAAGGGCTGTAACTTGGCTACTATCTTGTCCTGTTTGTTGGATTGAAAATGTATTATGGCATCATCAATGGTCAGGTTCAGGATGTCATCGATGTTTTTGCCTTCAAACTGAACTTCAAGTATATCTTTTTTGAATCGTTTGCCGTTACATACATCACATTCCAAATGCACATCGGCCATAAACTGCATTTCCACAGTAATTTCGCCTTCACCTTTGCATTTTTCGCATCGGCCACCATCCACATTAAAGGAGAAATGCTTGGCCTGATACCCACGCAGTTTGCTCAATTTTTGGTTAGCGAACAAACTTCTAATGTCGTCATAGGCTTTTATATAGGTAACCGGATTGGAACGGGATGAACGTCCAATGGGGTTCTGGTCCACAAATTCCACATGCTTGATGTGGACATATTTGCCCTCCATACTGGTGAACTGGCCTGCTTTTTCGCCATACCCGCCAACTTCCTTTAAAATGGAGGGGTACAGTATTTTTTTGACCAAGGTGCTCTTGCCGCTTCCTGATACACCAGTGATTACGGTCAACATGTTCAGCGGAAAAGTGACATCAATATTCTTAAGATTGTTCTCCCGTGCACCTTTTATTTGTATGTAGTGTTTGGAATTTCTTCGTTCCTTCGGAACTGAAATTTCCATGGTGCCATTGAGATAGGATGCAGTAAGGGAATCAGACTTTAAGATGGCTTCCATAGTGCCGGTAGCCATTACACGACCACCCAAGGTACCCGCTTCAGGGCCAATATCGATGATTTCATCAGCAGCTTTCATAATGTCCTCGTCATGTTCCACCACAATAACGGTATTGCCCAGGTTGCGAAGGGATTTTAGTACTTCAATCAGATTTTCGGTGTCCTTGGGATGCAGACCAATACTGGGTTCATCCAAAATATACATGGAGCCCACCAAACTACTGCCCAAACTTGTAGCCAAGTTGATACGCTGACTTTCCCCACCGGAAAGCGTGTTGGATTTTCTGTTAAGGGTGAGATAGCTGAGTCCCACTTTATCCAAAAAGTCCAACCGTGTGGTGATTTCCTTCAAGAGCCTGTTTGCTATGGCCGTATCATGTTCGGACAGTTGCAAATCTTCAAAGAAAGGAAACAGTTTTCGGATGGGCAGTTCTATTAATTCCGATAAGGATTTACCACCGACCTTAACATAATTGGCCTCAACACGTAGTCTCTTGCCTTTGCAGACGGTACACTTGGTTTTACCTCGATACCGGGACAACATCACCCGATTTTGAATTTTATAACTCTTTTCTTCCAATTGTTCAAAGAACTTATGGATACCTATAAAATACGGGTTGCCTTCCCAAACCAATTGTTTTTGTTCTTCGGAAAGTTCAAACCAAGGTTTATGAATAGGAAAATCGAATTTGTAAGCGGAGTTGACCAATTGGTCTCGGTACCAACCCATGCTTTCACCTCGCCATGGAAAAACAGCATTTTCATATATGGATAATGAAGTATCGGGAATGACCAAATCTTCATCGATTCCAATCACATCACCGTACCCTTCGCATTTGGGACAGGCACCATAAGGGTTGTTGAAACTGAACAGGTGAACATTAGGCTCCAGGAATTTGATGCCATCCAATTCAAACTGATTGCTAAATGTGCGGGTCTCCCCATTTTCCAGGTTCTCAATGGCACATTCCCCTTTTCCTTCGAAGAAGGCATTGTCCACCGCATTGGCCAATCGGTTCAGAAAATCCTCATCATCCTTAACAATAATACGATCCACCACAAGGTCGAACTCCCGTCCTATATCTTTTGGTGCCTGGTCTATTCGGATAACATTACCATTATATTTAATACGGGCATATCCTTGTTTGGAAAACAACTCAAGCGATTTGATGGGGTCTCGTTCTTCTTTAATAGTGATCGGAGCCAATAAAAGGAGCTTGGTTTCGTCCTTTATACCTTTAACATAGTCCATCACATCACTTACGGAATGTTTTTTCACCTCTTTCCCCGAAATGGGAGAGATGGTCTTCCCGATGCGGGCATATAATAATTTAAGGTAATCGTATATCTCGGTAGTGGTGCCAACCGTAGATCTGGGGTTGGTAGAGTTCACCTTTTGTTCTATGGCGATGGCCGGGGCTATACCTTTTATATAATCCACTTTCGGTTTGTCCAGCTTCCCCAAAAACTGTCTGGCGTAGGAAGAAAGGCTTTCCACATAACGCCTTTGCCCTTCGGCATAAAGCGTATCAAAGGCCAAACTTGATTTACCGGAGCCCGATAATCCAGTGATAACCACCAGTTTGTTCCTGGGTATCACCACATCTATATTTTTGAGATTGTGCAACTTGGCACCTTTAATGATGATATTGTGCTTGGGATCAACGTTGGTAATGGCCGTCATTTGTTAAAATTAGGGTCTCAAAGATACGACTCCCCACTCTTAATACGTATATTGCACCAGTTAACATCTAAAATTTAGCATCTCACAACATAGTTTTTTAGGTCGCCTACCTATTTATCTATATTTGAAGTGTAATTAAAATACTGATAGGCCTATACAGAAATAATTACTTTTTAAGATTAAAAACTAAATACCTGAAGTCTTTCTTGGAAAGGAAGGACCATGTTTTAACCAAAAAAGTAATTTGTATGGAACTACAGATTAATGACTCGATTTTAGTAAAAAACTACATAGCAGGAGACGAGAAAGCTCTTGAGACTCTCATCAACCGCCACAACCAAAGGATTTCCAGTTTTATTTATTCCAAAGTAATGGATAGGGATGTTGCAGAGGACATCTTCCAGGATACCTTTATTAAAGTGATCAAAACTTTAAAAAGAGGTAACTATAGCGAAGAAGGCAAATTTTTGCCTTGGGTCATGCGAATCGCACACAACCTGATCATTGACCACTTTAGAAAAAACAAAAGGATGCCCAAGTTTGAGGGAAGTGATGACTTCAATATTTTCTCCGTAATCAAGGATGAAAAGTTGAATATTGAAAAACAGATCATCAAAGATCAGATTGAAAGCGATCTTACGCTTTTGATAGATGAACTGCCCGAAGACCAAAGAGAAGTCTTGATCATGCGTATCTACAAGGATATGAGTTTCAAGGAAATCTCCGAAAACACTGGGGTTAGCATCAATACCGCCTTGGGAAGAATGCGTTATGCCCTTATTAACCTCAGAAAAATCGTTGATCGTAAGAACATCGTTTTAACGAATTAATAATACAGTACGTCGAAGACTGCAATATTTCCAATCTAGCTGCGTTATCTATATTGAAACATTTATGCTAGAATATGGAAAACATTTACTCTGAAGAACAAAAATCCGTAAAAACGGTAAAGGCTAGCCAGAAGACTATTGATTTCTTGCTTAGCTATTCAAAATCGATTCATGTAGTTGACTACAAAAAACACCAGTTTGAAGTAACGTTAAATTAATCAATGTTCAAACTGACGAAAAGAGCCGCAATTAGCGGCTCTTTTTGTTTTTATAATATTCGTCCAATACGGTTTTTCTGCCAATGGTTTTTGTGATGATGTCCTTTTCCAGGTTCCAACCTCGTGCTGGGGAAAATTCCCTTCCATACCAAATGATCTGCAAATGGAGTTTGTTCCATAGTTCCATTGGGAATAATCGTTTGGCATCCCGTTCTGTCTGCACTACATTTTTTCCATTACTGAAACCCCAACGATACATAAGTCGGTGAATGTGGGTGTCCACTGGAAAAGCAGGAATTCCAAATGCTTGTGATACTACAACACTTGCCGTTTTGTGACCAACTCCCGGTAATTCTTCCAACAATTCAATTTCCTCGGGGACTTCACCATTGTATTTTTCAATCAAAATTTGAGACAGTCCATGAATCCCTTTTGATTTCATAGGAGATAACCCCACCGGTTTGATGATTTCCCTAATTTCCTCAACCGTAAGCTTTACCATATCATATGGGTTATCGGCACGTTCAAATAAAAGAGGAGTAATCTGGTTCACCCGAACATCGGTGCTTTGGGCCGACATCAACACAGCGATCAATAGGGTATAGGGGTCTTTATGGTCCAGCGGAATAGGAATGGTTGGATAAATCATCTCCAAAGTAGAAATGGTGAAGTCAACTTTTTCTTGTTTGGTCATTTTTGTTTAATTTTACACTAATAACATTAAACAATAATTTCAATCCAGAAGCTATGAACATGTTAAAAGTAGGGGATAAAGTACCTGATTTTTCAGCAAACGACCAAGATGGAAATATAATTAATCTGAAGGATTATACGGGAAAATCCCTAGTGGTTTTCTTTTATCCAAAGGCAGATACCCCTGGCTGTACGGCAGAGGCATGTAACCTTCGGGACAATTATAAAGAATTGAAAGACAAAGGGTTTGAATTGCTCGGAGTTAGTGCTGATTCTCAAAAGAAACAGACCAATTTCAAGAATAAATACAAATTCCCATTCCCATTATTGGCCGATGAAGACCATACGGTCATCAACACTTTTGGCGTATGGGGACCTAAAAAATTTATGGGTCGGGAGTATGATGGCATTCACCGAACTACCTTTGTGATCAATGGTGACGGTATCGTGGAAAAAGTAATCGATAAGGTAAAGACCAAGGACCACGCCGCCCAGCTATTGGAAGATTAATCAAGGTTTGTCACATAGAACGCAGTTGAGAACGTATTCCATGAATTGCATTTCGACTGCGCTCGAACTGACGGTTTTCAACAATCTGGAAAATAGTAAAATCTACTATTCCTTTTCTTCCAGAACCTTTCGGGTAAAAAGATGCTTTTGTTTGATGATCTCCGCAATACCTTCCGGTAATTCAGCTTCCCAGCCTTCTTCATTATTGATGATCTTTTTCAATACGTCACGGGAGAATATGTGGAGTACTTCTGGATCATAATCGATGATGTCCATCACTTTTCCATTGTACTTGAAGAATTTATAAAGCTCTTTCATCCTCGGATGCACCTTAACATTGTTGCTGGTTAGGATTTGTCCGGTATCCGGATCCTTCATGGGGTAGAGGTATACCTTCAGATCCTTGAAGAACAATTTTCCGAAAGCCTCCAAAATACCACCACTTAAATGGCGATAGTATTTTTCATCGAATACATCCACCAAGTTGTTCACACCCATGGTAAGTCCAATCTTGGCTTTGGTGTAGTTGTTGAAATATTCCACCAATTTGTAGTATTCCTGGAATTTGGAAATCAATACGGTATGTCCCAGGGCACATAAAAGCTCCGCACGGTCCATAAAATCCTGTTCATCGATTTCCCCTGCCGCTTTTAAGTTGGAAAGGGTAATTTCGAACACCACAATCGTATTTTCATATTCCACCGTTTGTTCCCGAATGAATATGTCATACGATTTTTTGAACATATCCATATTCACCTTGGTTACGGGTCTAAAACTACCGCGAAGCGCCAAAATGCTCTTTTTATACAAGACAGCTGCAGGCAACAAGTTGTTTCCATCAGGACCGAACATTACGGCATCTGTCATGTCGTTCTTGATCAACTGAAGACTCATCAACCTATTGTCCACATCGGCAAAATTGGGTCCGGTAAAGTTCACCATATCAATTTCCAAAGTGTCCTTGTCAATATGGTCGTATAGATATTTCAGCAGTTTTTTGGGCCTATCAAATTTGAAGAATGCCCCATAAATCAAGTTTACACCCAAAATTCCAAGGGTTTCCTGTTGTAAACGGGCTTCATTCTGTTTAAATCGAATATGGAGTACAATTTCGTCATATTCCTTTTGGTCTGGATCCAACTGAAAACGGATTCCGACCCAACCATGACCCTTGTATCGTTTTGAAAAATCGATCGTAGCCACCGTATTGGCATAGGTAAAGAACAAATAGTTCGGATTGGTTTCCCTCCCGATTCGCTCTTCCACCAAGCGCATTTCGTGGTCCAACATTTTCTTCAATCGGGACTGGGTCACATACCTGCCATCCTCTTCAATACCATAAATGGCATCACTAAAGGATTTATCATAGGCGCTCATGGCCTTTGCAATGGTTCCTGATGCACCACCGGCCCTAAAAAAATGTCTGGCCGTTTCCTGTCCTGCACCAATTTCGGCAAAGGTTCCATAAATATCAGGGTTCAGGTTGATTCTTAAGGTTTTGGCCTTTATGGACGGGATATTTTCAAAGGCATTTTCTTTGCTAGGTACAGAAGGCATATCCGGATTTTTATTGAAGAACAAAGTTACACTCTTCATTCAATCTATTAAATAAATAAGTTATAATTTTGGATTTAATGGATGACAGGATGACCATTACTTTTTTGGGAACGGGAACCTCGCAGGGAATACCTGTAATTGGAAGCAATCATCCGGTATGTCTTAGCAAGGATCCCAAGGATAAAAGGCTTCGGGTCTCTGTTTTGGTCTCATGGGACGATAACAATTTTGTTGTGGACTGCGGCCCGGATTTTAGACAGCAAATGTTGTTACATCCTATTGAAAAACTGGACGGTATCCTCTTCACCCATGAGCATGCCGATCATACCGCTGGCATCGATGACATACGTCCCTTTTTCTTTCGGCAAGGCGATATTCCCATTTATGCACACCAAAGAGTAATCAATTCCCTAAAAAAACGTTTCGATTATATATTTGCTGATGAAAATCGATATCCCGGTGCTCCGGCGGTACAAGTTTTCGAGGTAAAAAAGGATAAACCAATTTCGTTGGGAGGCCTTAATGTAATCCCGATTGAAGCTTACCACAACCGGTTACAGGTGTTTGGGTATCGCTTTGGGGAATTTGTGTATCTCACTGATATCAAGAAAGTTGAGGAAGAAGAAATCGAAAAAATAAAAGGAGCTAAAGTGTTGGTGGTAAATGCCTTGCGTGAAGAACCACATCATTCCCATTTTAATTTGGAAGAAGCCCTTGAATTTGCGGAACAGGTGGGGGCGGATAAAACATATTTTACGCATATCAGTCATATGTTGGGATTCCATGAAGAAGTGGAAAAACAGCTACCCCCGAACATTCATTTAGCATACGATAACCTACAATTGAAAATTTAATTCCATGAAAAGCAGAATTTTTCTTTACCTATTCGTATTTACGGCCCTTTTGGTGCTGTTCCAATTTGTGACCGCCAACAACATGCAAAAAACACTTAATTCTGACGTTACCAGATTACAGGATGAAGTAGAAAAAATGGAGGATTCCATTAAAACCTTAAACTTGAAGGTTTTGGATATGCAATATTTTACCCTTGAGAATAACGATGATGCCTTAGCATACTACGATCATTTGAATTTGGACAATCCTTCTCGCTACATTGAGGATAAGTTACTGGAAACCAATGAAAGGAAAGGCGACAACCCCTTGATTCCGTATGAAGGAATGGAAAGTGATTTTAAGATCAACAAGATCAAGGTGTTGAATCATAAATGGATTTTGGCCGACTTTTCCGATGGAAAATATTGGGGTGAACTGCTCATCAAATATGAACTCAAGGATGATCTAAGCGTGGACTTTACCATGTTGGACCATTTACTTTACGCTAGGAGTAATTAATCCTCACCGGTCATTCTGAGTGCAACGAAGAATCTAAACTATTCGAATTATCAGTAAGTAAGGGATTCTTCACTGCGTTCAGAATGACAAAGAAAGAAACTCGGATGTCACTGACAATCAAATGTGGTTCTCCAACCACTTTTTGAAGGAATAAAAATTTTGTTGGGAAACCCCGTGACCGATCGGAAATTCTTCGAAAGTGCAGTCAATTCCCAATTTCTTCAGTAATTCTGGAGCCCGCTGCGCCCATTCCAAAGGAATGACCTGATCAACCTGTCCGTGTGAGGCATAAATATGTAGGTTGCCATGATTCTTTTCAGAATAATCTGGCGTCAATATTCTTTCATTGATGTACCCGCTTAGGGCCACTACATTTTTAACCTTTTCAGGATAGGATAGCGCTACGGCATAACTTAAAATGGTGCCTTGGCTAAAGCCTAAAAGCGTAATGTTTTTTGCATCAAGATTGTACGCCTTAATAGCCTCATCAATGAAAGTCACAATCTTTTCACGGGACTCCTTGGCTTGTTCATCATCGCTCCATTTTCCGTATTCCGCATCAAAATTAATGGCATACCAAGCATGGCCAAAGGGCTCAAGGTCAAAAGGTGCCTTTACGGAAAGTACCATCAATTCCTCTGGCAATTCAGGAGCAAAGGAAAATAAATCTTCCTCATTGCTGCCATAGCCATGGAATAAAAAAATAGCGGGTTTCTTCTCAGATGTTGATGAAGAGGGACGTAGGAGATAGTCCAAAGAAAGTGGGATGGGGGACATGCTATACTTTTAAGGAATGAAGGTAAACCATTTTTGAAAATATTCACCTATTACGGGTAATGGCTTCATTTTATCGTTCATTACTTGCAAGAATCCAAAAATCCAAATGACGAAATAGAAAATATAAATGGGCAATGCCAAATACACCATTCCTGAATAGGTCAACAAAATGGCCAAGGCATGAAACAGCACGTGGATACCAAATGCCTGTCGGGTATGAAATCGTGCAAAGGCATTCTTGGGCTCCACATTCATGGTGATGGCAATCAAACAACCTATAATAGTAATATACGCCACTATTGCTGTAGTTTTCCCTGGATTGGTTTCGCTCATTTTAAGGTGATTTGGTCGTTATTAATGACTCCGATGGCTTTTCCCTTTAGGGAAGCCCCCAAAAACATACTGTTTTTGGAAGTGGAAAGCACATGTTCCAATCCAAAGGTATACTCTTCATCAGGAACAAAAAGGGTGAGGCAGGCCTTGGCTCCTTCTTTTAAAACAGGTTCTTCCAGTCCAAAACGAGAACGTCCCTTGATCAACATGGTTATGGTTTCATCCAGATCAAAAATGTTATTCAGGCAACCAAATGCAGATTCTAATCCAATGGAACCACTCATCGCATTATCGAATTCCACTCGTTTATGCTCAATATCCACAGGAATATGATCAGAAGTCACAAAATCGATGGTACCATCGCTCACTCCTTTGATCAAAGCCTTACAATCCGATTTTTCGCGAAGGGGAGGCGATACTTTGTAGTGCGTATCAAATCCTTGTAGGGATTCATCCGAAATAAATAGGTTATGAACGGCTACACTACAAGTTACATCCAATCCCTTCTTTTTGGCATTGGCAATCAGTTTTACCGATCCTGCCGAGGAAATGGTAGGGATGTGCAATTTTCCTCCTGTATATTCCAGGATAAAAAGATCTCGGGCCACTTGCAGTTCTTCAGCCAAAGCCGGAATTCCTTTCATTCCCAAAATGGTCGAAATTTTTCCTTCGTGGGCCACACCGGTCCCTTTAATATTACCATCTTGAGGGAAGGAAAAAATCAGTCCCCCAAAATTTTGAGCGTATAGTAGGGCTATTTTTAAAAGGTTGGGATTGGCCACTTGCTTCTTGAAATCGTAAAAGGCCACGGCCCCTGCGTTTTTCATATCGAAAAGTTCCGCCAGGTCGGTTCCATCGGCGTTTTTAGTCAAAGTACCCATGGGATGGATCACTGTTGCCTTATTCAGTCCCCTTTCCTTCAAAAACACCACATCCGAACTGGTATCGGGCACAGGATGCGTATTGGGGTACAAAAGAATATCCGTAAAACCACTTTTTCCTGCGACCATCAGTCCGTTTGAAATCGTCTCCCGCTCTTCGTAACCAGGTTCACCAAAACTTACTCCTGAGTCGAACCAACCTATAGATACATGCAGGTTCTTTTGATCTACAACCTTGGTATTGGAAGGCCCCTCCACAGAGGTTCCAATCTTTTCAATGACCCCGTTTTTAATCAGGATGTCCCGCTTTTTCAAGTGAAGTTCCTTGTTATCTGGGCATACAATTTTTGCAGACTTCAGCAGAATGTTCATGTAACGAATTTTTGAATGATAACCTCGATGAGTGCCAGCAGCAACGCTAAAATAACAAACCATTTCCAATAAGCCGTTATGTTGTTGTCCTGTTCCAATTGTTCGAACACGGACACCACGGAGTCTTGTATATTGGCTTGGGAAAAACTTTCCAAATCCAGATAGCTGAGTTGGCTTTCAACTCTTGGATAATTAAAACTGATATGTTGCAGGGCATTCCCATTTTCTGAAATGGTATAAATGCCGTCTTCAGTTGGATTTTGGTCAAAAGAAAGACGTACCCGGTTGGGAAAGGTCTGTTGAAGCGGAATAAATTCATATCCTTCTTTCGCAACCGATAAAATATCATCATTTCCCAAACTGGTGGTGACATCTATATTGCTTGGAACTCCCAAGGTATGATAGAGTTCAGGGGCCTTCAGGCTGGAAATTGCCATATTGTAAAAGGTGGGCACGATCAACGGGGAATTCTTAAAATTGGAATTTTCCAGTTCCAAGGGCGTCGAAAAAATGTAAAGTCCATCCGTCCCCGATAAAAATGCATCACCACCTTCCAAAGTTAATATACTGGGCAAGTTGGACTGGACCTTAAAATATTCCTTTACCGAAGGATATTGGAAATTGGTCACCTGTTTTTCAAAGACATTCCTGTAAAGCGGATGGTCAAAAGCAATGGTGGTCAATTTGGTATTTGATGATACTTTTTCAATAAAACGGATGTTGGACGGACCTGATAAAAAGGGGTTGTAAGAAGCAAGATCACTATCTGCGGCCGGTATCAGGATTAAGGTTCCACCATTGTTTTTAAAGGTGCGGAGTACATTTTGAAGGCTATTTGGGATGGCCTTTAAATTATCCAAGATGACCACATTTTGATCATCAAGTTTGCTGTAATCCAATTGATTGAGCTTGAAATTTTGAAGGTCAAATTCGTCCTCCGTGAAAAGTCTACTCAAGTAATCACTATTGGATTCACTGATAGCCAACACCTTGATCTTTTCAGTTTCATTGATGTTGAAATAAAAGGTGTTATCGTATGCCAATCCATTGTCAATAAGGGTCAACCTCCCATTGATTTTTTCATTTCCTGGTATAGAAAATTCAACTCTAGCCTTTGTATTGGAACCAAATTTTGCAGCCGTTTTGGCAATCAGATTTTCATCATTGTACAACGATAGCGGCAAGGCTTCCTCTGGCTCACCTCCAGATAAAAGCACCGTAAGCTTGGCTTGGTCCGAAAATCGGTCTGCAAGAAAAACGGAATCCAAGGAAACGTTGCGCATTTCCCTAGGTCTTAAGGTAACAAAATAGGGATGCAGCGCACTATCCAATGGTTGGGTTCCGGTTGCCATTCTATCTTGAAAATCAGATATAACCATCAAGTTTTTTGTGGAATTGTTCGATTTGGAAAACAGGGTATTCGCCTTCAGTTCTATTTCATCAAGGTTCAACTGTTTGAAGGTATAGGGCAAGGACAACAGGTTGTTTTGGATATCCTTTATCTGAATATTGGTAAACGTTTGGGTATTGGTAAAAAGACTGAAAACCGACTCCTCATCCACATTTTTAATAAGGTCTTGAATGGCTTTTTCAAATAGAGCCAGTCCATTGTCCTTGGCCTGCATGCTGAAGGAATCATCCAAATAGATCACGGTTTCCTTTTGTTGCAAGGCCGTTCCTGAGGACACAAACGGTTGGGCAAATGCTAAGATCAACGCGGCCAGCAATAACAACCTAGTAAAAAGCAGCAGCCATTTCTTTAAGGAATTGCTTTTACGCGACTCCGATACTACTTTTTGTAGCATGGCCACATTGGTAAAAGGCGTTTTTTGAAATCTACGTAACTGGAAAAGATGAATGAATAGGGGGATGATCAGAAGAAAAAGGGCCAAAAGAATTTCTGGATGTTTAAACTGCATTCCCGACTTAGATTGAACAAATATAGGCATTAAAATATTTGATCATTTTAAATAATGCTGTTAAGAGGGTGATAAATTAATGTGGGTGAAGAGTTAATGGGTTAAAGGTATAGGATGTAAAGGGGTTGTCAGCAAAAGAAAAAATAATCCCTCATGGATTCTTGACCGAGTGATTTCAAATGGATCTTTATTTTCTTTTGTTCCTTGCCATTGGCAACGGTAATGATGCTCTGGGGGTTGCTCAGCGTTTTCAAAGCATCAAAGTGAACCAATTCTTTCTGATAGATTTTTTTACCAATCTTTTTGGGATTATCACAAAGCCAAATAAAATTAATCCCTTGACTTTGTAGTCCCTTGGCAATGGCTTTTCCTTTAAAACCAGCTCCCCAAACAACCAGGGGACGATTTTTATCACGATTCAATTTTAAAAAGTAACGGAGTTTGATATCCAAAAAATAGTTTTGGGCATAATGCTCATGGGTGCGTGAGGTCCGTGTATCGTAATCCCGCCAAAGATGCAATATTTCATTGCACGGAAGAATTTTTAATCCTCCTTCATAAAAACGAAAGGCGAGATCATAATCTTCGGGGTAACGCATCGGTTCAAATCCATCACAACGTTCAAAATCTTCCCGGTGTACCATCCAGCAAGGCGATGGAATTACGCACTCTTTGTAGATTTCATCAAAATTGGTTCCCTTGGATGTCAACCCGTTCAACCATTTTTCATAGCGTGAATAACCATTGCTGATCCCACGGTTAGAGAAGTATTTCACCTGCCCCACGGCGATGTGTCCTTGGCCGGTTGCTATCAAGTTATCAACCATTCGTTGCAATCGTTGCGGTTTCATGATATCGTCAGAATCCATCCGGGTGATAAAGGCTCCACTACTTTTGGCATAGGCTGTCTGCAAGGCGGGGATAATCCCTTCCCCTTCATTTTTAAAGACTTTTATGCGTGGTTCTTTGTCCGCATATTGACTCAAGACCTCAAAACTGTGGTCGTTGGAATGATCATCAACCGCCAAAACTTCCCAATTGGAATAGGTTTGGCCCAGAATGGAATCCAAACATTCCGGTAAATAATGAGCAGTGTTCTTAAACGGGATGACGATGCTTACTTTGCCCTGTTGCATATTGCAAAGTAACCAATTCTTCAATCAAAGGGTATGAGGTCCGGTGCTACATATTCTGATTTGGCTTTGACACTTTTTAGCAAGTCAAAGGCATAATGCTGGTCCAACAATAGTTTAAAAGATGTTTTGAGTTTTGGGAACTCCACAATAAAATCATCAAAAGTGGTGGATTTTGATTTTTTCATGAAGTGATGCACCGCTTTCACCGAAGCCACAGTCAAGGTCTTATGGAACTTGGTGCCATCCCCATGTAATCGGTCAAATTCACGGATACCTCCACAGCATTTATCGATGGCCGATTCCTCTCCAAAATTCTTCAAATAAATATAGGCCAAACGAATATGCTCCTCATGCGTGAACAGGGAAGGGGGTAAGTGTCCCGTTTCAAATAAATGAACAAACTCAAAATCCGTCATTTCAATTTTTATTTGGTGGCGAGTACTTCATCAATAGCTTTCAAAACCAGTTTTTCTATAACGGAATATCCGGCTTTTGTCAAATGCACTTCATCTGTGGTCAAAGCTTTGGGCAAACCGTTACGTTTGTCGGCCATGGCCGCAAAATAATCCAGGTAATTTACGTTTTGCTCTTTTGCCATTACTTTTAGCATGCCATTCAATTTTGGTATCTTGATGTTAGGCTGCAATCCTGGTCTCCACGGATAATCATAGGCAGGCAGTACGGAACAGACAATAGGATGTATGCCATTTGCCTTGGCCAACTCTACCATTCCCAAGATGTTATCCCTGATTTCTTCAAGGGTCATGGGCCCGGTATTTCCTGCAATATCATTGGTTCCGGCCAAAATCACTACAACTTTTGGTTTTAGGTTGATAACATCCTGCCTAAAACGCAACAACATTTGTGGCGTGGTCTGCCCACCGATACCACGATCAACAAAGGGATGGTCTTTAAAAAATTCAGGATGGGCTCCTATCCAGCCCTCAGTAATGGAATTTCCCATAAAAACCACTCGGTTTTCATCAGATGTAGGAGCGGCTAATTCGGAATTTGCTTTTTTATACTTTTCAAGGTTTGGCCAATCTTGTGCGGTAGTTTTGAACGGGTTCAACAATCCTAATAAAAATGCCATAGCCCAAATGGTGGTTTGTGTTTTCAAAATGTTTGTTTTAGTTACTGTACAAGGTTCTAATTTACATAAAAAGTTTTCAGTTATAGGGAAGAATCAAGTTCTAATCCGATTCAAAAAAAAGGCAGGTCTTTATGGACCTGCCTTTTTGTATGGTTTCAATTAGCATTAATATTTTGCACTCTTACCGTTGGCTTGGGTTTTTAGAATGAAATTTCGGATGTCCTCATTTGCTGATTTCAAATCTTCATGACGTAAATACATCATGTGACCGGAACGGTATCCTTTAAACTCAAAGCGATCTTTCATGCGCCCACTTGGGTCCACTTGAGACATGGTATATTTCGCGGCAAAGTAGGTACAGGCACCATCATAATAACCTGACTGTACCAATACATTCAAATAAGGGTTCTGTGCCATGGCTTGACGAAGATCTTCACGAACATTATCATCACTGTCATCCCATGGGTGTACTGGACCGAACATGTTGTATTTGATGTCGGTCTTAAAGTTCAGCTCTTCTTGCAAGTAATAGTTGATGGCCGGGGTGAAGCTATGCAACCAGGACGTCAACTCTGGAGAATAATCGGGCCTGGTGCCGGTCAAGGTCTTATCAATTCCCAAATAACGACTATCTAAACGACCAATGGTATAACCGCCTTTTTCCCTCATCAACGCCTTCCAGAAGAATTGTGTGGGCACCACCAAATTTTGATCTATGATATCCTGGGCATCCAAACCTGAATAATAGGCCACTTTTTCGGCGATGGCCTTACGTTCCGAATCTTGAATAAATCCACCTTTTGCTATGGCAGGCAATAACTTGTTGATCGTAAAATCCTCTACTTCAGGTAGCACCTCCAAAAGATCTTGATTTTGTAAAGCGGCTGGTAATGCTTTATGGTGCCAAGCAGCAGCAGCAAAATAGGGGAGGTTCAATGCACTTGAAACAGGATCATTGTCACGGAACACCTTATAATCTGCAGGGGACACCATGATCACACCGTTCAAGTACATCCACTGTTGATTTTGTAGTGCCAAGGAAAGTCCCATTACGCGGGTACCTCCATAGCTTTCCCCAACAATGTATTTAGGAGACCTCCAACGGTTGTTTCTTGTCACGAAAGTATTCAACCATTCGGCCAAATATTTGGTATCGGCATTGATACCGAAGAATTTTTTGTGATCCACTTCCTTTCCAGATTCAGGAATAGTGCGAGAATAACCGGTATTGGCAGGGTTTACGTATACGATATCGGTCACGTCCAAAACCGAATACGGATTTTCTTTTACACCATAAGGTTGAATAGGATAGCCCTCATCATCAATTTTAAGTACACGAGGACCAGTATAAGCCAAGTGCATCCAAACGGAACCGGAACCTGGACCCCCGTTGAAGGAAATCAACAAAGGACGGTCCGCCCTATCCTTAACTCCATTTTTGGTGTAATAGGTATAATGAAGGGAGGCAATCGGTTTGCCCAATTCGTCCCACACCGGTTGGGTTCCTGTAACAGCGGTGTAATCAATACGGGCGCCGTTAATGGTTACCGAATGTTGGGTAGTTACCGTAGTATCGATCGGTAATTTCCTTTCTTGGGCAAAAGTCAAGGTAATAGCAGAGCATAACGCAATGCTGAAAAGGTAAAGAGATCTCATAATTTTTTGGTTGAATTAGTCTAGTCAATAAAAGTAAGGATTTTGAAAGGTCTATTTCTGTTAAAGGAATCGTAAAAACATAAAATTATAAAGGTTCAATCATTATATGTATTTTTAGTACAGCACACTAAACATGACATCGATGAAAAATTTGACCCGAAGGGATTTCAATGGTTTAATGATGAAGGGAGCCGGAAGCGCTGCCCTAATGTCCGTAACTTCGTTTGCCTGCGCCATGGGACCCAACCAAGATAAAAAGAAACTGGGAATTGCCTTGGTAGGATTGGGGAGCTACAGTACGTACCAATTGGCACCGGCCCTTCAGGATACCCAGCACTGTTATTTGGCCGGAATTGTGACCGGAACCCCGGACAAAGAAAAAATCTGGGCCGACAAGTACAACATTCCAAAAGCAAATATCTACAATTACCAGAATTTTGATGATATCGCCAAGAATGACTCGATTGATGCAGTTTATGTTGTGCTTCCCAACAGCATGCATGCCGATTTTTGTATTCGGGCAGCCAAAGCTGGAAAACATGTTATCTGCGAAAAGCCCATGGCCGTCAGTGTGGAAGAGTGTGATGCTATCATCAATGCCTGTAAGGCTGCCGGGGTGAAATTGGGCATGGGATATCGGTTACATTCCGAGCCTTACACGCAACAAGTGAAGCAATTTGTAAAGGAAAAAACGTTTGGTGACATCAAATTTATATCTGCCGAAGCCGCTTATAGATCTACCGGGAATCCTGATCAATGGCGATTGAACAAAAAACTTTCAGGGGGCGGAGCCTTGATGAACATGGGGGTTTATGCCGTGCAAAGTACCATTTACGGGACAGGGGAGAACCCCATTTCGGTTTCTGCACAGGAATTTAGTACCAGACCTGAATATTTTAAGGATACGGATGAGACCATCATGGCCCAATTGGAATTTCCAAGTGGGGCAGTGGCCAATATCTCCACCTCACATAATTTCAATGCGAATAGTATGTATGTTTCGGGCACCAATGGCTGGGTTCAGTTGCAACCGGCCAATAATTATGGACCATTGAGTGGAAAAACATCCAATGGGGATATTCTTGAATTTCCACACGAAAGCCAACAAAAATTACAAATGGACGATTTTGCCAAGCACGTGCTCTTGGGGGAACCCAATAAGGCTCCGGGAGAAATGGGCAAGCGCGATATGATGATCGTGGAGGCCATTTATGAATCCATCGCCAAAGGAGGGCAAAAAGTTAATTTGAATTTTGCCCCCGGTTTTGGTTTTGGAGGATGATCATTGTGCCAAAGTGGCGAACAGTTTATCCCTAAGTTCCCCTATTTTTACATGCAAAGGGCTTTCGGTCACCGTTCCAATGTTGATGGCAATGAACATATAAAGTTTATTTTCCGGAAAATATCGGAGCTCGCAACCGGCACCGATTCCACCACCGGAATGACCATAATAGGGATGACCTAGGATTTCCCCTATGCCCAATCCCAATCCGTAAGCAGGTTTTCCAGCTCCATTGTTCACCCACGTCTTCATCAATTGTAAGGTGGAATCTTTTAATAATTTCCCATCCAACAATCCTTTTAAGAATAGAACTGCTTCTTCCGGAGTTGTCACAACGCCATCATCCCCGACCATGTAGGTTACATTCTGCTTTTGGATGTACGAGATGTTTTCCAGTAGCCCATCACTATAACGGTCCCAGTAGCTGTCCGATAGTTTTTCTCCCTTTAATTTTTCATCTGAGATTTGATAATAGGTGTGCTTCAAGCCCAATGGTTCAAAAATGACCTGCTCTATATATTTTCCATGATCTCCCATGATGTTATCCACAATCATGGAAAGTAACACATAGTTCGTATTACGGTAGGAATAACGGGTACCTGGCTCAAACGACAACTTTTTACCATTGATAAATGAGATATAATCCAAAGCCGTAAATGGTTTATCCGGATGTTGGAGGAGAGTGCTGGCGTACTCGGGGTCAAAATTGTATTCGGGAACCCCAGAGGTATGGTTCAGCAACATCCTGATGGTAATCTCGTCTGCCCGGTCCACCATTTTGGAGATTGAGGGTTTTAAATACATGGTGATGGGATCATCAAGGGCAAGTTTGCCTTCCTCATACAGTTTTAAAACGGCAACGGCCATATAGGTTTTGGCAATACTTTGCAGATACTGTAGATGGGAATCTTCCATCGGTAGTTGCTTTTCTAAATTGGAAAACCCCTCACTTTTCATCCACCAACCCTCTTCATTTAAAATGGCAATACTGGCACCAGGGCATCCATTTTCCACAATCTCTTTCAGAATAGGAGCCACGACTACACCTTTGGGATGTTTAGGATTTGATTCTTGTTGGGCCAATCCAATATAATAGCTTCCCAAAACGAACAATATGGTTATGTATATCTTTTTCATGAATGTTGAATTAAAAGTGAATACGAGATCCAAATCCCATCAGGGTGAACGGAACAACGGGCATACTATCATTATAGTTGGTGGCCAAAAGAAATTGATAGTTTGCAAAGGGTGAAACATATGCACCTTGACCATAAGTGTCATACCCCAATCCTATGGTGGCAGGGATCACCAACATGCCCTTGCCCTTTTTGCCCACATTTTTCCAACCGTTATCCGTCAATTGATAGGCATCTTTGGGACGCTTGGCATAGAGGTATCCCACTCCAAGTTTGATTTCGGAATAGGTATCGTTGAATAATGTTGGCCTCCAAACAGCTTGAGTCTGAAAAAGAAGTCCTCCACCGACCCTTTTATTACCGTACCAGACCATTTTAAACTCCTGTACCCAATTTCGCTTGCCATTGTGACTTACTTCAGTGCCCAATCCAATGCCTATATTGCTGAACAAAGGTTTTTTGTTCTTAAATGGAAGGGAAAGGGAATGAAACTCGATACTGACGATCAACGGAAAATTGCGGTGATTGTCCACCGAAGATTGGGCATTTCCGTACTGCCACAGCATGATGCCTACCAGCATCCATACAATTTTTGTTTTCATTTTTTGATTGATTTAATGCTCCAAATATCCCATCCCTTCTTTAAAATTTCAGGTTAAAGAGGTTCAAATACCTTGAAGTGTAGCAAAAAATGGGGTGAATTGTCAAGAGATGTCCCGAAACCAACGCTTAAATGAAGGAGCTTTGGTACGGCTTACAGGAATTTCTTCAGGCAGTGCCAATTGATTTTTTAAAGAAACACTGATTTTTCCATTTTCCAACTTGGAAAATCCTTGGATCATATTTCTGTTCACAATAAACTGACGGTTCAACCTAAAGAAGTAGAACTCTGGAAGTTCTTCCAATACCCTTTCCAATGTTTTGTCCAAAAGGTATTGATTGCCATCAAAAGCATGTAGGGCCACAAACTCGTCTTCTACAGACATTCCCATAATTTCATGGTATGGAATGTGAACTTCATTTTTTCCCTCTTTCACCAGAAAACCTTTTTGAAGTTTTTTCTTGTCCACCTTCACTTTCTGCTCCGTGCCCTGCCATTTGTAATAATAATGGATCATGATGTAAATGGCATTGATGAAAAAGAACCAGATGGAAATGATAAAAAGATCGGTCGAATAAAAACTAGGATGTGCCCGCTTTCCGTAAACGATCAAACTGGAAAGCTCAGTCAAAAAACTAATGATGAACAACCCGATGAAAATGGTAGCGAAAAACTGGATGATGACCCTTTTGGAAAAGCCTTTGGAGTAGGGGAGTTTCTTATCGAACCAAAGGATCATTTTTCGTACGGCTAACCAAGCAGTATACCCGATCAAGGTATCCAGCGTATACGTAAAAGCAAACCACCAATTAAGTTTTACATTGGAGTAGGTCAAATAATAATTGAATCCACTGATAAAGGGGATAAGTACCAGAAAAAGTGGAATATCAGGATAATACGGTGACCTACTTCGTTGTTCCATGGCTATTTAGCTACCCTAAAAGTAATGCATGGAACAGAAATGGTGAAATCTAGAATCTAATCAGGAATGTGATTTTAACATATTTGCCAAATAGGTTAATGTCGAAGTAAAACCTTCCTTGAAGCCCATTTCAATCATCTGTTCCATTCGGGTGAGTGATTCATTGTGGATGGAAATGCTCACCGTGGTAACGCCGTTTTCTTCACTAAAACTCAAATCCCAATTAGAGCCTGGTAATTGTGGGTTTTCATCCGCATCAGCAAACGCATTGAACATTTTAAAATTGGTCTTGGGGCTGATGGAAGTATATTTTTGTAGCGACCAATGTTCCTGGCCTTCAGGACTCACCATGGCATAAAAACGTCTTCCACCCACCTTAAACTCCATATGCTTGGTAACCGATTTCCAAGGTAGGGGAGCCCACCATTGATCCAGAATTTCCTTTTTGGTAAAAGCATCCCAAACCAAGGGCAATTCTGCTTCAAATTCCTTGTCAATAAAAACGGTTTGAATTGATTTGTCTACCGTGAAGTTAAAAAGCAAATGTTCGTTCATTTTGTTTGTTTTTTTATGGTGGATAATACGTTTTCGAGTTGACTGAACCGGGTTTCCCAAATTTTTCGGTATTGTTCAAGCCAAGCATCTATTTCCTTCATCTTCTCTATTTTAAGCGAATAGAAAATTTCTCGGCCCTGTTGTTCTTGATGCACCAATTCGCATTCGGTGAGAATGCGCAGGTGTTTTGAAATGGATTGACGGGAAGCATCGAAGTTTTCCGCAATGGCATTTGGCGTCATAGATTGCAAGGCAATCAGCGCAATGATGGCCCTTCTTGTGGGATCGGCAATGGCTTGGAAAACATCTCTTCTCATCTTCTCAATATGATTTATGAAACTGTTTGGTTGCAAATATATATGCAACTTTTTGGTTGCGCAAAATATTTTAGCATTTTTTATCACTTGAAATTTTTAAAAAAATGAATTAGAATTTTTCAAACACGCCCAACCCAAATAGGGCAAAGTCATACTTTACTGGGTCGGAAGGGTCCAGTTTTCGTAGGTTCCTGTCCAACTCGGCCAAGGCCTTGGCATCACTCTGTTTGCGTTTCAACAGTTTTAATTTACGACCTACGTTACCTGTGTGTACATCCAAGGGGCAGGAAAGTTTGCTGGGAGAAATGTTTTTCCATAAACCAAAATCCACACCAGTGGAATTATCACGTACCATCCATCTTAAAAACATATTGATGCGTTTGGCCGCCGAACCTTTCAGGGGGTCGGACACATGTTTAGCGGTGCGGGTCTCATGGGGCAGTTCAAAGAAAATTTCCTTGAATTTGGATATGGCCGGTTGCATAGAATCCTGTTGCTGATAAGTTGTGAATACACCCTCCAAACCGCTATGGTTGGCATATATATTTTTGAGGCTTGTTACAAAGTAACCTAAATCGATGCCATTAAAAGTACGATGTACAAAGCGTGACAGTTTTTCAAGATCATCAGCTTGGTGACCCATTACAAAATCGTGGGGAGCATGGTCCATAAGGTCCATCAATTTAGAGGCATTGTTGATGATGCTCTTTCGGTTGCCCCACGCAATAGTGGAAGCCAAAAAGGCACTGATCTCAATATCCTCTTTTTTGGTAAATCGATGGGGAATCTGTAGGGGGTCATCCTCCAGAAACCTAGGATGGTTGTATTCCAGCACTTTGGCGTCCAAAAATTCCTTTAACTCCGCTTTGGTCATCTTAATTCTTGGCTACGATCAAACCATCTACCATGGTCAATTTGCGGTCCGCCATATTGGCCAATTCCAGATTATGCGTCACCAAAACAAAGGTCTGCCCAAATTCATCCCGAAGCTTGAAGAACAGTTTATGAAGGTTGTCCGCACTTTCAGAATCGAGGTTACCACTCGGTTCGTCCGCAAAAACCACGGCTGGACTGTTCATGAGGGATCGCGCCACGGCCACCCGTTGCTGTTCCCCACCGGAAAGCGCATTGGGCTTATGGTCACACCTATCGGATAATCCCAAAAAGTCCAAAAGCTCCTTCGCCCTTTTTTCCGCATCGGATTTGGCCGTACCCTTAATAAAAGCTGGAATACAAACATTTTCCAGCGCCGTAAACTCAGGCAATAATTGATGGAATTGGAAGATAAACCCGATATGCTCATTCCGGAAACGGGCCAAATTTTTATCGTTCAATTGGTTGATGTCCGTATCATTGATGAACAAGGTACTTTCGCCTTTATTGGAAGGAATATCCAAGGTTCCCAAAATCTGTAACAAGGTAGTTTTTCCTGCACCTGAAGCACCTACAATGGAAACGACTTCTCCTTTTTGAATTTCGAGGTCAACCCCTTTCAAGACCTTTAGGTCTCCGTAACTTTTTTGAATGTTCGTGGCCTTAATCATAAAAATGGCTTCGTGGAATGAAAGTAATGAATACTGTCGAAGCCACAAAGATGCAGGTTTTTAATTAAAGTTTCGGTCATTTGTACGACTAATACGGAATGGAATAAGTTTAGGATTTAAAGTGTGATATCCTAAACTTTGTTTAACTTTGAACTATAATGGATAAACAAAATACTATTTCAATAGAGACCGCCATCTTTGCTGGCGGTTGTTTTTGGTGTACCGAAGCTGTTTTTCAACGCTTGAGAGGGGTAATGTCCGTTGTACCCGGCTATACGGGCGGCACTATAAAAAATCCGGCCTATCGGGAAATCTGTACGGGCAGGACAGGGCATGCGGAAGCCATCAAGATCACTTTTGAACCTTCACAAGTTTCCTACACTGAACTGTTGGAAGTTTTTTTTGCCACACATGACCCCACAACTCTTAACCGACAGGGGAACGATGTGGGCACCCAATACCGTAGTGAGATTTTCTATACCAATGCCCAACAAAAGGAATTGGCTGAAGAATTCATCGCTTTGTTACAAAAAGAAGGCATCTTTGCATCACCGATTGTAACGGCCATTTCCGAAGAAAAGCCTTTTTATTTGGCCGAGGAGGAGCACCATAATTATTATAATGACCATCAGCAACAACCGTATTGCCAAGTCATTATTGACCCGAAAATCAAAAAATTGAATACCTATTTTTCAAAAAAACTGCAGCATGGCACCTTATAGAAATTTGGAGGAATACAACATTGAAATCACCAATGAGGTGAAGGACCATTTTGCCAAAATAATGGACGATATTGGTGAAGATGTGAACCGTGAAGGATTGGTCAAAACACCTGAGCGCGCCGCCAAGGCGATGTTGTTCCTAACCCAAGGGTATAAACAAGATGCAGAAGAAATTTTAAGAAGCGCCATGTTCGCCGAAAGTTATGACGACATGGTCATCATTAAGGATATAGAAATGTATTCCCTTTGCGAGCATCATATGTTGCCCTTTTTTGGTAAGGCCCACATCGCTTACATACCCAACGGGCATATTGTTGGATTGAGCAAAATTCCACGTGTGGTGGATGTTTTTGCACGCAGGTTACAGGTTCAGGAACGATTGACGCACGATATTTTGGAATGCATCAACAACACTTTAAAACCGAAGGGAGTTGCGGTGGTGATCGAGGCATCCCACATGTGCATGATGATGCGTGGGGTACAAAAACAGAATTCTGTGACCACTACATCTGGGTTTAGGGGGCAATTTGAAAAAATTGAGACCCGCAACGAGTTCCTGAAACTGATTAGTTCAGATTTGTCCTAACCGATTTTTACAATTCGGGGGGAATTCCTATTTTTCCTTTATGGGAGAAGAAAAAGACAAGAAATATCGCAATCTCATTTTGGGATTGGTATTTGATGGTATCGGTATGTTATCCTTTGTGATTCCGGGAGTGGGTGAGTTTTCCGATGTAATCTGGGCTCCCATTGCGGGGTGGCTTATGACCCGGTTGTATAAGGGCAGGGTAGGGCAGGCCGCCGGTTTGATCACCTTTGCGGAAGAGTTGATTCCAGGGCTGGATATTATCCCAACGTTCACTTTGACCTGGATTTACACCTATCTTATCGCCAAAAAAAAGAACAACGACTGATATTCATCAATCGTTGCCTCTCTTCTAAATGCTTATGCTTTTTAAAGCGGAATGCTCAAATTGAAGGCTACGTTACGCCCAATGTTGGCAATGCCATCTGTTTTCAACCTGGAAAGGTGTGAAATGTAGTTTTTATCGAACAGGTTATTTCCACTGATCTTATATCCCACTTTTTGGTTGAAGATCTTGATATCCCCACCGACTCCCACATTGAATAGATTGTAACGAGGCGTTTTGGTCTCGAATGCGGCCACTTTGTTCTGGTCAAAAAAGGTTTGAAGGGTTACGAATGCATAGCATTTGTATTGGGTGTCCTTTTTGTTCCATTCCACTCTAAATGTGTTGGTCCATTTGTTGGCCGGCATCAAGGGTAGGTCGGTATCGTCTTCCAATTGACCGTAGACAATATCATAACTGCTTTCCAAATGCAACCAATCTATGGGGTGTGGATGGATGTGAAATCCAAATTCACCACCGTATAAAGTAGCATTTTGTTGTTCAAAAACGTAGATAGGGTCCGTATCCCTGAATTCGCCAGTAGGTTGAAGGTAAATGTAATCGCTTACCCCATTGTAAAACCCATTGATATAGGCTTCTACGTGTTTGTTGCCATATTCCAGGGCCAGGTCAATTTGAAAATTCCTTTCGCTTTTCAAGTTAGGATTACCGATTTCCACACGGTTGGCCCCGCTATGTAACCCATTGGAAGTCAATTCTGCCAAATTGGGTGCCCTGAACCCTGAAGCCAAGTTCAAACGGACCAAAATATTGTCGGTAACATCCACGCGATATCCTAAAGCAGCATTAAAACTGTTGAAATTCCGATCAATGGCAGCGATATAGGTTTCTTCTCCCTCAACACCACTTTCATCACCTTTAATGCCTCTTACATCATAACGCAATCCCCATTGAAAATCGCTCTTGTTAAAATGGATGTGCGAGGTGGCCAAGACCCCAAAATCATTGGTGGTCGCGTTCGGAATCAACACTTCTTCCCCGAAGTTTTCATTCTTTTGACTCATTCCTTGTATTCCAAAAATGGTAGTGGTTTTGCCCCATTGCGGATTGTAATGGATGTTGTAGTTAAAAGTACTCAACTCCATGTGCAGAGCAGGACCTTCTTCTTCGTGCTCTTCTTCCTCGCCTGGAACTTCCTCTTCATCATGATGGTGCTCTTCAAATTCCTTTCGATCATTGAAAATATACCCGAAAGTGGCCTCAAGACTCGAATTTTTGAAGAACAAATTGTTCTTGGAGCTCAGGGATATGGGTAAAAATTTCCTGATAAGGTAGCAATGGGTCACGATCGTTATTTTGTACACCAATTTCTTCGGGGATTCCCAATTCAGATTTGTTGTAGTTGTATCGTAATTCCGTTTTGAATTTGGATGCTTGATAAGCAAATCCAGTTTTGATATCCGATTCTTTGAATCGGGAATTGGTCACACTGGTACCATCTCCTGTTTCGTAATCCGCATTGGAGGCAATGGCTCCACGTACCAAAAACTTGAATTTGTCACCAGAGGTTTTAAAGCCCGCATTGGTTCCATAACCCAACGTATTGGTAAAATAGTTCAAGTTCACATCCCCGGATGTTTTCCCCGACAATTCAAAATCTTCCGGATTTAAATACAGTACGCCTCCCAAGGCATCGGAGCCATAGAGTAGGGAGGCAGGACCTTTTATGACTTCGATACTGGAAATTCCCGCATCGTTCAAGCCAAGACCGTGTTCGCCGCCAAATTGTTGGTTTTCCAAGCGAACCCCTTGGGTGTAGACCAATACGCGGTTAAAACTCAAACCACGGATAACGGGTTTGCCAATACCGACCCCAGTGGATACGGAAGAAACTCCAGGGATTCGTGTAATACCATCGGCCAACGTCATGGCTCCTTCACTTTTCAGTTCCGCGATGGATTTCTGTTCCACTTTCATCACGTTCTCGCGTTCCAGTTTATGGAAGGGGGTGGAAAGGACCACTTCATCCATTTCAATGGCCGAAGCCACCATTTGATAATCGAAAACGTTGCTTCCCGAGTTGATTTGATAAGAAACGGAATGGGTTTCGTACCCTAAATAGGAAACGACCAATTTATAATTGCCTTCAGGAAGGTTCTTTAAGGTGAAATTTCCATTTTCGTCCGTAATGGTGCCATTCTGAAGCTGTGGAAAGTATACGGAAACCTGTTCCAATGGATAACTGGTATCTGCATCGGTAATGGTACCGGTCAATGTATTCTGTGAAAATATATAGAGGGGGGACAATGCACAAAGCACTGCCAAATAAATTTGTTTCATTGTAAAGATTAAAAAGGTTTGTAATATCTAAATGGTTGTAGATACTAAAACCTCCGGAGGTCCACGCAACGCATGATATTCCGTTTTGAAGGGTTTGAAGATAAAATGGTAACCGATTTCACAATGTCCAATTTCAGGAACTTCAACCGGCACATATATAAAGGAAGAAGTAAAAAGTACCTTGTTAGCCAAGGTAAAATCATGGAAGTCGCAATGAAAATTGCCACTGTGAATATGATTTGTACCGTGTGAGAGACATTTTTGCTCCTTGGAATGCCCAGATATGGCATGCGACAATTTTACCGCAGACGGAGTAAGAATCCCTAAAATTAGAATGAGGGATAGCCAAGAAATTGCGCGTTTGTGGAGTTTGAAGGCCATTTGCAACAAATTTAAAGAAGACCTTTCCTCTTTATGTGTTAACAAAAACTTAAACTATGGCACAAGGAAGCCCAAACCCATCCGTTTGAGCATCTTTTTCTCAAAATTCCAGAAAAAAGGGAACTGTCCAAAGAACCACCCAACCAAAAGAAGTAAAACTTGGTAGATGGGAAAAATAATCAAGATTCTGAAGGTCCAATACGCGATTTGGTGCACGGCCCCCTCACCGAGTCCAACCCACTCCACCAAAGGTCCCGCCAATTTTCCTGACAAGCTACCTGTGATGGCAAAAACGATGAAAATGGCAATCATTTCCCATTTGTAGGTCACCTTCCATTTGTTTTCCAATTTTTTAAAACACCACAAAAAGAATTTGACCAATACAAAGTAAATAAGCAACGTAACACCAATGGTAAACACCCATTCAAAAGCTGTGTTGTTCAGGCCAAAAAGATGTAGGAACCTTCTTGCTATCAAATAAGACGTCGACAAAGTCAAAAGCACGCCCAATACTGGGAAAAGGAATTGCCAATTCTTCTGAATTTCCCAACGCTGTCGTATTCTTTGCATAGCAAATAGTTGTAGTGCAAAAATACTACATTAAATTCTTGGAAGGAAGGGGCCAAGCCGCTGATTGTACTTTCTTTGAAAGTAAATGAAGTAATTGTAGAGCTTGTAATTCACCTCGTACCCATAATCAATGTTGGGATCGTAATTGATCTGCATTTCATACAGATTTGGATTGTAAACATTAGGTTGAAGCACCCTTTGGTTCCAATTCATCACCAAAATGGCATTGCGGTTTTCCAAAAAACTTTGGGAATAATAGCCTTCAGGTTTGGCAATACTCAACAACCACGTATTAAACCCAGGTTCAATGATGATGATCTCGTATTCTGTTTTTTCATCCTTTATTTCGACGGGTTGCTCTTCTTTGGAATCAAACAGCGCTTGTTCCTCGTTGGAAATATCCAAGGGCTGTTTTTGGGTGGAACAGGAGGTGATTAATAGCAAAATCATTGCCATCAATACGTGTGTTATCTTTTTCTTTTTCATGACATTAAGGTACAAAAAAAGCCGCTTGAAAGTTCAGAACGGCTTCTTAAATATGAGTTATAAAAGGAATTACTTTCCGAAAAGGCCTCCGAGTATTCCTCCCAAACCACCTTTCTTTTGTCCGCCACTATTCAACACCATTCCAGCAAGGTCGTCCATAATGCTGCCATCCCCATCAGAATCCAAAAAGGTTTCAATAAGGGATTGTTGTTTGGCGGCGGTCTTGGTACCACCCATTAATCCACCCAATAATCCATTCAATCCATCGGGACTACTGATGTTTTGTTGACGAGTTTGTTTGCCGAGATATCCTAACAAAAGGGGAGCGGCAATTTTCAAAATTTGAGCTACAGTACCTGCATCAAGTCCTGATTTACTACTAAGTGCATTTTCCACTTGTGGTTGTTTGGAACCCAAAATATGTCCCAGGATCCCAGCTCCATCATCCATGGCACTTTGATCTACGCCACCTCCAAAGAAACCGCCCAGATTGTCCAAAATGCTTCCATCATGTTTGGAACTCAAAGCATTCATTAATCCCTGAGCACCACCTGGTGTGGAAGTGTTTTTTTTCATGGCACCCATCAAAAGGGGCATGGCCATACTCAAAACATCGGCAGTTTTGCTTTCCGACTGTCCTGTTTGACCCGCAACTCCGCTGATCAATTGTCTACCCGTTGGGCTATTGAGTAAATCCAATAATCCTGACATGTGTTTAGTGTTAAGGTTAGAGTGACAATGTACGAAAAAGTAGGGTTTGAAATCCTGATAAACGTACTAAACCTAAATTAATTTAGCAATTTGATCACCTGTTCCGCAAGCTCAATACCAATTCTTTCCTGAGCTTCCAAGGTAGAAGCTCCGATATGGGGTGTCAGGGAAATTTTTGGATTCATTAAAATTTGGATTTCCGGGTGTGGTTCCGACTCAAACACATCCAAACAAGCAAAGGCTAACTGGTCATTATCCAAGGCATCTACCAAAGCCACTTCATCCAAAATGCCACCTCGAGAGGTATTGATAATCCCTGAACCAGATTTCATGAGTTCCAATTCCTTTGCCCCGATGATATAATCCTCCTGGGCCGGTACATGAAGACTAACAAAATCGGATTGTTTCAAAACACTTTCCAGATCTTGGCCAATCAATGAGAAACCTACGGTTTGACCATCAAAAAAGGAAATGTCCAAATTGGCCTGGGCAACATGATGATCGGTGTAGATAACCTTCATTCCCAACGACAAGGCCATTTTAGCTGTTGCCTGTCCAATCCTGCCAAAACCAACTATGCCCAAGGTTTTACCTCGAAGTTCAGTTCCACCAGAATAGCTCTTCTTCAATGATTTGAAGTGACTCTCGCCTTCCAAAGGCATATTTCTATTGGAATCAGGTAGAAAACGAACCGCTCCCAACAAATGGGCAAAAACCAGTTCGGCAACAGATTCCGATGAGGCTTCTGGCGTATTGATAACGTGGATACCTTTTGATTCGGCATATGGCACATCGATGTTATCCATCCCAACACCTCCACGACCAATCAATTTGAGGTCGGGACAAGCATTTATGATTTCCTTATTGACCTTGGTGGCACTCCGCACCAATAGCCCAGTAATCTTATTTGCATTGATATAATTTGCCAACTGCTCTTGGGCAACATGGGTAAGGTTAACCTCAAAACCGGCATTTTCCAATAATGTGATACCTTCTTTTGCCAATCCATCGTTGGCCAATATAATCTTCATTAATAAATAAATTTTAAATTTTGAATGCCAAATGCTAAATGGTTTCTTGACTGGTCTTTACAATTTTCGTCAATATTTTGATAATCTGGTTGATTTCATCCAAGTAAGATTCAGTCCCGATCTTCGTTAAATTACTTTCTTTGATCAATCTGAGCCAATACCGTGTCTCCCTTGCTTCTTTGGAAGCAATAGCCATTTTTGCTATAAAATCTCTTTTGGATTGACCTGCACCGGCTTCCACAACGTTAGCACCAATACTGGTAGATGATCGAAGTAATTGATCCGCAAAGACAAACTCTTTGTTTTCTTTCAAATCCTTGACCAATTTGATGATACTAAGGGAAAAATTAAAGGTTTTGTCCTCTATCAACACTTAAAACTTAGAATTGAACACCGAATAAAACTATCCTTTCTTTTCCAATTCACTCATGATGTCCACCAGTACCCCAACACTTTCAATGGGAAGTGCATTATACATAGAAGCCCTGTATCCGCCAACGGATCGGTGACCTTTAATGCCGCTGATACCCGCTTCTTTGCACATCTCATCGAACATATCTTTTAATCCATCATCGGTTATGTTGAAAGTGGCGTTCATCAACGAACGGTCTTCTTTTGCGGCATATCCCGAGAACACTGGGTTCAATTCAATTTCAGAATAGATCAAATTGGCTTTACGCTCATTGAGCTCCTCGATAGCCGGGATACCACCCAAATCCTTCAACCATTGCATAGTGAGCATGGAAACGTAAATGGCAAAAACAGGAGGCGTGTTGAACATACTGTCCTGCTTGATGTGAACGGAATAATCCAACATGGATGGAATTTTTCGGGATACTTTACCCAAAATATCTTCCTTGACTACTACCAAAGTGGCACCTGCAGGGCCCATGTTTTTTTGGGCACCGGCATAGATCAGGTCAAATTTGGAAAAGTCGAGCTGACGGGAAAAGATATCCGAACTCATATCGCAAACCAAAGGAACACTGGTTTCAGGGAACTTTTTGATCTGGGTTCCGTAAATGGTGTTGTTGGAGGTCAAATGAAGATAATCCAGGTCTTTTGGAACCTTGTATCCCTTTGGGATATGGTCAAAATTATCTTCTTGGGACGAGGCCACTTCTACCACTTCTCCGAACAAACGAGCCTCTTTAATGGCCTTTTGACTCCAGGTACCGGTATTCACATAACCCGCCTTTTTCTCCAAAAGATTGAAGGCGGTCATCATAAACTGCATACTGGCACCACCTTGCAAAAAAATGGCCTGATATCCTTTTCCTTCCAATCCCATCAATTCCAGAGCCAAGGAACGTGCCTTTTCTATGATGGCCACAAACTCCTTGCTGCGGTGGGAGATTTCGATTAGGGAAAGTCCGATTCCATCGAGGTCCATAACGGCCTCTGATGCCTTTAACAATACTTCTTTGGGCAAAATACTGGGTCCTGCGCTAAAATTGTGTTTTTTCATTTCCTTGGTTTACGGGCTAAAGGTCTTAAAAATTCTTGTATCTAAAAATGGTTGTTAGGGTCGGATTTCCATTAAAGTTGAAGTAAAAATTCCATGGTGTCTATGCCATCCGCATAATCATCAAGTTGGGGTTTTTGTGTTTGACCAAAATCGACATGTCCAGCTTTATTTTGTTTGGAAACCACACATTGGATTTGATCATTCAACGCTTCCAATTCCTTTTGTAGATTTTCTTCTGAACTATAATAGGAATAGAACAAAACGGAAATAGGCGAGGAGAGGGCAGTCTCTTCTTTCAAGACCAAAAACTCATTGTCCAAAATCTTGAAATCACTCATTAAATACACCGCTTTGTTATAATCATAATTGTTGGCGTACTTGTGCTGGTGGATGATATTTCCATACTTGTACATGGCCTTAAAAAAGGGTTCAAAATCATATCCTTCGGGAATATAGATTTTAGAAACATTGCGACATCCCAGACCATAATATCTGAAAATATCTTCGCCCAAGGCAACCAATTCTTCATGGGTTTCCTTGCCGGTCAATATGGCAACCGAATTCCGGTTCTTTCGGATAATATGTGGTTTTTGACCAAAGTAATACTCAAAATATCGACCCGTATTATTGCTTCCTGTGGCGATAACGGCTTCAAAACCTTCCATTTTTCCATCCACAAAAGCAATGCGTTCTTGTAATGATGGATCTTGTCCGACCAAAAATTTCACTAAATGAGGCAACAATCTTTTGTCGTTGGAGGAAAGCTTGGCCAAAACCTTGTGTCCGGATAAGATGACGCAAAGAAAATCATGGAAACCTACCAACGGAATATTCCCTGCCATGATGATTCCGATCGTTTTGGGTGTGTCAACAAGATTTAGATTATAATGTGACAACCAAGATTCAATATTTTCCTGGTTGAGCAATTTACCCCATTCCCGAAGGGAGTATAAAATATTTTCTTGGGTAAACCATCCGTTTTCTTGTTCGGCCCGTAATACTATTTCCTTGAATTCAAGGTCGATAGAATCATCGTTCACATAACATTTTTCGCAAAAATTCGTTAGGTATTTTCCTAGTTCGACAAAAGCTCTTATTCTTTGGTTATACGGCGTCATTAAATTTGTACACTAAATTACTAGGGTTTATTTTTGTCAAAAGTAAGCATGCTGAAAAGAATCAGCCCAAAAGGAAAAGAAAATTATGGCCATAATTATAACAGATGAATGCATAAACTGTGGTGCTTGCGAGCCAGAATGCCCCAATACCGCAATTTATGAAGGTGCAGATGAGTGGAGGTACAGCGATGGGACATCGTTGACCGGTGATGTGGTTTTGCCAAGCGGTAAGGCCGTAAACGCCGATGATGTACAAGATCCCGTTAGTGATGAGATCTATTACATTGTTCCTGATAAATGTACCGAATGCAAGGGTTTCCATGAAGAACCCCAATGCGCAGCGGTTTGTCCGGTGGATTGTTGTATCCCCGATGAGGACCACGTAGAAAGTGAAGATGTTTTGTTGGGCAAGCAGCGTTTCATGCACCCCAACAATTAATCCGTAAAATATCTTGTAAATTAGCCCGGACTTTAATTGGTTCGGGTTTTTTTATGGAAGAAAAGGAAAAAGAGTACAACGGTATTTGGATGCAGGTAGGCTGTATCCTATCCTTAGTGGCCATTTTGGCCATAATTGCCCTGTTCGTAATGGGCATCTACCTATTGATTGGGAAATATTGATCCCCCAACCAAAACTTCAACTTATATTTGCAGCCTTAAATCAATGAACAATGTTCAATAATCAAGGTACAGAAAGATTTTTCTGCATTTTTGAGATGTGTTCTGAGTTCCAAAATCTAGTATCCAATAAATGAAAGCCGGTATTGTAGGATTGCCCAACGTAGGAAAATCAACTTTGTTCAATTGCCTTTCCAATGCAAAAGCACAAAGTGCCAACTTCCCATTTTGTACCATTGAACCCAACATTGGCGTGGTGAACGTGCCCGATCAACGATTGGAAAAATTGGAATCCATGGTGAATCCAGAGCGTGTGGTTCCTGCAACGGTGGAGATTGTGGATATTGCCGGATTGGTAAAAGGTGCTAGTAAAGGTGAAGGTTTGGGCAACCAGTTTTTAGGAAATATCCGCGAAACAGATGCTATTCTTCACGTGTTGAGATGTTTTGACAATGACAATATTGTGCACGTAGATGGTTCCGTAAATCCTATCCGTGATAAGGAAACCATTGATATGGAACTCCAGTTGAAGGATTTGGAAAGTGTGGACAAAAAGCTTGAAAAAGTAAAACGAGCCGCCAAAACCGGAAATAAGGAAGCCCAGAAGGAAGAAGCAGTCCTAAACGCCATCAAACAAGGTTTGGAATCCGGAACTTCGGTCCGCGCCATTCAAATCAGCGAGGAAGACCGCGAAGAATTTGTACGACCTATGCAGTTGATTACCGATAAACCTGTGATGTACGTTTGTAACGTGGATGAAGGTTCAGCCACAACAGGTAATGCCTACGTGGAAAAGGTAAAAGCAGCAGTGGCCAATGAAAATGCTGAAGTCATCTTTTTGGCGGTGGGTACCGAAGCCGATATCACTGAACTGGAAACCTATGAAGAGCGTCAAATGTTCTTGGAGGATTTGGGACTTACTGAGCCCGGTTCCGCCAAATTGATTCGTGGCGCTTATAAACTATTAAATCTTGAAACCTATTTCACCGCTGGTGTAAAAGAGGTTCGTGCTTGGACCATTCCGGTCGGGGCAACAGCTCCGCAGGCAGCAGGGGTTATCCATACCGACTTTGAAAAAGGATTTATCCGGGCAGAAGTTATTTCTTATGACGATTACATTAAATATGGTAGCGAATCCAAGGTGAAGGAAGCAGGCCGTATGCGTGTAGAAGGCAAGGAATATATCGTGAAAGATGGTGATATCATGCACTTTAGGTTCAATGTGTAAACACTGACCGTTGTAATTCCATTTAATTTTTCCTATTGAATTTTTTACTCAAGCTTAGTTTTGATGCATGTCAGTCAAAAGCTTGGGAATCTTTTATGGTATCGTGGGGGTTATCTTGTTTTCCTCCAAGGCGGTCATGGTGAAACTGGCCTATGAATATCACGTGGATACTCTGGACCTTCTTTTGTTCCGCATGCTATTTTCCTTGCCCTTTTATCTTTTTATTCTTTTTTTGATTCGAAAGAAAAAACCAACCGTTCAAATTAATCCAAAGGATTATGCATGGTTGTTTCTATTTGGATTTGTGGGGTATTACCTGGCCAGCTATTTTGACTTTTTAGGCCTGAACTACATCAAGGCCGGCTTGGAACGAATCATTCTTTTTGTGTATCCCACCATCGTGGTTTTTCTGTCTTGGTTGTTCTTCAAGCAAAAAATCACCAAAGTGCAGTCCGTGGCGATCATGATTACTTACATAGGTGTAGTCATCACCTTTTGGAATGAATTGGATATTGCAGGCAACGGGGTTTTGTGGGGTGGATTTCTGGTATTGTTGAGCGCCATCACCTATGCTTCCTACTTGGTAGGTAGCGGCTGGCTGATTCCTAAATTTGGTATGTTGCGATTTACCTGTTATGCCATGATCGTTTCTACATGTTGTATAGTGGTTCACTATTTAATCGCAGGGGAGTGGGGAATGTTCAACTATCCATTACCCGTTTACCTTTACGGAATTGCCATGGCCATATTGGCTACATTGATTCCTTCATTTTTGGTATCGGCCTCCATTGAACGATTGGGTGCTTCCAACTTTTCCATTTTGGGAAGTCTGGGTCCGGTTTCTACAATTCTGTTAGCTTTTGTATTTTTGAATGAACAATTGACTTACTGGCAATTACTGGGAATGATGGTAGTGATTTTTGGTGTCACCTATCTTTCCGTTCAGCGAAAAAAGAGGCCTGAGGCCTGATGTATATTAACAACTACTCGTTTTATTGTTGATTACTTTCTTGGTTCTACGCCTTAATTTTTGCCCCTAAATTTTATATTAGCAAGGATTAACCCTTATAGATTCATGGCAGAAACCCAGTATACAGAGGATAATATCCGTTCCCTGGATTGGAAGGAGCATATTCGTATGCGACCCGGTATGTACATTGGTAAACTGGGCGATGGTTCGTCTGCGGATGACGGTATCTACATCCTGCTCAAGGAAGTGATCGATAACTGTATCGATGAGTTCGTGATGGGTGCGGGTAAAACCATCGAAATCACCATAAAGGATAATGTTGTCAATGTGCGCGACTTTGGCCGTGGAATTCCATTGGGCAAGGTGGTGGACGTGGTCTCAAAAATGAACACAGGGGGTAAGTATGACACCCGTGCCTTCAAAAAATCGGTGGGATTGAACGGGGTTGGAACCAAGGCGGTGAATGCGCTTTCCACTTATTTTAAGGTGGAATCGACCAGGGATGGACAATCCAAATCTGCGGAATTCAATATCGGAAACCTCGTCAACGAAGAACTTTTGGAAGAATCTTCCAGAAAAAGGGGGACCAAGATCAGCTTTACGCCGGACGACACCATTTTCAAAAATTACAAATACAGAAACGAGTATGTGGAACGCATGCTCAAAAACTACGTATACCTCAATCCCGGACTTACCATTATTTTCAATGGCGAAAAGTACCAGTCAGAAAACGGATTGAAGGACCTTTTGGAAGACAACAACAACCAGGACGATTTCCTTTATCCTATCATTCACCTGAAAGGGGAGGATATTGAAGTGGCCATGACCCACAGCAAAACCCAGTACAGCGAGGAATACCATTCCTTTGTAAATGGGCAGCATACCACCCAAGGAGGCACACACCAAGCTGCTTTTAGGGAAGCCGTGGTGAAGACCATCCGTGACTTTTATGGCAAGAACTATGATGCTTCGGATGTTAGAAAGTCCATCATTTCGGCCATTTCCATAAAAGTAATGGAACCTGTTTTTGAAAGTCAGACCAAAACAAAATTGGGATCCACTGATATGGGGGGCGAATTGCCAACGGTCCGTACCTATATCAATGACTTTTTAGGAACCTATCTCGATAATTACCTGCACAAAAATCCCCAAACTGCCGAGGCGTTGCAGCGTAAGATCGTTCAGGCAGAGCGGGAACGCAAGGAACTATCGGGCATTCGTAAATTGGCCAGGGAGCGCGCCAAAAAAGCAAGCCTGCACAATAAAAAATTACGCGATTGCCGTATCCATTTACAGGATATGAAAAGCGATCGTAGGCTGGAAAGTACTCTTTTCATCACCGAGGGAGATTCTGCTTCCGGTTCCATCACCAAATCAAGGGACGTGAATACCCAAGCGGTTTTCAGTCTTCGAGGCAAACCGTTGAATTCCTACGGAATGTCCAAAAAGATTGTGTATGAAAACGAAGAGTTCAACCTGCTTCAGGCCGCATTGAACATTGAGGAATCCATGGAGGATCTTCGATACAACAATATCGTGATCGCTACCGATGCCGATGTTGACGGTATGCACATTCGCTTGTTGTTGATAACATTCTTCCTACAATTCTTCCCTGAATTGATCAAGGAAAACCATCTTTACATACTTCAAACGCCCTTGTTCAGGGTGCGCAATAAAAAGGAAACCATTTATTGCTATAGTGAGGAAGAAAAACGCAATGCCATTATAAAATTGACCGGCAAGCCAGAAATCACCCGCTTTAAAGGATTGGGTGAAATTTCCCCGGATGAATTCCAACATTTCATTGGAGATAATATCCGATTGGAACCCGTAATGCTGGACAAGGCCATGAGCATTGATAACCTGTTGCAATTTTATATGGGTAAAAACACACCGGACAGACAAGAATTTATCATAAACAACCTTAAAGTCGAACTAGATCTAGTTGAGCAAAATCAACTGTAAACCAACTAAATGCTGCCCTTCTAAATGGAAGAGAACGAAGAACTGAATGATGAAGGTTTAGAAAACCATGAAGAACCCCAGGATAGCCTTGTAAAGGTTACGGGGATGTACAAGGACTGGTTTTTGGATTATGCCTCTTACGTAATTCTGGAGCGTGCCGTGCCAGCTATTGAAGACGGGTTCAAACCGGTTCAGCGTAGGATCATGCACGCCTTGAAGGAACTGGACGATGGTCGTTACAACAAAGTGGCCAATGTGGTGGGGCACACCATGCAGTACCATCCCCATGGTGATGCCAGTATCGCGGATGCCATGGTACAGATTGGCCAGAAAGATTTACTTATCGATACCCAAGGAAACTGGGGAAACATCTTGACCGGGGACGGAGCTGCGGCACCCAGATATATTGAGGCCCGACTTTCCAAGTTTGCCTTGGAAGTGGTATATAGTCCAAAAATCACAGAGTGGCAACTTTCGTATGACGGCAGGAAAAAGGAACCCATCAACCTTCCCGTTAAATTTCCTTTGTTATTGGCACAGGGAGCGGAGGGAATTGCCGTGGGGCTCTCCACTAAGATTTTACCACACAATTTTGTGGAGTTGATCGATGCTTCGATTAAACATTTAAAAGGTCAGCGTTTTACCCTGTATCCCGATTTTCCAACTGCAGGGATCATCGATGTAACCAATTACAATGAAGGTCTTCGAGGCGGTAAGGTCAGGGTTCGGGCCAAAATATCCACTTTGGATAAATACACTTTGGTCATCACGGAAATCCCTTACGGCACCAATACATCCACTTTGATTGATTCCATTCTCAAGGCTAACGAGAAAGGAAAAATCAAAATCAAAAAAATAGAGGACAATACGGCAGCCGAAGTGGAAATTTTGGTCCATTTGCCCCCGGGCATTTCACCGGATAAAACCATTGATGCGCTATACGCCTTCACGGCTTGCGAATCTTCAATTTCACCATTGGGCTGCATCATTGAGGACAACAAACCCAACTTTGTTGGAGTTAAAGAAATACTTGAACGTTCCACTGATAATACAGTTGAATTACTGAAATCTGAGTTGGAGATCCAACTAAGCGAATTGGAGGAACAATGGCATTTTGCTTCCTTGGAGCGCATCTTTATCGAGAACAGGATCTATCGCGATATCGAAGAAGAGGAAACTTGGGAAGGAGTGATTGCGGCTATCGATAAGGGACTTCAACCCCATATTCAACATTTGAAACGCGCTGTAACTGAAGAAGATATTGTTCGGTTGACGGAGATTCGGATCAAGCGTATTTCCAAGTTCGATTTGGAAAAGGCACAGCAACTCATTGAGGGACTGGAAGAAAAGATTGCCCAGACCAAGCATCACTTGGAGCATTTGATCGAGTTTGCCATAGATTATTTCAAGGAACTCAAAAAGAAATATGCAGCGGGCAGGGAACGCAAGTCCGAAATCAAGATTTTTGATGATATCGAAGCTACCAAGGTGGTCATCCGAAACACCAAACTCTACGTGAATAGGGAAGAAGGCTTTGTTGGAACTTCCCTGAAGCGCGATGAATATGTAACAGATTGCAGTGACATAGACGACATCATCGTGTTCACCGAAAAAGGCGAAATGATGATCACCAAAGTCGATTCCAAGGTTTTCATTGGCAAGAACATCATCCACGTGGCCGTCTTCAAGAAAAAAGACAAACGCACCATCTACAATATGATCTATAAGGATGGCAAGGGAGGTCCTAGTTATGTAAAACGGTTCAACGTTACGGGAATCACCAGGGACAAGATGTACCCCATGGCTGGTGATCAACCTTCCGCTGAGGTACTTTATTTTTCAGCCAATCCCAATGGAGAAGCAGAGGTGGTCACAGTTTTATTGAGACAATCCGGTAGCGTAAAGAAATTGAAATGGGACTTGGATTTTGCCGACGTGCTTATCAAAGGTCGGGCATCCAAAGGAAATTTGGTCACCAAGTATCCCGTAAAACGTATCGAGCTTAAAGAAAAAGGGGTTTCCACACTGAAGCCACGTAAGATTTGGTTTGATGATGTGGTCAGTCGTTTGAACGTAGATGGCAGGGGAGAACTGTTGGGTGAATTTAAAGGAGACGATCTTTTGTTGGTCATCGACCAAAAAGGGATGGTCAAGACTATCGCACCCGATTTGCTTACCCGATTCAATGACGACATGATCGTGCTGGAAAAATGGAATCCGAACAAACCAATCTCTGTTGTTCATTACGATGGGGAGAAAGACCGATATTTTCTGAAACGATTCTTGGTAGAAAACCCCAACAAGGAAGAATTGGTCATTTCCGAAAGTCCAAAATCCCACATGGAATTGGTGACAACGGATTGGCGACCCATGATCGAGGTTGAATTTGTAAAACCTCGAGGCAAAGATGCCAAACCCAATCTAGAAGTCAATGTCGAGGAATTTATTGCCATAAAAGGTATAAAAGCTCTGGGCAATCAATTGACAGCGGAAAAAATTAAGGGGATCAATGTTTTGGATCCATTGCCATACGAAGAACCGGAAGAAGTTAAGACTGAGGACATTGAAGTCGTGGATGAAGAAAACATAGAAGATGACGATATGGATATAGATACAAAAAATGAAGGTTCCGATCAAACTTCTTTGTTTTGAACCTTTTTCTACCTATATTTTCACACAGAGACACACACCTAAACCGACGCTTAATACATCTATATGGATTTCACCAACCCGCTGGTCTACGGCGTACCAGTATTTATTGCCTTTATTTTAGTTGAATTGACTTATAGCAAAACCCACGGAGACGACCATCTGTACAATTGGAAGGATTTGGCCGCCAGTGGATTCATGGGAATCGGCTCCGCCATATTGGGTCCGCTTTTTAAAGTAGCCTTTGCCATAGTCCTGTTTGAAGGAGTTTACGAGCTGTGCAACCCTTTGGTTGATGGAGTTCGTGAAAATGTGCTGGGCTATGAATCCTTTGGTTACGCCTGGTACATTTGGATCCTTTGTCAATTGGCCGATGATTTCACGTATTACTGGTTCCACAGGGCCAACCATGAAATCCGGATTCTTTGGGCGGCACACATTGTGCACCACTCCTCGGACAATTTTAATTTGGGTACAGCGGTGCGTAACGGGTGGTTCACCATTTTGTACAAACCCTTCTTTTATGCCTGGATGCCAGCAATCGGTTTTCCACCAGAAATGGTAGTGGTATGTCTGGGCATTGAAGCGCTTTGGCAATTTCAGTTGCATTCCGTTTACATTCCCAAATTGGGCTTTTTGGAAAAATTCATGAATACCCACACCATGCACCAAGTGCACCATGCACAAAATGTGGAATACTTGGATAAAAACCATGGAGGTTTCCTCAATATTTTCGACAAGATGTTCGGCACATGGAAAGAATTGGACGATGACATCGATGTGAAATATGGCGTTATCCATTCACCGGATTCCTTCAATCCAGTCGTAATTCTAACCCATGAATTCAAGGACATCTGGAATGACGTGAGGAAAGCGGACAAGTTTTCACACAAATTGATGTACATCTTCGGTCCTCCGGGTTGGAGTCCAGATGGAAGTACATTGACCGTAAAAGAACAGCAACGATTGTTTAAAAAGCACAAACATAGCAATCCCGGCTTGGTTTACCAACGACCGAATTAATCTTTTAATGATTCTCGATAACTTCCTGTCCTTCTTCAGGTTGGGAGTTTTTCCTAATTCTTAGGTTTAAGAATTCGACCATGAGCGAGAACGCAATGGCGAAATAAAGATACCCTTTGGGTATGGCGCCAACTTCGTTCCCAAAAACAATTAAATGGGATAGGTGTGCCGATTCGGCAATCAACATAAACCCGATCAAGATTAAGAATGATAATCCCAGCACTTGAATGGAAGGGTGACGATTGACAAATTCCCCAACAGGATTTGCAAACAACATCATGATTACTACCGAGATCACAACGGCAGTAATCATCAAAATCAATGCATCCGTTGGATTTGGGGAGATTCCGTTGGTCATACCGATTGCTGTTAAAATCGAATCGAAGGAAAAAACAATGTTGATTACGGTAATCTGAACAATGGCATTCATCAAGGATGAAGACCTGGATTTTTCCACTTCACGCTCGTCGTGACCACGATCTTCTATTTTTTCATGTATCTCCTTGGTACTTTTATAAAGCAAGAACAAGCCACCCGCGAACAAAATAATGGCCTGCCAGCTTATTCCACCCGTTACCCAAGATTCATTTAATATCCAAAACGGCTTCTTCATTTTGGTAAGCCAGGTGATTCCGAACAACAGCACAATCCGCATCACCATAGCCAGTACAAGACCAATATTGGTTGCTTTTTTTCTGTTTTTCTTCTCCAGCTTGCCAGCAGCAATAGATATGAAAATAATGTTATCAATCCCTAGTACAATTTCAAGAAAAGTTAGGGTCAAAAGTGCCATCCAGGCATCTGGGCTTGAGAAGATATCGAACATGGTCAGTGTATTTTGTATGCGGTTCCTTTAAATTTACGTGTATCGCCAATGGCGTTGTATTCAAATGTATAAGAAGAATCTGTGGTAGTCAAAATTTTAATGTGGATAGATTTTTCTTCGGACATGTTTTTAGGATTCAAATTTTTGAGAACATATTCACAGTCATTTATCCATCGAACACTTGAAGAATCCTTTTTTCCTTCGAATTCATCAACTTCCATATTTTCGGTTCGATAAAAAACGGTTTGTTTTTCCTCGCCGTTAATAGTGGTCGTAAAAGAGAATTTCCCAGTCTTAAAATCACTGCAATTACGTTGGGGAGGCTGTTTACAGGCTCCGATTAAGGCAAGAAGACTCACAATTAAAAGATGTTTTCCCATGACCACAAAATAACGGAAAGTACTTGAAAGGGTCAATCAATTTTTGGATGGAATGATTCAAAAGTTCCATCGGGGTAGAATATCACTATTTTGACTGGATTATATCCATCACCAACATTCTTTACAGCCTGAAGTGGCATTTCATTTTTCATGGGAAGTTCAGAATCCAAGACAGGTTCAACCTGTTTAACCTCGCTTGATTCAATCTGGTAGTTGGAGGTGGGAAAATCTCCTTCCCCTTTTAATAACCAATATAGATTTACATCAGGAAATGTTTGGACCAATTTTAAAACAAAGTCCAGACTCGGTTTGTTCCTTCCACTTAATAGGTGAGAGATACTGGAACGCTGCACGCCAATCTTATCGGCAAATGCAGAAACCGTTAAACCATAAAAGTCGATTACCGCTTGAATCCTTGAAACTAACCCTTCGTTCACAAATGTAAATTTATACTCTTCAAAGATAATGCAATTTTAATTTGATTATAGAAAACAAGCCATCCGAAACCTCCTTGATTTCAATTATACATTGAAAGACATACTATTTATGTGCTGATATTTAAATATTTAAGAACAAGAGTTAAACATCTGTTTACTTTTGTGACATCTTAGCTGCTGTCGGGCCTACAACAATCATAATACTGTTTACACATGTGATGAGTGTAGTGTAACAAATGTAAATTAGTTGTTGTTTACTTTTGTGACCTTTACTTGATACCATATATGATCCAGCATTCCGATTATAAGGAAGCAACCATCCAAGGACGCTATGTTACCATGGACAAGTTGCAACAACATTGTTTTACCAAATTGAAGTCAGAAACCATCATTATAGGTTTTTCCGTACTAGGAGTTCCTATCCCTGCTTTTACTTTGGGACATGGGAAACAGAAGGTTTTGATGTGGTCCCAAATGCACGGAAACGAATCCACCACCACAAAAGCGGTTTGGGACATGGTCAATTTTTTAAACTCCCCAAACGAAATGGCCAAAACCATTTTAGAATCCTGCACCTTGATGATTGTTCCCATGCTGAATCCGGATGGCGCCAAAGCCTATACACGGGTAAATCATAATGAAGTAGATCTGAACAGGGATGCCAAAAATCTATCCCAACCCGAAAGTGTGGCATTAAGAACTTTGTTTCAAAAATTTAAACCCGATTTCTGTTTTAACCTTCACGATCAGCGCACCCTCTTTAGTGCCGGAAAGACAAACAAACCGGCAACGGTTTCCTTTTTATCCCCGGCCAGTAATATGGAAAGGGATATTACACCTTCAAGGGAAGTGGCCATGAAACTGATTGCCGCCATGAACCAGACTTTGCAAAAAATGATCCCGGGCCAGGTGGGGAGGTTCGATGATGGCTTTAATGATAATTGTGTGGGCGATTCGTTTCAAATGGAAAAAGTACCGACCTTATTATTTGAAGCCGGGCATTTTCAAAAGGATTACGAAAGGGAAAAAACCAGGGAATTCCTATTTTATTCTTTATTGGAAGCATTGCAAACCATTGCCGCAGATAAAATTTCCAATTACTCCATTGATGATTATTTTGCTATTCCAGAGAACGACAAATTGTTTTTTGACATCATTGTCGAGAACCCACAGGTGACCAATCCTATTATTATGGACACCGATAGGGTTGGAATCCGCTATAAAGAGGTGTTGTACGGGGATAAAATACATTTTGAACCCGAGGTGGCAGAAGTTGGTGCACTTGAAGGGTTTTACGCACATCAAACCATTGAAGGTGCTGATTTACTGGATTTTGACAATGACCCCGCTAAACAGGCCATTAGAGCAATCCTCTCGTCTATAAACGAATAATGAAGTAATTATATCGTGAGCTTGCGTTTTATTTAAAAAAGAACCATTTTTATTACGTAAATTTCCTTTTTTAACTAATTTAGCTGAAAATTTCAATGTAATGAATAAAGTTAAGCTTGACGAGATTGATCACCAGATACTGGATATGTTGATTGACAACACCCGTACTCCCTTTACAGACATCGCCAAAAAGCTGTTGATTTCAGCTGGTACGGTGCATGTACGTGTTAAGAAAATGGAGGAATCTGGGATCATCAAAGGTTCATCCCTTACCTTGGATTATGTAAAACTAGGCTATTCCTTTATAGCTTATGTGGGTATTTTTCTTGAGAAAACCCATCAGACCAAGTTTGTATTGGAGCGCTTGAACCAGATACCATATGTGACCGTTGCACACATCACCACAGGCAAATTCAATATTTTCTGTAAGATTAGGGCAAAGGATACCACCCATGCCAAAAACATTATCTTCAAGATTGATGATATTGATGGTATCAGCAGAACAGAAACCATGATTTCTTTGGAAGAGAGCATCAACGACAAAAAACGTTTGATGCACACCATTTTCAACGAGATGTAATTTAATTTCGATAGATGCTAGTTTCGGATTTATCGATTTCAGAATACAATCCTTTTTACCAAACCTATATCAACGCATTGGGCAATGTTGACCTAATGAATGAATTGGTTCAAGGTAAAAAGGATTTTTTGATGTTGTTGGAACAGATTCCAAATTCAAAATTACCTTTTTCCTATGCTGAAGGAAAATGGACCTTGGCAGAAGCTTTGGTTCATATGATCGATACGGAACGTATTTTCCAATATCGGTCATTGCGTTTCGCCAGAAATGATAAAACCGACTTGGCCGGATTTGAACAGGATGAGTATGTGCCCAATTCTAACGCCAAGAACAGGGCCATAAAGGATTTAATGGAAGAATATTCCTCTGTTAGGGATGCCACCTTGACCCTTTTTAAGTCATTTAACGAAGAGATGCTCAAGAGGATGGGAAAAGCGAACGGTTTCCCGATGAGTGTTCGTGCGATGGGATTCATCATCAATGGCCATCAGGCACATCACATGAAAATCATTAAGGAGCGGTACTTGCCCTAGTTAAAAAAGCCCTTCGTTATCGGCTTCTTCAGTATCAAATTCCGGAGAAGGAAAAGAATCATGGTCCACTTCGGCCATTTCCTCAGGTTCCAGGTCTTTATCCAGTTCCCTTTCAATAGTTTCCTCAAAATTGGAGATGAATTGGCTAAGGCTTTTGCTGATTTTCACTAGATAGATGGTATCCTCCGTGCGTACCTCTACGGCTTCAAGAATTTCTCCATCTGGTTTTCTAATGGTAATGATATCATCATCCCCATATCCATCTGGGTAAGAGTCGATTAAAATGGCGGCCACCTTGTGGTCCAACTTTTTGTAGTCAATCAAAATCCGTTTCACAATGGTTAGTTATTACATATTCCTAAACTAGGAAAATTCGGATTTGACCCACTCAAAGAGTTGCCAACGCAAAAAAATAGTATATGTATTGCTTATTCCCTGTAGTAAGCAAATGCTTCTTCGAAAAGATTTTCAGGAACTTTAACATCCGTTACCGCCACACCGATGGATTGCAACAGCACAAAGTTGATGTTGCCGTGGGAATTTTTCTTGTCGTATTTGAGTAGTTTTAAAATAGAATCGATATCATGGTCATCAAACTCCTCTTTATCAAAATGTTGTAAAAACGTTTCCTTGATTTCGTTCAACGAAAGTTTGGGCAGGCCTGTTAATTTATGAGATAAATATCCTTCCAGAATCATACCCACAGCAATGGCCTCTCCATGCAGCAAGGTCTTTTTGTCATAGTTTTCCAAACAATAGGATTCTATGGCATGGCCCAAGGTATGTCCAAAATTCAAGATTTTACGAATGCCTTTTTCAGTCGGATCTTGCATGACCACCTCATTTTTTATGGCGATGGATTTTTGAATGTTGACTGCAGCCTCGAATGCATTTTGGGTTTTCAACAAGTCCCAATAGGCTTTGTCTGTAATCAATCCATGCTTCAACATTTCGGCATAACCACTACGGGTCTGTCTTTCGTCCAGGGTTTTTAGAAATTCAGGAAAAATCAATACCATTTGAGGTTGGTTGATCACTCCGATCTGGTTTTTCAACGATCCAAGATCCACTCCTGTCTTTCCGCCGATGGAAGCATCAACCATAGACAAAAGGGTAGTGGGGATGTTGATAAAGTCTATACCACGTTTAAAGGTAGAAGCTACAAATCCTCCAAGATCCGTAAGTACCCCACCGCCTAGGTTGATCAACAGACTTTTACGGTCGCCATCAAATTGGGAAAGATGTTCCCAAACTTGCATACAGGTTTGAATGTGTTTGTTTTCCTCCCCAGATTCAATTTCAAAAATGGAATCAATGGTGCCCGCGAACATTTTTTCAAAGCTCGGCAAGCAATATTTTTTGGTGTTCTCGTCCACCAATAAAAATATTTTAGAATAATCATATTTGGCAACATGCTGGTTCAGTGCCGCTTGTGCAAGCTCATCAATATGAACCTCGTAAGATTGTGCTTTTACCGATTCCATAATTCAAATTTCACCGCTAAATAAAGATTATTTTATGGATAAGATTATGCATTCCGTACTTATCTTTGAATCTTTAATCGGAATACAAATAATGCAACCTAATTTTGAGAATACCGCAATAGCATTTGAGCTCAAATCCGACTCCCAGTTGGAGCGCGCTTACTTTTTGTTCAAGATGATCGCCAACGAACCTTTGGTCAGGATTGGTACCGCAGTGACCAATTTTGCCATCAAGGCACACTTGCCTGTGGATGGTCTGATCAGGGCTACCGTATTTGATCATTTTTGTGGGGGCGTGAATGAAGAGGATTGCCTTCCGATCATTGATAAGATGTACGAAAAGGGAGTCTGCTCCATTTTGGATTATTCCGCTGAAGGCAAGGAAGTGGACAATCAATTTGATTTTGCATTACAAAAAACCCTTGAAATTCTTGATTTCGTCAAGGAAAAAGATGCCATTCCTTTTGCTGTTTTCAAACCAACCGGGTTCGGCCGCATGAAATTGTTCGAAAAAATGAGCATCGGCCTGGATCTGACCAGCGGCGAAACGGAAGTTTGGAACAGAATCGTAAACCGATATGAAAAAGTCTGTAAAAAGGCCCACGATTTGGATGTGGCCCTGCTGATTGATGCCGAAGAAAGTTGGATGCAGCAAGCTGCCGATGACCTTGCTTTGGAAATGATGCGCAAGTACAACAAAGAAAAAGCCATTGTTTTCAATACCTTCCAGATGTACCGTTGGGACCGATTGGATTACATTAAAAAACTACATGCCCTTGCCAACGAAGAAGGCTTTAAAGTAGGGGCCAAAGTGGTTCGCGGTGCCTATATGGAAAAGGAGAACGAACGTGCCCAAGAAAAAGGCTATAAAACCCCGATCTGCAGTAACAAACAGGAAACCGATCAAAATTTTGATGCGGCGATCAACTATTTGATGGACCATTTGGATTGCTTCAATGTATTTGCAGGTACCCATAACGAGCAAAGCTGCCATAAATTGATTGATTTAATGGCGGAAAAGGGGCTGGAGCCCAATGAACCAAGGGTTTGGTTCGGGCAATTGTTCGGGATGAGCGACCACATTACCTATAACTTAACGGCCGCCAACTACAATGCGGTAAAATATGTGCCCTATGGCCCAGTGAAAGATGTAATGCCCTATTTGATCAGAAGGGCAGAGGAGAATACTTCCGTAGCGGGTCAAACATCAAGGGAGCTCTCACTTTTACAAAAAGAACGGAAGCGTAGGAAGTTGGAGGATTAACCCTCAAAACAGCTCTAATTCAAACAAATAACTGGATAAAAAATAAAATTTATTATCCCTGAATTGTAACAATTTGGCATATTTCAACACAAATAAGTCAAATCTTACATCTATGGAATTGGACCTACTTAAAGAAAAATGGCAAAAACTGGATTTTGTTCCCCAAGACAAAATCGCAATTGATACCACCCCCTCCAAAAGCCATACGAAATTAGCTTTTGGTACAATTACAAAAAGACTTTTCATTTTTTCATTGATTGAATTCTTCCTATGGGGAATACTAGGCATTGGGTTTCAACTATACTTTAAAGAATACACCCCACCTTCATTTTTGAAATTTGAACCTCTGATTTATTTAGAGAAAGTAAACTATGTAATTCTAGGTGTATTTGTGACGGCCTTCCTTGTTTCTTTCAATACCATTCGAGCACTTGACGGCGTTAAAGATCTCATAGTTAACATTTTAAAAACAAAAAGAATAGTAAATATTTATATTTATTATAATCTGGTTGTTTTCGTCATCACCTTTTTGACCAGTTTTATTTGGGAACTGTCCTATAATGAAGAAATCAAGAGTGTACTAGAAAATAAAGCGGCATTTGTCTATTTGGTGATAATGGTTTTTGGAACTGCTTTTACTTTTGCATTCACCTACTTAATTTATAAAGTATACTTCTTCACTTATGGAAGGTTTATTATCGATTTCAAAAAACTTGCTAAGAATTTAAAGAAGTTAGAAGATGAGATTGTGCAATAAAAAAGCCGACATTTAAAGCCGGCTTTATTCCTAGATTTTAATTTCTTAGATCAGAGCATCAATGATAGTTACAATGATTTCTGCTAATTTTTTAGCTAATGCAGCCATAATCCATAAATTTGTAGGTTAAACATTTTGACTTAATTCAGTCAACTTCTACAGGAAAAGTATTACAGATTATAAAACTTCAATCTATAAATTGATAGATGATGCTTTTGGATTAATGAAGGCTTTATTCCAGTTGATGATTATTCTTTTTGGATTGATTCTATCTTGACTTGGTCTGTACAATTTGTAGCTTTTAAAATAAATTTTTCGTTTTCAATTGTATTCGAAATAACATACACCTTACAAGGCTCTGCTTTGGTATCGCTTTTGCCGAAATCCACATCGCCATCGGTCAAGAATTGAAGGATAAGTGTAGTGTCCCGATACTGTTCGGGTAAGGATTCCCCAAAGGTCAAAGGTTTGGACCTCATGTCCTTGAGCACCCGACAATTGGGTAGGTAACAAAACTCTATGCCATTTTCCCCGGATTTTTTCTTTAAAAAGAAAACCAAGAATACCAATCCAATGGATAGCCCTACCAAATACCATCCCAACCGCTTCAAAAAACCCATCTAGCTTAAAAAATAAGAAAATTAATATCGTTGTAACTCATGCCGAACCAATCGCCCACCGATTTATTGGTCAAAATACCGTGGTACATGTAGAGACCGTTACGGAGTCCTTTATCAAATCGAAGGGAATGTTCCAAACCACCTTCTTCCCCAATTTTAAGCAAATATGGGGTGAAAATGTTACTGATGGATACAGAGGATGTTCTAGGGTATCGGGACGGAATATTGGGAACACAGTAATGGGTGACCCCGTATTTTTCATAAGTGGGTTTGGTATGCGTGGTGACTTCGGAAGTTTCAAAACACCCACCCATATCAATGCTCACATCAATGATCACGGCGCCTTTTTTCATATGTTCCACCATAGTACTGGAAACCACCACGGGAGAACGGTCCTTACCGCGTGTAGCCCCGATGGCCACATCGCACCGTTTTAGAGATTTGATTAAGTTTTTGGGCTGTATGGTAGAGGTGTACAAAGTCCTATTTAAATTGGTCTGCAAGCTTCGCAACTTGCTAATGGAATTGTCAAACACCTTTACATTGGCGCCCAGTCCCAAAGCGGAACGTGCGGCAAACTCGCCCACGGTTCCTGCTCCAATAATGACTACTTCCACAGGCGGCACACCACTGATATTTCCGAACATGAGACCGTTTCCCTTATTAGTGTTCGCCATTAATTCCGAAGCGATCAAAATGGAAGAAATCCCGGCAATCTCGCTCAAGGAACGAACTGCTGGATAATTTCCGTCTTCGTCCTTTATAAATTCAAAAGCAATGGCTGTCAATCGTTTTTTGGCCAAGGCCTCGATATATTCTTTCCGTTGTGTTTTGATCTGCAGGGCAGAAATCACAATTGTTTGGGGATTGATAAAATCAATTTCGTTGAGGGTAGGGGGCTCCACCTTTAATAGGATGGGGCAAGAAAACACTTTTTTGGTGTCCCTGGTAATTTCGGCTCCTGCATTGGTATAGTCAATGTCCGAGAAATTAGCGGCATCCCCTGCACCGGATTCGATCAACACCCGATGGCCATGAGCCGTAATGGCATTGACAGCGTCCGGGGTTAGACAGATTCGTTTTTCCTGATATTGGTTTTCCTTGGGAATACCGATGAAAAGTTCCCCTTTTTGTTTGATGACCTCCAAGGTTTCTTCCTGGGGCAACAATTGTTGTTTGCTAAATGGGGAGGACGGTTGGTTCATAGGCCGCAAAAGTGTTCAACATACCAAATTGGTAAGGAACAAATTTACATTTTTTTCGAAAGGGTTTTTTGGCGTTCTTCCAATTTCTCCCTTTCCTTTCTAAGTTCCTCTTTTTCCTTTAAAATCTGAAGTTCCGTATCCATGGCTTCCAAATCAATACCGTGTACGTGCTTGTCCACCAATTTCAACCTGATGAAATACACAATGGGCACCACTACCATGGTAACGGCAATTACATATAGGATTTCGTTTTCGTCAACTTTTTTGGAAGAATAATTTAAAACACTGTAAAGCTGAAAGCTGTACATGGCTATTGGAATAAGAATTGCATGGTACCACCAGTTTTTGGAAGTTACGAACCAAATCACTAACAATAGAAATGGAACCAACTTGCTGAAATAGTAATAAAACGCAGTGCTAATCAACCCAAAGTCGTTCTCCTTAAATTCAATACCCAAAAAGGTCCATGTAGTAGCATCAGGGGGGAGGTACTTGTAGCTATAGAACACTAATGGGGATATAGCAATAAATAATGCTATGGCCCCTTCTATAATAAAACGTTTCTTTATCGTAGACTTTTTGCTCATTACATTGTTAACTGAAAAAGTCCAAGATTATTGTAAAAAAAAAATCCCTTTTCGAAAAAAGGGATTTTTAAACGTACTGGATGATAAGTTTAGATTTTGATAATCTTATCCTTATCAATACTAGCCTTTTGGTTCTTGTCAATACTTGCAGTCGAAACAGCGGTCATTGCCAAAAAAGCAACAGCTAGCAATCCAAAAAAAACTTTTTTAGTGTTCATCGTAAAAGAGTTTTTGGTTAATAAATGAATTCATTCACAGGACAAATGTAGGAAAATATTTCAACTTCACCTACACTTCATCGATAAATTTGGTTTTTTAACGTAAAAACCGAACGGTTTATCGAATTGGACTTGTTCCGTAAAAGAATACGTTGAAGATAATGGGATCTCGCATTAACAAACATTTAACTCGATTGAACGCGTATTTTCATCGATAAAATGCAGAAAAACACTTACAGAATCTTCTGGCAGCAAAGACTGGATTTTTTCGGGCCATTCAATGAACAACCACTTGCCCGAGTTCAGATAATCCTCAAACCCGATGTCCAATGCTTCCATTTCATCGTTCAGCCTATAAAAATCGAAATGATAGGCCAGGGGACGGCCAGCGGCATCATCATATTCGTTCACCAATCCAAAGGTGGGGCTATTGGCTACATCCACTGCACCCAGTTCTCGTATCAGCTGTTTTACGAGGGTAGTTTTACCGGCACCCATTTCGCCATACAAACAAATGGTTTTGTTGGGAACTGCAGCCAAGAGCGTTTTGGCCACTGCGCCAATGCCCGATAATTGAAAGGTTGTTTTCAAAAGGAATTATTTTGGGTCCAAAACTACAAAAGGAACAATCATTTCTTCCAAAGAAACCCCACCATGTTGGTAAGTGTTCCTATAATAACTCACATAATGGTTGTAATTATTGGGATACGCAAAGAACAGGTCGTTCTTGGCAAAGATGAAACTGCTGCTCAAATTAATGTTGGGCAAATGGATTTCCTGTGGATTTTTGGTGGCCAACACCTCTTTATCTTCATATGTAAGGCTCCTTCCCGTTTTGTATCGAAGGTTTAAACTGGTTTCCCGATCCCCGATCACTTTGGATGGCTGCTTTACGTTGATGGTGCCGTGGTCCGTGGTCAAGATCAATTTCATCCCTAAACTTTGGGCCTGTTGAATGATTTCCAACAATGGGGAATTCTTGAACCAACTCAAGGTCAATGAGCGATAGGCCTTGTCATTGGAGGCAAGTTCCTTTACCACGTCCATTTCGGTTTTGGAATGCGATAACATATCCACAAAATTGTAGACGACCACCGTCAAATCGTTTTCCTTTTGAGACCTGAAGTTTTGGGCCAGTTGTTTACCTTGTTTAAGATTGTTGATTTTATGGTACTCCCATTTTAAGTTGAGTCCCAATCGTTTTAATTGCTCGCCTAAAAATTCGGCTTCAAAAAGGTTCTTACCACCCTCATCGGTGTCATTTTTCCACCAATTGGGATAGCGTTTTTCCATTTCCAACGGCATGAGTCCAGCAAAAAGGGCATTCCTTGCGTATTGGGTGGCCGTAGGCAAAATACTGTAATAGGAAGACTCCTGTTTCTTCTTATAATGAACGGAAAGGGTTTCTTCAAACGCCAACCATTGGTCATATCTTAGGTTGTCGATGACGATCATCAGGGTCTTGTTGCCTTCCAGTTCGGGTTGCACTTTGTTGCGGAACAGGGTGTGCGACATGATCGGGGCATCCCCATCCTTGAACCAACTTTTGTAGTTCTTGTCCACAAACTTGCTGAACTGGTTATTGGCTTCCACTTTTTGGGATTCCAAGATCTCGAACATGCCAGAATCCTCAATTTGCTCCAATTGCAACTCCCAATAAATCAGTTTTTTATAGAGTTCGGCCCATTCTTCATGGCTGTTGACCATAGAAAGGTCCATGGCAATTTTTCGAAACTCCTGCTGATAATTAGCCGTGGTTTTTTCGGATATCAACCTAGAGTTGTCCAAACTCTTTTTGAGGGACAACAATATTTGGTTGGGATTTACCGGTTTAATAAGGTAATCGGCAATTTTGGAACCGATGGCCTCATCCATAATATATTCCTCCTCACTTTTGGTGATCATCACTACGGGAATGGAGGGTTCGTATTTTTTAATCTCGTTCAGGGTCTCAAGACCGGAAAGCCCTGGCATGTTTTCATCCAAAAAAACAATGTCGAAAAAATTTTCCCTGATTTCCTCCAAGGCATCTTGTCCGCTTTGACTTGTAACTACTTTGTAATTTTTGTTTTCGAGGAAAATGATGTGAGGTTTTAGTAGGTCTATTTCATCATCGACCCAAAGAATTGTAATCTTGTTCATATAGTAGTTATCTTTGTGGCATTAAAACAAAAATCCTTGGTAAAAACCAATAAGCTTAACGTTTTTAACGATCCAATTTACGGTTTTATTGGAACTCCAAACGAACTAATTTTTAGGCTGATATCCCATCCCTATTTCCAAAGATTGCGGCGGATATCACAAATGGGCATGTCCTACATGGTATACCCCGGCGCTCACCATACCCGGTTCCACCACGCTTTGGGAAGCATGCATTTGATGACCAAGGCCATTCAGGTATTAAAGGTTAAGGAAGTAGAAATTACGCCCGAAGAAGAAAACGGACTGCTTTGTGCCATTTTACTCCATGATATTGGTCACGGCCCTTTTTCACACGCTTTGGAAGGTTTTGTGGTGAAGGATTTGAGCCATGAAAAAATATCCCTTCTATTTATGAAGGAGTTGAACGAGGAGTTCGGTGGTCAGTTGGATGTGGCTATTTCCATATTTAAGGGAGACTATCCCAAACCTTTTTTGAACCAGTTGGTGTCCAGTCAATTGGACATGGACCGATTGGATTACCTGAAACGCGACAGTTTTTATTCTGGTGTTACGGAAGGCAACATCAACTCCGAACGGCTGATTTCCATGCTGAATGTTGTAGATGGTAATTTGGTGGTAGAGGAGAAGGGGATCTATGCCGTGGAGAAATTCCTGATGGCCCGAAGGTTCATGTATTGGCAAGTGTACCTGCATAAAACCGGATTGGTAGCGGAACAATTGTTGGTCAGGATCATGCAACGTGCCCGTTTACTTTTGAAACAAGGCGATCAGTTATCCGCCAGCAAACCCTTGCTGTTTTTCTTGAACCAAAACGGTGCCTTGACCTTTGACCAACAAATTCTCAAAACTTTTTCTGAGTTGGATGATGTGGATATCATGAGCGCATTGAAAAACTGGCGCAACCATGAAGATTTTGTGTTATCCAAAATGTGCGGAATGCTTTTGGACCGTAGACTTTTGCATGTGAAGATAAAGGACCAGCAGACCGCGCCTCAAAAATTGAATCAAAAATTATTGGAGGTCGTTGAAAAATACGATCTTTCAGAAGAAGAAGCCGCTAACTTTGTGTTTGAGGGCGAGATCTCTAACAAGGCCTACAATCAGAAAAGGCAGGCCATTTACATTCTTAAAAAGAATGGCAGAATCACGGATGTGCTCAAGGAGTCGGATCAACTTAGCCTGAAGGCACTTTCCAAAACGGTTACCAAATATTACAGCTGCTATCCAAAGGAAGCTGTTTAACAAATTTTGTTACTTTTGCACAAATGAAATTCACAGCTACCCAAATTGCCGGAATACTAGAGGGGGAAATTGAGGGAAATCCTCAAATCGCTGTCCATAAATTGTCTAAAATCGAGGAAGGTGAAAAAGGCTCTTTGACCTTTTTGGCCAATCCGAAATATACCGCCTACATTTACTCCACCAAAGCTTCCATTACCATTGTGAACAAGGACTTTGTTCCTGAACAAACCTTGAGTACCACTTTGATCAAAGTGGAAGATGCCTACAAATCTTTTTCCAAATTATTGGCCTATTACAATCAAGTGAAGAACAATAAGATTGGAATAGAGAACCCATCCTATATTTCAGGAAGTGCCCATTATGGTGAAGGGTTTTATTTAGGCGCTTTTTCCTATTTGGGAGAAAATGTGAAGATTGGGGACAATGTAAAGATCTACCCCAATGTTTTCATCGGTGACAACGTAAACATCGGAAATGATGTGATTGTTTTTGCCGGGGCCAAGATTTATTCGGAAACGGTTATCGGGAACAATTGTGTGATCCATGGCGGGGCCATCATCGGTGCCGACGGATTTGGATTCACCCCAAATGCCAATGGAGAATACAGCAAGGTACCCCAAACGGGCAACGTAATTTTGGAAGATAATGTGGACGTAGGAGCGGGCACAACCATTGACCGTGCCACTTTAGGTTCCACCATTTTAAGACGAGGCGTTAAGTTGGATAATCAAATCCAGATTGCCCACAACGTGGAAATTGGCGAACACACTGCCATTGCTGCACAAACAGGAATTGCAGGTTCCACCAAAATTGGAAAAAATTGCCTTATCGGAGGTCAAGTCGGGATTGTAGGTCATATCACCATTGGAGATAGGGTCAGGATCCAGGCGCAATCCGGTATCGGTAGAAACATAAAAAGTGATGAAGTACTCCAAGGTTCTCCAGCCTTAAATTATGGGGACTTCAACAAATCATACGTACATTTTAAAAATTTGCCCAAACTAGTAAATCAAATCTCCACCATACAAAAAAAGGTTGAAGGTGAACAAAATGAGCAATAAACAACGCACCATTGAAAAGAAAGTGACACTACAGGGAGTAGGGTTGCATACAGGCGAGAACGTAACCATGAGTTTTTTGCCTGCAAAGGAAAATCACGGGTTCGCGTTTAAAAGAATAGACCTTGAAGGTGAACCGATCATTGAGGCCGATGCCAATTATGTGGTGAACACCCAAAGAGGCACCAATTTGGAAAAGAACGGCGTTAAAATTCACACTTCCGAGCATGTTTTGGCAGCGTTGGTTGGACTTGAGATCGACAATGTCCTAATCGAATTGGATGCTCCCGAACCTCCAATCATGGATGGTTCTTCCAAGTTTTTTGTAAAAGCTTTGGAAGAAGCAGGTATCGTGGAACAAGACCAAGAGCGCGAGGAATACATCGTAAAAGATGTCATCTCTTATAAAGATGAGACCACCGGCAGCGAGATTACAGTAATTCCCGCAGATCATTACCAGGTGACCACTATGGTCGATTTTGGCACCAAAGTATTAGGGACTCAAAATGCCACCTTGGAAAAAATGTCCGACTTTAAGGAAGAAATTGCGGATGCCCGCACCTTTAGTTTTCTTCATGAATTGGAAATGCTGTTGGAACATGGGTTGATTAAGGGCGGTGACCTGAACAATGCCATCGTATATGTGGACAAGGAAATTTCCGATTCCACGATGAAAAAATTGGAAAAGGCCTTCAATAAAAAGAAGCTTTCCGTAAAACCCAATGGTATCTTGGACAATCTTACCCTTCATTATCCAAATGAGGCGGCTAGGCACAAGTTATTGGATGTGGTAGGGGATTTGGCATTGGCCGGAACCCGAATCAGGGGTAAAGTAATTGCCAATAAACCTGGACACTTCGTAAACACCCAGTTTGCCAAAAAGCTGTCGAAGATTATCAAAATAGATAAAAGAAATAAGGTCCCAACTTATGATTTGAACCAAACTCCTTTGATGGATGTGACCCAAATCATGAAAATGTTGCCGCACCGATCTCCATTTTTATTGGTGGACAAAATCCTGGAACTTTCCGATTCCCATGTGGTTGGGGTAAAGAACGTGACCATGAACGAACCCTTTTTCGTGGGTCACTTTCCTGGAGCACCGGTAATGCCAGGTGTACTTCAAGTGGAAGCGATGGCCCAGACCGGTGGTATCTTAGTGCTGAGTACAGTGCCTGATCCTGAAAATTACTTGACGTTCTTCATGAAAATCGACAATGTGAAGTTTAAGCAACAAGTGGTTCCTGGGGATACCTTGATTTTCAAATGTGATTTGATCTCTCCCATCAGACGGGGAATCTGCCACATGCAAGCCTATGCCTACGCTAACGGAAGATTGGTTTCTGAAGCGGAATTGATGGCTCAGATCGTAAAAACAAAAAACACAGAATCGTAGATGAACCAACCTTTAGCATACGTTCACCCTGGGGCCAAGATTGCCAAAAACGTGGTAATCGAGCCTTTTGCTACCATACATAACAACGTTACCATTGGTGAAGGAACCTGGATCGGCTCCAACGTCACCATTATGGAAGGCGCTAGGATTGGTAAAAACTGTAATATTTTCCCGGGAGCAGTCATTTCGGCAATGCCCCAGGATCTAAAATACCAAGGTGAGGAAACTACTGTTCAAATTGGCGATAACACCACTATTCGTGAGTGTGCCACCATCAATAAGGGCACTTCTGACCGAATGAAAACCGTAATCGGCAACAATTGTTTGATCATGGCCTATTGTCACGTAGCCCACGATTGTGTGGTGGGTGATGGTTGCATTTTCAGTAACAATTCTACTTTGGCGGGCCATGTTACCATTGGTTCCAATGTGGTTTTGGCGGGAATGGTAGCAGTACATCAGTTTGTGTCCATTGGCAACCATGCCTTTGTAACTGGTGGTTCCTTGGTCAGGAAAGATGTTCCTCCCTTTGTAAAGGCAGCAAGAGAGCCACTTTCCTATGTGGGTATCAACTCCATCGGGTTGAGAAGAAGGGGGTTCGACGCGGAAAAGATTCGCGAGATACAGAACATTTACCGTATCCTTTATCAAAAAAATTATAACAATACGCAAGCAGCATCCATTATAGAAGCAGAAATGGAGGCCACCCCGGAGCGCGATGAGATTCTTCAATTCATCAGAGATTCGCAAAGGGGTATCATGAAAGGCTATTTTAGTTCAAATTAATTTTATGGCAAATACTTCTGATATTAGAAAAGGGTTGTGCATCCGTTACAACCATGATATTTACAAAATTATAGAGTTTCTTCATGTGAAACCAGGTAAAGGTCCTGCCTTTGTCCGCACCAAATTGAAAAGTGTGACAACAGGTAAAGTGTTGGATAATACTTTTTCCGCTGGACATAAGATTGAAGACGTCCGTGTGGAAACCCGCACCTACCAATATTTATACCCGGAAGGTGAAACCTTCCATTTCATGAACACGGAGGACTACAACCAAATCTCCTTGCCAAAGGATTCCCTTGATGCACCTGATTTGCTGAAAGAAGGAGAGGTTGTGACCATTATCTTCAATGCAGAGGATAATAGCCCATTATCAGTGGAGATGCCTGCAAGTGTTATTTTGGAAGTGACCCATACTGAACCAGGGGTTAAAGGAAATACCGCTACTAACGCCACCAAACCAGCAACTGTTGAAACAGGAGCCCGTATCAATGTACCCCTTTTCATCAACGAAGGGGATAAGATCAAGATTGATACCGAAAAAGGCGCTTATCTGGAACGAGCTAAAGAGTAGGGGATGAAATTTCCGAAAGTCCACACCCTAAAGGAAATTGCGGAGCTTATCGGTTCCACTTTTGTTGGAGAGGAAACGTTTCCGGTACATGGCATGAACGAAATCCATGTGGTGGAAGCAGGTGATGTTGTCTTTGTGGACCATCCCAAATATTACGATAAAGCCCTGCAATCCAAGGCTACCATCGTTCTCATCAACAAAGAAGTGGATTGCCCAGAAGGAAAGGCATTGCTGATTTCGGACGATCCATTTCGGGATTTCAATAAATTGACCCGGCATTTCAACCCTTTTGTTAGTGCAAACAGTAACATTTCCAGTACGGCTGAAATAGGGGAGGGAACGGTCGTTCAACCTGGTGCGTTTATCGGCAATCAAGTGAAGATTGGCAAGAATTGCATCATCCATCCGAATGTTACCATTTATGATGGTTGTATCATCGGAGATAATGTAACCATTCACGCTAACACGGTTTTGGGTGCAGATGCCTTTTACTATAAAAACAGGCCTACAGGCTTTGATAAATTAGTTTCAGGGGGAACAGTGGTCATTGAAAACAATGTGGATATCGGCGCTTCCTGTACTATTGATAGGGGCGTAACCGCAGCTACGACAATCAAAGAAGGTTCTAAACTGGACAACCAGATCCAAGTGGGCCATGATACCATCATCGGAAAAAAATGCTTGATCGCTTCCCACGTTGGAATTGCGGGTTGCGTTGTCATTGAAGATGAAGTGATTCTTTGGGGCCAAGTAGGGATAACCAGTGGTATAACCCTTGGAAAAAAGGCTGTCATTCTGGCCCAATCAGGCGTGTCAAAATCCTTGGAAGGGGGCAAAACCTATTTTGGAAGTCCGGCCGAAGAAGTCCGAGAAAAGTTAAAACAAATGGCATCGGTTAAGCAGATTCCCGAAATCATGCAAAAACTGAAAAAGAATTAAAAAATCAATAGATTAAAACTTTAGTAAACCATATTTTTGCACCTATATTAAGTTAAACCTATGAGCGTCTTAGTAAACAAAGATTCAAAGATAATTGTACAAGGATTTACCGGTAGTGAAGGAACCTTCCATGCCGAGCAAATGATTGAATACGGAACCAATGTAGTGGGCGGTGTAACTCCCGGAAAAGGTGGCCAAGAGCACTTGGGCAAACCAGTTTTCGATACTGTGGCGGATGCCGTGAAAGAAGTTGGTGCCGATACCACGATTATTTTTGTTCCACCAGCGTTTGCTGCAGATGCTATTATGGAAGCTGCCAGTGCAGGTATCAAGGTGATCATCACAATTACCGAAGGTATCCCAGTGGCGGATATGGTAAAAGCTTACGATTATATTCAAGATAAAGACTGCACCTTGATAGGTCCAAACTGTCCAGGAGTCATCACTCCAGGGGAGGCCAAAGTAGGTATCATGCCTGGTTTCGTCTTCAAAAAAGGAAAAGTGGGGATTGTTTCCAAATCAGGAACCCTTACTTACGAGGCTGCCGATCAAGTTGTGCGTCAAGGTTTGGGAATCACTACGGCCATCGGTATCGGTGGGGACCCAATCATTGGAACCACGACCAAAAAAGCGGTGGAATTGTTGATCAACGATCCTGAAACAGAATGTGTGGTAATGATCGGTGAAATCGGTGGACAATTGGAAGCCGAAGCAGCTAGATGGTACAAAGCCAGCGGTAGCAAAAAACCGATTGTTGGTTTCATCGCCGGTGAAACTGCACCAGCAGGTCGTACCATGGGTCACGCCGGAGCTATTGTAGGTGGTAGCGATGATACTGCCCAAGCCAAGAAAAGAATTATGCGCGAATGTGGTATCCATGTAGTGGATTCTCCAGCTGAAATTGGCGCCAAAGTAAAAGAAGTGGCGGGATAACAGACCGTTAAATCTATTCTAAATCCCGTTTTTTAGCGGGATTTTTTTTCGTCTAAACCTAAAACAACAACTATATTTGGTGGATAACCATTCAAACACAATCATCTTATGAAACTTTTGGAAGGGAAAAATGTAATCATTACAGGAGCTAGTCGCGGAATTGGAAAAGGAATTGCCGAAGTATTTGGAAAACAAGGGGCCAATGTGGCCTTTACCTATAGTTCCAGTGAAGCACCAGCTTTGGAGCTGGAAAAAGAACTCACCGGAATGGGTGTGAAAGCCAAGGCTTACAAGAGCAATGCCGCCAGCTATGCAGATTCAGAAGCACTTGTGGCCCAAGTCCTGGAAGATTTTGATGGAAGAATCGATGTGTTGATCAACAATGCAGGTATCACCAAAGACAACCTTTTGATGCGTATGGGTGAGGAAGATTTTGATTCCGTGATTGAAATCAACCTGAAATCCGTTTTTAACATGACCAAAGCCGTTCAGCGCACCATGTTGAAGCAGCGCAAAGGTTCCATCATCAATATGAGTAGTGTGGTTGGGGTGAAAGGAAATGCCGGACAGACCAACTATGCTGCATCAAAGGCAGGTATGATCGGTTTTACAAAATCAGTGGCCCTCGAATTGGGATCCAGGAATATCCGTTGTAATGCAATTGCGCCTGGTTTCATCGAAACCGAAATGACCGATAAATTGGATGAGAAAACCGTACAAGGTTGGAGGGATGCCATTCCACTAAAACGTGGTGGATCACCTGAAGATGTAGCCAACGCCTGTTTGTTCTTGGCTTCTGACCTTTCTGATTATGTTACCGGTCAAGTGTTGAACGTGGATGGTGGCATGCTAACATAGAATGGATGGAATTGCGCACGGTACTCCTTATTGTTCTTGCAGCGGTTGCCGCGCTCATCCTAGTTTTTTATCAATACATCTATAAAAACCCACGCAAGGGGAATTTAAAAATCATATTGGCCGCAATGAGGTTCCTGACCTTGTTTTGCGGCCTTTTGCTTTTGATCAATCCAAAGCTTGTCAACAACGACTATTATTTGGAAAAAAGCAATTTGGTATTGTTGGTGGATGATTCTTCCTCTATGGATGAAGCCACATCCAAAGAGGAGTTTTCGGAAATTGTGGAAAAGATTCGCTCTAATCCACAACTGAACAATCGGTTTACCATGCATCAATATGCCTTTGGTTCCAATTTAGACGCAACGGATTCCATTCGGTTTGATCAAAACAACACTGATATTGCCAATGCGCTTTCCACGGTAGATCAAATTTTCCTCAATGGAACCAATGCTGTGGTTCTTTTTTCGGATGGAAACCAAACATTGGGTCGTGATTACGAATATCTCAATTTGAACCATCTGACTGTTGATCCGGTTGTGGTGGGCGATACTACGCAATTTGAAGATTTGGCAGTTGGCTTGATCAATGTCAACAAATATGCCTTTCTTAAAAACAAGTTCCCTGTTGAATCCACCATTCTTTATCGAGGTGCCAAGCCTGTTTCGGGAAGTGTATCCATTTCCATCAATGGAAAAAAGGTGCATCAGGAGCAGATCAATTTAAATGCAACCAAGAACAGTCAAACCTTGAATACTTTGGTTGAGGCAGCATCCGTAGGTATTAAGACCATAAAAGTGGAAGTAAGCTCATTGGAAAATGAAAGGAACACTTCAAATAATAGTAAGGAATCGGCCATCGAGGTCATTGATGAACAGACCAATGTGGTGATTGTTTCCGATATTTTGCATCCTGATATCGGAGCACTCAAAAAATCCATTGAGGCCAATGAACAGCGTTCCGTTTCTATAGTAAAACCCAATGTGGGTGCTAAGGAATTAGAAGATGCAGACATATTGATCTTGTACCAACCCACCCGAAGTTTTAGGGAGGTGTATACTTTTCTTCAAAAATCGGGGCTCAATTATTTTACGATTACAGGCAGCAAAACAGACTGGAACTTTCTGAACCAAGCGCAAAACAGCTTTTCCAAGGACAACAACAATCAAATGGAAGATATTCTTCCGGTTTTGAACAATGCCTTTGGCATTTTCAATTTGGGTGATTTTTCAGTGGAAGGATTTCCACCACTAATTGGAAGTCTTGGCGACATATCTGTATTAAGGGAATCGTCCCCCTTAATGTTTCAACAAATTCGGGGGGTTGATTTGGACAAGCCTTTGTTCACTATTATTTCCGAAGGAAAGCAAAGGGAAGCAGCCCTTTTCGGTGAAAATCTCTGGAGGTGGAGAGCACAAAATTTCCGTAATGAGCAAAGTTTCCAAAAGTTTGATGCATTTATGGGAAACCTCATGGTCTATTTGGGTTCCAATAATCAAAGGAGTAGGCTGGAACTGGACTATTCGCTGGTTTATGATAACGCAGGCATGGTGAAAATCAGGGCTTCTTATTTTGATGAAAGTTACCAGTTTGATGCCAACGCCCGGATAACCATCAAAGTGGAAGGAAAAGAAAATCAATTTGTTAGAGAGGTGCCCATGCTATTGAGAGGTTCTTATTTTGAAGTGGATTTAAGTGACCTTCAGGCCGGGGATTATAATTTTACGGTCACCGTTGCCGGAGAAAATCTAAGTCGCTCCGGAACTTTCAAGATTTTGGATTTCAACCCGGAGAAGCAAATGTCTTCGGCCAATTATCTAAAGTTGAACCGATTGGCACAAAAAAATCAAGGAAAGCTATACTACGTAAACCAAGTAGACTCGCTCATTAATGATTTGGCCACTTCAACACAATTTTTACCTGTTCAAAAGAGCAGACAGAATGTTGTATCTTTAATAGATTTCCGTATTTTGCTCGGATTGATGGCCCTTACCTTGGCTTTGGAATGGTTCATCAGAAAATACAACGGACTAATTTAAAACCACATAAACATGGACAAACTACCTAAAATTGCACTTCCTGCAATTGCGGCAATTATTTTCTTGATTATCCTCATTTCCAAATCGGCGGTTACCATTGGTTCTGGTGAAGCTGGTGTTCTTTATAAAACTTTCGGGGGAGGAGTGGTAACCGATCAACCGCCTTTGGGAGAAGGTTTTCATTTGGTTGCTCCCTGGAACAAAGTATATGTTTATGAAGTGCGGCAGCAAGAAGCTTTTGAGAAAATGCAGGTTTTATCATCAAATGGTTTGGAAATAAAATTGGATGCTTCCGCATGGTTCCAACCAAAATATGAAGACTTGGGCAAATTGCACCAAGAGAAAAGTGAACAGTACAAAGACCGAATCCTTCTTCCTGCCATACGTTCGGCAGCCAGAAGCGTCGTAGGTAGATATACTCCCGAACAATTATATTCCAGCAAAAGGGACGCCATTCAACAAGAAATTTATGAGGAAACGAAAACCATTGTGGATGGACAGTATATTCAATTGAATGAGATCTTGGTGAGGGATGTAACCCTTCCGGCCACCATCAAGGATGCCATTGAGCGTAAATTGAAACAGGAGCAGGAATCCCTCGAATATGAATTTCGATTAGTGACCGCCCAAAAAGAAGCAGAACGCCAGCGAATCGAGGCTCAAGGTAAAGCGGATGCCAATAAAATTTTAAGTGCTTCCCTTACGGACAAGATTCTTCAGGACAAGGGAATAGAAGCTACTTTGAAACTTGCCCAGTCCCCAAATGCCAAAGTAGTGGTGGTGGGATCAGGCGATGACGGACTCCCTTTAATTTTGGGAAATAACTAATTTCCCCTTTTTTGATAAAAAAATATGTTCTACATTTGGACTGTAATGAGAAATAAGAACGTACATCACCACCATTTTTATACTTGCCCTCAAGCGAGATAGAAATGTATTGTTGTATATAAAATATATTCTAACCCGTTTGAGAAATCAAACGGGTTTTGTTTTTGTACCCATTTGGTTTTTCGAACACAAAAGTTGAAGACATGACAAAAATTCGGATTGCTGTACAAAAGAGCGGTCGTTTAAATGAAGACTCCCTTCAGATCCTAAAGGATTGTGGTATTTCCATCGACAATGGCAAGGACCAACTCAAGGCAACAGCCGCAAACTTTCCTTTGGAGGTTTTCTATCTGCGCAATGGCGATATTCCCCAATATTTAAGGGACGGGGTAGTGGATATTGCCATCATCGGTGATAACGTTTTGGTTGAAAAAGGTAAGGACATTGCCGTGGCGGAAAAGTTGAATTTCTCCAAATGCCGCGTTTCACTGGCTGTTCCAAAGGGGGCAAAGTACAATTCCGTGAAAGATTTTGAAGGTAAAAAAATCGCCACTTCCTATCCAAATACCGTAAACGAATACCTGAAATCCAGAGGGGTTACCGCTGATCTGCACTTGATCAATGGTTCCGTGGAAATTGCACCCAACATAGGTCTGGCATACGGAATTTGCGATATTGTATCCAGCGGAAGCACTTTGTTCAAAAACAATTTGAAGGAAGTCGAAGTGATCTTGAAAAGTGAAGCGGTTTTGGCCGTTTCCCCTAAAATTTCAGACGAGCGAAGGGAAATCCTAAAGAAAATCCAATTCAGGATCCAATCGGTACTTCAGGCGCGTCAGAACAAATATATTTTGCTGAATGCCCCCAATGACAAATTGGAAGAGATCATTTCCATTTTACCAGGGATGCGTAGCCCTACGGTATTGCCTTTGGCAGAAGAGGGGTGGAGCTCGGTTCACTCCGTCATCAAAAGGGATACGTTTTGGGAAGTGATCGATGCCCTGAAACAGGCAGGAGCAGAGGGAATATTAGTTTGTCCAATCGAAAAAATGGTAATGTAATCAACAATGGAACCTCAATTCACCATCAAATGGATTCCAACGGAAAATCTCAATAGTATTCTTCCTTTGGCCTATATCTTGAACAGGGAAACCATTCCCATGGATGTGCTGCAAAATCGCTTGAATGAAATGATTCCGATGGGATACAAGTGCATCGGGGTGTATGACGAAGACGAATTGATCGGTATATGTGGGGTTTGGGTATTGAACAAACTGTATGCCGGTAAACACGTGGAACCGGACAATGTTATAATTTCACCACAATATCAAGGGAAGGGCATTGGAGATTTAATGTTGAATTTTTTGGATGACTATGCCCAAGAAATGGGTTGTGACCGTGCCGAAGTGAATTGTTATGCCAAAAATGTAAGAGGCAAAAAATTCTGGGAAGATCAGGGATATGAAGCCTTGGGCTTTCACTTGATCAAAATATATTGAAAATGAACAAGATTTTTTATCCAAATAAAAAAGACTGGGCAGGGATACTCAAACGACCGACCCAAACGGTGGCCGATATTGAGCAAACAGTGGAGGCTATTTTTAAAGCCGTTCAAAAAGATGGTGATCTGGCCATCAAAAAGTATACAGACCAGTTTGACCATGTGCAACTGGATTCTATTTTGGTGACAGAAAAGGAAATCCAAACAGCATCCGATTTAGTTCCAACCGATTTGAAAAAGGCCATTTCCTTGGCAAAAAATAATATTGAAAAGTTTCATGCCGCCCAGAAAACATCCAAAGTAGAAATGGAAACCATGCCGGGGGTGTTGTGTTGGCAAGAAAAAAGACCGATACAAAAAGTGGGGCTTTACATTCCAGGAGGCACGGCACCATTATTCTCAACAATCTTAATGTTGGCCATTCCGGCAAAACTGGCAGGTTGTGAAGAAATCATTTTGTGCACGCCACCGGACAAAATTGGCAATGTAAACCCAACCATCTTGTTTGCCGCTCAACTCTGTGGGGTAACCAAGATCTTTAAAGTAGGTGGTATTCAAGCGATTGCCGGAATGACCTTCGGAACAGAAACCATTCCCAATGTGTATAAAATATTCGGGCCTGGGAATCAGTTTGTTACAGTCGCTAAACAATTGGCCACCAAATATGGAGTCGCTATAGACATGCCAGCTGGACCAAGCGAACTTCTGGTTGTCGCCGATGATTCTGCCAATGCCGCCTTTGTTGCTTCGGATTTGTTAAGTCAGGCTGAGCATGGAACGGATAGCCAAGTAATCCTGGTTTCCACTTCTGAAAAGTTGATCAAAGCCGTTGAAAAGGAAATCGAATCTCAAATAAAAATATTGCCCAGAGTAACCATAGCGGAAAAATCAATCCAAAACAGCAAGTTGATCTTGGTGAAAGACGATGAGTCGGCTATGGATTTGATCAACGAATATGGCCCGGAACACTTTATTGTTTGTGTAGAAAATGAAGCATTTTACCTTCAAAACATTCAAAATGCCGGTTCGGTTTTCATTGGAAATTATACACCTGAAAGTGCTGGGGATTACGCTTCGGGGACGAACCACACACTTCCTACTAATGGCTATGCCAAACAATATAGTGGGGTGAACTTGGCCAGCTTCATGAAAAGCATGACCTTTCAAAAAATATCCAAGGAAGGAATAGAAACCATTGGTTCTTCCATTGAGTTGATGGCGGACGCTGAAGGCTTGCAAGCCCATAAAAATGCAGTGACGCTTCGCCTAAATACCATAAAACCAAACTAAATGTCAGGTCGAGCGTAGTCGAGACCTCAATGATATGACTAAAACCTTCAATATAAACAACATCGTCAGGAAATCTGTTGTGGCATTAAAACCCTACTCTTCGGCACGGGATGAATATGTTTCCGATGGATCGACCATGATTTTTTTGGATGCCAATGAAAACCCTTTTGAAAATGGCGTCAACCGCTATCCAGATCCATACCAAAGGAGCTTGAAAGCGGTTCTTGCTGAACAAAAAGGAGTGTCGGAAGGTAATATGCTTTTGGGCAATGGTAGCGACGAGGTTTTGGATTTGATTTATAGGGCTTTCTGTGAACCCAATCAAGATAATGTCATCACCTTGCCACCTACTTATGGCATGTACAAAGTATTGGCAGGAATCAATGCTGTTGAAAACAGGGAAGTGTTGTTGACCGCCGATTTTGAACCTGATGTTCCAGCAATTTTGGAAGCGGTTGATGAAAACACCAAATTAATTTTCATTTGCTCACCCAATAATCCAACAGGCAATTCCTTTACAAAGGAAAGTATTGAAAAGCTTTTGGAAACCTTTAGTGGATTGGTGGTCATTGATGAGGCCTATATCGACTTTTCCAACCAAGAAAGTTGGTTGAACAATTTGAAGCAATATCCCAACCTGATTGTAACCCAAACCTTGTCCAAAGCCTATGGACTGGCGGGAATCCGGTTAGGTATTTGTTATGCCTCGGAAGCAATCATTTCCATTTTAAATAAAATTAAACCGCCCTATAACGTCAACCAATTGACCCAACAAAAAGCTTTGCAACGGGTTTTGAATGAGGATGCCGTGCAACAGGAAGTCGTTCAAATTTTGGAGGAGCGTTCCAATTTGGAACAGGCTTTACAAAACTTGGAATTCGTGGAAAAACTATATCCTTCAGATGCCAATTTTGTACTCGCCAAGGTTGATAATGCCGATAAGCGTTATCAGCAATTATTAGATCAACATGTGGTGGTGCGAAACCGCAGCACCCAACCTCTATGTGAAAACACCCTAAGGTTTACGGTAGGGACACCAACTGAAAACAAAGTATTGATAGCCATTTTAAAGCAACTATAAACATGGGCAAAAAAGTATTATTCATTGATCGTGATGGAACCATTATCAAGGAAACCATTGATGAACAAATTGATTCTTTTGAAAAATTGATCTTCTATCCAAAGGCTTTCACCTTTTTGGGGAAAATTGCCAAGGAACTGGATTATGAACTGGTCATGATCACCAATCAAGATGGTTTGGGCACCGACATTTTTCCAGAGAACACTTTTTGGCCCGTACATAATTTCATTGTCAACGCATTTGAAGCGGAAGGAGTTGTTTTCGATAATGTCTTTATTGATAAAACGTTTGCAAAGGACAATGCCCCGACCCGTAAACCGGGAACTGGAATGCTCACGTCCTATTTTTCGGAAGACTATGATCTTGCCAATTCTTTTGTGATTGGCGACCGGTTGACCGATGTGGAATTGGCCAAAAACCTAGGAGCAAAAGGTATCTATATCAATGATGAAACCCATTTGGGAACAGGGGAAATCACGGTGAAACGAGAAGAGTTGGATTCCTACATCGGCTTGGAGAGTAACGATTGGGAAAAGATTTATGAGTTTTTGAAACTGAAAAATCGTGTTGCCGAAATCAGTAGAAAAACCAACGAAACGGATATCCAAATCAAGTTAAATCTGGACGGTACCGGTAAAAGTGACATTAAAACAGGATTAGCCTTTTTTGATCACATGTTGGACCAGTTGGCCCGTCATGGACAAATGGATCTAACTATTAAAGTCAACGGAGATCTGGAGGTGGACGAACACCACACTATTGAGGATACCGCTATTGCCTTGGGGGAAGTATTTTCCAAAGCGTTAGGCAACAAATTGGGCATTGAGCGCTACGGGTTTTGTTTACCCATGGACGATTGTTTGGCCCAAGTCGCCATAGATTTTGGAGGAAGGAACTGGCTGGTTTGGGATGCCGAATTCAACAGGGAAAAAATTGGTAAAATGCCCACTGAGATGTTTTTACATTTCTTCAAATCGTTCTCTGATGGGGCCAAGGCCAATTTGAACATTAAAGCGGAAGGTACCAATGAACACCATAAGATCGAGGCCATATTCAAGGCATTTGCTAAATCCATCAAAATGGCGGTAAAACGGGATGTGGAAAAAATGGTTTTGCCATCAACAAAGGGAATGCTGTAATGAAAATAGTGATTATCGACTACGGTGCAGGGAATATCCAAAGCATCATCTTTGCCATTAAACGATTGGGATATGATGCGATATTGTCCCATGATGCTAAGGAAATTCAAGATGCGGACAAGGTAATTTTTCCTGGAGTAGGTGAGGCCAGTTCGGCCATGGCCAAATTAAGGTCAAGTGGTTTGGATATCCTAATTCCAGAATTAGAACAACCTGTTATGGGTATCTGCCTAGGCATGCAGCTTATGTGTCATTCATCAGAAGAAGGAAATACAAATGGACTTGGCATTTTTGACCTCGATGTGAAGAAATTTTCGAATCAGGTAAAAGTGCCGCAGATTGGCTGGAACCAAATCACAGATTTAAAAACAGATTTGTTCAAGGGTATTCCCGATAAGTCCTACATCTATTTGGTTCACAGTTTTTATGCCCCAAAAGGCAAGGAAACTATTGCAACTTCCGAATATGGCTTGAAATACAGTGCTGCCCTTCAAAAAGATAATTTTTATGGGGTTCAGTTTCACCCAGAAAAGAGCAGTGATGTGGGAAGTGCCATTTTGAATAATTTTTTAACGGTTATCTAGATGGAATTCTATATTTCAGAGGACAAAGGAAAATTGGATGTCCCAAAGATTCACCAAGAAGTTACATCCACCTACTGGGGAGGAGGTAGGACCATGGACCAAACCTTGATGACCATTGACAAGTGCGTCTGTTTTGGTGTTTACGCCGATAAGGATGAACAAGTTGGTTTTGCCAGATTATTGACAGATTCCTTGATATTCGCCTACATTATGGATGTGGTTATCTTTGACCCCTATAAAGGCAAAGGATTGGGTAAAATGTTGGTGAAACATATCTTGGAACGACCCGATATTCAAATAGTTAAAACGGTAGCCTTAAAGACGAAGGATGCCCATAGTTTTTACGAAGCATTCGGATTTAAAAGGGTTGGAAATTCAGAAATGTGGTTGGCCATTGACCGCGCCAAATATGATTAACGTATGAGATTGATTCCTGCCATAGACATCATTGAAGGAAAATGCGTCCGACTCTCCAAAGGGGACTACGGAACCAAAAAAGTTTACAATGAAAATCCCGTGGAAGTTGCCAAACAATTTGAGGCACACGGCATTCAATACCTTCATTTGGTAGACCTGGATGGAGCAAAATCAAAGCACATCGTCAATCATAAGGTCTTGGAAAGCATTGCTTCCCAAACCAGTCTTAAAATCGATTTTGGCGGAGGTCTAAAATCGGGTGAAGACTTAAAAATTGCCTTTGAAAGTGGTGCTTCCCAAATTACCGGGGGAAGTATAGCCGTGAAGGATAAGGAAACTTTCTTGGAATGGTTAAAAACTTATGGGTCGGAAAAAATCATTTTGGGAGCTGATGCCCATAACGAAAAGGTGGCCGTTTCAGGATGGCAGGAAGAATCTAAGCAAAATCTAGTACCTTTTATACAGAACTATCAGAGGGAAGGCATTCAGTATGTCATTTGTACCGATATCAGCAAAGATGGCATGTTACAAGGACCTTCTTTCGAGTTATACCAAAAAATTCTGTCCCAAACCGAATCGGGGTTGAAGTTTATTGCCAGTGGAGGTATTTCCACCTTTGACGAACTCCCAAAACTGGCCGGAATTGGCTGCGAGGGTACTATTATTGGCAAGGCCATTTATGAAAATAGAATCAGTTTAAAACAATTGGAACAATACATTCTTGACAATGGATAAGGAAAAACAACTTCAGGATGAACTGACTTGGAACGTGGGCTATCGGATGAACGAAAGCCTTCGGATGATCAAAATTTGCTTGGACAAATTGCCAGAAGACAAAATTTGGCAGAAACCGAACGAGTCCAGCAACAGCATTGGAAATTTGATGTTGCATTTGTGTGGAAATATTACCCAATATGGGATTGCTTCCATCAAAAATGAAGAAGACAACCGCAAACGAGACGAGGAATTTTCAGCAACCTCTGGATTTTCAAAAGAGGAATTGTTCAAAAAACTCAGCGATACTGTGGAAGAAGCCAAAAGAACTTTTTATGAGGCTCCGTTGCAGGAATTGCTCCGCAAACGTTCCGTTCAGGGGTTTAATTTTTCAGGGGTCGGGAACATTATCCATGTAACAGAGCACCTATCATACCACACTGGACAGATTGCCCTTTGGACCAAGCTATTGGAAAATACCGATTTGGGCTTTTATGATGGGGTAGACTTGAATGTGAAGAACGAATAACATCATGCCGAACTTGTTTGGACATCATAAATGATGAATCAGAGTTTTGTCTACATATTGACCAACAAGTTCAGAACAACATTCTATATTGGGGTGACCTCCAATTTGGCCAAAAGGGTTGTGGAACATCGAGAAGGAAGAGGTTCAGCGTTTACTAAAAAATATATACTTACAGATTTGGTGCATTTTGAAGTTTTCTCGGATATCAATCAAGCGATTGCAAGGGAAAAGCAATTAAAGAACTGGCACCACGACTGGAAAGTTAATTTGATAAAAGAACAAAATCCATCTTTGGAAACCTTAGATTATTAGAATCAGACCCTGAAACAAGTTCAGGGTCACGATTGAAAATCAAAGATAGTTTTCGAAGAAAACGTCATACCGAACTTGTTTCGGTATCACATAAACCAGAATAAACCAATCACGAGACCCTGAAATAAATTCAGGGTGACGATTAAAGTCAAAAGATAGTTTTCGAAGAAAACGTCATGCCGAACTTGTTTCGGTATCACATAAACCAGAATAAACCAATCACGAGACCCTGAAACAAGTTCAGGGTGACGATTGAAAATCAAAGATAGTTTTCGAAGAAAACGTCATGCCGAACTTGTTTCGGCATCACATAAACCAGAATAAACCAATCATAAGATCCTGAAACTAGTTCAGGTAACAAAAATTTATGCTCACAAAACGAATCATACCTTGCTTGGACATCAAAAACGGACGCACCGTAAAAGGTGTCAATTTTGTGGACCTTCGGGATGCCGGAGATCCGGTGGAATTGGCATCCATTTATGCTAAAGAAGGGGCGGACGAATTGGTCTTTTTGGATATTTCGGCCACAGAGGAAAAACGAAAGACCTTGGCGGAACTGGTCTACCACGTAGCGGAGACCATCAACATTCCATTTACAGTGGGTGGGGGCATTTCTTCCGTGGAAGATGTGGATATATTACTCAAAAATGGTGCGGACAAAGTTTCCATCAACTCCTCAGCGGTAAAAAGACCGGAACTCATCAACGAGTTGGTGGCCAAATTCGGTTCCCAGTGTATTGTGGTCGCCATTGATGCCAAACAGGTTGATGGTGTCTGGAAAGTACATTTGGTGGGCGGTAAAGTGCCAACTGAAATCAACTTGTTTGATTGGGCCAAAGAAGTGGAAGAACGAGGTGCGGGGGAGATTTTGTTCACTTCCATGGACCATGATGGCACTAAAAATGGATTTGCCAATGAAGCTTTAGCACAATTGTCCGAATTAGTGAACATTCCCATCATTGCATCTGGTGGTGCCGGAGCCATTTCCCATTTTACCGATACCTTTATAGATGGGAAGGCTGATGCTGCCTTGGCGGCCAGTGTGTTCCATTTTAAAGAGATTGAAATACAAGATTTAAAGAACGAACTAAGGGAAGAAGGGATTCCCGTTAGAATTTAAGATATGAAATGCCCTCACACCTGATTAGGTTTATCAGCCGAAATAATGTGGCATTGCATCTGACCATTAAAAACAAATAAAAAAGAACAGATGAAAATTGACTTTACCAAAAACCCAGAAGGTCTTGTGCCTGCCATCATTCAAGATGCGAAGACCAAAACCGTATTGATGCTGGGCTATATGAACCAAGAAGCTTTTGACGTAACGCAAAAGAGTAGAAAGGTGACCTTTTTTAGTCGATCTAAGCAACGCCTTTGGACTAAAGGTGAGGAAAGTGGACATTTCCTGAACCTGGTCGATATAAAAGTAGATTGCGACAACGACACCCTTTTGGTTACTGTGAATCCCGTTGGGCCCACCTGTCACAAAGGGACGGACACCTGTTGGGCAAAAGAAAATGCCCAAGCTTACGGCTTTTTATCCACCTTGGAAAAGATTATAGAATCCCGAAAAAACGATCAGGACAATCCGGACAGCTATGTGGCTTCATTATTCCGAAAAGGCATCAACAAAATAGCCCAAAAAGTAGGGGAGGAAGCCGTGGAAACCGTCATTGAGGCCAAGGACACCAATGATGACCTTTTCTTGAACGAGAGTGCCGATCTATTGTTCCATTATTTGATCTTGTTGCAGGCCAAAGGCTATACATTGGATGATATTGCCAATGTCCTTGAAAAAAGGCACTAAGTGCTGGACATTAAATGGGTGGCCCAATCATTTTGAAAATGGAATCGTAACCCACTGAAATGAAACCGGCAACCATTCTTCTTGGTCGTTTTTTGTAAAAACCTGATTGTTTTGGGTGTAAACCAGTTGAATTTCAATAGGTTCTTTTTTTACATTTTTCTTTTTCATCAGTCCAAATGTTTTTTATACCGGTTACGGCCCATATTAAAAACACCCAGTTTGACCCCAATACCTCCGGAAAAACCATTGATCCTATCCACTGGGCTTTGCGCCAACTCAATTCTACTGGAGACTCTATACCTGAAACCAGCCTCCAATTGAACATATCTGGAAATGTTGAACAATACATTCATACCCGGCTCCAACACAAACACGGCATCAATATCATCATCATCCAAATCGACGTTCTCATCATTCACCACTGCATTGTGATCCACATAGCCTACGCCACCGCCACCGATCAAAATGGGAAAGGATAGGCTTACCCTGTTCTTGCCAAACAATATAGGTTCCAAATGTAACCCTCCATATACGGCGACAATATCATCGTTATTGTTGGTTCTCGGATTGAAGATATTTTGCTCGGAATACAGTATGTTGGCCATAAAACCTACTTCAAACTGTCTGTTGGCCACGTAGGCCACTTTTAATCCTCCGATATAGGTATCCTCTCCCTCGATTTCGCCAAAGTAGGTGGATAACCCCAGATAGACACCGTGCACCACATTCTTTCGGTCATTGAATGTAATGTATTGTCCATCGTCGTCTTGGGCGAACCCCATCATACCAAGCAATAGGAAAAAAAGTAAAGAAGTTGTTTTTTGATTGTTCATTTTTATTGATTTTCTGATTGATTCTGTTTTAAAGACAATGTATTTGGCAAAAGGTTGCATTTAGTGTTTTTTTAATTGTTTATGGTCACAATTCCCTTTTCCCCTTGTATGGAAATACTCCCTTTCCGTTCCTTTCCATAAGTGGCATCAATTTTTCGAAGCCTGCGGCTTTTGTCCAACATCTCGGAGCTTACGTTCTCAAAAGATTTGGGGAGCCGTACCACACCTTGCTCCAAGGTTGCCGTAAAGCGGTGGGGGAAATTGGTAACTGTTAGGGTAATATCCGCAGATTCTTGCTGTATGGCAATTGTGGCAGATGGATTTGTGATGGCATACACTTGAAAATCCGCAATCTTCATATTCATATCCACATCACCCGTCAACCGTTCCAATTTGAATGTGGTGAATTCCAGGTTTCCAAACAGAGACCCTGCTTCGTTTATAGCGATATGGTCCTTGTTCGAATACACCTCCAAGGAATTCACCAAATTGATATGGATTTCTGTACCATCACTTCGCAAACGTAGGTTTTTGGAATTTTCCATGTTCAATTCCCCTATTTTCAAGTCTATATCCGCATAGTTCAAGTCCTTGGCGCGGACTTTCCCATACCTCAAAACAATATCCGCCTTGTTCAGATTTTCCCCGATCCACAAATCACCGTGTTCGATTAAGGTATTGAGGGTTCCCATACAATTCTCAATGACCACATCCCCAAAACGGTTGGTGATCTTGAGTCCGGCTTTTACAGGAAGATAGACCTCATAATCTATTTGTACATGGCTGCGATCAAAGTCAATGGGGTTGGCCTTATTTAAAATATCGGCAAACCATCCTGTATTTTTATTGCCGATTTCCGAAACAATGGAAATATAGCCGTTACTGGTTTTGATCTTTGGGTTGATACGCTCCAGTAAATCCTCTGCATTCTCCTTTTTACGATGGTTTACCGTAACCGAAATGTTCATCAGAACTTTGTTCTGATCCCATCCCTTAAGCGTAATGTTCCCATATTTGTTCTCCAACTGAAACTCGCCAGAGTTCGTGAACGGGAAACTCTTTTCAATGGTTTTATATACCTTTTCCTGTGCCTTGGCAGAATGCACCGAAATCAGCAGCAAGGCCATCCATAGGACCTTTCTATAACGTATATCCATAATCATCTTCATTCGGTTTTTTAGATTCGTTTAATTGGTGTAACAAATTATCAATGAGCTCGATACGCTTCTTGTAGTTGCCCACAATGGCTTCCAGCACTCGTTCATTGTCAAGGTTTTTTTGCATTTCCTTCTTAAGGACTTCATATTCAGCGTCAAGTTCATCCATGAAGGACAGAAACTCTGCTTTGTTTTCTTCGGAAAGGGACTGATTGTTCTTTACCAATTGCACTTGGTAGGAGACCAAATCTTTGTAATACATATCTATTTCCATCAATTCTTTGGAGGCGTACTGTGTTTTGTTGGCATTGTTGTTCAACACCGCCAGTCCAAAAAACGAAGCAATGCCCAACAACAGTAACACCGAAGCAGCCACGCGAAACACGGGTCTTTTCCAGAGAGGGATTACCTTGGGTTTCTCTTGATGCAGTTCTTCTGAAATCTTGGCCCACATTTTGTCCTTGTCCGCCCTTCGTTCGTTGAATTGGGCTGCATGGTCCCTAATATGCTTTTCAAAATTGTCCATTACAGTTCATTGATGATTTCCAATAATTTTTTCTTGGCCCTGTGGTATTGTGATTTTGAAGTACTGGTAGAAATACCCAAAATCTCCCCAATTTCCACATGGTCATATCCTTCAATCAAATACAGATTGATGATTTCCCGGTAACCGTCCGGGAGCAGGGCGATACCCTTCTTCACTTTGTTTATATCCGTGGCCTCGGCCTCCACAGGTTCGTCATCCGTCAAGTGGAACTCATGGGCTTCCATGGGCACTACGGGGATACGTTTGGCTTTTAGGTGGTTGATACTTTTATTGATGACAATCCGCTTCAACCATGAACCAAAACTACTTTCATACTTAAAGTTGTCTAGGTTTTTAAAGGCATCCACAAAGCTGTCCTGTACAATATCCTCGGTATCTTCCGCATTGCCCAAAAAGCGGAACCCCACGTTGTACATAGCATCCACATAGCAGGAATACAGCTCGTATTGCGAGTTGCTATTGCCGGCTTTGCATTGCTCCACTATGGCCTTATGCGTAAATCGGATGTCGGTTTCCAATAGTTTAGGTTGATGCCTTGTCTCTTGCTAAAGACAACCGCAAAAGTAAAGGGTTGCACCATGAAGAAAAAAAACTTGTAAAAATCTGTCGATTGTAAAATTTGGAAAGAAAGATCCCATAAAAAAGCCCATGTATGCAACCCTTCCTTTTTTGACCTGTCTATGATGGTGAAAATTTCAAGTACAACCATCAAAACATCAAAAAATGAACAGGAAATCACAATTGGACCCAGCAATCAAATGTACCGTTTGGTTGCTGTGGTTTTTCTTTTTGGGCTGTATCCTAGCCATAGGCCAGACCAATCACACCATTAGCGGCACCATTACCGACAAAAGCAATGGGGAGACCCTATACGGGGCTTCCGTGTTCTTGGACGGCACTACCATTGGTGGGGTCACCAATGAATATGGATTTTACTCCGTTACGGCTCCGGAAGGCGATTATGTGTTGAGCATTTCATACATGGGGTACAGCGAAATCCGAATGAAAATCCATTTGAACCGCGACATTAAAAACGATGTGGAAATTTCCGAATTCTCGACCGAGCTGGATGAAGTGGTCGTCACCGCAGACGAACCGGAACGCGCCATATTGCGAAAACCTGAAATGAGTGTGGTGAAGATGAATATAGGTACCGTTAAACAGATGCCCGTGGTTTTGGGGGAATTGGATGTGTTGAAATCCCTTCAAATGCTACCTGGCGTTACCAATAACGGAGAGGGGACTGGAGGGTTCCATGTAAGGGGCGGAGCACAGGACCAGAACCTCGTACTGCTTGACGAGGCCATCATTTACAATACTTCTCACATGTTCGGGTTCTTCTCGGTCTTCAATGCAGATGCCATTAAAGATATGAAACTATACAAAGGCGGCATTCCGGCTAGCTTTGGGGGCAGGGTATCTTCCGTATTGGACATTCGACAAAAAGATGGGAACAGCAAAAACTTTGAACTGAACGGGGGTATCGGGGTTATTTCGAGCCGACTGACGGCAGAAGGGCCTATTTTTGGGGACAATGGTTCCTTTTTGGTCGCCGGTCGCCGGTCCTATGTCGATTTGTTGCTCAAGGCTGCGGGGGAAAAAAACAGCGTCAGTTTCTACGATCTTAATCTAAAGACCAATTACAGTATCAATCGTAATAACAAGCTTTTTTTGAGTGGTTATTTTGGCCGCGATGCCTTTAAACTGGGTAACGCTTTTGATAGTAGTTATGGGAATTCCACGGGCAATCTGCGTTGGAACCATATATTTAATGACCGATTGTTTTCCAATCTTTCTGCTATTTTAAGTCGATATGACTACGACTTGGAGTTCGCACAGGAGGAATTTGATTGGGTGTCTTCCATTACCAATTATAACCTTAAGTATGACTTTAAATATTATTTAAGCGACGCCTTCAAATTGGATTTTGGCATCAACGGTATTTATTATGATTTCAATCCTGGGGAAGTAAGTCCCACCGCCGAAACATCACCCGTGAATCCGTTAAAACTGGACCAGAAAAAAGCTCTTGAAAGTGGGTTGTATCTAAGTGCAGAGCACAAACTCAGTCCTAAACTCACGGCACAGTACGGCTTACGATACAGTGCTTTCTCCCGATTGGGCGGACAACCCATCAACACCTATGCAAACGATCAGCCCGTGGTATACAATCATGAGTTGGGCATTTATGAAAGGGGGGAAGCAATAGGGGAGACCAATTTCGCTAAAAGTGATGTTATTAAAAGCTTTGGTAATCTTGAACCCAGGGTTTCATTGGCTTATCTCCTGGATGAGGAATCATCCCTAAAAGCAGGTTTTTCCCGCACTGCCCAATACATTCATTTGTTGTCCAATACATCGTCCGCAACTCCTTTGGATGTTTGGACTCCCAGCGGTCCCTTTATCAAGCCCCAGTTGTCCAACCAATATGCGTTGGGATACTTTCGCAATTTTACGGACAAGATGTATTCACTGGAAGTAGAGACTTACTATAAAACCGTGGACAATAGAATTGATTACATAGATGGCTCCGATCTGATCGGTCAAAATACCATTGAGACCGAAGTTTTGAATGGCGAAATGCGGGCCTACGGATTGGAACTCCTCCTTCGGAAGAATGAGGGCGATTTTACGGGATGGATTGCGTACACCCTTTCCAAATCGGAACAGAGGACCTTGGGAGGAACGGCTGGTGGTCCCGGTATCAACAATGGTGAGTGGTACAATACATCTTTTGATAGAACCCATGACATATCCATATCGGGGGCCTATCATTTGGACGATCAATGGAGTTTTGGGACCAATCTGGTTTTTCAAACGGGTAGACCGGTAACTTATCCCAATGGGCAATACGTGTACGAAGATTTGTCCATAGCCAGTTATGCTCCCCGTAATTCGGATCGTTTGCCAGCTTACCATCGCTTGGATGTTTCGGTCAATTACAAACCCAGAAAATATCAGAATAAACGCTTTAAGGGAGAATGGGTACTTAGTATTTATAATTTGTACAGCAGAAAAAATGCCGCTTCCATCTCCTTTGGACAAAACTTGGAAACCGGGGCCAACGAAGCCACCCGAACCGCCATTTTTGGAATTGTACCCTCATTGACCTACAACTTTAAATTTTAAATCATGAAAACATTGAAAAAAATCATATTGGCCATTATTGTTATTGCTTTTGCCTCGTGTGAAGACGTGGTGGATGTGGAAGTACAAGAAGGCCCAAAACGACTGGTAGTGGAGGCATCCTTGGATTGGGAAAAGGGAACCGAAGGAAATATTCAGACCATCCGCTTGCGCGAATCCACTCCATTTTTTAACACCTATACCGACACTGGGGTCATAGGCGCCTCCGTAGTGGTAACGAATGATAGTAGTGGCAACAGCTACATTTTTGCCGATCAGGGCAATGGCGAATACCAGACCACGAGTTTTGAACCCGTTCTGGAACAGACATATTCTCTTAGGATCGAATACAATGGGGAGGTGTATACCGCAACCGAGACCATGACCCCCGTGACTGATATCACCCGTGTTTTTCAGGACCGTGAAGATGGATTTGACGACGAGGTATTGGAAGTCCATGTAGTGTTTAATGACCCAGAGGAAGAGGGGAACAATTACCTGTTCAAATTTCACAGGGAAGGTGATCTGTTACCCGATTTGGAAGAAGGGGAGGATGAATTCGTGAACGGCAATGAAATTGATTGGTGGTATGAAATCGAGAAAGATGAAGATACCGATACAGAGCCTTTTAAACCTGGCGATGTAGTGAATATTGAAATGCACGGGATTTCAAAAGCTTATTACGATTATATCAAGATTTTAATCTCCCAATTAGGCGGTGTTGGTCTTTTTGAGTCTACCCCAGTAGCCGTAAAAGGCAACTGTATCAATACTACAAATCCTGACAACTATGCGTTTGGGTATTTCAGGTTAACACAGGTTGTAAAGACGAGTTACACCTTTGTGGAAGAATAATTTAGGTTGATTTGATGCCAAGCGTCGGGTTTCTAGGGCTCGGCGCTTTTTTTGTCCGTAGCGTTAAGTTTTTTCTAAAGCCCTCGCCGTTACAGGGAAATGCTTTAATTTTATGTAATGGCTATGAACACAAGAAAAGGATTTCGTTTTACAACGTACGAAGCTCCGGACCAAACCCCATTCGAAAAACTCTTCGAGATTTTTCAGGAACTGATTACCCATACTTCGGGTGATGTGGAGGAAGCTTTGGACTGGCTCCGTGAGCTGGACAAAGAATACGAGCTTACCGATGACGATTACACCATTGATGATTTTATAGAAGACCTCAAAGCCAAGGGTTACATCCGCGAAGAATTTGACATGGATGGCGAAAAGGGCGGCGATGATGGGGAAGAAGGCGATGAAAATCCGGCAGGTGGAGGCCTGTCCATGACGGCCAAATTGGAACGCATGCTGCGTCAACGCGCCTTGGACCAAATCTTCGGGAAGATCAAACGAAGTGGTTCCGGCAACCATCGCACGGGAAAATCGGGCAGGGGAGACGAGCATACGGGAGAGTTTCGGGAATATCGCTTCGGGGATTCATTGGAGCATATTTCCATGACGGAAAGCTTGAAAAATGCCCAAGTCAACCATGGATTGGACACTTTTTCCATGAGCGAAGAAGATTTGGTGGTAGAGGATACCCAGTACAAGGCGCAAATGAGCACTGTGCTGATGATCGATATCAGCCACAGTATGATTCTGTATGGTGAAGACCGCATCACTCCTGCAAAAAAAGTGGCCATGGCATTGGCTGAATTGATTACGACCCGCTATCCCAAGGACACCTTGGATATTTTGGTTTTTGGGAACGATGCTTGGCCCATTCCCATCAAAGATTTACCCTATTTACGAGTAGGGCCGTACCATACCAATACCGTTGCTGGATTACAATTGGCTATGGACATGCTCCGCAGAAAACGGAACACCAACAAGCAGATTTTTATGATTACGGACGGGAAACCTTCGTGTATTCGACTTCCTGATGGGAACTATTATAAAAATAGCGTAGGACTTGACGAATACATCGTGGAGAAATGCTATACCATGGCGCAACAGGCCAGAAAATTACACATTCCCATCACCACTTTTATGATTGCCGAAGACCCATACTTAATGAAGTTTGTGCAAGAATTTACCAAAGCGAATAAGGGCAAAGCCTTCTATACGGGATTAAAGGGATTGGGTGAAATGATTTTTGAAGATTACGAACAAAACAGGAAACGAAGAATTAAAGGATAAAGACCATATGAAATTGGATCATAACAAAATAAAGACACTCGGGGAATTAAAATCGGCTGGATACCAAAGCAAAAGCATCAAAGATGAGTTGCGCGAAAACCTCTTGGCCAAAATCTCCAAAAAGGAAGAAGTTTTTGAAGGGGTTTGGGGTTATGAAAATTCGGTGATTCCGGAATTGGAGCGAGCCATTCTATCCCGGCACAATATTAATTTATTGGGCTTGCGCGGACAGGCCAAGACCAGATTGGCCCGTTTGATGGTACAATTGTTGGATGAATGGATGCCCGTTGTGGCAGGTTCCGAAATCCATGACGATCCATTGAACCCCATTTCTAGGTTTGCCATTGAATTGATAAAGGAAAAAGGCGACAACACCCCAGTGGAGTGGATCCATCGGGATGAGCGCTTTTTCGAAAAACTGGCAACACCCGATGTTACCGTAGCCGATTTGATCGGGGATGTGGACCCTATCAAAGCGGCCAACCTTCGCCTTTCCTATGCGGATGACCGAGTGATCCATTTTGGGATGATACCAAGAGCCAATCGTTGCATCTTTGTAATCAATGAATTGCCCGATTTACAAGCTAGGATCCAGGTGGCCCTTTTCAATATCTTGCAAGAAGGGGATATTCAAATCCGTGGTTTTAAACTACGATTGCATTTGGATATCCAATTTGTTTTTACGGCAAACCCCGAAGATTATACCAATAGGGGAAGCATCGTGACTCCATTAAAGGATCGGATCGGTTCACAGATACTTACGCATTATCCTGAAAGTGTAGAAATTGCCAAAAAAATCACCAAGCAAGAGGCCCAATTGGACAGCAGGCAATCGGACACTATTTATGTGCCAGAAATTGCTATGGACCTATTGGAACAGATTAGTTTTGAAGCCCGAAAAAGCGAATACGTGGATGCCAAGAGTGGGGTAAGTGCCCGAATGAGCATTACCGCTTTTGAAAATTTATTAAGTACGGCAGAACGCAGAGCTGTATTGGCCGGAGATGCCAAAACATCTGTTCGTTTGAGTGATTTTATGGGGGTTATCCCATCCATCACCGGAAAAATTGAATTGGTTTATGAGGGCGAGCAGGAGGGAGCAGGCTTTGTGGCCGAAACCTTGATCGAGGATGCCATCAAGTCGTTATTCCCCAACTTTTTCCCAAAGATAGACAAACTACAGCGTAAGGAACAGGAAACCGAATATGATGAACTCGTCAATTGGTTTTTTGACAGTGAAGGCTTTGATCTTTTGGATGATGAATCCGAAACTTCCTATAAATCGAAACTCGATTCCATTGGCCCGCTCAATCAACTCATCAAACAATACCAACCCGAAATATCCAAAGAGGATTCCTATTTTCTAAAGGAGCTGTTACTTTGGGGATTGGTGGTCCATAAAAAACTTAGCAAACACCGCTTTGAACAAGGATTCCAGTTCAAAGACCTGTATGGCAGTTATATTCGTGGATTATAACTTTAGTTTTATTGCCAGATGTTAAGGTTGTCGTTGTAGTTCTCAAAATTATAGGCCCCCACGTACTTTTTTCTTAACCAAAAAGTATAGATGGTAAGAATGGGTAAAATACTATAGAGCACTAATGTTAAGGTGGCGATAGGTTTGAATGTTGCAGGAATTACATGCTCCCCAAATTCAGCAATGGAATTGAGCACCGTGATACTGTCATAAATTTTGAACACATATACGCCCAAAACAGCATACAATGCATATTCAATATTACGCATTTTGGGATCGGGCAACTCGCCTTCTGATATTTTGAACCAAACCACATACAAATACAACAAATGAACCGCTGCAAGAACCGGGAAAAGGTAATTTTCAGCTTTTAGGAAGTAGAATTTATTGGTGTATACCCCGTAAAAGTCCAAAACGATCAAAACCAATAAAACGGCCAATGAAGCCAATATGTCTCTTTTCCAGGTGATAATTTTTGAAATTGCATTCATATCAAAAGTGATTTGGGAATCTAATTTGATATAAAGTAAGGGGATAAAAATGAAAGGATTTAATCTAATCGACAAACAGTGGGCAATGTCAGATAATCAGAAAAATCTGATAATAAAACCTAATTATTCTGCCAGCTAAAGTGAATTGAAAATCAGTCGAAAAGATTGGAAGACAGGTAGCGGTCACCTCTGTCGCAAACAATGGATACAATAGTCCCACGATCCAACATTTCTGCCAATCTAAAAGCCACCGTGGCAGCACCTCCGCTACTCATGCCGGCAAAAATCCCTTCCTCCTTAGCCAGTTTTTTGGCCATTAGGGTGGCATCTGCTTCGCTGACTTCCATTACGGTATCCACCTTTTTGGGATCAAAAATTTTGGGCAAGTATTCTTGGGGCCATTTTCGAATACCCGGTATTTTGGATTCATCCGTGGGCTGTACCCCAACAATCTGAACATTCGGGTTTTTCTCCTTTAAAAAAGTGGAGGTTCCCATGATAGTTCCCGTGGTTCCCATACTGGATACAAAATGGGTGATTTGCCCTTCAGTATCCCTCCAAATTTCAGGTCCAGTTGTTTTGTAATGCGCTTTCCAGTTATCGTCATTGGAAAATTGGTTCATCATGATGAATCCCTCGTTCATTACTTTGGATTCCGCATAATCGCGTGCACCTTCAATCCCAACATCGGCTGGCGTGAGGGTCACTTTTGCGCCATAAGCACGCATGGTCTGAACCCGTTCTATTGTAGAATTTTCAGGCATGACCAATTCAATATCCAACCCGAAAAGACTGGCAACCATGGCCAAGCCAATCCCTGTGTTTCCACTGGTGGCCTCTATCAATTTGGATTCCTTGGAAAAATCTCCCCTTTCTAAACCGCTCTTGATCATGTTATAGGCAGGGCGATCTTTTACACTGCCTCCGGGATTATTCCCTTCCAGCTTAAATAGGACTTTAACGTTAGGATTGGTATTCAATACTTTGGACTCCACCAAAGGGGTGTTGCCAATAAGGTCTAAGATGCTTTTAGACATTTGGAGCTGTCTTTATTTTGATTTCTGGTGTATGGAAAACGGTTGAATTTGGCGGTACAGAAGCGGTCACCCAGGCGTTACCCCCGATGATGGAATTTTCACCCACAACGGTTTTGCCACCCAAAATGGTTGCATTGGCATAAATGGTAACATTGCTCATGATAGTGGGGTGCCTTTTGGTCTTCTCCAAGTTTTTGGCCACATATAAGGCTCCAAGCGTTACACCTTGATAAATTTTTACGTTGTCATGTATAATGGCGGTTTCCCCAATGACCACACCCGTAGCGTGATCGATAAAGAAGGATTTCCCGATTTTTGCACCGGGGTTGATGTCCACACCAGTCTGTCTATGGGCATATTCGGTCATCAACCTTGGAATGAGGGGCACATCTTGAACATAAAGTTCATGGGCCAAGCGGTAGATGGCAATGGCATAAAAGCCAGGATAGGCCATATAAATCTCGCGGATGGAAAGTGAAGCAGGATCACAATTAAGGATTGCCTCGGCATCCAGATTCAATTTTTCCAAAATCCCGGGCAATTCCGAAACGTAGTTGTCCCAAAGTTGGTCACTGGGTCGTTCCAATTCCCAACAGGCCATATCCACCAATCGGTTGAATTGATTTTCCAGCAATTCCAAGTTCACCGCAACTGGCGTATTGGCATCAAAAAGGGTATAAAAAAGAGTATCCGTAAAATCTTCCGTTTCTTGCTTCAATCTGAAATCAAGATGGGGCAACTTCTTGTGCCTGTTCAGCTCTGCAATGATTTTTTTCTTGTCCATACTACTTCTTATTGTCTTAAAATTAGACAAATCCTTACCACGGCCTATCAGAAAAGGCTAACTTTAGTTTAAAAATAACATATTATCGATATATGGCTGTTCAGACTACGATTTCCAAAGAAGCATTTGATTTTTTAAGACAACTTGAAAAGAACAACAATAAGGAATGGTTCGAAGCGAACAAGAAGACGTTTAAAAAGCATGAAACGGCCGTGAAGGGGTTTTACGAAGCGGTAAAGGACAAGCTGAACCATCACGACGAGATCGAAAAGATGAAAATGTTCCGCATTTATCGGGATGTACGTTTTTCCAAGGACAAAACACCATACAAGACCCATTTTGGAGGGTCCTTTTCCCGATTGGGCAGTCATTTAAGGGGAGGGTATTATCTACATTTAAAACCGGGCGGATCATTTTTGGCCACCGGTTTTTGGGACCCCAACAAAGAAGACCTCTTCCGCATACGAAAGGAACTGGAAATGGATGCCTCGGAATTCCGAAAAGTGATCGGGCAAAAATCCTTGAAATCTATTTGGGGAGAATTGAAAGGAGACACTGTTAAAACAGCTCCGAAGGGTTTTGATAAGAACCACCCTGACATTGATTTGATCAAGTACCAACAGTTCATTTTTACACGGGACCTCACGGATGCAGAAGTACTATCCGATTCCTTCTTGGATGAAGTGGACAAATCTTACCGCGCCATTAGGCCCTACTTTAACCTGATGAGCGACATCCTGACCACTAATTTGAACGGTGAATCAATCCTGTAACTGGGCCTGATGATCCAACAATTGGACTTGGTCTTTGAGCCGTTCGATGACCATGTTCATCATACGTTTGTTCAACGAGGAAGAATTGGTGATGTAATCTTGGTATTCTTCCACCGTAAACTGGCCAATGACCATTCCCTTAAGGGAATTCCTGAATTTGATGTCCTTTTGGATGGCCCCTTCAATAAATTGCATCTTGCGCTCCAACGAAAGCTCATGAAAAGCTCCCTTATGTTTGGCGATGTAGTTCTTAAAGGCCTCCACCAATAAAAGGTTTTGAAGTTTGATGACGGGCCGTAACGTTTGGTTCTGGAAACGCTCATCAAAACCCATTGCGCTGTTGAAATGTGTCTGTGGAATGTCTGGGCGGATGTCCAAAAGACTCTTGGATCGTGAATCCATGGCAACTTGTTTTAATAAAGTTACATAATCGGAAACCGCACCCTTTTAGCTAATGCATTAGTTGTTAACGATGTTATGAACAGACCTTTTTAAATTTATATATTTAAATCCCAATCCAAATCACCTATGAAATTCGGCAAAGTAGACCACCCAGAACATATTGATTTCACCATCCCGAAGGACCATCCGGATACGTCTGTGGTACTCTCTAAATATGGGTCCGAAGGGGAACCCAATGTCTTTGTGGGCTGCGCCAAATGGAATCGGCAGGATCTTAAGAATTTTTACCCAAGAGGTACAAAAGACGAATTGCAGTATTACTCTTCCCAATTCAATTGTATAGAACTCAATGCCACGTTCTACCGCATCTTTCCTTCGGACACCTATGAAAAATGGTACGACAAGACTCCCGAAGGTTTCAAGTTTTTTCCAAAAATGACCAATGAGGTGAGCCATCTCCGCCGATTGAACGATCAAGTGTACCCTGTGGTGGACCGTTATTTGGAAGTGACCGCTTTACTCCGGGAAAAAATGGGCACCATCTTTTTGCAGATGCACAACAACTTCGACCCAAAAAACTGGGATAGGGTAGTGCGCTTTGTGGAGTACTGGCCGAAAGAGTTTCCCTTGGCCATGGAGTTCCGCCACACAGATTGGTTCACCGATGAAACCGTGGCCCAAGAACTGTATCATTTACTGGAAGAGAACAACATTGCCAATGTGTTGGTAGATACCGCAGGCAGGAGAGACCTGATGCATATGCGGTTGACCAACAATGAGGCCTTTATCCGTTATGTGGGCGCCAACCATCCGTCCGATTATCCGCGTTTGCAGGATTGGGTAAAACGATTGTCTGCTTGGAAAGAGCAGGGATTGGAGAACATCCATTTTTTTGTGCACCAAAACTTGGAATTGGAATCCCCATTACTTTCTGCCCATTTGATCAAGCAATTGAATCCCGCCCTGGGTTGCAATCTAACTATACCGGCAACTTTAAACCCACCGCAACAGGGTCTTTTTGACTAAACCCAAAATTTTCATCGATTTAAAAATCCTTCGTCAATAAAATTATAGACTCCGTAGTGCTTGGTAATGAATAGTTTGAAATTCATAATTGCATAAATTTAGTAGGGTAATGTAGAAACAAGCGATCGGGTATTGAAGTACCTTTGTCCTGTATTTTAAAAAGTTTCACAATGCGATTTCATACACGAAAATGGGTAAAACCAGAAGATTTGAACGCCAATGGAACGCTGTTTGGCGGAAAGGTCCTTTCATGGATCGATGAGGAGGCTGTAATGTACAGCATCATACAACTTGAAAATAAAAAGGTAGTTACCAAATATATGTCCGAAATCAATTTTATGAGCACCGCGGTAGAGGGTGACATCATTGAGATCGGAATCGACGTGATAAAATTCGGGGTCACCTCCATTTCCCTCAATTGTGAGGTGCGAAACAAGATGACCCACGAAAGCATTGTCACCGTGGACAATATTATTTTGGTAAACCTGGACGACAAAGGCAATCCAAAGGCCCATGGCAAAACCAAGATCGAGTACGTTAAGGACCGATTGGCCAAGAAGGAAAAAGAGGAAAACGTTTAGTTCAACGTTTTGGCAATTGCCTGAACCTCGTCCAATACCCTAAGAAGGTTACCACCCCACAATTTGGCGATATCTTCTTCGGTATAGCCGCGTTTTACCAGTTCCAAGGTTACATTGAAGGTCTCGGAGGCATCTGACCAGCCTTCAATTCCACCACCTCCATCAAAATCGGAGCTGATACCCACATGGTCTATCCCGATCAATTTCACCATGTAATCAATGTGGTCCACAAAGTCGGAAACATTTACTGCAGATGGGGCATTGGGGTCTTTTTTGGCAAGTTCCTCGGAAATGCCCATTACCTTTTGGTAGTTTGCAAAAAAGGTCTCGCGCTGCTCTGGTGTCAAGGTCCTGAACTGGGATCTTTCGTACCACTCAATACCCAAAGAATCGGCTACTTTTTTGTTGATTTCTTGCAGGTATGCGGAGCGAGCATCATTTTTTTCGGTGTTGAGATATGATCCAAAAGCGACAGTTTGAACCACACCACCGTTCTTTTTCATCATCAGAAGTTGTTCATCATCCAAGTTACGGCTGTGGTTGCACAATGCCCTTGCCGAAGAATGCGAAGCAATGATCGGTGCCTTGGAAAGTTCGATCATTTGGACCATGGCTTCTTTGGAAGGGTGGGAGACATCTACCATGATTCCCACTCGGTTCATCTCCGCAATGGCCTGTTTGCCCAAATCACTCAGACCGTGGTACAACCAAACACTGTCTTGTTCCCCGGTATTGGAATCACTGAATTGGCTGTGACCGTTATGCGCCAAGGACATGTATCTGGCACCCAATTTTTGATATTCTTCAATTTTGGAAAGATCCTCACCAATAGGGTAGGCGTTCTCTACCCCGATCATGGCCACTTTTTTACCCGAAGCGGCTATTTTTCTAACATCATCGGAAGTCAGGGCCAACCCGATTTGATCAGGAGCAATCTCTTCACAAAGTTTATGGATGGCCTGGAATTTGGCCATGGCATTTTCAGAAGCCTTGGCATATCCTTCAGCGGTAAGGGTATCTTGTCCGGTGTAAACAATAAACCAGGCTACATCCAGGCCGCCTTCCTTCATTTTGGGAAGATTTACTTGGGTTTTCAGGTTTTGGGTATAGTTGATGCTGTCCGTAAAGTTAGCTACGTTAATATCATCATGTGTATCGATGGTGATCACGGAATCATGGATCCTTTGGGCCATTTCTTCCATTGTTTCGGTTTTTTCAGGTTTTTTCTCTCCGCAGGAAATGAAAAGGAGAACACTACAAATAAGGTATAAATATTTCATCAGGTTGGTTTTTATACATACAAATAACGCAATTTGACAACAAATTCCGAATCCTACGGAACATTAAATTGTTATCCCTCTTTTAATTGGACATTTTTAGTGTATCAACAATTATTACCTCTTAAAATTGGGAACACGGGAATTACTCAACTATCTTGAAAAATTGGAAATCGGATTAAGCTCTTTCTCTTATGAAGAACTGGGAGTTGTGGAGGCAGGGGAACTGAAAAAATCCTTCGAAATCTTTAAACACGGCCTGGAAGACAAAGTTTTTGGCGTATCCGAACTGAAACAACTGGAAGATCTTTACAAAAGAATGGGGATTTTGGAACCTCAAAGGAAATCTGCCTCATTCGATAAACCGATAACCAAAGATCCCATTTTTCAATTGTTGGATGCATTGGAAAATACCCCACTGAACAAAACACAACTGGAGCTGACCAAGGCCCTGAAAAAAGCTGCCGAAAAACTGGTCAAAATAGATAAAAATACCCCCGAATCTATGCCAAATCACTTTCAATATATTGAGAAGAGTCTTGTAACGGGCTACTCGGAACACAAGATCAATCTAAAACCGGTTTTGGAAGACTGCATGGGCCGCATGGAGTTATTGGAAGAACTGGTAAGGATGTTCAAGCACAACGTACTGGAATTCATCGGTAGTTCTAAAATTCACCTGTTGAACGAAGATTTTTCGGCATTGGCCCTTTGCTGCCAAAAAGTGGGACCCAACCTTAGGATGATGAAGACCTATGAACTTTTGGAGATCGTGCAACAAATATCGCTGTTGAGCAAAACGGACAACGATTCCAAACACCTCGCTTTTCTATACGAACAATTTGTGACGGAATACCCCATGATACAGGAGCAGGTAGATTTTGAGATGGAGCTCTTCCGAACCATGTAAAACCAAAAAAATGACCGCCGAACTTCCAACATACCTACAGAGCGTTTTTTATCCGTTGTTCCAACATGCCAAGGACTTGGAATGCAAGTTAATGTTGATAGAGCAAATGCTGGAGATAGGGGACAAGAAGGAAATTCCTTTTTTGACTGAGTTGGAAGGTCATGATAATCCCAAAATCAGCAACAAGGCTTTTGAGATCAGGACGGCGTTACAATCCAAACTGGGTGTAATGACACCTGCCGAAAGGAGCAGATTGCCCATGAACCTTTGTTTCATTTATGATGAATTCAACATAAGACCGAGCAAAGTGGATCCCGATCTGGATTTTGAAGTGACACTGGATATTTTGGAAAATGACCAATAGAATCGTTTCACAACCAATGGTAAGAATTTCACCACAAAAAATTGTTTTGATATAATCTTTCGAATAGATTCACGTTATAGGAATACCCAAACATCAAAACCCCGAAAACGCATGTTATACGATACCTACGGAGAAGAATATTTGGCATTTCTTCAGGAACTGAACGAAATCCTGAGCTTGAACGAACTTGCCGAACTTGATTACCTATAGTGGACCAAAACCCCAAATTTTGTTTCGATGAAAAATTTTAACCAAGAAAACACAGCTTACTTAAATTTCATTCAAGATTTGAATGCAATGCTCACCGATTTTGATATCAATCTGTTGAGTCATCCATAGTTACTGTTTAAGTGAATATCATGGAAAAGGGGATGTTTTGTACATCCCCTTTTCTATTTTTAATTAGGCCATTAACCCAAATACGATTTTAAAATTTTGCTTTTGGAGGTATGCCTTAGTTTTCGGATGGCCTTTTCCCGTATCTGTCGTACCCGTTCCCTGGTAAGGTCAAAAGTACTACCTATCTCTTCCAACGTCATGGAAGGTTGGTTCCCGATACCATAATAGAGCCTAACCACATCCGCCTCTCTTGGAGACAACGTATCCAAAGCTCGGTTGATTTCGGTAAACAACGACTGGTGCATAAGTCCTTTATCCGGTTTGGGGGAGTCCCCGGCCCTGAGTACATCATATAAATTGGAAGTTTCCCCTTCCTTTAAAGGCGCATCCATAGAAACGTGTCTGCCAGAATTTCGAAGGGATTGTTTTACCTCCGTCACGCTCATATCCAGTTCCTTGGCAATTTCTTCTGCGGAAGGCGGACGTTCATGGGCCTGTTCCAAATAAGAAAAAGTCTTTTTTATTTTGTTGATGGACCCAATTTTGTTCAAGGGCAAGCGTACGACCCTAGATTGTTCCGCCAAAGCTTGCAGAATGGACTGTCTGATCCACCAGACGGCATACGAAATGAATTTAAACCCACGGGTCTCATCAAACCGTTTGGCCGCCTTCACCAAACCCACATTACCCTCGTTGATCAAATCCGGTAAGGTAAGCCCTTGGTTTTGGTATTGTTTGGCCACAGACACCACAAATCTCAAATTGGCATTCGTCAGTTTTTCCAAAGCAACTTGATCGCCCTCCCTGATCCGTTGTGCCAACTCCACTTCCTCCTGTGCGGTGATCAGGTCGATCTTGCTGATGTCCTGAAGGTATTTGTCAAGGGATTTGGATTCGCGATTGGTTACTTGCTTAATGATTTTTAACTGCCTCATTCGAAAAATGGTTTCATAGTGTTACAAGCTTTCATTATACGTTTTTACGGGTAGAATTCCAAGTGCAAAATGTTATTCTTATCAAAATGTTATGAGTGGAATTGCATTATCATCAAAAAATTCTGTTAAACACCAATTGTTGATAGTATCTTAATAGAAAACCGCAAGTACCTCTTCCCATAAGCCCAAAAAACTCCTAATTTTGTAGGGTTTTTTAATTTGAAACCCATAATCCATTTTTCCTTTGGAGGTAAACAGAAAAAATCACAAGAAAACCCTTTACGATTACCAGCAAGAAGATCTCCGCAAGATTTTCAAGCATTTGGATGATCTCCCATCTGGCACGAACATTCTGTACCAGTTACCTACGGGAGGAGGAAAAACAGTGGTCTTTTCCGAGATTACCCGAAGGTTCATCACCCAAACAGGAAAAAAAGTGATGGTGTTGACCCACCGCATTGAATTGAGCAAACAGACCTCGGATATGCTCCATGGATTCGGGGTGCCGAACAAGGTCATCAATAGTGAAGTAAAGGAGCTTTACGATCAAGATGACTATATGTGCTTTGTGGCCATGGTGGAAACCTTAAACAACCGCTTGCAAGAAGAAAAGGTCAGTATAAAGAACATTGGTTTGGTGATTATCGATGAGGCCCACTACAATTCCTTTAGGAAACTGTTCAAATATTTTGAACATGCCACCATTCTTGGGGTCACGGCAACGCCATTGAGTTCCAACATCAAATTGCCGATGAAGGACCATTACAAGCACCTGATTATTGGTGAGTCTATAAAATCCTTAATCGAGAAACAGTTTTTGGCCAAGGCCAACCTCTATAATTATGATGTAAGCCTCAAAACTTTAAAATTGGGGATTCATGGGGATTATACCGTTAAATCTTCGGATGAGTTTTATGGTAACCACAGCATGTTGGGTAAGCTCTTGTCCGCTTATGAAGAGATTGCGAAGGGTACCAAAACATTGATCTTCAATAATGGGATCAACACATCGCTTTATGTTTATGAAACGTTTAAGAAAGCGGGGTACAACATCCGACACTTGGACAACAAGAATACGGCCACTGAAAGGAGGGAAATACTGGATTGGTTTGCCGAGACTCCTGATGCCATCCTCACATCGGTCAGTATTTTGACCACCGGATTTGATGAACCATCCGTAAAGTCCATCATCCTGAACCGGGCAACAAAATCGTTGACCTTATATTTTCAAATGATCGGCAGGGGATCTAGGATCATTCCTGGCAAGGATGATTTCAATGTCATCGACTTGGGTAACAACTTGGCCCGTTTCGGTCCTTGGGATGCCCCAATCGATTGGCAGGAAATTTTCCATTTCCCTGACTTTTACTTGGAGAACATCAAAAATGATGAGGAAATTGAGCGGGATTTTGTCTATGAAATGCCCGATGAACTTAGGGCCAAGTTTAGCAAATCGGAGAATATCACGTTCGATATAAAGGAGGAATATAAAAAGATATTTGCGCAGGGGAAAAAGTCCAAATTGGTTTTGGAACTCAGCATTGAGCAGCATGCCCAAATATGTGTGGAGAATAGTGAGGACGTGTTTGACGCTAGAATTTTGGCCAAGGAACTCAAGGAAGATATCGCCTTTAGGGTAAAGCAATATTCGTATTGCATCATGAACAACACCAAAAACTACAAGGAGTGGTTGGAAGAAGATTATGAGAGGAAACTGCGATCCAGTATTTCCAAAAAATTCGCGATGAGGATGTAGCGGTCTGGACAATTAGCAATTAGCAATGAACAATTAACAATGAACAGTCAACAATGTCATTCTGAGCAAAGCGAAGAATCCCTTTTCATGAAGAGCCAAGACCATGATTCTTGGATTATTGGAATGTTAGATTTTTGTAAGGTATGAACTTGATACTTATCTCTTGTGTCTTGACTCCTGTGTCTTGTTCCTTGTATCTTGAATCTTGTTTCTTTTTCTTGGATCCCATCCCTAAACGATCACCCGCAATGTCATTCTGAGCGAAGCGAAGAATCCCTTTTCATGAAGAGCCAAGACCATGATTCTTGGATTATTGGAATGTTAGATTTTTGGAAGGCATGAACTTGATACTTTTCTCTTGTGTCTTGATTCTTGTTTCTTGACACTTGTTTCTTTTTCTTGAATCCCATCCCTAAACGATCACCCGCAATGTCATTCTGAGCAAAGCGAAGAATCCCTTTTCATGAACGGCCAAGGCCGTGATTCTTGGATTATTGGAATGTTAGATTTTTGGAAGGCATGAACTTGACACTTGTTTCTTGAATCTTGTGTCTTGATTGTTGTATCTTGACTCTTGTTTCTTTTTCTTGGATCCCATCCCTAAATGATCACCCGCAATGTCATTCTGAGCGAAGCGAAGAATCTCTTTTTCATGAATGGTCAAGACCGTGATTCTTGGATTATTGGAATATTAGATTTTTGGAAGTCATGAACTTGACACTTATCTCTTGTGTCTTGATCCTTGTATCTTGACTCTTGTTTATTTTTTCTTGGGTCCCATCCCTAAATGATCACATACAATGTCATTCTGAGCGAAGCGAAGAATCTCTTTTCCATGAATGGCCAAGGCCATGATTCTTGGATTATTGGAATGTTAGATTTTTGGTAGGCATGAACTTGACACTTGTTTCTTGGCTCTTGTGCTTGATTCTTTTATCTTGCTCCAGTCCTTCCAAGTTGACTAAAATATGACCAAAACCATATTCGTTATTGGCCATGTGTGGCCGGAACCCAATACCACTGCAGCAGGTTGCCGCATGATGCAGTTATTGGAAACCTTTTTGGAATATGGTTTTATGGTGACATTTGCCTCAACGGCTGGAAAAACCGAATACAGCAAAAATCTTGGTGAGATTGGAATTAAAGAGAAGTCCATTGAACTGAACCACCCTAGTTTTGATGAATTTATTAAACAATTGCAGCCAGATGTCGTGATTTTTGACCGATTTATGGTAGAGGAGCAATTTGGTTGGAGAGTGGCTGAATTTGCCCCAAACGCCATTCGGATATTGAATACAGAAGATCTTCACTCTCTAAGAAAGACTAGAGAAGAGGCCCATAAAAGCCAACAAGAATTTGATTTATCCAAGTGGGTCAAACACGATATGACCTTGCGTGAAGTAGCCAGTATTTATCGATGCGATGTATCCTTGATGGTGTCCACTTTTGAAATGGACATTTTACAAGAACGGCTCCAAGTTCCCAAAAATCTTTTGTGTTGTTTGCCTTTGATGATGGAAGTGCCTTCGGCCCAAAAGATAAAGGGATGGCCCAGTTTTGAAGAAAGACAACATTTTATAGCGGTTGGAAATGGAAAACATGCCCCAAATGTGGATTCCATCAAAATATTGAAGGAAGAAATCTGGCCACTCATCAAAAAACAGTTGCCTGTAGCTGAGATACATATTTATGGAGCCTACTTACCCCAAATGGTACAAGAAATGCACAACCCTAAGTTGGGATTTCATGTTGATGGATGGGTGGAAAGCCTTGATGAAACGATGCAAAAGTCAAGGGTGTTATTAGCCCCGATCCAGTTTGGGGCAGGAATAAAAGGAAAGTTGTTGGAAGCTATGAAGAATGGCACACCTAGTGTCACCACTTCTATCGGGGCTGAGGGAATGCACCACAATCTTCCCTGGAACGGGAGTATTGAAGATGATTGGGAAGCTTTTGCCAACAAGGCAGTACAGCTTTTTCAGGATAAATCAGCTTGGGAGAAATCACAAACCCATGGCATTCAATTATTAGAGGCCTTTTTCGACAAGGAAAAACTTCAGAAAAAGTTTATTGATTTAATTGAACGTATTGAAAAACAACTTGTTGAACATCGGGAACAAAATTTTATGGGACGCATGCTGCAACATCAAACTTTGAATAGCACCAAATACATGGCCAAATGGATAGAGGCCAAGAACAAGCTCTAAATTAGGCTATAATTTTTCCAAAAACGCGATCACATCCGTATGTCCGTCCCGCTGGGCAATGCTTAAAGCGGTATCTCCATTTTCCATTTTCAAGTTGATTTGGGCTCCATTTTCCACTAGTAAGTTTACCATTTCCAAATTCCCACGATGTGCCGCAGAGTGCAAAGGAGTGACCTGTTGCATTTGTGGGGCATTCACATCCGCGCCTTTACTAATTAAAAGTTTGCAAAGTTCTACATTGTTTTTGGCCACTGCAGCATGCATGGCATTCACTTTGGAAGGGTTATTGGCATGAAGATTTGGGTCCGCTCCCTGTTCAAGTAACCATTTGGCCATTTCCGATTTATCAAAAAACACGGCAAGTGAAACAGGGGTAAAACCATCATTGGCATATTGGTTGATCAATGCTGGATTTTGGGTCAACATGTTTTTGACCTTTTCCAACAAGCCACAAACTACTGCCTCGTGAAAAGTAAAAGATTGCTTCATTGTTTTAGCAGTCTCCAGTACTTCTGGTATTCCGGAATAGGCAATGACCAATAATCCAGAGGTACCACTTTCATCTTGTAGGTCCAAAACCTCTGGGTTTTCTCTGATCAAATTCAAGATCTTGTCCGTTTCTTTATTCTTGATACATTCCTTTAGTTTTTCAATCATAATCTAATACCTTGATTTTGAATTCATTCGAATATAAGAAATTCCAGTTTGATTTTATTTTCTAAAGGTAATTGGAGGGAATCCATTCCTTTGTTAATCAAAATAATTGCTGCTATTTCATGATTAGGAGTTTTTCTCCATCGTTAAGAATAGATTCTTCGCTGCGCTCAGAATGACAATAGCAAATTGATTATTGTTAATTGTATATTGTTCAATTTGTTAATAAAGTAGGATCATAGTTTACTCCCTTAGCCACCTGAACCATGGTAATACGGACTTTGGTAGGGAAAAACTTTTCAAAATCTTTACGTTTATGGGCATGCCCTTGCCCACCGCTATCATCCTTAATGACCAAATCCATCTGTTTGATGCCTTCTGACCAGATGATGGACTCATTCTCCCAAAACTCCGTCATGGGCACATCTTTTTCATAAATGCCTTCTTCCAAATACAGGTCAGAACCAGTGCAGCCATAACCGTTTCCTTGACCATGATTAGGGATATAACAGAGTGTCCATTTGGTAGGTTCACTTCCTACAGGTTTTTCTTGAACTTCAATTCGGATGTGTACGGTACCGTTCCGAAAATCTACCGGGGTTGTCCAATCTTTGGGAATATTCGGGTTCAATTTATCCCCGGTAACATAATAATGGGATTGACTAGGGGAGGAGGTATCCGCATCTTGTTTGGTATAGGTGAACTCCACATCGAACAACACAAATTGTTGTGGTTCGGATTGGGCCCAAAAAAAGGCGGGTGATATCAAAAGGATAATTGTTAGTATTCTTTTCATTTTGATCAATCTTGTTTCCAGCCTGGACCGCGTACCACTTGACCGGGGAATTCTCCTGTATGTTCGCCGTCCTTCAAAACTTGGGTGCCATTTACAAAAACATGTACCATTCCTTCTGCGTATTGGTGTGGCTTTTCGAAAGTGGCCTTGTCTATCATGGTTTCTGGATTAAAAACCACAACGTCAGCATAATTTCCAGTTGTTAAACTGCCTCTTTTTTTGATTTTCAAATTGGTAGCTGGCAATTGCGACAATTTGTGAACCGCTTCTTCCAAAGAAATTACCTTTTCCTCACGAACGTATTTGCCCAACAGTCGGGCCACATTTCCATATGCTCTAGGATGGGTATTCGATTTCAGAAAAACGCCCTCGGTAGCCAAGGAACCTGCATCGGAACCAAAACTCATCCAAGGAAGGGCAATCTGTTTTTTTACATTTTCTTCGGACATCAAGAAATAAATGGTACCCACTCGGCTTCCATCCTGAACCACAAGGTCCATAGCGGTTTCTTCCGGCGAAGCACCCCTTAACTCAGCAACTTCTTTTAACGTCTTCCCTGTAAGATATTTTAAAGAATCGTTGCGAAAACCTACCAAAAGGATTTTACTCGGATCCCCTGCCGCTTGCATCAAGCTTTCCCATTTATCCGTTGGGGTCATCATTTCTTCCTTGACTTTTTTACGGATGGCCGGGTCCTGCAAGCGTTCCGCCCATTTATCGTATCCACCTTCCTGTACCCATGGTGGCATGGAGGCATCTAACCCAGTGGAACCCGCTATATAATTGTACATGTCGGCGGTGATGTGGAGACCCGCTGCCCGAGCGGAATCCACTTTGGCCACTACAGCATCAAATTTGTCCCAATTATCCTTGCCACTTTCTTTAAGGTGATAGATTTCCGCCCGTATTCCAGCCTCATTGGCAATACGGATGAGTTCATCCAGACTTTCCAACAATCGGGAACCCTCACTACGCATATGGCTGATGTACATCCCATCATATTCAGCGGCTACCTTGCACAACTCTATCAATTCTTCTGTGCTGGAATAAAAGGCCGGGGCATAGATCAGGGAGGATCCAACGCCCAAGGCACCATCTTCCATAGCCTGTTTTACCATCAGTTTCATGGAATCCATTTCCTGTGGAGTAGGGGCACGGTCTTCATAACCAACTGTATTTACCCGAAGGGTGGTAGCACCAACAAAAGAAGCCACATTGGTGGAAATGCCTTTATCGGTGAGATATTGAAGGTATTCATCCAAAGTGGTCCAAGTAATATCAAATTTGATATCGCCTTGGCTTTCCTGTTCTTCTTTTTTGATTTTTTCTGTCAAAGGACCCATGGACCAACCTTCCCCAAAAACCTCAAGGGTAACACCTTGCTTTATGTCACCCATAGATCGGCCATCTTCAATAAGCGATTCCGTGGCCCAACTTAACATATTGATGAATCCTGGGGCAACTGCCATTCCTGTAGCATCAATTTCAATAGTACCGGTTGCTTTTTCCAGATTGCCAATGGCCGCAATGGTATCGGCGTTGATCCCGACATCTCCAATATAGGCCGGGTTACCGGAGCCATCTACGATACTTCCATTTTTTATGAGAACATCAAAATGTTGGGGCTTGGTACAGCTTCCAAAGGACAAAAGCAGGGTGAGCAAAAGAAACAAAGGGAATGGTTTCATAACTTGGTTATTAGGTTGGAGCTAACCAAGTTAATCCTTTTTTGGTTATAAAAGTGTCCCGATTATTTCCTCAATTGTTCCAATCGGTCAATGGCATTTTGGTTTTGTGGATTTAAGCCCAAGGACTTTTTAAAGTTCATAACCGCCTTGTCTTTATCTCCCAAAAACAGGTAGACCTCCGCTAAACTATCATAAAGGTTACTCGAATTTGGATAAAGGGTTGTTGCCAATAAAAACACATTGATCCCGTGGGCAGATGTTTTTGGGTTGAACACCAACTGCAATCCAAGATTATTTAGTTTCCCTTCTGGCAATGCCAAGGTAGGATGTTCTTTTAAAAGTGATTCGTAAAGCGTGTTTAGATTGCTATAGTTTTGTTTCGCGGCCAATTCATTGAAGTCATTAAACCCAAAACCTTTTTCCTGTGGCTCTTTGGTTTGATAATCCAGTACATCCTTTGCTATTCCATTTTGGGAAGGATCGCTGTTTAAAAATTTAAGGGCTTTCGGGTCACTTTTCAAAAAAGCATCCAAAAAATTTAATGCATACCGAGATACCAACCTATAGGATTCCATAATCTCGGAATCACTTTTATCCTGCCTTTCATCCCTCGGTTGAAACAAAATCCCCAAAGTACTGAAATAGGAATGCGTCATATTGTGGAACTTCAATTGATAGGCCTTGCAATTGGTGAGACTATCATAAAATTCAAACTTGGTATTGAGTTCAGGATTGATTTTGTCTTCGGCCAAAACGTGCTCTGGAATATTCTTTTGGGCCATATGTATGAAAGGAACATCCACTTTATCCACATTAAAGAAAGGGGATTTTTTCAACGTGTCGTATTGGTATTTTATACTTCCATCCAAACTGACAATGGCCATGATGTTCTCATTTCTCATTTGTGACAGAACGTTGGATAAGCCTCCAAAGCTAAAACCCATGGTAGCCATATGGTCCGTTTCCGCAAAGGGCAATTTTTGGACTTCCTTGATCAAAAACTCAATATCCCTAGCCTGTGTTTCCAAATCTTTTGGGGTTCCGCCTTCAAAAAAACGATTCTCAGTGCCTCTACTTGGACTAGAAATTACCACATAACCGTGACTGGCCAGGTATTCGCACAACGCAAAATTTTCTATGGAAGACGCTTGATAACTTGGGGCATAAACAATTACTGGAAATGTACCCTCAGTTGGCTTTATCCCATATCGGGTAGTTGTCCGTTCCTCTAAATGGCTTTGGTTCGCTGGATTATTTGGATAATAGAACCAATTCAATATTTGGTCATTTGGCAAGTATTCCCATTCCTCTTCTTCTTTAAGGATTTCCATATAATCCAATACGTTCATTGGTGCAGGGTTATCCAAGGTTTTATCGGATGGATACCAAATACTTATTGGGATGGGCCTTGGAATACTTTTGTTATTCCAATCATAAATTCTTTTGTATGTCCTGGTACTATCGGAGACCAGGTAATGTTTAAATCCTACGCGGTAATCTCCACTTTCTAAATCAATTTTCTCTAAAGAAGTCTGCGCTAAAACCAGACTTGTCTGAATCGATACTACAATAGAAAGCGTCAATAGTCTCATTATCAATTTTTAATGTCACTTACAAAAGATAAAAAAAACTACAACTTGTTACAGTAGAAATTATTTATTGAGGTATCTGCTGGCTCAAGCAATGTAGTGTGCCAAATCCCCAAATAAGATCAATGGCACTGATCCCGATAACCTCTCTATCCGGGAACACCTCCGCCAAAATGTTTAAGGCCTCCCTATCCCTGGAATCGTTAAAAGTCGGAACCAGAACAGCTTTGTTCAAAATAAGGAAGTTGGCATAACTGGCCGGAATTACGACACCATCAAAATGAATGGGTTTGGGCATGGGAAGGGTAACAATTTTAGGCTTGTTACCATCTTCCAAAACGGCATGTTGCAACCGTTTTAAATTATCCTGTAACGCAGAATAGTTTGAGTCTTTTTTATCCGATTCCACCACGGTTACAATGGTATTTTCATTGACAAATCGTGCCAAATCATCAATATGACCGTGGGTATCATCTCCTTTGATGCCATCACCCAACCAAATGGTATTCGTAATACCTAGGTATTCCTTAAAAATGGCTTCATAATCTTCCTTGGTAAACCCAGGATTGCGCACCTGTACTTTTTGATCCAACAGACATTCTTCCGAAGTAATCAAGGTACCCTTACCATTTACATCAATGGCTCCACCCTCCAGTACTACAGGTTTCCCCTTATATTTTACTTGTTCTAAAGGAACGTTTAGGAATTGAGATACCTTCTCTGGAACATGTCGGTCCAATTTGTAATTGGAATATTTGGCCCAACCATTAAAATTGAAATTGAGTGCTTTTCGTTCTTTCCCATTTTTAACGATGATGGGGCCGGAGTCACGCATCCAGCTTCTATTCGTCTTATGAATGATGAAGGAAACCTTGTCCACATTTACATGCGCGGTTTTTAATAGATCGAGAACTTTGCTTTTTAGTTCTTCGGTGGCAACCACCAAAAACACTTCTTCAAACGTGGCCCCCTTTTTGATGAACTCCACAAACGCCCATTGAATGGCCCCATATTTACCGGGCCAGTCGTTTCCGTTGTGGGGGAAGCAGAGCAGAATACCTTGTTGTTTTTCCCATTCTGCGGGAAATCGCCATGCAGCTTTAGCCATATCAGTCGATTGCCCTTTTGGTTATTTCTCCGTACATATCAATTCTTCTATCCCGAAGGAACGGCCAATTTTGACGTACATTTTCCTGAAGGTCCAAATCCACTTCGGCCAACAATATTTCTTCTTTATCATGGGAAGCCTGGGCCAAAATTTCCCCTTGAGGTCCACAGATGAAGGAAGAACCCCAAAATTCGATTCCAGCAGTATCGGGCAAGTATTTTTCCAAACCGATACGATTAGCTGCTGCCACGTACACACCATTGGCAACGGCATGTCCTTTCATCACATTCATCCACGCACCATGCTGTTTTTCGCCATACTCCGCTTTTTCTTGTGGATGCCAACCAATAGCAGTAGGGTAGAAGAGCACCTCTGCACCTTGAAGGGCTGTTAATCGGGCCGCTTCAGGATACCATTGGTCCCAACAGATCAAAGTGCCCACTTTCCCTTTTTTGGTCGGGATGGTCTTGAAGCCAAGGTCTCCCGGGGTAAAATAGAATTTTTCATAAAAATGGGGGTCGTCCGGAATGTGCATTTTTCGGTACAATCCCGCTTCGGAACCATCCGAATCTATAATGTAGGCACTGTTGTGGTACACACCTGCCATTCGTTTTTCAAAAAAGGGAACAATGATCACCACACCCAATTTTTTGGCCAATGCGCTAAAGGCGTGAAAAGAAGTGCTGTACAAGGGCTCTGCCAATGAAAAATTCTCCGTATCCTCACTCTGACAGAAATAGTGACTGCTGTACAATTCAGGCAAGGAGATGACCTCCGCGCCTTTGGCAGCCGCTTTTTTGACCCAATCCACACATTTTTTCAAATTGTTTTCCGGGGTATTGTTCAAGTTTAATTGGATTACTGAAACGGTGTATTTCTTTTTTCCCATGTGTATTGTTCAATTGTTCTAAAAAATCCCTGTAAAGATAAAGGTTATGTTTTCAAAAAGGGTCATTTTTTGTCATACGGAATGTAATTCTCCCATTCCCAAGGAGTATAAATATCGGCCAAAGCCACCTCAAGAAGCTCTTTAAAAATGCCATTGCCATTTTCGGAATTGGTCATGATCATGATGCCTTTTCCCACTTCTGGAAACAATACGGAGTGATGCACAAATCCGCTACCATGCCCTTCCTTGAAAACTGCCTTGCCATAAGGTGTTTCAAAATACCCCCAACCCAAGCCATATCCTAAGTTTATGGCATCATATTTATCGGTAATAACATGGTCACCTTCCTCAAATTGATTTTTGGTTCGAATCCTGATGTGGGAGGTGAAGATTTCATTATAGGATGCCGCACTGATGATTTTTTTATGCAGTACTGCGGTCAAGAATTTGGTGTAATCCTCGGCTGTGGTTTCCAAAGTGCCGGCTCCCCGTGGCTCATTATCCTTGTCCTTTTTAAGGGATTCGCCCTTTTCATTATGGCCCAAGGCGTAATCCTTATCAAATTTGGTTTTCCACTCGTATGCAGAATTTTTCATGCCCAATGGCTCAAAAATAATTTCCTTTGCCAATTGTTCCAATCTTTTATCGGTCAATTTTTCCAAGACCACCTGCAAGTAAACAAGGCCTTCACCGCTATACACAAATGTTGTTCCCGGTATGCCATGAACCCTAAGTTTCTGATCGGGTTCAAACCATCTGTAGTTTTTGAATCCTGTGGTATGGTCCAAGCACATACGGGCCGTAATCTTGTGGTAAAGGGAGTCTTCCTTCAAACTGGAATAATCGTCATGCCAACGGGTTTGAGGCTCATATTCGTATATTTTTTTGGGGAGGTAGGATTCCAAAGGCGTATCCAAATCAATAACACCATCTTCAACCAATTTCATCACCAAAACCCCAAAAACAGCCTTGCTGAAAGATGCCCCATAAATATTGGTGGAATCCGTCAACGGGTATTTTTTTGGAAAATCCTTGTATCCGAAGGTTTGATCATAAACAGGTTCATTGTCGTTAAAAATAGAAATAGCCATTCCCGTGATCTTGGCATCCGCCATCAATTGATCTATTTTATGGCTGAGGGAATCCTTCGTAATTACCGTACCATCCAACCTTTCGATGGTTTCCAATTTTGGTCCAGTACAACTAGCTAATATTGAAATGCCAATGATGAGGCCCAACGCTTTAGTAGCCCTTTTTTTCTTCACACTCAGAAAGGGAATGGACAACGGATAATAACACTTGTCTTTCTTCAACACATAAATAATATTGAAAATGACAATACCTACACAAATGGGCACAATGGATATGAAGAATATGAACCCGAATCCTTCTATAGTCATTAAACTAACAAAAGACAATACCGCCAATAGCAAAGCCGTGATCTGAAAGTTGATCACCTTAATACCGTGTTCATTGTAAATGGGGTTGTCATCTTTTTTATGAATCCAGAGAAAAAGGGGTGCTAATACATTGAGTAGGGGAATAAAAATGCCCAAAAGGGGAGTGGCATGAATCAACAATAGCCATTTTTTCTTGATGGTTTCTTCCCTTGGATCATCTAGAGGAAGTAAATCACTTACCTCTACCTCCAATGCGGCCGCCAAAAGTTTGACAGTGTTTAGGTGAGGGGAGACTTCTTCGTTCTCGATTCGTTGAATGGTGCGTACGGTGACATTGGTCCTTCCGGAAAGTTCTTCTTGGGAATATCCTTTGATTTTCCTCTGATATTTAAGTCGCTCTCCTATTGATGTGTTGTTCATGATTTTTTTTGTTTTGATTCTAGGACAAATGTATCGCGACTTCCTTGTCAAGACCACGACATTTAGATGTCACCTTTATGTCATCACCAGTAAAATCAACCGTTTACGGCCTATATTGATAAATGACCGCAAACAAGAACATGAACTTAGGACTATATTATCACAATACCTAAAGTGATTAAAAAAACCTCATCCTAATTTTACAAAAACAAAAAACTCCATCAATTTTAATGATGGAGCCCTTAACCTTTTGCTTAGATTGTTCTTTAGAACATAAATCCGAGACCTGCGGAGAATACGGAATTGTGTACATCCACATCTTCGACCATTTCCGAGAATCCGTAAGTGTATCTACCCTGAATGAAAAATCCGGATGGGAACTTGTACTCAACTCCGGCGGCCCCTTGAAAATCGAAGTCGTTTACAGAATCGGTATCGAAAGTTCCCGAATCGTCATTGGGATCAAAATCGAACTCCTCGTTCACCTTGAACCCAAATTGCGGTCCGGCCTGAAGGTTCAGTCCATCGGCAATGTAAAACTTCAACAACAAGGGCACTTGAATATAATCTACCTTGAACTGTGAATCGCCAAAATCAAATCCCTGTGCAGAATAATACACTTCGGGCTGCAACGACACATGATCGGACAGGGGTGCTTCGGCCAACAAACCCAAATACATGGAAGTCCTGGAATCTGGACTATCGTAGTCATCTCCGGCCACTGTGGCAAAATTGGCACCGCCCCGAACACCTAATTGGACATTGTTGGAATTCTGGGCGAAACTGGCCGCCCCAATAAATAGAACTGCTATAACTAAAATGCTTCTTTTCATCACTTTAAAAATTTAGGGTTTAAATCTGTGACGAAAATAAAGCGGCCGATTGGGGTACTTTGATGCAAATCCAATAATTGTTGACGCAAAAAGTAAATCCCTGATTTAGGAAACCTATGAAGAGAATATGATCGGCTATTGGATTTATCGAGAAACCAAGGCTAATCAGGGGTCTTTTGTTTTTCTTGTCTTGTGCGAACACCCACGACCAACAACCACAAGCAAATTCCTATTTCACCAATACTACCTGGTCTTGTAATAAATTCAGATAAAAGGCTGCCGCTATATCCTTCAAAAAGAAAATTGCCCAAAAAATTAATAAGATAGCCAAAGCAACCGAACATGAGCAGAACTCCCAATATTTTAGGAAGAAAACTTGATCTATATACCAAATATCCAAATGGGAACAACCACAATCCCCAGAAAATGGATACTACCCTTAGGCCATTATTGTACGAATAAAAGAGAAACATGACTTGCTCCTGAACTTGAGCCAAATCCATTCCATTTGGTGCTTCAGCTTTTTCAACGAGCGTTAGGATAGTAAATTGGTCAATAATGTTCGTCAAGGAAATGGGAACGCTTACCACCACCAAGGTAACCATGGCCAGAGCATAGTTTTTATTTACGGAATTCAGCAATCGATAGAGCACTAAGGGCAAGAACAAAAAGGCAATATAGCAGGCTATTCCGGTGAGTATCCAATACTTGAAGAGCATCAAGTTCTCCGTAATATTTTGAAAGGTGGCAATAGCATCTTGTTTTACCAAAAAATTGGAAGGCAGTATACCCAAATTGAATATGCCTGTCACCACTACGATCAAATAAATAAGACCTGCAATGCGCGCAATACGAACTTCTTCTTTCATTCCTTGTTCTTTGGCCATTTATATGCGTTTATAACAATTACAGCGGTCAGAATGCTTTCCAAAATGGCCAGAAAAACATAAAACATATGCCATTTGGAATAGGATGTAACTGCAATTAGCAACATAAGTGCTGTGTAAAAGGTTCCCCACAAGAGATTTAAAAATCGATTGATGACAGGTTTTAAAATAACCGATAAGCAAACCATCAACGCCGGAATGGCCAAAAGGAGGGAGGCCATTAAAAGCTTAAAAGGATTGTCAAGCATATTTTGCCCGCTGATCAACCCATCCACTTTTCCAGGAACATAAAGCTGAAAATAGTCCCCATAGATATAACAGAACATGACCGCTGACCAGAGCAGGGCCAGTTTTATCTTCACATTGATCTTGAAATCTTGATATTGGTTGGATTCTTGCATAGGTGTTTGGCGTCAGCTAACGATTAGAAGATTCAGGTTCAAATTTGTTACATCTTATTTCTTTTTCCCATAAAAACGAATCACGGATCCTAAACCAACATGGCCATATCCTTCCCTAAGTTCCATTTCGGTTTCTTTTAGTTCCAAAATTTCAAAACCTTCAAAGTCAGAAAGTATTTCTTCAATAGAAAACAAAGAATCCAAGTCCCTTGGCCCACCCACTTTTTCATTTTTTTTACGATACTCCAAATGAGCCTTACTAAAAGCTTCAAAAATGACGGCACCACCTTTTTTCAAATAAGTACAAAGTATTTTATGGTAATCCGAACGAATGTCTGGAGGGAAATGGGCATAGATGAGGGCAATAGCGTTGAATTGTTCTTCTTTGTATCCCAATGTTTGAAGTCCCCCTACTTGATAATCAATGGAAACTTGGTTCTTTCCTGCAAGTCTAAGCGCTTTCTTTTGGCCCTCGATACTGATATCAAATGCGGAGACCTTCCATCCATGCTTGGCCGCAAAAACCGCATTTCTTCCTTCACCTTCTGCTGGAAATAAGATACTCCCAGACGCCAGTTCTGCCAGTTTTTCCTTTAAGTAAGCATTGGGTTCCGTTCCATAGGCATATTCTTCCCTTCCAAAACGGGTATCCCACATTTTTAACCAATCATTGTCCATGACGATATTTTTATGTTATAAAAATACAGGGTTAGAAAGAAAATTAGGAGCTCAATTCAGTGAAACGTTTTTATCGTGCAACCTTTTTGGCAAAGGTTCTCCATTTATAAATAGGTTAACTACCTCAGCAAAAGCGTCCGGCGCAAATAGGGCAATAAAGTGGGGAGCATCCTGCACCTCTACAAAATTTATCTTATTGGTTGTGGAAAGTTTTTCTACATGTTGAATAGCACCATTTAAATGCGTTTTGGGGTCTAAAGTTCCATGTATAACCAAGGTTGGTGGCATTTTATCGGGCACACCGGCAAAATAAATGTCACGTGAATAAGTGGGCATTGCATTTTCCGCAATCAATTTGGGCAAAGGACTGGTAAACAGCAAAGTTTTGGATTCCTCAATAACTTCTTCTTTTTTCATTTGTGTCCTTAGGTTGTTCTCAGAAGCCGTTATTATTTGGGCCAGAGGAATGGAATAGGCCGAAGTCACATACTTACTGCCATAATCAGAATAAAATTGTGTCATATCTTCAATGCCTTTTTGCAATGGTCCAAAATCATTTTTCGATAACGATCGAATAATATGGGGGATTTCTTTTCTGATCATGGGGATATCCAACATCATTCCAAAAAGCTGTGAAAGTTCTTGATTGGGAAGGTTTTTCAAAAATATATCGTCTGACTTGGATTTTTCCAAAACCAACTTCAGTTGGTCCAATAAGGGAGGGTCTATTGTGTTTTTATTTGATTCCAGTCGGCTCAAAACCTGCACTCCTATGTCGTTTACCACTGATGAGCGTTGGCTTAGGTCGAGCTCCTGATCATCCTGAAGGGGTACCAGGGAATCCAAGATAACACCATCCAAAGTACTGGAATGTATCTGCAACATCCTTAACACCAGTTGTGTCCCGTAAGAAACACCATAAACATACCGCGATCCCGAACCACTGAGTTGGTTGATCAAATAGTCCAGATCTCTGGCTGCATTGGAAATAGAAAACGATTTCACATATTCTGCATGGCTGAACGTGTACCCGAAACAGGGTCCCCATTCCGCATTGGACAAGGCAATACCATCTGGGGAATCTACACCTTCTTCAACTGGACAAATTTTACCGGAGAGTCCTGTTCCCCTATGGTCCGGAACAAAAATATCGAGATGGGGGAACAGTTCCGCGAACTGACCAATAAGGGGGTAAAGGCTGGCACCCGATTCCCCAGGACCGCCAGCCACCAACCAAATAGAACCTTTTTTTTCCTGTTTTGCAGGGAATTTTCGAACGAATAGTTCAATGGTTTCATCCATATCCGTTCCATATGCCAACGGCACATTGAGTGTAGCGCAAAGCGAATTTTGAAATTCATGTGTTTTGCTATAGTCTTCACAAATTGAAAACTGTGCTTTCCCATTCATCAAAATGAAAAGGAAAGCGAGAACCGCTAATCTTTTTTTCATCAAATCAATATTAATACTTTTGGCTCTCCTTCGCAGGTCGAGCAAAGTTTCCATGGACTGGGTCAGTGATCGACCTTTAAACTTACACCCTGTGGATTCTTGTTGGGGACCATTTTAAAAATATAATACGTAAATCCCATGGACAACGCCACATGAACAGTACTATTGGGGATAATCCCGGAAATCTCTGTAATGGTGCCTTTTGCAAACGCCAAGACCTCAACCGCCAACAGTCCCAATTGAATTAGGACATTGCCCAAGAATAACACAAATAAAGTAGGGGAGGACGGGTGTTTTCGAATCAAGAAATTAATGACTCCCAACACAATGAGCAAAATGCCCACTTCGGTCATCCAGACCTTTACCTCGTCGCCAGGAAATACTCCTTTGCTTATCAACAATAGGGATGGGAAAAAAGTGGCCGTTACCCCGACCATGAGGGCATTCATTGAGGCTATGGTCAAAAAAGTCTGTCTTTTCATGTAAAATGTCTTTATGTTTAGGCAAAGCTCATCAAAGACCTTTTAAAAGCACTTGATGTGAAATCAACTATTTTGAAAAAAAAACTAGGCTATTTTAGCCCTCGGGCTTGCGTAAGATTTTCGAATCCGGCTCAAATGTTCCGGGGTTATATTGAGGTAAGAAGCCACCATTTTTAAGGGCACGCGTTGAATGACCTTCTTGGCGTGCTCCATGAGGTACCGATAGTTTTCCCCTGCGGATTGATTGCTCATCCTTGTCATGGACTCATAAAGCTCAATATAGCGGCATTCCACCACAATGCGTCCCAATCTTTCAAAGGACTTATATTTGTTGAACATCAAGTAGAGAGCACTTCTAGGAATCAAAATCAATTCCGTATCCTCAAGAGCTTGATAATTGTTGAAACAAGGCTTTTGGGAGATAAAGCTATAGTCGTCATAAAAGAGATCGGAATCGAAATAAAAATTGTTCGTCAACTCGTTACCATGTGATACGGAGAAGCTACGAACCGCCCCATTGACGATAAAGACCAAATGTTTGCACACTTCCCCATTGCTCCAGATCATCTCGTTCTTATTGATGCTTTTTTCCATGAAAAAATGTTCAAACTCTTCCCATACCTCATTTTCCAATGAAGAATAACAAGTAAGGGCATCTCTGAGTAATTTTCCGTTTCTGTTCATTTTTTGATCTTTACGGTCGTAAAAATCGTACCGCGACCATTAATGAACTTCTACAATATTCCCAAAATACCTTTATATCTATCCGAAGTGGGCAAAATGAAGGGTGAACTATTTGTACAACCCTGGAATTATGATGAGGGGCTATTTCACCTTTTTCTTCCCAAAGAGCAATTTCAACAATAGTAATCCCAGAAAAAATCCAACGATAAAAATGAGTGTAGTATTCATGATTGATGATGTTTAGGATTTAAAAATAAGGATAAATCATAAAAATCAAAACATTAGCTTAAACTTAGGACAAACCCATCAATATTTAATCATCCAAATCATCCACCCGGAGCAAATGCATGAGCCGATGTGCGAAAGGCGCAAAGAAAATGGCCACAGTGCTCAAAAATACAACCCCGCTGAACAAGGCGTAGACCGATGCGAAAAGTTTGGCGGCGTCCGTTTTCATTTCATCAATGGGCCCCATCCCTGTTAAGATCATGGACGCATTGTAAATACTGTTCACCCAACCCAAATCACCAATAAAATGATACCCCAAAACACCTATTCCCAAGGAAAAAATCAAAAGCCCCAAGGACACTACGGTATAAGCTATCACCCGTTTTCCGAATTCTTTTGGAGATAAAATATTGATATTCCTTTTCTTCATCAGAATCAAGCTAGATTAACATGAAACAAATAACCAACGAATGCGGTAAGTCCCATGGCCACCGTTCCCCAAAAACTAATGCGTAGAACGGCTTTCAAAGTATTGGAGCCACCTGTTTTGGCAGCGATGATTCCTAACAATATCAAGAACAAAAGTGCAAAACCATAAAGGGAATACTCCATAACAGACAAGGGAGCCAAAATGGTGACCAGTAAGGGCAGAAATCCCCCAAAACTAAAAGCTGCGCCTGATGCCAAGGCAGCTTGAATAGGTTTGGCATGACTGATTTCGTTCAAACCCAATTCATCTCGAACATGGGCTCCCAAGGCATCTTTCTCGGTCAGTTCCTTGGCCACCAAAAGTGCCGTATCCCTTTTTAGGCCTCGATTCTCGTAAATTTGGGTCAACCGTTCCAATTCCATCTCGGGCATATCTTCCAATTCCTGTTTTTCCCGTTCAATGTCGGCATGTTCAATATCGGTCTGCGAACTTACGGATACATATTCCCCTGCCGCCATGGATAAGGCCCCGGCAACCAAACCTGCTACTGTGGCCAAGATTATCGGAGGTCTTCCATCACTGGCCGCGGCCACACCAATAGCCAAACTGGCCGTGGACAAAATACCGTCATTGGCACCAAGGACCGCAGCCCTTAGCCAATTGCTCCTGTTGATGTAATGAGGTGCCAAATAGGCATCCAAATCTTCTTTGTGGTCTGTCATTTTCCTTCATATGTGTTATGCTAACCTAAGTTCGCAGATCAATACAACAAAAGCAAAATACTTGTCTTAGAAGTTGAACCGAAGCTCAAAAAGATATTATTTAGGAAAGATTCCTGATCTATCATCTTTCAATATGGCTCCCTTGCCCCTGTAAAACTGCAATGAATCCCCTTTAGGGGAACGAAGCAGTGTATTTGCTTCCCAGCTATACCCAAAACCGCCACCTGTGCTGCTCATCATGGACCAATGCATTTGATAGTAGGGAAACATTCCCTCTTTTTCTTGATGATATGCCTGATAATCCTCAGGGATTTCGATACGGTATTGTACGGTGCGATATTCTTCGAACATTTCCTTGCCCAGTACTTTCCCAACAATAAAGAGCTTATCAGTGCCTAAATTTCTCAAAATGAACTGGTCGGAAGAATCAATCTGGAATCCATACTCCGAACGGTACAGTGTACAATAAAGTTTATCTATATCGACGCTTCTGCCCAAACCCAGTTTGTAGCTGCCCCTCTTGAATTGTGGTTCAAATTCCATGGCATATTTGGATACGTTTATCCTGATTTCCCTAAAGGGAATCTTGTCGGTTTTGAGCAAAAAATACCTGTCAGGGTTAATTTTACGTGAAAGAACCAAATAGGAAAGCAGACCCAAAACCATTATAATCCCAAAAGCAATCCACATTTTTTTGAAGCGTGACATTTGGGAAAGGTACCCTTAAAACTGATTGGTAGTTGTTAGGAATTGATGGATGGTGGACATGATCTTGTGGATAGCTACAAAGTTGAAAAACCTAAAGGATTATCATTTATTCACCATTGATTATTCTATTTGTTGTTCGATTTTTTCAATAAGTAGTTCAGTTCGTCTTTCCAAAGGTTCATAAAAGGCCCTGTTCAGATTAATGGAAGCAACGATGAAGAGAAAAAGATTGCTCTCAAATTCGGGGTTGGTCAAGAAATTGAAATCATTGTTCGGGAACCTGCTTGGGGTGGCATCGAGGAGGGCATCATCTATGATATCCAAATGCCTCCTGAAATTGGCATACTTGATAAAAAAATCTTGGCTGTTGTCCCTTCTTTCTACCACATATTTCTCTTGATTATGTACCAGTTCCAATTGTGAAAGCCACTCCGAGATGGACTTTCTCAAATCTTGATTTGAAATCAGGGACAATTTCCCTGAATTGTTGATTTCATTCATGGTCCCTAGATTGGGGACAAATCTCGGTTCAAATTTAAATGCCCCGACCATATGCATGGATAGATCCTTTTCATTTAATGTTGGCAATGATGGCCCTGTAAAATCTCCAATTTTAATAGCAGTTTCATAAATTCTTTGGTTAGCCAAACGAGTACTGTCTAAAATTTTAAGATTGGCCTCGAATTCCTGCAAAAGGGCCTTCAACAATTGATGCTCAATTGCTTTGTTTTTCTTGATATCGTTCCAATTGTTGATCTGGAGGGCGATCAAAATCCCGATGACCACTAGCACAATTTCGCCGATAGCATATTTTAGATACTTTCCCGTCTTGTTTTCAAAGAGTAGATTTTGCCTGATTCTTCTGAAAAATTTTATCATGGTTGCGAGGTTGGTCAACAAGCATTACATCAATTGAAAATTTTTTGATGTTTAACCTGCATATCCTTCTAAGTTCGCCGAAAAAATCACTCGTCAACAGATATACACCATTACCTTTTCAACCTATTTTTCAACAATATCAATTTCTGTATCAACTTGTTACCTTTTATCCACAATGCAAAAACCCTATGACACAGATTTTCCGTTATTTTGTAGTCCAACAATACGATACTATGGAATCACCCAACTGGCAGACCGCCATGGAATTTGAGGATATCACCTATAAAAAATGTAACGGAGTGGCCCGCATCGCCTTTAACCGGCCTGATGTACGCAATGCGTTTCGTCCCAAAACCACCAGCGAACTGTACAAGGCTTTTTATGATGCCCAGGAAGATACCTCCATTGGTGTGGTACTACTTTCTGGGGAAGGACCTTCATCCAAGGATGGAAAATGGGCTTTCTGCAGTGGTGGGGACCAAAAAGCCCGTGGCCATAAAGGTTATGTAGGTGAGGATGGCTATCATCGCTTGAACATTTTGGAAGTGCAGCGCCTTATCCGGTTTATGCCCAAAGTGGTGATTGCCGTGGTGCCTGGTTGGGCCGTTGGGGGAGGGCACAGCCTACATGTGGTCTGTGATATGACGTTGGCCAGTAAGGAACATGCCATCTTTAAACAGACCGATGCCGATGTCACCAGTTTTGATGGGGGATACGGTTCAGCATACCTCGCTAAGATGGTGGGACAGAAAAAGGCCCGTGAGATTTTCTTTTTGGGACGAAACTACTCCGCGCAGGAAGCTTTTGACATGGGCATGGTGAATGCCGTGGTTCCCCACGAGGAATTGGAGGATACCGCCTACCAATGGGCTCAGGAAATTTTGGCCAAGTCACCGACTTCCATCAAAATGCTAAAATTTGCCATGAACCTCACTGACGATGGCATGGTGGGTCAACAAGTGTTTGCCGGGGAAGCTACCCGTTTGGCTTACATGACAGACGAAGCCATTGAAGGGAGGAATGCCTTTTTGGAAAAACGCAAGCCCGACTTTGGAAAGGACAAATGGATTCCGTAATTCAATGGACAGTGACCAAATGAAAATTGTTTATTGATAATTGTTGAATAAAGATTCTTCGCTTCGCTCAGAATGACAAGATGGGTCAAAATTAGTGTCATTCGAGAAATTCGTGTCCATTTTAGAACTGGGTAAAACCAAAAAGAGTCCTGCCACTGGGGTCAAGACTCTTTTACGAGAACACTATATGAAAATGAAAAAATTACTTTCTAATTAATTACATGGTAAATGTAGTTTGAGTGTTCCCGTAAATGAAATTATTGTTGTGAAGTACCCTTTTGTTGTGGTTTATCCCCAATTTTAATACATCCACTCGATTTACGGTAGTGCTTTTACGATGTTCGACAATACTCCGTTCACGTCAAATTCGGGTTCCTCTGCCAATCCGGTGCGGACAACTACCAAATCTTTGGATGGAATCATGAACACATATTGTCCTTGGTAACCATTACAGGAGAATAGGTCTTTGGGTACATCAGGATATTTTCCTTCCGCATTGAGCCAAAAGTGGGCCCCATACGTGCCATCGGAATGAATAGTAGGTGTGGTAATGTAATCCACCCATTCAGGATCGAAGAGTTGCTCTCCGTTCCAGCTTCCTTTGTTCAAGTACAATTGACCAAAGCGGGCCCAGTCACGGGTACTGGCCCAGGCATAGGAAGAACCAACATAATTGCCGGCAATATCTGCCTCCATCACCATGGAATACATTCCAATTTTATCGATCAAGGCAGCGTAAGGAAAGTCCAAATATTCCTGATGACTGCGAAATTGCTGCCTCAATATTCCAGACAAAAGGTTAGTGGTCCCTGAGGAATAGTTCCAAATTTCCGTAGGCTTTGCTATGGCTTCTTTTTCCCTTTGGGCCAGAGTCATATCACTGTCCAAGAACAACATTCTCGTCACATCCGATATGCCCGAATAATCTTCATCCCAAGCTAATCCACTTTGCATACGAAGCAAATGGTCCAGCGTAATGTTCTTTCGGTCATCATCCTTCCATTCGGCAATCGGTGCAGGCCAATCCACATCCAATTTACCTTGATGTTGCAATATCCCAAAACAGGTAGCTAGTACACTTTTGGTCATGGACCATCCCAAAACAGGGGTGTTCTGGTCAAATCCATCCACATATTTCTCCGCTAAAATATGCCCTTTGTATAGCACCAAAAAAGTGCGTGTCTTTTGTGTTTCGGGATTAGCAAACGCCATGGCCAACGCTTTGTTGACCTGATCCATATCCACCTCTGCAAAAACAGAATCCAAAGGAGTAGCTTGCCCATAAGGATAGGGAATGGTGTCTGTTGGTTGGTTTCGCTGTGGTTTCAGGGTCATTTTGGATGGATCGTATTCGTCATTGATCAAAACGGCACCTAAACCGTCTCGGTACACCGCAGTTCTTTTCATCAATCCATAAACAGTGGAGGAAGCGGATTTTTCGCTCTCATCCACTTCGGTGACTGCCAATTCCACCAAGGGGACATTGTTATCAATTTGGTTCATGGATGCGGCGGACCTGTGGGCCACGTAGACACCAGAAGCCACATTTTTGGACGCATAGCCCGAAATAATGTTCAATTTGGGGTAATTCAAGTAGACAACCACCCCAATGACAAGTATCAGGAGCAGTAAAACACGCTTAAGTAGTTTCATGGTTAGAGTATGTATTTGTAACTTTCTGTTTTTAAAGATAAACAATTAGCACATGTCCAACATCGGATTGATCATAGAGGAACGCAGTAGGGATATTGGTGATTTTTTGGTCGGAAGACTTATCCCATTCCGAAAAAAAAGAATGATAGGTCCCTTTATCTTCATTGATCACATGGGGCCAACCCAATTGGGGCCTTCCAAATATATGGATGTGGACCAACATCCTCACATGGGACTTTCCACACTAACCTTTATGTTGGAAGGGGAAATTATTCATGAAGATAGTTTGGGTACCTATCAGCGCATCAGTCCAGGTTCTGTTAATTGGATGACGGCCGGAAAAGGGGTCACGCATACCGAGCGTACTCCGAAAGACTTGCGAAATGGGAACACGTTCACGGCACATGGTTACCAGATTTGGGTGGCTTTACCCAAAGCACTGGAAGACATGGATCCCGAGTTTCACCATATTGATGGAAAAGATTTACCACAATGGCATGATGGCACTACCCAATTTAAGCTGGTGGCAGGCGAGGGGTACGGAAAAAAGTCCCCTGTACCGGTACATTCCCCATTGTTCATGGTGGAAGTGATCAACAAGGAAGCGTATGCCCTTAACGTAAATGGAAAATTGAAAGGGGAAATTGGTATTTGTATTGTGGAAGGGGGTATTGAAGCCTGTGGGGAATCTGTGGAAAAAGGAAACATCCTCGTCTCCAAAGTAGAGGATACGTGTAACATCAACCTAAAACCCAATACACATTTACTGCTGTTCGGGGGTGAAGCATTCCCTGAGGAACGCTATATTTATTGGAATTTTGTTTCTTCGGACCAAGAGAAATTGGAGTGGGCCAAAAAAGCCTGGGCCAACAAATCGTTCCCGATGATGACAAACGACCAAACCTATGTTCCCTTGCCGAGTTAGGGAAATGAACATACGCCATTAAAGTTAAATCGATACCTGTATTGAAGAAACTAGTACTCCTTTTTATTTTTATAGCATCTTGCTCCAAAAACGAGGAAGCCAAACCTGCCAAAGAATATGATTGGATAGGGCATGAGGTTACAGCCTCCGCCTACAATTCGGTACATTGGCAAACGGATAGCATCAGTCCCTCCATTGCCGCTTGGGGAGACACCCTAAAACCTGGAATGAAAAGTATTGCTGTATCCAGGGATCTTATAAAAAAGGGATTAATACATAATACCATGGTGAAAATCGATACTTTCCCTGATACCTTTTATGTTCTGGACAAGATGCATTACAAATGGCGAAACCGAATAGACATTTATATGGGTAAAGACATTAAAAAAGCACGCGAATGGGGCAGAAAGAAAATCATGATCTGCTATGCCGTTCCCATTGATACCTCCTTAACCAAAATTGAATGAATAGAATAGCATTTGTCATACTGTTGGCTTTATCATTGACAGCCTGTACAACACAAAAGAAAATAGTTGATATTCCCATCATCTTTGATGATCAACGTATAGAACTCACCAAAGAGTATATGGCCCAACGATACGGTTTGGACAAGGATTCCACGCAAATTACCCCTAAAATGGTGGTGTTGCACTGGACAGCCATTCCATCCTTACAAAAATCCTTTACTGCCTTTAATCGCTCCACCTTGCCCAATTGGAGACCCGATTTGGTCAATGTGAGTGGCCTTAACGTGTCTTCACAATTCTTGGTAGATCAAGATGGGACCATTTATAGACTAATGCCGGAAACCACCATGGCCCGTCATACCATCGGACTGAACCATTGTGCCATTGGCATTGAAAATGTAGGGGGGGCCGAAGGACTTCCCCTCACCAAAAAACAATTGAAGTCCAATATCTTCCTGGTTAAATACTTGGCATCCAAATACGATATTGAATACGTTATCGGCCATCAAGAATACACCCAATTTGAAGGACACCCTTTTTGGTTGGAGGTAGATGAAGGCTACCGCACCACCAAAACAGATCCTGGCATGGATTTCGTGGAAAAAGTGCGAAAGGCCACCAAAAAGTTTAATTTTAAACCCGTTCCAACAAAATAATATGATAATCAAAAAATTGTTGCCCCTGGCAATCTCCCTGATATCGCTTTCATTAACGGCTCAAGATGCGTTGACCTCTAAATTGTATGAAACCTATGAGAAATACAAGGAACCTTCGCTAGGAAAAAGGCGTATCAAACATGCCGACCTAAAACCTTTGATCGATCAGATAAAATCCAATCCCAAATTTGAGGTCCAGAAGGTTGGAGAATCCATTGAGGGTCGTGACTTAAATTTGATCAGCATTGGTACTGGAAGTGAGAACATTTTCCTGTGGTCGCAAATGCATGGAGACGAACCTACGGCCACCCAAGCCATTTTTGATATTTTCCATTTTTTGGACTCACCGGATTTTGAAGAGGAAAAAGCAGTGATCCTTTCCAAATTAAAACTGCACTTTTTGCCCATGTTGAACCCGGATGGGGCAGAAGTCTTCACACGAAGGAACGCCTTGGGAGTTGATATCAATCGGGATGCACTTCGTTTACAATCTCCAGAAGGACAGACATTGAAGAGACTTCGAGATAGTTTGGACGCCTCCTTCGGTTTTAACCTTCACGATCAAAGTAGGTATTATAATGCGGAACGTACCGAAAAACCGGCCACCATTTCGTATTTGGCCACTGCGTACAACTATGAAAAAGATATAAATGATGTTCGAGCCAAGGCTATGAAGGTCATTGTGTTCATGGATAAGATCATTCAAAACTATGCGCCCGGCCAGGTAGGAAGATATAGCGACGATTTTGAACCGCGTGCCTTTGGCGACAACATTGCCAAATGGGGCACAAGTCTAATCCTGATTGAATCTGGCGGTTTTCCTGAGGATAGGGAAAAACAGGAAATACGGAAATTGAATTACGTCTCTATCCTTTCTGCACTGTATACCATTGCAACCAAAAGTTACGAGAGCATCCCAACGGAAGATTACGAAAAAATTCCAAAGAACGATCGCATGTTGTTCGATCTAAAAATAGCCAATGCCACCTATGAACTCAAGGGCAAGGATTATATTTTGGATTTAGGAATCATTCAGGATGAAGCGGACAAAAAAGGACACAACGATTTTTATTATCGCAGCTCCGTAACCGATCAAGGCGATTTGAGTACTTTTTTCGCTTATAATACTTTTGATGCCACGGGATACAAGATTGTTCCACCAAAGGTGGCGACAATGGAAACCGTTTCCAATCCATCAAAAGTGTTGTCACAGGGCATTGCCTACATAAAGGGAACTTTGCCCAAAGAAGGATTTTCGGTCAACATGCCTTTACACAGAGTGGGCGGGGATTTTGAACTGAAAGGATTCAATCTTCGTCCTGGCATAAACCCGACTTTCTTTTTGGAAAAAAATGGCAAATTGACCCATGCCGTGATCAATGGTTTCTTAATCGACCTGAGCAAACCACTGGAAGACCAAGAAACCGGAAACGGACTCATTTATCGTTAATAACCATAATGAAAGGTCAGGTTGGCACCGTGACTCAACAAAAGGGCCAACATGATCAACAAAATACTAACAATAAGTCCGAACAAGATGAGTACGGCACTTTTGTAACCATAGGAAAGCGGTCCAATGGCACTGTTCTGAATAATTTCCTTTACAACATCCATAGCGAATCTTTTTGAGGTTGAACTTCAGTTATTGATAGGATGTCAGCAGTTGTTTGTATCTGTAAAACAACTATTGGGCCAAAAACCCTATTTTTTTGACCGTTTTGGAAGAGAATTGTATATCTTTCTTCTTCAAATTGACTAGATAATGAAGAAACTTATTGCATTTGCTATTTTATCCGTTTTGGTGACAAAGACGGTTTCTGCCCAAGAAGCCAAGAGCCTTTTCAATGGAAAAGATTTGGACGGATGGGTTGTTCACGGTGAGGAAAAATGGTACGTTGAAAACGGCGAACTTATTTGTGAAAGTGGTCCCAAAGCCGATTACGGGTATTTGTCCACCAAGGATTTTTACAAGGATTTTGAACTGACCCTAGAATTTAAGCAGGAAGCCAATGGGAACAGTGGCGTTTTCATCCGCTCTACCTTTGAAGGTACCATTGTAAGTGGGTGGCAAGTTGAAGTTGCCCCTCCAGGAAAATATACCGGAGGTATTTATGAATCCTATGGCCGTGGTTGGTTGATCCAACCTGAACCTGAAAAGGATAAAGCACTTAAAATGGGTGAGTGGAATACCATGAAGATTAGGGTGCACGGTTCGGATATCGTTACTTGGCTGAACGGAGTGGAAATGGTCCATCTTACCGATGAGAAAATTGGTGAAGGCGTTGGAGCAATTGCTCTTCAAATTCACGATGGTGGCGGCATAAAAGTAAAATGGCGCAACATCAAAATAAAACCTGTAGAAGTACAGTAAAAATAAAAGCCCGATTAAATCGGGCTTTTTTATGCTTGCTAGTTTCTTGAAAATTATTCTTTTCTTGGCGTCACCACAAAACTTCTATATTCAATGGGTCCATGATCGCCTTGAATCATGAAAGGTCCAGGTTCACCTTCCTTACTATCGATGGCTCCACCAGTAATTCCTGGTATGGTAGCATCATTGATGACTGTTTTACCATTCAAGGTTACGGTTACCCTTCTTCCGATCAACGTAATATCATAGGTTTGCCATTCACCTGCAGGCTTGGAAGCATTTTCATTGGGCTCCAAGAATCCATATACACCACCTAGATAAATGTCCAAAGGCTCCAATCCTTCGCTGTCCACGATTTGAACCTCGTAACGGCCACGAAGGTAAATTCCACTGTTACTTCCTTGGGGATAACGGAATTCCACATGCAGTTTAAAATCCTTGAATTTTTGATCGGTGAGCAAGTTGGAACCAGACTCTGGACTGGTCAATACGCCATCTTTAATGACCCATTGATTTTTTTCACCATCCACATGCCAACCGGTCAAATCTTTTCCGTTAAAAACATTGATGGGCTTGTCCCATTTCGCATTTTCGGTATAGGCAAGCTCTGGAGCCTTGGCACCGGTCCAATGCATTGTGGTACCATCGGTAAAGATCATAGTGCCTTTCATTTTTCCATCTGTCAGTTGCCCATGAAAGATCATATCACTTCCCTTGGGTTCCCATTGATTGGGAATACTAAAAGTGAATTTGTTGTCACCATACGTTTTTACCTCGGAAATAGGTCTTGCACTACCAAAGGCAAATACAAAACGGCCCAACAAAGTTGCCGTACCCGAATGTCGGATTTCCAGCCAAGACGGGGCTTTTTTGCCCATAAAGTCCATTTCTAGGTCCCATCTTCCTTCCAAAGGACTGATGTGTTGGGCATAGGTGTTAAATGCCGCCGCAAATAGGAAGCACAACAAAAGAATACGAAAAGATTTTTTTCGGAATGTCATAGTTTGTTTCAGTTTATTTGACCTCCAAGATACGGATTTATGCAAAAAGGATTCCGGTAAATTCCGCTAGAAACTTATAGACATCCTCCTTCAAATCCTTTTGCATCAAATTTAGTCTGAACGGCACCTTTCAGCCCTCCATGGCTCAATCGTATGACCAGATTGCTCACGCCACTACCATCCCGTTTTGGGGTACAATACTCAAAAAGGTAAAAACTGTTGGCTTGCTCGGAGACGCGTTCTGAAATTTCATTGAAAGTAAGTTCCAATTCTTCCTTATTGGCAGCAAAGACACTGGCGGTCTTACCAATTTCGGAAAGGACTTCGGTATCGATTTCCGCTCCTAGTCCAATGGTGAAATAGGAAATGTTCCTGCTGGCTTCATTTACTGCTTTAAGGGCATCAGATTCCTTGTATCGGCTCGCCTGGTCGGTTCCATCCGTGAACAATACCACGGAAGATGCCCCGATGGCATTGGAATTGGCCCTCAACAAATCTTCAGCAATTTTGGTGGATTTGATCACCGCTCCATAAAGATCGGTACTCGGATCGTTGCTGATATCTGCAGTGATACCATCCACAGCGGCTGTTAATTCAGCGGTGGAAGAGGTTAGGGGATTCAAAAGATGTAGCTCATCCTCACCATCAAACCAATAAATGGCCATTTTAAAGGATGTTGTTTCTGGCGAAGGCATTACGTTGTTGATAAAACTTGTCGATGCCGATTTCAATTCCGTCAAGCTACTTGCCAAGACACTGTTACTCAAATCCAGGACCAATATGGTGTTGTTGTTAAAAATCTGTGTATTGGGAGAAATCCTCGCTTGGGACTCCGAAGGAGATATCAAATTGAAACAATCATCGTTTCGTCCTTGTTCATAAATGGTGAACTCATCCGCAGTCAATCCTGAAATGGGATTCCCCAAAAGATCGGAAACCTTGAAAAGGATCGAAACTTTTCCGGGTAGGGTAGTGTACTCATCCTGAATGGAAAGCAAGAGTTCATTTTCACCAAAACCAAGGCAATCATCCGGTTCTTCACCAAGGCCCAATTCGCTATTGTTGATGTCGAAACGAACATCATCATCCGAATTACCGCAGGAAAAAATAGCTAAGGTTATAGAAACGAGAAATAAATATCGAAATACGTTTTTCATTTTCAAAAGAAGTTAAGGTTCTGCATGCAAAACGCACAAATATTATGAAAAGTATGTGGCATTTCCGGAATTGGTTTAAAGAAAAGTTAAAAAATCAGCGGGCTTGTTAAATTGGTAACGGTTTGTGCAATTTTTAATAATTTCATCGGTTCAAGGGAACATCTCCCGATCCAAACAACATTCCAACCTATCTAGCCAAAACCAAAAGCAGACAATTTTAATAGGTTGAAATTATGACGATACTTTTATACGGGACCGCCAAGGAAATTGTGGGCAGTCCCACATTATCCGTACCCACTTCCAATATTACCGGGAAGCCTTTGCCCAAAACAGTTGGGGAACTTAAAATCTTTTTGGGAAACACCTATCCGGCACTCAAGAAACTGACTTCATTGGCAGTAGCAGTGAACCACAATTACGCCAAAGACCATGAATTCATCAATTCGTATGATGAGATCGCTCTGATTCCTCCACCAGAAATGGTTTGGATGTGAAATTTTAGTTGAATCTGTTTTCTCTGCGTATCTTTAAAGTATGGGTACGCCGGAACATAAAACCTTGTATGGCCTGGTCCTTGACGGGGGCAAAAGTTCACGAATGGGTTCGGATAAAGGACAGATTGTTTACCACAAAAGTCCGCAACGTGATCACCTAATGAAACTCCTTCAAAAGGTGTGCGATGCTGTTTTTGTAGGCATTGGAAAAGGGCAATCACTTGGCCTGTGGGATTTTCAACGCATTGAGGACATGGACCAATATAAAGGTCCTTTGAATGGGATTCTGAGTGCCCATGAAAAGCATCCAAATGTGGCGTGGTTAGTGCTGGCCTGTGACCTCCCTTTTGTAGATGAACAATCGCTCCTAAAATTGGCAAAGGAACGGGATTCCAATAAATGGGCAACGGCCTATGCTCATCAAAATGGGCAGGTACCGGAACCCTTATTTGCCATTTGGGAAGTTTCAGGGCTTAAGGCCGTTAAAGTACATGTGGATAAAACCCAAAAACATTCCCCGCGGGATTTTTTAATGATTTCGGATGTGAAATTGGTTCATCCGGATCAGGACATTGCTTTGTTCAATGCCAACAGTCCGGCCGATTATAAATGGGCCAAACAGAAACTACAAGCAAAAGGGAAGTAGGGTTATTTTTTGGTCGCGATCTTTTTGGATTCCAAATCGGCAAGTTCCAAATCTTGGAAAATTCCACAAGAAACTTGTTTTTTGACCAACGATTGGGATTTTCTGCGTTTCGTAAGGGCCTCGATTTCCTTGTTCAAGAATTGCATGGATATGTGTTTTAACCGAGAACGAAATTACACTTATTTTATTTTGATAGTCAGAAGATTAACCTTTTTTAACGTCCATTTGTGCAATCATTAACTCCAAAATCGCCATCCAGTTCATCTTGAGCAACAAAGCCGCTGTAGGAATATTATCCTCTTCAATGGCATCCACAATGGATCTATTCTGGCGCAGCATACTTTCCAAAAATTGGGGTTTGTTGAGCAATTGATGTTCGTAAAACGATAATCTGAGTCGCAAATCGTCCAATACCTGAAGTAATACCTTATTCTGACAAGCTTGCACCAATTTGCTATGAAACTCCAGATGAAATGGCAATCCTTCCGAAATATGATGAAAGGTTTCCATACGCACCAGTATATTTTTTAAAGCACTGATTTCATCCGTATTCAAATGGGAAGCATCCAACGCCATGATCTCCAGTTGGGCAATGGTGCTGATAATATCCTTAACCTCCGATTTGCTCAGTGGGGACACCACAAATCCTCTGTTGGGTACCGCCTTTATGATTCGGGCGTGCTCCAATTGACTCAAAGCTTCTCGGATAGGGGTGACGCTTATTCCTGTTGCTCTAGACAAAGCCGCCAAATTAATGGTTTTGCCAATTCCTAACTGACCTTCCCGTATTTGAAGAAGAAGGTGTTCCTTGATTTTGTCCCTTAAAACCGATACATGGCCCATGCTTGCAAATTACGAATCGTATACGATTTAACGAGTTGAAATTGCGCTTATTATCCTATATTTAATCAAGATTAAACACTGCACAATGAAAAATTGGTTATTTGGAACCTTGATCATCGCTTTTTTGATTGGTTGCAAACAGGAAGCACCTGTAAGCACGGAACCCATCAGTTTTTATGACACCCAACTCTTCAAGGATGTACAGATGTCGGGCATTTTTGAAGATTCCAAAACCTTTGTGGACTTGGTCCCGAAAAAAGATATAGCAACACTTGAAGAAGAATACCTTCAAACCAAAGACAATCAAGAATTTAGCTTAAACGATTTTGTATTGGAGAACTTTGAGGACAAATCCATGAAAGGGCTTCAATTTGAATTGGATACCACTCAAAACATGTATACCCATATTTCACACATGTGGGATAAATTGAAACGAAATCCGGATAGTGTGATTGCCCATTCCACCCGAATAGCATTGCCCCACAACTACATTGTTCCCGGGGGTCGTTTTCAGGAAATCTACTATTGGGACAGTTATTTCACCATGGAAGGTTTATTGGTAGACAAGCAGGACGAAGTGGCCCAAAGTATGGTGGATAATTTTGCTTTCTTGATCGATTCCATCGGATTTATACCAAACGGTACCCGCGATTACTATAAAACGCGCTCACAGCCCCCATACTTTGCGTTAATGGTGGACGCCATTGCTAGAAAAGACGAACAATTGCTCGTAAAATACCTTCCGCAGATGACCAAGGAATACCAATATTGGATGGAAGGGGCACAAAAAGGGGATAGCCTCGACCCAGAAAAACGGGTGGTGAACCTTAGTGACGGTATTACCCTGAACCGGTATTGGGATGCGGGAAATACCCCGAGACCAGAGTCTTACAAAGAGGATTTTTTATTGGCCAGTTCCTTGCCTTCGGATTCTTTAAAACAACTGCTGTATAAAAACCTTCGGTCCGCAGCGGCTTCGGGCTGGGATTTTAGCTCCCGATGGTTTGGGGAGGAGGGAGGTCTTGCCTCCACGGAGATCCTTTCCATATTACCTGTGGATTTGAATTCCCTACTGTATTTTATGGAAAAGACCTTGGCCAAGGCCAATGGCATCAAAGGGGATACATCGGCACAACAACAATTTGAGACATTGGCAGAAACACGAAAGAAAGCCATCCAAACCTATTTTTGGAATGACCAGAACGGCTACTTCCACGATTACAATTTTGACAAAGCATCCATGACCACGGCACCCACTTTGGCGGGAGTCACTCCTTTGTTTTTTGGCCTAGCCACTGAAGAACAGGCGGAAAAAGTAAAGGATATGATCATGAACACTTTTTTAAAGGATGGAGGGCTAGTCACTACATTGGACCACTCCGGTCAGCAATGGGACGCTCCAAATGGCTGGGCACCCTTGCAATGGTTAGCCGTTAATGGATTATTGAATTATGGCTACGTGGAAGAAGCCAAGGAAATCATGACACGTTGGTTAGCCTTAAACGAAAAAGTGTATGCCAATACTGGAAAAATGATGGAAAAATACAATGTGGAGGACCTTTCGTTACTTTCAGGAGGAGGGGAGTACCCCACCCAGGATGGTTTTGGTTGGACCAATGGTGTGGCCCTTGGTTTCAAACAATTGTTGAAAGATTTGGAACGTCCGAATTAAACCGGATTACTGCCTTTTCACATAAACGTAAGATTGAACACCGGGCAATACATCACCTTCAACCTTGATAATGCGGTTGGTGCTGATCTGTAATGTACCCAACAAAGAACTTCCCTGGAAAGCGATCTGTACACCATCACTGGCCCAGGCACCGGTTCCCAAGCTGCTTCCGGAACAATCCACATGCACTTGGTTGTTGGTAATATTGGTCACCGTAAAATTGGTCTGTTCAAACTGCCAGGTCATATTGTCCCTGATGATCAAGGTACCCGAAATGCAATCGGCTTCATCCATTAAATTGGTTGAGGAGGAGCCATCACCATCCACATCCACCGCGCCACTCAAATTCACTTCCTGTAGATCATAGGTACCGATAAGGTCCGCATCCGCAGAAGTGGAACCACCATCATCATCACTACATGAGAGTAAAAAAGCGATAGAAAGGGCAAAAAGGAAGGAAGTTTTTATGTTTTTCATGTGGAATTCTGTTTATATAGACAGGGAAAGATACCAATTATCACTGAAAATAATGGTGAGGAACATGGCATTTTGTCGATCTGTGGATTCCCAGCACACTAAACCCCACCATACTCCGTTTATCCACCGTAAACACTTAACTGAAGTAACATGATCAGACTTACACAGAAATTTTATGCTATTGCCCTAATCGGAATTGCTTTTATGGGTTTTCAATCCTGTAGCGAAGATGGTATCAGTGAAGACGAAAAACTGACCCAAGCAGAACTACAGACCATTTTGACCACGGACGAAGTGGCCGGTGTTGCCGATAGTGCCTTGGCCGAAATTTATGCCGGAAGCACAGGCAAGATGGCAACAGCAAAGATCAGCGACTGTTATGCCGCTGAATTTACCGAAACTGGTTTTGTGGCCACTTTTAACAATTGCGTTCTTAATGGCACCGACAATATCAACGGAACCGTGACCGTAACCTACCAAGCAGGTACGGAAACCGCATCGTTCACCGCTACTTATGTGGATTTTTATGTGGGCACCATTAAAATAAACGGAACCCGTACGTATGTGGTGAATACCAGCGTGGAGCAATCCACCGTTTCCTTTTCCGTGACCAGTGACATGTCCATCGAAATGGAAGATGAGAGCGTAATCAGTGAATCTGGCGAAAAAACGTTCAGCATCACCTTTGGTGAGGACCTTGCCAGCACTGTATTCGGGTTGTCCGGAAACTGGACGATTGAAGCCGAAGGTAACGTATATGCCGTGGAAACCTTGGAAGAGCTTCAAGGCAATGCCGCCTGTGACTATTTGACCTCAGGCGTGATGGTGGTATCTAAAAACGGACTAGCCGTAACCATTGATTTTGGAGACGGGGAGTGCGACGATGTAGCCACCTTGATCTACCCTAACGGAGCAGCCGAAGAAATTACATTATAGTCATTTCTAAAAAGATATAAGGAAAGCACCGATAAAATCGGTGCTTTTTTTATGCGCTGGACTTACGTGGGTTTCCCTATATTTAGCAAAAGAATTGGACAATGATCAAGCAGTTGGTACAAGCACAAAAGGATTTTTTTGCATTGCGGAAAACCCATGATGTGGCCTTCCGAAAGCACTACTTAAAGCTTCTATATCAAGAAATTACGGATAAGGAAGATGCCATTTGCGATGCCCTTTATGCCGATTTTAAAAAGCCCAGTTTTGAAAGTCTGGCCACTGAAACCCAATTTGCGCTGGGCGAGCTGAAGCACATGATCAAGCATTTGGGAAGATGGAGCAAACCTAAGCGGGTGACCCCTTCTTTGACCAATTTTCCATCGAGGGAATGGATCCAATTTGAACCCTTTGGTAGGGTGTTGATCATTGCGCCCTGGAACTACCCGTTCATGCTGGTGATTTCCCCTTTGATCGGAGCTTTGGCTGCAGGTAACACGGCCGTGATAAAACCTTCGGAACTGAGTCCGAATACTTCTGGCATTATCGCAGAGATAATTAAAAAGGTTTTTCCGCCCGAATATGTGACCGTGGTGGAAGGGGGAGTGGAGGTCTCCACACAACTTTTGGCGGAACCTTGGGACTATATTTTCTTTACGGGTAGCACGCAGGTGGGCAAGATTGTGTACAAGAGTGCCGCGGAACATTTAACGCCGGTAACCTTGGAACTTAGTGGCAAAAATCCCTGTGTGGTGGATGAAACGGCCAAAATTGACTTGACCGCCAAACGGATTGCGTGGGGAAAATTTCTGAACGCGGGGCAGACCTGCATAGCCCCGGATTATGTTTTGGTGCACGAAACCCAAAAGGAAGCGTTAATAGCAGCCTTAAAAACCTATATTACAGGTTTTTACGGGACAACCATAGCCGAATCTCCAGATTTTGCACGGATTACCACAGCCAAGCATTATACGGGACTTAAAGCGAAGCTTGAAGGGCAAAACATTGTTTTTGGAGGCCATTGGAATGATGATGACCAGTATATGGAACCCACATTGGTGGAGAATCCGGAATTGGAAAGTGCCTTGATGACCGATGAGATATTTGGGCCCATTTTACCGATCATTGCATATACCACGGAGGACGAAATACATGAAATGGTACAACGATACGGAAAACCCTTAGCATTTTATGTCTTTAGCAACAACAAGAGCTTTCAGAAGCGGATGATGGCGCAATATCCATTTGGCGGTGGAACCATCAACGATACGGTAATCCATATCAGCAATAAAAAATTACCGTTTGGTGGCGTGGGCGGTTCTGGGATTGGTGGGTATCACGGAAAATTCAGTTTTGAATTGTTCTCACACAAAAAAGCTATTGTTAAGCGAGGTACCTGGTTGGATGTTCCGATACGCTACGCGCCGTACAAGATTCCCATACAATGGGCCAAACGGATCAAGAATTTGTTTTAAAAGAAAAGCAACAGGGCAGGTTTTGAAATATTCTATTTTACATAATGTAAATTATGGAACAATTAATATAGTAGAGCAAATTGCGTATAGCTATGCTATTTGATATAAAATCAGTTTTGATGCTTTAGCGTCATAACGACAACGATTTTATGTCAAAGCAATTTGCTTTATTATAGGTTAACTACGTTATGCTTTACTACAATCCACTTCGCTTACCAAACAGAGGTTTTTCCATATCCCAAACAGCTTGTTCGATTAACTCTATAACAAAGTGATTCTTAGTTGAAACTTGATATATATTCAAGCATATATCAATATTTTTTGGAAACCAATGAATTAAATCCAACGAGTACGTTCTTTTAGAGCCATAACCAAGATGTTGCACGATGCGTCTACATATCGTTTTTGAAGTCCCTACGTAAAGAGTTTTCGAATGATGTTTTTTATTGAATCTTGAAATATTAAATGTAACATTAGAAACTCTTGGCTTATTGGAAATATCAAATCTGGAATAAGTTTTTTTAATAGTTTCGATGGATTTATCTGAACCTCTACTTGTTATGATATAAATGTATCTGCCTTTCATTTTTGAAAGCTCATCAAAGATGACCTGAAGATTCATTTCACTAAACAATACCTCACTTGATATTTTAAACTCTTTTACTTTATTGATAGAACATTTTTCTAATTCACTTAAAGACTCCACAATGTTGGCAACAGTTTCTTTTAAAACGACTTTTGAATCTATCATTAGAAAATAATTGGTTTCTATCTTTTTTCTTGATAAAAAAGAATCAAAAAATCAGGAAGAAAATATGCTTCCGAGCGCTCTTTGTGTCTTATAGCTTCGCTATTTGGGTTTTACACGCCCAACACAAAGCCCAGGGCAATGACTAAGACTTTTTTGAAATATGTTCAAGGTATTCGGAACTCTTAAAGTCAAATTTTGTGTGAGGTGAGTTGTTTGTTATATATTCTGGCACTATATCTTTCATTAGTTTTAGATTGTAATCACCATTAAAAAACATATTAGACACACAAAGTTCATCAATCTTGGAAAGTAAAAAAGTATAATCCAAATCCCTTAACTTACAAATCATGATTTTTTTATGATAGGTAGGTAAAGTGTTTTCCCCATTAGCCAATAACTCTTCATATAATTTTTCACCAGGTCTTAAACCAGTAATTTTTATATCAATGTCATCAGGGTATTTTAAACCTGAAAGTCTAATCATGTTTTTTGCCAATTCAAAGATTTTGACAGACTCACCCATATCAAAAATGAAAACCTCTCCCCCTTGACCCATAGAACTTGATTCTAAAATTAATTGAGTTGCCTCAGGTATAGTCATAAAATAGCGGGTAATCTCTTTATGTGTTACCGTCAATGGCCCACCCTTCTCTATTTGCTTCCTAAATAATGGGATTACTGAACCATTAGCGCCAAGAAGGTTTCCAAAACGACATGTAATAAACTTAGTATTTGATTCTTGTTGAAGACACTGTAAGTATATTTCTGCAATTCGTTTTGTAACCCCTACTACATTTGTGGGATTAACTGCTTTATCTGTTGAAAGTTGCACAAACTTGTCGACTTTGAATGTTGTTGATAGGTCTGCGAGTATTTTAGTCGCCTTAACATTTGATTTTATAGCCTCATATACATTGTACTCTAGAAGAGGAACATCTTTATATCCAGCGGCATGAAACACCAAATTAGGTTTATAATCTTCAAATATAAGAGTCATAAATCCTTTATCTGAAACATCGCCTACTATTGGAATAAAATTGTGAAATCCACTTTGTTTTAAATCGACAATCAGGTTTCTTAAGGCTGATTCGTTGTTGTCAACCACAACTAGAGAATGATAAGAAAGTTTGCAAATTTCTTTACAAATCTCACTTCCTATGCTACCTGCCCCTCCAGTAATAATAATTGTTTTGTCCTTAAGACTTTCACCAATTTTTGTCTTCTTAGATCCTATTATTGGTCTTTCTAATAAATCTTCAATGAAAACTCTCTTAATTTGGGTAAACTTGAGTTCTCCGTTAATCCAATTGTCTACAGATGGAACGATTTTAACCTCTACATTAAAGTCTATTAATGGTTCAATAATCTTTCTAAGTGATCTTGATTCAAGATTGCTTTTTGCTATGACAATTTCACTAATCCTTCTTTTCTCAATAAAATTTGCGTCAATGGAGTTGCTAGAGTAAATCGGCAAGCCATTAAGTCTTCTACCAATTTTAATTTGATCATCATCAATATATCCAATAACTTTAATGGAACTCTTACCTGGGCTAATTGTAGTCATGGCATGGTGAGCAATTACTCCAAAGGAACCAGCACCATAAATAATTACATTTTTTATGTCGTTGCCTCTCCCTTTGAAATTTTTATACATATATACAGACTTAAAGAAATATCTGTATGATATTAAAAATGCTATGCTTAAAATCGCATTAATTACTATTACCGAAAGAGGAATTGTACCCTTTTTTATAAATTCAAAATAATTATTTAGGATTACAAAAAAAATACAAAAAATGGTACTTATACATACTACATTGAAAATAAGATAAATATCCCTAGCCCCTGTATAAAGCACCATTCCTTTATGAGAGCCTATCAATACTATGGAACAAGTGAAGATTGCTAATACAATTGGCAATTGTACTTGTAAAACTTCAATAAAATCAAAAGAAAAATTAATTCTTAGGAAATAAGAAAAAACGAAAGAAAATGAAATAAATACAATGTCAAGAAATAGTATAAAATATTTGGATGAAAGAATATCAAATCCCTTTCTACTTTTTTCTGCACCCTGATTATTAATAAGATTACTATCCGACAAATTGCTGATTAGGCCAATTTCTCTTCTAAAATTCTTTGATTTCCTCCTTATTAAATAAACAGCAAAAATTAGCGCCAGAGAAACTACACAACCTATAATTAACACCAATAAATCATATCCACTCATTTGAATATCAATAAGTACCAAGAAGATAAACAGCTTATACCTCCAAAAATTGTATGCCAAACAATTTCTCCCTTTACACCTAGATAAATAATTACGAGAAACAACGCCAAATTCAAAAATATCACTAGCAAGAATTGATTCTTTAGGCCATCTATTTTTGTGCTATCTAAAGATTGAACCGACATTTTGTATTTAATTGACACTTCATTTTGTTTTATATCATAAGTTGGCTTGAGACCGAAAATTTTATTTGTTATAAAATGATCAAAATAAAGAAAAGGTAAAAGCTGACCTATTCCTAAAGTGCCAAGGGTAATTCCTATTGTATTAAAATCAGTGCCTAGAATCATTCGTAAAAAGAATTGAACGAAAATCGCAAATACGGGAATAAGAACTAATACTATAACTTTTCTAAGTATTGAATCGGTCATTTTGCTGATTGATTGAAGTTGATTATAAGCTTACCTAAACCCTTTTTTAATAGAAGGAATATAAAACAAATTGTTCATGTTAAAAAATAAACTTCAAAACTCTTTATTTTAACTAAGAATCTAAAGAAATCCCATTTAAAAACCACAAAAAAACCTTAAAAATTCTGGGGTTTTTACCCATTCCATACACTTTTACCTCCCCCACTCCCCTTCTACCTCGCTCAAGACAGTAGGCTCCGGCTCGACAAATAAGTTTTTACTCGCGCACTTCTATTTTCAATAGGTGCTCGTGACCTGCAAGTGGTGCAAAATATTTTATATTCGTACAGAATCTCTAAACTATCCCAATGCATTGGAAAATTATACCCTTAAGCTTGGCCCTTGTTGTTTTGCAGTCGGGTCATGGGCAAGAAAATAAGGAAAGTGGTGGCTCTACTACCTACTACAAAGACGTCACAACAACCCATTTGCCCTATAAGGACCTGCAATTGCTCAGCATGGATGCCGGAATTGCCGATTTGGACCAAGACGGGGATATGGATATTTTAATCGCCAATGAGCACAGGCCCAACATTCTGCTCATCAATGATGGAAAGGGAAAGTTTACCAACGAGAGTGCGTTGCGGATACCCCAGGTGGATCATGACAGCGAGGACATTGGCATTGCCGATTTTGACGGGGACGGAGATTTGGACATCATTGTGGTCAGTGAGGACGACAAGACCAATGAACTCTATTTGAACAATGGTGATGGCACTTTTGCCGATGGTGGGGATAGGATTCCGGTTACCGGCACCTCCAATTCCGTGGTGGTTTTTGATATCAATGCCGATGGCGCCCCCGACATTCTGATCGGAAACAACGGCCAGAACAATATATTGATCAACGACGGAACAGGCCATTTTAAGGATGAGACCCTTGAGCGGTTCGGTGCATTTTTAGATATTACCCAAGACCTAACCCTTGCCGATGTGGACAACGACGGGGATCAAGATCTTCTGATAGGCAATGAAGATGCCAATAGAATATTGATCAATACCGGAAATGGCTTTTTTGAAGATCAATCTGCCTCCAGGCTCCCCTACCGTAAAGAACCCGAGGAAACTCGTGAAGTGGACGTGGCGGATATTGACGGGGATGGCGATCTGGATATTCTATTTGGCAACGTTCAGGCTTTTGTGGACAACGCCCTGAGGCAGAATAGATTGCTGCTCAACGACGGGAAAGGCTTTTTCTCGGATATTACCGCTACCCATTTGCCCAAAGATGACAATCGTTGTTTTGGGGTGGCCTTTTTGGACATCGATCGTGATGGTGATCCAGATATCATGACCGGAAATACAAACGGGGACAAGTTTGGGGGCGACACGCCATTCAGTGTTTATCTCAATGATGGCGAAGGGATGTTTACCGAAGGAACCGACAAAATCATTCCAAAGGGCATTGCCGGTAGAGGTTTTGATATCGATTTTGTGGATTTGAACGGAGATGGCATCAACGATCTTTTCTTAAGCAATCGCGGTTCACAGGATTTTTTGCTTTTTGGCATCAAACTGTAAACATGGGTTATCGTTGCCATTCGGAGCCGTTTTGAAGAATGTTTTAGCCCAATTTTTTTGAAAATTTGAGGAAATAAGCTTTGTTATACATCCAAAGCAAGGAAACCATAAGTTCAAATTTCAGGTGGTCCTAAACGCATTGGATACCCGCATCAGGCAACGGTCTGTAGGTGTAGTATTGCAGCACCTCTTCCAGCGCCATTTTTAGGGCTTTGTTCACCGGTAGTAACTTACTGCCCAAAGCGTAATCAATCTGGTTCAGTTGCATGTAGTAATCCGTGAACACGGGTACATACAGCCCTTTAACAATGGCTTCGTTCACCGTTTTGTATTGCTCGGCCTGTCCTTCACGGATGATCTTACAGGTGGCCAAACGCAAACTTCCATATTTATCGCGAGTGGCCCCAAAACCGAACAAACGGCAGATCAGCCCGCGGTAGGGATAACTGCCACAATGCCCCTGATCCAAAGCTGAAAGCGGTTTAAACAAAAAACAATGGGTATTGGGATTGGCGTTCAAGGCATCGAGCGTTTCCTCTGCCCCGCCGGTTAAAAACAAATGAAAGGCCCATGGTAAAAATTCCAAAGGGGAAGCTTCTATTTGGGAGTAGCTACAGCATTTTCCACAACCTGAAACACAGCTTAATCCAGACGATTTCTGAAATTGGGTGCTTTCCTTTTCCAACTGTCCGAACAGGTTCTCAACCATGCGGACCTTTTGCTCTAATGTCAAAAATTTTTTGTCGAAGGTATCGCTAATTTTGACACGCCATCAGAAATTCTTTTTGAAAAATTTGAGGGTAAAAAAGCCCTTGTTTTTAATACCTCGCGTTTTATAATTGTTGTATGGAGTGTGTTGGGACCATACCGAAATTCAACGATTCTGGTAAAGGTATTTTTTAGGGATGTCCTTGCCATCGTCCGAACTCATGGTCCAGATCATATTGGCAATCCACCATCTACCATCGGAATAAACCAATTGATAGCTCCCAACCCCTTTTCCTTTTTCATTTTCGGAATCAACTCCTTCAAAACTCTGGATGATTTGGGCAATGCCATTGTATTCTTCAATCATTTCTCCCGTGGCCTCTTCATGATATCCGAGCGTATAATATTCATCAGTTAGGGTAACCAGAAAATCATTCAAGTCCATGGTCTCATGCATGAAACTACCATCTTCTTCACCCACAACAGTAAAGTGCGCGGTGGGAAGAAACAAGGTCCTAAAATAAGCAGTATCGATTTTCTGTCCCGGTGCAACAGAGATTACACGCTGTGTTTCCTTGGTCAATTCATTGGCATCTTGAAAAACACTCTTGTCCTGCGCATGACAACACATGCACATGAACAGTACCGTGATGGTTAGATATGTCTTTTTTATTACCAAATCTTGATGCGTTCTTCTTCCGATTTAAAGTTTTGATCTCCTGGTTGCAGGTCGAAGGTTTCGTAAAATGGCGTGAAGTTCATCAACGGGCCGTTCACCCTCCATATAGCTGGCGAATGGGGGTTAGTGTTCACATAATTGCGCATAAACTCATCCCTTACCTTAACCCTCCAAATCCTGGCGATGGACATAAAGAAGCGTTCATCAGGGGTATAATCACCAATCCTTACGGTATCCTGACCTTGTTGGGTCAATTTGAAAGCGTCATAGGCAATGGCAATACCTCCGTTATCTGCTGTATTCTCACCAATGGTCAAGGCACCCTTTACATACACACTATCCAAAACGGTAAACGTGCTGTAGCGGTCGATCAATTGTTGGGTCTTCGCCTTGAATTTGGTCAAATCGTCCTCGGTCCACCAGTTTTTCAGGTTACCGTCCTTATCATATTGTGAACCGTTGTCATCAAAAGCATGCGTCAATTCGTGCCCGATCACCATCCCGATGCCACCATAATTCACCGCATCGTCCGCCTCCTTGTCAAAATAAGGGAACTGCAAGATTCCGGCAGGGAACACAATTTCATTCAAAGATGCATTGTAATAGGCCGTCACGGTGGAAGGGGTTGTTCCCCACTCCTCTTTGTTCGGGGCCTTGTTTAGATTCTTGATCCGGTATTCGTAGGCATTTTTTTGAAGGGTAACCACGTTCTCAAAATAGGTATCCCTGCCAATGGTGACATCATACTCCCTCCAAACATCAGGGTAGCCGACTTTTTTGGTAATCGCATACAGTTTTTCTTTCGCCTTGGTCTTGGTACTGTCACTCATCCAATCCAGTTTGGACATGCGGTTTTCAAAAGCTTTTTGAAGGTTGTTCACCAAATCGGCGACGCGTTTTTTATCCTCTTCATCAAAATAGCGTTTCACATACAGCTGCCCCAACGCAAAGCCCAACATACGGTCTACCTGCTGTACCATCAACTTGGCGCGGGGCTGTTGTTCGGATTGGCCCAAAAGCACCTTGTTGTATTCGAACACCGCTTTTTCAAAAGGGGTGCTCAAAAAATTGGCATAATTGTCCAATGTATGGGCCATAAGGTAGGTTTTCCAATCCTCTAAAGAAGTGGTCCCCAACATGTCGTTCAATTTGGTGTAATAGGCAGGTTGTTGAACATCTACGGAATCGGCCTCCAATTTTAAAGTGGTCAACATTTCGGTCCAACCGATTTTGGGATTGTCCTTTGACATATCCGCAACGGAAAACTTGTTATAATTCGCCTTAATGTTTCGTCTTTCGATGCGGGTCTTGTGCGATTCGGCCAACTGTTTTTCCATTTCGTAAACGGTCTCGGCCTTTTCAGTGCCATTCTCGTGATCGGCAAGCTCGAACAAAGCGGGAATGTACTTTTTATAGGCATTTTGGATGCCTACCGTTGCCGAATCCGTTTTAAAATAATAATCCCGATCGGGAAGTCCCAATCCTGATTGGCTCACATGCAAAATATTCAGGCTGCTGTTCTTGTTGTCGGGTGACACACGCAATGCTATCACGGAATTGTTGCCCGTTTCCATTTCTTCGGTCACAAAATCCATCACACCTTTCGCATCAGAAATGGCATTGATGCGTTCCAGAATAGGCTTCAAAGGCTCGTACCCTCTTTTATTGATCTGGGCCGTATCCATTCCCGAAGCATAGAAATCGCCTACCTTCTGCTCCACTGTTCCCGCTTCATGCTCCGTAGCGGAAACTTCTTCCAATATATTTTGAAGTAATTTTTTCTGGGGGATGTTCAAAAAACTGTAAGACCCCACCCCTACCTGATCCTCGGCAATTTGGATGGAATCGTACCAAACCTTGTTCACGCGCATGAAGAAATTATCGCCGGGTTTGATGGATTCCGTAATGCCGGTATAGGCTATTTTGGGGGATTCGGTCGGTTGTTCCTTTTTACAGGAAGTGAAGGCAATGGCCAAAATGGCCAGGGGTAACATTTTTTTCATTTGGTTGGGTTATTTCTACGAATATACCGATTAATGAAACCCACCTTTCACACCAAAATCTTAAAAAAGAATTAAAAAAACCGGAAGACCCGCGATGACCCCCCCGGTTTTTGGATCATTCCCCCGTCGCTGTATACAATTTACCTAGGCCAAGCCTGAAATCAGGTTCAACGCACGGTCTATTTCTTCCTTGGAATTGTAAATATGTACGGAATGGCGAATCATTTTCTCTCCTACGGATCGGGGTTGCAATCGTTCCTTCTCCCATAGATACTTTTGAAGGTCGGGACCTGACATGCCTTCTACCCCGTATGTGGTGATCCCGGCTGCCAGTTCCTCGTTGGTAGACGAATAGATGGTCACGTGTTTCATTTGTTTCAGGCCATCCCGAAGGTGTATGCCCAATTCCTTGATCCTCCCGATCCACACATCAGGGCCAATGGTGTTGAAGAAATCCACAGCGGCATCATAGCCCGCCATAAGCCCGGCATTGCCCGTTCCGTTCTGCATCAAACGGAAACCGTGATCGTCCTGATTGTCCCAGTTGTAGCTGGCAATGGTAGACCAAATGCCGCCCACCACATCTTTATTGATGTACAAAAGTCCGCTACCGGCCGGGGCCAACATCCATTTGTGCAAACTGGAATAATAGGCATCGCAACCGATATCTTTCACATCCACTTTCACGTGTCCCACACACTGGGCACCGTCCAAAATGGTGAAAATGCCACGTTTTTTGGCTTCGGCACAGATTTGTTTTACGGGCATCACCGTTCCAAAGCCTGAAATGATATGCGGTACGGCAATGACTTTGGTTTTTGGGGTTACTTCCTTAAAAATGGCATCCACAATGGCCTGTGGATCATTGGCCGGTTCGGGCATGGTGGCCTGTTTGTACACACAGCCTTTCCGCTTGGCCAGCAATTGCCAAGCCCCGAAACCTCCTCCGTGTTCCTGATTGGTATTGAGGAGCTCATCCCCTTTTTTCAAATCCAGGCCCATACCCACGTAGTTCATGCCAAAAGTGGCATTTTGGGTCAGGGAGATTTCCGTAAAATCACAGTTGACAATTTTCGCCAATTTGGTTCGTAGTTCTTCGTACGGAAAGTAACCTGTCAACAGTTCCGGTCCTGAACCATCCTTGTAATCCACCGTAGCGGCCTCCACGTTCCAGTGCATCATGTGGTCGAACATTTTGTCCAGCACATATCCCGATGTAGGGCCCATGGTACCATTGTTGAAATAGGTCTGTCCTTCTTTCAAGGGAAATTGTTTACGGACCATTTTCCAGTATTCGTCATCCTTGTTAGCAACGTTTTTTAAGGAATCAATGGACCAATCTTTTTTAGGGTCGAAGGATAACAAGGGAAGGGACATCATTGCTGCGGCCCCCTGTTTCAAGAATTTTCTACGTTGAGACATGTTGGTTGGGTTTAGTGGTTTAGGGTTTAGGGTTTAGGGTTTAGGGTTTAGGGTTTAGGGTTTAGGGTGAAAGTACTGAATTATTGAAAACTGTACATTGATTATTGTTTATTGATCATTGCCCATTGTTTATTGCAAATTGTTCATTGTAATTTGTTCATTGTAAATTGTCTATCTATCGTGGAACCCAAGTCCCATCAAAATCTTGGGGACGCATTTCTCGATACGGTCTTCACGGGTCTTGGATTGCTTCGCACCGGAAAAATGGAGCAAGTATCCTTTTTGTCTACCTGGGGTCAGGTTTTCAAAGGCTTCCCTCAGTTCAGGGTCTGCATCCAATCGGTCTTGGAACTCTTCGGGCACTTCGTATTCCGAAATATCCTTGCGCTTCACCTTCAGCCCTGCTTTTTCCACTTCCATGGCCTCAAAGATGTATTGGCGCAAAATTTCCAATTTCTCCTTCACCTGTTCCACTTGGGTGAACTTTACCACCCTACCTGCTTGGGTATTCTCCCCGGGCTTTTCCAAAATTCCATAGGGATCCTGCAACAAGGCGCCCTTAAAAAAACTGACCCAGCAATATTCTTTAAAAGCGGCCAGCATCATAAAATTGCGTCCGTTGTAGGTATAACAGGGCACGCCCCATTTCCGTTCTTCGGTAACCCCGCATTCCAATAAAAGGGTTCGGAGCAATTTCATTTCGCCCTGCCAGTTATGCACCTTGCAATCCGGTGTCCCTACCAAGGGGCATCGACCGCAACCGATTTCAAAATATTCGTCTACTGCTGGGTTCATATTTTTGATTGTTCGATTTTAACTCGTCTTTTCAAAGAAAATGTAAATTCTTTGAAGATTCATCATTACTTCTCTAGCTTTTACTTTAATAACCTGAAATGATCCCTTAAATTTAAAGAGCTAATTCAAAACAATGAAAAATAAATTACTCTCCCTATTGCTGTTAGCGGGTACCCTTACCGTATCTGCCCAGGAAACCGTCCTTGGGTTCAGCAAAAAGGCCTCCGACGAAGAACTCAAACTAGAGGCCGCATTCGAAAAAGAACTTACTGCCTCCAATCTGGACGACTGGATGAAGCTCATGGCCGCCGAGCCGCACTGGGTCGGTACCGCCTATGGCGAACAGAACGTGAAATGGATGGAAAAACAGTTCAAATCCTGGGGTTACGATACTCGTATCGATACCTACCAAGTGCTTTTCCCCTACCCTAAAATCCGTGTATTGGAGCTTACTGCCCCAACAAAGTATTCCGCTTCCTTAAAGGCGATTCCCGTGGAGGGCGACCCGTATACAGAGCAAGGTGATAAATTGTTGCCCAGCTACAACGCCTTCTCCACCGATGGCGATGTGGAGGCCGACCTGGTTTTCGTGAACTATGGGATTCCCAGTGATTATGAAGAACTGGAAAAATTGGGCATCGATGTAAAAGGAAAGATCGTCATCGCAAAATACCAAGGTTCTTGGAGAGGTATTAAACCAAAACTGGCCGCGGAAAAAGGCGCCATTGGTTGTATCATCTACTCCGACCCTATGGATGATGGCTATTTCCAAGGCGATGTGTACCCCAAAGGTCCGTTCAAGAACAAAACGGGTGTACAGCGCGGTTCCGTGATGGACATGCCTCTTTATCCCGGCGACGTGTTGACCCCGGGTTATGCCGCCACCAAGGATGCCAAGCGATTGAAGCGTGAAGAGGCCCCTACCATCACCAAGATTCCGGTGTTGCCTATTTCGTATGAAGATGCGCAACCGTTGTTGGAAGCGTTGGAAGGTCCCGTGGCTCCCGAAAAATGGAGAGGTGGACTCCCCATTACCTATCATATTGGTCCTGGTCCCGCCAAGGTACATTTGAAACTGGAGTTTGACTGGCAGTTGAAACCTGCCCATAACCTCATCGCTACCATGAAAGGTTCCGAATTCCCTGATCAATGGGTGGTTCGTGGTAACCACCATGATGCTTGGGTACACGGTGCCAGCGATCCGTTGAGCGGTATGGTGGCCTTAATGGAAGAAGCCCGCGTAGTGGCCAAATTGGCCAAGCAGGGCAGCAAGCCCAAACGTACCTTGGTGTACTGTGCTTGGGATGCCGAGGAACCCGGATTGATCGGTTCCACGGAATGGGTGGAGGACCATATTGGCGAGTTAAAACAAAAGGCCGTGGCCTACATCAACACTGATGGCAACAGCCGTGGGTATTTGGGTGCCGGAGGTTCCCACTCCCTACAGGCTATGGTGACCCAGGTGGCCAATGTAGTGACCGACCCCCAGAAAGGCGTTTCGGTGGCAGAACGTAGAATGGCCGCCAACTCCATGCGAGGTGGCGACAGCTCGTTTAAACTATCTGCATTAGGTTCGGGTTCTGATTACACCCCCTTTATACAACATACGGGTATTGCCTCGTTGAACCTTGGCTTTGGTGGCGAAGGCTCCGGTGGGGAGTACCATACCATTTACGACACTTATACCCACTATACCCGTTTTAAGGACCCCGGTTTCCAATATGGGGTTGCCTTGGCCAATACCGCGGGTCGCATTGTGCTCCGTATGGCAAACGCCGAGGTCTTGCCGTTTGAGCTGACCCAATGGCACAGCACCGTGAGCGGTTATTTGGGCGAAGTGATGAAGACGTTGGAAGACATGCGTTCCGAGGTGGAAAAACACAACAAACTGGTAAAAAAGGATGCCTATCAATTGGTGATGGATCCCAAAAAACCGGTTGCCCCTGCCAAAATGGAGGCCGAAATCCCGTATTTGGACTTTTCGCCCCTGCAAAATGTGATGGCAGATTTAAAAACGAGTATCGATACCTTTTCCAAGGTAGACCTGACCCAATTGCCCGTCGCCAAAAAGGCACAGCTCAACAAGGCGATGATGGGTATGGAGCAGGTGTTGCTACAGGATAAGGGTCTGCCCCGAAGGGACTGGTTCAAGCACCAGATCTATGCCCCAGGATTTTACACGGGCTATGGGGTAAAAACACTTCCAGGCGTGCGCGAGGCCATTGAGCAGAAAGAGTGGAAAGAAGCACAGGAACAGATTGGGGTTTTGGCCACCACCCTGAAGAATTTTGATGCCGAAGTACAAAAATTGATCGGGATCGCAGAGTAAGAATTTCTCTGAAAATGCAAATGTAGAAGGAGGCCATTGTGCCTCCTTTTTTTTTCACTGTAACAATCCTTGGCTAATTTACTCTTTCAGTAAAATCACGCTCCATGTCACATCCCAAAATTTTGATTGCATTTGCTTTTATAGTATGCTCCTGCTTATCTCAAGCACAGCAAGTATCCAAAGAAGAATTGGACACTTTTTTGAATACCTTGACCCAACAAGACAAATTTATGGGCGCCATACATGTATCACGTAACGGACAAATGGAATACAATGCCCATCAAGGTTTTGCCAACTTGGAAACCAACAATCCTGCTACCGAAAATACCTTGTACCGAGTGGGTTCCATAACCAAGACCTTTACCGCCGTCCTTGTACTGAAAGCTGTGGAAGAAGGCAAACTCTCACTGTCCCAAACCTTGGATACATTTTTCCCATCTATCCCGAACGCGGATAAGATTTCCGTGACCCAAATGCTCAACCACCACAGCGGTATCCACAATTTTACCAATGACCCTGGTTTTATGGAATGGCATACCCGACCCATGACCGAACAGGAAATGGTACAGATCATAGCGGCGGGAGGAAGCGATTTTGCACCTGGTACCCAGGCAGCTTATAGCAATTCCAATTATGTGTTGCTTTCGTACCTTTTGCAACAGGTGTACCAACAGCCTTACTCCGTTATTTTACAGGAAAAAATATTGAACCCTTTGCATCTACAACACACCCAATTTGGGGACGCAACCCTTACCGAGACCAAAAAGACCCGCTCTTACACCTTCCAAATAGGTTGGCAGCCCGTGGCGGACACCCACTACTCCATTCCCATGGGGGCCGGGGGTATTTTGATGTCCGCCCCGGATTTGGTCCAGTTTGTAGAAGCCCTTTTTGAAGGGAAATTACTATCACAAACTTCTTTGGAAACCATGTTGACGCAAACGGATGGCTACGGTATGGGTATTTTTGAAGCGGAACTTTTTCATAAAAAGGCCTATACCCATGATGGCAAGATCGATGGTTATAATTCGGTGTATTATTATTTTCCTGAGGAAAAGACGGCCTATGTCCTACTCTCCAATGCCGAAAACTACGATTTGGGCCAAGTGAACCAAGCCGTATTGGCCTATACTTTTGGCGAGCCTTTTGATCTGCCCGCCTTACCTACCTATCCCGTAACCAAGGAAGACCTTGCCCCCTATCTTGGAGTGTACGGCAGTACGGAAAGCAGTTTGGTGATTACGGTGACAAGTGAGGACAACCACCTCTTGGCCCAACCCGAAGGGCAACAGATCTACCCCATGGATGCCGTGGCCAAAGATCGGTTTAAACATTATAAATCCGGGGTAACCTTAGAGTTTGACCCCAGCCAGGGCAGTATGACCATGAAGCAGGGCACTCAAAACATCCATTTTACAAAGCGGTGATTGTTTAGGGCATCTGCACCTTCTCTATAAAAATATCCGCAGTATCATTTACATTGCGGTATAACGTCTCTTTTTTCAATCCACTGGAAATGCTTATTACCTCTCCCCTAAAATTTTCAAACAGGATCTGTGGATAACCAAGGGTTTCCGCTTTGGTAATGCCCAATGTATTACGATTAAAAATAATGGCCTCTTTTTTATGTGGGCTGTCATCATCAATGTTCCAATTGTAATCGTTGTCCGTTCCGAAAATTTTGGTGCCATCAACACTTATACCGGTTGGAAAATTCGGTTTTTCAAAAGAGCTGAGATTCTGGAAAGTAGTGCTGGAATACAATCTGTTCTGTTCGGTATCCACCAATAAATCCATAGATGCATTGTACAACAATTGCTCCGTTTTATATTGGTTGTTGTTCCTGAATTGGATATTGACCGACTGGCTTCCGATAAAGTTTCCATTGGCATCCAGATCGAATACAAAACTGGTAGCTTCGTTGTAGTGCCCCAAAATAATCTGTCCATTCTTTAGAATGATGAACTCGTATCTTCCACCCCCTTGATGCTCCACAAAATGCGGAGTGGTGTCGATCAAGGCCATATTGGCATTGTCCCGCTGCAAGGTGAAAATGTCGTCTCCATCCGAAATCACCCAGATATCCCGAAGGGAATCATAATTGAAATCTTGTATACTGAAAACACCTTCGGGGTCCACCGCATATTTAAACTGCATGGTGGTGGCATCGTAAAAATGGAGCTCCACCCCTTGATGAACCACCAATTCTTTTCCATTGGGAGAAACAATCAATTTAATGGGAACATTCGTGTCCGATGGGGGACTAATATCGGCTACGGCTTCCGTTTGCTGAGTGTCGTAATTAACACGGAGCATCGTATAGGGTTGCAACCCTTCCCCACTCTCCTGCCCCCAGAAATAGACCACGGGTTCCGAGGGATCAATGGCATAAAATTTTATCAGCTTTAAGGATAGAATTTCCGGTCGTTTAAAGGGGACTTGCCAAAAAGTGGTCACATCAGTGCTATATTCAGAGTAGTTGCCGAACAGGGTGTGTACCCTAATATGGTAAAACGGATTTTCAAAGTAAGGCGGATTCTCGTCCACCCATTCAGTGGTCTCCCTGTCCGTGATGGTGGCCACCGGGATGTCCTGATACCCATAACCACTACCTCCTTCATGATTGCGGACAATAATCTCATAGTGCGAAAAATAAGGGGATTCCGAAGCGGCCCAACTCAACGAAATGGTGTTGCCCGCTACCGTGGGCTCATTTAAGTTCATGGGGTCTATGCGTAGGTAAAAAGGATCAAAGGTTTCTAAATAACTTTCTCCCAGTAACCCTTGGTCTGTATATATCCTTAAGAAATAGCACAGATTGTTGCTTATGGGCGGGGTCAGATCAAAATACTCTGTTTTGTCCACATCGGTAATGGTGGCCACCAGTTCCGCATTGGCCTTGGAACAGTTGTCGCCTTGGCTGCGGTAGATCTCATATTTTTCAAACGTGTGGAACCCATCATAGGGCTGCCACGTATAGCCGATCAATTTGTAATTGTAATCGGTATCATAGTACCTAAAGGATTGGGTATAAAAGTCGTTTTCGTTGGGTGTATAGCGTTTGGCAATGAGCACCACTACATCGAGGGCTCCGTCCTCGTCAATGTCCACACGGGCCTTGAACTGCAGTTCGTTGGCCGAAAGTTTGATGATCACCAAATCATCCGTACTGCCCGAAAGCGTGCGCAGGGTAACCACCCCTTTGCTCAGCTCCCATTGGAATTGGTTGCTGACGGTTTCACAACCTGAATTGGTGTATAGGTATTCCTGATAGGCCCCATTGTCCCGGTATACAAAAAAATCGCGGCCGCAGTCCGTATAATTAATGGGTATCGGCACCCGGGCACCCTCGTACTCGGCCTCAAAAATGGCCCAGTAGCCCAGTAGATCGGCACTACTGGCATTGGCAACGGCACCCTTATAAAAGTTGTCTGGATCGGCGGGGTCGTCATCCTTGGAACAACCCAAGGCAATCAACAACACAAAAATACACCACGCACGAAGGGAGAACTTGGGTAAGCCCATACTTTGAGATTGAACGGTTAGCGATTTAAAGAAACTACTTTTTGTGGGAAAAATGAAACATTGATCACATATTTTGGACCAACGGCATTTTTGCTTTTCTCAAAAGCATGGATTACCTTTCCCAGACCCAAAATTTACAAACACCTACCATGAACATACGGCTTACCAAAGAACAGAAGATCAAAGTGCTCAACTCTACGGACATATATGCGATCATGCAGCAGGTATTGCTGCGCGAGAACAAGATACGCCGCAACCAAGAGCATTTTTGGGTGGTGGGCCTTAACCACAACAACAAGATCTTGTTTGTGGAGCTCATTGGCCTGGGGGCCAGCAACCGGGTAAATGCCGACCCGCCCGACGTGTTTAGGATGGCGATCTACAAACTGGCCAGCAAGCTGATCTTGGTGCACAACCACCCCAGCGGCTCGCACGAGGTTACCGATGCCGACATTACCTTTACCGACCACATGCTAAAGGTGGGGAAACTGATCAAGGTGGAAGTATTGGACCATTTGGTGATCACCGAAACCCATTATACCAGTTTTGCCGACCAAGGGGTAATGGACCAACTGAAAAAAAGCGGTTTGTTTGAGATCATGGGGCCTGAAAAGCAGGAATTGGAAGCCTTTAAATTGGAAACGGAACGAAAACGAGCTGAAAAAGAAAAGGCCAAAACCATTGCGAAGAAAATGAAGGCCGATGGCTTAGATGATGAGACCATTAAAAAGTATACGGGGTTGAGTTTGAAGGTGATTGGGGGGATTAAACTCTAAAAATATTAATCCCTTAGTTGATTAAGCTCTAGAATAAATTGTAGTATTTTACTTATATTGTATGCACTAAACACTACCTTTCAATGCTTAATCAATCTTTTAATCAAGATACCTTTCAAGAAATCTTTGATAAAGAAAATAGAAAAGGAAAAAATGTCGAAAACATTTTTAAAACCGAGTTTCAACCTAGTTTAGATATATTAAAAACTATACAAGCCAAAAATGTTGAAATTAAAAAGGAAACTGATCGAGAAAAAAAGAAAATCCTATATGAGGAAAACAAAATATTAAAACGAGAAAGGGAACTTTTAATTAAAGAGACTCTACTTCTGGCATGTGATAATTTGCCAAAAAAAATTAATGATGTCAAATTAACTGCAGGACCAATAATAGGCAAGCAAACTTATATTCTAGAACACAAACTTGAAAATTATTTCATATCCAAAAAAGTTCAACAGAATATAGCTCTTACATACAAAGTCAAGCAGGCAAACAGATATGCGATATTAAGTCAACTCATTAAACTATTGGAAGACAATTTTCCAAAGGTAATCGTTAGAACCGATATTAATTCATTTTATGAGAATATCCCTCAAAAACCCTTGATGGGCAAAATTAATTCAGATCACCTTTTAAGTGTATTGACCAAAAGATTCATCAATAAAATAATACTGGAATATAATATTTTAACTGGTCAAACTACTTCATCCAATCCAATTGGAATTCCTCGAGGAGTAGGAATTAGTCCTTATTTATCTGAACTATACATGAGGATGATAGATAACGAAATCAAAACTATGCCAGATTTAGTTTATTATTCTCGATATGTAGATGACATTTTAGCAGTGTTTATTCCTAATAATACAATTCATATTGATCAAACCGAAATATTAAAGTATAAAAAAGAACTTTCAGCAGTTGTTAAAAAAGCAGGGTTGTCAATTAATGCGGCTAAAACACAAACTTTTAATCTAATTCGAGGAATCGATTTCATTAAAATTCGAAGGTTTGAGTTTCTGGATGATTCTATTAAAACCATAAAAGTTTTCAGCAATCCAAAAACGATTGAATATCTAGGTTATAAAATTGGCACAGAATTAAGAATAAAGAAATACTCCAGTACCACTACCAAAACCACATCCTTTTCAAAACTTAGCATCGATATTACTGATAAAAAGTTCATAGAATATAAGAAAAAAGTAAAAGCAGCTTTTGATGATTTTAAAAAGAAAAGATTAAATAATGAAAAAAATGCATTCAAGCTTTTGAGAACAAGAATTGAATTTTTAACATCAAATACTCGGCTACGTAACAATAAAGGAAATGTTATAATTGGTGTTTATTATTCCAATCCATTTTTAAATGATGATTACTCATTAAAACTTCTTGATAAATATTTAAAATGGCATATTGACCATGGAGGTTTAAAAAGCGGACAAAAATCTGACTTAATGAAACTTAAATTCACCGAAGGATATGAAAAGCGCCGATTTATATTATTTCCTTTAAAAAAAGAACTCTATAAAAACCATAATTTAAAAAAGGGTGATTTGGTCAATGTCAATAATAGAGGAATTCTAAGATATGGGTTAAGGGAAATCAATTCAATATGGAAAAAGTTTTGATATGAAAAAATCCAGAACAAATATTGATTACAATAAGGAAAGGGTTGTTTTATCTGATATTTTACCATATGAAGTACCTCCGTTTTTCTCCAATAGACACTTTTATAATTTTCTTTCTAAAAATAAGATTGAATTAATAGAGAGAAGTCGAGGCAAAGTTGAACTTAGATTCAAAAAAAACAGTTCCAGAATTTTAGATAAAGTTGTAAAAATGGTTTTTGGAATTGATTTTATCAAACCAATTCAGTTTAACGATGAACAAAACTATAGGTTCATAAGTTTAAAACTAGATGAATTGCAAAAAATCCCTTATAAATTTAGAGTTTCACACAAAAACAAAGAATATCGAGAATTAACAGTTATTCACCCCTTAAACCAATTGAGTTTGGTTTCCTTTTATGATGATTATAAAAATAGTATACTTTATTATTCAGAAAAGAGTAAATACTCCTTGCGTAAACCAAATAAAATATCATCCTTAAAATATTTTAAAGATTCTACTTACAAAAAAAATAAAATCAAAAACCCAGAAATTGAAATTATAGAAACTAGCGATAGGGAATACAAAAGTTTGAAAACATTTTTTTCATACAAATCTTATAGCAATATTTATAAATTTTATGAATCAAACGAGTACCATAAGGCAGAAAAAAGATTTAACTATCTTTTGAAATTTGATATTTCTAGATGCTTTGATAGTATTTATACACATTCACTTTCCTGGGCCCTGATAAATAAAAAAGCTGTTAAAGACAATTTAAACTCCAACGGTAACAGTTTTGGTGGTGTCTTTGACAAAATTATGCAGTTAATGAATTACAATGAAACTAACGGCATAGTTATCGGTCCTGAATTTTCTAGAATTTTTGCAGAATTAATTTTACAACAAGTTGATTATAATGTAGAAAAAGATTTAGAATATATCTTCAAATCAGATTACGACATCTATCGATATGTAGACGATTATTTTATTTTTTATAATGATGAAAAAGTAAAGAATAGAATAGTTCAATTATTTCAGCATTACTTAAAGGAATATAATTTGTTTTTTAATGATTCCAAAACAGAAGAATTTAAGAGACCAATCATTACAAACATAACAATTGCGAAGGAAGGTATTAGAGAATTAGTTGAGCAAACTGTTATTTTTAAAATGGAGGAAGAAAGCGCCCAAAACTATTTAGGAATAAAATACAATACAGCTCAGGATGTCATTACAAATTATAAGAAAATATTAGCCTCGACTAAAACCTCATATAAAGATCTTCAAAACTATTTTCTTGCAACCATTTTCAATAAAACAAAACAATTCATTCGTAAGTTTCAAGTTGAAGAAAAGTCTCTAATAAAAAATCTTTTGATAGAAAACAACATCAAAGAAAAACTTGAAAATCCAGAATTGGGAGGTCTTGAAAAATTAAAACTGACAGAGGAGTTAGCTAAGACTCGTGAACATATTAACTCATCTGAAAAACAAATAAATCGGTTTCAAAAAAAATTAATCACAAAATTTATTGAAATAATAAAGCTAACCTTTTTCGTTTATTCGGTTCTTCCTAGAGTAAGTTATTCAATTAAAGTATGCCATATTTTATTTCGAATCATAGATTTTATTAAAAATCAAGAAAAAACACGTACAGCACTTTTACAAAAACCAGAATATGCCTACATCCTACAAAAAGTAAAATTCAGTTTTAATTTTGATGAAAAGCATATTATTTATAAACACATTTATGATGGAATTAATATTGTTTTAAATAAAAAAAGAGCCACTGTCCATTCGGAGATTGAAACATTATATTTAATTGCCATATTGAACGAACTTGGAACAAACTATGAGTTATCTCAAAATACTATAATGGAACATTTTAAAGAAGAAATTGAAAATGAAATGTCCTATTTTTTAATTATATCTTTACTTCATCATATTAAAAGAAAAGAAAAATACAATGAGTTAAGAAAAATTCTTCTTGAAAAAATACGAGATAAGTTTAAAAAATATGAACGAAGGAAAACTGAACACACATTATTACTTATTGATATTTTAACTTGCCCTTACATTGGAAGCTCAGATAATGAAGTACATGAATTTAGAAAAGAAGTACTTGAATCAATTAGCTTTTTTAAAACCCAAGCCACAGAAATCGAAAAAGAAGAAATTATTAACGAGTTAGAAGGATTTCAAAATAATTGGTTTACTAAGTGGGAAGGTGTAGATTTAGGAAGGGAATTAAATACCAAAAGAGGACATAACGTTTATTAGGAATATGGTGCAATGTTAAACTTGATTGTTTAACTACTCTAAAGCCGCAATTTGCTAGTTGAGGAATTAGTACACACAAGCACCCTAAACTTTTTTATAAAGTTTTAAAGGCAGAAGTAGAGTCTCTGCCTTTTTTTGTTTACACACCTTAAATAATTCTTTAAAATATTAAAAACTTCTGCACCCTTTCCAACAACTCGGCGGTCATCGCTGGATCCAGCTCATAATCCTGTAGGCTGCCCACGGGGTTTTTAAAGCTCAGTTGGGTGGTGTTAGCATCCACCTGTTGCAGTACCAGTTTTAAGGGAATATCGTTAATCGCCAAAGGGTCGCCTGCCATGATCTGGGCAATGTATTTGGGCTCAAAAAAGAGCAATTGCCGCAAGGGCGGTATGCTGATCCCGTGTTGGGCCACAATGGCCTGGGTATCGATTTCGTGCAGCAGCAAAAAACCGTGGTCGGTGATCCGTTGTTTCAGGGTGCCGTACACCTGCCCAAAGGGCAGCGGTAGCAATTGGTGTTCCACATGGGCTTTCATAGGCAAGGGGTTTAGGCCATGGCGGCGCGGGCAAAGCCCACAGTTTCGCGGTAGGTAGTGGGCGAGATCTCGGCGTTGTTCTTAAAAAAGCGGCTAAAGTAGTGCTCGTCATCATACCCGAGGTCGTAGGCAATCTCCTTTACACTTTTGTTGGTGAGGTACAGCTCGCGCTTGGCCTCTATAATGATCCGCTCGCTGATCAGGTTGGTCATGGTCTTGTTAAAATGGTTCTTGGTGATCTTGGCCAGCGCTTTGGGGCTTATGTTCAGCAGGTCGGCATACTCCCCGGCGGAGTGCTTGGTGCGGTAGTGGGTCTCGATCAGGTTTTTCAGCTTTTGGAGGATAAAGGGCTCCTTTTCGTCGGATAGGCCCTCCAGCACTTCGGGCTGTTGCTTGGCCTTGGCGCGGGAGGTGGTGATCAAAAAGATCTTGAGGTAGGAGACCAACAGCTCGTACTGGGCCATTTCGGCTTTTTGCACTTCCAGGCGCATCTGTTGCAGCACTAGCTCCAGTTCGTTGCGGATATCGTCCGTTATACAGAGCATGGGCGGGTTGTAGATATTGTTGAAGAGCACCCCGTTGCAGGCCACCTGTTCGTGGTGCTTGTGGATGCAGAAAAAATCGGGATGGAAATGCAACACCTCCCCTTCCAATGGTTCGTCCTCGGTGATCGTGAAGGGTTGGTAGGGCGTCATGGCGAACAGGGTGTCGGGCGTAAAGGTATATTCCGAAAAATCCACCTGGGCGGTGCCCCTCCCCTTTTTGATCCAGATCAGGGAATAGTAGTTGTGGCGGTTGGTATCGCAAAACTGGCAGCTATCCTCAAAATGGGAAAGTTTAAAGGCCAGATTGCCCGTTTGTTCGTCAATAAGGGTGTTGGTGTTGTAGAGGTCCATATCAATGTTCAATTAGCAATTAGCAATGTTCAATCCTTTGTCATTTCGAGTGGTTTTTGGGCCTTGGGCCAAAAATTGTATCGAGAAATGGTTTTTACGAACCCAATCCCTTGTTCTCGATACTTTTTCCTTCTGAAAAAACTCGAACTGACGGTTTTTATACTACATGGTCACTTCTCGACTGCGCTCGAAGTTACAACTCCTGCTACTCCAATTGATCACGGACAATCCACTGCTACAATCGGCGTTCGTTGGCCGCAATGGGCAGGTCGTTGATGCTGGCATAACGCTTTTGCATAAGTCCGTGCTCGTTGAACTCCCAGTTCTCGTTCCCATACGCCCGAAACCATTGCCCTTGGGCATTTTGGTACTCGTATTCAAAACGTACCGCTATACGATGGTCGGTAAAGGCCCAAAGTTCCTTACGCAGTTTATAGTTTTTTTCCTTTTGCCATTTGTCGGTCAAAAAGGCAACCACGGCTTCCCTGCCGTTCACAAATTGGGAGCGGTTGCGCCATTCGGTGTCCACGGTGTAGGCTTTGCTCACCTTTTCGGGATCTTGGCTGTTCCAGGCATCTTCCGCCAATTGTACTTTCTCCCTGGCCGTTGCTTCGGTAAAAGGAGGTAACGGAAATTTTTTCTCTATGGCCATTGTCATTCTTTTTTAGGTTGAAAAAAGGGCAGGCCCCATGGCAGGACCCACCCCTACTAATTAAAACTACTTACTGTTTTTTACCTTGGGCCATTTGGCGTGCGCCGCATTTTTAAGCTCCGTGGTGCGTTGCGCCCAATCCTCATACGTATTGAAAGGCTCCCCGTTGAAGGGTCCATTGAAGAACAGGTACAATTTTCCGTCGATCACCGTATAGGTTTCCGGGTTGATGGGAAACTTGGCATCCTTGGCCCCTACACCCCAGGCGCAGTAGCCATCAAACTGTGGCAAATAGTTGCTGGGCGATTTGGTAAAGGCATCGCGATTGGCCTTGCTGGCAAAATGATACGTGACGCCATTGTGTTTGGCTACATAGCTTTTACTGCCTTTTTGGGCCGATCCGGAAAAATAGGACACTACATCATACCCGCCAATGGCAAGACCGTTATCGTCTATAGGGGCAATTTGTGCTTGGGCACTGATCGCTGCCAACAACGATACACCCAAAAGAATAATAAGATTAAATGTTTTCATTTGTTATGGATTTTATGATTAGAAAAAAATGAACACTAAACGGTTTCGGCTTCCACTACCGGAAAATCGATAGCGGTATTGGCCGTATTGTTGAAATAGTTGGTGAAAATGTTCAGGGCCACATGTGCCACGATCTCGCCCACGGCACCATCGGTATAGCCAGCGGCTTTTACGGTCTCCACATCATCTGCGGATACCCTCCCTTTTTTTGCCACCAAGGTCTTGGTGAACGTAAGGGCGGCAGCAATCTTTGGGTCTTTGTTACGACCTGCGCGGGCCATGTGCAAGGTGTCGGTATCGATGCTTACCAATTTCTCCCCGATGAAGGAATGGGCGGATAGACAGTAATTGCATGAGTTGGACTCGGCCACGGCCAAGGCGATCAATTCGCCCAAACGACCACCCAAGGTTCCTTTGCCCAAGGCATCGCTCAAGTTCAAATAGCCTTCCAATACGGCAGCAGAGTTGCCCATGGTACGCATCATGTTCGGCACCATGCCTAATTTGCTTTGGATACCGTCAAATAGTTCTTTGGATCTTCCGGTTGCTTCGTTGGGATCCAATGCTTGTAAACGTGTCATAGTTTTTTGTTTTTAAATGGATTGTCATTATTGACGTTACAAAGGTGCGGTGGCCATGGTTGGGATAAAATGGACAGATGTCACTTGTTCTTGGACATTTTTCCCTTTGGGGCCGAAATGGTTTCCGTCAACCTGAACT
>NZ_JAJGBN010000003.1 GCF_020782875.1 Allomuricauda sp. M10 | reverse complement strand
AACAGCCCGATAACGGATGTGACCGACCCTACGGACCCACAGGACGCCGCAACTAAAGCATATGTAGATAATATAAACGTTACAAATGGCACTGGCATTTCTGTTAGTAATCCATCTCCCCAGAATTTTCAAGTAGCAGTTACAAATCCTGTAATCGCAATAGGAAGAATAACAGGAGGTACTGATAGTTCTATTGGGGCTACTGTAACAAATAATTCTGGAGGTTCATATACAGTTGATTTAACAATCTCACCCGCACCTTCTGATTATACAGTTCAACTGACAACGAATAGTTCATCAGGTCCTAGGACTATTCAAGTTACAAATCATGCGGCTACACAATTTAGTGTGCAGATTTATGATGGCTCCACAGGTTTAACTTCAGATTCAGACTGGTACTTCACAGTAATTTCCTTCTAAGATTTGAAAAAACTCTTTCACATACCATTCCTATTATTCACCAGCTTTGCCATGGCCCAAGCGGGGTTGTACAATACTGGCAATCTACAGGTGCATGGGTATATGGGCATCTACACCAATTTTATTAACGATGGCAACTTTGACCAGACCCAAGGCCTTGTCGGTTTCTATGGCAATAGTGTGATCAACGTAGCTGGCAGTATCCCGGCCACGCTCTGGGACATGGAGATCATGGTAACCAGCGATATGTTCCTTCACAATACCATGAACGTAAGGAACAACCTAAATTTTATTGATGGTAATGTAGACACTCCCACAATGGACCCAACGGTGCACCTCAATTTCTTGGACGAGGGCTTTTTTACGGGACAAAACGATATTTCCAAAGTTACCGGGTTTGCGGCTATGAACAACAGGGATATTTTCTTTTTCCCCGTAGGGGACCTCTATCAATTGCGGCCATTGACCCTGAATTCTGAAAGCATTTCCCCATTGGCCATCTGTGCCTATTTTTTTGAAAATCCCTCTTCACCCACATCCATTACAGAAACTTTTGATGTGAACCAAAAGACAAGGGAAATTGGAAACGTGTCCGAAACTGAATTTTGGGTCCTGCAAAGCGAGGTTCCGGCCCAAGTGACCATCGGCTGGAATAGCCGGAGCGGTTTGGGCCTCATCCCAAATGCAACTTTGGAATCCATCATTGTGGTGGGTTGGAGCAAAGCGACCAACAGATGGGAAATTATTGGCAATGCAGCCATCAGTGGCGATTTGAGCCAGGGGTTTGCAACCTCTGAATCCTTTTTGCCCAGTGAATATGCCGCCATTACCTTTGGTACCATACCGTTGCCCACGGATACCTTTGCTGTGGAAAACCCCACGTTGGGTAATTATTTCCTGAGCCCGAACGGGGATGGTATCAATGATTTTCTGGTCATTGATGGTTTGGAGGAATCCCCCAACAACCATCTGAGCATCTATAACCGTTACGGTCAAAAAGTATTCGAAAAAATCAACTACACCGATGATTTTCGGGGCATGGCCAACGCCGGCACCCTGATCTTGAACCAAGAGCAAGGCCTGGCCGAAGGGGTTTATTTTTATTTGGTGTCCCTTTTTGATCTTCAATTGGAGTACACCGGTTTTATTTTCCTAGATCGATAAACTGACAGGGGTTACACGTCAATTTGTGACCTGTTTACAAAAAATACTTCTTAACTTGGAAGCCAAAATGTTTTCCATGAAAAGAAGGACTTTTATCAAATCGACTTCCTTAACGGGCATGGCCTGTACCCTACCGCCATTCATCACTACATCTTTCAACAGCGATTACAGTACCGAAGAGCTTATGGGCAAAGCCGATGTGGAGCTTTTTGGGGAAGGCATCAATTTGAGAAAAGAGGCTTATGAATCCTTCCTAGAGATGAAAAAAGCCGCATACACGGCTGGATACGATATCAAGATGGTATCCAGTTTTAGGGATTTCTACAGGCAAGAAGCCATTTGGGAACGCAAGTATATCCAATATACCGAAGATGACGGTATGGATCCCTTGAGGGCCATTGACAAGATCATTGAATATTCCACCATACCCGGTACAAGTAGACATCATTGGGGAACGGATATCGACATCATTGATGGGTATCCCAAATCAACCGGGGATGTATTGGTCCCGGAAAAATTCGAGGCAGGTGGCCCGTTTGAAGGCCTTAAATTGTGGTTGGATGAAAATTCCGAAAAGTTCGGTTTCTACTTGGTGTACAACAACGATCCAAGAAGACGGGGCTTTAAATACGAACCTTGGCATTACAGTTATGCGCCTATTTCCATTCCCATGCTTTCGGCCTACCGCAGACTGAATGTTTTAAGACTACTTGAAAAGGAGGAATTTTTGGGTACGGAGCATTTCACCACCGGGTTTATCAAAACCTATGTACAGGACAATATTTTGGATATCAACCCAAATCTTTTGTAGACCTTTTTTTGTATCTTCCACTAGCTAGAACACTACCACCATGAGAAGAGGAAGTTGGAAGATCCGTATTTTTATCGGCTTGGCCATCGTGGCCTTTGCCTTTATCCGCAGATGCAGTAACCAAGAAGAAAACCCCTATACCGGACGGGTGCAGAACATCAACATGTCTGCAGAGCAAGAAATTGCGATCGGGTTGCAGACCGCTCCTGAAATGGCCCAACAACACGGCGGACTTTACCCTGATCAACGCATGCAGTCCTTGGTGGACAACGTGGGCAACCGATTGGTAGAGCACAGTGTGGCCCGCGAAACCCCATATGAGTATGAATTCCATTTGCTGGCAGATGACCGGACCATCAATGCCTTCGCCCTACCTGGTGGCCAGATCTTTATCACTTATGCGCTCTTTTCCCAATTGAACGAAGCTCAGTTGGCAGGCGTTTTAGGCCATGAGATCGGGCATGTAATCGGGAGGCATTCTGCGGAACGTATCGCCGAGAGCAGTTTTTGGCAAACTTTGGCCACGGGAGCTTCGGTAGGTGGAGACATGGGCAATTTGGTTGCAGGCATTGGCCAAAATACCTTATTGAAGAATGGAAGAGGTGATGAACTGGAAAGCGATGACCTCGGTGTACTCTTTATGATCCAGTCCGGGTACGATCCCAATGAAATGATCAAGGTCATGGAAATATTAAAGGCGGCGGCCGGTCCCAACCGAGTTCCGGAGTTTCAAAGCACACACCCAGACCCTGAGAACAGGATAGAAAAAATAAAGGAATCCATCCATAAATATTCAGGTCGATAGAATCGACACTTTCATCGAGAAAAGAGGAGGTTTGTCTTTATTTCGTTACCTTTGAAAGAACCCCAAGTCTACAACACCATTCTTATCCCATTTGTGCTATCCAAAAAGAGAGAACACTATGGGAACACTATTACACTTTAAGCACCTCTATTTGGAGGCATTCGACGATTGTAAACCGAGCTTTGTGGTACTTTTTTTGAAAGGGTACTCCATTTTCTGTGCAGTAATGCTGTTTATGGCATTCTATGCTTTGCTGTACAGGGCATTTACCGGCTTCGAATTTTAATTTCGAGAACCACTCTTTTGCAAGAACACTAGATATGTAAATGAGACAAAAAGGCCCGCCTGGATAGGCGGGCCTTTTGTTTTGGATGAATAAACCCCTTCTATTTTTTCATAGCTTCTTCCAATACGGCCAATGCCTCATCGGCATGGGACATTTTAGCATATTTAATAGCGCTCATTCCTTTATCGCAACGCGATTTAAGGTCGGCACCATTGTCGATAAGAACTTGGAGTACTTCTGCCCTGTTGTAACGGGCTGCGTAATGGATCGGCGCCCTGCCCAAAGATTTTTGGTTGACATCCTCTCCCAGTTCAATAAGTTTTTTTACGGTTTCCACATCGCCTTTCATAACTGCCTTACAGAAGGCACTGAGGTCTTCGGTTACCGTTGTCATGTCCAATTTGGTGTTGGTGGGAAGTTCTTTGGCGGAAACGCCGGTTGCTGCTAGCATACAAATTGTAGCTACTGCCAAAATTGTTTTTTTCATGATGAATTGATTTTGATTAATGAATGTTGTATAAAAGTAGACTTGAAAAAAACAAGACTGTTACGGGATTAACAGTTAAATAACTTAAGTTTAACAATATCTCATGTTTAACATAAAATAATTAACAAAATCGCAATAAGAAATCCAAACAATTCTTAGGGGATACCGTGAGATCACTTTATTTTTGGGGTAGAATTTAACACCATGAAGAAGAAGGTAATCCTAATGATTTTGGATGGATGGGGAAAATCTCCCGATCCCAAGGTTTCCGCCATTGAACAGGCCAATACTCCATTTATTGATTCGCTTTATACACAATACGCCAATGCCGATCTGCACACGGACGGAATGAATGTTGGCCTGCCCGAAGGTCAGATGGGAAATAGTGAAGTAGGACACATGAACCTCGGTGCAGGAAGGATCGTTTACCAAGATTTGGCCAAGATCAACAAGGCTGTAAAGGAAAACACCCTAAAAGATGAACCTGTTTTGAAGGATGCCTTAGCTTATGCCAAAGCTAACAACAAACCGGTCCATTTTCTGGGATTGGTGAGTGATGGAGGCGTACATAGCCATATCGACCACATAAAGGCATTGATCCAAGTGGCACAAGATGCCGGCGTTCAAAAATCCTTTGTCCATGCTTTTACCGATGGACGAGACGTAGATCCCAAAAGCGGCAAAGGCTTTTTGGTGGACCTGGCCAACTTCTGCTCGGATAAAAACACCAAATTGGCTACCGTTATTGGTAGGTATTATGCCATGGATCGCGATAAACGTTGGGAACGTGTAAAACTGGCATATGATGTCATGGTGAATGCCGAAGGTGAAAAAATCACCGACATTGGTGCGGCCATGCAAAAAAGTTATGATGAAGGCGTTACCGATGAATTTGTAAAACCTTTGGTATTGACTGATGGTTCCGGCGAACCTTTGGCACAAATAAAAGAGGGCGATGTGGTCATCTTTTTCAACTTCAGGACAGACCGTGGCCGAGAGCTTACCCAAGCGTTGAACCAACAGGATTTTCATGAGCAGAACATGCACAAAATGAATTTGTACTATGTTACCATGACCAATTATGACGAATCCTTCAAGGGTGTCAAGGTCATCTATGACAAGGACAATATTCAAGATACCCTAGGCGAAACGCTTGCCAAAAATGGAAAGAAACAGATTCGGATTGCCGAAACGGAAAAATATCCTCACGTAACCTTCTTCTTCAATGGAGGCCGTGAGGAGCCTTTTGAAGGGGAACAACGTATTCTTTGTCCTTCTCCAAAAGTGGCCACTTATGACCTTCAACCGGAAATGAGTGCCTACGATATTCGAAATGCCATTATTCCAGAACTTAAAAAAGGAGAGGTCGATTTTGTTTGTCTCAATTTCGCCAACCCAGATATGGTGGGCCATACTGGAGTTATGGAAGCGGCCATCAAAGCCTGTGAAACGGTAGATGAATGTGCCAAAGATGTAATCACTGCCGGTTTGGAGAATGGTTATTCCACCATCGTGATTGCCGATCACGGTAACTGCGATACCATGGTAAACCCTGATGGAAGCCCGAATACGGCGCACACTACCAACCCGGTGCCGTTGATCATTGTGGACAAGGACATCAAAGAGGTAAAAAGTGGGGTTTTGGGAGATATTGCCCCAACTATCTTAAAAATGATAGGGGTTCCGCAACCAGCCTTAATGACCCAAAAACCTTTGGTTTAGCCCAATGTCACAAAATCCATAGATTCAATTTATCTTTGCGGCTATGATTCAAGTAAAGACAGCAGAGGAAATTGAATTGATGCGCGAAAGTGCCCTAGTGGTATCCAGAACTTTGGGCATGTTGGCCAAAGAGATCAAACCAGGTGCCAATCCCTTGAAATTGGATAAAATGGCCGAGGAATATATTCGTTCCCAAGGCGCCGTGCCCGGTTTTTTGGGGATGTACGATTTTCCGAACACCCTAAACTGGAGCCCCAATACCCAAGTAGTACATGGCATTCCGAACAATGAACCCCTAAAGGATGGTGATATTGTTTCTGTGGACTGCGGTGCCGTAAAAAATGGTTTTCATGGAGACCATGCCTATACCTTTCAAGTAGGAGAAGTGGCCGAAGCAACCAAAAAACTGCTGAAAGTCACCAAAGAATCCCTTTACATTGGCATACGTGAATTTAAGGAAGGAAACCGTGTGGGTGATGTGGGTTATGCCATTCAAAAATACTGCGAAGACCATGGTTACGGTGTAGTTCGTGAATTGGTGGGTCATGGATTGGGCAAGGACCTTCATGAAGACCCCCAAATGCCCAATTATGGCAAACGTGGTCGCGGTAAAAAGTTTGTAAACGGTATGGTTGTGGCCATTGAACCTATGATCAATATGGGCACCCAACGCATCAAACAATTAAAGGATGGTTGGACCATTTTGACCGCCGATGGCCAACCAAGTGCGCACTTTGAACACGACGTAGCCCTAGTGGATGGCAAACCGGAACTGCTTTCCACCTTCCAATACATTTATGAAGCATTGGGAATCACCAGTAACGAGGAAGACGAGTTTAGGGCAAAGAAATTGGTGCTATAAAATTCCTCAATTTGTATATTGACACGAATTTCACCAATTACTCAAATAAATGTCCCAAATCATTTATAAACATGAGTCCTATTTTGTCATTGGTTTATGCATGGATGTCCACAATGAACTTGGTAAAGGATTCAACGAAGCCGTTTATGGCGATGCCCTTGAAATTGAACTAAAGTCCAACGGGGTCCCATATCAAAGAGAAGTAAAATTCAATATTGATTATAAAGGTCAAACTCTGAAACATCAATATTATGCAGATTTTATAGTGGATGACAAAATTATTCTGGAATTAAAGGCAGTCGAAAAAATATCCAGTGGCCATATCAAACAAACCTTAAATTATCTAGCTGCGTCCAAAATGAAGCTGGGGTTGATTGTGAATTTTGGCGAGGACCAACTTAATTATAAGAGAGTGTTGCTATAGGCCATTCGTGAAAATTAGTGTAATTCGTGTCGAAAATATTTAAGTACTTTCTCAATTTTATTCCAAGACCGTTACTCATCAGGTTGAGTTATTGGGTTCGACCTTTTATAGCCTTTACCTTAAAAGGAAATAACTTCACCGATCCCATTGATGGTAAAAGTTTCAGAAGTTTTCTCCCGTATGGCTATGAAAATCCAAGGGAAAATGTGCTTTCCCCTTCCACCCTTTCCTTAGAGCGCCACCGTTTGCTTTGGCTCTATCTCAAAAATGAAACAGACTTATTCGCTGCCCCCCACAAGCTCCTGCATTTTGCTCCCGAACAGGCATTTTACAAAAGGTTCAAAAAGTTGAAAAACTTAGAATACACCACCACGGATTTAAACTCCCCACTAGCAGATGTTAAGGCGGATATCTGTAACCTTCCTTTTGAGGATGATTCGTTCGATGTAATCCTCTGTAACCATGTATTGGAGCATATCCCAGATGACACCAAGGCCATGCAAGAACTGTATCGCGTGCTGAAACCAGGTGGATGGGGCATCTTTCAAATTCCGCAAGATTTGAAACGGGAAAAAACTTTTGAGGACGATAGCATAACCGATAAAAAGGAACGCGCTAAAATCTTTGGACAGTATGACCATGTCCGAATCTATGGCAGGGATTATTTTGACAAGCTACGTTCCATCGGATTTACCGTTGAAGAAGTGGATTACACCAGCGTGCTTCCAAAGGAAGAGGTGGAAAAATACCGATTGGCAAAAGGTGAAATCATCCCGTTGGTCAGAAAATAATCACTGTTTTACCAAAGCCTCAAAACCTGGCGTGAAGAACTCCTGGGTCCTCCCGTCCTTATCCAAATAAATGATATAGGCCTCCAACTCGTCGTGATCTTTCAAAATTGCTTTGGATTTTTCAAGGTCCATGGCCATAAAGGAAGTGGCAAAAGCATCTGCCACCGCACAGGTTTTGGCCACCACACTGCTTGCCAGCACATTGGAATTTTTGGTGTACCCCGTTTTGGGATCAATGGTATGCACATATTTCTCACCCGTTTCGGGATCTACCCTGAACTTTCTATAATTCCCCGATGAGGCCATGGCTTGGTCTTTTAACGTTACTATACGTTTCAATTGCCTACCGGTTTCCACTTGGGGATCATCAATGCCAACGGTCCATTCCTTACCGGAAACCAAATTGGTGCCTTTTGCCAACACTTCTCCCCCAACTTCCACCAAATAATTGTCGATGCCCTTGGCATCCAATAGAGCTCCAAGTCGATCAATAGCATATCCTTTGGCCACTGCATTAAAATCGAACCGAATAGCAGGATGTGCCTTGGTAATCGTGTGATCTTTATTTATTTTGACCTTTTCCCATCCCACATAACCCAAAAGACTATCTACCTTAAGGCTATCGAGCGTTATTTGCTTGCCGGGTCCAAATCCCCATGCATTGGCCAAAACGCCCACTGTGGGGTCAAAATAGCCGTTAGAAGCCTCATGGACTTGGGTGGAGATGTCAAAAACCTCTTTGAACATATCATCTACCACAATGGTGGAATCGCCTTCGTTGATCTTTGAAATATCCGAAGTAGGAATATAGGTGGACATGGATTGGTTCAACACCTGAAAAACCGAATCGATTTCCTGCTGGTAGTCCAACTCTTCATCAGCTAAATAAATAATGGAATAGGTGGTACCCAAGGCATTCCCCCAGTTTTGGTTCTTGACCCAAGTTTTGGGTCCACAGCCCAAAAGAATGATTCCAACAACGAATAAAAGCGCTTTTTTCAACATTTAAATCTCAATTAAACCTTGGTATTCCACAATGTACTCTTCATCCAAATGGACAGGTAATTCTTGGTCCAATGCATTGGAGAGGCCAACGCCTGCAAAAAAGGTCCTAGCCTCGAACTTTTCGGCATGATCCTTCACCTTCTGCATCAGTTCCGCATCATAAACCCGAGGATCGTTCGGAAATTCAACATTCCTGACCACAATAAAATGAAGTACTTTTTCTTTCAAACAAACATACTGCGGATTCTTTTTCAACTTGCTGTTGATGGCCATAAACTCAAATCCCTCGGCTTCGAGCTCACGCCCCACAATGTTCATGGCCAGATTATGCAGTTCCTGTTCTGTTAACGGTCTACTCATAGCAATAAAAAACCGATGCCTTGAGAGCATCGGTTGGTTTTATAAGTACCTCTCGATGGTTCCTTCGATATTCTCAGGATTTCAGCTAGAGGTTAGGATTTAACTTTTTAATTATCCTCCAAAGTCATCGAATCGGATATTCTCATCTGGAATACCAAAATCCTGACCCATTTTTTCCACGGCCTTGTTCATCAACGGTGGTCCGCAGAAGTACAGTTCAATATCCTCTGGGGAATCGTGAAGGCTCAAATAGTTATCGATCACACAGTTGTGGATAAAACCAACGAAACCATCTCCTGATTCATCATTGATATCCTTCTTCACTTTCCAGTTGTCTTCCGGAAGTGGTTCAGAAAGCGCCAAATAGAACTTGAAGTTAGGGAATTCCTTTTCCAATTGTTTGAAGTGATCTAGGTAGAACAACTCCCTTTTGGAACGTCCACCATACCAGTAGCTTACCTTACGATTGGTCTTCAATGTTTTGAACAAATGGTACAAGTGCGAACGCATCGGCGCCATACCGGCTCCACCACCCACGTAAAGCATCTCAGCTTCGGATTCGTTGATGAAGAATTCACCAAACGGACCAGAAATAACCACTGGATCACCCTTTTTCAAGCTAAAGATATAAGATGAAGCAACACCAGGGTTTACATCCATCCAACCATTTTTAGCACGATCCCATGGTGGGGTTGCAATACGAACGTTCAACATGATCTCACGTCCTTCAGCAGGGTAAGAAGCCATGGAATAGGCACGCTCCACTGTCTCTGGGTTCTTCATGACCAAAGGCCACAAATTGAACTTATCCCATTCTGCTTGGAATTTATCCGGAGTCTCATGTTCTTCTGGGTGAGCGGTAATATCGATATCGGAATATTTGATCTCACAAGGTGGAATCTCAATCTGGATATAACCACCCGCCTTGTAATTCATATCTTCTGGAATCTCCACCACAAACTCCTTGATAAAAGAAGCAACGTTATAGTTACGAACTACTGTGGCATTCCATTTTTTAATACCGAACACTTCTTCAGGAATGGTGATTTCCATATCCTGTTTCACTTTCACCTGGCAGGCCAAACGGGCACCGTGTTGCAATTCCTTTTTGGAAAAGTGCGGGGTTTCTGTTGGCAATGCTTCACCTCCACCAGAAAGGACATGGCACTCGCATTGGATACAGGTACCACCACCTCCACAGGCAGATGGCAAGAATATTTTTTGGTTACCCAAAGTGGACAACAAGGAACCTCCCGATGCCACTTCTACTTTCTTTTCACCATTGATGGTGATGGTCACCGGACCAGATGGGGATAGCTTTTCTTTGGTGAACAACAAAACGGCCACCAACATCAGCAACAAAATAAGAAATGCTACAACGGTAATCAGAATAGTACCTCCGGTACTTGCGGCTATTATCATCTTTATTTGTTTATGACTTCGTTATAAGAGACTGCTTTTTCCTTATCCTCAATCTCTTTCTTGATTTCTTTTTCTTTTTCGGCTTTCACGGTAGTGGTTTGAGCCTCCTCAGGAGCTTCATTGTCACCGGTAAGCATTCCACCAAAACTCTGGAAACCGATACCCATCAATCCTGTGATGATGAAGGTAATACCCAATCCACGCAATGGTGCGGGAACATTGGAATATCTGATTTTCTCGCGAATGGCAGCAATGGCCAAAATCGCCAAGAACCATCCGATACCTGATGAAATTCCGTAGTTGAAGGCCAACCCGATATTTGGAATATCACGCGTTTGCATGAACAATGATCCACCCAAAATGGCACAGTTTACCGCGATCAAGGGCAAAAAGATACCCAAGGAGTTGTAAAGGGATGGAGAGAATTTCTCCACCACAATTTCCACCAATTGTACCATGGTGGCAATGGTAGCGATAAACAGGATGAATGAAAGGAAGCTAAGATCGTAATCGGCATACTCCGGACCCATCCAGGCCAAGGCTCCATCCTTCAACAAATATTTGTCCAACAACCAGTTCATAGGTACGGTCACCGCCAATACGAAGATTACCGCGGCACCTAGTCCTACAGCAGTGGTCACTTTTTTGGAAACGGCCAAATAGGAACACATTCCCAAAAAGGTGGCGAACACCATGTTGTCTATAAAAATCGACTTGAAAAAAAGTTCAAAATGCTCTAACATATCCTTAAGCTTCTTCTATTAATGACCTATTTCTGGAGCGTTGCACCCAAATAATAATACCCAACACGATCAATGCCGCAGGCGGAATGATCATAAATCCGTTGTTCTCATATCCTATGGCATATAATCCTGTTTTGTTCACAGGATCACCTAGCACCTTGAATCCGAATAAAGTTCCTGACCCCAAAAGTTCCCTAAAGAAACCTACGATCACCAAAATAATACCGTAACCCAAGGCATTCCCGATACCGTCCAAAAAGGCTTTTTTAGGCCCGTTACCCAAGGCAAAGGCCTCAAAACGACCCATGATGATACAGTTGGTAATGATCAATCCCACAAAAACAGAAAGCGTTTTGCTCAACTCATAGGCAAAGGCCTTCAGTACCTGGTCTACAATAATTACCAGGGCAGCCACAACCACCAATTGTACAATGATCCTAATCTTGGATGGGATGATATTCCTCAACAAGGAAATCGCCACGTTACCCATACTTAGTACAAACAATACTGAAAGAGCCATTACTACGGAAGCCTTAAGCTCAGCAGTGATTGCCAGGGCAGAACAGATTCCCAACACCTGGATGGTGATCGGGTTGTTGTCCGCCAAGGGATCCAGCACCAGTTTTGAATCTTTTTTTGATAGTAGTGCCATATTATTTTTTTCTAATTGTTTCTAAATAAGGTTTGTAAAGTTTGATGCAATCCTTGATCATGGCAGTCACCCCGTTACCGGTAATAGTGGCACCTGCAAGTGCATCCACTTGGTTATCCTGTTTGTCCGAGTTCAACGGATCGCCATTTCCTTTGGCTACAGTGATGCCTTCAAAACTGCTTCCAGACAATACGGACTCACCTGTAAAATCGTCCATAAAGAAACGCTGCTTGATATTGGCACCCAGACCTGGGGTTTCTCCTTTGTGATCAAAATAAACGCCTTGAACAATCATTTGGTCATCCAATGAAATGTATCCCCAAATGGCGTCCCATAATCCTTTTCCGTACATAGGGATGATATAGTAAGTTTTTCCATCCTTCTCACCTACCAATAGGGGAAGTTCGGCCTTTTCACCACTTTTTGCTTTGGCGATTTCTTTGGAAACATCGATCAAATAGGCGTTTTCCTTTTCAACAGCGGAAGTACCGTCCAACACCATTTGCTTTACAATGAATTTGCTAAAGTCAGCTTCTACGGATGAAGTAGGGATAAAGGTCACATCCCCTTCGCCTTCATTGCCATTGACCCCCATTGCATAAAGGATGTTCTGCTGCTTTTCAAAACGCTCATTCTCGTGGATCTTTGGTTTTAGTCCTGAAGCCACAAATGCCAACAAGGAACCTACAACGACCACCATAAGGGCCGCAAAGATTACGGTGTAGCTATTTTTTTCTGTATTGAATGCCATAGTTCTTATGCTGTTTCCGTTTTTAATGAATCCACCTCATCCGAAGTTTTAGGATAGATGGTAGCTGTCTTCAATCGTTTCAATCGCTTTTTGATGTTGCCCCTAACCACGTAATGGTCAATTGTAGGCGCAAAAACGTTCATCAACAGGATGGCCAAGAAAACGCCTTCTGGATACCCTGGGTTGAACACACGGATCATGACCGACATGAAACCGATCAAGAATCCATAGATCCATTTACCCCTATTGGTCTGCGAACCCGTAACAGGGTCAGTCGCCATAAAGACGATACCAAAAGCCAAACCTCCTACCAACAAATGTTGCCAGTAAGGAAAACTCATCAAGGCGTAGAATTTGCTATAAGTGGGCAGCCAACCAGCATCCACAATACCATTAAAGATCAAACCCATGGCAAACGCTCCCAACACACCACTCACCATGATCCTCCATGAGGCGATCTTGGAGAAGATCAAGAACAAGGCACCTAACAAAATCAAAATTTTGGAGGTCTCACCTACCGATCCAGGAATAAATCCATAGAACATATCAGAGACTGAATAGGAAAGGTCCGCAGCTCCCTGGGCCAAAGACCCTAGAACAGTTTCACCAGAAATAGCATCGGTAGAACCAGCCTTGGTCAATCCTTCAACAGCACCGTGCACCCAAACTTTGTCACCACTCATCCAAGTTGGATAAGCGAAAAACAAAAAGGCACGTATGGTCAAGGCCGGGTTCAGGATGTTCATCCCTGTACCCCCGAACACTTCTTTACCGATCACCACACCAAAGGCAACGGCAATGGCCAACATCCACAGCGGAGTATCCACTGGAACGATCAATGGCACCAACATTCCGGTTACCAAATAGCCTTCTTCAACTTCGTGACCTTTGATCACGGCAAACAAAAACTCGATACCCAAACCGATTCCGTAAGAAACGATTACCAAAGGTAAAATGGTGGTTAGACCTACCAAGAAATTGCTCCAGGTCAAGAAATCATTGAACAAGGAAAAGGTTTCTGGAGCACCGTTGATGGCGATGTACTGTTGGTATCCCGCGTTGAACATTCCAAAGATCAAACAGGGCACCAAAGCCATGATCACCGTGTTCATGGTACGCTTCAAATCGTCTGCACCTCTTACATGGGCACCAGAATGTGTGGTTTCGTTCGGCGTATAAAGAAAGGTATGGAGTGCATTAAAGGCAGGAGCCATTTTTTTGCCCTCATACTTTAGTTTAAGCTGATGTAATTTATCTTTCATGCCCATATTATCCAAGTTCTTTTTGCAACAGATCCAATCCATTCCTGATGATCTGTTGGTGTGGTTGTTTTGAAATACATATGAATTCCGTCAACGAGAAATCCTCTGGGGCCACTTCATACAGTCCCAATTGTTCCATCTCGTCCAAATCTTGCACCATACAGGCTTTTAGCAACTGAAGGGGGTAAATATCCATAGGGAACACCTCTTCATACTGACCTGTTACCACGAAAGCCCTGTGTTCACCATTGGTATTGGTGTCCAAATCGTACTTTTTGTTGGGCTGAAGCCAAGAGAAGGTCAACGCCCGTGTGGTAGAAATTTTATTGAAAACGGGTTTGTTCCATCCAAAAAGTTCGTAATCGTCCCCTTCTGGAATGGCCGTAACCGTATTATTGTAGAAACCTAGATATCCTTCGGTAGTGGTCTTGCTACCTGTAAGCACATCACCATTGATCAATCGGAACCTATCCTCGCTTACACCGCTGGCATAAAGGAAGGTGGATATTTCAGCACCTATTTTGGTAGTGTAGTATTTTGGAGCTTTGATCACCGAACCGGCCAAGGCAATCGTTCTTTCGGCATTGAATTTACCGGTTAGCAACAACTCGCCCAAAATAACCATATCCTGCGGAGAAACGGTCCAAACCACTTCACCTTTATTGACAGGATCGATTTTGTTGATTTGCGTTCCGACCAAACCTGCTGGGTGCGGACCAGAAACCTTGTGCAGTTCAACACCTTTCAAATCGGCGAAAGGTGAACGACTGGAGTTTCCGATGGAAACATGAATCTTACCTGGCGTCATTTTGCCCAAGCCAATAATGGCGGCCTGCAACTCCTGCTCTTTTCCTTTCAACACATAATCCACATCGGCAGCCAATGGCGCAGTGGAATGGGCAGAAATAAAAATAGCCTTAGGTGTTGCATCGGGATTGGCGATCACATCGAAGGGACGCTGTTTGATAAAGGGCCACCCGCCACTGTGGAGCAGGTAGTTCTTTATGGCAGCACCATCGGCCGTGTCCAGATCTGGCACTTTATTGATCATATAATCCTGCGTTTTATCCGCAAGGATCTTTAGGCTCAGGATCTTTCTCCTTGCCCCCCTCACGATTTCCACAAGCTCACCGCTTACTGGGGACACAAAGTGCATTTCCTCTTTGTTCTTGTTGTAAAAGAGGGGCTCGCCCGCTTTTACCTCTTCCCCTTGTTTTATCAACATTTTTGGAGTGATTCCGTGGAATTCATTCAGGCTCAGGGCATACACGTTACTTGTAACGGCTTTGGAAGTAGTCTGTTCTGCTGCCCCGATGAGGTTGATGTTCAACCCCTTTCTAATCCGGATGTCTTTAGACATATTGTTGTAGACCTTTTGTTATCAAAATCGCTCGCAAATTTAGTACTTACAAGATTCTTTTCATAATTATTAACCATAAAATTGGGATTATATCGAGCTAAATTCTCAAGGCACAGTTTTTGTTTACCTTTACCCTAAACAAATGCATTAAATGCGCGATTTGATTAAACATTTATTCCTTTTTGCAATGGTCGCCCAAACCTTTGCACAGGTACAGGAAGAGGTTAATCCTCCTGAAAACATCAAGACCATCATTTTTAAGGGTCCCACAGAAGATCAATTTCCGGTGGTACTCCTTGGTGAGAGCATGTCCTTGGAGTTTGATGACATTACAGCCAAAGAACAGGATTACTATTATAAAATCATTCATTGCAACTACGACTGGACTCCTTCCCAATTATTGAAATCCCAATATTTGGCCGGCACGGACAACCAGCGCATCATCGATTACGAGAACAGTTACACCACATTACAACCTTATTCCAATTATAGGCTGACCATTCCGAACGACAATGTTAGGCTTAAAGTGAGCGGGAACTATGTTCTTGAAATCTATAATAGTTATGGGGACCTTCAATTTTCCCGAAGGTTTGTGGTGTACCGAGATGCCGTTACCGTAGGTGGAGTAGTTAAAAGATCACGCGATTTTAACTATCTCAATGAAAAACAGGTGGTTCAATTTTCTATTAACACCAATGGTTTTCCTGTGGTGAACCCAAAAAATGAGGTAAAAGTGGCCATCATTCAGAACTATTTTTGGCCAACCGCCTTATACAACATCAAACCCCAATTCACCATTGGCAACGAACTGGTGTATAAATATGATAAGGAAACCAGCTTTTTTGGTGGCAACGAATTCCTGAACTTCGACACCAAGGACCTACGCTCGCCTACTTTTGCCATATCACGGATTGAAATGGGCCAGGTATACAACCATTATCTGTTCCCCAGTGAATACCGACATGATTTGCCCTACACCTATTTCCCGGATATCAATGGGGATTTTGTGGTGCGTACCCTGCAAGGTGATGATGTATCGCGGGAAGCAGAATACACCAAAGTGCATTTTAAGCTGCCCTACTCCAATTTAATTGGGTTGGACCAAGTGTATGTGGTAGGCAAATTCAACAACTACGCGTTGGAGGACGAAAATCGGATGACCTTCAACCCAGATAGCGGAATGTTCGAGGTTTCCCTATTGATGAAGCAAGGGTTTTACAACTACAAATATGTGGTGGAAAGGGAGAATGGCACCATTGAACCCAACTTTGTCAGCGGCAATTTTCACTTCACCGAAAACAATTACCTGATCTTGGTATACTATCGTGATTTTGGCGATTTGTATGATAGTATAATAGGTATAGGAAATGCAAATTCCAGAACTATCAGCAATTGATTATATTTAAACCCAAATCCTGGTAAGGTTATGGGGAAAAAAGGCAGCTTGGTCAGTAGGGGCCGTTACGAACTACAATTTAGGGGCGTTTCATGTTTAAACTGTGGCCATCCGTTGGACATCAGCGATAAATACTGTCCCAATTGCTCCCAAGCCAACAGCACCAAAAAATTGACCCTCAAGGATTTTGTTGATGAGTTCTTTTCCAGTGTCATCAATTACGATTCCAAGCTTTTAAAAACGCTCTCCGCCCTATTATGGCGTCCCGGCGCCATTACAAGGGACTATATCAATGGCAAAAGAGTCTCCTACACGAATCCCTTCCGGTTTTTATTGAGTTTGGCCTTTATCTACTTTTTGATGTTCACCTTCAATAATAGGTTCACTGAACTGGATAAAAGTTTCAAGGATTTTGACGGAACCATTTCAGGGGGATCGCCAGTATCCTATAATTTAAAGACCGGTGAAACCACGGTAGACAGCTTAAAATTGAAACAACAGGCCGAAGAAGTCCTACAATCCTTGGATTCCGTTGAAAACAAAAGTCCCGGATTGGTATTTGGCCTTAAAAAGTTCGATTCCATCCGAAATGCCGATCCCGAAGTGGCCCATTCCCTAAGTATGCTGGATTCCCTCTCCCATTTGAAGGACCAAAAACCGAAGGTGAACAAAGATTCTTTGATGGCGGTCAATCCTAAAGGATACTATGATAGCATCAGCAAAAAAACAGGCATGGATGCATTTTCCGACAAGGTTGATTTTTTTGTTCAAATGATAAAGAAAGATACGCTGTACTCCTTTGAACAGGCCAGTGAAAAATATGATATTGAAAGTACCATGTCCAACCGGATGGCCTTCAATTCTTCCAATAATTTTCTGACCATTTTACAGCGTCCCAGTATCTTCATCAAGAGCACCATTTCCAAGTTACCTTTTGTGATTTTCTTCTTCATGCCGTTGTTCACCATCTTTATTTGGCTGGTGTACATCAGAAAAAAATACACCTACACCGATCATCTTATTTTTAGTTTCCACAATCAGTCCCTCTTGTTTATCTTGCTCATCCTTAGCTTGCTCTTGGATACCATTTTCAAGATCAGCACCGCAGGATTGTTTGTGACCATTTTCAGTATATATCTGTTCATGGCCATGAAAAGGTTTTACGGTCAAGGGATATTTAAAACGATTGTGAAATACATTTTTCTGAACACCATATTTACGATTTTGGCCTTTTTTGCCATACTCGTATTGTTTACAGGAAGTGTTTTTATCTATAACTAGCGTATGTTCACTCAAGTAACAAAAGGCATCAAGGTTTCCGTACAGACCACTTTTGAAGGCACTTTCTTCAAGAATTATAAAATGCACTATGCCTTTGGCTACACCATTACCATAGAAAACCTGAGCAAGGATGCCGTACAACTCGTGGCAAGACATTGGGACATTTTTGATGCCCTGAAGGACATGGAGACCATTGACGGCGAAGGAGTGATTGGCAGAAAACCGGTGATTAAGCCAGGTAAGTCGCACACCTACAGCTCCGGATGTCTTTTGGCCTCCCCCATTGGTGCCATGAAAGGACATTATGAGATGGTGAACTTTACCACCTCCGAAGAATTTGAAGTGGAGATACCCACCTTCAAATTTGCCGCTCCTTTTGCCATAAACTAAAGCGCATCATTTTCTATTCGATATCCGATTGCTTACCTTTGGTGGAATTTTAAAAATTAAAAGAACTACACCATGGGAAAAGGATTTTTTCAAGTTCCGACTGCATATAACGAACCTGTAAAAAGCTACGCCCCGGGAACCCCGGAACGCGACGAGGTATTAAAACAATATAAGGCCTATTACAAGGGAAATATAGAGGTGCCCCTTTATATTGGCAGTGAAGAGGTAAAGACGGGCAACACCAAGCCCATGTCGCCCCCACATGAGCACAAACACGTTGTAGGGCATTACCACACCGCCGACAAAAAATTGGTGGAAAAGGCCATTGCCAATTGTCTGGAATCCAGAAAGGCATGGGCCAACCTCCCTTGGGAGCAGCGTGCCGCCGTCTTTTTGAAAGCCGCCGAACTGATCGCAGGTCCATACCGCGCCAAGATCAATGCGGCCACCATGATGGCACAGTCCAAAACCATACACCAAGCAGAGATCGATGCCGCCTGTGAGCTCATCGATTTCCTGAGGTTCAACGTGGAGTTCATGTCCCAGATATACGGGGAACAACCCGAATCCTCGGAAGGCATTTGGAACCGGGTGGAGTACCGTCCGTTGGAAGGCTTCATCTACGCCATCACCCCTTTTAACTTTACGGCCATTGCAGGAAATCTGCCAGCCAGTGCCGCTATGATGGGCAACGTGGTCGTTTGGAAACCCAGTGACAGTCAGGTATTTTCAGCTAAAGTCATTATGGATGTGTTCAAGGAAGCAGGTCTTCCCGATGGGGTCATCAACATGGTGATGGGAGACCCTGCCATGATTTCCGAAACATTATTGGCCAGCCCTGATTTTGCGGGACTGCACTTCACCGGTTCCACCTATGTGTTCAAGGAACTTTGGAAACAGATCGGGAACAACATCCATTCCTATAAAACGTATCCAAGGATCGTGGGGGAAACCGGAGGGAAGGATTTCATCATCGCACACCCATCGGCAAAACCAAAACAGGTAGCCACTGCCATCGTTAGGGGAGCTTTTGAGCTACAAGGCCAAAAATGTAGTGCCGCTTCCCGTGTTTACCTTCCAAAATCCATCGCAACTGAAACATTGGATTTGGTGAAAACGGATTTGGCATCCTTCAACAAACCAGGATCGCCAGAGGATATGACCAACTTTGTTACCGCTGTGATCCACGAAGGATCCTTCGACAAATTGGCCAAGTACATCGATAAAGCAAAAGCCGACAAGGATGCGGAGATCATTGCCGGGGGCGGTTACGATAAGTCCGTTGGTTATTTTGTGGAACCTACCGTTATTCTGACCACCAATCCAAAATATGAGACCATGTGCACCGAACTGTTCGGGCCTGTGGTCACCGTTTATATTTATGAGGACAAGGATTGGAGCGAGACCCTGAAACTGGTAGACGGCACTTCCGAGTATGCCTTGACAGGGGCAGTTTTATCTACAGATCGTTATGCTATCGAGGAGGCCACCAAGGCCCTTCAGGATTGCGCAGGGAACTTCTACATCAACGATAAACCCACAGGTGCCGTTGTGGGACAGCAGCCCTTTGGCGGTGCCAGGGCATCGGGGACCAACGATAAGGCTGGGTCCGCCCAGAACCTGCTTCGATGGGTGTCCCCACGTTTGATCAAGGAAACCTTTGTAACACCAGAAGATTATCGCTATCCGTTTTTGGGATAATTCCGAAATACCTAATTTAAAGGCTGCCAATATTGGCAGCCTTTTTTTTGACCTAAATACAAATACACCATGCCCAGACCCTATATTTTGGCCGAAACCAATTGGAAACACTTAAAAAACGAGTCGTTTGATTTGGCCGTTCTGCCTTGGGGCGCCACCGAAGCCCATAACTATCATTTACCTTACGCCACAGATGTAATCGAAGCGACCAAAATCGCTGAAGAATCGGCACGATTGGCTTGGGACAAAGGTTGTAAAGTGGTTGTTCTGCCCACTATTCCGTTTGGGGTGAATACAGGGCAATCGGACATCTATTTGGATATGAACCTGAATCCTAGCACACAATTTGCCATTTTGAAGGACGTGCTGACGGTTTTGGAAAGACAAGGCATACACAAGTTCATGATATTGAACAGCCATGGCGGTAATAATTGGGAAGCACTGGTACGGGAATTGGGGCTGTTATTCCCCAACATGTTCCTTTGCGTGACCAATTGGTTTAAAATGGTTGAAAAAAAGGACATTTTTGAAAATCCAGGTGATCATGCCGATGAAATGGAGACCAGCCTTATTCTTCATTTGGCTCCAGAATTGGTATTGCCCAAAGCAGAATGGGGAGATGGAAAAGAATTCAAAAACAAGATAAAGGCCTTTTCCGAAGGATGGGCATGGACAGAGCGACCTTGGTCCAAAATTAGTGTAGATACCGGGGTAGGTAATCCTTCCAAAGCAACTGCGGAGAAGGGAAAGTTGTTTTTTGATGGAGTTTGCTCAAAAATGGCAAAACTTTTCATGGATATTTCTGAAGCCGATATTGCGAAGCTATACGAGTAAAATTGAGGGATTCAGGATGAATTTTTCATCAATCCAAACAATTCTTTTGTAAATTTAACGTTAATTAATTGTTACTTGAATGTAATCCACTTAGCTTTACAGTATCAAATCAATTCGTTATGAGCTCAGGAAAACATGTTTGGTGGAAAAAAATGGTTGATAAATACAACCGTCTCTGGAAATTTGGGAAAGACTATTCCAGAAAATGTAGATTGGTTTATAAAAGGATGTACAGTATTTAACTCCGGTCCTTAAACTTCTGCGGCAGGTACACCACTTTTTTGGTATCGAAAAAATCCTCCTCATAATAATCCTTAAGATCAAAGATCTGAACGGTGGTATAATCTTTCAACTCCTCTTCCAAGTCTCCACCCTTTAAATAAAGAATCCCATTTTTGCGTTCGTGCGCGGAATCCTTTTTTATTTTTCCCTTTGTCCAATGCACAAAAGTGGGCATAGCAGCAACGGCTCTGCTCACGATAAAATCGAATTGACCCGGGATTTCTTCAACACGGGAATGTATGGCCTTCACATTTTCAAGTTGTAGCCCATCGATCACTTCTTGAACAACTTTGATCTTTTTCCCGATGGCATCCACCAGGGTAAAATTTACGTTTGGAAACAAAATGGCCAACGGAATACCAGGAAAGCCCCCACCCGTTCCCACATCTAGAATATCGGCACCTTCATTAAAGGTTTGGATCTTTGCAATTCCCAGGGAATGAAGCACATGCCTTAGATATAGCTCATCAATATCTTTTCTACTGACCACATTGATCTTCTGGTTCCAATCTTGGTACAACTCCTCCAGTCCCTTAAAATGGAGTTGTTGCTGCTCGGTGAGCGTCGTAAAATATTTGAAGATCAAATCCGCATTCATCTTTCAAGTGTTAATATTGACAAAATTAATACTTTTAAAGACCTTAACACCGTTCTAACACAGATGAGGTGGCCTTAAAAGGTCAAATTGGTTATTTTTGCAAAAATATTTTTTTATGGATAAGACAACGGTCCGGTTTTCGAGAAGCGATTCCGCTAATTTTTTTAGGACACTGAACAAGCGAGTAAACGAATACTTCAACGAAAACAACCTCAAAAAAACAGGCAACTGGAAACTTCACCTGAAGACGATTGTAATGTTCGCCATTTTTTTGACCCCTTATTTTTTAATGTTAACCTTGAACTTGCCTTTTTGGGGCTATCTTTTGCTTTCCATCACAATGGGAGTGGGTATGGCCGGAGTGGGCATGAACGTAATGCACGATGGTAACCATGGGGCCTATTCCAACAAGAAATGGGTAAACAAGATCATGGGAAGCAGCATTTATATTTTGGCCGGAAATGTATACAACTGGCAAGTACAGCATAATGTTTTGCACCATACCTACACCAACATCCATGAGCATGACGAGGATATGGAAGCCGGAAGGATCCTTAGGTTCTCCAAACATGCAGAATGGCGCAAACACCACAGATTCCAACATTATTATTCCATTTTCCTGTACGGGTTGCTCACTTTCAATTGGGCGCTTACCACTGATTTCCAACAGATGTACCGCTACATGAAGCGTAACCTCAGCTATGGAAAATTGCCAAACCCTGTCATGAACTGGAGCACCTTGGTGATCACCAAGGTCATTTATTTGACTGTTTGGATCGTGCTTCCGTTGATTTTTGCTAATATCGCCTGGTGGCAAGTATTGCTTGGTTTCTTCATCATGCATTATGTGGCCGGAGTAATTTTGAGCGTAGTGTTCCAATTGGCCCACATTGTGGATGATGCCGATCAGCCCCTACCGGATGCAGAAGGAAACATGAAAAACACTTGGGCGATCCATCAATTGTTCACTACCGTGAATTTTGGCACCAAAAACAAGATCGTAAACTGGTTTACCGGCGGTTTGAACCATCAGGTAGAGCACCATATCTTCCCCAATATCAGTCACATACATTACACAAAAATTTCCAAAATTGTGAAACAGACTGCCAAGGAGTTCAATTTGCCCTACAACGAGTATAAAACTACCAGAAAAGCTATAATTTCGCACTTCAAACATTTGAAGGAATTGGGTAAAAACCCAGCACTTCAATACCAGTAAAATAGCATAATCGATGAGCAACCATTTATCTGACAGGATCAAGAACATGTCCACGTCAGCAACTTTGGCCATGGCTGCCAAAGCTCGTGAACTACGAAGTGAAGGAAAAGACATTATCGGATTGAGTTTGGGGGAACCCGACTTCAATATTCCCGATTTTATCAAAGAGGCCGCCAAACAGGCCATTGACGAAAACTACAGTGCCTATACCCCTGTTGATGGGTATGCCGAATTAAAGAAATCCATTTCTGGTAAGTTCAAACGAGATAATGGTTTGGATTACGGGTTGAACCAAATCGTGGTGTCCACCGGTGCCAAACAATCGTTGTTCAACGTGGCCATGGTTTGTTTGAATCCAGGGGATGAGGTGATCCTACCTGCCCCATATTGGGTAAGCTATAGTGATATCGTAAAATTGGCCGATGGTGTTCCCGTTGAAGTCCCTACCGGAATTGAAACGGATTTTAAAATGACACCTCAACAATTGGAAGCTGCCATCACCCCTAAAACCCGTATGCTTTGGTTCAGCTCGCCCTGCAACCCAAGTGGTTCGGTATATGGTAAGGAAGAATTGGAAGCCCTTGCTGCGGTTTTGAAGAAGTATCCAGATATTTATGTGGTTTCCGATGAAATCTATGAGCACATCAACTTTGTTGGTGGCCATGTAAGCATTGCCGCCATTGACGGTATGTACGATAGGACCATCACGGTAAACGGAGTTTCCAAAGCTTTTGCCATGACCGGATGGCGTATTGGATACATCGGTGCACCGGAATGGATTGCCAAGGGATGTACCAAACTTCAGGGACAGGTAACCAGTGGCGCCAACTCCATTGCCCAACGCGCCGTTATCGCCGCACTGGATGCCCCGTTGAGCAAAATCCAGTTCATGATCGATGAGTTCCATAAAAGAAGGGATTTGGTTTTGGATTTGCTTGGTGAAATCGAAGGATTTAAACTTAACGTACCAGAGGGTGCATTTTATGTATTCCCAGATATTTCATCCTTCTTCGGAAAAACGTTAAAAGGCACCACCATCAACAGTGCCGAGGATTTTGCATTGTATTTGTTGGAGCATGCCAATGTAGCTACTGTTACCGGCGAAGCTTTTGGTAATCCTAACTGCATCCGTATTTCTTACGCCGCATCTGAAAAAGAATTGAGAGACGCCATTGCCCAAATAAAGGCGGTACTTTAAAAAGTTTTTATGCGACCTTGAAACCAGTAAGGGTGACAACTTAAAATAAAAAGTAATTCAAAAACCTCTTGTTGTGAAAACTTCAGGAGGTTTTTTGTTTTAGGTCTTTTTCCAGAAGTAGGGTGTCAGGACAATCAAAACGGTGAACAATTCCAATCGACCCAAAAGCATCAAGAATCCGCACCACCATTTCCCTGCATCGGGCAAACTGTTGTAATTGCTGACAGGGTTCAAACTACCAAAAGCCGGACCTACATTTCCCAAGGAAGAAGCCGAACCACCCACAGCGGAGACAAAGTCCAACCCCAAGAAGCCAAGTACCAAAGCTCCGATGATAAACAAAAGCATGTACAGCACAAAGAAGGCTACCACATTATAAACGATATGTTCCGTAACCGTTTTTTGGTTGTATCGCACCGGAATCACCGCATTGGGGTGAAGCGTTCGTTTGAATTCCAATATCCCGTTCTTGATGATGAGCAAGTGCCGCATCACCTTGATCCCACCCGCGGTGGAACCGGCCGAGCCTCCAAGGAACATCAACCCAAAAAAGAATACGGTCAAAAAATGTGTCCAACCCGTAAAATCAGCCGTAACAAATCCCGTGGTGGTGATTACCGTCAACACTTGGAACAAGGTATGCCTAAAAGCACTTTCCGCTTTCCCCCAAACCATGGGATGAAAATCGGAAACAGGCACATCAGCCTTAAAATAAACACCCAATGCGGCCAGAATGGAAAAAACGACCACAAAGCCAAAGTAGTATTTGAACTCTTCGTCCCGAAGTGCCCGTTGCACTTTTCCCGTTAAGGCAAAATAACTGAGTACGAAGTTGCTCCCCGCCAAAAACATGAATACAATCACTATATATTGAATGATCGGTTCGTTGTTCCAATAGGCCAAACTGGCATTTTTAGTTGAAAATCCGCCTGTGGACATGGTTGCCAACGAATGATTGATGGCATCAAAAAAGGACATTCCGGCAACGTTCAATAAAATGGTCTCCAACACTGTATATCCAAAGTAGATGAACCATAGGCGCTTTGCCGTGTCGGTAATCCTGGGGTGAAGTTTATCCCCCCCTGGACCAGGAGCTTCTGCAGCGAACAACTGCATACCACCAATCCCCAAAAGCGGTAAAATGGCAATGGCCAGAACGATAATACCCATCCCTCCTATCCAATGCGTCAAGCTACGCCAGAGCAAAATACCCTTGGGCAAAGCCTCAATATCATCCAATATGGAAGCCCCCGTGGTGGTATAGCCTGAAATCGTTTCAAAAAATGCATCGGTTATGTTGGGAATGGATCCAGAGAACAAATAGGGCAACATTCCCGAAATGGACATGATAATCCATCCGAAGGTCACCACAATATAACCTTCTTTGCGCTTTACTTCCTTTTTATGGCCTCGGGTATAGAACATGGCCATGATCCCAAACAACATGGTTACAATAGCAGCTAGGGAAATGTCCAATGTTGCACCATCCTTGTACATGGCACTGGCAAAGGCAGCCAAAAGCATAAAGGAACCGTTGCACAAGAGCAACAATCCCATGATGTGGATGATGATTCGTGTATTGAGCCTCATTATAGGAACAACTTTTCAATCTTGGGAATGGCCTTGGGCAGGCAACAAACCACCACTTTATCCCCTTGCATAATTCTAAAATCACCCAAGGCAATGATGCCTTCCCCATTTCTGATGACCCCGCCGATACTTGCTTCGCGAGGGAAATTGAGTTCTCGGATAATCTCACCGTTCACCAAGGATGTAGCTTTCACCTCAAATTCCAGAATTTCGGCATTCAGGTTGTTCAAGCGGGTCAGGGCCAACACCTCCCCTTTTCTGATGTATCTAAAAATACTGTTTGCAGCAAGTAGCTTTTTATTGATAAGGGTATCCACCCCAATGGAATGCGACAACTGAAAATAATCCATGTTCTCCACCAAGGCGATGGTTTTCTTCACCTTCTTGGATTTCGCCACCAAACAGGACATGATATTGGTTTCCGAATTCCCCGTCACTGCAATAAAGGCATCCATAGAATCCAAACTTTCTTCATCCAAGAGCTCCACATTTCGTCCATCCCCATTGATAACCAAAGCATGTGGCAGTTCATCGGCAATATCAAAGGCCTTTTCCTTACTCTTCTCGATCAATTTTACATTGAATTTTTTACCACACAGGTCGCGGGCCGTTTTAAATCCAACCTTACTACCTCCCAAGATCATAACGTTCTTAATCTCTTGTTTTTGCATTCCCGTGAGCTTGTAGAGCTCTTCCACCCCTTTATCGGAAGTAATGAAATAGACCTGATCTCCTTCCTTGAAAACGGTATCCCCACGGGGAATCAAGGTATATTGGGTTCCCATGCGCTGCAAGGCAATGGGCATAAAATGAAGTTCCGGAAAAATGCGGGCGGCCTCTTTTACCATTTTGCCCACAAAGGGAGCTGTCTTGGGGAGAATTACCCCGAACATGGTCAACAAACCGCTTTCAAACTCGTAGGTGTCGTTAAAAGCCGACTGGTTCAGCATGAGCTGAATCTCCATGGCGGCCAACCGTTCTGGTGAGATCAATTCATCAATACCCAGTTGCTCAAACTTGATGACCTCTCGGTTATCCATAAACTCGGTATTCGAAATCCGCGCCATGGTCCTTTTACAGCCCAATTGCTTGGCCAATAAACAAAGGGTCAGGTTAGTGGTCTCCGAAGCCGTCACCCCGATCACCAGATCAGACCCATCTACCTGGGCATCGTTCAATACCTGTATGGAAGTGGCATCTCCCCGGAGTACCCGTATATCCAAATGGTTATCGGCATAGGACAATTTTTCCTTGTCCGTATCGATCAATGTTATATCCTGGGATTCATAGGACAATAGTTTTGCCAAATGAAACCCTACCTCACCAGCTCCAGCAATAATGATCTTCATTGAATAAAATAAGATGTGTTCCTAAATAAGTCCAATTGGTACCACACAAATGAATAATAGAATAGTAAACGTAGTCTAAGTGACATACTCTTAACCAAATACGGAATGGATCAGCCACTTAAGGGGCAAAATTACACAAATATTTTTGTCTGCCTTCCATATTGCTAAGTTGTATATTTGCGACCAAATTGTAAAGATGTCTAAAAAAGTATTGCCCTACAAGGAATCGGAACTTGGAAAGAAGGAACAGGTTAAACAAATGTTCGATAATATTTCGGGCAGTTATGATGGCCTAAATAGGGTAATTTCTTTCGGTACCGATGTGAAATGGAGAAAACGGATTGTGGCCTTCCTCAAAGAAGAACATCCCCAAAACATCTTGGATATTGCAACCGGAACCGGCGACCTTGCCATTGCCCTTGCTCAAACGGGAGCAAAAAAAATAGTCGGACTTGATCTATCTCCCGGAATGCTTGAGGTTGGAAAGGTAAAAGTCTCCAAAAAAAATCTTCAGGATACTATTGAAATGGTGGTTGGTGATAGTGAAAACCTTCCTTTTGACGACAACACCTTCGATGCCGTGACCGTGGCATTCGGCGTCCGTAATTTTGAAAATCTGGAAAAAGGTCTGGATGAAATCCGAAGGGTATTGAAACCTGGTGGACACCTACTCGTTCTGGAAACTTCCGTACCAACCAAAACACCCGTAAAGCAAGGGTATCGCATCTATACCAAATACATCATGCCAACTATAGGTAAAATCTTTTCCAAAGACCGATCTGCGTATCAATATTTGAGTGAATCGGCATCTGTTTTCCCTCATGGAAAAGCCTTCAACAATATTTTGGACAAAATTGGGTTTATAGGAATAGAGAACAAACCCCAGACATTGGGTGTAGCCACCATCTATGTCGCCACAAAGTAGATTAATGAAAAACATCCTCATCCTATTTGGGCTCTTGGTATTGACAGGCCCTAAGTCCATTGCGCAATTTGGCAAAGAACCCATACTCAATCTTCAGAATGAGGACAAGCGACTATTGAACTGGGGTTATTACCTCGGTTTCAACCAATATGATTTTCAGTTTGAGTACAAAAATGATATTGGCAAGGACATCTTGGTCGACAAAAGCATTGGTTTTAATGTGGGTTTGATCGGGGAGCTTAATATCAATGAATTTTTGGACACCCGCTTTGAGCCCGGGTTGTTATATACGGCAAGAACTTTGGGCTTCCCAGGATTTACCACAGAGGCTGATGCCATACGCGAAGTACGATCCACATACATTCGTTTTCCGTTATTATTGAAGGCCAGTACCCGTAGGATTGGCAACTGGAAACCTTTTATTGAAGGTGGGGTGTATGCGGCCATCAACTTGGGCAGCAAGGAAGACAGTTTGGACGATAACAGCAGTGGCGAGTTCCGGATGAAGAAAAATGTGTACGGTTACGAACTGGGTTTCGGAATCGATTTATATACCGAGTACTTCAAATTTACGCCATCCATTCGCGGCGTGTTCGCGTTGACCAACGAACTTGTTCCCGATAACGACCCCAACAGTCCTTGGACGGGCAACATCAACGCCATGCGTACCCGTGGCATTTTCATCAACTTTACGTTTGAATAAATTAGATTATTGGATTACCAGATTGTTAGATATTTAGACGTCCGAAAATCCAAGAATCTAATTATCCAATAATCTGATTACCTCCTGATCTCGTTTAGAAGAATCGCAGTAGCTGTGGCCACATTTAGGCTTTCGGCCGTTGGTTCACCAAATTGTGGAATGGAAATACGTTCGGTGACCAATGCTGATATCTCCTTGGAAATACCATTGGCCTCATTGCCCATGACCAGCACACCTTTTTCGGGCATTTTTTGGGTATAGATGGATGTACCGTCCATAAAAGCTCCAAAAACAGGCAACCCCGATTTTTTGATGTAAGTAGTCAAATCCGTGTACACAATGTTCACTCTGGCAATGGACCCCATGGTGGCCTGAAGTACTTTTGGGTTGAAGCAATCCACGGTATCTTCGGAACATATTAATTGTTTGATCCCGAACCAGTCGCACAATCGTATGATCGTTCCCAAATTGCCAGGATCCCGAACGGCATCCAAAACAACCACCCAATCAGAAATTTCGTTTTGGTGCACTTCGGGCATATAAAAAACTCCCAAAACGCCATTGGGTTGTTTCAAACTGCTCATTTGTTTTAAATCCGCCGTGGAAATTTGGTCCACTTCACCAAATCCGCTGAAATGATGGCCAGATGCCACAAAAATTTTGAAAGGCCTTAATCCCTCTCGTAGCAACTCTTTTATCAACTTTTCACCCTCAACCACAAAGAGTCCGTGTTGAGATCGGTACTTTTTTTGCTTTAGGCTTACAACTAGTTTAATTTGGTTTTTTGTAACCATCTAAATCGTGTATTTTTGGCGTCTATGAGGGGTTCTTTAAGTCTAATGTGCAACTGGGCAAAAATAGGATTATTGTTGCTTATGGTAAGCATTTCGGGTTGCAATACACTTAAAAAGGTGGGGGATGATGAATTGCTGCTCACCAAGAACACCATTTATGTAGATGATGAAAAGGTGACCGATAGCGAGATCAAAGGCCTCATCGACCAAAAACCCAATAGCAGCGTTCTCGGATATCCCCTGCGTTTGAACCTGTACAACATGGCCAAGGAAAATCCGGATTCTTCTTTTCAGGATTGGCTGCACAGAAAGGACAAACGTGAAAAACGACTCAATAATCTACTCTCCAAAAAACAAGTCAGCAGGTTACAGGAATCTTTTATCGTAAAAGGTGCCAGTGAATTTCTAAAAAGAGTTGGCGAGCCCCCAGTGGTCATTGATACTGCTTTGACCAACAAATCCTTGAACCGGATGGAGGCCTATTATAACAGCAAGGGGTACTTCAACAATTACGGCGATTATGAAATTGTGGAAAGCTCCCGAAAAAAACGAGCGCAGGTAGCTTATAACATCACCCTGAACAATCCGTATATCATTGACACGGTCCAAAAAAACATTACTTCCCCTGAATTGGATTCCATTTACAACGTGACCTCAAAGCGAAGTTTTGTAAAAAAAGGAGAGCAGTTCGACCTTCAAAATTTCACCTTGGAACGGGAACGACTGACTACTTTGTTCCGAAACTCCGGGGTCTATAATTTTCAGGAAAGCTCTATTAATTATGACATTTTAAGGGATACCACTTTAGCTGCCGACGACCAATTGATGGAGGTACAACTCAATATTAAAAAATTCAGAAGCGCCACGGATAGTACTGATGCCAACAGTCCATATAGGGTAGCCAGACACAAACAGGTGAATATTTATGCGGATTACGATATAAATGGCGACACCGATTCTTTAAAAACGTTGGAGTACGACAATTTCGTCATTCACTACGCCAACAAATTGAGGTACAGCCCCAAAGCACTCACCGATGCCATATTTTTTGAAAAGGATAGTGTATACCGGGATTTGGACCGCATAAGAACCTACAGACAGATTACCAACCTGAATACTTTTAAGTATCCCAACATCGAATTTATTCCGGATTCTTCCCAAACCGAATTGACCACCAATGTGTATTTGGCAGCCAAAAAGAAGTTTTCGCTGAACATGAACTTTGATGTGACTCATTCCAACATCCAACAGGTTGGAACGGCGTTCAGTACCTCCGTGATTACCCGAAACGTGTTCGGTGGTGCAGAAACTTTGAACGTATCGGCCAGGGGATCCATTGGTCTTTTGAGTGATGCCTCCCTTTCCAACGAAACCTTCACCTCAGAGCTTGGTGGGGATATCAACATCACCTTCCCAAGGATTTGGTTGCCCTTTAGCACCGAAAAAATAATTCCATACTACATGTTGCCCCAAAGTAGGTTGTCGGCAGGTACTAATTTTCAAAAGAACATTGGTCTGGACAAACAATCCCTTAACTCTATTTTATCCTATAACTGGACTCCTTCGGATAGGTTGAAAAACAACTTTGAGCTATTGAATGTCGAATTTGTTCGAAACGTAAACCCGGACAACTTTTATAATGTATACCGAAATACGTTTTCCAATTTAGATGACATTGCCGATCAATTTCAGGATGACCCAGCGTATGCCGATTATTTTAAAAGCGTGGACGATTCAACAGACCCCCTCCGCTTGGATATACCTGATGGTGCCAATGCCTTTGTTCAGGCGGTATTGAACAATGAGATTCCCGTTACAGCCGATGAACTAGACGAAGTAAACAGCATTGAGGAACGAAGAAGGCGATTGACGGAGAACAACCTCATTTTCGCCAGTAACTTTACCCATACCAAGAACAGCAAATCGGACATCAACGATAACGACTTTTATCAGTACCGCATCAAGTTTGAAAGTGCGGGTGGCATGCTGTCCCTGATTGCCAATGCGGTTCCTTACAACAAGAACGATAACAATCAATTGTTGGTTTTCGGCGTACCCTTTTCACAATATGTGAAATCGGAATTGGATTATATCCGACATTGGGACATTGGTGGATCGCAAGTGTTGGCTTTTAGGAGCTTCTTCGGGATGGCCGTCCCTTACGGAAACTCGAACAGTATTCCGTTCGTTAGGAGTTACTTTGCCGGGGGATCCAATGACAACAGGGCCTGGAACGCTTACGAATTGGGCCCCGGTAAAACGGACAACATCAACGACTTTAATGAAGCTAACCTGAAACTGGCCTTCAACTTGGAATACAGGTTTCCCATTGCAGGGGATGTAAAGGGTGCCCTTTTTGCAGATGCCGGGAACATTTGGAACGTATTTGACAATGAAAACAACCCCGATGCCATTTTCACAGGTTTTTCATCCTTGGCCGATATTGCCTTGGGTACAGGGCTTGGTCTGCGGTATGACTTCACCTATTTTGTCTTCCGACTAGATGTGGGCTTCAAAACCTACAATCCCGCAAAAGTGGGATCAGATCGCTGGTTCAATGGCTATAACCTCGGAAACGCCGTGTTCAATATCGGGATCAATTATCCTTTCTAGAGCAAATATTTTATTACTTTTGTCCTCTATTTTAATTCGAAACCATCTATAACTATGTCCCACAATATCAAGCCGGGCGTTGCCACCGGCGATGAAGTACAAGCAATTTTTAAGCACGCAAAAGAAAACGGATATGCCCTTCCCGCGGTAAATGTGATCGGTTCGGACACCATCAATGCCGTAATGGAAACCGCAGCCTCTTTGAACTCTCCCGTAATCATCCAATTTTCTAACGGGGGTGCACAATTCAATGCCGGTAAAGGACTTTCAAATGAAGGACAGAAGGCTGCCATCCTTGGTGGTATTGCCGGAGCAAAACATATACACCAATTGGCCGAGGCCTATGGTGCTACCGTAATTTTGCATACTGACCACTGTGCCAAAAAACTGTTGCCTTGGATCGATGGCCTTTTGGATGCCAGCGAGGAAAACTTCAAAGCTACGGGCAAACCATTGTTCAGCTCGCATATGATCGACCTATCCGAAGAACCTCTTGAAGAAAACATTGAAATCTGCAAGGGCTATTTGGAGCGCATGAGCAAGATGGGCATGACCTTGGAAATTGAATTGGGTATCACCGGTGGCGAGGAAGATGGTGTGGATAACTCCGATGTGGACGATTCCAAATTGTACACCCAACCTGAAGAAGTGGCCTATGCTTACGAGGAACTTTCTAAAGTAAGCCCACGTTTTACCATTGCGGCCGCTTTCGGTAACGTGCACGGGGTTTACAAACCGGGTAACGTGAAGTTGACCCCAAAAATCTTGAGAAACTCCCAAGAATATATTTCCAATAAATACGGTGTGGAGCACAATCATATCGATTTTGTTTTCCACGGTGGATCCGGTTCTACTTTGGAAGAGATTAGGGAAGCTATTGGTTATGGGGTAATCAAAATGAACATCGACACCGATCTTCAATATGCATTTTTGGAAGGCGTTAGGGATTATGTTCAAGGCAAATCCGCTTACCTACAAGGCCAAATCGGAAATCCTGAGGGAGACGACCAACCCAACAAAAAATATTACGATCCAAGAGTTTGGCTTCGTGAAGGTGAAAAGACTTTCATCGCACGTTTGAAGAAGGCTTTTGAAGACCTGAACAATGTAAATACCTTGTAAACCCTTCGTTTAACTTAAATTTGATTGCATGTCGTCTTGGTTTAAAAGAAAGGAAAAAGGAATACAGACCGCAACCGAGGAAAAAAAGGACACCCCAAAGGGATTATGGTATAAATCCCCAACCGGTAAAATTGTAGAATCCGAAGATCTCGCCAAAAATTTTTACGTTAGTCCAGAAGACGATTACCACGTTCGTATTGGCAGTAAGGAATATTTTGAGATTCTTTTTGATGACAACAAGTTCCGTGAGTTCGATGCCAACATGACCTCCAAGGATCCTTTAAAATTTGTGGATACCAAAAAGTACTCAGATCGCTTAAGGGCCGCTGAGCAAAAGACCGGTTTAAAAGATGCCGTAAGGTGTGCCGTTGGTAAGTCAATGGGGCAAGACCTTGTGGTTGCCTGTATGGATTTCGCCTTCATCGGTGGTTCCATGGGTAGTGTGGTAGGAGAAAAAATTTCTCGAGCCATTGATGTAGCCAAAAAGAAAAAGGCCCCCTTCCTGATGATTTCAAAATCAGGTGGTGCCCGTATGATGGAAGCCGCTTTGTCTTTGATGCAGTTGGCAAAAACCTCTGCAAAATTGGCACAATTGGCCGAAGCGCAGATTCCTTACATTTCCTTATGTACCGACCCAACTACTGGGGGAACAACCGCTTCCTATGCTATGTTGGGAGATATCAATATTGCAGAACCGGGAGCATTGATCGGATTTGCAGGACCAAGGGTAGTGAAGGATACAACAGGAAAAGATCTTCCGGAAGGTTTCCAAACAGCGGAATTTTTGAAAGAACATGGGTTTTTGGATTTCATTGCACACCGCAGTGAGCTGAAAAAGAAAGTCAATCTTTATATCGACTTGATCACCAACCAGCCCATTAGAGCATAAAAAAAGCCCCGAGTCCGGGGCTTTTTTATTTTCTTTTTCAATTGATGCATTTACATATCGACTGCGCTCGATGTGACAACACTTATTTCTTCATTTAATTCTTAAATCTGCGGAGGAAAATTTCTTCTTGGGTGCCATCAAGATAAGTTAAGGTTCCAATGGCATCACAAGAGCCATCACCAAAATCAAGACTTACCGTATTGCCCAATCGGGTAATATCCAAAACTCCGCTCACAATAAAACGGCAAGACATTTCCCTTCTCAATGGCGTAGTAATTTCCTTGATGAATTCATTGCCTGCCCTACTCACATAGGTTCTTTTACCTGTGATCAAGAAAACATTGTCGCCCCAAAAACCGGTTCCAAATCCTTCGATCCATTCCCTAGTGCGGGTTCCGTTAAAGGAAGCCACATCACCATTGGGCCAAGTGGCCGTAAAAGAAGCATTGGCGGTACCCTGTGGATTTCCATTTTCATTGCTTCGTACCCTTACAATGTTCGAAGCACCTTCTACTGCCACATCATTGAAGGTAAAGTTTTCCAAAGTCAGTTCAATGGTGTTGGATGCAGCCTCCAAATCCAAAGCATAGCTTATATGGATGATACCGCTTAGGGTATTCCCATTGTGGAGTTCGCAACCTTCACCAAAATCCAAGGTAACATCTTTGGTGGTATCGGTGACAACCACGGTAACAGTAGCACATTCAGGCAAATAATCGGAATGGTAATCGCCCTTGGATAAACTGGCAATTTCATCAGCGGCATACAGGTCTTCGGCAATGGTGGAAACTTCTTCCGAGATCATTTCCGTTTCATCGCTGTACTTAAGTTCAGTTGCTGAAATCACCTCGGTGGAAGATAGGTCTTCAGTTTGGGCAGCTTCATCACTACAAGAGGAAAAGGTCAGCAAAAGTCCACCCAAAACAAATAGGGCAAACGGATTCAAAATCATTGATTTAGTTTTCTTTTTCATAACGATTGAATTTAAAGGTTTGGCTCTTTGACCACCCTTTTTGCAAAAGGTTTAATTTCTTGTTAAAATTCGTAGTTTCAAAAAAAGGCTTATCTTTGCACGCTGATTGCGCGTCCTTCGAGAGACGAAGGAACTGACAATCAATACATAAAAATCATTTAAATAATATTGGAATGTATTTAACCAAAGAAGTAAAGGCCGAGATTTTCAAGAAACACGGCGGCTCAGAAGGCAACACAGGTTCTACGGAAGGACAGATCGCTTTGTTCACACACCGTATCAACCACTTGACAGAACACCTTAAAAGGAACCACAAAGATTACAACACCGAGCGTTCCTTGGTTCGTTTGGTAGGTAAAAGACGTAGTCTTTTGGATTACCTTAAAAATAAGGATATTGAAAAATACCGTTCTTTGATTAAAGAATTAGGTATCAGAAAATAATAATAACGGGGAGGCTTTGGCTTCCCCTTTGTTTTAGTTGGACGGGCTCCAACGACAAGTCCCGATGCAGGTCGGGCAAACACAAAAAGCTTCATATAGTTTTTCATTGGTCAGTGCCGAGAGGCAAACACAACAACAACACAACCCGGCCGCCCGGATGGCGGTAGACCAAATGTTTAACGACCCGCGCTATTTGCGGGTAAGACAATTTTTATGATTCCAAAAACTTTTAAAGAGGTCATTGACCTTGGTGACGGTAGGGAGATTTCCATCGAAACCGGAAAATTGGCTAAGCAAGCCCATGGTTCTGTTGTAGTCCAATCAGGCAAATGTATGTTGCTATGTACAGTTGTCTCCAATTATCAAGCTTCGGATGTGGACTTTTTGCCACTTACCGTTGATTATCGCGAAAAATTTGCCGCTGCTGGGCGTTACCCAGGCGGATTCTTCAAACGTGAGGCCAGACCTAGCGATGGCGAGGTTTTGACCATGCGTTTGGTGGACAGGGTGTTGAGACCTCTGTTCCCAAAAGATTATCACGCCGAAACCCAGGTGATGATCCAATTGATGTCTCACGACGAAAACGTTATGCCCGATGCTTTGGCAGGTTTGGCCGCTTCTGCTGCCATTCAATTGTCAGACATTCCTTTTGAGTGCCCCATTTCCGAGGTACGCGTAGGAAGGGTGAACGGTGAATTGATCATCAACCCGACCATGGCTCAATTGAAAGAGTCCGATATCGATATGGTTATCGGTGCTTCTGAAGATTCTGTGATGATGGTGGAAGGTGAAATGGGTGAAATTTCCGAAGAGGAAATGGTGGAAGCCATCAAATTTGCCCATGATGCCATTAAGGTTCAGTGTGCCGCCCAGGTGAAATTGGCTGAAGCTTTCGGCAAAAAAGAGACCAGGGAATACGAACCAGAGGTTGAAGATGAGGATTTGAAGAAAAAAATCCACAACATGGCTTACGATAAAGTGTATGCCGTGGCAAAAGGTGGATCTTCCAAACATGAGCGCAGTGAAGCTTTTGCTGCCATCAAAGAAGAGATCAAAGCCACTTATTCTGAAGAGGAATTGGCAGAGATCGGTGGATTGGTATCCAAATACTACCACAAAGCTGAAAAAGAAGCCGTTCGTAACCTTACTTTGGAAGAAGGACTTCGTTTGGATGGTCGTAAAACTACCGATATTCGTCCTATCTGGTGCGAGATCGATTATTTACCATCCGTTCACGGTTCATCTATCTTTACCCGTGGGGAAACCCAAGCTTTGGCAACGGTAACTTTGGGTACTTCAAGGGAAGCCAACCAAATTGACATGCCATCTTACGAAGGTGAAGAAACATTCTATTTGCACTATAACTTCCCTCCTTTCTCCACTGGTGAAGCAAGACCCATTCGTGGTACATCACGTAGGGAAGTAGGTCACGGTAACTTGGCACAACGTGCCTTGAAAGGTATGATCCCTGCGGATTGTCCTTATACCGTGCGTGTGGTTTCCGAAATCTTGGAATCCAACGGATCTTCATCCATGGCAACCGTTTGTGCGGGTACCATGGCCTTGATGGATGCCGGTGTACAATTGCAAAAACCTGTTTCAGGTATTGCTATGGGATTGATCACCGATACCGAAACCGGTAAATATGCCGTGCTTTCCGATATCTTGGGTGATGAGGACCACTTGGGTGATATGGACTTTAAAGTAACCGGTACCGCTGACGGTATCACGGCTTGCCAAATGGACATCAAAGTAAAAGGATTGTCCTATGAAATTTTGGTAAAGGCTTTGATGCAGGCAAGGGATGGTAGATTGCACATTTTGGGCAAATTGGTAGAGACTATTGCTGAGCCAAGACCAGAAGTGAAATCGTACGCTCCGAAAATCATTACCAGAGTCATTCCCGGTGAATTTATCGGTGCCCTTATCGGTAAAGGTGGAGAGGTTATCCAAGACCTTCAGAAAAAATCCAAGACTACAATCGTTATCAATGAAGATCCTGATACTGAAGAAGGTATCGTGGAAATCTTGGGTACCGATCAGGAAGGTATTGACATGGTATTGAAAAAAATCGATTCCTTGTTGTTCAAGCCTGAAGTAGGTAGTGCTTATGAAGTGAAGGTTATCAAAATCTTGGAATTTGGTGCCGTTGTGGAATATATCGATGCCCCAGGAAACGAAGTGTTGCTTCACGTATCCGAATTGGCATGGGAACGAACCGAAAATGTAACCGATGTGGTCAACCTAGGTGACGTAATCGACGTAAAATATTTCGGAATAGATCCTAAGACCAAAAAGGAGAAAGTTTCCAGAAAAGCGTTGTTACCTAAACCTGAAGGGTACAAGGAAAGACCACCAAGAGAAGATCGTGGTGATCGTGGCGGTGATCGCAGAGGTGGCGGTGACCGTAGAGGTAACGACCGTAGAGGTGGTGACCGCGACAGAAAGCCAAGAAGGGATTAATTCCATTCTTCAAAATAAAGTGAAACCCTGGACCAGTTCCAGGGTTTTCTTATTTTAAAAAATTTGAAAATAATTTTTATCGAATTGTAACTTTTTGGTTTTTTCAACGTATAACCTAATGAGCTTCTGCTCACAAATTTAATTTGAAGGGAAATTTTTAGATGAGACAGTTAAAAATTACAAAACAGGTTACCAATAGGGAAACCGCATCGTTGGACAAGTATTTGCAGGAAATCGGTAAAGTGGATTTGATCACTGCTGATGAAGAGGTGGAGTTGGCACAACGGATTAAGGCGGGAGATCAGGTAGCTCTGGAAAAATTGACAAAAGCCAACCTAAGGTTCGTTGTTTCCGTGGCCAAGCAATACCAAAACCAAGGTTTGACCCTTCCTGATTTGATCAACGAGGGTAACTTGGGATTGATCAAGGCCGCACAACGTTTTGACGAAACCCGAGGTTTTAAATTTATTTCTTACGCAGTTTGGTGGATCCGTCAATCCATTCTTCAGGCATTGGCCGAACAATCCCGTATCGTTCGTTTGCCGTTGAACAAGATCGGTTCCATCAACAAGATCAACAAAACCTTTGCTTTCTTGGAGCAAGCACACGAGCGTACCCCATCTGCAGAGGAAATTGCCAAAGAATTGGACATGACCGTGGAAGATGTGAAGCAATCCTTGAAAAATTCAGGGCGTCACGTATCCATGGATGCACCTTTGATCGATGGTGAGGATTCTAACCTTTACGACGTATTGCGTAGTGGGGAATCCCCTAACCCGGACAGGGAACTTTTGCACGAATCACTTCGTACTGAAATTGAGCGTGCCTTGGAGACCTTGACCCCTCGTGAGGCAGATGTTATCAGGCTTTATTTTGGATTGGCAGGACAACATTCCATGACTTTGGAAGAAATCGGTGAAACTTTTGACCTAACCAGGGAGAGGGTTCGTCAAATCAAGGAAAAAGCCATCCGTCGCCTAAAACACACCTCAAGAAGTAAGATTTTAAAGACATATTTGGGATAATATGTTAATTTGACCAAATAAATTACAGTTAAACTATCCTTAAATTTGATTTTTGGCAGGAAAGTTGTAATTTAGACACTATAACAGTTTATCATGACTGTTCGTTTTTTGATTGATGAATAAACTCCGGCTGATTACCGGAGTTTTTTCATTTTACCCCTTTCCTAACTTCACCCAAATCTTTCAATAAAGTTTTCAAATCCGTTTTATTTGTTAACTTTCTGGTATTCAACTGCATTTACACCATGAAACAAATACTTCACCTTTTTTTCATAGCCTTCTCGGTAATAGAAATGGGCATAGCTCAAGAGAACGCCCAATCGATTATAACCGAAAAGTCCATAAAAAGATTGGATTCTACCCTTAAAAGCTTTGTGGACAACAGGGACGTAGCCGGAGTATCTGCACTTATCTATGAAAAAGGAAAAGAAGTTTATTACAATGCTTTTGGATATGCCGACCTACAGAAACGAAAACCTATGGAGCGCAATACCTTGGTACAGATCTACTCCATGACCAAGCCAATAACAGGAACTGCGTTGATGAGCTTGCACGAGAAGGGAAAGTTCAAGTTGGACGACCCTTTGGAAAAATATGCACCAGAGTTTGCTAACATGCAGGTGTACAAAGGTGTGGATTCCACCGGAAAAATGATTCTGGAGCCTATCAAACGACCCGTTACCATCAGGGATATTACAAGGCATACAGGTGGTTTCACAACTAGAAATGATATTCCAAGATTGAGTACGGCCCTTCGCCTTGCAGACCCTTTTAACTGGGAAAACGATCTGGACCAAATGGCCGCAAGGTTGGGAAGGGTTCCCCTATGGTTTCAACCAGAAGAAAAATGGGAGTATGGCCCATCCGTTGATATACAGGCTTTTCTGGTGGAACGCATTTCTGGCCAACCCTATGCGGAATACCTGCAAGAGCATGTACTGGGCCCCTTAAACATGAAGGAAACCCGATATTTTGTACCTAAATCTGACCGAAAAAGAATGTCGGCAACCTATTCCCATGATAATCTGGGTTTTTTGGACCAACAAGATGACCAGAAATCCCACGCATACAATTATGGAAAATGGAAACTTACACCAGGCGGATGGGGCCTGACCTCAACCTTAGACGATTACATGACATTTGCCCAGATGCTGGTAAACAAAGGATCATTGAACGGCGTAAAAATTCTTGAACCCGAGACCGTAGAGTTGATGGCCACAAACCATCTGGACGAAAACATCAAAGATCGGTCTTGGTTGCCCAGTAAAGGACAGATGGGATTTGGGATAGACTTTGCCGTCAGGTTGAGACCACCTGTCTCAACAAAGGAGAACAATGGGGTTGTCGGTGAGTTTTTCTGGGATGGGGCTGCAAGTACCCTCTTTTGGGTAGACCCGATAAATAAGCTTACTGCTGTTTTCTTTGTTCAGATATTTCCCTTCAATGGAACGTTGCACAAAAAGTTCAGAGACGCTGTTTATGGGCCGGTTTCTATGGAAACAACGGGAAATTAAGGTAAGCTCCACTTCAAAACAGGATATTGATTTAACATTTCACTACCTTTGTATGGAACAATTTTGGTCCACTCATGAGCAAAAAAATCATAGCACCTTCCCTATTGGCATCTGACTTTGCCAATCTCCAACATGAAATAGAAATGGTGAACCAAAGTGAGGCCGATTGGTTTCATTTGGATATCATGGATGGTGTTTTTGTCCCCAACATTTCCTTTGGAATGCCCGTTGTGGAAGCCATTGCTAAACATGCAAAAAAACCGTTGGACACCCATTTGATGATTGTAGATCCGGACCGCTACATCAAAACCTTTGCGGACCTTGGTGTACATCACCTTACCGTACATTATGAGGCATGTCCACATTTACATCGCACTTTACAAGCTATAAAGGCCGAAGGGATGAAGGCGGGTGTAGCCCTAAACCCCCATACCTCCATCAATCTTTTGGAAGATACGATCCAAGATATCGATATTGTGATCGTGATGAGTGTAAACCCTGGTTTTGGAGGTCAATCCTTTATTGAGAACACCTATCAAAAGGTAAAGGACCTTAAAAATTTGATCGAAAGGAAAAATTCCAGTGCCTTGATCGAAATTGATGGCGGGGTAAATGCTGGCAATGCAAAAAAGTTGATCGACCACGGGGCGGATGCCTTGGTAGCCGGTAGTTTTGTGTTCAAAAGTGAACAACCTACAGAAACCATCAAACAATTAAAAGAAGCCATAGCATAATGCAGGAATTTGATGTTGCCATTATCGGAGGCGGACCCATTGGTATTGCCTGTGGATTGGAGGCAAAAAAACAGGGCTTGAGCTACATCATCATCGAGAAGGGACCTATTGTAAATTCCCTTTTCAATTATCCTGTGAACATGCAATTTTTCTCCTCTTCAGAAAAATTGGAAATCGATGAAATTCCTTTTATCAGCAAGGAAGCCAAGCCCAAACGTAGCGAGGCCTTGGAATACTATAGAAGAATCGTGACCTCCAACCAATTGAACATCCAGCTGTTTGAAACGGTGTTGAAGGTGGAAAAACAAGCGGATTTCTTTTTCGTGGAATCCAATAAAAACCAGTATCGCGCCAAAAATGTGGTGGTGGCCACCGGATTTTATGATCTCCCCAACAAAATGAATGTACCTGGTGAAGATTTGCCCAAGGTTTCCCATTACTACAACGACCCCCATTTTTATGCAGGCCAAAAGGTGGCTGTGATCGGTGCTAGCAATTCCGCCATTGATGCGGCTTTGGAATGCTGGCGAAAAGGGGCCCAGGTAACCTTGATCATTCGCGGGCCTGAAGTGGGTCAAAGGGTTAAATATTGGGTGAGACCGGATATTATCAACCGGATCGAGGAAGGCAGCATTAAGGCTTATTACCATGCAACCGTAAAGGAAATCACTCCAAACGATATCATTATAAACACTCCCGATGGAGATGTGTCGTTAGACAACGACTTTGTGTTGGCGTTGACGGGTTATATGCCCAACTTCGAATTTTTGGAAAAATTAGGGATTACCCTTTCGGATGACGAAAAGCGATTGCCTACTTATGACCCAGAAACTATGGAGACCAATATTCCAGGACTTTTCTTGGCGGGAGTAATCTGTGGAGGGATGGAAACCCATAAATGGTTCATTGAAAATTCCCGTATCCATGCACCGATAATCATGCAGGCAATTCTTCAAAAAAGGCAATAAGCGTAAAAGAATGCTTAACTTTAGGAAGCTAAATTCTTGAACCATGACCTTTTACGACTTTGAAGCAGAACGTTTGGATGGCACCTTGAAATCCATGTCAACCTACAAGGGTAAAACCGTAATTGTGGTGAATACGGCCAGTAAGTGTGGGCTGACCCCACAATATGAAGGATTGGAAAAACTGTACGAAACCTACAAAGATCAAGGGTTGGTTATCTTGGGGTTTCCTTGCAACCAGTTCGGGAATCAAGAACCAGGAACTGCGGACGAAATCGAAGAATTTTGCCAATTGAATTACGGTGTGAGCTTCCCTATGTTTGCCAAAATCGAAGTGAATGGCAAAAACACCCATCCCATTTTTAAGTACCTTAAATCTGAACTAAAGGGATTGTTGGGCAGTGCCATTAAATGGAACTTCACCAAATTTGTGGTGGATAAACAGGGAACTCCGGTAAAACGCTTTGCGCCCGTCAGCACCCCGGAGTCTATGAAAGACTACATTAAGGAAATCCTTTGATCACTTCAATCTTTTTTCCTCCAAATATTCCTATTTTTAAGGAAACCTCTCATTTTCAATGTTTAACAAGAGTTTTTTCTCCATTATCGTTTTTACTATAACGGTCTTTTTATCTTCCTGCAAAAAGGAGCTACCTATATTGGATACGCCGCTCATCAAACCCAACCAAGTGGTTCTGATATCCATTGATGCCCCTGCCGAATATGTGCATCTCATGGCCCAGGATAGTGTTGGAAAATCGGTAAAGGACAGCTCCGGACCCAGAGCCATCCACCCGAATAGGGGTTTTTCCTATTTAGATCACATGAACAATGAAAAACTTTGGATTCCCAAACCGAACACCAATGACACTTTGATCGTTGAAACATACTCAGAGTTTTTGGAGTTAGCTACCCAAAACTTTTTCACTTCCATCAAAGAAACCTTTTTGGTAAAAAAAGGAGATACTGTACTGTTTACCTATAACCATCTTATCCCTGAAGCAAAGATTACGAACAGAACCGTAAATGATTGGGAATTAAACTATAACAAACATCGACTAGCTGAACTCTTTGACAACAAATACACCAGTCACAGCCTCATTTTATTAGGGAATATGCTTGCCCATGATGATGGTATTGCAAGTTTCGATGAACGTTCGGTTCATTATTATCAATTGGCAAAAATTGATTTTGATAGGGAAATGGCTTATTTGGATTCCCTTTATCAATCCAATATTTTGTCAGATGAGCACTATAAATATCGAAAAGATGCATTGGACATGTTGATGGAGACCCATAAAACCATGAAACCGATTGCCGATTGGTTAAAAGTAAATCAATCCTTGCTTGGTGATGACCAGATGGAACCACCAGTTTCCTTTGATCTGTACAAAACAGATTCCCTCATGACCTTTTCATTTTTCCGAGATTATTTGGACCAAATCACTAAGTATGATCTCAACTTGATTACGGAAAATCATGGCGGGTCGGGAGGTTCCTATATCGATTCACGCATCCGTTTCGATTCTATCTTGGCCGATAATCGCCTGAACCAAACCGCAAAAAACCATTTGTTGTTCAAAACTTATGAGGGAATTGGACAAAATTTCAAAGTAAAGGACAAGGAAAATTATTTTAAAAAGCTCCAACAAAACACCACCAATCCAGAAAAATTGAATGCCTTCCAGAAAAAATACAAACTGGATTTCAGCAAATCGAACACCTTGATCCTAACCAATATCCAAAGTGATACCACCACCTATTCAAACATGCTGAAAAAGAATCTTGGCAAATGGCTCTATATTGATTTTTGGGCTAGTTGGTGCCGACCTTGTAGGGAAAACATGCCAGCCTCCATAACCATGAAAAAGCGTTTGGCAAATAAGAATGTAGAGTTCATTTACATCAGTTCCTACGACAAAAAAGAACTTTGGGGAAAAGCCATGGAGAAGGACGGAATCATAGATAGCCAAAATTATTTTATTGAAAATGGCAATGTATCAAAGGTCATCGAAGAGCTTGGAATTGAGACTATACCCCATTATTTGATCTATAATCCAGAAGGGAAGTTGGTAAATAGATATGCCGATAGACCCGGACAAGGTGCGGAAGAACAGTTGTTGGGTTTGATGGAAAACTAGTGGAAACTCATGCGTATACGAGCTTGGTTCTGCCCGTTTTGTTTGAGCATGGCCCTACCATCCTTAAAACTTAGGTAAGAATGTCCCTTTTGATGGTTCAAAATACTGATCTCGTTCAGTAAACCCCAGTGCCTGGCCACTTCTTTCCAGGCCCAGAAAATGGAGTGTTTGGGATCATAAATATGGGTGGCCTCCCCTCCTGTTCCGTTAATCTCAATCACCTTAAAATTTTTCCCTTCGCACAGCTCCTCAAAAGTATTGTATAGCACATCCAATCGACCATAATGAAAATCCTCCATTTGCCCGCAGATGGCATGTATTGTCCGTGTTAAGTCTTCATTGATGCGATGACTGATATCCACAAATTTGGCACCCCGCGTATGGCTGCCGTAAGGTACCAAGATCAAATCCTCCCCTTCAGAAAGCACCTCGTTCAGTCGCTCACCGAATTTCTTCCGGAGGGGTTTTAACTGTAAGTGGCTCCTTGGATTTTTCTTGATGAGTTGCAACAAGGTGCTTTTACCATCGCCTTTAACAGACAAGAATTCCTTCGAAACGATTCCCGTAATGGTACCTTGTTCCTCCCCTGGTTTGCGGATATAAAAAATACCTACCTCTTTCTGGTAGGGAATAAGCTCCTGCACCAAAAAATTGGATGGACTCCATGACACATAGCTCTTGAATTCGTCCTTATTGTGAATTTTCTCCACCCCAAATGCCTTCATGCCCATATCGGGTTTGGCTATAAAGGGAAAACCAATATCCGAGGACAATACCTTTCCCAAAGCCAATTCTGGAGATTGTTCCTTTGGAACATAAACCGTCTTTGGGATGTATTGCTGTGGGATCATATTATAGATCACCATTTTGGATTCCATGGCCATGCCGCCATTTTTCATAGTTGGATTGGCCGCATTGAAAAAGAAAATAGATCTAGCCTTAAAGGAATAGTACAACCAAACCGGGAACATAGGATAGTATACGAGCCAAAAGGGCCAATACTCCCAATGGGTAATCCTGTGCCAGGTAAGTTTGAGGGAATCCATCGTTTTTATACCAATAATTGACGGGAGGAAAACGGAACCTCATAAATGCTATCGTTGAGCAAATCGGCATGCCGCATCAGAATTTCGTCCTCATGCAACACCACTTGGGTAACGCTAAAGGTCTTCAATCCGGTTTCGCGGTCGATTACAAATCCGTTCTCATAATCATTATGGTTGTTGGAATGAAAAGCCATCACGTCCTTGGCACTGATTTGGTCATTTCCCTCTACAAATTGGGAAAATAACTTCGCTCTATGTTCCATCACTTCATGTTGATAAAGTGTGGCGGAGGACCAAATGTGGTTTTGCGCCTTATCCAAAGGCCTAAAATATTTTTGTGTTCCATCCCAACGAAATTCCAACAATTGAGAAGTGAACAACACTAAGGTAAAGGGTTCGATTTGATATAGATCTATTTGTTCCAACACCACAACAGGGTTTTTGGAAGCAAGCACCTCCAAAAGTATCAATCCCCTACTCCTCGCATAATTTCCTTGCGGGGTATGTCGCACAAAGGCACCATTCAATAATACTCCCACAGCTCCAAATTCATTCACGGTAAACCAAGTTCCACCAGCTTTGGGATCTTTGGGAAACAACTGTTTCAATGAACCAATGGTCTCTTCCTTGGGAACATGTGAAATTGGTCTGGAAACATGTTCATCCCTATTGGAAGTAATGTAATAGGTATTTCCCTTTGATATGAAACTTACTGTGCACATGTTTCCCTGTATTGCATGGTAGAAGGTGCCACACCGAAGGATTCCGGGAGTTGCAAACTAGTAAAATGCTCAATACCCACTTTGATCAAAGCCTGATGATGAATGGTATGCTCCAGATTGTACATGACTTCCCTAAAATAATTGGAATCCAAACAGGTTTCGCAACCGGCCAATTCATAACTGATCTTAATGGATTTGTTCGGGCGATCCAATTGTGCTTGAATAAATTCCAGTTGTTGGATGGCAAAAGAAAGGTCCTGTTCAATTTGAAGGTCACGCTTTCTGCGGTCGTATGACACATCGGCGGTATCATAACCTTGCAACAAACAGAGGTACAGTTCAATGATATGACGGGTGTGTTGCCCAATACTGGAATTGGAAAGTACGTTGCACGACTGAGCGTAACAATCCTTGGGCAATCCCAACAGTACCTGCTTGAATTGTTCAAGGGTATCCAAAGAAGATTTGAATAGGGTCATTAGAGTTTGATTGAATTTAGTTTTTTGATGAATTGGAACATAAGATAGAAAGAAAATCCAAGGTATAAGGTTGCCAACTCCACATTTACTGTCTTGAATACCCCAAGCTTTTTAGTGGGTCGTTCCATCAAAAATTAGTTATTCTTTATTTTTTGCCAATTGGTATCGGCTTTATTTTGAAGGTTTTCCGGCGACTCTTTGAGCCAAAGTGCCAAGGTGTTCGTACTTCCTGAATTGTAGAACAGGTACAACTTGCCATCCCGAATTTCAAAGGTTTTCGGGTTCACACTTACCTTTTTACCCGAAACAGCAACCGCATAGGCACAATATCCACCATACTCGGGAAGGAAAGCCTTGGGATCCGCTTTGAATTTTTCTAAATGGGATGCATTTGCAAATTTGTAGTTCACCCCATCATAGGCGGCAGTAAATTCTTTTAAGCCTTCTATGGCCTTTCCATCAAAATAGGAAACCACGTCGTACCCATTGGCTGCATATCCTTTTTTGGTATTGTAGTCTATACTTTGTGAAAAGGTTAGTGCTCCCATCAACATGAAAAGTCCTAAAATCAGTTTTCTTTTTCCCATTATTTCAACATTAAATGAGGTGATATGGAAAATTTAGTCCTAGGAGAGATACTTTCCTTTCAATTTTATTGAAAAAAACTATTTAGGGTACAAATTCTTTCCACTTGCATTATCCTTTCGGAGGACCTCCAATTCCTTGTAAATTGCTTAAAACCAAATCATATCTTATTGATTAATAATGTCTTATGTAACCTAAGTTACACAACTTTAGGCCAAAAACTGATAATTGTCATAATTGCTCGCAGGGGCTTTAAGTACTTTTACATCAGTAAATCACACAATCTAGAAATCATGAAAAATTTGGTCATATTGGGTGCGGGAACAGCAGGAACCATGATGGCAAACCATCTGGTACACAAGCTTCCCCATAACGAATGGAAAATTACAATTGTAGACCAGTACAAGACTCACTACTATCAACCAGGGTTCTTGTTTTTGCCCTTTGATATATACACTACGGACCAAGTAAAAAAGAAAGGTTCCAAGTTTATTCCCAAAGGTGTTGATTATATTCAAGAGAAGATTGAATTGATCAAGCCCCAAGAAAACAAAGTCTTGTTGGAAAAAGGCGATGAACTCCCATATGATATTTTGATCATTGCCACCGGTACCAAAATTGCCCCCGAAGAAGTCGAGGGCATGAAAGGTCCCGAATGGCACAAGAGCGTCTTTGATTTCTACACCTATGAAGGTGCAAAGGCCCTACGTGATAAATTCAGGGAGTGGGAAGGTGGAAAATTGGTGGTCCATATCACCGAAATGCCAATCAAATGTCCCGTTGCCCCATTGGAATTTGCCTTCTTGGCCGATTCCTATTTCAAAAACAAAGGCATGCGCGACAAAGTGGACATCACTTTTGTGACCCCTTTGGGAGGTGCTTTTACCAAGCCCAAAGCCACTGCCGCCCTTCACCACTTGTTGACCGATAAGAACATTACTGAGGTTACCGACTTTAACATAGAACGGGTGGATTATGAGAACAACAAGATCATCGACTATGCTGATACTGAAGTTCCTTATGACATTCTGGTAACTGTTCCCACCAACATGGGGGATGCGTTGATCGCACGCTCCGGTATGGGAGACGACCTTAACTATGTACCTACCAACAAGGCCACCTTGCAGACCGAGGATTATGAAAACATTTTTGCCTTGGGCGATGCCACCAACCTACCAGCATCCAAAGCGGGTTCCGTGGCCCACTTTGAGGCAGAGATCTTGACAGAGAACATCATGAGGTACATCAACGGGGAACCTTTAAAAGAAGAGTTCGATGGTCACGCCAACTGTTTTATTGAAACTGGTGATGGCAAAGCGTTGTTGATTGATTTCAACTACACCCATGAACCTGTTGAAGGAACCTTCCCCTTCCCCGGAGTAGGTCCTTTGAACTTACTTAAGGAAAGTAGAATGAACCACATGGGCAAATTGGCCTTCAGGTGGATCTACTGGAACATGCTGATCAAGGGAATCCATATCCCCTTCGTATCGGCAACCATGAGTGAAAAAGGCAAAAAATTTGAAGAATCAAAAAGCATATAAACCATAAAAATCTATCAAAATGGACAAGACATTAGCACATGCAACAATTTCCGTGGACCCAGAAGGATATCTAACCGATTTTTCCCAATGGAACAAAGAAATTGGCACAGAGATAGCCAAAGAACAAGGCATTGAAATGACCGATAAACACTGGGCCATCATAGACTACATCCAACAAAAGTTCAAAGAAGAAGAACCTTTGTCCATCAGGGGCATCAAAAAAAGTGGTGTAATAGATATTAAGGCATTTTACGATCTGTTCCCAGGCGGCCCATTGAAAAAAGCCACTATGATCGCTGGTGTTCCAAAACCAAAAAGCTGTATTTAACCAAGTTGAACGAACCCTAAAATGTAAGGTCATGAGTCAAACAAAAGTCAAAAAAATGCTCTTTATCCTCTCCAAAGCTACTTTGGAAAATGTCTATGCGGCATTTGTTATGGCCAACGGAGCAAGAATGGAAGGCATTGAATCAGAAATATTTTTCACCTTCTTTGGATTGGAAGCCATTCAAAAGAAAAAATTGGAGCACCTCCACGTGGCAACGGTAGGAAACCCTGCCATGCACATGCCCACCATGTTAGGTGGATTACCTGGAGTAGAAGCTTTCGCATCCAACATGATGAAGAAAGAAATGGAAAAATTGGACATGCCCCCCGTAGGTGAGTTCTTGGAAATCCTCTCCGATTCCGGATGCAAGCTTTGGGCCTGTAAATTGGCAGTGGACATGTTCCACTTGGAAAAAGAAGACCTCATTGATGAACTGGATGGCATCCTTACCATCGGCGATTTCTACAGTAGGGCCGATCAAGAGGGAACACAATTGTTGTTCATCTGATCAATAGAGAAAACGATACCTTTTTCATATGTAATGGGAACCGGTCAAAAAGTGATCTTTCCGAATTGGAAAACACTTCTTGGTCGGTTCCTTTTTTTGATAAATTGTTTTTAGGTGAACAGGGATTTTATCTGAATAAAATTTGGGTGATCAATACCATCACTTTCCAAAACATTCAGGTCGTTCAAGATAATTTCCTGGAAAGATTTTCCCTCACCATTAACCCGATTTCTTAATTCAGCATAAAGGGTTTGCGCTTTTTCCCATTCATCTTTTAAAAGATAGGTATGGGCCAGATTACATTTTAAGGACCACAGCGGATTTGGAAGTTGGGGAGCATCTTGTAAAACCTCCATAGATTGATCATACTGCTTTGTCCTCAAATACAGCCATCCCAAATTGGAACAGGCAATGGCCAGTTCCATTTGTAATCTACTATTTTGTGTGTATTGTTCTGATTTTGAGTTGAGGAGCGACTTAATTTCTTTTTGATACACCAACTTCTCCATAGGATCTATGGTACTATCAATTTCTTCGTTTAGGCTTTTGATTATTGAATAAACCAGATTCAAGTCCAACTGTTCCTCGTCCACTGCATTGAAATAGGCTGTATAAAATGTACAATCACCCTTCATGTTTTTGATCACCGGTCTGTGGTCTTCATATTGGCTCAACCTTTTTTCCACATCAGTAAGCAGGGAAAGGGCTTTTTCCCGATAAATAAAATCAACCTTTTCCTCCAATTCGGCTTGGTACAGTTCCACAAGGTTCAAAGCTGTGGCACAATAATCCGGATCAAAATTTTCTGGTTGTTCAGCAGCCAATCTTTTTCGTAATTCCAAGGCTTGATGAAAATACTCTGCTGCCTTGTGCCTGTGTTTCAATTCAAAATGGAACAATCCCAAGTTATGCAGTCCAGTGGCCAGGTAATGTGTAAATTCTTGGGGACGTTTATCAGCTAAATCATTATATATTTCAACCGCTTTTGAAACAAAATTTATTGCCCCGTCTAGTTGCTTCAATTCGGAATGAACGATACCCATACTGTTACAGCTGGCCGCCACATAAGGTTGAAAGACGTCAAAGGCCTCCTTCGTTAAAATCTCATATTCCGCCAAAGCTTTGTCATAATATTCCAAAGCCTTTTCCGGTTCGCCCATCGCATTGAACGTAACTCCTAAATTATTGAGCACTGCAGCCAAATGTGGTCTAACTGCATTTTCACCGCCTTTGACCAAATCTTCATATAGGGAAAGGGCTTTCAGATATTGCATTTTGGCATCGAACTCATAGAATTCCTCCGTATAAATATTTCCCAGTTGATAATGTGCACTGGCACGTAACCCTTGATACGTACTTTCGGCCAAATGTTCGTAATATTTAATAGCTTCCTTGTAATGCTTTTTGGCAAAATAATAATCATTCTTTTTGTTGTAGACCTCTGCAAGCGCCAATTGGGTGTTGGCAAAATGTGGCATGAACTCCACTTTTCCCTCTTCCATTTGGTATGAAAATATTTCAGATGCTGCTTTATAATTCTCGATGGCCTTTGCCCTGTCCCAATCCACATAAATGGCCGCCAAATTGTTCAGCAACAATGCTTTCTCCACCAGATTACAAATCTCCTCATTGCAAAATGACAAGGCCTTTTCAAAAGCCGTCAATGCTTCTTTGGGATTCTTCATTTTTTGGTACAATTTGCCCAAAACACTATATAAATGGAGTCTTTCCTGGTCGTTTCGGGCCAGCTGAAGTGCTTCCAAATAAATTTCAATGGACTTCTCCAGATCATTTTCCTGCAAAAGCACATTGGCATGCTGTAACTGTTCTTCAAAGGATAGGTTCATTATTTTGCTTTTTACAATTAAAAATCTTGGCAATCTTCAGGATGTAATCGGGCATTTTCTTTGCACAGGTCCACATATTCCAATCTGGGCATTTCATCATATTCAAAACCAGGAATCAAAAAGGATTCCTTTTGCATGTCGATCAAATCAAAATTCTGGTCTTTGAGTTTTTCTATCAAATAAATCATGGCCGCTTCATCCGCACGTTCTACTTTAGCGAACACGTATTCCCCGAAAAACAGTTTTCCTATGGCTATACCGAACAATCCCCCTACCAAGTCATTATTTTGCCATACTTCAATGGAGTGAGCATAACCTTTTTGGTGCAATTCCATAAACAAACGGATCATCCGCTCGGATAACCAATTATTGTCCATCCGATCTTGAATATTGAACACACTTTGGCATCCCCGAAGGACTTCTTCAAAATGCGCATCTACCTGTATATCAAAATCTTTAAATAAGCTTTCCTGCTGAGAATTGGATTTTACAAAGGAATCCGGCTTTAACACAATCCTTGGGTCAGGTGACCACCATTTGATGTGTTTTAGGGGATAATGCCAATAATAGATACCGCTGTTATAGGCCAACAGCAAGCGTTCCACGGACATGGTGCCCCCAACGGCCAACAAACCATCTATATCCGCAAAATACGCGGGAGGAAAAGAAACCTCATCTTTCTTAAGCTCAAAATAAGGCATCTGTAAAGGGTTATGGGTTATTTTCAGGCGGAGGATTCAGATCTTGCAATTCGCCCAGTTGGGACAAAACCTCAAAGGTTTTTTTGGCCTCTTCCTCATCCACAACACTGATGGCAGCACCAACATGCACCATGACATAATCATCTACCTTGGCCTCAGGTACCAATGCCAGGCTCACTTCCTTTTTTACTCCTCCAAAAGACACTTTGCCCATGCGGAAGGTTTCATCCAGTTCTGAAGTGATCTCCAATAATTTACCAGGAATAGCCAAACACATATCTCAATGTTTTAATGTTCTTCGGGCACCAACTTGGCTTGGCTTTCAAGCCATTCGCACCATTGCTCCATTCCAGTTCCTTTAGTGGCTGATACTTCAAAAAAGACCAATTCAGGATTTACCTGAAGAGCATTTTTCTTCAACTCTTCAATATTCGTGTCCAAATAAGGAACTAGGTCAATTTTATTGATGATGCAGATATCCGAGGTATGGAACATATCCGGATATTTTATGGGTTTGTCATCACCTTCCGTAGTACTCACGATCACCACTCTTTTATGCTCCCCTAGATTGAACATGGAAGGACAAACCAAATTTCCCACATTTTCGATCATCAAAACCGAATCATTGGCGATATTCAATTTTTTGACCGCGTCATGGATCATATCGCTTTCCAAATGACAACCTTTTCCTGTGTTGATCTGTATAACGGGAACATCCAAGGCTGCGATGCGGTTGGCATCGTTCAGGGTCTGTTGATCGCCTTCGATTACATAAAAAGGAATTTTACCTTTTAGATCTTTCAACGTACGTTCCAAAAGTGATGTTTTTCCGGAACCGGGAGAGCTTACCAAATTGAGGGCAAATACGCCTTTTGCATCAAAGTAACCTCTATTTCTGGCTGCCATGATTTCATTTTGTTGAAGGATATCACGTTCCACATCCAATACGGTTTTATGATGGTGGTCATGATCATGGTCATGATCGTGGTGGTGGTGTCCATGATGATGGTCATGATCGTGCTCATGATGGTGATGGTGGTGCCCATGATGATGGTCATGGTCGTGGTCATGATGATGACCGTGTCCATGATCATGACGATGCCCATGTTCCTCTTTGCCCATTTTTGGGGATAAAATTTTAGCGCCATTCCCATCGCTTCCACATCCGCAAGTACCGCACATAGTATTAAGTTTTAAATTAGATGACCTCTAGGGCCTTCACCCTAAGTTCCTTTCCTTGAATTATACCCTTGAGATTACTACCACATTTGGGGCAGGAATCGTAAAAATGTTGTATTTCAAAAACCATATCACAATCCCCACATTGCCCCAATCCTTCCTTGACATCAATCTTCCTTTCCGCATCTTCCAGCACGGTATTCTTTACCGCAGCTGGCCATACAAAATCAAGGGATTCAAACTCGACCCCGGCAAGTTTGCCGATTTCCAGTTCGATCAAAGTGACCTTTTTTGCGTTGGCCTTTTTGGTCTCGTCTTCCGCAATCTTCACAATGCCCATGGCCACCGAAAGCTCATGCATGATATTGAATTTTAAATGCTGATAAAGAGCAACATAAGACACAATATTATTCAAAACCTTTTTCCGTGGACATGATTTTTGTCATATGAATCACTGAATGTAATGGCTACATTTAAAGCTAAATCCCTGAAAAATCAATATTTAGATTTAAAAATTTGGGTCATGGCAATAGAAAAATCAGTAAAGGAAACCTATTACGAAAGCATCATCAAACAGGGTTACAGCAGACGTGATTTCATGAAGTTCGCCACCTATATCGCAGCATATATGGGTCTGGAAACTTCCATGATCGGTCAAGTGGCAAAATCCCTGGAAAACACGTTCCGTATCCCCGTGATCTGGGAACATTACCAAGAATGCACTTGTTGCAGTGAATCGTTCATCCGATCCGATCACCCGATTGTTTCGGATATTATTTTGGATAAAATTTCCTTGGACTACACCCTGACCTTGATGGCTGCATCGGGGCACCAGGCCGAAGCGGCCAAACAGGCTACCATGGAAAAATACAAAGGGGAATACATTCTATGTGTGGAAGGTTCGGTTCCCTTGGGTGATGATGGCAATTACTGTTGTATCGCCGGCCGATCTGCCAAAGATCTTTTGATCGAGGCTGCGGAAGGAGCCAAGGCCATTATTGCTTGGGGAAGTTGCGCATCCAACGGATGTGTGCAAGCAGCATACCCCAACCCTACCCAAGCCACCCCAATCCACAAGATCATCAAGAACAAACCCATCATCAGGGTTCCCGGTTGTCCCCCAATTGGCGAGGTCATGGCGGGTATCATCGTTCACATGATCACTTTTGGCAGATTGCCAGAATTGGATGGACTTGGCAGGCCAAAAGCATTTTATGCCAAGCGGGTGCATGACTCCTGCTACAGAAGACCTTATTACGATGCTGGTCTTTTTGCTGAAACCTTTGACGACCAGAATGCCAAGGATGGTTACTGCTTGTATAAGGTAGGATGCCGTGGTCCGATGACCTATAACTCCTGTGGTACCATTAAATGGAACAATGGCGTGAGCTATCCTATTCAATCCGGTCATGGATGTATTGGTTGTAGTGAAGAGAATTTTTGGGACAACGGCCCTTTCTACGAAAGATTGACCGGTTTGGCCGGATTCGGCATTGAAAGTTCTGCCGACACCATCGGTAAAGTTGCCGCTGGCGTGGTTGCTGGTGGTTTGGCCGTGCATGCGGTAGCCGCAAATATTTCCAAACGGAAAGAATTGAAGAGCAGGACTTCCCGAGGCATTCAAAACGAAAAGAAATTAGATTCTTAATAAAAGTATCATGGCAAATAGAATTGTTGTTGACCCCATTACCAGAATTGAAGGTCACTTGCGCATAGAAGTAGAGGTGAAGGATGGAAAAATCACCGACGCCTATAGTTCAAGTCCCATGGTCCGGGGTCTGGAAAATATTGTAAAAGGAAGAGATCCCCGGGATGTTTGGGCGTTCGTGCAACGGGCCTGTGGGGTGTGTACCACCATTCATGCCTTGGCATCGGTACGTTCCGTTGAAGATTCATTGGGGATTGAAGTGCCACCGAATGCCGAAATGGTAAGGAATATTATGGAAGGTGCGTTGTATATGCACGACCATACCGTGCATTTTTATCACCTTCATGCCCTGGATTGGGTAGATGTGGTGAACGCCCTGAAGGCGGACCCTGTGGCAACTTCCCAATTGGCCCAAAGCATTTCCAATTGGCCAAAAAGCTCTCCGGGATATTTCTCCGACATCAAAAAAAGAATTACAAGATTTGTGGAAAGTGGGCAACTGGGCATTTTTGCAAACGGGTACTGGGGCCATCCCCAAATGAAATTGCCCCCTGAAGTTAACCTGTTGGCAGTTGCCCACTACCTGGAAGCCCTGGAATGGCAAAAAGAAATCGTGAAAGTCCATACCATTTTTGGTGGTAAGAACCCACACCCCAACTACTTGGTAGGTGGTATGGCCTGCGCCATCAACACGGAAAGTCCAGGGGGCATCAATGCAGAACGATTGGCCTACGTTGGCAGACTGTTGCAAGAAGGAAAAGAGTTCATTGAGCAAGTGTATATTCCAGATTTACTCGCCATTGCTTCCTTCTATAAAGATTGGGGCACCATTGGCAAAGGGTTCGGTAATTACATGTCGTATGGTGATTTCCCAACCAATGGATATGGGGACATTTCCAACTTCAAATTCCAACAGGGTATCATCTTGGATCGGGACCTATCCAAAGTATATGACGTAAACCATAGGAACGAAGATATCGCTGAGTTCGTCAACAATTCTTGGTATGATAATTATTCCGAAGGAAAAGACCAAGGAAAACACCCTTGGGACGGGGAGACCAATATCAACTATTCCGGTCCCAAGCCACCTTATGACCAATTGGATGTAAGCCAAAAATACAGTTTTATAAAAACGCCACGTTGGCAAGGTAAACCGATGGAAGTTGGCCCATTGGCCAGACTTTTGGTAGGGTATGCAAGAGGGAACAAAGAAATTCAAGAAGCGGTAAATGGGGCTTTGAGCCATTTGGATGTACCTGTGGATGCCCTGTTCTCCACGTTGGGAAGAACGGCTGCCAGGGGAATCGAGACGCAATTGGTGGCGAATTGGACCATGGAGTTTTATGACACCTTGTTGCTCAACATCAAGAATGGGGATACCCGAATGGCCAATATGACCAAATGGGAACCTGAGCTTTGGCCCGCCGAATCCAAAGGCGTAGGATTTGCTGAGGCTCCTAGGGGTGCTTTGGCCCACTGGATCAAGATCAAAGAAGGCAAAACCGAAAACTACCAGCTGGTGGTACCTTCAACTTGGAATGCCTCCCCAAGAGACCCAAAAGGACAACGGTCGGCCTATGAATCCACACTATTAGATACCCCGGTGGCCGATCCTGAACTTCCTTTGGAAATCATCAGGACCATCCACTCCTTTGACCCCTGTATAGCCTGCGCCGTGCATTTGTACGACGAGCATGGCAAGCATATCTCACAGGTTCAAAACGTTTCGAGCTGCGAAATCTAGAAAATCATGGATCATGCAAACACGAAAATTTAGAAGGGTATATGTTTGGGAGCTTCCAGTGCGATTTTTCCATTGGATCAATGCCCTTTCCATTACCATTTTGGCGGTAACCGGACTTATCATTGCCAATCCTCCCGCTATTTTATCAAACAAGGAAGCGAGTGACATCTATTGGTTCGGAACGGTGCGCTTTATCCATTTTGCAACGGCCTACGTGTTCTTTTTCAATATGATCATGAGGATATACTGGTCGTTTGTCGGAAACCGCTTTTCTAGTTGGAAAGCTTTTTGGCCCTTCAACAAAAATATGTGGCACAACTTTCTGCACGTCATCAAAGTGGATGTCTTTTTGGCAAACGAAAAAAAACCGGATATCAAGGATATCAGCATCGGCCACAACAGCGTAGCGGCTATTTCCTATGTAATTCTATTCCTATTGGCACTGGTTCAAGTGTTCACTGGCTTTGGTCTTTATTCCGCCAATGCAGGATGGTGGCTGCCCAAAATGTTTGCTTGGGTAGTTCCTTTCTTGGGAGGGGATTTTATAGTAAGGACCATACACCATGCCACCACTTGGTTGTTTATTCTCTTTACCCTAATCCATGTGTATCTGGTGTTCTATCACGATTGGCTTGAAGGACGGGGAGAAGTTTCCTCCATGTTCGGAGGTTATAAATTCGTTTGCGATGAGCGACTTAAACAATTGGTGGAGGATGAAGAAATAGAGGCTCCCAAAGATGAAGAAGCCCTAGAAATAATTGAATAAAACTAACTCATGGAAGAATCCACAAATACCAAAACGGATTTGGCAAGAAAACCCATTGCCATAAGCAGTGACGCCTTTTATTTTGAAAAGGACAAGTCCAAGTCCATTTTGGTTTTGGGGGTTGGCAATTATTTGATGGGCGATGAAGGGGTCGGTGTACATGTAATCCAACAAATGGACAATCTTGAGCTTCCCGATCACTTGGATATTCTGGACGGTGGTACCGGTGGTTTTTTATTGCTGAACTGTTTTGAAAGTTACGCCAAGATCATTTTTGTGGATGCTACCATGGATGGCCAGGAAGAAGGTATCGTTTCCTTGATCCGACCCAAGTTCGCCAGTGATTTTCCTTCCGCATTAAGTGTGCATGATGTGGGGCTAAAAGATATGATTGAAGCAGTCTACCTCATGGAAAACCAACCCGATCTATACCTGTTCACCATATCCATTGAAAAGGTGGAACCCATGACCACCGAATTGGCACCAAAAGTAAAAAAGGCTATTCCCAAGGCAATCGAACAAATTATGGACTTGGTGGATGCCCTGCACCATCAAATTTCATAAAGTGTCCAAATCTTATAAGATCATAGTAACCGGTCGAGTGCAGGGAGTTGGTTTCAGACCCCATGTGTTCCATTTGGCCCAAAAGTTCGGTCTAAAAGGTTCCGTATCCAATAATGAGGAGGGAGTGGTCATTTTTTTATCTGGAGAGTTGGAAAAGGCAAAGGAATTGTATGCCCAACTCATTCAAAATCCACCAAGGTCTTCTAAAATAAAGGGACATCATTTTTCCGAGATAGATTTCCAACCATTTGATGATTTTTCAATAGTCCCATCACAAACTGAAGGGAAATTGAATTTGCAGCTTACCCCGGATTTTGCCATTTGTGACAACTGTAAGGATGAAATAACCGACCCAAACAACAGACGTTACCACTACCCTTTTACCACCTGCGTGAATTGTGGGCCACGATGGGCCATTACCAACAAATTCCCTTTTGAAAGGGAAAACACCAACATGTCAGCGTTTGAAATGTGCGGGACCTGTTCAACAGAATACCAAGACCCCTCCGACCGAAGGTTCCATTCACAGACCAATTCCTGTTCCCATTGCGGGATTGAATTAAGGTTGACCGATGCCGAAGGAGGTACTATCTTATGTTCTGATGCAATAAAAAAGGTTGCTGGTTTCATCAAGGCCGGTAAGATTGTGGCCATTAAAAATACCAGCGGTTATCTCCTCTGTTGTGATGCAACCAATGCCACTGTCATCCAAAAATTGCGCGAGCGTAAGCGAAGGCCCACCAAACCATTTGCGATTTTGTATCCTTCTTTAGCTGCATTGAAGAAAGATTTAAAAATTACCAAAATACAGGAAGAAGCTTTGACTTCGCCGGAAAGTCCCATTGTTATCCTTCCCAAAAAAGGGATTACAGGAAACTTGGCACTGGAAGAGTTGGCTCCCCAACTCAATCAATTGGGCATCATGCTCCCCTACTCAGGTATTTTGCATCTTTTGGCAAATGAATTGGAAATCCCGATTGTGGCAACCAGTGGCAATATCCATGCATCACCTATAATTAGTGAAGCGGTAATTGCTCATCAAGAATTGAAAGAAGTAGCCGATTATTTTTTGGACCATAATTTAAAAATCACCAATCCTCAGGATGATTCTGTTATCAAGTTCAGTACTCACTCACAAAAAAAAATCCTTTTTAGACGATCTAGGGGACTGAGCCCCAATTTTGATGTAGCTATACCAACAGAGCAGAAAATTTTAGCGATGGGTGGGCACCTAAAAAGTACACTCGCCTTTATTCCCAACAATTATCTGTACATCAGTCAATACTTGGGAAACCTAGATCATTTTGATGTGTATAATCGTTACCAAGATACTGTTGCCAAGTTTATTGAATTATTCGAGACTCGTCCCGAGATTATCCTAGTGGACCATCACCCTGCCTACAACAGTACCCTTCATGGAAAAGAATTGGCCAAAAACTGGAAAATCCCCATTCAATCCATTCAGCATCACAAGGCTCATTTTGCCTCCGTTTTGGGGGAACACGAACTTTTTAAAAAAAAATCACCGGTTTTAGGAGTTGTTTGGGATGGCACCGGATACGGGGATGACCAACAGATTTGGGGTGGTGAATTTTTCAAATATGAGGACCATACCATGGAACGTGTTGGGCATTTTGATTATTTCGACTGGTTGGCGGGCGACAAAATGGCCAAGGAACCACGGATTTCCTTTTTCTCATTGGCCGATGCCTCCATGAAAGTGGAACTCCAACAAAAATTCACCGAGCAAGAGATGGCCATTTACCAACAACTTAAAAAGAAGGAAACCTTGAAAACCTCTTCAGTAGGAAGGCTTTTTGATGCCGTGGCATCTTTGTTACACCTATGTGATCATAATACTTATGAAGGGGAAGCGGCCATCTTACTTGAAAACCAAGTGGACCAATACGAGTTAAAAAAATGTACTTCCTATATCACCGAAATAAAGGATGGTTTGGTACCCACACACCTTCTTTTTGCTAAAATCCATCATGATTATCATGGTAGAAAGGAAAAGCAAAAAATCATTATCGACTTTCTTTTCACTTTGGCCATTATCATCCTACAAATGGCAAATCAATTGGGTATAAAAGAAATTGCCATGAGTGGAGGGGTATTTCAAAATACAGTGTTGGTAGATATGGTCAAGGAATTGGCTCCCAACGATTTCAAACTTTATTTTAATCGTAACTTAAGTCCAAACGATGAAAACATTTCCTTCGGACAAGTGGCTTACCATCAAAATATTAAGGATTGACCCATGAAGTATTTGAGCGAATATAGAAACTTGGAGGCCACCAAACAGTACTTGGACCTGATTCACAAAACGGCCACTAAAACGTGGAATATCATGGAAATCTGTGGTGGACAAACCCATGGATTGGTCAAGAATGGAATCATCAACCTACTTCCAGAAAACGTTCGAATGATCCATGGCCCTGGTTGCCCTGTTTGTGTTACACCACTCAACCTGATTGATAAGGCTGTGGAATTGTTGGAAAATGGGGTCATTGTTTGCTCCTTTGGTGATATGGTCCGAGTGCCGGGCAGTAAAAAAAGTCTTTTGGAAGCCAAAGCAAACGGAGGTGACCTTCGCATCTTGTATTCGCCGTTGGAAGCCGTCAACATCGCGAAACAAAACCCGAACAAAGAAGTCGTTTTTTTTGCTGTCGGATTTGAAACTACGGCGCCTGCCAACGCCCTTTCGGTGTTACATGCTAAAAAGGAAGAAGTGAAAAATTATTCCATATTGGTATCCCATGTATTGGTACCACCTGCCATGGAAGGAATTTTAGGCGATGAGTTCTGTACCATTGATGCCTTTCTGGGAGCAGGCCATGTGTGTGCCATCATGGGGATGAAGGAATATTACCCGTTGGTTGAAAAATACAAAATCCCGATCGTGGTGACGGGATTTGAACCTCTAGATCTGGTTCAAGGCATCTACTTGGCCATACAGCAATTGGAAAAAGGAGAATACAAGCTGGAAAACCAATATTCCCGTGTGGTAAGGGAAGAAGGAAACCTGGAAGCCCTAAAAGTGATCCAATCTGTTTTTGAGGTAGGAGATCGTGAATGGCGTGGCATTGGAACCATCCCTGACAGTGGTTATGTTTTAAAGCCAGCATTTCGGGACTATGATGCGGAAACCAAGTTTGGAATCAGTTCCATTGCTACTCCCGAAAACTCCGAATGTATCGCTGGACAAATTTTAAAGGGCATCAAAAAACCACATGAATGTCCACAATTTGGCAAGGCCTGTAATCCTTCCAACCCGTTGGGTGCCCCCATGGTTTCTTCGGAAGGAGCCTGTGCCGCTTATTACCATTTTTCAAACCACCTAAATTAATGTGCCATGAACAAAAAAGAATTGGGATACGACACCATTAACCTGGGACATGGAAGTGGCGGTTTGATGACCCGTGAGCTGTTGGACAAGATTATTTTTGAAACGTTCAGCAATCCTTACCTCGATCAAAAACACGATGGTTCCATCATCCAAATAGATGGAAAAATGGCCATTTCTACGGATAGCTTTGTGGTTTCTCCCATCTTTTTTAAAGGGGGGAATATTGGGGATTTGGCCGTAAACGGCACTGTGAACGATGTGGCCATGTGCGGTGCCCAACCTGAATTTTTATCCTTGGCCTTCATTGTGGAAGAAGGGTTGCCCATTGACGACTTTGTCAAAATTGTGGAAACCATCAAAGAAACCGCCGACCAGAGTGGGGTCAAAATCATAACTGGGGACACCAAGGTTGTGGAACGGGGCAAGGGAGATAAGATTTTCATCAACACCACAGGTTTTGGGAAAGTGCATCCCAAGGCAAACATCTCAGCTAAAAAAATTAACCCGGGTGATAAAATCATCATCAGTGGACCCATTGCCCAGCATGGCATGGCCATCATGTCTCAAAGGGACGGTTTGGAATTTGAATCGAGCATTGAGAGTGATACAACTAACTTGAATTTCTTAGTGGGAAAACTTTTGGATGCCTTTGGAGACAAAATACACTTGTTCCGAGATCCCACAAGAGGTGGATTGGCCAGTGTACTTACTGAAATTGCTGGTGATATTAATTTAGGAATTAACATCATTGAAAACCAATTACCCATTGATGATCAAGTGGCTGCAGCTTGCGAAATGTTGGGACTGGATCCCCTTTTTGTGGCCAACGAAGGTATTTTTGTTTCCATTGTAGATCCAACTATCGAATCTGAAATGATTGAATTGATGCAAAAGGATGACAAGGGACAAAGTGCCATTTGTATAGGGGAAATCACCAAAGAACATCCGAACAAAGTGGTTATGCACAGTGTTATTGGGGGCAAGCGTATGGTTACACCCTTGCTCGGCGAGCAACTACCAAGAATTTGTTAGCTACTGAAGATCCAATAAAAACCTATGGCCAAGGCAAACAATCCTCCAGCAAAACGGATTCCGTTAAAGAAAACTTCATTGTGTCCATTTTTCACTACGGAAGCAATTCTTCCTATCACAAAAGCGAAGGTGATCATCGCCACCAAAATACCCGCCGCAAATCCAATGATATAAGTGATGGAATCGGCTCGTGTTTCGAATCCTAAAACAGGCAAGAACAACAAAAAATGGGAAATTCCCGCCAATCCGTGTAAAATTCCAATGGAAAACGAGGCCAAATTATTTTGCCTCAATGTTTGGGAATGTTGGTGATGATGTGTTGGATTATGTTCGTGTTGGTGCTCATGGGAATGGATTACTGGGGCATGTTCCGTATGCACATGCAAATGTTTGTGGTGCCTTCTCTTTTTAAAAATCCGATAGAGAGACCAACATCCCAATCCTACCAAAACGATTCCGACCAATTGCTCGCTGTATTGGGAAATGGCATCTACAGGGATAATCTCCCTGAAAATGGCAAACAAAAGTCCAATGGCAATCATGCCTACCAAGTGCCCAATACCCCAGAACAATCCTATTTTCCATGCCTTCCGCTTGGATTCGATGGCAAAGGGAGCGACCGCCGCCAAATGATCGGGACCAGCAATAACATGTAGCATGGAGGCTATTAAACCAGCGGTCAACGGAAAGGTTGTATCCATGTATTTTTAATGGAATTTACACCTTTAAATTTACGAAATTTTAGAGGATTGCACATTAAATCAACCAACCAAAAACTGCGGTCCACCTCTATTTCAGAACACTTTCAAAGTTCCTTTTTAGCTATCTTTATGGATGAAAATATTGGCCTACCTATGCCTCAAGACCAACACCGTTACCTTCCTAAAATCATCCAATTAAGGCGTGAGTTGCATGCTAACCCTGAATTGTCCGGTCAAGAATATAAAACCGTAAATAGAATACGGCAGTTTGCAGAAAAACATGGTAAGGCGGCACAAATTGAAACTTTTGGGGAAACTGGTTTCGCTGTAATCTACCAATTTCCAGAACCAGGAAAAACCATTGCCATCCGGTGCGAATTGGATGCATTGCCCATTCAGGAAGAAAATCAGTTTTCATATAAATCGGTCAATGCAGGAGTTTCCCATAAATGCGGTCATGACGGCCATATGGCTATCGTTTCTGGGCTGATTTTCTGGTTGGAAGCACAACCGATCCAAAAAGGGAAGGTCATCTTGCTCTTTCAACCTGCCGAAGAAACGGGCAAGGGTGCACAAATGTTGGTGCATGATAATAAATTTGAAGCATTGGGCATCGATTATCTTTTCGCGCTTCACAACATTCCAGGTGAAAGTATCCACAACATTATTATTACTCCAAAGGGATTTTCCGCCGAAGTACAAAGTGTGGTCATCAAAATTAAAGGAAAAGAAGCCCACGCTGCCGAGCCAGAAAATGGAAATAATCCTGCACTAGCCGTTTCCAAAATAATAGAAGGGATGTCCAGTTTGAATTGTTTGGATCCCAAAATGGATAACTTTGCCGTATTGACACCAGTTCACCTACTGATGGGCGAAAAAGCTTATGGCATTTCCCCTGCAAATGCCGAATTACATTACACCATTCGCACTTGGAACAGTTCACAAATGAGTTTATTGACTTCCAAAATTAAAACTTTGGTGGATGGCATCTGTTTATCAAACCATCTCGATTTTAGTTTTGAATGGTTAGAGTTTTTCCCGGCAAGCATCAATGATGAAGAATGCACTGCACATATCCAAAAGGCAGCCAATGCAAACGGTTTTGAAATCATCAACAAGGAGCATCCATTCAGATTTGGGGAGGACTTTGGCTGGTATTCCAAAAAATACAAAACCGCCATGTTTGGCCTAGGTTCAGGGATTGATTCGCCTGCTTTGCACCATGCTGATTATGATTTCCCCGATGAGATCTTGACAACTGGCATTCAAATGTTCTCGACCATTATCCAGAATATTTTGAAATAGGCTTATCCATTTCATCTGTCATTTTTCGGATTGTCGTAAGTCTACAAAATGAAGAAAATCAAAAAGCCCCACTTACAAATTCAAGTAACCTTGATTTGACGTGAAGCTTTTAATCTTTATGTGACCCAGGGAGGATTCGAACCCCCAACCCTCAGAGCCGAAATCTGATATTCTATCCAGTTGAACTACTGGGCCATTATTTACTCCTGAGAATGCAGGAGACACATTTTTTCATTTTGCTTAAGTCTTATATTCCAACCAGAGGCAGGCAGCTATCCATCCCGATAGCTATCGGGAGAACTACTGGGCCATTAAAATATTAAGAACTAAGTTTTGCCTTTACGATGTTGGAAATGGTCTTGCCATCAGCCTGCCCTGCCAATTCCTTGGAAACAATACCCATGACCTTACCCATATCCTGCATTCCCGAAGCACCAACGGATGCAATGGTTTTCAGCACTACTTTTTCAATTTCTTCCTCGGACAATTGCTCGGGCAAGAATTTCTCGATTACCGCCACTTGCGCTAGCTCTGGTCCTGCCAAATCCTCACGACCTTGTTGTTGATAGATAGTGGCACTGTCCTTTCGTTGTTTTACCAACTTTTGAATCAGTTTCACTTCTTCTTCCTCAGAAAGTTCGGCGCCGGCACCTGTTTCTGTCTTTGCTAACAAAATAGCGGACTTGATGGCACGCAATGATTCCAAGGCAACAGTATCCTTTGCCTTCATTGCTGTTTTCATCTCGGTCATCACCTTATCCTGCAAACCCATTTCTATCTATTTTGGGCTGCGAAGATAAAAAATAAACCCGAAAGTATTTCACTTCCGGGTTTATGCTTTCCATTAAAAATGGATGTTAATTTAAACACTACTAATCAACATTATCGTGCAGGAAAGAGTTATTGGATCGCAACTGAAGATCATCGTTGCTATCCTCACTCAAAGTGGTCCTTGATACTTTTTGTTCCCTTGGCACATCGTTCAGATCCACCCCTTGTCTTTTATAAGCAGGCTGCTTCTCAATTTCGTCGATGCTGCTCCTGTTGTTCTGGAACTTATAGTTGAAATTTTTCAGTTTTCTTCTGCGTTCATCGGCACGCTCCCTCAAAATCTCATTGATGGGGCTGTTCATGGGATCTAAACTGTCCACCGTTTCTTCTTGTTGTTCGGCGGTTTCCAATTTGATGGTCTTTTTCTCAAAAACCAATTCGTTCTCCACCAATTTGGGTTCATGGGTTTCCGCCATGGACCTGGCTCCGGTCAACTTGTTTTCAAGCTCCATGTATTCTTCAAGGTTGTAACGCGTCTCACCCTGGTTCCTGTATTCCAAAACAGGTTTCACCTCTACATACTCGTTCACGTTCACATCCCCAATACCATCTTCCAAATTAAAAGTAATGGTGTGCTCTCGCTCATCCTCTTCTTCCTCTTCCTGACTGTTCAAAGGCATATCAAAGCTCAAGGTGAACTGATCTTCATTTGTCCTTGGTGCTACCACCTCGGCATCAATCACTTCAATATTGTTGATGATATTTTTGGCCTCAATGATGATGAAGTCATCTTCCACATACTCAGGAACAACTTCTTCATAGAACACATTAAAGTTTCTGATGTAGCTTGTCGTGGGAACCAAATCTGGTTCTTGCTTCTTCATTTGGGGTTTTACCTCGATGATTTCTTCTACTTCATCAACCTCCAAAGTATGCTTTACAATGCTTGGCTCTGGTTCTGGTTCCACAACAATGGGCTGAACCACTTTCACTTCTTGGATGGAAGTAGCCTCAGGAGTTAAATCCTGTTGGGCCGTTTGTTCGTCCTCCAAAGTATAGAATACCTTTTTGGATTCCGTGTTCACGATATTATCTTGCTGATCTACATTGAAACCAGTGGCAATTACAGTTACGGCAATGGCTTCGCCCAAGCTTTCGTCCTCACCCACACCCATGATGATGTTGGCTCCATGACCAGCCTCTATTTGGATGTGATCGTTGATTTCCCCGATCTCGTCAATGGTGATTTCTTGTGAACCGGAAACAATAAGCAACAATACATTTTTGGCTCCATTGATCTTGTTATCGTTCAACAAGGGAGAATCCAAGGCTTTCATAATCGCTTCCGTGGCCCTAGCAGAACCTGAAGCGGTGGCTGAACCCATTATGGCCGTGCCACTATTGGAAAGTACCGTTTTGGCATCCCTAAGGTCAATGTTCTGTGTGTAGTGGTGTGTTATAACCTCTGCGATACCCCTTGCCGCAGTGGCCAAAACTTCATCCGCTTTGGAGAATCCGGCCTTAAACCCAAGATTGCCGTATACCTCACGTAGTTTGTTGTTGTTGATTACAATAAGGGAATCCACATTGGCGCGCAATTTTTCAATCCCCAGTTGTGCCTGTTTGTTACGCATGGCCCCTTCAAACTGAAAAGGAATAGTCACGATACCAACGGTCAACACATCCATTTCCTTGGCCAATTTGGCAAGGATAGGTGCTGCCCCTGTACCGGTACCGCCACCCATACCAGCGGTAATAAAGGCCATTTTGGTATTGTGCCCCAACATACCCTTGATCTCTTCCATACTCTCCAAGGCAGCTTGCTCCCCAACTTCGGGGTTGGCACCTGCACCAAGACCTTCGGTAAGGGAAACCCCTAATTGAATCTTGTTGGGTACTGGACTGTTCTGTAATGCCTGGGCATCGGTGTTGCAGATGACGAAATCCACTCCGTTGATGCCAGCCTGGAACATGTGGTTGATAGCATTGCTACCGCCACCTCCTACTCCGATAACTTTAATTACGTTGCTCTTGTTCTTGGGTAAATCAAAAGCGATGTTGTCAAATTCAGTGTTCTTACTCATGACAAATGTGTTTCTTTATGGGGTTATTATTCTGCGTTGTCCAAAAAGTCCTTCAACTTTTCCGACCACTTATCAAATATGGATTTTCTTTCTTTGAGAGTGGACACGTTTGTATGTCCTCCCATATGATGGTCATCCTCCACCAACACGTTTTCCTCTACATGGATTTCTCCTTGTTCCGTAACAAATGTTCTCTTCTTCGTCTCCAGAGCTTTCATCAACAGTCCAACGGCCGTAGCATACAATGGGCTAGCGATTTCCTCATCGGAATCACCTGCCAAATGCTCGTTCGGATAACCGATACGGGTATCCATACCCGTGATGTACTCTACCAATTGCTTTAAATGTTTCAATTGGCTTCCACCACCGGTCAGAACGATACCGGCGATCAATTTTTTCTTTTGCTCTTCGTGACCATAGTTTTTGATTTCCACATAAACCTGTTCCACGATTTCCACCACACGGGCGTGAATGATCTTGGAAAGATTTTTTAAGGTGATTTCCTTTGGCTCACGTCCTCTTAGCCCGGGAATGGACACGATTTCGTTGTCCTTGTTCTCTCCTGGCCATGCGGAACCGAATTTTATCTTCAACAGTTCGGCCTGTTTTTCGATGATGGAGCAACCTTCCTTGATGTCCTCGGTGATCACGTTACCTCCAAATGGGATAACAGAAGTATGGCGAATGATTCCATCCTTGAAAATGGCAAGGTCGGTGGTACCACCCCCTATATCGATAAGGGCTACACCGGCTTCTTTTTCCTCTTGGCTCAATACCGCATCTGCAGAAGCAAGGGGTTCCAAGGTGATGCTACCTAGATCCAATCCGGCACTTTTAATACACCTTCCTATGTTTTTGATGGATGACACTTGGCCTACAACCACATGGAAATTGGCTTCCAATCGTCCACCGTACATTCCCTTCGGATGTTTGATTTCGGATTGGCCATCTACTTTATATTCTTGTGGCAATACATGGATGATCTCTTCACCCGGAAGCATTACCAGCTTATACACTTGGTTGACCAACTTGTCCAAATCGTCATCGTTGATGACTTCTTCGGAATTGGGTCTGGTGATATAATCACTATGTTGCAGGCTTCGGATGTGTTGACCGGCAATGCCCACCACAACGGAACCAATTTTCAGCCCTGAATTCAATTCGGCCTGTTCCACTGCTTGTTGAATGGAGGAAATGGTCTGGGTGATGTTATTGACCACCCCACGGTGCACTCCCAAGCTTTTGGACTTTCCGGTGCCCAGTATCTCAATTTTTCCATACTCATTTTCCCTACCGATGATCGCTACGATCTTGGTAGTTCCAATATCCAACCCTACTGAATAATTACCCTGTTCCATACTTTATATTTTGGTACAAACCACTTGATTGTTGAATTCCAAACTCACTATAGCATACTTTTCCAAGGATTTGTCCTTGGCAGCCTTGGCATAAAAGGCCATGAAATTTTTAAACTTCATGTTCAGGTTGTCCACCCCACCCAAATTCACCACAAAATTTTCCATGCGGAACCTGAGCTGGTAACTTCCTTCCTCTTCTATATGGATCCCGATGACATTTTTTCTCAAAAAATCATCGTCGTTGATATAGTTCAAAATAACATAGGCATCCTCAAGGGATTTCCCTGTAATTTTACCTGTAATGATGGGCACGCGAGCCGAATGATGCCTTGACAATGGCATGCGTTCTCCCAAATCATCCAAATAAAATTTGGTGACCCCCTCAACTCTCCCTATGGGTTTTCGCTGAACAATCTTAGAGATAAGCTCCCCGTTTACAGTAAGATAGACTTGGGCATTTTTCACCATATCGTTGGACCTGATTACCTCCTCTATGGTGTTCAAAACTAACTGTTCTTTATCCCTATTTTTTAGGGGTCCGTAATTTTGTATTAACAATTTATTAACCGCATCCTCGGTCAAATACAAGTTTTCATCACCTACAAATTTGATGGTGACGTCGCTCACTTTTCTTTGATTACTCCTGTGATCGGCAAAACCGTAAAGGGCAATTACCGACACTGACAAGCATGCCAATTTGATGTAATTCCAATTAACCCGCATAGGCCAATTCTTTTTTGATTTTTGGTACTTCCATTCCAATATCACCTGCACCAAGAGCTACTAAAACCCCTGTTTTACAGTTCTTTATCTCATTCAACAAAGCTGATTTTTGAACCAACTTTTTGTTAGGGTTCTCTATTTTGTCCAACAGCCATGAAGAAGTGACCCCTTCCATGGGTTCTTCACGCGCCGGGTAAATTTCCATAAGCATGATCTCATCAAACTGGGAAAGGCTGGCAGCAAAATCATCTGCAAAATCCCTAGTTCTTGAGAATAAGTGAGGTTGAAAAATCACGGTGATTTTTTGTCCCGGATGCATTTCCCTTATGGCTTGATGTACCGCATCAATTTCGGTTGGATGATGGGCATAATCGTCAATAAAAACAAAGTCCTTTTCCTTGATTTGATAGGAAAACCTTCGTTGCACTCCCTTAAAACTTGCTAAAGCTTCGGCTAGGCGGTGTGGTGGGCAACCGGTTTGCACCGCCATTCCGAATGCAGCTAATCCATTGAGCAAATTGTGCCTTCCGGGCTTGTTGAACTTCACGTTCATGATAACCTCCGAAGGCGTGACGAGATCAAATATGTAGGTACCATGTTCAATGTCAATATTTTCTATGCAAAAGTCAGACCCATCTTCAATTCCAAAGGTGATGCCCTCCATGGGCAACCCTTTTCTAACAAACAATTTTCCTCTCGGTTTGATCTTTCCTGCAAATTCCCTAAAAGAATGGTGTAGTTCTTCTTTGGTGCCATAAATGTCCAAATGGTCCGCATCCATGGAAGTGATACAGGCCACCGTCGGGGAAAGTCTTAAAAAGGAACGATCGAACTCATCCGCCTCCACAACGGAATATTCAGTGCCATCCAACACAAAATTACTGTTGAAATCCTCGGAAACACCTCCTAAAAATGCCGTAAAGGGCAAGTTGCATTCTTTTAGTAAATGGGCCAAAATCGCAGATGTGGTGGTTTTACCATGCGTACCTGCCACCGCCAAGCAAAAGGAATCCTTGGTGATGATGCCCAATACTTCGGAACGTTTTTTTATTTGGAAACCATTGTTCTGATAAAAGTTAAGTTCCGTATGATATTTTGGTACTGCAGGGGTATACACCACAAGGGTCTGGGGGTGTTTGAAGGTATCGGAAATCAAATCCACATTGTCCTCAAAATGAATTGAAATTCCAATTTCTTCAAGTCCATCGGTAATGGGAGTCGGCGTTTTATCATATCCGGCCACTTCCTTACCAATAAAATTGAAATAGCGCGCCAAAGCAGACATTCCGATGCCCCCGATGCCAATAAAATAAACGCTATGTATATCCTTCAAATTCACTTCAACAATTTTTCAATTTCATCCACAATATGTTCCGTAGCCTTTGGCATGGCGAGTTTTTTGATGTTCTGTCTCAAGTTTTTCTGCGTTTTTTCGGATTCCAATAATTCCGTAAATCCGCTCTCAAAGTTTTCTTCCAATTCTGACTCCTTCATCATGATGGCTGCATTCTCCGCCACCAAGGCACTGGCGTTTTTGGTCTGATGGTCCTCTGCTACATTGGGTGAGGGAATAAAAATCACCGGTTTTCCCACCAAACAAAGTTCCGAGACCGAACCGGCACCTGCCCTTGAAATGATTACATCGGCAACGGTGTAGGCTAAATCCATCCGATTGACAAAGGGTAAAACCTTTACCTTTTCGGTATCATATTTTTTATATTCTTCGTGATAGAGTTTTCCGCATTGCCAAACCAATTGCAGTCCCTGCTTTTCGAAAAAATCCAATTCCTTTTCCACCAATTGATTGATGCGACGAGCTCCCAAACTTCCACCTAAAACCAAAAGGGTTTTCTTGTTGGCATCCAATCCAAAAAAAGTAATGGCCTCATTTTTATCGGCTTTCAAATCCACCAAATCCATACGGATGGGGTTCCCGGTTTTCACGATTTTTTCCTTTGGAAAAAATTTCTCCATTCCATCGTAGGCCACACAGATTTTCTCAGCTCTGCCCGCCAAAAGCTTGTTGGTGATCCCAGCGAAGGAATTCTGTTCCTGGAGCACACAGGGAACACCAGCACCAGCGGCCACCTTCAACAAAGGTCCACTGGCAAACCCCCCGGTACCTATGGCCACTTGGGGTTTAAACTGCTTCACTATTTTACGTGCTCCTAACAAACTACTTATCACTTTAAAGGGAAACATGAGATTCTTCAATGTCAGTTTCCGTTGTAATCCACTGATCCACAAACCTTTTATTTCGTATCCGGCCTGTGGCACTTTTTCCATCTCCATTTTATCCTTGGCCCCTACGAACAAAAATTCCGCATCCGGATGTCTTCTTTTTAGCTCGTTGGCTATGGCCACAGCGGGATAAATATGTCCTCCCGTTCCTCCTCCAGATAGAATAAACCTATAATTGCCCACTCAATACTTCTAAAGGGTTCGTTTCATCTATGTCATAGGATTGCTCCTCCAAATTCTCTTTTCTATTGCTAGCACTAAGCACAATGCCAATGGCCATACAGGTCATCCAAATGGAAGTACCTCCCATACTGATCAAGGGCAACGGCTGACCTGTTACCGGGAACAATTGTACCACAACTGCCATATTGATAAAGGCCTGGAATACAATCGGCAACCCGACTCCTATCACCAATAATTTTGAAAAAACGGTTTTGGCCGAATGTGCCACTACCACTATCCGGAACAACAAGAGCAGATAGAAGAACAACAATGCGCCACCGCCAACCAATCCGTATTCCTCTATAATGATGGCAAAAATGAAATCGGAGGTACTCTGTGACAACATATTCTTCATGACACTTTTTCCTGCCCCTTTGCCCACAAGACCTCCTTCGGCTACGGCAATCTGGGCCAAGGTCAACTGATGAAGGTCATCCTTATCAGCATTTTCTGGGTGCAAGAAAGTCTCAATCCTGGATTTCCAGGTTCCGGCACGTTGGGGTAAAACATCAGGTGTCTTGAACAACACAAACAGGAACATGCCTGCAAATACAATCCCAACCCCAAGCATGGACAAGAGATATTTTAATGGATAACCTCCCAAAAAGCAAAGCACCATCACCATAAAACAAATGATGGCCGCGGTTGAAAAGTTCTCCGGTAAAATCAATAAAACAACCAAAGCTACAGGCAGCCATAGCGGTAAAATACTTTCCTTGAAAGTGATTTGCACATCCTTGATCTTGGTCAAATACCTAGCGATCCAAATCATCAACACCACAGATGCCAATGTGGATGTCTGAAAATTGACCCCTACAAATGGAATCTTGATCCATCGATTTGCAGTAACCCCTCCGATCCTGGTTTCCACTGTTAAGGTGTACGCCAATAGAATCAACACAATAGGAAGTGCAATGATGGAAAGTCCTTTAAAATAATGTGTAGGTATTTTATGGATGGCATAAATGATCCCGAATCCTAAAAACAGGAGCATGGCGTGTTTTACCAAGTGACCGATAGTTGTTCCATCGCCATTGACATAGACCAAGTTGGTACTGGCACTGTACACGGGCAAAAATGAGAAAAGGGCCAAAAGAGCTACTACGCCCCAAATGGCTTTATCACCTTTCAGATTTTTGAAGATTGCAAACACGTTTACAAGTTTTTTACTGCGTTTTTAAATTGATTTCCCCTATCCTCATAATTTTGGAACAGGTCAAAACTGGCACAAGCAGGCGAAAGCAAAACGGCATCACCTCTTTCGGCCATTTTATAGGCCACCTTCACAGCCTCTTCCATGGAAAAGGTCTCGATCATTAAATCGATCACATTACCAAAGGCATCCTTAATCTTGGAATTGTCAACACCCAAACAGATGATTCCTTTTACTTTTTCCCTGACCAATGGCATCAATTCGGAATAATCGTTTCCTTTATCCACACCGCCAACAATCCAAACAATGGGTTTTTTGATACCGTCCAACGCATAGAAAGTTGCATTGACGTTCGTAGCCTTGGAATCGTTGATGTACTCCACATGATTGATTTTCAATACTTTCTCCAATCGGTGCGGTGCTCCCTGGAACGACTGGATACTCTGGCGGATGGTCTCTTTCCTTACCTTCACCAGTAAGGCGGCCATGCTTGCTGCCATCGTGTTCTTCACATTGTGCTGCCCTTCCAAGGCCAAAATATCTGTACTCATTTCCAAGGTTTTATGTTCTAATTTTATTTTAATCGTATCATTTTCGAGCCAAGCTCCTTCTTTTACTTCCCCTTTTAGGGTGAATGGAATCAATTTAGATCGTACGGGATGCTTTTTCAACCAATCCACCAACACTTCATCGTCTGCATCATAGATCAGGTAATCCTGCTCATCTTGATTCATCGTAATGCGAAACTTGGATGCGATGTAGTTTTCAAATTTGTACTCATAGCGATCCAAATGGTCCGGCGTTATGTTGGTGATCACGGCCACATGGGGTTTAAAATCCACAATGCCATCCAGTTGAAAACTGCTGATCTCCAAAACGTAATGGTCAAAATCCTGTTCTGCCACCATCTTGGCATAACTATCACCAATATTACCGGCCATACCCGCATTTAATCCACCTTCGTTGACCAGATGATAGGTCATCATGGTGGTGGTGGTCTTTCCGTTGCTTCCCGTAATCCCGATAATGGTTGCATCTGTATATCTAGAGGCAAACTCGATTTCCGAAATCACCGGAATCCCTTTTCCAACAAGCTCCTTGATCAAAGGCACTTTGTCAGGTATTCCCGGACTTTTCATCACCACATCGGCATTTAGGATTTTGGCTTCCGTATGCTGGCCAGATTCCCATTCGATCTCAAAATGTTCAAGAACTTCTTTGTATTTATCCTTTATTTCGCCTTTATCCGAAACAAAGACTTCAAATCCTTTTTTTAATCCTAAAATGGCCGTTCCCACACCACTTTCTCCTCCTCCAAGTATTACCAGACGCGCCATCTATCTAATTTTCAAGGTGACAATACTGATGATCGCCAACAATATCCCAATGATCCAAAAACGGGTCACTATTTTACTCTCGTGGTACGATTTCTTCTGATAATGATGATGCAAGGGTGCCATCAGGAAAATGCGTCTGCCTTCTCCGTATTTCTTTTTGGTATGTTTGAAATACCCCACTTGTAACATTACGGACAACGATTCCGCGAAAAAGATGCCGCACAAAATGGGCAACAATAATTCCTTACGAACGATAATGGCAATCACAGCAATGATGCCCCCGATCGTTAAACTTCCGGTATCACCCATAAACACTTGGGCAGGATAGGCATTGTACCATAAAAACCCGACCAGCGCTCCCACAAATGCAGCAAGGAACACCACCAATTCGCCAACTCGGGGTAGATAAAAAATATCGAGATAACTAGAAAACTGAATGTTACCGGAAACCCAAGCAAAAATGCCCAAGGTGAGCACGATAATGGCAGAGGACCCTGCCGCTAAACCATCAATACCATCCGTTAGGTTGGCCCCATTGGAAACTGCTGTCACAATAAGGATGACCACAGGTATAAAGATGATCCAGGCATAGTTTTCCATTCCATCCCCCATCCAAGAGATGAAGTCGGCATAGTCCAATTCATTATTCTTAAAAAAGGGCACGTTAGTTCGGACAGCTTTCGTTTCTTCGCCAAAAACCCGCTCTACTTTAAAGTTTTCCGTAATGGTCGTAGAATCCTTTTCCTTTATGGTCACTTGTGGATGAAAATATAAGGTCAAACCCACGATCAAGCCCAAACCAACCTGGCCCATTACCTTGAACCTTCCTTTTAGACCCTGTTTGTCCTTTTTGAAGATTTTGATGTAGTCATCAATAAATCCGATGATACCCATCCAAATGGTGGTGATGATCAATAGGATGACATAAATATTTTTGATGTCCGCGAACAAAATAACAGGCAATAATGTGGACATGATAATGATCAATCCACCCATGGTAGGGGTACCTGCCTTTTGCTTTTGTCCTTCCAATCCCAAATCGCGAACCGTTTCACCGATTTGCTTTTTTTGAAGGAAAAGAATGATGCGCTTACCGTAAACCATGGCGATTAAAAGAGACAACATTACAGCCATAGCTGCCCTGAAGGTGAGGAACCGAAAAAGACTCGCACCTGGCAGTTGGTATTGTTTCTCCAAAAATTCGAACAAGTAGTATAGCATGGACTACGTTATTTATTTAGGCTCTCAAGAGCTTCTTTAACTTCTTTAAAATCATCAAAATCTACACGGACACCGTTGGTTTCCTGATAGGTTTCGTGCCCTTTACCGGCCACTAAAATGATATCGTTGGCCAAAGCCAGTTTACAGGCAGTCTTTATGGCCTGCTTCCTGTTTTCAATGGACAAAACCTTCTTGATATTTTGGGGTTCCACGCCTGCTTCCATTTCTTCAATGATCACCGCAGGGGATTCCGTTCTTGGGTTATCCGAAGTAAAAATGGCCTGATTGCTCATTTCGGAAGCGATATGACCCATAACCGGACGCTTAGACTTATCACGGTCACCACCACACCCCACTACGGTGATGACGTTTTCATTTCCAGTCCTCAATGCATTGATCGTAACCAATACATTTTTAAGTGCATCCGGCGTATGGGCATAATCAACAATAGCCGTTATCTTGTCTTTTGATATGTAATATTGGAACCTACCGTCAACATTTTCCAGCTCGCTCATCAACCTTAGGATTTCCATTTTTTCCAATCCCAAAAGGTCTGCCGTAGCATAAATGGCCAAAAGGTTGTAAGCATTGAAATCACCGATGAGTTTGGACCACAGTTCGTTCTCATCCATTTTTAACAGTTGCCCATTGAACTGTCTTTCCAAAATCTGGGCCCTGTAATCCGCATAGGTTTTAAGGGCATAGGTATATTTTTTGGCCTTGGTGTTCTGCAACATCACCAAGCCGTTCTTATCATCAATGTTCACCAATGCAAAAGCTGTTTTGGGAAGTCCATCGAACAACTTCTTTTTGGTATCCCTGTATTCTGCAAAGGTTTTGTGGTAATCCAAATGATCGTGGGACAAGTTTGTAAAGATGGCTCCTGCAAAATGCAGACCTTCCGACCTTTTTTGATGGATTCCATGAGAGCTCACTTCCATAAAGCAAAACTCCACTCCCACCTCGTTCATTTTGGACAAGTAACTGTTGATGGTCAACACATCAGGCGTAGTATGACTGGTTGGAAAAACCATTTCATCTACCATCACCTTGATGGTTGAAATGAGTCCAACTTTGTACCCTGCTTTTTTGAACAAGTTGTACAAAAGCGTAGTTACCGTGGTTTTTCCATTGGTACCCGTTACCCCGACCAACTTTAAGTTTTTGGATGGATTACCGTAAAAATTGGAAGCCACAACCGCCAATGCACTGTTGCAATCCGGGACTTTTAGGTAGGTAACCCCATTGACCAATATTTCAGGAAGCTCCTCACAAATAATGGCCTTGGCACCAGAGTCTACCGCTTTTTGAATGTAGTTATGACCGTCTGTCAAAGTACCCCTAACGGCCACAAAAACATCATCCATCCCAACTGCCCTTGAGTCGAAATGGATAAGATTCACCAGCACATTGGTGTCTCCGCTCACCGCGGACAAGCTTACTCCGTATAAAATGTCCTTCAACAACTTCATGAAAGCTCGAGTACTATTTTTTTGACTTGTTTGATATCGGTTCCTTGATCTATGGATTGTTTTTTCACCTTGCCATTGCCGTGCACCTCCACTTCCAATCCCATGTTTTCCAAAAGAGAAACGGCATCCATTCCACTCATGCCTTTTACATTCGGGATAGTGCTGAATTTCTTCTGCGCCTCAGCAAAATATTGTTGGTAGCTTTCGTCGAGTTTTACATCCTCGATCATCTCATCTTCCACTTCATCTACCATAGGTGAGATGGCATGTATCTTTTGGGCCATGGACTTAAAAACTGGACCTGATACATCGGCTCCATAATACCCTACACTTTTATCTGGTTCATGAATGACCACTATGCAAGAGTACTTGGGATTATCCGCTGGAAAGTAACCGGAAAAAGTAGATATGTAAGCCAATTTATCCGGGTCCTTGGCTACATAGTTTTTTTGACAAGTACCTGTTTTTCCCGCCATAGAGAAGTTTTTGGAATAGAGTTTATGACCTGTTCCATAGTCCTTTTCCACTACACCCTTCATCAATTCTTGCACTTTTTCAACGGTTTCTTCGGAACAGATGGAAGAATTCACCACTTGCTTATCAAAGCGTTTTACCACTTTGCTACCATCGCGCACCTCTTTGATCAATCGGGGTTTTACAAATTCGCCATCGTTGGCAATGGCATTGTAAAAAGCCAAAGTTTGCATAGGTGTCAGGGAAACTTCATATCCGTGCGACATCCAGCCCAAGGAAATACCGGACCATCCTTTTTCCCCTGGATATCGAAGCACGGGATCGCCTTCCCCGATGATGGGCAGACCCAACTTTTTATGAAGGCCCATGTTCATCAATCGGTTTACGAACTTTTCTGGCTGTTCCTTATAATTTTCATTGATGATTTTGGCAAACGCAGTGTTTGATGACACCTCGAAGGCCTTGGCTACCGAAATCTTTCCGTAACCCCCTTGTCTGGAATCCTTTACCACGCCATCATAAATGCGATAGCGGCCATTTTCAGTATCCACCACAGTGCTTGTATCCACCACCTTGTCCTCCAAAGCGGCGATGAGCGACATCAATTTAAAGGTAGACCCGGGTTCATGGGATTCGCCTATGGCGTAATTGAGCTTTTCGTAATATTTTCCATCGGAAGTACGGCCCAAATTGGAAATGGCCTTGATCTCACCTGTTTCCGTCTCCATTACCACCACACAACCGTGATCGGCATTGTACCGCTCCAATTGTGCCAAAAGTTCGTGATGGGCAATATCCTGAATGTTCACATCAATGGTCGACACCACATCCAAACCATCTTGTGGCTCCACAATATTATCCAGACCCACAGGTTTCCATTGGCCTTTGGCAATTTTTTGTTTCAAACGTTTCCCTTCCTTGCCACGCAAGTAGGTTTCGCCGAAGGCACCATCCATACCCACTCGGGTATAGTAGCCGTTTTCATCCACCCTTTCATAGCCGATACTACGTGCGGCCATTTGTCCCAATGGATATTCACGTACCACTCGGTGCGTTTCAATAAAACCACCTTTATATGGGCCCAAGTTGAACAAGGGAAACTGCTTGATCCTAACAAAATCAAGATAATCCACATTTCGGGCCACCAAAGTATACCGGTTGCCATTGGCTCTGGCCTTGCGGAACAATTGCCGATAATAAGAGGATGGCCTATTGAACATAATGCCCAACGAATCGGAAAGAGCGGCCACATGGTTCTGGAAATTATCCTCGGTCACCGTTTTGGCATCAAACCGAATTTCATATTTGGAAACGGAAGCAGCCAACAAACTGCCATCTTCCGAATACAAATTGCCACGATTCGGCTCAATGGTAAACATTTTCTCCGTTTTGCTCAACGCCAACTCCTTGTATTCGTCGGCCTTTACCACCTGAATATCCACCACCTTCACCATAACGGCGATGGCCAATACCACAAGACCCCCGGAAACCAGGTACAGTCTATTCATGATATTTTTTTCAGTGATTGGCATTAGTCAGCGGATTTTACTTTGATTTTTTTTGGTGGATTTTCGGAAGGAACCAAACCTTTGTCGGCAACCACGTGCCTCAAAGTCGATTCCAGTTTAAGTTGTTGTACTTGGGAACGGCCTTGAAAGAATTCACTCTTCAACATCCTTACCTCTTCATTAAGGGCAGCAATTTCAAGGACCTTTCGGTCAGCATTATGGCTACTGGAAATCATTAAGGCGGCCAAAAAGGAGGCAAACAATAAAAACATCCAATTCTTGGGAGCATCCCCGCTCACCAAAAACTTTCCTTTTAGTATGTCCAGTAATCCTTTTCTCATTTCATCTTCAATTGTCATTCCCGTGCCGACGGGAATCTTTTAAAAAATCACCTTTCGACTGCGCTCAAGATGACATTTCAACTTTGACCTATATTTTTTCCGCGATGCGGAGTTTGGCACTGCGCGCCCTATTGTTCTGTGCAATTTCTTCTGTCGATGGCGTGATGAGCCCTCCCACTTTTTTTAAAGGAACACTAATGTTCCCATAAAAATCCTTTTCCGGCTCCCCTTCAAACCTACCATCCCTGATGAACCTTTTCACCAACCGATCTTCCAAGGAATGGTAACTGATCATGCTCAATCGGCCACCAGGGTTCAGCATTTCAGGAACTTGCATCAAAAACTCCTTGAGCACTTCCATTTCTTGGTTCACCTCGATCCTGATCGCCTGATAGATCTGCGCCAAGATTTTGTTCTCCTTCATCTTGGGCAGAAACTTGCCAAGCACCGTTTTCAAATCATCGGTTGTTTTGATGGGCTTTTGCTCCCTTGCAGAAACAATGGTCTTGGCCATTGCATTGGCATTTCGCAATTCACCGTATTGGAACAAGACTGTTGCAAGGTCCTCCTGGGAATACGCATTGACCACTTCAAAGGCCGATAGCGCATTGGACCTGTCCATTCGCATGTCCAAATCGGCATTGAAACGAATGGAAAAACCACGTTCCGCCTCATCGAACTGATGCGAGGAAACCCCAAAATCCGCTAGGATCCCATCAACTTTCCGAATGCCATAGAACTTTAAATATTGCTTGAGGTAACGAAAGTTCTGGTTGATCAACTGAAATCGGTCGTCATCGATAGCGTTCTGCAACGCATCTTCATCTTGATCGAATGCGAACAACTTTCCACTTTCGCCCAATCGCTTCAAAATTTCACGGGAATGCCCTCCGCCACCAAAGGTGACATCCACATACACCCCATCTTTTTTTATGTTCAATCCGTCCACCGACTCCTGTAACAAAACCGGATTGTGGTATGCACTATTCATCGTCATCAAATATCTCCTCCGCCAAATCGGCATAGTCCTTCTCCCCTTCGGCCAAGACCTGCTCGTACATGTCTTTGTTCCAAATCTCTATCTTATCGAACACCGCATTAAGGACTACATCCTTGTCGATTTTCGCATATTCCACCAAGTTTTTTGGAATCTGCAATCTGCCCGTATCACCATCTATTCCGACCTCTTTCATACCTGCCACAAAGTTTCGGACAAACGCATCGTACTTGCGATTGATCTTACTTTTCTTCATGACCTTTTGCATGAGCACATCAAATTCTTGCTTGGGATACAACTCCAGACATTGCTGGAAAACGGACCGCTTGATCACGAACCCTTCCTTGATCACGGGCAACAACTGATTCTTCAAGGAAATAGGCAGGAGCACCCTTCCTTTTGAATCGGCCTTACAGTCATGTTGTCCTATGATATGGGTCACTAGAAATCAATTGGTTACTTAATACAATTCAAATATATATATTTTATTTCCACAATTCTCCACTAAACACCACTTTTGTTAATAAATTCCCCACTTTTGAACTCAATTCTACCTTTCACCGATGATAATGATGGCCCAAAAATGGATGGAGAAGATCCTCTTAAAAATGTCGTTCATGAAAATCTTGTTGTCGTTGGGCCAAAAACCTGAAATCTTTATGATTTGAATTGCCTATATTTGCGCCTCTTACTACCAACTAACTATAGATGGAAGAGCATTTAATTGAGGACGGCAAGTACCGATATATAGAAAAGGGAGAAGGGACCCCCATGATCATATTGCACGGACTCATGGGCGGATTGAGCAACTTTCAAGGGGTATCGGAATACTTTCCGACCAAAGGATACAAGGTCTTGATCCCTGAACTTCCCATATACGACATGCCTATCCTGAAGACCACCGTAAAGAACTTTGCCAAGTTTTTGGAAGACTTTATTGAGCACAAAGGATTGAAGGATGTGATTCTTTTAGGGAATTCCCTAGGCGGCCATATTGGGCTTTTGCACACCAAAATGTTCCCTAAAATGGTAAAAGCCCTTGTGATTACAGGCAGCTCCGGCCTATATGAGAGCGCAATGGGCGATGGTTACCCAAAACGTGGCGACTATGAGTTCATCAAAAAGAAGGCACAAGATGTTTTCTATGATCCTGAAGTAGCCACCAAAGAAATTGTAGACGAAGTTTTTGCCACGGTAAACGACCGTATGAAATTGGTAAAAACCCTTGCCATTGCCAAGAGTGCCATTCGCCATAACATGTCTAAGGATCTTCCACACATGAAAACGCCAACCTGCATTATTTGGGGAGAGAACGATACAGTTACCCCACCTAATGTAGCCAAGGAGTTTCATGAGCTTTTACCCGATTCCGATCTGTATTGGATCGAGAAATGTGGTCATGCCCCCATGATGGAGCACCCAGAGGATTTTAACCGTATCCTTGATGCTTGGTTGAAAAAGCGTAACTTCTAGCCATGAAAATCACATCGGCGGAATTTGTCATGAGCAACTCCAATGTTGCCAAATGCCCCAATGAACCCCTGCCCGAATATGCCTTTATTGGCCGTTCCAACGTGGGCAAATCGTCCTTGATCAATATGTTGGTGGACCGAAAAGGTTTGGCCAAAACATCAGGCAGACCTGGAAAAACGCAACTTATCAACCACTTTAAGATCAATAACAATTGGTTTTTGGTGGATTTGCCTGGATATGGCTATGCCCGGGTTTCCAAAAAGGACAAGAATACCTTCCAAAAATATATCACGGAGTATTTTCAAAAAAGAAAGCAATTGGTATGCGGTTTTGTTTTGGTCGATATTCGCCATGACCCACAACCCATAGACCTTGAGTTCATGGAATGGCTGGGCACCAACCAAATTCCTTTTGCCATCATCTTTACCAAAGCTGATAAACTGAAACCTGGAGCCGTGGACAGACAGGTGAATGCCTATTTGCAAAAAATGGTGGAGGGCGTTTGGGAAGAAGCACCCCCACATTTTACCACTTCCTCAGCAAGCCATATGGGCGGTGATGCTTTATTGGAATTCATCGATGGCATCAACCAGGATTTTTTCAAAAACCAATAACCTTTAGGTTATACATCTCTCCTAATTTTAAGGAAAAGGGTAAATTCAGTACTTTTCCATTCAACTTCTGTACCCATGGATGCGGTCAAAACCTATCACGATGTCAACAAAGCAGATGACTCCCTAAGTTTTGGGATATCCAAAATGGAGGACATCTACCAAAAAAGAAAAGGTCGACCAGATGTACCTCATCGCCATGATTATTACACCATTTTAGTGGTAAAGGAAGCTAAAGGCAGCCATATTGTGGATTTCACTACTCATTTACTGGGCAACAATCAAGTTTATTTTATAAGTCTAGGTCAAGTACACCAACTCACGGAATTTAAACCCACCATTGGCTATTCCATTGTGTTTTCATCCCAATTCTTGGCTTTGAACCATATTTTGGTGGACTTTATTGAAGACATCAACCTCTTCAATGATTTTTCCAATACACCTCCCTTGCAAGTGGAACCCAAGGAAATGGAGCTCCTTACCTCCTATTCTGAGGAAATGTTGCGCTTAAACGCGGGGGATTCCATTTATAAATATGAAGCGATTGGTGCTTTGCTCAAATTACTTTTGATCACCTGCCATAACTTGTGTTCCTTGAACCAACTGGATACCCAAACCATGGAAGTTGGGGCCAGTTTGGTGCGCAACTTTAAACAATTGGTGAATCAGCATTACAAGACATGGCACCATGCTGCAGCTTATGCGAACGCCCTGCACATTACCCCGGATCATTTGAACCGCGTGGTAAAATCCTTAACTGGAAAAACTGCGAAGGAGCATATCCAAAGTCGAATTACCACCGCCGCCAAACGATTGCTCTATTTTTCTCCACTATCACAAAAAGAAATTGCTTTTGAACTAGGGTTTTCGGAACCTGCCAATTTCAGCGCATTTTTTAAAGCATGTACGGGCATTTCGCCCAGTACGTTTAAACAATCTGTCTGATATCGGATTTTCATAAGTCCTTCCCGTATTTTCATATCTCCGAATCACAAGCTTAGACTGATCTTTGTATAGAACAAAAAAAGCAGAAATCATGAAAACCGTTTTACACAAAGCCAATACCAGAGGACATGCCAACCACGGTTGGTTGGACTCCCACCATACCTTTAGTTTTGCAGGATACCAAAATCCGGAGCGAATGCATTTTGGGGTTTTGCGTGTCTTGAATGACGATCAAGTATCAGCGGCCAAAGGTTTTGGGACCCATCCGCATGATAATATGGAAATCATCTCCATTCCGTTGGAAGGAGATTTGGAACATAAAGACAGCATGGGCAACGTGGCTACCATTAAGGAAGGAGAAGTGCAAGTGATGAGTGCCGGCACCGGTATTTTCCATAGTGAGTACAACAAAAATCCCGACAAGCCTGTCAAGTTTTTACAAATTTGGGTGTTTCCGAACAAACGGAATGTAGAACCCAGATATGATCAAATTTCCATTAGGGATATTGAAAAGGAAAATGCCTTTTACCAAGTTTTGTCGCCAAACCCAGAGGATGAAGGCGTTTGGATCCATCAGGATGCTTGGTTCCACTTGAGTAAATTTGATTCGAGTGCCGAAGCATCCTACCAAATCCATAAGGAAGGAAATGGCGTTTATGCCTTCGTTTTGGACGGTGAGGTAGAAATCAATGGTCAAAAATTGGAAAAACGGGATGGTTTTGGCCTATGGGAAATCGACTCCTTCGATTTTAAATCCATAACAAACAGTAGAGTGTTGTTAATGGAAGTCCCCATGAGCCTATCTCAAATAGGTCGATAATCAAAATCAATCAGTACTCAAAAAAAGCCCAATATTGGGCTTTTTTTGTTCCCAAATTCTATTTCCTAATCTTTCTACAACCTCCAAAAGGTTAAGAAATGCCCAGCTCTTTCCAAAGTTTTTAGAATAATAGGTATTTTAGAATCACCTAATTAACCAAAAATGCACAGGACTTTTTTCATGTCCCTTCTTTGTTTGGCCACTTCAACAGTTTTTGCACAGGACACCTTCTACCCTCCAAAAGTTGAAATATCGGATTATACGCTTTCCAAATTTTTGACCGAAATGACCTTGGCCGTTGGCAGGCAAGACCAAGCTTTCATCCTAGAACATTTGGACCCCAATATTCTGACCAGTTTTGGAGGAGACGGTGGCATTGAAGAATTTAAAGAGTACTGGGATTTTAAAAACAATAGCACCCGTTTTTGGGAAGTTGCCGAGCAACTGTTATTGATCGGCGGCCCAAAATATGAAGAAGGTTCCAACAGCTACACCATTCCCTACACCTTTACCGATTGGCCCGAAAAATTTGATGCCTTTGAATATTATTTAGTAGCAGGCACCAATGTGAACGTGCGAGACAATCCCAATACCACAGATTCTCAAGTCATAGGGCAGTTGAGCTACCAGATTGTGAAGTACAATGCCCCTGATTGGGAGAGGCAAAATGATCATCCTGACTGGATGAACGTTAGTACCGTTGACGGCAAATTGACCGGGTATGTTTTTGATAAATTTTTGGTGTCCCCCATTGGCTATCGAATGGGATTTGCAAAAACGGCCAAAGGCTGGATCATTACCATGTTGGTTGCCGGGGATTAAATTTCAATACATAATCACATTTAAACAAACTCTGCACCATGACAACAACCAATAATCGATTTACACCTGGTGGATTTTTGAAAATCATGTCCTTTTTACATTTGGGCATTGCGGCCACCCCTATTATTTTGGGTATTTTGTTTTATACCCAGAGTCAAGGTGCACAAATGAATTTCGATACCAGCGGGGATATGTTGATGGCCATTGTACCGGTTGTGGCCATTGGTAGTATTTTTCTGGGAGATTTTGTTTTCAAGAAAATGCTGAACGGCCTGTCCAAGGATTCTAGCCTTCGGGATAAATTGGCCAAATTCCAAACAGCATCCATGATTAAATATGCACTATTGGAGGGAGCCGCCCTGTTTGCCATCGTCATCTTTTCCAACACCCAAAACCTTTCCTATCTAATCATCGGGGCTTTCTTGATTTTTTTTCTCCTGCTTCAACGTCCAACAAAGGACAAAATAGAGCGCTTTTTGGATTTAAGGGGAGAGGAAAAAGCAAAGTTCGATCAATTGAACGAACCTTTGGATTGAACTACATTTTGTCCAACTCCAGCTTTTCGGCAAAATAGTCGCAGAAATCCTTCATGGTAGCGGTCATCTTTTCATCTTGGGTGGCCTTCATAAAGGTATCGGCCATTGTCATCAACGTCTGATGGAAAAATATCTTCATCTCATCCACAGGCATATCCTTGGTCCAAAGATCAATTTTCAAGGATTCCCGATGTTTGCTGTCCCAAACGGACAACATCATGGCCTTGGCATCTTCTTCATTTATGCCACCATCTTGTGCCGACCATTTCAATTCTTCAGGAACACGGTTCTCATCCAATCCTACGGTCAATTTTATTTCTGAAGTATGTACTACTGCCATTTTATTTTCTTGGTTTGTAATTTGATTGTTTCAATATGTCATCAGCCGGCATATCAAAAAGCTGCTTCAGGCTGACATCATTTTTTTCCATAAAGGCTCTTACGATTTGCCAACCCATATATCTACCCAGCCTTCCGGGGGATTGATTGTCCAACTCCAATCCGAATTTGGAAAAGGGTGCCGGGTCTAAAAACTTTCGGTCCAACTTGGAATCCGTACTGTACAGAACTTCTTGTTCCACAAAATATTTCCAAATCTGTTCCTCGTTGGCAATGGCCCATTCCATCTGTTCCTCGGAGTACCCAATTTTTTGTGCATCGGTATTGGTGGGCAACAGCTTATCTTTTAGATAAAGTTCCTTTCCATAATACACCATTCGGGAAAGAAAGGCACGGTTACGCGGATAGGAAATCACTTTTTTGGAAAAGGCACTGGCCACATCCGAAGCCAAAAACTTTTTATCCAGCCCAGAGGCGATATACCGTTGAATGCCCTCATAGAAATAATGGTCCTTCCCCAAATAATTATCCAAACCGATGAGCAGAAGGGTATCTGTCAAAATTATCCTGTCTTCGTATCGCACATCGGAAGTCAGGGTTACCACCTTCGGGGTTTCAAATTCAGGAAAGTAATATTTGATGTGTTGAAAAAGCGATTCCAAGGCTTCGGTCTCTGTTTCGAAATTCCCAAAGGTTTTGTCCACTTGGTCAAAAAGTTCCACTTGAAGGGTATCCGTCAATTTGGCTACCCAAACACTATCTGGAAACTGGCTCGGGAACAAATACGGATACTGTTTTTTCAATTGGGAAATGTCCGATGCAGAAGCCTCTGCAAATTCGCGGTCAAATCGTGAAATTTTCAAGTCTATCGGTATTTTGGCAATGGCTTCCTCGATCTTATCGGTCTCTTTACAACCCGATAACACAAGAATGAACGCCAAAAACAACCAACTTGCCGATTCTAGGGTAAAGTATTTCAACAACCTCTTCATTATTAAGGGCACAGCGTTTAAATTTACAGGGCACAAAGGTAATTTATAGAATCTAATTTAGAAGATATGCAAACAGAAAAGGTAATAGACCATATCGTGAACTGGCTAAAAGACTATGCGACCCAAGCAAAATGCAATGGGTTTGTAATCGGGGTTTCCGGTGGAATTGATTCCGCAGTGACCTCTACTCTATGCGCCAAAACAGGAATGGACCTTTTATGTTTGGAAATGCCGATACATCAAGGAGAAAACCAAGTTACACGGGCAGACAAACACATTGATTGGCTGATGGAAAACTTTCCGAATGCTTCACGCCAACCCGTAAACCTAACCCCGGTTTTTGATAGTTTGGTGGCCGCTTTCCCAAAAACGAGCACTGAGGAGGAACGCCATATGTCGTTGGCCAATACACGGGCCAGATTGCGCATGACCACACTTTACTACTTTGCTGCACTTAAAGGATACCTAGTGGCAGGAACGGGAAATAAGGTTGAAGATTTCGGAATCGGTTTTTATACGAAATATGGCGATGGTGGTGTAGATCTTAGCCCAATTGCCGACCTAGTAAAAACGGAAGTGTATGAATTGGGTCGAGTCCTTGGGGTAAACCAAGATATCATGGTAGCACCACCAACAGATGGACTTTGGGGAGACAGTAGAACGGATGAGGATCAAATCGGGGCTAGCTACCCCGAATTGGAATGGGCCATGGAAATGGACAATCAAGGAAAGACAATTGAAGACTTTTCTGATAGGAAAAAGGAAGTATTCGCCATCTATAAAAGGTACAATACTGCAAACAAACATAAGATGGTTCCTATCCCAATTTGTGAGATTCCAAAGGGCCTAAAATAGCCTTTCAACCATAAAACCCCTGTTTAAGACGAAAAAAACCATAGAAAAACTATGGTTTTAAGAAAAAAAATTCAGTTTTACGATCACAAATTGTTATCTTGCCTGCTATGCCACGCAAGTTGCACAACACTAACCAAACAAGAATTAATTATTTAAGCGAATGATAAAAGTATTGATCGCAGACAACCATCCTGTAGTTAGGTTGGGGATTAAAAAGGTACTTGAATCCAGTCCTGATATTGAAATCATTGCAGATGTATCTACTACCGCAGAGCTTTTCCAAGCTTTGAAAACCATTACCCCCGATGTTATTATTTTGGAAATGGACATTCCAGAGATCAACGGAATTGCCACCCTTCGTAAAATAAAATTGGAGTACCCGGACATCAGGACCCTAATGTACAGTGGTCAATCTGAAGATGTATACGCCTTAAGCACTATTCGTGCGGGAGCGTATGGTTATTTGTCCAAAACAGCCGATTTGGATTACATTATTTCCGCCGTTAGAAAGGTAAGCGAAGGCAATATGTTCATTACCAATGAACTAGCACAACGTCTTGCTTTTGATGAAGGCACACAAAAACCAAGAAGGTTCTTCAGAAAACTGTCTTCGCGAGAAGTGGAAGTGTTGAAGCTCTTGGCCAGTGGCAAACGAAACAAGGAGGTTGCAGAAGGTCTTAATCTGAACGAAAAAACCGTAAGCACCTATAAGGCCCGTTTGATGAAGAAGTTGAACGTAGACAATTTGGTGGATCTGCTACAACAGGCAAAAGCCTTGGAACTTTATTAAGAATACCCAACCAAACCAACTATAGTAAGTCCCTTTCAATGGTTTTGAAAGGGATTTTTTTATGACAGAACTCGGTTCAACTTGGCGTTGAGCAGTTTGTTGAGTTGCAAGTAGTTAATGATTTCTTCCAATATCTCAGAATTGTCATCATGTTGGTCCTGGGTCTTTTCCTGCAACTTTCGGATTCGGTTCTTGATGAGATTACAACGAAGGGTAAGAATGGTCTCGCCAACCAACTGCGCCACTCCCAATTGTTTTTCCTTGGGATAGATTTCCCTTCGTTCCCAATCGTGCAACACATATTGTTCTTCTTCCATTAAAATTGACGACACTTCCGAAACCATTTCCTGGTTCAGTTCGGCCAAAAAGGTGTTTACCGAAAAATCCTCCTTTTCGTTAAGGCTTTCGATCAACTTGTAATAAATGGATTTGAACTGTTCGTTACTAAGTTCAATTTCATCTTCCTGAAGGTCCAAATATACCTTTTCATATACCTTGGCTTCCACAATTTCTGGTTCCAAAACTAGCTCCCCATCTTCATTTTCCTTCAATACCAAGTCTTCAAACTCCTGTTTTTGGTCCCCGTACAATAGCAACATCTCAATAATCTTGCGTTCTAGTTCGTATTGCACATCAACCTTTTCCACTACCGGGTCGTTCTTGACCACCTCAAAGACTTGCTGCTCCTGTTTTATTTTTTTGGAAGCCTCAGTTACCTCTTTCTTATTAATTTGTGCCAAGGTGTTGTAAAGCACCTCTTCGGAAATATGCATAATCTTGGCACATTCCTGAATGTAGACCTCTTTTTGGATTCGGTCAGGTATTTTACTGATGCTGTTTACAATATCCCGAATGGTATCGGCACGCTTAATGGGATCGTTAGCGGCTTCCTTGACCAACAATGATGTTTTGAACTGGATAAAATCTTTGGCATTCTCTTCCAAATAAAGTACAAGATCTTCATAGGTATTGCTCTTGGAAAAACTATCCGGATCTTCACCTTCGGGAAAGGTGCACACCTTTACGTTCATGCCCTGTTCCAAGATCAAATCGATACCACGAAGTGAGGCGCGCAGTCCTGCAGCATCCCCATCAAAAAGTACCGTTATGTTCTTGGTGAGCCTATTGATCAAGCGTATCTGTTCGGGTGTAAGGGCCGTACCGCTGGAAGCCACTACGTTCTCCACCCCGCGTTGTACCATTTGGATTACATCCGTATACCCTTCCACCAAAAAACAGTTGTCTTCCTTAGCAATGGCCTGCTTCGCATAATAGATTCCATAGAGCACCTTACTCTTATGGTAAATATCGCTTTCAGGGGAATTCAGATATTTGGCCGCCTTTTTATCGTTGGTCAAAATACGTCCGCCAAAGCCCAGCACCCTTCCACTCATGGAATGGATGGGGAACATGACCCTTCCTTTGAACCTATCGAACCTTTTGGTTTCCCCACCAGTTTGTTCCTTTACAATGGTGAGACCGGTTTTTTCCAAAAATTCCAGTTGATATCCTCGATCAAGGGCGGTTTGGGTAAAGGCTTCCCATTCATCCAAACTATACCCCAATCCAAATTTCTTTATAGTCTCATCAGTAAAACCACGCTCCTTAAAATAGGTCAAGCCAATTGCCTTGCCAGGTTCGGTATCCCACAAGGTCTTTTCAAAATATTTTTGGGCATATTCGGAGACCAGATACATGCTTTCCTTTTCGTTCGCCTGCTCCTTTTCCTCACTGGTCTGCTCAATCTCGTCTATCTCAATGTTGTATTTTTTTGCCAGATATCTAATCGCTTCGGGATAGGTAAAATGTTCGTGCTCCATTAAAAATGCCACCACATTTCCTCCTTTCCCACTACTGAAATCCTTCCAGATCTGTTTTACGGGCGACACCATGAAACTGGGGGTACGTTCATCCGTAAACGGACTGAGACCCTTAAAGTTCGATCCCGATTTCTTCAACTGCACAAAATCACCGATCACCTCCTCCAGTCGGGCGGTTTCATAAACTTGGTCTATGGTGGTCTTTGAAATCAAGTGTGATGTGTTAAACTAGGTGTTAAAGGTAAATAAAAACAAAGTTTTGGGGAATCCAGTACCAAGTTTCCCCTTGAAGTTTTAGTAACTTAGGAGCAGACAAATCCAAGCAGCAATCACTTTTCAACGCTGCGCCCTAAGTGAATAGCAAAAGAACAGCAATATGACCCAAAATTATTTCAGGAACATATCTATTTGGACCACTTTCGTTTTGGCCACCGTGGTAAATGTTTATGCTCAAATGGCCGAAAAGGCTGAACCTTTTTTTAAGGATGGTGAGGCACAAGTTGTGGAAGCATTTGCCAATCCGGATAATTGGATCAGGGAAGATCTTTGGGTGGAGACCGAATTCGATTCGGATGGGGACGGGAAACTAGATCGTATGCACGTAGATGTAACCCGACCCGTACAAACCCAGACCGATGGACTTAAACTTCCCATTGTCTACGAATCCAGTCCTTACTACGCAGGTACTGCAGGTTTAGATCCCGCAACATTTTGGGATGTAAAACACGAACTCGGCAAATTAGGAAGGCCAAGACAACATCCTGAAGTCACCCGTATCGGCGAGCGCCCCATCATTTCCAATTCGCAAGTCCAAACTTGGGTACCTAGGGGTTATATTGTGGTTCACTCCTCTTCGCCAGGAACCGGATTGTCCGATGGATCGCCAACCGTTGGAGGGGATAATGAATCCTTGGCTCCCAAAGCGGTCATCGATTGGTTATGTGGTCGTGCCAAGGGTTATAAAGAGCGAACCGGAACCGAAGAAGTAAAGGCATTTTGGTCCACGGGAAAAGTAGGCATGACAGGTACCAGTTATAACGGAACTTTACCGCTTGCAGCTGCCACAACAGGGGTAAAAGGTTTGGAAGCCATCATTCCTGTGGCACCGAATACTTCATACTATCATTATTACCGATCCAACGGATTGGTGCGTTCACCAGGTGGTTATCTAGGAGAGGATATTGATGTACTCTACGATTTTATCCATAGTGGGGACCAATCCAAAAGGGCTTGGAGCAATCAAAATGTGCGCGATACGGAAATGAAAAATGGTCAAGATCGCATCACTGGGGATTACAATGATTTTTGGGCCGGCCGGGATTATTTGAACGACATGAAACTGATGAAAGCTGCTTTGTTGATGTCACACGGATTCAACGATTGGAACGTGATGCCAGAACACAGCTACCGTATTTATAACAAAGCAAGGGAAATGGGATTGCCCATACAAATCTATTATCACCAGAACGGTCACGGTGGACCACCACCGCTTACCATGATGAACCGTTGGTTTTCCCACTATTTGTTCGGGGTGGAAAATGGGGTTGAAAATGACCCTAAAGCATGGATTGTACGTGAAAATGATGCTCGGGAAAATCCAACTCCATATAAAGATTATCCCAACCCCGATGCTTCCGATGTTACATTCTACCTAACCAAAGGAGCTCCAGAAAAAGGAACGCTTACCACTCAAAGACCTGCCAAGCAAGGCACGGAGATGCTTGTGGACAATTATTCCTTTAGTGGTTCCAGTCTAGCCCAGGCGGAATCTACGAACCATCGCTTGTTGTATGTGACCCCCATTTTATCCGAGGATGTACATATTTCTGGGACCGTAAAGATCAAAACTAAATTAGCAAGCAGTAAACCTGCTGCCAATCTTTCGGTTTGGCTAGTTTCCTTACCTTGGAACGAAGGCCGCAATACCCAGATCACCGATAACATCATTACCCGAGGTTGGGCCGATCCGCAGAATTACAAGTCGCTTACCAAAGGTGAACCGTTGCTGCCCAATAAGTTTTATGAAATGCAATTTGAATTGATGCCGGATGATCAAATCATCCCAAAAGGTCAACAGATAGGTCTGATGATATTTTCAAGCGACAAAGAATTCACGCTGTGGCCAGAGCCGGGCACCGAACTCACTGTGGATTTGGATGGAACCGAACTTACAGTACCCATTGTGGGTGGTAAGTTTTAATATCAAAATTTGATATCCTGACATTAATCATTTGAATAGCAACAATAATTACGTGCCTTTAGGATTTTAAAATCATCCTAAAGACATGAAAATTTTAATTGTTTACGGCTCGTTGGAAGGACAAACCAGCAAAATAGCCCATTTTATGAAAGAGATTCTTCTTGATGATAACCATGATGTAATCCTTGCCAATGTCACCAATAACCCTCTTCCTGCAGATAAGTTTGATGTCATTTTAATTGGGAGTTCTATTCATCTAAATTCATACAACCCTTCAATAAAAAAGTATGTAAAAAATAATATCGAGGAACTTAATAAAAAAATCACCGGTTTTTATTCAGTAAGCATGGCCATTGCATCCAATTTACCGGAGAAACATCAAGAAGTTAATCAATTGACACAACAATTCTTAACAGACACTGGATGGGAGACCAATAGAATTTGGCACATTGAAGGAGCATTAAAATTCACAAAATATGATTACCTTAAGAAGATGATGATGCGTTCCATAGCACAAAAAGAATTTGGTCCTATAAACATTAACAAAGATTACGAATATACAGATTGGGAAAAGGTTAAAAATCATCTTTCGCAATTCTCAAGTCGTTTAAAAACAAGACTTCATGAACAAGCATAGTTTTGACACCCTATCCGACGCCGTGAACACCCTCACCCAAGAAGGGTTTACCGAAGATTTTGAGGCTGAAGAAAACTGTATCAAGGCCCTGTATTCCAAAAAGGAATACCAACCCGGTGAACTTTTGATCATTGAAACCTACCGTTTTGAAGGAATGACCGATCCAGAAGATCAGGCAACGCTGTTTACCATTGAGGCACATGACGGCACCAAAGGAACCTTAGTGATGTCTTACAGTGCGGAGCATGGACAAAACGAGGAACTCATCAAAAAAATACCTATGAAGTAGGGAAACGGCCTAGCCAAAAAGTTGACCTAAAGCCGAAGGTTGGTACAACAGCCACCCTGTTAAGCTAAATCGACTTTTATGGGCCTGCAATACGGCATGTGGTACTTCGGCACTCTTGAACATAACACAGCGCATGGCCAAGGGTTCTACCAAGAAACTGGAACCGTCCTTTTCAAAAATCTCAAGTTCGCCCCCATACCCTTGTTGCCAACCTTCATTTAGATAGATGACTACAGAAATCATCCGATTGTTCCGGTTCTCAAATTGATCTAGATGTTTATCGTAATGACCGCCAGAAGGATAATGTGCCAAATGGAACTCGTATCCTGATAAGCTCAAATAACAGTAGCGGTTGAACATTTGAATGATTTCATCGAGGAGTTCCCAAAAATTTTGAAGATTGGCATCCCTTTTTCGGTCTAACCAATACGTAAAATCACCACGGATCTTGGAATTGACCTGTTTCTCAGTATCCACACCAATAGCAGCCTCCTTAAAGTTGGGAAGCTTTGAGAGAAAGAACGATCGTATTTCGGTATAAAGCTCTTCCCGAAAAAATTGATCGATGATCACATAATCCTTATCGGAGATCTCATCCATCCAGGACAACCAATTCTCCAAGCTATGGTAGGGTTCCAAGGGTTTAAAATGTGTGCGAATGTAGAAAATATTTCAAAATGAATCGTTGTTTTTTATACCTTGGACTTTCTCAACCTCATAAAGAAATCTTGGTACAAACTTTGTTTCAAATACTTCATTATGAGAAAAATAATTCCAATCCTTACCCTAATTTTATGCACCACAACCTTAAAGGCCCAACGTGTTTTTGAGGTAGATGGAGACTTTAAGGCCGATTTCCTAATCTTTGTAGCTGACCGCGATTACAAGGCCGATCTTTTGGTCCATAAGGTGGATCGGGATTACAAGGCCAGGGGTGATAAAGGTTTATGGTTTTTTACCAATGGGGACTTTAAGGCTGATTTTACCGTATTTTTTGTGGATCGCGATTATAAGGCAGATCTCATCATTTATTATGTAGATCGTGACTATAAAGCTGGCTGGAGAAATGAAGACAAGCGACTTGAGCTCGATTTGCCAACATGGGAATAGGTTAAACTAAGTATATTTGTTTTTAAACCTACTCTATGATTCTTTTCTTCGGAACCAGACCAGGCAAAAAGGAAACCAAGGTCCTTCACAATACTGCCTGCCCCTATTGCCATCAAAATGGCACGCTAACGGTGGTTTCCCAACCCAATTATGCCCATTTGTTCTGGATTCCCATTGTTACCCTCAACAATGCCCAATATGCAGAATGTTCGCACTGCAAAAGGGTATTTTACAAAGAGGAATTTACTCCCGAGATGCAGCGTGCCCTATCAAACTAAAAAACACGGTCAGTGTTAACCGACCGTGCCTTTTATTTGTGTAAATGGTTCTTAAATATCGAACCGAAGGCCCAAGGAAATATTGTTCTGTTTGATGTCTGCATCTTTAAAGATGGGATTCAGGTCGTATTTCATATACAGAAGCACCCCATCAAAACCGATATACCCACTAACGCCATATATCAAGTCGCTGGTATTGTAATCCCGTTTCAGTTTGTCCTTGATGTGCTCTCCATCCACCGTATATTTTAGTTTTTGACGGGTTCCGAGGTTGAATCCACCATATCCACCGAAACCTACCCTGAACTGGTCATGAATGGAATAGCGAATGGTTCGTTCCGTTTTTCTCAATTTTGATGGACCAAATTCAAAATGAATTGGGAACACCAAGTTATCCATACGCAATTTGGCCTTGTCCAAATCGTATTCAAATTCCTCCAATGTGGTTTGATTGCCATTTTGGACAAAGATTTGGTTATCATCCGGTTTTAAACCATTGAATTGGAAAGAAACCCCATAATGGAACCGCAGCCAGTTGGAACGATCAAAAACTCGGGTACGCCATTGCCAACCCATTTCAAAAAAACGGCTTCCACCAATTTTATATGGGGAATCATTAAGGGATTGCCCCTCGCTGACCGCATTGTTCAACCCTACTGCGAAAACAAAATCGGAATAGGTACGTCTATCGTATTTTATATCTCTTTTCCAATGGTTTGAATTGAAAATAATGGCAGGTTTCCCATCGATCATAATACCTAAATTGACGTGGTCATTCTCCAGGGAATCCAACTCGGACAAGGTCAAAACCTCTCCTTCATTTCGTTCCAGCAAAGCAATCTTGTTTTCCACAATGGCCACTCGGTTCTCAATGTTCATGGCCCTTCTTTTGGCCACTTCCTCTTTCAAGATTTTGGCCTCTGCCTCAGAAATATCACCCTTCTCCAAACGTCGGTTTATGTCACGAACTTCCAGTTTCAGGGCATCTTTTTCTTGTTCAATAATCCGTTCCTTTTCAATTTTAAGGGCCTTCACTTCCCTCAGATAATCTTCTTCTTGCCCCAAAACATGCTGGGAAACAAGCAATAAAAGGAATGTAGCTAAGTAAAATGTAATGGTTCTCATGATTTTTTTGATTATAGATTTCCCCTCCCCGCCCAGTTTGTGCTGGGCAGGTATTTGGGAAAATCATGTTGATTGATGAATAATTTTAATTGTTCCGGTCGGCCACCGCAGTACGTAATTTTAGGTAACCATCTTTAAGTGCATCGAATATTTGATCTCGAAACGTTTCGTCAAGTTCATCCTCCACTTCTGCCAACAGACCCATGGCGTCCACAGTGCCATCCTGGGCAAAAAGTTTATCGGTCAAGATCTGTTTTTGAGCTGCACGAAGTAATGAATCCACTTCGGCCTCACTGACATTATTTTGTATGGATTCCAAGATTTCTACCTGGGCCACTACTTCCTCCACCTTTTGAAAAATGAGACCTTCGGATTTTTTGATTCGGTCATCTTGAACGGGAAGCCTGGTTTCCTGTTGCACCAAAACGGATTCGGATTTTGGCAATTCCACTTGCTTTATAGATTTTTCAGGCAGGACTGTTTCAGGTTCTGATTTGGCAACTTGAACATCCATGTCATCTTGTAGTTCCTTTTGAGGAATTTCAGTGGGGATCACCTCAATTTTCTTTACTTTTTCACTTTTCCCATGGTTCTCATCCACCACTTGAACTGGAATTTCGTTGTTCGGTTCGGAAGTGAAAAACAGGATGGAAACCAATAAAATTCCTATAAAACTGGCCGCAATGGCAAGTGGATACCACTTACTAGTTTTCTTTTTTGGCTGAACGGATACTTGCCCGGCAATGCTGTCCCATGCTGAGGCAGAAGGTACAATGGTGCGTTCTTCCAATTTTTCCTTGATATGTTTTTCCAATTTATCCATACCTATATTTTTATTTGCCCGATCTTGATTTGGGCGACATTCCCTTTAAAGTCAAATTCTCTTGAAGCATTTTTCTGGCCTTGAACAACTGCGATTTTGAAGTTCCCTCCGAAATCTCCAGCATTTTGGCAATTTCCTGGTGCCCATACCCTTCAATGGCATACAACAGAAAAACCGTTTTGTATCCTTCAGGCAGTGCATCGATCAAATGTTGCACATATTCCACATCCAAAAGTTCGCCGCTTTGGTGGCTTCCTTCATGTTGCACTTCAAATAGTTCTTCATCATAAACCACGAACTGTTTTTTACGCAGATGGTTGATGCTTTCCCGTACCATGATGGTCCGGATCCAGCCTTCAAAACTCCCCAAACCTTTAAAGGCTTCCAAGTTTTGAAATACCTTGATGAATCCGTTGATCATCACATCCTCGGCAAAATGAAGATCCTTGATGTATTGTCTGCAAACACTCAACATTTTTGGAGCATACCGTTCATACAACAACCTTTGGGCCTGTGGATCCCCTTTGACCGATTTTTTGATCAATTGGTTTTCGTTGTTATATAAGGATATAATCTTCAAAGTCAGGTTTCAATAGTGTTTCTATCTAGATAGACGGAAAGATGCGTGGCAAAGTTGCCTGAAAATTAAAATTTTTTACAAAAAATTGATTATCTAATGATTAAAAATCATTTTTTACGATCCACCACGTAATTGACCATCAAGGTAAGGGAGCTTTTATATTCGGAATCGGGGTAATTGTCCAAAATGGCCAAGGCTTCATCCTTAAATTGTAACATTTTGGTCACCGCATATTCCAAGCCTCCTTGTTGCTTAACGTAATCGATGACTTCCTTAACCCGCTTTTTGTTCTTGTTATGGTTTTTGATGGAATTGATCAACCATCTTTTCTTTTCAGAATCGCTTTGGTTCAAGGCATAGATCAAAGGAAGGGTCATTTTTTGCTCTTTGATATCGATTCCCGTTGGCTTACCGATCATTTCGGCCCCATAATCAAAAAGGTCGTCCTTGATCTGAAAAGCCATTCCGCAGAGCTCCCCGAACTTCCTAAAGGTTTCCACTTCTTCGGAATCTGGCCGAACCGAACAGGCCCCCATACTGCAACAAGCCGCAATCAAGGTTGCCGTTTTTTGACGGATGATATCGTAGTAAACATCCTCGGTGATGTCCAAAAGTCTGGCTTTTTCAATTTGGAGCAGTTCCCCTTCGCTCATATCACGAACCGCGTTGGAAATGATATGGAGCAAATCGTAATCCTTGTTTTCTAGCGAAACCAACAATCCTTTTGAGAAAAGGAAATCGCCTACCAAAACAGCGATCTTATTTTTCCAGAGGGCATTGATGGAAAAGAATCCACGACGTTTGTCGCTATCGTCCACCACATCATCATGTACTAAACTGGCTGTATGGATCAATTCTATGATGGATGCTCCGGTATAGGTTCGCTCGTTGACTTCGCCATTGAGCAATTTTGCGGTAAGAAACACGAACATGGGGCGCATTTGCTTGCCCTTCCTATTCACGATATAGTAGGTGATCCTATTGAACAGTGCCACTTTGGACTGCATGGATTTGTGGAATTTCTCCTCAAAAAGTTCCATCTCCTGTTCAATGGGTTCCCGTATCTGCGAAACAATTTTCAACGGTCTGGTTTGGCGTTTGGTTTTGAAAGCCTAAAAATAAAGAAAATGAAACAGTATAAAGTAGGAAGTTTTAAGTTTTAGGAAAGAGATATAAAAGTATCGATGATTGGGTAAGTTATTTGGGATAAAGGGTGAAAGGTTTAGAGGAATTGGCTCTAGGATGAAGGGTAAAGGGTCAATGGGTGAAGGGTAAATGTTAATTGATAATTGTTAATTGACCATTGTACATTGATTACTGTTTATTCGCCAATTGCCCACAGGCGGCATCAATGTCCTTGCCACGTGATCTTCTAACGGTGACGGTAATGCCATTTCTTTCCAAAGTGTTCTGGTACATGGCCACAGCTGCATCGGATGCTTGTTGAAACTCTCCGTCATCAATTGGGTTGTATTCGATCAAATTGACCTTGGACGGAGCAAATTTGCAAAACTTGACCAAGGCATCCACGGCTTCTTGGGTATCATTGATGCCCTTCCAAACCACATATTCGTAGGTAATTCGGTTTTTGGTCTTGCTGTACCAATATTCCAATGCCTCACGTAAATCCTTCAAAGGAAAGTTAGCATTAAAAGGCATAATGGATGTCCGTACCTCATCAATGGCGGAATGCAGGGATACGGCCAATCCAAACTTCACTTCCTCATCGGCCATTTTTCTGATCATTTTGGGTACCCCTGAAGTAGAAACCGTAATTCTTTTGGGCGACATGCCCAATCCTTCGGGAGAGGTGATCATTTCGATGGCCTTCAACACATTGTTGTAGTTCATCAAAGGTTCGCCCATGCCCATAAAAACGATATTGCTCAACGGACGGTCGTGGTACAATCGGCTTTCATTATCTATGGCCACCACCTGATCATAGATCTCATCGGCATTGAGGTTGCGCATTCGTTTCATCCGTGCCGTTGCACAGAACCTACAATCCAAACTACATCCCACTTGACTGGAAACACAAGCGGTTGTGCGCGTTTCAGTAGGAATCAAAACGGATTCCACCACCAGTCCATCATGCAAACGAACCGCATTCTTGATCGTACCATCCGAACTGCGCTGCATCTGATCCACCCGAATGTGATTGATCACAAAATGGTCTTCCAGCATTTGTCGGGTTTCCTTGGAAACATTGGTCATAGACTCAAAGGAATGGGCAGACTTTTGCCACAGCCATTCGTAGACTTGGTTGCCACGAAAAGCCTTATCACCCTGCTCCACAAAAAAATTGCGGAGTTGGTCCTTGGTCAATGCCCGTATGTCCTTTTTTTTGGTTTCCACACTTAAAGATAATCAAGAAAAAATCCCGCTGGTCCTTAACCGAACGGGATTTTAAATTTCATGAAAGTTAAAAATCAGTTTTGTTCAACAATCCCTTACCATCATTCCGAATTTATTTCGGAATCTCACAAAACCTGTAATCAACCATTTCAATGAGAACCTGAAACAAGTTCAGGTTGACGAATGTTTGTCCTAAAATGAATTTCAAATTATTGATTTTCAAAAATTATTTTCAGAGAATTAACATGGCATCTCCGTAGGAGTAAAAACGATACCCCTCCAAAATGGCCTGTTTGTATGCTTTTTTGATCAAATCATGACCAGCAAAGGCAGATACCATCATCAACAAAGTTGATTTAGGTAAGTGGAAATTGGTGATCATGCAGTTGGCAATGCTAAAATCGTAGGGAGGAAAAATGAACTTGTTGGTCCAACCCTCAAAGGTATTCAGGGTTTGTTCCGAAGAAACAGCACTTTCCAATCCACGCATTACGGTAGTACCCACTGCACAGATTTTCTTTTTCTTGGCCTTGGCCTTGTTGACCACTTCCGTAGCCTTTTCATCAATAACCAATTCCTCGCTGTCCATTTTGTGCTTGGACAAATCCTCCACTTCCACGGGATTGAAAGTACCCAACCCTACGTGCAAGGTCACCTCCGCAAAATCGATTCCCTTGATTTCCAAACGCTTCAACAAGTGCTTGGAAAAGTGAAGTCCTGCCGTTGGGGCAGCCACGGCACCTTCATGCTTTGCATAAATGGTCTGGTAACGCTCTTCGTCATCCGGGGTAACATCCCTTTTAATGTATTTAGGAAGTGGTGTTTCACCCAGTTCCCGTAGTTTTCTTCTAAAGTCGGTATAGGAACCATCATAAAGGAAACGAAGCGTTCTACCCCTTGATGTGGTATTATCGATAACCTCTGCCACCAAACTTTCATCATCGCCAAAATAGAGCTTGTTCCCGATACGGATCTTACGGGCCGGGTCTACCAAAACGTCCCATAGACGTTGTTCTTGGTTCAATTCACGCAACAAAAACACTTCGATACGTGCCCCTGTTTTTTCTTTGTTTCCATACAAACGCGCTGGAAATACCTTGGTATTGTTCAAGACCATTACGTCACCTTCATCAAAATAATCGATAAGGTCCTTGAACATTTTATGCTCAATTTTTCCAGAATCCCTGTGGATTACCATTAGTTTGGATTCGTCCCTGTTTTCAGCAGGATATTCGGCCAATAGTTCCTTAGGCAATTCAAAATTGAAGTTTGATAATTTCATCTATGCTTTATTTGGATTTTTTAAAAGAGGGGCAAATATACAACCTCGCGATAGGGGATGTCAAGTAAAACCGTGATTAAATGACCCTTACATTTCTTGGATACCAAATCCAAGGGTTTTGAGGTCGTTCCAATAGTCCGGATACGACTTGGAGACCACGCCGGCATCATTGACCACAAGATCAACCTTTAGTGCCAACGGACCAAATGCCATGGCCATTCTGTGGTCGTTATAGGTATCGATGGCTACACCAGTATTCAACGTGGACAAGGGTTGTAGGATAAGGCTCTCAGCATCGATATCCACTTTAGCCCCAAACTTGGAAAGTTCGGTCTGCAATGCTGCCAAACGATCTGTTTCTTTGATCGGAAGGGTGTGAAGTCCTGTTAAATGACAACCCAACCCCAATCCCAAACAGGTCACCGCAATAGTTTGGGCAATGTCAGGGGCATTGGAAAGGTCATAATTGACGATATTCGGTAGGTTATCATTTGTTTTAGAAAGGACAATGGTGTTTTCACCAAATTGGGTCTCCACCCCAAAATCCTGATAAATATTAGAGAGCACACTATCACCCTGCAAGGAGTTTTGCTTGTAGGACGACAACTGCACCTTGGTCCCGGTTTCACAAAGGGCCACTATACTGTAAAAGTAGCTGGCAGAACTCCAATCCGATTCCACAACCAAAGTGGTTTCCTCGATATTTTCTACGGGTTGAACTGTAATTTTATTGCCTTCAAAAGAAGTGGCAACCCCAATTTGCCCTAACAATCCCAACGTCATTTTAATGTAGGGAACCGAAGTGATCTTGCCGACCAGTTCCAATTCCAGACCATTCTTCAAACTGGGAGCGATCAGCAACAAAGCTGAAATGTATTGGCTACTGATGTTGGCCGGAAGGGATACTTTGGACTGCTCCAATTTTTTCCCCGAAATCTTTATTGGTGGATATCCTTCGTTTTTTACATATTGAATATCGGCACCCAAGGCTTGAAGTGCCTCCACCAAAACCTGAATAGGTCTTTCCTGCATTCTGGAAGAACCGGTGAGAACCACTTCCTTACCCGCTTGGGAAGCAAAATAGGCGGTTAAAAAACGCATGGCGGTGCCGGCATGATGAATATCGACTTCCCCTTCCGAAATCAACAATCCTTTTTGCATGACCTCCCCATCATCTGAATTGGATACATTCTCGATCTTGATATTCGGGAATAGGGCTTGAAGCAACAAAGAACGGTTGGTCTCACTTTTGGAGCCCGTTATCTGAATTGCCTTTTGGATATTTTTATTGGATGGTGCGGAAAGCTGAAGTCTCAATTTTCTTGGGTTTGAATGAAACTCCAAAACTAGAAAAAACGGCCCTACTATCCCCTTAAGGGGATAACTTTATTTGAGCTTTTTGTTATTCTGATGACGGTCGTGATCTCGTTTGGTCTTCAAATCCAATTTTTTATCGAAAGCGGCTTGTAGGTCAATACCAGTTTGATTGGCCAAACATAGGACCACAAAAACCACATCGGCCAGCTCCTCACCAAGGTCCTTGGCCTTATCGGATTCCTTTTCACTTTGCTCCCCATAGCGTCTGGCAATAATCCGCGCCACTTCTCCCACTTCCTCGGTGAGCTGGGCCATATTGGTAAGTTCGTTAAAATAGCGAACTCCATGGTTTTGGATCCATTCATCAACAGCTTTTTGTGCGTTTGCTATGTCCATTATTCTTTATTTTTAGTGTCGATGGTAATCGTTACCGGACCATCGTTCAACAATTCTACTTTCATATCGGCGCCAAAGATTCCGGTGCCCACTTTTTTACCCAGATCCTGCTCTATCTTTTGCACAAAGCTTTTGTACATAGGAATAGCGATATCCGGTTTGGACGCTTTGATGTAGGAAGGACGGTTGCCCTTTTTAGTGAGGGCATGGAGGGTAAATTGGCTCACTACAATAATATCGCCCCAAACATCCAACACTGAGCAGTTCATTACACCGTCCTCATCATTAAAAATTCGAAGGTTCACTATTTTTTGGGATAGCCAATCAATATCTTCCTTACCATCGGCATCCTCTATTCCCAACAATACCAACAAACCTTGACCAATGGATGAGACCACTTGGCCATCAACGGTTACACTTGCCCTTGAAACTCTTTGTATAACTGTCTTCATTAACGCTCCCTATATGGATTATCTTCCTCCCCGGTCAACATTTGAACATAACTCCTATAACGGCTCCATGCGATTTCCTCGTTTTCCAATGCTTCCTTCACGGCACATTTAGGTTCGTCCAAGTGCAGGCAATTATTGAACTTGCATTGTGATTTCAACTCGAAGAACTCCGGAAAATAATCCCCGATTTCATCCTTTTCCATATCCACGATACCAAATCCTTTTATGCCAGGTGTATCAATGATCCTTGCATCAAAATTGAGGTCGTACATCTCGGCAAAGGTGGTGGTATGCTGCCCTTGAAGGTGTTGTTCGGAAATTTCCGCAGTCTTGAGATGTAATCCCGGTTCCAAGGCATTGACCAAGGTAGATTTCCCTACTCCCGAATGTCCTGCGAACATGCTGGTCTTCCCTGTCATCAACTCCTTAACCTTGTCCACATTCTTACCGGTCTTTGCCTCCATCTGGATACATGGATAACCAATGTGTGTATATAAATCCACGAGGTAGGCCACTTCGGCTTTTTCATCTGGTGAATACGTATCCATCTTATTGAAAAGCAGAATTACAGGAATATCATACGCTTCGGCAGTGACCAAAAAACGATCTATAAAACTGGTGAAGGTCATGGGATTGTTCAACGTGACCAACAAGAAAACTTGATCTAAATTGGAAGCAATGATATGGGTCTGTTTGGACAGTTTAACCGATTTCCGGATAATGTAGTTTTTACGCTCCCCAATCTCTGAAATAACACCAACGGTTTCATCCCCAACATTTTCCAGCTCAAATTCCACATGGTCGCCTACCGCAACAGGATTGGTACTTTTTATGTTTTGGGTACGGAACTTCCCCTTGATCCGGCACTCGTAAAATGCACCATCCGTGGACTTTACGGTATACCAGCTACCCGTTGATTTATAAACAGTTCCGTTCACAATTTGTTCAAATTTTCATTACAAAGAAACAATATTCCTTCTTTTCCGTCGTATATCTTTGTTAACAGTTTTAATAATCATTAACTAATACATTATGAAAAAAATCGTTTTGATCGCAGTGTTGACCCTAGCTGCCGCATTCGGTGCAAACGCACAACAGTACAAGGTAATCACCAGTGTGGAATCCATTGTTCCCAACGGTCTTGGTAGGTCAAGGATCATCAATGCCCTTGAAGACAAGGATTATAGGGAGTTCACCAGTGTACAGACCGAGGATGACAACACCCGTAACAAATCGGACAGGGACGAAATCCGTGTGAAGAATTTTGAGGAAACCAAATTGTTGAACTTTTACAACATTGGTGGTATCCGATTCCAGAACATCGCCGCAAACGACGCCATGATCACTTCCATGATTAACGACATGATTTCCAATGGATGGGAATTGGCTTTTGTGGTAAGCGGTGTTGAGAGCGAAGGTGGTAAAGGTGACGGACAAGGTATTTTTATTACCCGTTACATTTTTAGGAAGTAACCAATCCTCACAAAACAAAAAAGGCCCTGAGGATAAATCCGATGGGCCTTTTTTTTGTGTTTATATTTTAATCCTTGATGTAGATCCTACCCCCTACAAAGGTTTTTTTGTGTACCATTTTCGGATTGCCGTACACATAAACATCCCCACCGGCACGCACATTGATGTCCACTGCTTCAGAGGCGAAAATATCAGCTTCCCCACCAGCTGAAATTTTGATATCGGTATTGGCGGTCCTAAGATCTCGGCCATCAAAAATACCGCCCGTGTTCAACACTACGGATTGGTTCTTGGCCAAACCGGAAGCTCTCACAATACCACCCGTTACGGCACGGATGTCGGCATAATCCACATCCATACCAATATGTATCAGGGCACCTTCTTGGGCCCTTAGTTCAATTTTGCTTTTTTGCACCATTTCGTTACAGGTAATCTGGGCACCTTCATTACTGTCGATCACATCCAAATTGGTATAATAGACTTCGATCATGGTGTCCTCTCCTTGGAATTTTTTGTCCAATTGCATGCGAAGTTTCAAGATACCTTTCTTATTGGTCCAGGTAATATCATCCACATTATGCCCTTTGATCATAATTCGGTTTTCATCCGATTGGATCAGGTTCACTTCGATGAGATCAAATACTTTGATTTCATGGAACTCCCCCACCTCTGTATCAATGATGCGTTGGGCAAACGTCAAAAAGGGAAGTAAAAGGAAACTGAGTACATATAATTTTTTCATGATAGAGTGTTTTTACTTCTGAAAGATGACCGAAGAACAAGATCGTTACAGTTTAAAATAAAAAAACTGTTTGCATCCCGGAATATTTACCCAGAGACACAAACAGTTTCCTCAAAAACAGTCCTATTTACTAGGCGTTGATGATTTTTTCTTGATGGTTGATGGATTCTTGGTGAATGGCCTTGAACATCTTCAAAACAAATTCCTCACTCAATCCTCTTTGCTCACCTTCCAAGATCATGTTGCCCAAAATGGCGTTCCATCGATTGCTTTGCAACACGGCAACGTTCTTTTGCTTTTTCAACTCCCCGATACCATCAGAAACCTTCATGCGTTTGCCCAAAAGCTCGATCAATTGGTTATCCAACACATCAATTTGCGTTCTAAGGTTGTTCAACTTGTTATTGTATTCCGCTTCCTCATCGGTTTCTTTTCTGATGCGAAGGTCTCTCATGATCTGCACCAAGCGTTCTGGTGTCACTTGCTGAGCGGCATCACTCCATGCATTGTCAGGGTCACAGTGGGTTTCAATCATCAGACCATCAAAATTCAGATCCAAAGCCGTTTGGGATACATCAAAGATCATATCGCGTTTACCGGTAATGTGGCTTGGGTCGTTGATAATAGGAAGGTCAGGGAACTTAGTTTGAAGCTCAATGGCCAACTGCCACTCTGGAATGTTACGGTATTTGGTCTTCTCGTAAGTGGAGAAACCACGGTGGATCACACCCAATTTTTCAATATTGGCGGTATGCAAACGCTCCACGGCACCCAACCACAAAGAAAGATCCGGGTTCACTGGGTTTTTCACCAATACTATCTTATCGGTACCTTCCAAAGCGTCGGCTATTTCCTGAATGATGAATGGGCTCACCGTTGAACGGGCACCGATCCACAATAGGTCTACATCATATTCCAAGGCAAGGTCTACGTGGGCACGGTTTGCCACTTCGGTAGCGGTCTTCAATCCGGTTTCCTCTTTTACCTTTTGCAACCATTTTAGCCCGATGGCACCAACGCCTTCAAAATTTCCGGGACGGGTACGCGGTTTCCAGATTCCGGCACGGTAGTAGCTCACGTCCGTATCCTTCAATTGGTGTGCAATCTTAAGTACCTGGTCTTCGGTTTCGGCACTGCAAGGTCCTGCGATGACCAGTGGATGGCCCAAGTTCATATCATCCAACCATTTTCTCATTTCCTTCTTGTTTTCCATAATGCTTCCTATTTTTTTGTAAGTGGAATTCCTTTAAGTATTTGTTTTATTTTATTGGTATTGCTCATTTCTAAATGGACGTTTTCAAAATCGTTGTTCTCCAACAGCTGCTTGAAAGTGGTCAGGTTTTGGATGTACTCTTCCAATGTCTCTACCACGTTGTCCTTGTTCTGTTCAAATATGGGTGTCCACATGTCAGGTGAACTTTTTGCCAAACGCACGGTACTTTCAAAACCAGATCCCGCCATGTCAAAAATATCACGCTCGTTCTTTTCTTTTTCGATAACCGTTTTTCCCAACATAAAAGAACTGATGTGTGATAAATGGGATACGTAGGCGATGTGTTTATCGTGCGCTTCTGGATTCATATATCGGATTCGCATGCCAATTTCCTGAAAAATGGCCAAGGCCCTTTCCTGCAATTTGAAGGCTGTTTTTTCTACCTCACAGATAATCATGGTCTTGCCGTCGTACAAACCTTCCAAAGCCGCGGACGGACCTGAAAATTCTGTACCCGCAATGGGATGGCAGGCCATAAAATTGCGTCGTTTGGGATGTTCGGCCACACTTTCACAGATCAATCTTTTGGTAGATCCGGCATCCATCACCACGGTGTCATCTCCCACGGCATCCAAAATTTTGGGAAGTTCGTGCACCATGGCATTAACTGGAATACTCACATAGACCATATCGGCATCCACCAAGGCATCCAAATCCCCTTTTTCATCAATTATTTGTAGGTCCAAGGCTTCATCCAAGTGGGTCTGGTTCTTGTCCAACCCCACAATGGTAACCTGAGGATGCAATTTTTTCACATCCCTGGCAAACGAGCCCCCTATCAATCCTATTCCGATTACTGCTACCTTCATGATTAAAATCTTGATATGGCTTCCTTGATTTTTTCTTCCTTTACACAAAGTGAGAATCGGATAAATCCTTCACCATTGCTCCCAAAAATAGTCCCGGGTGCAATGAATATGTCCTTTTCATACAAGACGTTATCGATAAATGCCTCTGACGAAAGGGATCCTTCGGGCAATTTGCACCAAACGAACATACCCACGGCATTTTTATCATAGGTACAGCCCAATTTATCGGCCAATTGAAACATCAATTCCCTTCTTTTGGTATACACTTTATCTAGTTCCTCATACCATTCAGGGCCACTTTGCAAGGCCACCACAGCTCCCTTTTGGATACCGTAGAACATCCCTGAATCCATATTGCTCTTCACTTTGAGCACCGCATTGATATGTTCCTCATTGCCTAAAACCATTCCCACACGCCAGCCGGCCATATTGAAAGTCTTACTCAAACTGTTCAGTTCCAAGGTGCATTCCTTTGCTCCTTCAATGGACAAAATACTGGTTGGGTTGCTGGACAGTACAAAGCTGTACGGATTGTCGTTCACCAAAAGAATGTTGTGTTTTTTGGCAAAGGCTACCAAAGACTCCAGTTGTTCCAACGTTGCCGTAGCCCCTGTTGGCATATGCGGATAACTGATCCACATCAACTTTACTTTGGACAGGTCCTTTTGGGATAATGCTTCCAAATCTGGGAACCATCCATTTTCTTCTGTAAGATCATAAGTGACCGGTACGGCTTCAACCAAATTGGTCACAGATGCATAGGTGGGATATCCTGGATTGGGCAACAACACTTCATCCCCCACATTCAAAAACGCCATACTAATGTGCATTATGCCTTCCTTGGAACCCATTAAGGGTAAAATCTCGGTGGCTGCATCAACACGTACCCCGAATTTTTGCTGATAGAAATCGGCGATGGCCTCCCTAAGTTCTGGCAACCCTTGGTAACTCTGGTATTGATGCGCACCTGTATCGGTAATGCAGTCCCGCAAAGTTTCCAACACCTTTGGTGATGGTGCCAGATCAGGGCTCCCGATTCCCATATTGATGATGGGCTTTCCTTGATTGACCAACCCCCTTACCTCTCTCAACTTTTTAGAGAAGTAGTATTCCTGAACGCTATGTAATCTATCTGCAGTTATCATTGCAACCTCGCATTTTTATATTCTCCCAATACTTGAAAATCCTCTGCCATAATCTCCAAAAGGGATTTTGCCTTGGCAAATTGTTCGTATTTCTCAAAGGTCATGTCCACAAAAAAGGCATACTTCCATGGTGTTTCAATGACCGGAAGCGATTGGATTTTAGTAAGGTTCATATTGCAATCGCTCATCACGTTCAAAACTGTGGCCAAACTTCCCCTTTTGTGATCGGTGATGAAGCGCAAAGAGGCCTTATCTATTTCTTCTTTGGGTAAAACTTTGTTCTGTTTTTTAAGGATAATGAAACGTGTTGCGTTGTTGACAATAGTCTGGATGTTATCCGCAATGATGTCCAACCCATACAGCTCAGCAGCCATTTTTGGGGCAATGGCGGCAATATTTTTCAGTTTCTTCTCTTTGATTAGCTTGGCCGTTTCAGCGGTGTCAGCACTTTCCACCAATTTAATGTGAGGATGGGCCCTAAAAAATTCCTTACACTGCAACAAGGCCATGGGATGGGAATGCACTTCTTTTATATCCTCAAAAGTCCTGCCTTTGAGTACCATCAAATGATGGTGGATGTTCAAATAATGTTCCCCTATGATGTGGATCTTGTTATGGTAGACCAGATTGTAATTGGGAATGATGGAACCCGCAATGGAATTCTCGATGGCCATGACACCTTTGTCCGCTGTTCCTGTCAACAAATGGTCGATGATGGCATCAAAAGAACTGCATTCCAATAATTCGATGTCGTTTCCAAAAAAATCCGTGGCCACCTTATGGTGGTTGGAACCCTTAATTCCCTGAATGGCTATTTTTAAACCCATTGCAAAAAAAAAGTCCCGATTTAGATCGGGACTTTATGTATTGGTTATACTTTAAACGCATTCACAACAGTCCCGCACCTCTCTTAAAAAAGAAGTAAAAATAAAAACCGTTCCAGAAATACGTATTTGTCATCTCGTAATAAATTCTCGGCTAATTTAGACAATCCTTCCTAAATCAACAGGTTTCCTTAATTTTTTTTTGATTTTTTTCGATTTAGAAGATTTCGTTGCATTTTACTTCGTCATAATCTATCATTTTTAAGAATTTAAATATAAAATTGTTTTATGCCAACGTAGAGCCGTATTGTATAAAGTCTTATAAACAATACTTCTAAAAGTGTATTTTTGAACAATCAAATTAAGTGGAATGTCCATCACCGTTCAGAACATCACCAAAACCTTCGGCACCCAAAAAGCGTTGAACAATGTATCATTCTCCATCAAAAAGGGAGAAGTGGTGGGTTTTTTAGGTCCCAATGGGGCAGGCAAATCCACCATGATGCGAATTTTGACCACATACTATGAAGCGGATAGTGGCGATGCCGAGGTTAATGGTTTTGATGTGTTGAAAGCGGAACGGGATGTGCAAAAAAGCATAGGATACCTTCCTGAGCACAATCCGCTCTATCTGGAAATGTATGTGAAGGAATATTTGGCTTTCAATGCCGATGTGTACCACGTGCCCAAGTCGAAGATTGCAGAGGTCATTGAAAAAACGGGACTTACTCCTGAATCCCACAAAAAAATCGGGCAACTGTCCAAAGGATACCGGCAACGTGTTGGCTTGGCCGCCGCCCTGCTCCATGACCCCGAGGTTTTGATCTTGGATGAACCTACCACTGGCCTTGACCCCAATCAATTAATCGAGATTCGAAAATTGATCCGTGAAATTGGCAAGGAAAAGACCATTCTGCTTTCCACACATATCATGAAAGAAGTGGAAGCCGTATGTGATCGAGTCATCATCATCAACAAGGGAGAATTGGTTGCTGATAAAAAGCTGGAAGAACTCCGTGAGACAGAGGAACAAATCATTGAGGTGGAGTTCGATTATCGTGTGGAAGAACAATTGCTTCAGCAATTACCCCATGTCTCTAAAGTGATCAACACCGGTGGGTTTGTGTATGAGCTTACCTTCAACACTACCAGTGATATGCGCCCTGCTGTTTTCGATTTTGCGCATGACAACCAATTGAAAACTCTTCAGTTAAGCAGGAAGAATAAAAATTTGGAAAGCCTTTTCACCGAGCTTACTTCTTAAATTTTCAAGGGATACCCTTTCCTAAATAATCCAATAACCGCAACAATTATGGTATTTTTGCGGGCAGAAGTATTACGCACCTATGAAGCAGAACAAAGCCCGGTTGGAACTTTCCAAAGAAGAAATGCAAAAGTACGGTTATCAGATCGTGGATGCGATCGTGGAGCATCATCATACCCAACATGAAAAATTCCCCGTCGCATTTGGTTCCCGGGAAGAGATGGACAACCTGTTTTTGGAAGAGGCCCCCGAAAGCGGCATGGATGCTTCAAAGGTTTTGGAATTTGTTCTAGAGAAGGTGATGACCAACACGGCCAATATGGCCCATCCCAGATCGTTTTCCTTTGTTCCTGGCCCTAGCAACTATATCAGTGTTATGGCCGATGCTCTGGCCACTGGCTACAATATTTTTTCAGGTGGGTGGTCCATCGGTCCAGCAGCTGCGGAATTGGAAATTGTGACCATTCAATGGTTGTTGAAAATCTTTGGATTTCCGAAGAAAAAGGGTGGAGGGATTTTTACCAGTGGTGGTTCCATGGCCAACCTCACTGCCGTGGCAACGGCCCGAAGGATCAAATGTGGGGACAATTTTTCAAAAGCGATCATCTATCTGTCCGATCAGGCACATTCTTCCAACATCAAGGCTATTCGGGTTTTGGGATTCAAAAAGGAACAGATCCGGATCATTCCCACTGACAATGAGTTCAAGTTTGCGTTGAACAAATTAAAAAACTGTATTGCCAAAGACCGATTGGAAGGTTTGCACCCTTTTTGCCTCATAGCTTCTGCAGGAACAACCAATACGGGTACCGTTGATCCCTTGCCAGAATTGGCCAAAATTTGCAAGAAGGAGGATATTTGGTTCCATATTGATGGCGCTTACGGTGGTGCCGCCATTTTATCCCCGAAAGGTAAAAGCATGTTGAAAGGCATTGAAAAGGCTGATTCTTTGACGGTAGATCCGCACAAATGGTTTTACCAACCGTATGAAATGGGATGTTTGTTGGTCCGAAACCACAAAAACCTGAGCCATACCTTTACTGAAAAACCAGAATATCTGCGTGATATTGAAGGGAACACTTCCGAAATCAATTTTTATGACCACGGCATCCAACTCACCCGAAGGTTCAGGGCGCTTAAGTTTTACATGTCCTTAAAAACCTTTGGTTTAAAGGAATTTCGGGATGCCATTTCTTATAATATCGACCTGGCGGAAGAAGTGGAAAACCTATTGAGGGGCAGCAAAAGCTGGGAAGTAGTGTTCCCGGCCACTTTGGCGGTCATCAATTTTAGGTACAATCCCATCAAGCAAAATTATGGCGAGAAAGAACTGGACCAGATCAACCAATACATTTCCCATAAAGTAGTGGAATCAAGAAAAGCGTTATTGGTTACCACCATTTTGAACAACCAAGTAGTGTTGCGGATGTGTCTGATCAATCCCAGAACGACTATGGATGATGTAACTGAAACTTTGGATCTGTGCAGGAAATTTGCGGAGGAATGGGAAAACAAGCTATGAAATTCAAGTAAAAATCTTATCAAACAAGATTTTCATTTTGAAATGTTATATTCAAATTTCAGTTCCAAACGATTTTCTAAGTGCATTTTTTGGAGTGTTGAAATAACCAATAATAATGCGAAAAATTGCGCATTATAAATTTGAAAATCAAACGATTGCTCGTATTCCTGCAAATCATTATCATGATGAATTGGATAAACAGGTATATCCCCATGCAAGAAACGAGACCTTACATCATACATCTTTTTGATTTCTTTTTTAAAATTTTTCATTTCACCCAAGTATAATTGGATTTTTGTATTTAATTGATCGGAGATTTGTGTCACTCCTTTAGTATAAATCAATTCAAGAATTCTCATCAAGTAAACAAATCTTGTAATCTCATCTGCATCTCCATTCAAATGAGATAAATCATTTAGAGCTTTTCCGTATGTGGATTCTTGATGATACAAATACAACAGTTTGTTCTTCTTTATCCAACTATAAAATGTTGTTATCTTCAGGAAATTTATTTCCGGGTATTCATATTTGTTCCTCAGTTCAAATACTTCTCTGAATGAGTAAATTTCATATTGATTTCCAGCTCCGTATAAAAGTTCTTTATCATTGATGAAAATTCTAGGTTTCCATAGCTTTAGGCATCCCGGCCTTGCTATTGACGAAATCAATAGAATCTCAAAAAAACCGTCAATAAAGTATGAGCTCAAAAAATAAGGTAAGTAACTTACATTTTCTTCATCTTTTATTTTTATATCCTTTCCTCCTTGCGTGAAATTATTTTCCACACAATATAAGTCTAAATCTACGTCAACATTAACATCAAATAACAACCTATTTTCCTTGAGTTCATATAAAGGAAAAGACATTATATCATTCAAGCCCAACTCCTTCTCATCAAATTCAACTAGTGCCACCCTTGAAGAATAATTCAAAATCCAATTTGGCAATTCAAATGGAGAGGATTCAATGATTTCATTAATCTCTTTGATTGCAATTTTTTTCTGTTCAAAAGGATAGTAATCTTCAAAACGATAATCGAATACAACTGGATAATAAATTTTGATTGAATTTTTCATAAAACAATTTTGAATATTTGATCCAGCTCATTTTGCACCTTGGGATCGGTACAATTGATCAAGATGGAAATTACTTTTTCTTCCTTGGGATAGATAAAAAGGTTGGTATAAGCCCCCACGCTGTTGCCCACATGTCCCACAAAATCCCTTCCTGCTGCATCTCGGCTCACCTGAAAGCCCAAACCATAGTAGGTTGGCTTGCCATTTATCATTTGGGAAGTCAATATTTGGTCATACGTTTCCTTTTTCAGCAACTTACGCTCTAAAATGGCCTGACCGAGTTGGGCAATATCATCACTGGTGGACAGAAATCCACCACCCGCCAATTTGTAAGCATTGTTCACCTCAATAGCTTTTGTAAAACACAAAGAACGCTTGGTATAAAAACTGGCCGTGTTCTCGACTGCGCTCGAACTGACATCTATTTCATTAGGTGAAAAAGTGGAGATCAATTCCAAAGGAACCAAAACTTTCTCCTTTACATATTCTGAAAACGGTACACCGCTGGCTTCTTGCATGGCCAAGGAAAGGAGTACAAAATCGAAACTATTGTAGAGGTACCCTTTACCAGGCTCGAATTCCAAAGGATCTTTTTGAAACACCTCAATACTGTCCTTAATACAGAAATCTTGGTTCAGGGCAAATTCCTTGCCCCTATATCCTCGAATCCCTGCCGTATGTCCGGCTAATTGTCGTAATGTAAAATCGAATTCTTTTTTCGGGTAGTTGGGGACATACTTGTAAAATGAATCATCCAAATCCACCAAACCTTCTTCCATCATTTTACCCAAGGCCAGTGCCGTGATGCATTTGGAAATACTGGCAATCCTAAAGATGGTATGTTTGGGATCGATTCGAGACCTATCCTCCAAATGGGCGAAGCCATATCCATTTTGGAGTATGATTTCCCCTTTGTCCAAAATGGTGACTCCCAATCCAGGTGCTTTTTTTTCGGCCACCAGATTATGGAACTGGGCATCGGCTTTTTCAATACCTGAAAGTCCATCCAGCGATTTGACTTTTGGGTAGGGAGAAAACAGACATTTAATAAAGGGAAAAAGGCCTTTCAAACGAATCCGATTTTGATACATCAAAGGTACCTAGAAATCCACTGGATTCTATGGATTGTTGTCATAGTTTAGACTAATATCCTCAATCTTGGAAGATAAGTCTGCCATTGTACAATTCTTCCACATCAACCTCTGGAGGTCGATTGACACTGACTACGTCACCCGTTCCCCGAATGACTCCACTAATCCGCTGTTGGGGGTTTACATAGACATCATTGGTGCCCCTATGATTGATGGAGACCGAGTTTGCCATCAGTTCTTCGGCCTCTATCCTGGAATCCCCAGCGGCAACCGTAACATTAAAATTGTTCGTGTTTCCTCTCAATTTAAAATACGCAATACCGTTTACCACAATACTTACGGTGGTTGAATTCATCTCCAAATCAAAAGAACCATCCGTAGTCTCGGTTTCAGGATTGGTAAAGCTTTCAGATATAAGGGTTATACTTGGATAATCCAATACCCCATCACTGGAAATGGGCAAACCCGTGCTACTTCTAATTTCGGTAATGTTCGGGGAGGTCACATACACTGTGGTCAAACCGTATTCCCTTACATAATTGCAGCTATTTTCATTCCGAAGGATCAATCGGCCATCTTGTACTTCGGCAGAAACATCATCGAGCAAATATTCCCCGGTTTCAATTTCCACCAATTGTTCATCACCTTGTTTCAATACTACTTTCACGTTTTCAAAAACCGTCATGGTGGTAAATTCTGGAACATCTACAGGCACACGAACCAAATCCCCCGCATTTTGAAAGCAATCGGGAACATTATCTCCGTTGCAAGAATTCAAAATCAATAGAAGAATTACAATGAACGACCTCTCGACTGCGCTCGAGGTGACATTCATAAATCCATGTATTCTTCCCATTGTTAACATCTCAAATCTCATTGCTATAATCTAACACCGATTCCAAATTCAACAGCTTCGGCCTTTGCCCCATGGGATTTTAAGGTAAGGGCTCCGAAGATCCTATCCCCAAAATACCGTTTCATCCCAATTCGATTGTACATACGACCTTCAAAATCAAAAGGATAATACACGTAATACCCTAATTGGGCCACGACGCTCATCTTGTTCACGAACAATTCATGACCCAAGAATACCCCCACTCGCTTGTAATCGGTATCGGGATCCACATCCAGTTCCGGAAAAGATATGGATTGGTATCGAATCAATTCCTTCAAAAAATTGGAAAAGAATACATCCGTACCCAATTGAATGGCACTTCGTTTACCCAAACGCTTATCGGCATAAGCTGAAACTATGACAAACCCATATCGCCCCATATTGATCACATCACTTTCATTGGCACCTCCACGCAAAACCAGGTTATACCGAATCGGTTCTGTTGTTATCCCTGTAGATTCTGGATGCAGGTACTCGTAAGTAGTATCGTTATCCAGCTCGTACGTAAGGCCAAAATTGAGGGCAAAGGTATTGGTAGAGGTATTGGGTGCCTTAAAATTGGCATTGGAATAATGGATAAATGCCAGACCTGCATCCAATCCTAAACCTGACACAATTTTTTGATGGTAATTGAACATTAATGTGGTACTGCTCAAAATATGGCTCCCGTAGGCGTTGTTCCTGAAATTTTCATTTTTATCGTACGGATTGGTGTTGTAAGCCAGTCCTTGGGCCACACGCAATTGCACTTTCCTATTGAAAAAATAAAAATTATAGTGCCCATACAATCCAAAGTGTTCGCCCAGGGTAGCATTATTGGTGTTTTGATACACAAACGTGAACCCCGTATCGGGATAGCCGAAATCGGCCTCCCATTCCTTATCTCCATAGGTTTTCCGACTCACCCCCAAAATAAAGCCACCGGGATGTTCCGTGATCAAGTGGGAAATGTCAGGATTGTGCAACAGAATAGATCCGTAAAACTGATGGGCGTCCAACACGAACTTTTTGGGCACTTCCCTACTCTGGGAAATTCCAAAAAATGAAATCAGGGCGAAAATCAGGCAAAGTAGGTACCTCATGGGGCACTAAAGTAGGGAAATAAAAAAACACCCTTACTCATCGAATTGGAAAATTACTATGAAAGATTACCCCTGTCGTTTTCAACAGAGTGAAGAATCCAACCTATTTGGCAATCACGTCTACCTATTATTTTTTTTGAGATTCTTCGTCAGTATACTTCCTCAGAATGACTCTTACTGTTGATTTTTTCCCCAATAAAAGCAAAGCGGGAACGTCATTCTGAACGCAGTGAAGAATCTCCACAGTTTTTCAATGTACCCAACTTAAGATTCTTCGTCAGCAAAGCTTTCTCAGAATGACTCTTATTGTTGATTTTTTTCCCAATGAAAGTAAAGCGGGAATGTCATTCTGAACGGAGTGAAGAATCTCCACAGTTTTTTAATGTACCCTACTAAAAAAGCTCCTTGGCTATATCCTTGATATTATCCGATTTCCCCATGGAATAATAATGCAGTACCGGAACGCCTGCAGCCTTCAACTCTTTGGATTGCTGAATGGCCCATTCTACCCCAACTTTCCGTACATCCTGATTGGTCTTACAACCTTCTACGGCTTCAATCAAATCTTGCGGGATATCCACACGAAATACCTGTGGCAATAATTGTAGGTGTTGTTTCACTGCAATCGGCTTTATACCTGGAATGATGGGCACGTCAATACCCATTTCACGTGCTGCCTCCACAAAAGCAAAGAACTTTTTATTGTCGAAGAACATTTGGGTCACTACGTAATCGGCCCCCAATTCCACTTTTTCTTTTAACCGTTTCAAATCAGATTGAAGGGAAGGGGCTTCCATATGTTTTTCAGGATAACCAGCTACACCAATGCAGAAATCACCCATTTCATGGCCTTCAATGACTTCATGTAAATAGTTGCCTTGGTTGATATCATGGATTTGCTTTACCAACTCGGCAGCATATTGATGACCTCCCTGTGTGGGAATAAAATATTTTTCTTCCTTTCTGGCATCTCCCCTCAACGCCATTACGTTTTCAATTTCCAAATACTGACAGTCCACCAAAAGATACTCGGTCTCTTCCCTGGTAAAACCGCCACACAGTACATGAGGAACGGTATCCACATCATATTTATGCTTTAGAGAAGCACAGATGCCTAATGTTCCTGGACGTGTACGGGTCAGTTTTTTGTCCAATAATCCATCTTTCTCCTTGTAAATGTATTCTTCACGCGAAGTGGTAACATCAATAAAGGGTGGCTTAAACTCCATCAACGGATCTATGTTCCTATAGAGTTCTTGTATACTTTTCCCCTTTACCGGTGGTACAATCTCAAAACTGAACAAGGTGTCTCCTTTGGCCTTTTTTATGTGGTCCGTTATCTTCATTCTTAACTAATCGTTTTTAGTTGTTGGTTGATAGTTAATGGTTTTCTCTTTTTAATTATCCTATTTTGGTTGACTCATATTTCCTCTTTGAGAAAGGTTCTAGATGTCCAATAAATCATTTTGACCAGTTTTCGGGATTCTTTCCAAACTTCCAAATCAATATATTCCATAAACCAAAACCTATAAACCATCAACAATATTGGGAGCTAGCCACTTTTGGGCTTCCTCCAAAGTTATTTCTTTTCTTTTTGCAAAATCGGCTACTTGATCTTGGGTCATCTTTCCCAAACCAAAATATTTGGCCTGTGGATGAGCAAAATAATATCCACTAACGCTGGCCGCTGGCCACATGGCCAGACTCTCCGTTAATTTTACCCCGATTTTTTCCTCCACATCCAACAATTCCCAAATGGTCAATTTTTCCAAATGGTCCGGACACGCTGGATAACCGGGTGCGGGACGGATTCCCTGATATTTTTCATCAATAAGGGACGAATTATCCAAGTTTTCATTCTGGGCATACCCCCAATATGTTGTTCGAACTTCTCTGTGGAGATATTCCGCAAATGCTTCTGCCAAACGATCGGCCAAAGCTTTTATCATGATGGAATTGTAGTCATCATGGTTCCTTTCGAATTCAGTGGCCAACTCTTGTGTCCCAAAACCGGTACTGACACAGAAAAAGCCCATGTAATCCTGTATTCCTGATGTTTTTGGCGCAATAAAATCTGCCAAGGCGATGTTCGGCACCCCTTCCCTCTTTTTCAATTGTTGACGAAGCGTTCTAAAAATGAAGGTCTTTGTATTGTTCTCGACTGCGCTCGAACTGACAACTTCAATATCATCCTCATCAATTTGATTTGCAGGGAACAATCCAAAAATGGCCTTTCCCTTCAATAATTTTTCATCCAAAACCTTTTGCAAGAGTTCCTTGGCATCCTTAAAAAGCTCAGTCGCTTGCTTGCCTACCACCTCATCGGTCAAAATATCCGGATATTTGCCATGTAGGTCCCAGCTTCTGAAAAACGGGGTCCAATCAATATAGTCCGTAAGCAACTTCAAATCAAAATCTTCCAACACCTCAATACCCAATTGCTTTGGTTTTTTAATGTCCGATGGATTCCAGTCAATCTGCAATTTATTGGCCCTAGCCTCTTCCAAGGTCAAATATTCCTTTTGCTTGCCACGGTTCAAAAACTTGTCCCGAAAGCTCTCATAATCCAGCTTGATGTTTTTCTTATATGAGGTCGAGGTTTCCTTTTGCAACAAATCCCCCACCACGGTCACGGCCCGGGATGCGTCGTTTACATGAACCACCGAATGACTGTATTGCGGGTCGATTTTTACAGCTGTATGGGCCTTACTTGTAGTGGCACCCCCGATCAATAAGGGCACTTGAAAGTTTTGGCGTTCCATTTCCTTGGCCAAGAACACCATTTCATCCAAGGATGGGGTAATCAAACCGCTGAGGCCAATAATATCCACCTGCTCTTCCTTGGCCTTGTTGATGATCTTTTCCGGTGGCACCATCACGCCCAAATCCACAATTTCATAATTGTTGCAGGCCAAAACCACACTTACGATGTTCTTTCCAATGTCATGCACATCACCCTTCACCGTGGCCATCAAAATTTTTCCTGCCGCCTTGGTGTTCTGATCCTTGGATTCCTCAATGAAAGGAGTTAAATACGCCACGGCTTTTTTCATTACCCTTGCGGATTTTACCACTTGGGGCAAGAACATCTTTCCGCTTCCGAACAGGTCACCCACCACATTCATCCCGGTCATCAAATTGCCCTCTATCACTTCCAAAGGTCTATCGGCCTGAAGTCGAGCTTCCTCCACATCTTCAACAATGTATTGGTCTATCCCCTTTACCAAAGCACGGGTTATCCGATCTTGAAGCGGTTCTTGCCTCCACGACAAATCCACTTTGGCTTCCTTGGCCGTTCCCACAACGGTCTCGGCAAACTCCAACAAGCGTTCGGTGGCATCCTCACGTCTGTCCAGCAATACATCCTCTACATGCTCCAGCAAATCTTTGGGAATATCATCATACACCTCCAACATGGTCGGGTTAACGATTCCCATGTTCATACCTGCTTTAATGGCATGGTACAAAAATGCAGAATGCATGGCCTCACGTACCGTATTGTTTCCACGGAACGAAAAGGAAACGTTGCTCACCCCTCCACTGACACTACAATAAGGCAAATTGGTTCGAACCCAGCGTGTCGCCTCAATAAAATCGATGGCGTTGCGGCGGTGTTCTTCCATTCCTGTTGCCACAGGAAAAATATTCAAATCGAAGATGATGTCCTCCGGTGCGAACTTTACTTTGTTCACCAAAATGTCGTAGGAACGCTTCGCTATTTCGATCCTACGCTCATAATTGTCTGCCTGACCTACTTCATCAAAAGCCATAACGATGACCGCAGCGCCATAGCGCTTGATCAATTTTGCCTGGTGAATAAATTGTTCCTCTCCTTCCTTCAAACTGATGGAATTCACCACACATTTGCCCTGCACCACTTGAAGACCTGCCTCAATGATTTCCCATTTGGAGCTATCGATCATGATGGGTACACGGGCAATATCGGGTTCGGAAACAATCAGGTTCAAGAATTTGACCATAGCTTCTTTTCCATCGATGAGACCATCGTCCATATTCACGTCGATAATCTGCGCCCCACCTTCTACTTGGTTACGGGCAATAGCCAAAGCTTCATCAAACTTTTCTTCTTTAATGAGCCTTAGAAATATCTTGGAACCGGCCACATTGGTACGTTCCCCCACGTTGATGAAATTACTTTCGGGGGTGACGATCAAGGGCTCAAGACCTGATAAACGCAAAAAATGTTCTTGGTTGTTCGTTGTCCGTTGTTCGCTGATAATACTCATAACTTTTTATGATAGTTGATGAATCCGTTCAACAATTTTTTAACTCTTTCAATTTCTACAAGAATCTCATCAATACTGGCAATCGTAAGATTCAAATCCTTCGCAAGTATAATTTGAGTTTCAACTTCGTATAGTGAACCTCTGGCAATATGTAAAAAATGTATGGTTTCCTTAGCTGTTTGTCTTCCACATCCTTCTGCAATATTAGAAGATACAGAAACAATAGATCTTCTTAATTGGGAAGTAAGGGAAAACTGCTCTTCCTTCGGAAAAGTTCCTGAAAGCTCATACACTCCCTTGACCAATCCTCTTGCTTGCAACCAAACATCCAATTCTTTGTAATCCATAACTTTGATTTCCAAGAACGATTAACTGATAACGGACAACGACCTCGGTTCATAATCCTTTACAACATTGGCAATCGCTTTAATATGTTCCGGAGTAGTGCCACAGCAACCGCCTACAATATTCACCAATCCTTTTTCCACATATTCCTTGATCTGGGCGGCCATCTGTTCCGGCGTTTCATCGTATTCCCCAAAAGCATTGGGCAACCCCGCATTGGGGTGGGCGGAAGTGGCAAATCCCGACTTTGCGGAAATCACCTCCAAATGGGGAACCAACTGTTTGGCGCCAAGCGCACAATTGAACCCCACCGATAAAATCGGAATATGGGAAACCGAGATCAAAAAAGCTTCCGCTGTCTGTCCTGATAAGGTTCTACCCGAAGCATCGGTAATAGTACCACTCACCATGATGGGCACTTCAATATTCCGTTCATCCTTAACTTCTTCAATGGCAAAAAGGGCCGCTTTTGCATTCAGCGTATCAAAAATGGTCTCTACCAATAAAATATCGGAACCACCATCCAACAAAGCTTCAACCTGTTCCTTATAAGCCTTTCTAAGTTCATCAAAGGAAACGGCACGATACCCGGGATCGTTAACGTCTGGCGACATGCTTGCTGTTTTGTTGGTGGGACCTATACTCCCCGCCACAAACCGTGGTTTGCTTGGATTCTTTTTGGTGAACTCATCAGCCACTTGTTTGGCGATTTTGGCCGATTCAAAATTCAGTTCATACACCAATGCCTCCATACCATAATCGGCCATGGCGATGGTAGTACCGGAAAAGGTATTAGTCTCGATGATGTCCGCCCCAGCTTCCAAATAAGCCCTATGAACATCTGCAATGGCCTGGGGCTGGGTCAAGGACAAGAGATCATTGTTCCCCTTAAGGTCACTGGGCCAATCCTTGAAACGTTCTCCCCTAAAATCTTCCTCCTCGAATTTATAGCGTTGCAGCATGGTGCCCATGGCCCCATCCAATACCAAAATCCGTTTCTTTAAAATGTCCTCAATTTTTTCCATAGTACAATTCCCTTTACAATAGGATGTAAGGGTATCAAGAAAAGTGTGGAAATACTTTGAATTCTTTCGTTATCCTTCCCTTTTGGCAGGATATTGCTCCAAACCTTCCCGTAAAACGTTCAGGATAAGGGTAGAATGTAGCACCTTCTCGGAAGTCGAGGGTTGCTAAGGCTTCAAAGGGTCCAATCCCTCCACCTTTCTTGATAACACTTTCAATCTATTAATGAACTGAAGTACAAAGAAACGGCTCTCCCCAGTGAAAAGCAAAAAATGGCCCTTGATTTTTACATTTCCAACAATAAAAAAACGGGCTGAAAAATCAACCCGTTTTAGAACACTCTTTGTTAGAATTTAAATCATCATACCACCAGAGACTTCTATGCGCTGGCCGTTTACCCATTTGGCATCGTCAGTGCACAGAAAGGCAACCACTCCACCAATATCACTTGGGATACCCACACGGCCCAAAGCAGTGAAATTGGCTATGGCCGTTCTTTTGCCTTCATCGGTCTTGTTGGTGCCACCACCAAAGTCCGTTTCTATGGCTCCTGGTGCGACCACATTCGACCTGATCTGTCTTGCACCAAGCTCTTTGGCCTGATATCTGGTAAGAGTTTCCATAGCTGCTTTCAAAGCTCCATAAACTGAATATCCAGGGAAAGAAAATCGAGCCAATCCACTGGAAATGTTCACGATTCCACCTCCGTTCGTCATGATCGGCAACATTTTTTGTGTCAGGAAAAATGCACCTTTAAAATGAATATCCACTAAAGTATCAAATTGTTCTTCCGTAGTTTCTGTGATCATAGCATTGATGCCAATCCCGGCGTTATTGACCAAATAATCAATGTGGTCCGCTCCAAAATGGGAACCAATCGCTTTTTTGACTTCTTCTACAAAGGCATCAAAACTACCTACCTGAGACACATCCAATTGCAACGCATAGGCTTTTTGACCCAAATTTTCAATTTCCTGAACTGTTTTGTCCGCCTCTACCTTATTGCTTTGGTAGGTCAAGACCACATCCAATCCTTTTTTGGCCAAATTGATGGCCATATTTTCCCCAAGGCCTCTACTGCCTCCGGTCACTAATGCTATTATACTTTTTGCCATTTTTTTTTGATTTTTGATTAGGATACAAAGTTCTGAAACAAGTGATCTTGGCAGATTGCGAGCATCAATCCATTTTTTGCAAAAATCAAATAGCGATACTACCTCTAAATTTTAAAGGAGATGTTTTAGAAAACTTCTTGAAGAAATTGGAAAAGTGGGCCACTTCCTCAAATCCCAAACTGAATGCGATTTCGGAAATGTTCCAATCCGTGTTGTTAAGTAAGATTTTGGCCTCTTCAAAAACACGGGCATGGATGATAGCCGTTGTGGTACTTCCCGTAGTTTCCTTGAGTACTTTATTCAAATGATTCGCATGCACTGCCAACCGCTCCGCAAAATCGTTCGCCGTTTTCAAAATCAAGCGTTGGGCAGGAGTATTTATGGGAAACTGTCGCTCCAACAGTTCCACAAAAAGGTCAGTGATGCGGGTTGCCGCATTTTTGCCATTTTCCACAGGTTGCACTGGTTGTAACTTTTGACCAATGTGCAACAGTTCCACAATATACGCCCGAATCAAATCAAATTTAAAAGGATAGTCTGAAGATAACTCCCTGTCTATCTTTTGAAAAAGTTGTTCCAGTTCTGCATAATCCTCATCGGAAATATTGAAAATGGGAAACCCTCCTGGTTGGAAAAGTGGCAAGGTTTCCAAAATGACCCCACTTTTATCCTTGGATAAAAAGTTCTCCGTGAATACACAAAAATACCCAGACTGGTTTTCATCCTGTGGTACATAATGATATGGGATTTTGGGTGATGCAAACAATAGGGCCTTATCAGCAATATCGATGACCTTATCGGCATATTCCGCCCTGTTCTTGCCGTTGATCAGACTGATCTTAAAATAGGATCGCCGATCGTAACGCATCTCCCCTTCGTTCAGCTTGGCTCGGTATTCATCGATTTTGAACACATTAAAATGCCCAATGTCCTTTCCAATGGTATCAGGAATGGGCAATTTCATTTTTCCATAAAAATCCCGCAAGGTGAACAGCTCTTCCATGGTATTGTAAAATTCAAATATAGTGTAAAAACAAAAACACCCTCCAAAATTGCTTCTGGAAGGTGTCTTTGGAAAATATATATAATTTTAATTGATGCTCTGCACCACTTCTTTTTTGGCCTCTTTTTTAGATCCATCAAATCCTTCCACACCACCAACAGTAGTATATTTCATCACGTAGCGTTTATCTGGATTGATAATCTGATAGGCAAACTGGCACATAACGGCAGCTTCGTGGAATCCAGAAAGGATCAACTTCAATTTACCAGGATAGATGTTAACGTCCCCAATAGCGAATACCCCTGGAATGTTTGTCTGGTAATCCTTCGCATTGTTCACCTTGATGGCGTTCTTCTCAATTTCCAAGCCCCAATCTCCGATAGGTCCTAATTTGGGAGACAATCCGAACAGCGGAATGAAATAATCGGTCTCCACGTAGCTTTGTTCCTTGGATTCGTCATTGTATTTGATCACCACAGCCTGAAGTTCTTCCTTACCATGGATTTCCTGTACTTCTGCTTCGGTATACAATTGAATCTTGCCTAATTTGGCCAATTCCCTTGCTTTTTCCACGGAATCCAAAGCGCCACGGAACTCATTTCTACGGTGTACCAAAGAAACTTCGGAAGCTACATCTGCCAAGAAAATGGCCCAATCCAATGCGGAATCCCCACCACCGGAAATGACCACTTTTTTGTCGCGGAACAGTTCAGGATCCTTGATCATGTATTCCACACCTTTGCTTTCAAACAGTTCAATATTGGCAATCAACGGTTTCCTAGGTTCAAAAGAGCCCAATCCACCAGCAATGACCACAACAGGAGCTTGATGCTTTGTACCTTTATTCGTGGTTACCACAAAGGAACCATCCTCTTGTTTATCCAAGGTTTCGGCACGTTCACCCAAAGTAAATCCAGGCTCAAAAGGTTTGATCTGTTCCATTAACTTGTCCACCAATACCCCGGCCAAAATCTCTGGATAGGCCGGAATATCATAGATCGGTTTTTTAGGATAGATTTCGGAACACTGACCACCTGGTTGTGGAAGTGCATCAATCAAATGGCATTTCAACTTTAACAAGCCCGCCTCAAAAACGGTGAACAACCCGGTTGGTCCCGCTCCAATTATAATGATGTCTGTTTTAATCATAATACTGCTTTTAAAATTCTGCAAAGTCCCTTCGACTACGCTCAGGGACCCCAGATTAACTTGACAATTTTTAAACTTTAACTAGCGATTTTTTTCCCTTGTATTGGTATTCCTTTTGAATATCCAATATTCTTTGGCGATGATTTACCACCTCACCGATGATGATGATCGCAGGATTGGACAACTGCTGCTCCTTTGCCTTGTTCTCAATGGAAGCAACAGTACCAATACCTATTTTTTCATGCTCCGTAGTACCATTTTGAATAATGGCCACCGGAGTCTGTTCTTTTCCTTCTTGCTTGAAGAGTTCCATGATTTCTCCCAATTTTGACATTCCCATAAGGATGATGACCGTTGCACTCGATTTCGCGGCCAAGGCCACATCATTGGAAAGTTTGTGTTCCTTGGTGGTACCCGTAATGACCCAAAAACTCTCGGCCGCCCCACGTTTGGTCACTGGAATGTTTTGGGATGCCGGCACTGAAACAGAGGATGAAATCCCTGGAATCACGGCCACTTCGAGGCCCAGTTCCGCGGCATATTCCATTTCTTCGGCACCACGGCCAAAAACAAATGGATCACCCCCTTTTAAACGGACCACATGAAGTCCCTGATCGGCTCTTTGCACGATCAGTTCGTTGATCTGTTCCTGCTGGTAGGTGTAGCAACCTTTGCGCTTACCCACAAATATCTTTTCAGCTTGGGGAGCATAGTCCAACAACTCTTCGGACACCAAGGCATCATACAACACCACATCCGCAGCCTGCAATGCCTTCACACCCTTAAGGGTGATCAAATCCACATCCCCGGGGCCTGCCCCAACCACTGTCAATTTTCCGTTACGCATGTTCCAACTCCAATTTTCTGTATGCTTCCAATCGTTCCAATACGGTTTTCGCATCTTCCACATAGCTTTTTGCAAAGGCTTCGGAAGGCTCATTTTGGTTGAGTTGAAGAGCAAAATTTTCAAATCCACCTTCAAACTCAATTTTTCCTGTGGCCACATAGAGTTCATCAAAATCCTTGATGATGCTCGCATGGGTATTCACTTTTTGTTTCTCCGCAGTCAACAATGCCTTGGCAGAGTTCACCATGGACTGATAGGAATAATAAATACTCGCCGCCCATTTTCCTTCTTGGATGGCTTCTTCGGCACTGTCAATCTTCTCTTGGCTCTCGAAGAACAGCGTAGCCACCAAGTCCACAATAACTCCGGCGCATTCCCCTACCCCGATTTCCTGAACGTATTTTTCCTCGTTGCCCCAATCGATGAAATCTTCTTGGGTCAGGTTATCCACATCGGTCAATGGTTTTAAGAAATCATAGAAATAAAGCTGCCCTTTTTCCTCATAATACTCGGTGAAGTTTGTCCCATTTCCATTGGCCTCAAAATCATCCAAGATCAAACGAAGGGCCTGAGGTCCTCTTTTACTTGGGATTTTGGCCACTTTGTCCGCGAACTTTCCGTTTCCGTTACCCAAATTTCCACCACCCAACAAAACCTGAAGGGCAGGTGCCACCAATTTATCCTTGGTACGGATAGACATTCCTTGGAAGCCGATGTGAGCCATATTATGTTGCCCACAAGCATTCATACACCCACTGATCTTAATCACCACATCAGCATTGTTGATGTATTGTGGGTATTCGGCTTTGATCACGCGTTCTAACTCATCGGCGATACCGGTACTGCTGGCAATACCCAAATTACAGGTATCCGTTCCAGGACATGCGGTGATGTCCAAAGCCTTGTTGTAGCCTGCTTCGGCAAAGCCTAATTTTTCAAGTTCTTGGTAAAAGAAAGGAACCAATTCCTCCTTCACGAAGGGTATCAATATATTTTGACGTAGGGAAAGGCGAAGCTCACCGGCAGCGTAGTTCTGCACCAAATGGGCCAATTCCCTTGCTTTATCGGTATAAAAATCACCCAACAATACCTTAATACCGATGGCTACATAGCCTTCTTGTTTTTGGGGCACCAAGTTGGTGGATTTCCACTGTTCAAATGCTTTGGTATTCTTAATTTCAACTTTGGGAGTTTCCACTCCGGCCACTTGTACCTGTGGATAATTTTCAAAATCGATTGGATAGGATTGAATAGGAATGGCGGTCTGCTCTTCTTCCAATAATTGTTTGAAACCGTCCAAACCGATATCCTTCAACAAAAATTTCATACGCGCCTTGGCCCTACTCTTGCGTTCCCCGTAACGGTCGAACACACGAACCACGCCTTCCATCATCGGGATGATCTTGTCCGTAGGCAAAAAACTGTAAAGTTCGTCGGCATGGCGGGGCTGTGAACCCAATCCACCGGCCAACATCACTTTGAACCCTCTTACCCCATTTTCAATTTTGGCGATAAAACCAAGATCGTGCATATAGGACAATCCGGTATCGGCATCGCTGGCAGAAAAAGAAACCTTGAATTTTCGGCCCATTTCCTGACCGATAGGGTTTCTTAAAAAGTATTCGAACAACGCTTGGGCATAGGGAGACACATCGAATGGCTCATCCACATCGATACCTGCTGTTTCACTGGCCGTTACGTTACGAACCGTATTACCACAGGCTTCGCGAAGCGTAACTTGGTCTTTTTCCAACTCTGCCCAAAGCTCAGGAGTGCGCTCCAAATCCACATAATGGATCTGGATATCCTGACGGGTGGTGATGTGGAGACGACCACGGGAATATTCATCGGAAACATCGGCAATCCGGAGCAGTTGTTTGGAAGACACCTTACCATAGGGCAATTTGATGCGGATCATCTGCACCCCTGGTTGTCGCTGGCCATAAACGCCACGCGCCAAACGAAGACTACGGAATTTTTCCTCATCGATGTTGCCATCCTTGAACTGGCGAATTTTTCTCTCCAAATCAATGATGTCCTTTTCTACTATCGGGTTCTCTATTTCTGTTCTAAAACTTTTCATTATCCTATTTTTCCTATCTCTTTTATAGGTTTATAATAAAAATCTTCCCTTTTGCCCATTTGGGCATTACCTGTTATTCTATGAAACCTACGCCTGCTGTATGATTGGTCCTGCTATCGATGATGATAAAGGAACCGTTGGTACGGTGCTCCTTGAACCTATCATAAAAAATAGGTTTGTTCAATCGTAAACGCACTTTGGCAATATCGTTCATATTAAGAGAGGACACATTTTCCTCTATACCTGAATAATCTGGGTGGATCTTATGGTCAATGGCATCTACTTTGGCCAAAGCCTTATTAACGCCATGCTGCAACACATACTTTCCACCAACGGTCAACTGATTGGAATCCATCCAAGATATGGTTGCCGTCAATTGTTTGTCAACGATCGGAAGGTCACCCACTTTCACCAACATATCACCACGGCTTACATTTACCTCATCTTCCAAAGTAATGGTCACTGAGGAACGACGTGGAGCCGTTTGGTATTCCGTATCGTAAAAATAAATGGCCTTGATCTTAGATCGGGTCATGGAGGGCAAAACCACCACCTCGTCACCTACACTCAACTCACCACCGTACACTTTACCTGCAAATCCACGGAAATCGTGGAATTCTTCGGTTTTTGGCCTGATGACATATTGTACTGGAAAACGCGGAGTTCCAACGTTGTAAATATCCTGAAGATCCAATTCTTCCAAATGTTCCAACAAGGTCTGGCCTTTATACCAATCCATGCTTTGGGAACGATTTACCACGTTATCACCCTTTAAGGCGCTAACCGGAATGAAGGTGATTTTCTGATCTTGATAATCCCTTTTGTCCATCAATTCCTCAAAATCGGCCTTGATATCATTGAAGGCATCTTCGGAAAAATCAACCAAGTCCATTTTATTGATGGCTACGATCACATCTTTGATGCGCAACAGGTTGTTGATGAAAAAATGCCTGTTGGTCTGCTCGATAACCCCTTTTCGGGCATCGATCAAAATAATGGCCGCCTGAGAAGTGGACGCACCGGTAACCATGTTACGGGTATATTCCACATGCCCTGGGGTATCGGCTATAATGTAACTTTTGGATGCGGTGGAGAAATAGATATGGGCCACATCTATGGTGATGCCCTGCTCCCTTTCTGCCACCAAGCCGTCAGTTGCCAGTGAAAAATCAAGGTAGTCGTACCCCTTTTGTTTACTGGTACGCTCAATGGCTTCCAATTTATCGTCGGTCAAGGATTTTGTGTCATACAGCAATCTTCCGATCAATGTACTTTTACCATCATCCACACTTCCTGCCGTTGCTATCTTTAATACTTCCATGTCTTGTTGTTCGTTATTGGTTGTTCGTTGCCGGTCATCTATATTTCTAAAAACCAACAACTATAAACCATCAACTTATTTTAAAAATACCCTTGTTGTTTACGTTTTTCCATTGCCGCCTCGGAACGTTTGTCATCGATACGGGCCCCTCTTTCCGATATTTTTGAATCCCTGATCTCCGAAACCACTTTATCGATGGTATCCGCATAGGATTCCACAGCTGCGGTACAACTCATATCACCCACGGTACGGAAACGCACGATTCTTTCTTCCACTTTTTCATCTTCTGCCCTGAAAACCACACCATCTTCGGCAGACCAGATCAGTCCATCACGTAGGAAGGTATTTCTTTTGTGGGCGAAGTAAATGGATGGGATTTCAATATTTTCTTTTTGGATATAGCTCCAGACATCCAACTCGGTCCAGTTGCTGATCGGGAACACCCTTACATTCTGGCCCATTTCAATTTGTCCGTTCAACATATCGAACAATTCCGGACGCTGGTTCTTTTCATCCCATTGGCCAAAATCGTCACGAACGGAAAAAATACGTTCCTTGGCCCTGGCCTTTTCTTCATCACGTCTGGCTCCACCAATACAGGCATCGAACTTGAACTCTTCAATGGCATCCAACAAAGTTGTGGTCTGCAACATATTCCTACTGGCATATTTTCCAGTTTCTTCAACAACCTTTCCTTGGTCGATGGAATCCTGAACATTGCGAACAATAAGTTCCACACCCAATTCTTCTACCAATTTATCCCTGAACTCAATGGTCTCCGGGAAGTTGTGGCCAGTATCAATGTGCATCAATGGAAAAGGAATCTTGGCTGGCCAGAATGCCTTTTGTGCCAATCTAACCAAGGTTATGGAATCCTTTCCTCCGGAAAACAACAACACAGGTTTCTCAAACTGTGCAGCTACTTCCCTTAAAATGTATATGGCTTCATGCTCCAGCGCATTGGCGTTTGGCCTTTCTGCATCAGTCAACGTCAATGGATTTTTAATTTCTTCTGCGAGTGTACTCAAAGCTTTTTATGTTTTAACCTCTCAATTACTCTTGAGGTGACAATTCATATTAATTATTAGGTATGCAAACCACATTCGCGGTTGGCCAATACTTTTGTAGGATCGAAATATTTGTGCTCGTTGGGCAATCCATGACCTTGCAAATAGGCATCCAATTGGGTATCGCTCCAGTGATAGAATGGACTTACTTTCAGCACACCATCTTTGCTCATGCTTAACACATCCAAGGAATCGCGGTGAGCGGTCTGTCCTTTTCTTAGATTGGTGAACCAAACATCAGGTTTGTGCTCTTCCATGGCTCTCCTGAACGGCTCCAACTTCACTTGCTCCGTGAACAGTTCATGACGGGGATCATCTATTTGAGGAATTCCCATTACCGCATCTCGGTGTGAAGTGGTCTGTTTGGGTACATATAGTTTGATGTTCAGTCCCAAACGGGCAATCAATTCTTCGGCATGCTTGTAGGTTTGAGGGGTATTGTAACCAGTATCGCACCAAATAACCGGAATATCATTATTGACCTCGGTCACCGCGTGAAGAATAGCCACTTCATAAGGCCTAAAATTGGTCGTCACCACCGATTTTTTGCCATGCTTGATGGCCCAAGAAATGATTTCTTCCGGTGGAATGCCCTTAAACTGGCGATTTAGATTCTGAATTTCTTCTTGTGTCAATGCCATAACCGTTATTTTTATTTACCCCATTTGATGGAGTTCCAAATTCTTTCGTGAAAAAAATACAAGACCATTTTAGTGACCAGTTCCACCATACCAATGGAGAAAGCTAAGGTTAATGTTCCGGTAACGATCCATGAAATAATAATGGTATCAATGGTACCCACAATCCTCCAGCTGATGGATTTTGCAATACTACGTTTTGGACTTTCGGAACGAACATCCTTCACATAGGTGGATTCTTCTTTGCTGCTTTTTATTACCAGTTGGTCTGTGATCATTTCTAAGTTATATTTCCTATCGATTTACTAGGGAATTCAAAAATAGAATTAAATTTCGGAACCACATGCAAAAGCCATCTTAAAATTACGTTTATCCTATAGTTTTAGTAGATTATCGAATTTCAAGAAGAGAATTTATAAGATTCTCATCTATAGGGATTAAAAAGATTAAGGATTTTTAAAGCAAATCAGCCAAGGTATTGTTTCTGTACACATCCAACGCACTGTCCCTGATCTGGATCATCAGTTTATGGACGGAGCAAGTGGCTTCATCCGGACAATCCACACATTTTTCGTAGAAATTTAGGCTTACACAGGGCACCATGGCTATGGGTCCTTCCAACACCCGCATGACGGTGGTCATCGGAATTTCATGGGGTTCTTTGATCAGGTAGTAGCCCCCACCCTTTCCTTTTTTGGAACCCAAAAAGCCATTCCTTCTTAAGGTTAGTAGGATGCTTTCCAAAAACTTTTGCGATATGTTCTCATGTTTTGCGATTTCCGCAATCTGAACAGGCTCATTTCCCTTGACCCTAGCAAGGTATGTAAGTGCCTTTAAACCGTATTTTGTCTTCTTGGAGAGCATCCCACGAATATAGGGAAAATTAACAATCCCCTATGCAAAATGTTCTATTCCGAAATCCTTATCCTAGGGCCTGATCAATATCGGCAATGATGTCATCAATATGCTCCAAACCAACTGAAATCCTGACCATTCCATCAGTAATTCCCACCGCTTCGCGTTCCGCTTTGGACAGTTTGCTATGCGTGGTGGAAGCCGGATGGGTAACGATGCTTCGGGAATCACCCAAGTTTGCTGAAAGGGACAATAGTTCTATACTATCGAAGAATTTTCTGCCGGCATCCAATCCTCCTTTTACTTCAAAAGCCACCACACAACCGCCAGCCTTCATTTGTTTTTTGGCCACTTCATACTGTGGATGCGATTTCAGGAACGGATATTTCACCCAGGCTATCTTCGGGTGATTTTCCAAAAAAGTGGCCAATTGCAGGGCGTTAGAACAATGCCTATCCACCCGTATGGCCAAGGTCTCTAAACTTCTAGACAATACCCAAGCATTGAAAGGCGATAACGCTGGACCAGTAATCCTTGAGAAACGGTACACTTTGTCCATCAACTCGTGGCCGCCAACCGTGATACCGGCCAATACCCTTCCTTGACCATCCATCAATTTAGTACCGGAATGAATAACCAAATCAGCTCCGAATTTAATGGGTTGTTGCAGATAGGGAGAAGCAAAACAATTGTCCACAATAAAAATGAGTCCATGTTTTTTGGCAATGTTGCCCAACACTTCAAGGTCCAACACATCTACTCCAGGGTTTGTTGGCGATTCGGCATAAAGAATCTTGGAAGTTGGTTGGATCAGATTCTCGATGCTCTCCAAATCATTGGCATCAAAAAAGCTGGTACTGATGTTCCATTTAGGAAAAAACTGGGTGAACAAGGTATGGGTCGAACCAAAAATGCTGCTCGATGAAATCACATGGTCCCCTGAATTCAACAAAGCCGCCAAAGTGGAATATACCGCTGCCATACCAGAAGCAAAGGCAAATCCACTTTCCGCCCCTTCCATTTTGCATACTTTTTCTATGAATTCGGAAGAATTCGGGTTGGAGTATCTGGAATAAATGTTCCTGTCCTTTTCTTCGGCGAACGAAGCCCTCATATCCTCCGCATCCTCAAATACAAAACTGGAAGTCAAATAAATAGGACTGGAATGCTCCAAATATTGGCTGCGCTCCATTTGTGTGCGGATCGCTTCTGTTTCAAATTGCTTTTTCATTGTATAATTTTTGGGTGGCTGAGCGTAGTCGAAGCCACTTTATTTAACCTCTTTAAAATATCTATAATTGCTTTCGTTCTTGCATTCGGATAAATCGGGTAATGCCTGATATTCACCCATAACAAGTGCTTCCTTCTTCGCCCTGGACCAACCTTGAATTTGCTTTTCCCTCTCAAAAGCCGATGCTATGTTTAAATATTCTTCAACATAGATCAACTTCACTGGTAATCTTTTTTTGGTATGATTTGCTCCTTTTCCATCCTGATGTTCGCTGATGCGCTTCTCCAAATCAATGGTACTACCTGTATAGTAGCTTCCGTCTGAGCACTTCAAGATGTAAACAAAACCTTTCATCCTTAGTTTGTGGCTTCGACTCCGCTCAGCCACCATTTCATTTGAATTCTGTTACCATTTCGACTCCGCTCAGCCACCATTTCAATTGTTTGCTTTTTTCATTTCGATTCCGCTAGCTGGCATTTATTTAATCACAATTCCAAATCTGAAAAGCCAGGTAGCTGAGCGGAGTCGAAGCTATATCTTCTCTGCTATTCTTAAAATATCACCAAAAACGCCCCTGGCAGTTACGGCAGCTCCAGCTCCAGCACCTTGTATCACCAACGGGTTTTCACCATAGGATTCTGTATAAATTTCGATAATGGAATCGGAACCTTTCACTTGTCCCAAAGCACTTTCTTTGGGAACCGATACCAATTTCACTTCCAATATTCCTTTGTCTTGTTGCAAATCGCCATGCAAATCACCAACATATCGCAACACATGGCCTGGCCTTTGTTGACTCTTCACTTCGGCGTAAACCGAATCCATTTCTTCAATTCGTCCTTTAAAATCATCAAAATCCAACGTCTGTAGTTCCTTTGGAATCAAATTCTGAATCTTGATATCCGAGAACTCATTTTGAAGATCTAGCTCTCTGGCCAATATCAGGAGTTTTCTTCCCACATCGTTCCCTGACAAATCCTCACGAGGATCGGGCTCTGTATACCCTTTGGCCATCGCCTCCTTCACAATATCAGAAAATTGGGCATCTTTCTCCGAAAAAGTATTGAAAATATAGCTCAACGACCCAGAGAACACCCCTTTGATGCTCGTAATGTTCTCCCCGGAAAGGTGAAGTAATTTAATGGTATCGATCAAGGGAAGCCCTGCCCCAACATTGGTTTCGTACAAATATTGTTTTTGATTGGCATCCAAGGATTTCCGAATGGATTTGTATCGTTCAAAACTAAGGGTATTGGCAATTTTATTGGAGGACACCAAATCAAAACCATGCTTGATAAAGGGTTCATAATTTTCCACAAAAGCACTACTGGCCGTATTATCCACAGCGATCAAGTTTTCCAAATGATGTTGTTTGGCAAATGTGATTATGTCCACAATCTGATAGGGTTTTCCCTCTTTTTCCAAACGTTCTTGCCAATTGGCTCCAATCCCGGAAGCATCCAACAACACTTTTCTGGAATTGGCCACCGCGAACACCCGAAGGTCTATCCCTTTTCTGGCCTCAATACTTTTTTCTGAACCCAAGATTTGGTCGATTAAAGTACCCCCCACATTTCCGTGTCCGAACAATGCAAGGTTGATACGTTTTGCAATCCCGAAAATCTGTCCGTGCACCACATTCACCGCTTTCGTTAGATCAGATTTCCGCACTACCATGCTCACATTCTTTCCTGTGACCGTATTGTTGAAAAGCAACGGTACCACCTGGTTCTTCGCCAAGGCATTGAAAGGTTTGTGGAAACTGCTCAGATCCATCCCCACGATAGAGATGACGGAAACATCTTTTACCACCGTGATTTGGTTGATATCCTGGGACGAATAATCTGTTTCAAATTCGAGGTCCAGTAATTTTTTAGCCTTGTCCGCCTTGGAAGCATCCACTACCAGACCAATACCTCTCTCGGACGATCCTTGTGAAATGATCCCTACGCTGATATCGTTTTGGCCCAAAGCTCGAAAAATCCGCATATCGACACCAACTTTGCCCAAAAGACCCCTTCCTTCCAAGTTGATGAGTGCCATATTGTCCAACACAGAAAGGGATTTGATTCCACCATTATCCGTTTTTGGACCGATTAAGGTTCCCTCGTTATCATCATTAAAGGTATTGCAGATACGCAGCGGGATATTTTTCTCGATCAATGGAATAATAGTCTTCGCATGCAAAATATTGGCCCCGAAATTGGCCAACTCATTCGCCTCGCTATACGAAATCACATCAATCAATTTGGCATCTTTTACCAACTCCGGATTGGCTGTAAAAATACCATCCACATGGGTATAATTGATCAATTCCCCTGCATCCAAGAAATTGGCCAGAAGGGCAGCGGAATAGTTACTTCCATTTCTACCCAAGGTGGTTGTGGCCCCCTCACTTGTAGATCCGATAAAACCGGTGACCACGGCAATGGTATCGGCCTTTAATTGATGAAAATAACGGATCACATTTTCTTTGGAAGCCCCTTGATCTACCTCGGCATTGCTAAAAGTGTCATCGGTCTTGATCAATTTACGGGAATCGAAGAGCTCCGCCTTCAAACCGGATTGGTTCAAAAGTGATGTTACAACTTTGGCCGAAATCAACTCACCGAAAGATAAAATCTCATCCTTGGTCTTTAAACTGTAGTCGCCGGTTAAGGAAACCCCGTTCAGAATACGCTCAATAGTCTTAAGTTCATCCTGAATATCGACTCCTTTGAAATTATTCTTTTGATAGGTGGCAAAACTCTCCAAATCTTCCTTGAAGTCTTCCCCACGAGCCGCTTTCTCCAACAAACTTTCCAGTTCGTCAGTTGCTTTTCCACGGGCGGAAACTACTACGGCAAAGTTTTCGGCAGCTTTTGACCGTTTGGTGATGATCTTCAACACACGTTCAATGCCTTCTCCATTGGCGAGGGATTTACCACCGAACTTCAATACTTTGATTCGCTCTTTTTTTCCATTTTTCTGAAAAACGGTCTCCAAGAGTTTTTCCAGCTGCTCAAACTCCATTAAAAAGGCATCGTGTCCGTGGAGCGATTGCACTTCACCATAGGTGACATTGGCATTGGCCCTGGCCAAACGTTTAAAGGTCTCACGGTTTTCTTCAGCAGTGAAAAAGAGGTCGGAATTGACCCCGATGATATGGATCTTGGTATCGCTTTCTTGTAGTACTTTGAAGGCATCGTCCCCGTTACGGGTAATATCGATAGTCTTCAACAATTGGTTCATCAACTTGTAGGCCGACAATTGAAAACGCTCCTGCAATTTCTTGCCATGGTGCATTAACCAACTTTCCACATTGAACACCTGAAGTTCCTCGTTTGTACTCCTCTTGAACCGTTCTTTGAACGACTCAGGTGTGCGATAACACAACATGGCATGCATACGTGCATCGTGTACGGGTTGTTTGGAATTGACCAAAAACTGCTCCTGAATCTGACAGTTGGCAATAAGCCAGTCCGTAGATTTCCAGTCAGATGCAACAGCTACCAAATGTTCTGTTATATTCGGATTCAAAGCAGTCATTTCCCAAGCGATCCCACCACCAAGAGAGCCACCGATGATGGCGTATAATTTTGGGATTTTCAGTTGCTGCAACCCCAAAAGGAAGATCTTGGCGATATCGCCCGCAACAAAATCCTTATAGTTTTCGATTACGAAGCCATCATAGCCATTCCCTGGAATGTTGAACGCCAAAATGGTGTACTGATCGGTATTGATACATTTTCCTTCCCCGATCAAATCGGACCACCAACCCTGTTCTCCAGCAACATTGGAATTACCGGTAAGGGCGTGATTCACCAGAACAATGGGGGCCGAATGCAGAGGCTGCCCGAACAATTGATAGGACAATTGCATGTCCTGAACCGATCCATTGATCGTTTTAAAATTTTCTATGGCCAAATGCCTTATATCCATAATGCAATGTGTGACCCAAAGGGTCAAGATTTATTAAATAATATGGTTATAAGAAAGAGGGGCAGAAACTACCTGTTGCGTTATCTATTCCCAGTGGGATAGAATGTAGCACCTTCTTGAACTTGGATGTCAAGGGTTGCTAAGGCTTCAACGGGTCTATTCCCTCCACCTTTCTTGATAACTTTTCAATACGTGTTTGAACTTCGAGCGACAAAGATACTGATGGAAAGATGGAATTTCCTAATCTTTTGGAAAAAAATCATCAAAGTTCTCCCTTTGATTCCTCTCAACAAAAGGTGCTGATTATTTCAGCACCGTAAACTCAATGTTCGAATCCGTGAAAACGGTATGCGTTTGTGTTTTGAAATCGGACTCGTCCGCGTTGAAGATATTGTCCACAAAGGTCTGTGGGTTCAAATCGATGAGCGGGAACCAAGTACTCTGCACCTGAACCTGCAACCTATGCCCTTTTTTGAAGGTATGGAACACGTCCTGAAGTTTAATGTCCACTTCGGTTTTTTGATTGGGCACGAAAGGCTCCGGATCTGAAAAACTGTTTCGGAACCGGCCACGCATCACCTCGCTACGCACCATCAAATGATAGTTGCTCATCTTAAGATGATCCTGCATTTCTTCATTGGTTTTGGTATCCGCTGGATGCACATCAATCACCTTCACGATCCAGTCGGCCGCGGTACCTGTAGTGGCGACCTTCAAATTGGCCAAAATATCCCCTGCCAAAGTCAAATCTTCCGTCAAAGGTTCCGTTTCAAAAACCAAAACGTCCGAACGGCGTGCCGCAAAACGCTGGTCGTCCGTCATGTATTTTCTTGGAGTGAAAACGGTTTTGATATCCTCAGAATATGGCACTGGTTTTTTAATGTCACTGATAAACTGGATTCCTGCGGCAGCTTTTGGTTCCATGGTCAATTCTTGGTCCTCGGAAAGATACATGGTCTGTTTGGAAGCATTGGCTGGTGGCCAGGTTGGGTATTGCTTCCATTCCTTTTTGCCTGTATCAAAAACATAGGCTTCAGGCAATCCTGAATTCTGACTTCCATCTCCTTTTAAAAAGTGATTGAAGAACTTGGTTTCAATATTTTTTTGGAAAAACAACGAAATGGAATCACCGAAATAGTAGTTACCCACCACATTTCTTTCTACAGTACGAGCCCAGCCTCCGTGGTCCCACGGACCGAAAACCATGGTATTGTAGTTGCCCTCGTTGTACTTTTCAATATTTTTATAGGTTTCCAATGGTCCGGAAAGATCTTCCGCATCAAACCAACCTCCTACAATCATGGTGGCCACGCTGCTCTTCACATCCTTCAAATGTTGGATCAAGCCCTTACTCTGCCACATCTCATCATAATTCGGATGGTTTTTCAGCTCGTTCCAAAAATAATCATCAGTAACCCCTTCTGGTCGCATGGTAGGCGTATCGGCAGTATCGTATTCAAAAAAGTGGTCCAAGTTCTTTAACGGACCTGCATCCAAAAAGAACTGATATTGATCCTCGGTGGGCAGACTTGGCAATGTATACCAAGCTGTATCAATCGGCTGGTCGCCATTGGGCCTCGGAGTCCCGAACAAGGATGTCGCCCTAAAATAGCTCAACAAATAGGCCCCGTTGTGGTGGAAATCATCAAAAAAGAAATCGCCGATACACGCCTGTGGCGATGCTGCCTTCAAAGCGGGGTGTGCATCAATAGTGGCGTAAGTAGCATAAAAACCGGGATAGGAAATACCCCAAACCCCAACATTTCCATTGTTGTTTTCCACATTGTTTACCAACCAATCAATGGTATCATAGGTATCGGAACTTTCATCCACTTGATCATTGGACGTTTTATTGGGAATGTAGGCCCTCATATTTTCGTAATGCCCTTCGCTGAGCCAACGACCACGAACATCTTGATACACGATGATGTTCCCTTCTTTCATCAAAACTTCATTAGGACCAATTTTGGGACGAAAATTTTCTTCGCCATAAGGTTGTGAACTGTAGGGCGTACGCTGCATCAAAATTGGATATTTTTTGGAGGTATCCTTTGGCGAATAGATGGTGGTATGGAGTTTTACCCCATCCCGCATAACAATATCCACTTCCTTTTTCGTGTAATGTTCGGCCACATAATTGGTGGTGGAATCCATTTCCACCGTTCCCTTTTTCTTGCAGCTCACCGTTACGAGCAATACACCGACAAATAAGATTAGGATTTTGAATACGTTTTTCATCTCTTCCAATTTTGAGCTTTAAAGCTACTAAAGTTAGCTGGGTACGACAATAAAAAAAGGAGCCTTGATCAAGGCTCCTCATCTATTTTTAATCTGATGTAGAATTTTAAAGACCAAATGCGGCTTTCACTTTGTCCACCATATCCAGTTTTTCCCAAGTGAAAAGCTCCACTTCCTTTTCGATCCTTCCATTATAGGGAGATTCGAACACCTTGGTCAATATTTGGGGTTCCTTGCCCAAATGTCCGTAGGCAGCTGTTTCCAGATAAATTGGATTCCTCAGTTTGAGTCGTTCTTCAATGGCAAAAGGTCGCATATCGAATAGTTCGGCAGCTTTTTTGGCAATCTCGCCATCGCTTAGTTTCACATTGGATGAACCATAGGTTTCCACAAAAATGGAGGTAGGTTCCACCACCCCGATGGCATAACTCACCTGCACCAAAATTTCATCGGCTACCCCGGCAGCCACTAGGTTCTTGGCCATGTGGCGTGCGGCATAAGCGGCACTACGGTCTACCTTGCTCGGGTCTTTTCCACTAAAAGCACCACCACCATGGGCACCCTTGCCTCCGTAAGTATCCACAATGATTTTTCTACCGGTCAATCCGGTATCACCATGTGGGCCACCAATCACAAACTTCCCTGTCGGGTTAATATGGTATTTGATTTTATCGTTGAAGAGTTTCTGGATATCCATCGGCAAAAGACTTTTTACCTCAGGAATAAGGATGTTGATGATATCCTTCTTGATCTGTGCCAACATGACCTCATCATCGGCAAAATCATCATGTTGTGTAGAAACCACGATGGTATCAATGCGTTGTGGCACGTTATCATCGGAATATTCGATGGTTACCTGTGATTTGGCATCGGGTCTCAAATAGGAAATCCTATCACCTTCCCTACGCATATCGGCAAGCACTTGCAAAATCTTGTGCGATATATCCAAAGCCAGCGGCATGTAATTGGCAGTTTCCTTGGTGGCATAACCGAACATCATCCCTTGGTCCCCGGCCCCTTGCTCTTCCTTACTACCGCGATCTACCCCTTGGTTAATGTCCTGTGATTGTTCGTGGATCAAGGAGATTACCCCACAGGAATCACCACTGAATTTGTATTCACCTTTGGTGTAGCCGATTTTGTTGATCACTTCCCTTGCAATACTCTGAAGATCCACATAGGTATGGCTCTTTACCTCACCCGCCAAAACAACCTGTCCGGTGGTTACCAAAGTTTCGCAGGCCACTTTGCTCTCGGGATCAAAGGCTAAAAAATTATCCAAAAGGGCATCGCTGATTTGATCTGCAATCTTATCCGGGTGTCCCTCGCTAACAGATTCTGATGTAAATAAATATGGCATTGTACTACTTTATGGGAAAGCTCTAACGGAAAGGCTCTAAGGCGTTTTTACATCTCATGGGAGATGCCTGAAGTGTATTCAGAACAAAACTGCTTTAGCATTTTTTAGAGGTTGCAATCAGTCAAATCTTTCCTCGTTTGATGAGCAAAAGTACATATTTGAAACATATTTCAAAACTTTGTTTTGTACGGTTATGAACTAACGCCATTTCAACCAGTTTTTTTTCGTCAAGTAGATATACTTTGTATATTGCGGCGATTAGAATTTTCCCTGATCCATAAACACCAACTTAAAACACAATCACCCTATGCATATTGCGGTAGCAGGCAACATTGGCGCCGGAAAGACCACTTTAACCAACTTACTTGCAAAACATTACAAGTGGGAAGCCCATTTTGAGGACGTAGTGGACAATCCATATTTGGACGACTTTTACACCCAAATGGAGCGATGGAGTTTTAACCTGCAGATCTACTTTTTGAACAGTAGGTACCGCCAGATCCTGCGAATAAGGGAAACCGGTAAAAATGTGATCCAAGATCGTACCATTTATGAGGACGCCCACATTTTCGCCCCCAACCTGCATGCCATGGGGCTGATGACCAACCGGGATTACGAGAACTATCGCAGCCTTTTCGAATTGATGGAAAGTTTGGTGCAGCCACCCGATCTGTTGATCTATCTGAGAAGTTCCATTCCCAATTTGGTAAACCAGATCCACAAACGTGGCAGGGATTATGAAAATTCCATTTCCATTGATTACCTCAGCCGATTGAACGAACGCTACGAAGCTTGGGCCAACACCTATGAAAAAGGGAAATTGCTCATTTTTGATGTGGACAACCTCGATTTTGTCGCAGAACCCGAAGATCTTGGGGTGGTGATCAACCGCATTGATGCGGAAATCCATGGGTTGTTTTAAAAACAATCTTTCCTTACATCCACTATAGCTTGGGTTACCAAACATTTGTATCTTAATCAAAATTTATTCCGATGAAAATTGATCGACTTCTCAAATGTTCCACAATTCTCCTGAGCCTATTTCTATATTTCAATGCGGGTGCCCAAGAACTGGTAAAGGTTGCACCCGAAGAAGTGGGAATGTCATCGGAACGACTGGAGGTCATGACCCGCACCTTCCAAGATTATATTGAAAACGATAAACTACCAGGCGCAGTAATCCTTGTCTCCCGAAAAGGTAAAATAGCCTATTTTAAATCCTTTGGCAAAAACGATATTGCACGTGAAATTCCCATGACGGATAGTTCCATCTTTAGAATTGCCTCACAGACCAAAGCCATTGTTAGTGTTGGAATTATGATCCTTCAGGAACAAGGGAAACTTTTGATTTCGGATCCCGTTGGAAAATACATCCCAGCCTTTATGGAAACAAAGGTTGCCATAGCCAAGGAAGATGGCACTTATGAGGTGGTAAACAGCAATAGGACCATAACCATCAGAGATTTATTGACCCATACTTCTGGTGTTTCTTATGGTGAAGGTATTGCTGCCGACCAATGGAAAAAAGCTAAAATTCAAGGATGGTATTTTGCCGATCGGGAAGAACCTATTTTGGCAACCGTTACCAGAATGGCCTCACTACCTTTTGAATCGCAACCAGGGGAACAATTCGTGTATGGCTACAACACCGATATACTAGGTGCACTGATTGAAGTTGTATCAGGCAAACCATTGGATATTTTTCTGCAGGAAAACATTATCGGGCCATTGGGAATGGCCGACACCCATTTTTATTTACCAAAAGAAAAAAATGATCGTTTGGCTGTTGTGTATTCTCCCAAGGACAATGGATTGGAACGCGCCCCAGAACCAGGTGGAATGGTGAGTCAAGGGGCTTATGTGGATGGACCCCGAAAGAGTTTTTCAGGCGGCGCAGGCCTTTTGAGCACATCGCTGGACTATACCAAATTTCTTCAAATGATGCTAAATGGTGGCATCTTTAACGGAAAGCGAATCTTATCCCCAAAAAGCGTTGAACTGATGACGGTAAACCATTTGGGTAATGCATCATTCCCTTGGGTTGGCGGAACCGGGTTTGGCCTAGGCTTTTCCGTTGTCGAAGATTTAGGGGATAGGGGCATGCTCGGAACTGTTGGCGAATATGGTTGGGGAGGCGCCTATCATTCAACATATTGGGTAGACCCGAAAGAAGAATTGACCGTGGTGTATTTCACGCAATTGATTCCCTCAGGCGACATTGACGACCATGGGAAATTGAGGTCTTTGGTTTATCAAGCTATAGTGGATTAGAACAAAAATCCATTTCCCTCACCCAAACCACCCGTTCCCTCATTCCTACTTTTAATAGGTTGATTTTCAAACTAGTTTAGGATTCAGATTACATCCATAACTATTAACTGCGCCCTTGTGGCCAAAAATTTGAAAATCATGGAACCAAAGAAAAATCCGCAATTAGATCTGAAAAGGAACAGCAAACTCTATTTTTCCATAGGGATGACCTTCATCCTCCTGCTCGCCTATATGGCGTTGGAATGGAAAAGCTACGACACCCAACAAGATTGGGATCATGCCGGTTTGAAAATCGACAAGGAATTGATTGAGGAAGCTCCCATAACCATTCAAAAAATGGAGCTTCCGAAACCTAAAATCCAAACCCCGCCAGAAATCAAGATAGCTGATGACGAAGAAAAGATTGAAGAATCTGTTATTGAAGCAGAAGATACCAATCAAGATACTGAAATAGTAGATGTTGAAGACATTGAAGTTGCAGATGATGACATCCCAGATGTGGTGCCTTTCATTACCATAGAAAATGCGCCTGTTTTCCCAGGTTGTGAAAATGAACCCGATGAAAAGGCAAAAAAAGCCTGTTTTCAGGAAATGATGCTCAAACACATAAACAAGACCATCCGTTATCCTGAATTGGCACAAGAAATGGGTTTACAAGGTAGGGTGAGTGTAGTTTTTACCGTTCAGAAAGATGGTAGCATTGGGGACGTAAAACTGCGTGGTCCGCATGAAAGTTTGGAAAAAGAAGCTGGTCGTATCATTTCAAAATTGCCCAAAATGACTCCAGGAAAGCAACGAGGTACACCAGTAAAGGTTCCCTATGCCATTCCGATTACTTTTAAGTTGAATTAGTCATTGTACCTATTGGATTTCTCACACTCCCAAGGTCGGTTCGAAAGGACAGGTGTTGGAAGAAACATTACAAATGAGATTTAGCAAATGAGTCATTTCGAAATGAGGATTGCAAAGGCGATTGAGAAATCTATACCCAAAACTGAAGAACAATGGGATTTCTCACACTCCAAGGTCGGTTCGAAATGACAGTTAGTTGATGGGTCGGTCAAAATGGGATATGGTCGATAGGTCATTTCGAAATGAGGAATGCAAAGACGATTGAGAAATCTATACCCAAAATTGAAGAACGATGGGATTTCTCACACTCCCAAGGTCGGTTCGAAATGACAGTTAGTTGATGGGTCAGTCCAAAATGGGATATGGTTGATAGGTCATTTCGAAATGAGGAATGCAAAGACGATTGAGAAATCTATACCCAAAATTGAAGAACGATGGGATTTCTCACACTCCCAAGGTCGGTTCGAAATGACAGTTAGTTGATGGGTCAGTCCAAAATGGGATATGGCAGATGGGTCATTTCGAAATAAGGATTGCAGAGACGATTGAGAAATCTATACCCAAAATTGAAGAACAATGGGATTTCTCACACTCCCAAGGTCGGTTCGAAATGACAGGTGTTGAAAGAAACTTTACGAAATGAGATTTGGCCCATGGGTCATTTCAAAATGAGATTTGGTAGACGGGTCATCTCGAAATGAGGATTGCAAAGACGATTGAGAAATCTAAACCTAAAATCGAAGAATAAAAAAACCACGCCAAGGCGTGGTTTTTCCAGCTTTACTTTAAAGCGAGAGCTAATTCTTTGCCCTAGCACTCTTGTATTCTTCAATCTTTTTTTCAAGTTCTTCCTTGGAGTTGGCCGTGAACTCTTCTACCTCTTCAACAGTTTCACCGTTGATTGTGGTACTTGAGGTCACCATCGCCTTGAAAGCACCCTCTTCGGTATTGCTTACCTCCACTCTGATTTGCTTTTCAACTTCTTTGGTTTCCTTCATATCATCAGAAGAAATGGTAACAGAAACTTCCTCTTTTACCATTGCCATATCATCAGAAGAAAGGCTCACCAAACTTGGGGCGATAACCAACGCCACTACGGACATCAATTTAAGCAAAATATTCAAAGATGGACCAGAAGTATCCTTAAAAGGATCACCAACGGTATCACCAACAACAGCGGCCTTGTGTGCATCGCTACCTTTACGGCCTTCGGCCTCAATGGTTTTTTTGGCGTTATCCCAGGCTCCACCTGCGTTGGATTGGAAAATAGCCATCAAAACACCGGCAGTGGTTACCCCTGCCAAAAGACCTCCCAACATTTCGGCACCACCAATAAAACCAACGGCAACGGGTACGGCAATGGCCAATAAACCCGGCATTACCATTTCTTTAATGGACGCCTGTGTAGAAATGGCCACACACTTTTCATATTCGGCCACCCCATCGGCAGCTTCAAAAATTTCCATATCCTCCTTGGTTGCCTTGGAAAGATCGGAATCGTATTTTCTCATGATTTCCAAAGCTGCTTTTAGTTTTGGAATTTCTTTGAACTGGCGACGCACCTCTTCGATCATGGACATGGCCGCTCTACCTACTGCATTCATGGAAAGGGCTGAAAACACGAAAGGCAACATACCTCCGATCAAAAGTCCGGCCATGATATCTGGCTGGGAAACGTCAATCGATTTTACATTGGCTGTCTTCATAAAGGCTGCGAACAAAGCCAAGGCCGTCAATGCAGCAGAGGCAATGGCAAAACCTTTACCAATGGCAGCAGTGGTGTTTCCAACGGCATCCAATTTATCGGTACGCTCACGTACTTCTTTTGGCAATTCGGCCATTTCGGCAATACCACCTGCGTTATCGGAAATCGGTCCATACGCATCAACTGCCAACTGAATACCTGTATTGGCCAACATTCCCACTGCGGCAATGGCAATTCCATATAAACCTGCGAAATAATGTGAAACCAAAATTGCAGCTGCGATCAAAATAATCGGAATGGCAGTGGACATCATACCCACACCCAAACCGGCAATGATGTTGGTAGCGGAACCTGTTTCGGATTGGCGAACAATGGAGTTCACCGGTTTGGTTCCTGTTCCAGTATAGTATTCGGTAACCTTACCAACCAATAGGCCGGCAACCAAACCTGCAATCGTGGCCCAAAAAACACCCATTGCGCTATATTCTTTTCCGCCTTCCATCCAAGATTCAGGCAGCATTCCTTTAATGATGAAATAAGATGCGATCAACATAAGTGCTGCGGAACCGAATTCCCCAATATTCAAGGCAGTCTGAGGATTTCCTCCATCCTTCACTTTCACAAAGAAGGTTCCAATGATGGACATCACAATCCCTACCGCAGCCAATGCCAATGGCAAATACACGGCACCTAGGCCATCAAAAGCTGTCTGAAACTCTGGTAGTCCTGCAAAAATGGCACCCAATACCATGGTACCGATAATGGAACCTACATACGATTCAAAAAGGTCGGCACCCATACCGGCCACGTCACCTACGTTGTCCCCAACGTTATCGGCAATGGTAGCTGGGTTCAAAGGGTGATCTTCAGGAATTCCAGCCTCTACTTTACCCACAAGGTCAGCACCCACGTCGGCAGCTTTGGTGTAGATACCACCGCCCACACGAGCAAACAATGCGATAGATGAAGCTCCAAGCGAAAATCCGGACAGTACGTTCAGGATTTCACCCAACTCCCATCCTTGACCACTATAGATCATGAAAAGTCCACTTAGGCCCAAAACACCAAGGCCCACAACACCAAGGCCCATAACGGCGCCACCGGCAAAAGCTACCTCAAGGGCCTTACCCAAAGAGGTACGGGCCGCCTGTGTAGTTCTAACGTTGGCTTTGGTGGCCACTTTCATACCAATAAAACCGGCCAGGGCGGAACAAACGGCCCCTACCACAAAGGAAACGGCCACCATTCCATTGGAGCCTGCCTCATTGCTTCCCTTGAAATAAAGCAATATGGCAACAGCTACCACGAAAATGCTGAGTATTTTATATTCTGCCTTTAGGAAGGACATTGCCCCATCGGCAATGTTCTTGGCAATCCTTGCCATTTTTTCATCCCCAACTTCCTGTTTGGAGATCCATACGTTTTTAATAAACACGTACAATAGGCCCAGGATACCAAAAACGGGCAAAAACTTAATTATTAAATCCATAGATTGAGTTGTTTAGAAAATTTTTAATGGCAGCTAATGTAGTAAAATACGAAGTAATAAAAAAAATGCGCTTTTCATTACAAAAAGCGCATTTTATTAAAGTTATTATTACCTATATGGTGTAGGTCCGTTTCTTTTTGTGTTCGCTTTCTTCGTAGCGTTGTACACATTCGTGATAAATTTTAATGGCTTCGTTCACATCGCCCCAACCACCAGTATCTACTTTCTTTTCTTCCAAATCCTTGTACACTTGGAAAAAGTGTTCAATTTCCTTCAATCTGTGTGGGTTCAGTTCGCTGATATCTTCCCTCTGGCTCCAAATGGGATCGGATACCGGAACACAGATCAATTTTTCATCAGGACCTTTTTCATCGGTCATGTGGAACACACCTACCGGTTTCACTTCCATCACCACCATTGGATAGCTAGGCTCGGTGGCCAATACCAATACATCCAGTGGATCTTTGTCCAATGCCAAGGTCTCTGGAACAAAACCATAATCGCCAGGATACATCATGGACGAAAACAGGGTTCTATCAAAACGGATCTTGTGAAGGGTAAAGTCGTATTCGTACTTATTTCTACTACCTTTTGGGATTTCTATGAGCACATCAAAGGTAACTTGTGGTTTTTTAGACATTTCAGAGATTTATTTATTGCAAAAATAACCAGTACAACTGGATTAGGGCGCATAAATTGCCTTATTCGTATTAATTAAAAATTAAATCCGAAGGTTCCTGTAATGCCAAAAGGTCTTGCATCTGGATTTTGGAGGTAATTACCCCTAAAATTGAAGTCAATCCTGAGTATTTTGAAGATATTCCCCACCCCGAAAGAGTATTCCCAATAGATCTGATCCTCCGGTGCCGACAAAGGAATATTGGTCGGAGCGCTCAAAGCAATATTCTCATCCGAAAGTTGACCCCATGCACCACGAAGGCCCACAATTTCACGTAGGTTAAATTTTCTCAAAAAGGGTATTCTGGAAAACAAACGTCCGTTGAAGTTATGTTCCAAATGAACGGTGGCATAGGTGTCGGTCACAAACTCGTAAAAATCCAGGTTTGGAAACGCATTGTACAAAGAGAAAAGGGTCTGGTTACCCGGCACCACACTCAAAAGTCCCAAAGGAACGGCTCCAAAGGTCTTACCGAGTTCCACGCTACTTGTCAATCTTCCCAATCCACCAATCTGCCATGGTTGACGATAGGAGAACTGGATTTTTTCATAATCGAAATCACTTTCCAAAAAGCCACTTACTCCTTTGGTATAGTTCAGAACCAAGGTGCTGTAGTTATCATTCACATTAACACGCTCCACCCCATAACCAATGGTTTTTTTACCTGGCGTGTAGATCAAGGTGGTATTGAGATCAAATTGTTTTACTTCCGAAGAAATGCCAGTTGGAGAAGTGGGATCCATATAATCCAGACTGAAAGCATCCGGCAAGGCCGAACTCAGGGTACGGAAGGAACTACCCACACTTATCCTGAAGTTTTTTACCGGTTCCATTTCCACATTAAAGGTGGATAGGTTGATATTGGTCAACCTGTTGTTGGAGCCAACGGTCACCAAGGACGACGAAGCGATGCTCCTTCCCATGACATCGGTGGTGCTGGTCAAGCTTAGACCCAATTGTTCAATATCCCTTCGGTTACCGCCAGAGATGATGAGCCGATTTTTCCGATCCAATAAAAACTTGCCCGAAAAGCCATGCTTGAACTTTCTATCATCAAAACCGTAGGCCATATATCCTTCCAATCGCCAAGTATCGTTCTGCCCAAAATAGGTTCGCGCCCCTCCACGTAAACGGATTCCTTCTGCATCGTTGTAACCGAAAGTGCTGTAAATATCGCCAATGTCGATGTTCCACTTATCGATTTCCACATACCCGGAACCCAAAATGCTCACAATGTCATAATAGGTTCGGAACTTGGGTACCGTCTTTAAGGTATCCAACAGTTTGAAGATACCCGATTCATCTGCGTTCAGGTTCTCCAGTCGGGCGTTCTTCCAAAAAACACTGTCCTGTGCAAAAACCCGCGGATCATAAGGATCGGAAACTGCCTTGTAAAAATCTTCGGAACGGTTGGTATCAAAAATATAATTATCAAATACCGTAGTACGCTTACCATACACTCCCCTTGACTCTTCTTTTTTGGAAAAACTAAAGTCGCTCAGCATATAATCCCGCTTCAACAAAAACACGGAATCACTCACCACATCAAATTCCTGTTCAATATAAATTTCCTTTACCCAGTTAATGTTGGCACTCTTGGTGACCTGCATGTTGATCTTCTTGATGGCAAAAGTGGTATCGTTCACCCAAAAATCGCCTTTAAAGGTGAGCTCGTTTTTACGCCGTGGGTAATAAATAATGTTGTAACACCATTTATTGTCTATGAACGTACTGTCGGAAAGCACATAATTATACACATCTACACCAGTTTTGGACAAGGGACTGGTAAAACTTTTGTCGAAAAACTTGAGGTAATTGTCATAGATGTCATAGTCGGAATAAAGGTCCTCGACAAATGCAGCAATGGCCTGGTTACCACTAAACCCGGAATTTTTGTTCCCCAACACATCCTCTTTTTCCTTATCAATGACATTGTCCCCATACACTTTGGAGAACGTTTCGTTCAAGAAAATGGGCAGATAGGTCTTTCCTGTAATTCGGGAGGTATCGAGGTCTTCAAACATAAACTCAAGACCCTTGAACAGTTTACTCTTGATGAGGGCACTATCTATGGTATTGAGGTCGAACTCTATTTTCTCGTATTTATCGAATTGGTATTGCTTGAACATCCTAACCCCGTTCTGCCTTTCCTTCGCCCAAATTTTTCTGAGGATGTCAATGGCAGGATTGTTCTTTTTGGATTGCTTTCCGGTATACACCACCACTTCCTTTAACTCTTCGGTCGATTCGGCCAGAACTATCTCTAAGCCGTAGTTCACTTTTTGGGCGAGTTCAATTTCCTTGGTCTCGTAGCCTATAAAAGAAACTATGATGGTATTATAGGTATTGTCCGATTCAAAATAGAAACGGCCATTATCATTGGTGATGGTTCCTTCGGAGGAATTTTTGAAAATGATATTGGCAAAAGAAATCGGTGCTCCGTATTCATCCAACACAATACCTTCTATTTTGGTTTGTGCGGATACAAGTAAAATGGATAGAAAGAAAAAAACGGTCAGGATTCTTTTCATGTTCGGATTTATGGGACACAAAGAAAGACTACAAAGGCTTTCCTTTGATTAACTTAGGTCAAATTTGGTTCAAAGTATTTTCTTATCAAAAACTGTTCCCTAAAAAAAGCCCCGCCAACAGGGTTGACGGGGCTAATATACCCTAGAAATGGGTTATTCTTACTTATATAACACTTTCTTAACAGCCTTGATCACATCTTCGTGGTTAGGCAACCATTCCGCCAAAAGTACTGGCGAATAGGGTGCTGGAGTGTCGGCTGTGTTCAATTTTACGATAGGGGCATCCAAATAATCGAATGCTTTGTCCTGAACGTGATAGATGATCTCGGTTGCCACGTTACCAAATGGCCAAGCCTCTTCCAAAATAACCATCCTATTGGTTTTTTTCACGGAAGTGATGATGGCATTGATATCCATTGGACGCACGGTACGCAAATCGATGATCTCGCAACTGATACCTTCTTTTTCCAACTCTTCGGCAGCTTTGTAGGCTTCTTTGATAATTTTTCCAAAGGAAACAATGGTCACATCGGTACCTTCACGCTTAATATCGGCCACACCCAATGGAATGGTATACTCACCTTCTGGCACCTCACCTTTGTCACCATACATTTGCTCGGACTCCATAAAAATTACAGGGTCGTTATCGCGGATGGCACTTTTCAACAAACCTTTGGCATCGGCCGGGTTCGATGGAACCACCACTTTTAGACCTGGACAGTTGGCGTACCAACTTTCAAAAGCCTGTGAGTGCGTAGCGGCCAACTGACCTGCAGAAGCAGTAGGACCCCTAAAAACGATTGGGCAGTTGAACTGTCCGGCAGACATTTGGCGGATTTTCGCCGCGTTGTTGATGATCTGGTCAATTCCCACCAAGGAGAAGTTGAAGGTCATGAATTCGATGATAGGTCGGTTGCCGTTCATAGTAGAACCTACGCCTACACCGGCAAAGCCCAACTCGGAAATTGGGGTATCCAAAACCCTTTCAGGTCCAAATTCATCCAACATTCCTTTTGAAGCTTTGTAGGCACCGTTGTATTCGGCTACCTCCTCACCCATCAAATAAATGGAATCATCCCTTCTCATTTCTTCGGACATGGCCTCAGCAATGGCTTCCCTAAACTGTAGTGTTTTCATTAAATCGAGCTAATAAATTGAATTGGCGTGCTTAAAAACGCAAGCAAAAATAGCAAAAACTCACCGAACAATGCCTGACACTCCATCAAAAAAAAGAACAAAATTTATTATGCATGCATAATAAATTTAATTATTATTGGCTATATTTGACAACATAAACCTTAAGTATATATGAAGATTTTAGTTTGCATAAGCAACGTACCGGATACTACTTCCAAAATCAATTTTACGGAAGGCGACACCAAGTTTGATACAAACGGGGTTCAATTTGTGATTAATCCCAACGACGAGTTCGGATTGACCCGTGCCATGTGGTTCAAGGAAAAACAAGGTGCAACCGTGCATGTGGCAACCGTTGGAGGTGCCCAAACGGAACCCACCATCAGAAAAGCACTTGCCATCGGGGCCGATGAAGCGATCAGGGTAAATGCCGAACCAAAAGATGGTTTTTTCGTGGCCAAGCAATTGGCCGAGGTCGTCAAAAATGGCGGTTACGACTTGGTTATAGCCGGTAGGGAATCCATTGACTATAATGGTGGTATGGTACCCGGAATGTTGGCTACCCTGTTGGACATGAACTTTGTAAATACCTGTATCGGTTTGGAAATCGAAGGAACCCAAGCTACCGCACTGCGTGAAATCGATGGAGGAAAGGAAAAATTGAGTACTTCCTTGCCATTGGTCATCGGAGGCCAAAAAGGGTTGGTTGAAGAAAGTGATCTACGCATTCCCAATATGCGTGGAATCATGATGGCCAGACAAAAAGCCTTGAATGTCTTAGAGCCTGTGGATGCCCCACAATTGACCAAGGACGAAAAATTCGATAAACCCGCACCAAAAGGAGCCGTTAAATTGGTAAGTCCTGATAATGTTGGGGAACTGGTAGACCTATTGCACAACGAAGCTAAAGTGATTTAAGGCGTAGCCAAATCATTCCGAACTAGTTTCGGAATCCATTATAAAGTCATAAAGTTCCTGAACCAAGTTCAGGAAAAAATTTAAAGAAATTTTTATGTCAGTATTAGTATATACCGAATCCCTCAAGGGAAAATTGAAAAAGAATGCCTTTGAAGTGGCTTCTTATGCCTACAAAGTGGCCCAAGATTTGGGCACCACCGTTACGGCTGTAACGTTCAATGCACAGGACGATGCAACCTTGGGCACCTATGGGGTTTCCAAAGTTTTGAAAATCACCAATGATAAAATGGACACCTTCAATGCGAAGGCCTATGCCGATGCTTTGTCACAAGCCGCAAAAGCGGAAGGAGCCAAAGTCATTATATTAAGCTCCAGTTCAGATACCAAATTTTTGGCACCGATCCTTGCAACCAAATTGGATGCAGGTTATGTTCCAAACGTAGTTGCAGCTCCAGATAGCACTTCCCCTTTCGTGGTAAAAAGAACAGCTTTCAGTAACAAGGGCTTTGCCCATACTGAGATTTCTTCCGATGTAAAAGTGATCGGGGTATCCAACAATGCATACGGAGTCGTGGAAAATAATGTATCGGCCACTGTGGAAGCTTTTAATCCTTCATTGACCGATGGCGACTTTGCCGTAAAATCCGTTGAAGTGGACAGGGTTTCCGGAAAAGTGACCATTGCCGATGCCGATATCGTGGTGTCTGGTGGTCGCGGGTTGAAAGGACCTGAGAATTGGGGCATGATCGAAGAATTGGCCCAAGTTTTGGGTGCCGCTACGGCCTGTTCCAAACCGGTTTCCGATTTGGGATGGCGTCCACACGGTGAACACGTGGGGCAAACAGGGAAGCCTGTTGCGAGTAATCTTTATATCGCCGTGGGTATTTCTGGGGCCATTCAACATTTGGCAGGTGTAAGTGCCTCCAAGGTTAAGGTAGTCATCAACAACGATCCCGAAGCTCCTTTCTTCAAGGCCGCGGATTACGGAATTGTTGGGGATGCCTTTGAGGTGGTACCCAAACTCATCGAAAAATTAAAGGAATTTAAAGCCCAAAACGCTTAAATTTTGTTAATTTGCCCATTGCAAGGGGCTGTTCAGATAACTGGTAAAGCCACTTATTTGGACAGCTTTTTTGCTTTAGGAGGAGATTATGAGTTTAGTACGGTTAAAAATAAAGGGAATATCATATAGTCAAACACAGAATGGTGCATATGCCCTTATTTTAAATGAAGTGGAGGGAGACCGAAAACTTCCCATTGTCATTGGGGCTTTTGAGGCACAATCCATTGCCATTGCCTTGGAAAAGGACATTAGACCTCCCAGACCTTTGACCCACGACCTATTCAAAAATTTTGCGGACAGGTTCGAAATTGTGGTGAAACAGGTCATCATCCATAAATTGGTGGATGGTGTTTTCTATTCCAGCATCATCTGTGAACGCGATAAAGTGGAAGAGATCATTGATGCCCGCACCAGCGACGCCATTGCTTTGGCCCTTCGGTTTGACGCGCCCATCTTTACATACAAGACCATTTTGGACAAGGCAGGTATTTTCTTGAAATTCTCATCCAAAGAGGAAGAAAAAGAAGATGAAGACGACAGCATTGTAGTGGATGAAATCCTTCAAGAAGGCGAAACCGTTGAAATTGAATCGGGTGCCGGGTCCCATGGCTACCGTGAACTTTCCTTGGAAGAACTACATAAAGAATTGGACCAGGCAGTGGCCAATGAAGACTACGAAAAAGCTGCCAAATTAAGGGACGAAATTTCCAAGCGAAAATAAACGAGTACATGGCGAAAAAGACCAAGAGTTTCCTGATTCTTCTGTTCATTTGTTCGATCGCCCTAGGGCAAAATTCCGTACCAACCGATTCCTTAATTGTTGCCTCAACCGCAAACTTAGTCACTCAGGCATCACCAGAAATCATTGCCAATCAAGGTTTCACCCTAACCACACTTTTGCGTGGGGCATTGGGTATGGCCGTATTGATCTTGATTTCCTTTTTGTTCAGCAATAACCGAAAGGCCATCAACTGGAAAACGGTTGGGATTGGACTTTCTTTGCAAGTATTGATTGCCATTGGCGTCCTCAAAGTCCCTGTTGTGCAATATGCTTTTGAAAAAGTAGGGGCCGTATTTGTGAGTATTTTGGAATTCACAAGGGCAGGTAGTCAATTCTTGTTTGAAGGTCTTGTAGTGGACATGGATACATTCGGATACATCTTCGCTTTTCAGGTATTGCCCACTATTGTATTTTTCTCGGCATTAACCTCCGTACTTTACTATTTAGGAGTGATACAGTGGGTTGTTAAAGGAATGGCATGGCTGCTCAGTAAAAGTTTGGGCATTTCAGGTGCCGAAAGTTTATCCGTGGCTGGAAACATCTTTTTAGGTCAGACCGAAGCTCCGTTATTGATCAAAGCCTATTTGGAAAAAATGAACCGGTCCGAAATCCTTTTGGTTATGATCGGTGGAATGGCCACTGTTGCTGGAGCAGTTCTTGCTGCTTACATTGGATTTTTGGGTGGGGATGACCCTGTGCTAAGATTGGTATTCGCAAAACACCTTCTGGCCGCCTCCGTTATGGCAGCCCCAGGTGCTATCGTTATTTCAAAAATATTATATCCCCAGACCGAAGCGGTAAACACCGATGTTAAGGTATCCGCTGAAAAAATTGGCACCAACATATTGGATGCCATTGCCAATGGTACAACCGAAGGATTGAAATTGGCCCTTAACGTAGGCGCCATGCTATTGGTCTTTGTGGCCTTTATTGCCATGATCAATGGCATTTTGGGCTGGATTGGTGACTTGACCACTTTCAACACATGGATCGCTGCCAATTCCCCATACGAAAGTTTTTCCCTTGAAGCCATCTTGGGAACGGTCTTCGCTCCACTGATGTGGCTCATCGGTGTGGCCAATGAAGATGTGATGCTTATGGGACAATTGCTCGGTATTAAACTTGCTGCCAGCGAATTCATAGGCTACATTCAATTGGCCGACCTGAAAAATGTGGCCAGCGGAGTCCATTTCACTTACAACAAATCCGTGATCATGGCCACGTACATGCTTTGTGGATTTGCCAACTTTGCTTCTATCGGTATCCAAATTGGCGGTATCGGTTCCTTGGCACCTGGTCAGCGTAAAAACCTATCCGAATTCGGCATGAAGGCCGTTTTGGGTGGCTCTTTGGCGTCCTTACTTTCCGCTACCATTGCGGGGATGATTTTAGGGTAACCCATCATCAATACGTTGATAAAATTTTCATAAGTCCGTTCAAGAACCATTTCGTATGCTTTATTCTTGATGTACTTTAGTCCAGTTGATTTTTTGTCAAATCGAGCTGAGTACCCTGAGCGTAGTCGAAGGGGCTGTCGAGATGTTTGGATTTCTCCTCACTACATTCGTTCGAAATGACAGCTAAAGCAACATATAAAATACATACACTAGTGTCAGTTTGAGTGAAATCCTAAAAGGATTTTGTATCGAAAACTGATTTCTCGATACAATTTTCCGCTAACGGAAAATCACTCGAAATGACAACTAACTATATTACGCATGAAACAATACCACGACCTCCTCAAACATGTATTGGAACACGGGAACCAAAAAGGGGACCGTACAGGAACAGGAACCTTGAGCGTTTTTGGCTATCAGATGCGGTTCGATCTTTCGGAAGGTTTCCCCATGGTGACCACCAAAAAATTGCATTTAAAGTCCATAATTTATGAACTGTTGTGGTTTTTGAAGGGAGATACCAATATTGAATACCTGCAAGAGAACGGGGTACGTATTTGGAACGAATGGGCCGATGAAAATGGGGACCTCGGTCCTGTATACGGACATCAATGGCGCAATTGGAACAGTGAGGAAATCGACCAGATACAGGAAGTGGTGGACACGTTAAAGAACAATCCCAACAGTCGTCGCATGTTGGTCTCTGCCTGGAACCCCAGTGTATTGCCGGACACTTCGGTATCCTTTGCGGAAAATGTGGCGAATGGAAAGGCCGCCCTCCCTCCCTGCCATGCTTTTTTCCAGTTTTATGTGGCGGATGGGAAACTGTCCTGCCAATTGTACCAACGCAGTGCCGATATCTTTTTAGGGGTACCCTTCAACATTGCCTCTTATGCTTTGTTCACCATGATGATGGCACAAGTGTGTGGCTACCAGCCCGGGGAATTCATCCACACCTTTGGTGATGCGCATATCTACAACAACCATTTGGAGCAAGTGGAGCTGCAATTGAGCCGCGACCCTCGCCCCTTGCCCACCATGAAGATCAACCCTGAAGTAAAGGACATCTTTACCTTTACCTTTGATGATTTTGAACTGCTCAACTACGACCCACATCCCCATATTAAAGGCGTTGTTGCCGTATAAATTTGATTTGAGCTTATGCAAAAAGGCGGGGTAATTTTTGATTTTAACGGCACCTTATTTTGGGATTCCGAATACCAGGAAAAGTCTTGGGACGAATATTTGGCGGCGCACCATATTTTCTTGACCGAGCAGCAAAAAAGGGATTATATCCATGGCCGTAATGGCAAAGATACGCTTGAAATTCTCTTCAAACGACCTTTTAGCAATGAAGAAGTGCATCAGTATTCCGAAGAAAAAGAAGTGCTGTACCGCAATGAATGTCTGAAACACAAAATGGAACTGGCACCCGGTGCGCTGGACCTTTTGGATTATTTAAGGGCGAACGATATTCCCATGGCCATTGCCACGGCTTCTGGAAAATCGAATGTGGACTTTTTTATAGACCATTTTAACTTACTCGATTATTTTGCCGAGGAGCATATTGTGTACAATGATGGCACCGTAAAGGGAAAACCGCACCCCGACTTATTTGACAGGGCCGTTGAACGATTGGGCGTGGGTAAAGCAGGTACCGTTATTTTTGAGGATTCCCACTCTGGGGTACAGGCAGCCCTGAATTGCCGAGTGGGCCATGTGGTCATCGTAAACTCCACCAACTCGGATTATGCCGATTTTGACCTCCCCATCATCACCCATTTTGATGGGTTTGACAGAAGGCTTTTAAAAAATTGATTATCTTTTTTCTCTGAAAATATGGGACAAGCATGTCGGATGATTCCCTTTTTAACACGTATCGAGATAAATCATATCGATTTATTTCCTTTGATGGCCTTTATAGTACAATTGAAAACCAAAGACTAAGGTTTTCAAGGGCAGACCAATTCAATGACCCTTTAGATAATAGTCCATTTTTGATGGATTTGGATTGGGAAAACTTATCCAAAAAAGGACATAAGCTTATTCAACATGCTACAAAGATTGCATTTGAAAGAGCCTTTTCATCAACATATATATGTTGTTTTTCAAAAACCTATACTACTGAAAAGTCATATTTGATGTGGGCACATTATGGAAAATCTCATACGCAAGTCTGTTTTGAAATAGATTTCTCAAAACATGACTATTGTGGTAGTCCTTCGGAAGTCGTTTACCCAGAAAGCCTACTTGAAAAAAGAAATTTAAAAAAAATAAAAGAAGGGGAATTGGGCATGTTTGTGGTAACAAATAAAAGTAATATTTGGGATTACGAGGAAGAAGTACGCCTTGTTTTTGACATTCGCTACGTCAAAAACCTAATGGATTTAAAAATTACTGATGATGGAAAAAACTTGGATGTTCCTTTTAATCCAAAATTGATATCCAAGGTCATTTTTGGATATAAATCACTAGAATTTGACCAATTGAAAACTATTTCGTTTTTCAATAACATTGGTCATATGCCAAGATATGAACAAATGATAGTTGACCCCTTAACATTAAAACTAAAACCCATAATGTATAAGCCTTCGATATAACACAAGTTCAAGATTTTCCCCTCAAAACCCCATTAATATCTCTTAACGCACCCACCACCCGTTGCATTTCCCTTTGGGAAAAGACCCCTTCCTCCACATAAAAAAGCATTTCCAGACCCAAGTCCAGTATGTTGGCCAGTTCGGCGGGGGAGCCATAGGCATCTTCAAACAAATCCAACAATTTTATCTCCTTTTGCGTCATGCTCAAATGTAAATTACCCGATTGGATAACCCGTCATAATCAATTATGACTGTATTTATTTTTTTAACTTCAGCTAATAAAACAAATCCATGAACTCCATCATCCAATACACCATCGCCCAATTTGAGGAAATCCAAGAGGGTTACCCTTGGGTAGGTAGTTCGTATGCCAGTAAATTGTCAAAGGTTGATGAAAGTCTATATTTTGAAAGGCCATTGGAAGGTTTACACAGTATTGCCGAGACTATTTCCCACCTCACTTTTTGGCGAAAAGAGGCTTTGCTAAAAATCAAAACGGGCAAGGGCAGCAAAACGGACGATTGCCCGGAAAATTGGTTGCCCAACGACATCCTAAAACAAAAAGGCTGGGAGCAAATCCAAAAGGAATACGATGATACCCTGGCGGAGCTTATCACCTTACTCCAAGACAAAGAAGATGCATTTCTTTCGGAAACCTATTACGATACCGACTTTAAGGGCGACTACCCATATAGCTTTCTCATCAATGGCATGTTGCATCATGATGTGTATCATTTGGGGCAGTTGGGCATCATCATCAAATTTCTGAAGGAGAAAAACACTTAAATTGCTAGTTGTCAATTAATACTAAACAAGCCACCATGGACAAACACAGAATCTTCACCACCTCAGTTGCCAGCGTATATCCACATTATATCACCAAAGCGGAGAAAAAAGGCCGTACCAAAGAAGACGTGGATACCATCATCCAATGGTTGACCGGTTATGACCAAAAGGCCTTGCAACACATCATCGACAACCGAACGGATTTTGAAACCTTCTTTGGGGAAGCTCCCCAATTAAACCCCAATGTTTCCAAAATAACAGGGGTGATCTGTGGGTATCGGGTAGAAGAGATGGAAGACGGACTCATGAAAAAAATCCGGTATTTGGACAAACTCGTGGACGAACTGGCCAAAGGGAAGGCCATGGAGAAAATTTTAAGGAAGTAGCGTTCCGTTTTGCCTATCCAAGGCCAAGGGCCTTAAAACCTGTTGCAAGTAAATCCTTGTACCACGTCTTTATATCAACTATCTTTAATACATGAGAATTTGGGCCTAGGAAGCCTTAAAATGAAACATTATGGGTTGGGTTACTATCAAAAGTTCGCACTATGAAACCGATTTACTCCCCCTGAAAAGCAGGTTGGAAGCAGAAGGCATCCAATGCTTTTTACGCAACGAACACACCTCACAGGTCATGAGTCACATGGTCACCTTTGTTACGGAACTTCAAGTTGCCGAAGAGGATATGGAGAAAGTGAGGGAAATTATGACGGAAATAGAACATACTCCTTAAACCAAGAGTTCTCTTGAAGAAACAATTCCTTATCCCACTTTTTTTCCTTCTCCTTTTTAGCAGACAAATGGTTGTGGGTCAAGACAGGAATACCATAGAACTGGGGCATTCCATTTCCATACCCTCCACTATTCTAAATGAGGAAAGGTCTATTTTGGTGAGTCTTCCCGATTCCTACAACGACCCATCGAAAACGGACCAGCTGTATCCTATTATTATTTTATTGGACGGGTATGTCCATTTTAACACCACATCGGCCATTGTCCATTTTTTGGGTTCCCGTACCAACCGAAACTACCTGATGCCGGAAACCATTGTGATGGCCATAGAAAATGTGGATCGCGAACGGGATTTCACTATTACCAAGTTGCAGACCAAGCGTGCCAACACCATGGGCGGGGGCAAAAAATTCCTGGATTTTATTGAAAAGGAATTGATTCCTTATGTGGACAACCATTATCGTGCAGCCCCACACCGCACCTTGATAGGGCATTCCCTTGGAGGTTTGTTGACCGTAAACGCCTATCTGGACCCGAACAGTCTATTTGATGCGTATTTGGCCATTGACCCCAGTATTTGGTGGGACGATACCATCATGGAAAGTAAAATGGCCTCAATGACCCGGACCTCCATCGACAAAAAATTATACTGGGCCACCGCCAACCAAGGAGAAGCCAATTATGAGCGCAATAAAAAACGACACGACCAATTTGTGGCCATGATGGAGGAACGCTGGCAAGAAAAACTTCAAGTACAACACGACTATTTTGAAGAAGAAGACCATCGGTCGGTGCCACTACCGGCACTTTATGAAGGCCTAAAGTACCTTAACGAGACCCATGAGTAAAAAACGTTTTTTTGAAGGGTAAAATGTGAAGGTGGTGAGACCCTGAATCAAGTTCAGGGTGACGACTCCGTCAAAGGATCCATAAAAAAGAATACTGGCAAAACAAGGGTTAGTTAGTCATGCTGAACTAGTTTCAGCATCCCATACAAAAAAATAAGGGTTGAGACCCTGAATCAAGTTCAGGGTGACGTTCAATAAAAAACCGCCATCAGCTTGGGGAAACTGATGACGGTACATTAAAATTACACGTTCTGTAACTGTTATACTTCCAACACGGCATTTTCTGTGCCTGCATACTCGTTCCACTGGAAACGATCAGCTTCTGCATCGTTGGAATAATTGCCATCGATCAAATATCTGAACTCGTAAGAGTTCTCAACAGGAAGTTCAAAAGTTCCTTTGAAGGTTCCATCCTTCAATTTTTTCAATCCGCTGCCCTTGGGGTTCCATTTATTGAAATCGCCGACTACCGCAACGGTCTCCGCCTCATCTGCAGGAACACTGAAAGTGACTTTGCAAACAGGCTTGCTTTTTAGGTATTGTTTCTTAATTGCCATGGTACCAAAAATTTTAATTCCAGCACAAAGCAATACATAAAACTGCTTATTTACAATTAGTTACCGTCGATTTATCAAATTGATAAAATGCGCCTAACAATAGGGTTACTTTTGTCAAATTAGCTTAGGGAATTTTACCAATTATTATTTTGACATCCAACGTTTTAGAAGTGTAGCAATAACATCTACTTCTTCCTCCGTATTGTAAAAATGGAAGCTCAATCGTACTCCCCCGCCACGCAAGGAAGCCACTATATTTTTTTCCCAAAGTTTATTGAAAAGCTTCTCATCTCCCTTGATACTAAAGATGGTACTGTGTTGTTTTCTTTGGCCTACAAAGGGTTGAAGCAGTCCCAGTTCCGAGAATGCGGACATGGCTTTTTTGGACAATTTATCGAGTTGGGCCTGAATATTTTCCTGCCCGATATCGTCCAAAAATTTAAGGGCAAACTCCAAACTTCCAAAATTAAAGGAATCCAAATGCCCTGGCTCCAAAAACTTACTAAAGGGAATACTGTTCCTTTTGGAGGCATCATTGTTCACAGATCCGTTGCCAATTCCCTTTAATTCAAATTGGTCTTTGATCTCATCCTTTACCAGAAAAAAACCATTCCCGTAACCTGCCAACAGCCATTTATAGGCACTGGCTCCTAAAATATCGATACCAGATTCTTCAAAGTTGAAAGGTTCCATTCCACAAAACTGGGTTCCATCGGCAATGATCATGACATTCGGGAAATCCTTTTTTACCTGTTTTAAAAAGTCGAGATCCACTTTCACCCCGTTCACCCATTGCACCAAACTCAAGGCGAGGATATCAAATTTCCCTGTTTCCAGTTTTTCATGGATCTGTTCTTCCATGTGCTCATCAATATCCACATAATCCCGCTTAAAATTTCGGGTTTCGAAGGGCCAGTTCAACGAAGGGTAATCGTTGTTCAGCAACAATACGGTTTTGTCCTTGGAAAGACCTTCCAACAACAGATTGAACCCCAAACTAAAATTGGGCACCAAAGAAACATTCTCGGGCTTGCAGTGAAAAAAGTTCCCAACCGTTTTTTTGATTTCCGGCATGTGTGCAAATCCCTTGTTCTTCATCTCGCTTCCACCGATCAGATAATCGAGGTCATGGCCTTGCCGCCATTCCATCAAATCTTCACTTAAAAGTCCGGCCGAGGCCGTGTTCGCATAGATACATTGATTTAAAACTGGGAATTTTTTTCTGAGTTTTTGCATTACCGGGTATTTGGATACAATTCAATTATATTTGTTGTTAAAGATAGCCATTCCATGTTGTCATTTGGTAAAAAGAAAGCACCTGAATTGGACCTTGAGCAGCACGAACTTTTGGAGAATGCCCAAAAACGCATCAAACAAAAGAAAAGGCTGTACTCCCACTTTGTGGTTTTTTTGATCGGAAGTATTTTTTTGATCCTGATCAACAAAATCCTAAAATATGGCGAATCGTACAATTGGTTTGTTTGGGCCATTACTTTTTGGGCCTTTTTGTTCGCGATCCATGCCTTTAATGTTTTTGTAACCCAAAAGTTCATGGGACAGGATTGGGAACGCCGCCAACGCGAAAAATTGGTGGCCTTGCAGAAGAAACGGATTGCCGAAATCCAAAAAGAAATTGAGACCGAATTCCCGCTTTCCAACATCAATAAAAAAAAAGATCAATGACGCGATTGATCATTATCGCCGCAGCAGCGGAGAACAATGCCCTGGGCAAGGACAATGATCTCGTGTGGCATCTTCCGGACGATTTTAAACGATTCAAAACGATCACTACAGGGCATAAGATCATCATGGGTCGAAAAACGCTCGAAAGCTTTCCAAAACCCCTTCCTAACCGGGAACATATCGCCATAACCCGAGAAAAAGATTATCAACCTAAATTTCCGTGTACCCTTGTGCATTCCCTTGCCGAAGCGATTGATTTGGTTCAGGATGGGGAAACTGCTTTTATCATTGGCGGGGGAGAAATTTACAGGCAATCCATGGATAGGGCCACCGACATTGAACTTACCCGTGTTCATGCCACTTTTGAAGCCGATACTTTTTTCCCTGAAATTGATGAAGAAGCTTGGGAACTGGTAAATGAAGAATTTCATCCGAAGGATGATCGTCACGAATATAGTTTTACCTACCTGACCTATAAACGCAAATAGGGTTCAAAAATCGAGGTATGAAACCTCGCAGTCAGGAACATCAACAAAACTTTTCAGGATATCTACATCCTTGTTTGTGTACAACGTATGTTTTGGGCGGTAGGTTTCCGGTGCCAATAATCCATTTTGTTCCAAGATGGTCTTGGTCTGTCGGGCCACCGCTTCCCCAGAATCGATAATGGTGATGTTTTCTGGAAGCATTTCCTTCAATACCGGAATCAAGTATGGGTAATGGGTACATCCCAACACCAGGCAATCGATTTGTTGGTCCAACATGGGATTTAAAAAGGTGGTCAATAGCTCCCTCATTTCGACGGAATACACTTTATTGGCCTCGATCAATTCCACCAGCCCTTTTCCTTCCTGTTCCAACACGGTAATCCCTTCGGCGAAGAGTTTGGAAGTATTATGGAACAAACTGCTGGAAAGCGTTCCTTTTGTAGCCAGAACGCCTACTTTTTTGGTTTTGGTTTGAAGTGCAGCAGGCTTAATGGCAGGTTCTATCCCAATAAACGGTACGGGATAATTTTTCCGGAGGTAATCAATGGCATTTGTGGTTGCCGTATTACAGGCCACTACAATGATCTTGGATCCTTTTTCCAAAAGAAATTCTGTATTCTTGATGCTGAGATTGAGGATCTCTTCCTTGGACTTTTCACCATAAGGGGCATTGGCACTATCGGCCAGGTATAGGGTGCTTTCATGGGGAAGCATTTTCACCACTTCTTTCCAAATGGAGGTTCCCCCTACTCCTGAATCAAAAATACCAATGGGTGCTTGCATACTTAAAAATAGCTACAAAAAATTTTATGGCACAAAAAAACCGCTTCATCCTAAGAAGAGCGGTTCATTATTTTGTAAATGGGAAGTTCTTAGAATCCCAATTCCTTCTTAACAGCGGGCAAAAGGTCTTTTCCTTTGGCTACGATCAAGCTCAAACCTGGGCTAGCATCGATTACATATTCAAAACCTTGGGCAGCAGCTACTTTTTCAATGGCGGCTTTGGCCTTGTCAGAAATAGGAGCGAACAATTCTTGTTGCTTTTGTTGCATGGCTTGCATGGCAGCATTTCTGGCGTCGTCTATATTTTTTTCAAAACCTTGAAGCTCCTGGGCCCTTTTTTGGTTCTCTTCCTCTGTTTTGGAAGTGGCCTCGTTGGAGTATTGGTTGTATTTGTTCTGAAGTTCTGTCATAGAACCTTGAATATCGGCTGTATAGGTTTCCTGCAATTTTTTCAATTCGGCCTGTGCAGCTTTCATCTCTGGCATTTCAGTCAACAGTTGCTGTACGTTGATATGGGCAATCTTACTCTGTGCATTTACAAAACCCGTAGCCGCCACAAACAATATAAGGGCTACCGCAATCCTTTTAACATTTTTCATGATTCTCAAAGTTACTTATTTCGATTTTTAAATTTAGTGTTTCAATATTTAGTTCTGTACTGAATCCTTTTCCTGTTCCGGTTTGTTCCGGTCCTCTATTTTGGCTTGGCGTTTTGCCTCGCGTTCTTCCAATAATTTTTGTCTTCTGGCTTCGTAGGCCTTTTTACGTTCCTCCCTCAGTTTCAACTGCTCCGTCCTTTTGTCCTCTGCCGCTTTGGCGTTGGCCTGCTGAATGGAATCGGTTCGGGCCTGTCTGTCCAAGAGCGCTTCGCTTATCTCCTCATCAGCTTCTTCCTCATCGGCCTTGAACTGCTCCAAACGGTTTTTCTGGTCTTGTTTTTTATTGGAGGCACTTACCTTTCTGGTCCGTGCTATTTCCCTTAAAACCAAGTCACTGATATCGTGCCGTTTTTCGGAGTACAACATTACAACATCTGCCGATTTATCAAAAATAAAATCGTATCTTTTATTGGCCCCGATTTTTTGTACCTCGTTGAAAACTTGGTCTTGGATCGGTTGTACCAAAAGCTGTTTCTGCAATACCAAATCCCCTTGTGGCCCGAATCGGTCCTGTTGGTAATCCAACATTTCCTTTTCCAAAATCTGGATTTCCTCTTCGCGTTCGGCGATGAGTTCATCCGTCAAGAGCACTTTTTCGGCCATCAGATCTTTTTTCATTTGATCGATGGAACTTTGCTTGAGCTCTATCTCCTGTTTCCACTTTAGGGCCTTTATGTTCAGTTGTTCCGTTGCGTCCCTGTACTCCTCCACATTTTCCAGGATATATTCCATGTCCACATATCCTATGCGCACCCCTCTTGAAGTTTGGGAAAACCCATAAAGGGACGACATCAAAACCACTAATGACAAAAGAACTTTCGTATTCATCTTTGATTCCGCATTTTACATAGAAAATATCGTGCCAAAATAAATCATTTATTTAAAATGAATCATTTATAAATGATCAAGACACTATTTTCCTTTGATTAAAACTGCTGCCCGATGATGAAGTGCGTTTGCCATCCACTTGGTCCGGTAGATCCTGGTCTGGCATCGCTATCGAAACCATAACCAAAATCAATTCCCAAGAGTCCGAATGCCGGCATAAAAATACGTAGCCCCACTCCGGCAGATCTTTTTAACTCAAACGGATTATATTCATTAAAATTGTTGAAGGCATTACCAGCTTCCAAAAATGACAGGGCATAAATGGATGCCGTGGGCTTTAATGTCAGCGGATACCGAAGCTCCATGGAGAATTTATTATAGATGGTTCCCCCGTCTTGCTGAAGTCTACCTGTAATGGCATTGGTCACATAAGGTGTCAAAGATTGGTTTTGATATCCTCGCAACTGGACTACGTCCCTACCATCCAACGTAAAGTTTCCAAGTCCGTCACCTCCCACATAAAAACGTTCGAAAGGCACATCGCCAATATCATGATTATAGGCCCCTAAGAAACCGAACTCGGCATTGGTACGCAAGACCAACTTGTCCACCAAAGTGGTGTACCAATCCCCTTTAAATTTAACTTTGTAGTATTCCAACAACTTGAAGCGCTCCTCTTCCATATCCTCCAACTCTTGGCCCAATTGAATGTACTCCAAATCTTCTTCGGTATTTCTGTCAATGTTCTGAAGCTCGTACAATCTTTCCGTTGTTGAATTAATATCCTCCTTTAACTGCTTGTAATCTTTGGAACTGAACAAAGAATAAGGAGGAGTGAATTTTGCCGTCAATTCAAAATTGGAACCTGACATTGGGAAAATCCTGCTCGGACCTTGTGAGCTCCTTGAAATACCAAGGGTATAGCTCAAAGAGTTGGAACTACCATTACCAAAATTGAACAGACCACTGTTATAGTTGTTGAAATCATACAACTGATAACTTGCCGCATGGGAAATGGTAAAAAAATCATCTGGCCATTGTACCCTTTTTGCCAACCCTGCAGAGACCCCTGTAATGGCAAATCCACGTGATTTATCCACATCCAGCCTTCCACTTTCGGTAAATCCAGTACCGAATTGTTGGGTCCTAGAAAGGGAGAGATTGAACCTTACCGGTTTTTTACCTCCCAACCATGGTTCGGAGAAATTCAAACTATAGACCCTAAAAGTTCTACTGGCCTGCAGACGAAGGGCAAAGGTCTGCCCATCACCCATTGGCACAGGCTTATAAGCCTCACCATTGAAAATATTTTTCAGGGAGAAGTTGCTAAACGAAAGTCCCAAGGTACCGATGAAACCACCACCACCAAAACCACCTTGTAGTTCTATCTGGCTGGAACCGGATTCTACCAAACTGTATTCAATATCTACGGTTCCTTCATTAGGGTTAGGGTTTTCAATGTTGGGTACGATCTGTTCGGCATCAAAAAAGCCCAACTGTCCTAATTCCCTAATGGTTCTTACAATATTCTCCTTGCTATATTTTTGACCGGGACGCGTTCTTAATTCCCTGAAAATTACGTGGTCATTGGTCTTGTCGTTTCCTTTTACCGTAACATGGTCCAAAAAGGTTTCCTTTCCTTCAATGATCCTAATCTCAAAATCGATGGTATCGTTTACTGCGGAAACCTCAACTGGGTTAATGCTGGAGAACAGGTAACCGTTATTCTGGTAAAGGTTGGTCAGGTCGATGGCATCCGGCTTGGAGTCGTCCGCCACACGTTCCTTCAACAAAACCCCATTATAGGTATCCCCTTTTTTGATACCCAAAATTTGGCTCAATTGCCTATCGGTATACACAGAGTTACCTACAAAATCAATATTTCCGAAGTAATATTTATCGCCTTCTTCTACCTTAATGGTCAGGTCAATGTTGTGCTCATCCACTTTAACGAAAGTATCCGAAAGCACCCTGGCATCCCTATAACCTCTTTCGGCATAGGTATCGACCAAATTGGATAGATCTTCGTCAAAATCGGCGGCAATATATTTTGATTTTTTCCAGAAACGGAACAGTTTCTTCTTCTTGGTGTTTTTAAGGGCCTTGCGCAATCTTTTGCTGGTCAACTGGTCATTCCCCTCAAAAGTGATCTTTCTGATCTTTACCTTATCTCCTTTGTTCACATTGACCACCATGTTCTGCACATTGGTACCCGAGGTGTCGGCCGCCGTGGCAATGCTCACTTTTGCATTGAGGTAACCTTGCTTTTTATATTTGTTCTGAAGGTAGTTTTTGGTATTGGCGATCAAACTTTCGGTAATCTTCTTCCCTTTTTTAAGGTCGGTATCGTTGATGATGTCCTCTACCTTACGCTTTTTGATACCATAAACAGTGACATTGTTCAAGGTAGGACGCTCCAGAATATGGAGTTCCAAATAAATTTGGTTGCCCTCGATCTTGGTATAAAACATCTCCACATTGCTGAAGAGTTCCAAGCTCCATAGCTTTTTAATCACGGCGCTGATCTCGTCCCCGGGCACTTTTATAGGCTGCCCTACCCTTAACCCGGTATAGGACTTAACGGTCTGCTCGTTATAACTTTGCAATCCGGTGACGGTCAATCCGCCCAAAATGTATTCCTTACCATCCTCAAAGGTGGTTTCTTGGGCAAATCCTGTTCCGGACAAGAGTAAAAATGCTGCGGAAAGAAAAATTCTGAGATAAACCGGTATCAGGTTATCAATACCTTTAGTTAAGTTGTTCGCTAGTTTTTCCAAATCGTCGTTCTCTATTTTGGTAACTTAATATGGCCTCTACCAAATGCTGCTCGTTAAAATCGGGCCAAAATACATCAATAAAATATAATTCGGCGTATGCAATTTGCCAGAGTAAAAAATTACTGATCCTACATTCGCCACTGGTGCGTATAAGTAGGTCAACATCAGGCAAAAAGTGCGCGTAAAGATGTGTATTTATAACTTGTTCGTCAATATTTTCGGGCGAAATTATGTTATTTTTAACTTTGACCGCAATCTCCCTCATGGCAGATGTAATCTCTTCCCGAGAGCCATAACTCAATGCAAGGGTAACGGTCATACCCGTATTGTTTGCGGTTTTGGAAATGACCTCCATCAATTCCTTATGGACCTTTTCGGGCAGGGTTTCCATCCTACCTATGGCCTTTAACCTTATGTTGTTCTTTTTAAGATTTTTGAGCTCCTTCTTCAGTGCGGTGACGAGAAGCTTCATCAAAGTGTCCACTTCAATTTTGGGTCGGTTCCAATTTTCTGTGGAAAATGCATAGAGGGTAAGGTATTGTATCCCGAGCTTAACACAGGATTCCACGGTGCGCTTTACCGCCTCGGCCCCATTTTCATGGCCGAACACGCGAAGCTTGCCCCGTTCTTTGGCCCATCTGCCATTACCGTCCATGATAATGGCCATGTGTCTTGGAAGCTTATCCTTGTTTAGGTCCTCTAGCGTATGCATTATTTATTGAAAACAATCCTGGCAGGGCTTGCGTCCAAAGGTATACGTCAATGTAAAACCTGTGAACACATACCAGTCATTGCTCAATATGTTCCCAAACCTGAACTGCTCATAATTGGAACCTTCGGGATTACTTGCGTCCAAATTGTCCGTCAAAGTATATCTGGCCCCAATTTCGGCCCCAAGGATAAGGAACTGACTTAACCGGTATTTTGCCCCAACCGTCATTGGAATTGCAAAACTACCGTCTTTTTGGTTAATATCCTGCACTTGTAGGGCATCAAAATAATTAAAATCGTACCTAAAATAGGTAAAACCCGTGTACAGATAGGGTGTAAAGGCCGGACCGAGCTTGTGAAGGTTGTATTCCACGAAGTTGATTTCGAGCCCCGCGGAGAACTCCAATACCGAATTATCCACCACATAGGCACGTTGTTGACGGGATTGCATGCTGGATTTTGTATCGTCTGCGGTAAATTGTCCATAGATAACACTACCCCTCCAGGCGTAGCGTTTTCCCTTGTTCCATTTAAAAATGCCACCAAATGCCGGACCGGAAGGTAAAATGTAATTGGTCCTTCCCACATCGCCCACCATATTGGCACCTCCAGCAAACAATCCAATCTCATAGGTCTGTGCGCTGACCTTGATCACACAGCATAGAAATACAGCCAAAACTATCCGCATACTAACCAAAAAATTCAAGTTTTAAGAGTAAAGGAAGGTCGATATTTATCTTGTTTGATTTGTTCTCCCTTGTAAAACAGTTTTTCGCTCCATTTATTGTTCGCCCCAAGTTCAATTGCGTTTATCTTCCCCCCAAAGCAATTTATTGCGAAGCGTTTTTAGGAAGCTTTCCGATTTGTACTCGATCATCTTGATGGTGAAATCGGATTTTTTGATTCGGATTTCCTTGCCATTCGGAATATCAGCAATCCTGGAATCCAATGAAACCAAATGCGTTTTTTCCCTACCGGAAACCTTTAACCTGATCTGGGTATCGTCTGAAATGACCAATGGACGTGCATTCAAATTATGAGGCGCTATGGGTGTAAGTACCAATGATTTTGCCGTTGGCGCAATCACTGGTCCGCCACAACTAAGGGAATATCCTGTGGAACCTGTTGGTGTGGATACGATCAATCCATCGGACCAGTAAGAAGTGAGGTACTCATCGTTCAACCAGGTTTCTACCGTTATCATGGAAGTGGTATCCTTGCGGCTTACCGTTACCTCGTTCAAAGCAAAATTAAGCCCTTTGAATTCATCCAATTCCGAATTCAACTCCACCTCTACCAAAGTACGCTCCTCAATAGTGTAGTGCCCGGCCACAAATTCCGTGACCAGTTTACGCACGTTTTCCTTTTTAAAAGTGGACAAAAACCCCAATCGGCCTGTGTTGACTCCAACTATTGGAATGCCGTAATCCTTGATATAAGTCACGGCGCGCAACATGGTGCCATCACCACCAAAACTCACGAACATATCAAAAGTGGAGTCCAATCCTTTGGATACCGTAAACTCGCCATCAATATGGTCTTTGGTGACTTCGGAAACAAGTTTGTTGAAGTTCTCCTCAACATAAATGGTCGCATCCAACTTTTCGAGTTCCTCCAAAAGTTCCTGAACACAACACTTGTCCTCTTCCTGAAAGGATTGACCGTAAATGGCTACCTTCATGTTATACGTTGAGATATTTTTCCAGATAGCCCGATCGTTGTTTCAAATCCTCAAGGAACTGATCATCACTATTTCCGAAAACTATGGTGTAATTGTATCGTCTAAAAGTTTGGGCCACCTCATTCATATTTTGGGTACCGATCTTAAGGGTAATCTGCACCACATCGTTTTCAGAATCGGTAATGAAGGCGCCTAGCAAACGGGCATTGTTGCTTTCCACAATCTGGGCGATCTCACTAAAGGAATAATCCTTGACCCCTGTGGAAACGACCAAAATGGCCCCAGGCTCCTTAAAAAATGGGGTATCGATAAAAACGCTTACAATATCTTCCAGGTCATAATACCCCAAAATCAATTGGTTCTCATCTACAACGGGCAAAATATTGGCCTCGTTACGCGAGAACATTTCCAATACATCCAACCAAGCCGTTTCTTTGGTCACGAAGAAACTATCCAACTCGTACCTAAAATCCTCAATGGATTTTTCTGGCTCAAAACAGGGTAGATCGTTCTCCGACAAAAGTCCAAGGTAAACCCCGTTTTCGGTAACGGCCACATGGGAGTATGTGGTCTCCTCAAAAAACTTGATCACCTCCTTCAAGGTTTCGGAAACCTCGAAAATCGGCACTGTGGTTATAATTTGGTCTTGGATGTACATATCGCTGTTATTAGGTGCAAAATACTAATTTTTAATGGCAAAAGGCGTGCCTAATTCCTATTTTTGCCAATCTAAAAAAGAACTTCATGACAAAGTTGAGCGTCAACATAAATAAACTGGCAACATTACGAAATTCTCGCGGCGGCAACGTACCCAACCTTATCACATCTACCCAGGACATTGAATCTTTCGGGGCGGAGGGTATTACGGTCCACCCAAGACCGGATGAGCGACATATTCGTTACCAAGATGCTAGGGACCTCAAAAAAATTGTCATGACCGAATTCAATATCGAAGGAAATCCGGTGCCGAATTTCATAGACTTGGTCCTAGAGGTAAAACCCGCCCAGGTCACTTTGGTGCCCGATGCTGAGGATGCCATTACATCCAATGCGGGCTGGGATACCATTAAACACAAGGATTTTTTGATTGATGTGATCAAGACCTTCAAATCGAACGGAATTAGAACGTCCATTTTTGTGGATCCCGACCCCAAAATGGTCGAGGCAGCAGCCTTGACAGGTACCGATCGTGTGGAACTCTATACCGAAAGCTACGCCCATGAATTTGCCAAAGGCAACAAGGAATCGGCCATTGCTCCTTTTGTGAAAGCTGCAGAAGCGGCCCAAAAAGCAGGACTTGGACTTAACGCTGGACACGATCTTAGCTTGGACAACATCCAATTTTTCAAACAACATATTCCCAATTTATTGGAAGTTTCCATTGGCCATGCACTGATTTGCGAATCCCTTTATTTGGGCTTGGAAAATGTCATCAACATGTACCTACACAGATTGAAATAATGGAAATACTGCATTCAAAAATAATGGGCAAAGGCCAACCGTTCCTCATTCTACATGGTTTTTTGGGGATGTCGGATAACTGGAAAACCCTTGGCACCCAATATGCCGAAAACGGATTTCAGGTACATTTGATTGACCAACGGAACCATGGCAAAAGTTTCCATTCCCCTGATTTTGATTACGAACTGCTTTCCCAAGATGTCATCAACTATATGGACCACCACCACTTGGATTCAGCAATTGTGCTTGGGCATTCCATGGGCGGAAAAACGGCCATGCAATTGGCAACTTCACATCCCGAAAAAGTGACCAAATTGTTGGTTGCCGACATCGCGCCCAAGTTCTACCCGCCGCATCATCAGGATATCGTGAACGCGCTGGACAAGTTGGATTTTGACAAGATTACAAGCAGAACGGAAGCCGATGAAGAGCTGTCCAAATACCTCAGAAATTTTGGAATTCGTCAATTCCTGTTGAAAAACCTGTATTGGGTGGAGCAGGGAAAATTGGGTTTCCGGTTCAATTTTGAAGTGCTAAAAAACAAAATGGAAGAAATTGGGGACAATATCTCCGCATTGGCCATTTACGAAGGCCCTACCCTATTTTTAAGGGGAGATCGGTCGGAATATATTATGCCGAATGATTATCTCGAGATCAAAAAACACTTCCCCAATGCACAGATTGAAACCATCGATAATGCTGGGCATTGGTTGCATGCCGAAAACCCCACCCAGTTTTTCGAAAAGAGCTTCTCTTTCCTAAATTCTTAAAATTTTACCCTTTTTATTATGCATGCATAATTTTTTTGTCCATTTAATTGCCTGTATAACAAATTTGATATAGATTTGGTTTATTGTGATTTTACCATAAAAGTTAACATAAACTAACTCTAACAGATTTTGGATATGAAAAAGTATTATGCCTTACTACCAGTTTTAGGCTTATTCTTGATGGCATGTGAAGACGATACGACCCCAATTGACAACACGACCGAACCCATTGAATACACTTCTGGAACCGCGGATTTCTCCAATTATGTAGCGGTAGGAAACTCACTTACAGCAGGTTACTCCGATAACGCTCTTTTTATTGCAGGCCAGGAAGCCTCCTTCACCAATATGTTGGCTACTAATTTTGCCTTGGCCGGTGGAGGGTCTTTCGATATTCCATTTATGGCGGACAACCTAGGGGGCATGACCCTTCAGGGAACCCCAATTGCAGGGAACAGGCTATTTTTGGCTTTCACCGCCAATGGTCCCGCCCCAACTCCAGTATCCGGGCAAGGCGCCACCGAGGTATCCAGTAAACTATCAGGTCCTTTCAACAACATGGGAGTACCAGGGGCAAAAAGTTATGAATTATTGGCTCCGGGCTATGGTAGCGTAGCAGGAGTAGCTTTGGGTACCGCCAATCCATATTTTGCACGTTTCTCATCTAGCGAATCCGCAACTGTAATCGGAGATGCTGCCGCACAAGGCGCAACCTTCTTTACGCTGTGGGCAGGAACCAATGACGTAGTCTTATATGCTGTTGGCGGAGGTGAAGGTGAAGATCAAACAGGAAACTTGGACCCAAGTACCTATTCAAGGGATGATATTACCGACCCTAATGTGTATGCAAGTGTTATGAGTGGTATTGTTCAAACGTTGAAAGCGGGTGGCGCAGATGGTGCCATTGCCAACATTCCATATGTGACCGACATTCCCTATTTTACTACCGTTCCACATAACCCTATTCCGTTGGATGCCCAAACTGCCGCTTACTTGAACAGTATGGCAGCTTACGGTGCTTACAATGCAGGATTGGCCCAATTGCAAGCTTTAAATATTATTACTGCGGAAGAATTGGCAAAAAGAACTATATCCTTTTCTGCAGGGGAAGGAAATGCTGTGGTTATTATTGATGAGGACCTGACTAATTTAACAGGTTTCAACCCAGCCTTGATCAATATGAGGCAAGCCACTGCTGAAGATTTGCTGGTATTGACCTCTAGCAGCTTTATTGGAACTTTGGCTGATCCCAACAATCCCACTTCCATTAATGGAGTAGCCGTTCCTTTGGCTGACAAATGGGTCTTGACCCCTGAAGAACAACTAATGGTTAAAACGGCAACCGATGCCTACAACCAAACCATCGCTGCCTTGGCTTCAGCTTATGATCTAGCATTTGTAGATGCCAACTCATTGTTGAGCACTATTAATTCTACAGGTCTTTCATTAAGTGATGGTAGCGTGGTGACCAGCGATTTTGCCACTGGTGGTGGATTTTCTTTGGACGGGGTTCACCCAGCTCCAAGGGGTTATGCCATCATTGCCAACGCATTTACCACAGCCATCAATACAAAATTTGGGTCCAACTTGCCGATGGTCAATCCATTGGATTATACCGGGCTCTATATTAACTAGACAAACATTATTTCGTTATCTTAAGGGCACCGTAAACACGGTGCCTTTTTTATTAAAACAACTTCAAAAATCACCTTTATGAAACTTATATTGAGATTATTATTGAACGCCCTTGCCGTGGTCATCCTTGCCTATGTTTTACCAGGCGTTGGTGTAGATTCCATGGTCACCGCCATCATTGTGGCCGTTGTATTGAGCTTGCTCAATTTTTTGGTGAAACCGATCCTTGTTATTTTAACGCTGCCGATCACCATTCTCACCTTAGGGCTTTTCTTATTGGTCATCAATGCGATCATCATTCTTTTTGCCGCAAAATTGATTGATGGGTTTCAGGTGGTCAACTTCTGGTGGGCCATTATTTTCAGTTTGTTGCTGTCCATTTTACAGTCCATTTTACACTCCATTTTGAAGGAAGACAAATAGATTTCGTTTGGTTTGAAATTCAAGGGTTTAAAAAGTTGCTGTCAAATTAAAAATGCATTACTTTTGCATCCCATTTTTGAACAGCAAATTAGGTAGGAGATGAATATTACTAAAGAGCAGATTGACGATCTTAATGCAGTTGTAAAAGTCGCCATAAGCAAAGAAGACTATCAGGACAAGGTAGAAAAAATCCTTAATGACTACAGAAAACAAGCCAATATTCCAGGTTTTAGAAAAGGTCAGGTTCCCATGGGACTGATCAAAAAACAGTACGGAAAAGCTGTTTTGGTGGATGAGGTGAACAAACTGCTTCAGGACAATCTGAACAAATACCTTACTGAGGAAAAATTGGATGTTTTGGGCAACCCGCTTCCCAAGCAGCCAGAAAATTTTGATTGGGACAACGAAAATCTCGATTTCGAATTTGAATTGGGATTGGCACCAAGCTTTGACGTTCAGTTGAAGACCAAAAAAGCCGTGACCCAATACAAGATCGTGGCCGATAAGAAAATGATCGATGATCAGGTGGAGCGCATCCAAAAACAATACGGAAAGTTGGTTTCCAAAACCGAAGTAGGCAAAGCCGACGAGGTGACCGGAACATTTGCCAACGAAGCCGAGGACATCAACAACAAGACCACTATTGAAGTGGACAAGGTAAAAGCCAAAAAAGCTGTGGATGCCTTGGTTGGTAAAAAAGTAGGTGACGTTGTTACCCTTTCCACCAAAGGACTTTTCAAGGAAGATTACCTATTATCCAGCGCATTGGGCATCAACCGTGACAAGGCAGACAGTCTTGCTACCGAGGTTACTTTCACCATTGAGGAAATCAACGAAAGACAACCTGCCGCATTGGATCAAGAATTGTTCGATAAATTGTTCGGCAAGGACAAGGTAACTTCCGCCAAAGAATTGAAGGACCGTATCAAGGAAGATTCTGAAAACCAGTTTGAGCAGCAGTCCGATCAAAAATTGTTGAACGACATCACCGAGAAATTGATCGAGGAAACCAAATTTGACCTGCCAGCAGGGTTCTTGAAAAAATGGATTCAAGTGAGTGGTGAGCAAATGCTATCTGACGATCAGGCCAATGAAGAATTTGAAAGGTCTGAAAAAGGTTTGCGTTACCAATTGATCGAAGGCAAGATCATTCAAGAGAACAGTCTTCAGGTACAGTTTGATGAATTGAAGGAATTTGCCAAAGGTTTCATCAAATCACAAATGGCCCAATACGGACACATGGACCCCAAAGAAGAAGAATTGGAGAACATCGCCGTGCGTGTTTTGAGCAACCAAGACGAAGTGAAACGACTTTCAGAACAGTTGATGAGCCAAAAATTGTTGGACCTTTACAAAGAGAAGGCCAACCTTAAGGTGAAGGAAGTATCTTATGACGACTTCATCAAGGAGGCATACAGCTAGTCTGCTAAAAGAAAAATAAGTATCTTTACGGTGCCGAAAAGCTAATTTTTCGGCACCTTTTTTTTAAGATAAATCGAGTACTATCCTATGGATTACGGAAAAGAATTTAGAAAGTATGCTACCCAGCATCACGGTATAAACAGCATGCACTATGACCAGATCATGAGCAGCATGTACCCTATGAACATGACCCCCAACATTATAGAGGAACGCCAGCTGAATGCAGTTGCCATGGATGTTTTCTCCCGATTGATGATGGACCGTATCATTTTCATGGGAACAGGAATCAACGATCAAGTGGCCAATATTGTACAGGCACAGTTGCTCTTTTTGGAGAGTGCGGATGCCTCCAAGGACATCCAGATCTACATCAACTCCCCAGGTGGAAGTGTGTATGCCGGATTGGGCATTTACGATACCATGCAGTTCATCAAACCCGATGTAGCTACCATATGCACCGGTATAGCCGCCTCTATGGCAGCCGTATTGCTCTGCGCGGGACAAAAGGGCAAAAGAAGTGGATTGCCCCACTCAAGGGTGATGATCCACCAACCCCTTTCAGGAGCCCAAGGCCAAGCCAGTGATATTGAAATCGCAGCTAAAGAAGTGTTGAAGATCAAAGACGAATTGTATGAGATCATCTCCAACCACTCCGGTCAACCTTTTGACAAGGTGTATGACGACAGTGACCGAGACTACTGGATGAAGGCCGAAGAAGCCAAAGCTTATGGCATGATCGATGAAATTTTGATAAGGGAAAAATCCTAATTCATACCCATTAAATAAGAAGCCAACCCCTTAACGCAGACCAAAATCCATTTTTTTGCGTTATTAATGGTTGAATAGTTGAGAAATATGGCAAAGGAAAACTTGGAATGTTCTTTTTGTGGAAGAAAAAAGCCAGAAACCAATTTATTGATCGCTGGTCTTGATGCGCATATTTGCGACCGATGTATAGAACAGGCCCATAGCATTGTTGCTGAAGAATCCAAACAATCCAAAAACCACGACCTATCCTCCGAACTGGAACTGAAAAAACCAGTGGAGATCAGTGATTTCTTGGACACATTTGTTATTGGTCAGGAAAGGACCAAAAAAGTAATGTCGGTAGCGGTGTACAACCACTACAAAAGACTCTTGCAACCCAAGGGCAAGGATGACGATGTAGAGATCCAAAAGAGCAACATCATTATGGTGGGGCAGACCGGTACGGGTAAAACCCTTATCGCCAAGACCATCGCCAGGATGCTCAATGTGCCCTTGGCCATTGTAGATGCCACGGTACTTACCGAAGCTGGTTATGTTGGGGAAGATGTGGAAAGCATCCTTACCCGTTTGTTACAGGCTGCCGATTACAATTTGGAAAAAGCGGAAAGAGGCATTGTCTTCATCGATGAGATCGATAAGATTGCTCGCAAGAGCGATAACCCATCCATCACCAGAGATGTTTCCGGTGAAGGGGTACAACAAGGGTTGCTGAAACTGTTGGAAGGTACCGTGGTGAACGTTCCACCTAAAGGTGGCCGTAAGCACCCGGACCAAAAGTTCATCGAGGTAAATACAGAAAATATTCTTTTTGTGGCCGGTGGTGCTTTTGATGGTATCGAACGCATCATTACCAAACGATTGAACATGCAGGCGGTTGGCTATAGTGCATCCAAAGCAGATGACAAGTTGGACAATGACAATATTTTGCAATACATCATCCCAAAAGATCTAAAAGAATTTGGTTTGATTCCAGAAATCATCGGGCGACTACCTGTACTCACCCATATGAACCCATTGGATGCAAAAACATTGCGCGCCATCCTTACCGAACCTAAGAACGCTATCATCAAACAATATGAAAAGCTGTTTGCCATGGACGGTATCACCTTTACCATTACCGAACAGGCATTGAGCTATATTGTAGACAAGGCGGTTGAATACAAGCTTGGGGCGCGGGGATTACGCTCCCTTTGTGAAGCTGTGTTCACAGATGCGATGTTCACACTACCGAGCAGTGATGAAACCGAGTTCAAGGTTAGCAAGGCGTACGCAGAGGAAAAGCTGTCGTACGAAACGATAAAAAAACTAAAAGTGGTCTCTTAATTAGACCACTTTTTTTGTGACTTGCTCCAAAAGTTCCAAACAGACTTCGGAAATTATTTTTTCATCGGAATAGAGCATGTGGCCAAAGCTAGGTACAATCCTAAAATCCACTCCTACTTGTTGTGACCATTTCATATCCGGTTTATTGGCATCACATTCCCCATAAATAAGATTCAAACGGGTATCAGGTCTATCCTCCTCAAATCGGATTCGGGTAGCCGAAATCGCCGTCAAGGATTTCATGGGCAAACCTTGTAAAGCCGCCTTATAGGCTATGGTACCACCGGTGCTAAAGGCCAAATAATGGGCTGGCTTTATTTCCTTTTTGAGCAAATTGGCAACGGCCAGTTCAATACCGCCTTCCACAAAGGCATGGTGCACATTTTCTTCGGAAGAAACAGGAACATCTATATTGCCCAATTGTTGGCAATCATGAAATACGATGTCATAGTATTGTTGGAGGTATCCAAAATAGGATGCAATCCAAAGTCCTTTTTTTGCCCCCCACATATCGGAGATAACAACTAGCTTTTCTGCCATGATCTTTATGGTTTAGTGTTTGAAAGATTAGCGAGGGGGAATTTCTACATTAAACGGGGAAAAACCGTTTTTATTTGTTCAAAAGGAAGCTTTGCACGATAAAAGGTCAACTTTACGAAAACGTTTTCGTAAATGTGTAAAAAACACCTTACACCTTTGTTTCCATGTTCATACGGAGCAGTTCATCCAAATAATCACGTTCATTGGAAAGCCTAGGAATTTTATGTTGGCCGCCCAATTTGTTCTTGGATTTGAGCCAGTCATGGAATAAATTTTTACGGGCCACATGCACTTTTGGCATTTTTAAGGTGATGTTGTTATACCGTTTGGCCTCATAGTCGGAGTTGAGGGATTTCAGTGCATTGTCCAACACTTCGGTAAAATAGGCCACGTCTTCTGGCGGTTTCCTAAACTCGATGATCCATTCGTGGGCACCCTTTTCCTTCCCGGTCATGAATATGGGTGCTGCTGTATAATCCATGATCTCGGCATCTGTCTTCTGGCAAATTTGCCGCAATGCCTCCTCCGCATTTTCAATGATCAATTCTTCCCCAAAAACATTGATATGATGTTTGGTCCTGCCTGTAATTTTGATTCGATAAGGGTTCTTGGAGGTGAACCGGACCGTATCCCCTATCTTATACCTCCAAAGCCCTGCATTGGTAGTAATCACTATGGCATAGTTCACCCCCAGTTCCACTTCCCATAACGGAATGGCCCAATCTTCACTCCTATTGGAATCCATGGGTATGAACTCATAAAATATACCATAGTCCAACATCAACAAAAGCTCATCCGAGTTGTTCCGATCTTGTATCCCAAAAAATCCTTCGGAGGCATTGTAGGTTTCATAAAAATTGAACTTTTTTCTCGGGAGCAAATTTTTGTACTGGTTTTTATAGGGCGTAAAACTGACCCCACCATGAAAATACACTTCCAGATTTTCCCAGATCTCGAACAAATGATTTTTTCCGGTTTTTTCCAATACTTGATTGAGCAAAACCAACATCCAAGATGGCACGCCGGCCAAACTGGTCACATTTTCCTGAATGCTTTCTTCAATAATGGCCTCCAGTTTAGACTCCCATTCGCTCATTAACGAAACCTTGCTACTGGGCGTACTGCTATATTCGGCCCAAAGGGGCATGTTATCAATTAAAATGGCGGATAAATCGCCAAAAAAGGTGCCATTGTCTTCGTAAAGTTCCTTGCTCCCACCCAATCGCAGGCTCTTACCGGTGAAGAGTTGGGAGTTTTCATTGTTGTTGAGATACAGGCAAAGCAAATCTTTGCTGGATTTGTAATGGCAGTCCTCCAAAGCCTCATTGCTTACAGGGATAAATTTGCTCTTCGCATTCGTGGTACCACTACTTTTGGCAAACCATTTAATGGTAGTGGGCCAAAAAAGGTTCTGTTCCCCACGACGGGTACGCTCGATCATGGGAGCCACATCTTCATACCCTACAATGGGAACCCGGTTGCGGAATTCCTCGTATTTGGGAAGGTCCTCAAAACCATACTGCTTTCCGATCATGGTTTCTTGGGAAAAATCGAGCAATTGTCGTAACACCTCATCCTGAACATCCAACGGGTATTTGAGAAAAAGTTCTATTTGGTGATAGCGCTTTCTCAATAACCAAGAAGCTATGGAGTTGAATAATGGTATGGGCATTTTTAGGTATCTTTAGCCAAGAAATTCAGTTGGGTGCAACAGCTAAAATAGCTTTTCTCGCATTCATTTTCAAATAAGAAACAAACATTCATAACAACATGCTGTACGAAGGAGTCCTGCGCAAAATGCATACAGAGAACGGCCAACCCATTCAATACTTTTTAACCTTGGGAAGCGATTTTTTGAACCTGAACCAGTTGCTGGACAAAGAGCTGAAAATTGACCTTATCAAATTTCAATGTTTGAACTGTGGGGAGGACAGACCTATTTACCGACAAGGGTTTTGTAAATCATGCTTTTATGAAACACCCTCTGCTGGTGACTGGATCATGAAACCCGAATTGAGCACGGCCCATTTAGACCAGGAAGACCGCGATTTGGAGTATGAGAAAAAAATGCAATTACAGCCCCATATCGTGTACTTGGCCAATTCGAGCAACATTAAGGTTGGGGTTACCCGAAAATCCCAGGTTCCCACCCGTTGGATTGACCAAGGGGCCCATGAAGCCATCGAAATTGTGGAAGTACCTAACCGCTATTTGGCCGGAATTACCGAAGTGGCCCTAAAAGACCATGTGAGTGACAAGACCAGTTGGCAAAAAATGCTCACCAACCGAATTGAAGATGTAGATCTAGTGGAATGGCGCAATAAATTGAAACCATTCATCCCCGATGAAGTAGCCGATTATTTTATAAATAACAACCAAGAGACCCATTTGGACTTCCCTGTGCTGCAATACCCCGAAAAGGTAAAAAGCCTAAATCTGGACAAAACACCAAGTTACCAAGGAATCCTAAAGGGCATCAAGGGACAGTACCTTATTTTTGAGGACAGTATGGTTTTTAACGTTCGTGGCAGTGAGGGATACTACGTTGGGGTAAGTATTTAGGAGCGATTCGTTGCTCCATTCATCAATATCGAAGTTTCAAGATCTTTGATGTATATTTATGAAAACCAACCACATGAAAAACTTTCCCAATGCCGTGTTGATGCACATTGAGTTACTTCTTGATCATCACCCCATGGCCGTTGATTTCATCGGTAATTACTAAAAAGCGAATACTACCTAAGAATTGAACATGCTTAAAATATTCAGAAGCAAAAGAAAGGGACTGATCGAAGAAAAAAAAATCAGGAATTATATCGTTTATGCCATTGGAGAAATTGTATTGGTGGTCATCGGAATCTTGATAGCCCTTGCCATTGACAACGCCAATGAACAACACATCAAGCGCGAAAAAGAACAGGTATACCTTATCGGGCTAAAAAAGGAATTCGAAACGAGCCAAATTAAATTGAAGGAACTCATCAGCGTCAACAAAAAAAGCTATGAGGATTCCAAAAAGATCATTGGCTTTATGCAAAATCCCACGGACCTTCCCAATGAGGAAGAATTGTCCCATCTTTTTTACAATGCCTTCGCCTTTGATATTTCCTTCAACCCAAACAACTCGCTGCTTCAAGAAATGATCAATTCTGGCAGTTTAAAGGACCTTTCCAATCCTCAACTTCGTGTTTTGCTCACCAACTGGATTTCCAACTTGGAGGATATCACCAAACAAGAGGCAATGCTGGATCATGAAAGGAATCAGATCATCAATATGTTCAGGACCAACGAAAACAGTATCAAAACCATCTATGATTTCACAGGGGTTTCTGGCGACCTGGGATTGCCTATCGGAAAGGAACAACTGAGCAACCTTCCTCTTTTGCAATCCACTAAATTCGAGAACAATATTTTGATGTTCATCCTCACCAGCATCACCACGGAAACCATGCACTACAGCCCGTTGATGCAAGGGATGGATGAGATTCTGGCTACCATTAATAGTGAGATTAAAGAATAAGAAAAGTTGTCCAAAAAATACCTTGGCGTCAACCTGACTTGTTTCAGTTTTCCACAACAGTCAATAAATCCTGTTATGAGATTCCGAAACAAGTTCGGAATGACGATCGAATAAAATTTGTACAGCCTCCCAGGTTAATTAACCGTATCCTTTTTCTTTTTCCCCAGCAAACCGCCTAAAACGGATTTTGCCGTGTTCTTAACATCTTCTTGCTTGGTAGTGGTCTTGGTGGTATCGGTCGTGGTCGTCTTTTCTCCACCCAGCAAATTACCCAAGGTTTCTTTTACGCCAGAAGATTTGGTCGTTGTGGTGGTGTCTCCTTCGGCCTTTTTGAACACATCGGACAAAAGCTCTTTGGCGGTATCTTTCCCTTTGTTCACCAATTTCTGTTTTTGGATTTCCACCAATTTGGTTGTCAAGGTTTTTACCCCAGAGGTGAGGTCCGTACTAACGGTCGGGTCGGTAAAACTTCCCCCAATGTTGGCCGTAACAGGTATGGTCACTTCTTGCAGGCTGTTGTCGTTCAATTGCGCTATCAAGTTGTTCACTTCGGTGCCCAAATACTTGGCTGGAACATCCAAGGTAGCAGTGTATTTCATCTGCTTGTCAAACGTATGGCTACCTGCCACGTTTATGGCAATATCCTTGTATTTTAAGGCAAAGGGTTTTACTTGAACCGTTCCATTATCAAAACTCAAGGCGGTCTTTAAACCTTCCAAATTGATTTCCTTGGTATTCAAAAAATTGAGTTTGCTGTCCAATGCCGAGACCAAGGGAGCCTTTTGTGTGTCTACTTTTGGTGAAAGCAATTCGGCCAATAAATTCCCTGAAATCGTCGCTAGGTTCGGCGTGAAATCCTCCTTTAAATTTCCTGCAAGTTTGATTTCGGAATTCAACTTACCCTGAATAGCGGTTGCCAAAGGTGTCAATACCTTGAAGAGTTCCAATCCGGCAAAAGACTCCCCGATATTGAAATTACTCATGCCCAAATCCACATCGAAAGTGGAATTTTCCCCTTTAGTTGAAACAGCACCACTCAGACCCAAGGTTCCTCCAAACAAATCTGAAGTCAGATTTTTTACGGTGGCAGTTTCATCCTTGATCACCAGGGTTCCTTTCACATTTTTCAGTTTCAGATCATCATACAACACGGTATTGGCAGCCGCTTCCACGGTACAGTCCAAAAAAGATGGGATTTTGATGCGTTCCTCGCCAGTGGTGGTGGTCTCGGTTTGTGTCTGGCCCTCTTCAACTGTATCCTCCATCATAAAATCGTTCAGAGCGAATTGATTGGAAGTCAACTTGAAATTCCCTTCCACATTTTCATTGTTGAACATAAAGCCCAACAAGTTGGTCAAGGTTCCCGTAGCATTAAAATCTGTACTTCCCGTTTTTCCTTCAAAGGAATTCAGGGTGACGGTCTGCGGATTAAAGGTCATGGCCGCATTGCTAATGGCCACCGGGTTCTTCATTTCTTCGGAAGTGTACTCAAACCCGGTCAATTGCATAGTACCGGAGGTTTGGGTGTTTTGGTATTGCTTTTTCTCCAAAGAGGCCATATCAAAACTAGTGGTCACATCCGCATTCAGCATCCCCTTCAAATTAAAATCTTCGGGCATGGGATAAGCATTGGAAAGATTGGCCAAGTTGATCTTGCCATCCATATGGGCGTTCACCTTGGTGTTGCCCATCAGTTCCTTGATCTTGGCGTTCATATTGAACTTATCTTGATCAATGGTGAAGGACAATTTGTTGATGTTCACATAAGTATCTTCCGTGATGCCCGTTTCGTTGTTGATCTCGGTGTCGATATACACGTTACGAACCGCTTTGGGCAGATCCGGATATTTGAACGAGGCATTGTCCGAATTGATGGCAATTTTAAAAGTAGGGATGTGTTCATCGTCCACAATTCCTTTAAATTGACCGTTCACCTCAAAGTTTCCGGTGGTTTCAACGGTTTCAATGTTTTTGGAATACGCTTCGGGAATTACCGCCAAAAAGTTTTTGAAATCCGAAGAAGGCGTCTTGAAGGTGATATCCACCTCTTGGTTATTGTCGTTCAACTTCACAAAGCCATCAAAAACCAAGGGCAACTGGTTAACCATGGCTTTGTTCTCCAAAAAGGAATATTTACTCTCGGCTAGGTCAATATCGATCAAGGCATCCAAGTTGATTTTGTTCTTGTTCAGGTACAACGTGCTGTCCATCTCAAAAGAAACCAAGGCATCGGTCATGGTTTTCAATTCGGACTTTTCGAGGGACAAGTCCCCGGTACCCGTATGGTTCATTTCAGAAATGGCCAATCGCATACCACTGGAAAGATCGTGGTACACAATCTCCGAATTGGTAATGCTATAGGAATCCATGGCCAAGGTGAAATTGTCATCTGATGCATCTGCAGTTTCCGCCGAAGCACTTTCGTCCTCCTTGGCGATGTCGTAATTGGCATTTTCATTGACATCCACCTTAATGTTCACTTTAGCATGATCCAAGTTCAATTTTTGAAGCACGATGGGCTCATCCGCTGACTTGAACAATTCCTTGATGGACATGGTGAGTTGAATATCGCCTGCATAAAACAGCGTGTCCCCTTCAAAAGGGGCTTTGTTTACGAGGGAAAGATTCGTGAGTTCCAAATTGGCATTCGGAAAACTTTTTAGTAAACTCAAACTGGCATCTTCAAAATCGAAGGTGGCGTTGATGCTGTTGTTGACTTTGTCTTTGATGATCTGTTCGATCTTCTCTTGAAGGAACAATGGAAGGGCAATGATCAGAACAAGTAGGATAAGTAGGGTTATACCGGCAATCTTTAGGACTTTTTTCTTCATACCTTGATGTTTTACAACAAAATAAAGGAGAAGTTGTCAATCCAAAGAAATTTCCTCCCCTATTTTTAAGTTAAATCTTTTACGCATGATATATACGAGCAAATAGAGGAAAGGGGTGTCCAACACGGCAATAATCAACTTAAAAATGACCCCACTGACCAATAAACCATAAAATTTGTCCCAAGGCAATACCCCAAAAAGACATAATAAAGTAATTACGGTCAGGGTATCAATAAACTGGGAAGAGAAGGTGGAAAAGTTGTTACGTAGCCATAACATGCGGCCTTCGGTCACTTTTTTCCAATAATGGTAAATTTTTATATCGATGTACTGTGCGGCCAGATAGGCCAACATGGAGGCCAAAACACCTAATGGAGACAACCCGAAGACCTTGCTAAAGGTGGCATCATCCACAGGGGAAGTAGGAATTGCTTCGGAATAATTAGCCAAAAGAATGATGCCCATGGAGAAGAAAGAAGCAAAAATACCTGCCGTAACCACCTGATTAGCCTTCCTTTGCCCATACACCTCCGAAATCAAATCCGTGATCAAGAAAGTGACCGGGTAAGGTAGAATCCCCACGGAAAGCTCAAACAACGGCGCACCAAAAACAGTGACTTCCCCAAAGGGGTTCCAGTGAAAAAACTTTTGAAAAATAAGGTTGGACACCACCAACGAGGTAATGAAGAGGGCCCCCAGATAGAGGTAAATGGTAAATGCCGCTCTTTTGTCCCTTTGCGTCATCCTCCTATTTGATGTTAAGACTAAAAGGCATTCTGGCCTGAATTCCCTCCTGCTTGCTCAAATCTTTAAACTCCTTCAACATCTTGTATGCTTCGGTTCCAATTTCTTCTTGAATGAGTTCCTGCCCAATTTTGGTCTTCATTCCACCCAAATCTTCCATGAAGCGTTCAAAATCGCTTTTGTATTTGGGATATTGGCGAATGCCATAGGATTCCAATCCTGCCATTTCGGCTGCAGCGGCAATGGCATCGTCCAAATTCCCCAATTCGTCCACCAAACCGTTGGCCTTTGCATCAATACCGCTCCATACCCTACCTTGCGCCAAGGAATCCACCTGGGCAACGGTCATATTTCGACCTTGGGCCACTCGCTCCAAAAAGGTACCATAGGTCTCCTCGATACTTTCCAAAACCACATCTCGGAACGAATCGCTCATGGGTTCAAATAAGGAATAATCCACAGAGTTCTTGTTGGTGCCGACCTGCTCTGCATTGATACCTACATTCTTGGCCAGTTCATTTACGTTGGGAATGGTTCCGAATACCCCAATGGAGCCGGTAATAGTAGTGGGTTCGGCAAAAATCTTGTCGCCACCTACACCAATATAATATCCGCCGGAAGCTGCCACATTTCCAAAGGAAACGACCAAAGGTTTTTTGGCCTTGGCCAATTGCATTTCCCTCCAAATAATGTCGGACACCAAGGCACTACCGCCCGGGGAATCAACCCGAAAAACAATGGCTTTTACATTTTCGTTCTTGGTGGCCTTTTGCAGTGCATCCACGATCAAACCCTGACCGATATAGTCTTTACCACCTTCCCCGAAAAAGATTTCGCCTTGGGCGTAGATCACTGCAATTTTATCCGACCCGGTAAGCAACTTGCTACTATTGGTATTTTGAACGTAATCCATCAAGGAGACGTAGTTCAGTTCATCATCTTCCCCAATACCCGTTTTTTCCTTGAGCAATCCTTCGTACTGATCAAAATGCAAGGTACCATCCAGCAACCCCGATGCAACGGCCAGCTTTGGAGTCCTTCCTCCCAACGTATCGGCGATGATATTCAAATCTACTTTGGAAATGTTCCTCGATGCCGAAACATCGTCCAAGATCACATCCCAGATGGAGGTGAGCAATTCCTTGATCTGCGTACGATTCTCATCACTCATGGTATTGGACAAAAAGGGCTCCACCGCACTTTTGTACTTTCCATGGCGGATGACTTCCATCTTGATTCCTGTTTTTTCCTGAAGGTCTTTATAGTATAGTACTTCCGTGGCCAATCCTTTAAAATCCAACGCTCCAACTGGGTTCACATACACCTCATCGGCCGCACTGGCCAAATAATAATCCTTTTGGGAATAAAAATCGGAATGCGCCATGACAAACTTGCCTGATGCCTTGAAATCGAGCAATGCCTGCCTGATCTCCCTTGTTTGGGCCATCCCTGCCTGTAAAAAACTGGTGGTGATGCTGATTCCCTCAATATGATCATCTTCCTTGGCCACCTTAATGGCGTGTATGATCTCATCCAGACCCATTTCCGAAGCCCACAGGCCACCGAAGGGATCGGTATCATCAACTCCCGTATAATCCATGATGGGCATCATCAGTCCGATTTCCAAAATGGAATTCTTTTTTACCAGTACTCCTTCCTCCGAATTTCCCATCAAAATCAAAAAGATGAAGAACATCCCCATGATTATCGCAAATGCCACCAAGCTCCCTAAAATGGAAGCCAAAAGGTTCCTCAAAAAGTTCATCCAACAAAATTTATTACGTGCCAAATATAACCATTGTAGTATTGTTTTGTTTACTTTGTTCCTTCGATTATGGGCAAAAAACACAAGGTATATTTATCATTCGGAAGCAATTTGGGCAATCGGATTGCGAACCTGCAAAAAGCTATTTTTCGGACACAACAGCAGGTTGGTCTTGTGTTGGATATTTCTTCGGTATATGAAAACCCCGCCGTTGGTTTTGAAGGGGACGATTTTCTGAACATTTGTATTTCTGTACTGACACCCCTTGAACCAAAAGCCCTGTTGGATACCCTTTTGGACATAGAACAAGAATTTGGACGGGTACGTTCCCATGGGGATGGTTACAGCTCCCGAACCTTGGACATTGACATCATATATTACGGTCAAGAAATCATCAATACCGACGATTTGGTAATTCCGCATCCGCAGATGCAAAACCGCAATTTTGTACTGAAACCGTTATCGGATATTGCCCCCCAGTTTTACCATCCCATTTTTGAGAAAGACACCCGAAACCTGCTCCAGGAATGCAGGGACAAAAGCAAGTTGACCAAAACAAAGCACAAACTGTTCAAGGACCGAATCGGCCTTTTTTCGCAGTTGCAGCTGATTTCCATTGAAGGGAACATTGGTGCCGGAAAGACAACCCTTTCCACCATGATTGCCCATGATTTTAATGCCAAATTGATTTTGGAACGATTTGCGGACAACCCTTTCCTACCCAAATTTTACGAGGATCAGTCGCGATATGCTTTTCCTTTGGAAATGTCCTTTTTGGCAGATCGTTACCAGCAGTTTATGGATGACACTTCCCAGTTTGACCTCTTCAAGAATTTTATGGTGAGCGATTATGACATCTTCAAATCGTTGATCTTTGCCAAGGTGACCTTGCAGCGTGAAGAGTACAACCTATACCGAAAGGTCTTCAATTTTATGTACAAGGAGGTAAAAAAGCCGGAAATCTATCTATATCTCTACCAAAACACAGAACGGTTGCTGGCGAACATAAAAAAACGGGGAAGGGATTATGAGCAAAACATTGACCCTGAATATCTTGAGAAAATAAATAGGGGCTATCTGGATTTTATCAAGAGCCACCAAGACCAGAACAGTTTGATCGTGGACATCAGCGAAATGGATTTTGTACAACAACCCGAGGATTACGAAACCATTTTACAAAAGCTGGAAGACAACATTCTATCCTCAACCATTTAAGAGAATTTTTGCAAAATATTTGGATATAACGATTGGTTTTATTTTCTTAGAGCCCTCAAAATACGAGACTAACTAACTCAAGCTTTATATAGAGCCCTGTAAAGAACAGGGCTTTTTTCATTTTTGGGCATTGAGTTTGCACCACACATCCCACACTACTATCCCTGCACTTACCGAAATATTGAGGGAATGCTTGGTCCCCAGCTGCGGAATTTCCAAAACAGCATCACTGGCCGATACCACCTCTTGGGACACCCCCTTGACCTCATTTCCGAAAATCAAGGCCACCGTTGTGTTAGCGTCCACATGAAAATCATTCAACATGATGGCATTCTCTGCCTGCTCCACAGAAATGACCTTAACCTGTTTGGATTTGAGTTCCTCGACCAGTTCCAGGGTATCCTTTCGGTATTCCCAATCCACACTCTCGGTGGCACCCAGGGCCGTTTTCCGGATATCTTTATGGGGAGGGGTTGCCGTAATGCCACAGAGATAAATCTTTTGCACCAAAAAGGCATCGGCTGTTCGAAACACGGAACCAATATTGTTCAAGCTGCGAACATTGTCCAATATTACAATGATCGGCGTCTTTTTTGCTTCCTTGAAACTGGTTACGTCCAGTCGTTCCAATTCGCTATTTTCCAGTTTTCGATTCATTTTTTTAACCATTGATGGCAAAATATCAACAAAAATTTTGGGAACCTGATGAAAGCGATATATTCGTTTTTCCCGTAGCTCGAAATTATTTCTTGTTACGAAAAAACAATTTGGTCGCCTTGAGCGCAGTCGAAAGGTTGACCAAACATCTCGACTCCGCTCGATGTGACATCAGTTGAGTATCGATAACCAATATGAACTTCTGCCTCATCAAAGGGCAAAAATAAACGAATAAAATCGCTTTGGCAGCCAATAAGACAAAGAAGGTAACCCCGTTGATGCAACAATACAATGCCATCAAGACCAAACATCCTGATGCGCTGTTGCTTTTCCGTGTGGGCGACTTTTACGAAACTTTTGGTGATGATGCCATCAAGGCCGCCAAAATCCTGGGGATTATCCTAACCCATCGGAACAATGGTGGCGATAAAACGGAACTGGCCGGATTTCCCCACCATTCCCTTAACACCTATTTGCCGAAGCTCGTAAAAGCCGGGCAACGGGTTGCCATCTGCGACCAGTTGGAAGATCCCAAGATGACCAAGAGCATCGTAAAACGTGGGGTGACCGAATTGGTGACCCCTGGTGTGGCCCTCAACGATGACATCCTGACTGCCAAGAACAATAACTTTTTAAGTGCCGTTCATTTTGGAAGGAACAAGTTGGGCATTTCCTTTTTGGACATTTCCACGGGAGAATTTTTGACTTCGGAAGGTTCGGTGGAGCAAGTGGACAAACTGCTTCAAAATTTTGCACCTAATGAAGTGTTAGTCTCCAAAAACCATAAAAAGGAATTTACAGAATATTTTGGCAATCAATACCACAGCTTTTTTACAGAAGATTGGATCTTTCAGGAAGATTATGCCGTGGAAAGCCTGAACAACCATTTTGGCACCAAAACCCTTAAGGGTTTCGGTATTGACCACCTCAACCATGGCATCATTGCCTCAGGTGCGGTATTGCATTACCTATCGGAAACACAACATAGTCGCCTACAGCATATCAACCAGATTCAACGCATTGCCGAAGAGGAATATGTGTGGATGGACCGGTTCACGATCCGAAACCTGGAACTCTACCATTCCCCTCATCAAAATGCAGTGACCTTGTTGGACATTATCGACAACACGCTGTCGCCCATGGGTGGACGTTTATTGAAACGCTGGCTGGCCCTTCCCCTGAAAAATCTGGAGAAAATTCAGCAGCGCCATCAAGTGGTGGCCCATTTGAAGGAACATGGTGATCAATTGGAAAAGATGCAACATTGGATCAAGCAAATGGGTGATCTGGAGCGTCTCATTTCCAAATTGGCGACCGGAAAAATCAACCCGAAGGAAGTCATCCAACTTAAAAATTCGTTGGAAGCCATCGTGCCCATAAAATTAGCGGCACAGGACAGCACCAATCCTTCACTGCAAAATATTGGAGAACGTTTGGAAGCTTGTGAGAACCTTCGAGCTAAAATCAAGGAGGTTTTGAACGAGGAAGCCCCTGTGAACCTAGCCAAAGGCAACACCATTGCCACTGGTTATTCCGAGGAATTGGACGAATTGCGCAACCTTGCTTTTTCGGGCAAGGACTATCTGGACAAAATGTTGGAGCGAGAAACCGAACTTACAGGGATCACTTCGCTCAAAATCGATTCCAACAATGTGTTCGGTTATTATATTGAGGTACGCAATACCCACAAGGACAAGGTTCCGGAAAATTGGATCCGCAAACAGACCTTGGTGAACGCGGAACGCTATATCACCGAAGAACTCAAGGAATACGAGGCCAAAATCCTAGGAGCCGAGGAGCGCATTCTACACTTGGAGCAACAACTATTCGAACGCCTATTGGTATGGATGCAGGAATTCATCACCCCAGTGCAACAGAATGCCCATTTGATCGCACAGTTGGATTGCCTTTGTGGATTTGCACAACTGGCCAGCGAGAACAATTATGTGCAACCGTTCATGGACAAGTCCACCGCACTGGACATTACAGAAGGCAGACACCCCGTTATTGAAAAACAGCTGCCCTTGGGCGAGCAGTACGTGACCAATGATGTATTATTGAATCGTGATGACCAACAAATCATCATGATCACGGGACCGAACATGAGTGGTAAATCGGCTTTGTTACGGCAAACGGCACTGATTGTGCTCTTGGCCCAAATGGGAAGTTTTGTACCCGCCTCCGAGGCCAAAATTGGCGTCATCGACAAGATTTTTACCCGTGTGGGGGCCAGCGATAACATTTCCATGGGCGAATCCACCTTTATGGTGGAAATGAACGAAACGGCATCCATCCTCAACAACCTTTCCGAGCGCAGTTTGGTGTTGTTGGATGAAATCGGTCGCGGTACCAGCACTTACGATGGTATTTCCATTGCGTGGGCCATTTCGGAATATTTGCACGAACATCCGGCCAGGGCCAAAACGCTTTTTGCGACGCACTACCACGAACTGAATGAAATGACCACCACCTTTACCCGGATCAAGAACTACAATGTTTCGGTGAAAGAACTGGAGGATAATGTGCTTTTCCTACGGAAATTGGTACCCGGGGGCAGTGAGCACAGCTTCGGGATCCATGTGGCCAAAATGGCGGGCATGCCCCAACAGGTCATCCAAAAGGCGAATAAAATCCTGAAAAAACTGGAAAAATCACATTCCAGTGAAGAGATTTCAGATAAACTCCAAGCCTCCCAAAACGAGATGCAGTTGAGTTTTTTCAATTTGGATGACCCCTTGTTGGAAGAAATCAAGGATGAAATTTTGCATTTGGACATTGACACCCTAACGCCTGTGGAAGCCCTGATGAAACTCAACGAGATCAAACGCATGTTGAGCAAAAAGAAGAAGGCCACTTCTTAATTTACCCGATTGAATTCCTCTTTTTCCAGATTACGTGATTTTTTGTTCGCATTTCCTCCAAAACTTCGGGAATAGGTCAAACGAAAAATACGGGTAAAGGCCGATTCATCCCTATACCGAGAGTGTGTATCAATATCAAAAACAATGGGGGTCATCCCACTGATATGGGTATGGATATCCAAACTTCGGAACACATCTGAAACACTGAACTGCAAGGTTCCCCAATCGTTCTTGAACTGTTTTGAAATCCCAAAATTCATCACCCCAAAACCCTCTGTGGAATTGGTGCCGTTATAGTGATCAAAATTGTACCAACCCGACAATTCCACATCCATTTGCCAAGGCAATTTGAAGCTTTGGTTAAAGTTGAGACCCTGGTAGAAATAGGTCTTTGAAGCTGGGTTGGGGCTGTATGAAATTTTATAATCGCGAATGGCCGAAGTGGAGGACACATTGAGCCTAGCCCAAGATGCCCACTGTACGGGAATGTTCAAAAAGAGACCTATACTTTTCTGATAATCTGCATTTTGTGGGGACACTACCAAGATGTCATTCTGGGGTGTGGACGTCAATTGGTATCGAATGATGGGGTCGATTTCCTTTTGAAGCGACAGTCCCATAGAAAATCCATTTTTCACATATTCCAATTGCAACGTATTGGTGATACCCGGCCGCAACATGGGATTGCCCGTAAAAATGGCGGTGGGATCATTGTAGTACAAACTCGTGACCAAATCGGAATAGGCAGGCCTACTGATCCGGCGATGGTAATTCAGGTTGAGTTGCCGATTTTCAGAAAGTTGGTATTGGTAGGAAACCGACGGAAAGAATTGACGGATGGCAAAATCCTCTTCCGAAGTGGACAAGTTGCGTCTCCAATCCTCATACCGTAAACCAAGGTCGACCTTCGATTTTTTATGAAGTTGCACATGAAACTGAGAGTACACTGCCCATAAAGTTTCATCACTCTCAACCAAGCTTTGGGATCGGGGATCCACGATCCATTCCCCATCAACCTGGGTTTCAATCTTGCTATCGTTGGTGTTATCGGAATAACTGCCTTTGAATCCGAATTCCGCCTCCAATTTGTCACTGAAGGCATGGTTGTAATCCAACTTGAGTACCCCCAACTGGATGGTGGATTCACTAAAACCTCGATTCCCATCCGTAAAAATTTCGTTTTCCGGGTCGTAGGGCTCATCGTTTTCATCAAAATATTCAGTCTGGGTGTTGGCCGGGTTATCATTGGTAAAGTTGAGATAGCTCACATCCACAGCAAAACTAGAATGATCGGTCAGTTTATTGGTCAGGTATAGGGAAGAAATCACATTCAACTTCGATGCATTACCGTCTGTAACCAAATGAGATCTAAAATAATCCTGACCTTCTATGATTCGTTGGTTGTTCACATCTGAAATAGCTCTATTCTTGGAAAAATTCAAGGTGAGTTCCCCGCCTAGTTCCATCTTTGGTGAAATTTGATACCCCATTCCTAAATTCAGGTTATGGGCATTGTTGTTATTATTGAAATAGGTGGAAAAAATAGCCTGACTGGGAGCGCCGAGAATAGGTTGAAAACTCGTTCCCGACCCTTCAAACCCATTTTTGCCATGATCGTGGAACAGGGAATAGTTGGCATTCAGATGCATTTTTTCCGTTCCGAAGGAATAGCCCAACGAGGTACTTGCCTTTTCCCAATAGCCATACCCCAAACTGGCGCTGTAGTTCCACTGGCTGCCCTCGTTCATTCCTTTTTTGAAGATAATATTGATGATGCCCGCTCCCCCATCCGCATCGTATTTGGCCGAAGGAGAGGTGACGAGTTCCACCTTTTCAATATTGTCCGCCAAGGTGCTCTCCAAAAGGGCCATCACATCTTCCATGGACATGGATACCCTTCGACCGTTGAAGAGGACGGTAACCCCACTTTGCCCGTTCAAGGAAAACTGGTCGTCCCTTCGGTCCAAAATCACCCCGGGTAACCGTTCCAGCAGTTGCAGGGCATTACTACCCTTGGTCATCACACTGCTCTGCACATTGATTACTTGGCCTTCCGGGGTGCGTTGTACCCAATCCCTTCGTGCCGCCAACACCACCTCATCCAGTTCGTTCACATTTTCGGTCAACACCAAAGTGCCCAATTGAAGTGATGGCACACCTGAATTCAAATGAAAGGGTTCCGTATAGTGATCGGCAAAACCGAGATAGGTCACCCGCACTCGAAATGGGCCTATTGCTTTGGTTTCCAAAGAAAAATGACCCACATCGTCCGTGATAGTGCCGGTCACCAACGTGGTATCGGAGGCCTGATACAACACCACATTGGCAAAAGGAACAGGATTGCCTTGTTCATCGTTTACCCTGCCGGTTACCTGACCCAAAACTTGGGATATTCCAGCAATCAACATAAGGTTCACACAGATTTTTTTACCAGTTAATTCCTTGACTTTCATTTGCTTTGAATTGATTTCTGCCAAATGAAGGTTGCTTTGTCCTACCAACATAATTGGATTGACAGAAGGTGATACTTAGTTGACTTCCTGCTTCTTATCCCAGATAATGATGAAAATTGTCGTTCGTCAATTATTTATGACAGGTCGTCAATTTGGCTGGGGCACAAGGCCAAAAAAAGTAACTTGTACTGATTTATGAATTTGCGGATGGACTTCAACCGACTGAAAAAGATTGCCTTGCGACTCAAACTGTACCACATCCCCTTTTGGTTGGGGTATCATTTGGTATGGTTGACCATCAATGTGGGCAGTCTATCCCAAGTTTGGGAGTATCTACTCCACAGCGACTCTTCCGTCAAATTCTATTTTTATGTGATTTTCCAGATTATCGGGGTGTACTTCAACCTGTACTATCTGATTCCGAAGTTGTTGTATGTTGGCCGCTATGCCAGTTATATTTTTTCGGTGTTGGCCACCATTTTGGTCTGCAATGCCTTTATTGTGAGCGGGTATTTTTTGGCCTCCTATCTTTCTGGAAAGACCCTGTTCGAGTTGTTCGGGGTATATCCGTACCAATTCACCACCATCTATTTTGTGTGGGCCCTGCCCTCCACCGTGGCCAGCATGACCTTGGGCATGAGCATCAAATTGGGCAAGAATTGGCTCCAAGCGGAGAAAAGACGGTTGCGACTGGAAAAAGAACACCTGGAAACGGAACTGAAATACCTGAAATCGCAGATCAACCCCCATTTTTTGTTCAATACCATCAATTCCATTTTTGCTTTGATCCACAAAAATCCGGATTTGGCTTCGGAATCCTTGGCCAATTTTTCGGACATGCTACGCTTTCAATTGTATGAATGCAATGATGAGCAAATTCCGTTGGAAAAGGAACTTCGGTTTATTGAAAATTTCATCGACCTGGAAAAACTGCGTTTGGATCCTGAACATACTGAAATGCAGTTCGATATTCTAGACCAAACGCTGCATCAAAAATCGATTGCACCCTTTATTCTTATTCCCTTTGTGGAAAATGCGTTCAAACACGTTTCCAAAGGAAAGGGGCAACCCAATTTTATCCGGATGACGCTCAAAGTGACCGACTCCTACCTCAAATTGCATATTGAAAACAGTAAAGGTCCCAATGGACTAGGTCATGAGGATGAACGACCCAAAGGCATCGGGCTGACCAACGTGGAACGCAGGTTGCATTTATTGTACCCTGAATCGCATTCGTTACATATTGATGATCAAAAAGATAGATTTTCCGTACTATTGAAACTGGAATGGCAAAAAAACTGAAGTGCATAATTGTGGATGATGAGCCGCTCGCTAGGGAGGTGGTGCAGGAATACGTGCAGGTCATCGACCATTTGGAACTGGTGTGCACGGTTGAAAATGCTTTGGAATTGGACCAAATGTTGGAAAAACAGGCCATCGACCTCATCTTTTTGGACATCCAGATGCCGTATTTAACGGGGTTGGATTTTCTAAAAGTGCGTCACGATCTGCCCATGGTCATCATCACCACGGCCTTCCCCAATTATGCTTTGGATGGGTTTCGGTTTGATGTGATCGATTACCTGTTGAAACCCATCACCTTCAACCGTTTTTTTAAGGCGGTGACCAAGGCCGTACGTTATCATTCTTATAAATCGGGCACCCAAGAACCTACCGAAACAACCGCCGAACCATCTTATTTTTTTGTAAAATGCGACGGGCGGTATCAAAAAATCTACACTTCGGAAATCCTTTTTGTAAAAGCGTTGGAAAACTATGTGCTGATCCACACCACTTCGGACAAGCACATGAGCCTGATGCCGTTAAAGACCATTGAGGAAAATTTGGATACGGAAGCCTTTATTCGGGTGCACAAATCGTACATCGTGCCCATAGCCAAAATACGGTCTTTGGAAAACCACGAACTGATCTTGGAAGAGGGCCATAAAATTCCCGTGAGCCGAAATTATGCCAAGCAGGTACAGGACAAAGTATTGAAGGACAAGGTACTGAAACGAAAAGAACCCTAAAGCCAGAACTGCTTGTTTTTGGGTACTGGCACCCGTTGCTGGACGACCTTATTTTCCTCCTTATATTTTTTTTGAAAACACTTTACATTTTAAAGAATTGTATTAAATTTGCATCCGCGCTTAGAAAAAGTGCAGAGTTCTTTAAAATGCGAAAATAGCGTCCCGATAGCTATCGGGAGTAGAGCATAAAACACCAGTGGTTTGGCTCGAAAGCTATTTGCAGAACATGCGAAAATAGCTCAGTTGGTAGAGCATCACCTTGCCAAGGTGGAGGTCGCGGGTTCGAATCCCGTTTTTCGCTCAAAAACGCTGCTTGCAGCGTTTTTTTGTTTCAAGTCCAGGCTTCGGTGTTGGCCCCGATAGGTATCGGGAGGTAGACACTGGGCAAGTTGCTCGAGTGGTGGAACTGGTAGACACGCCGGACTTAAAATCCTGTGGCCTTTTTGGCCGTGCGGGTTCAAGTCCCGCCTCGAGTACAGAAATCCCTTTTAACTTATTGGTTATTAGGGATTTTTTGTTTAAACTAATTAATATCCACCATAAATTTTGAAATCAGCCAAATATCCATTTTTAAATATTATATCGATTGTCCTCAAATCTCCTCGATAAGAATATATTTTGTTTTCTTGACTATCCTCATATGAGTTTGATGGCTTTCCCAATCTTTTCAAAATGAATAAATCAGTAGCTTTCTTTTCGATAGCATCCATCAAATCATATTTGACCATTCTTTCATGGTCAATGAAATAGTTTTTAGAATGTTCATTTTTGAAAATGTCAAGAATCGATTTAATATATTCCTTTTCTTTTCCTTTAGGAAATTCGCCTAAAATGAAAATTGGTTCATATGAAAACATTTTACAAATAATCGTTGTAAACTCAGCTTCTTTATAATCAACAAAACTGGATTTTGTTAGAACCTCTTCAGGAAAATTCTTTTCCTTAACCGAGTTTATTGAATTTCCTTCACCCACATCAAGAAGATTCCCCTGTAAATCATAAAACTTTAATTGGGAATATAAACCTGAACAAAGAAGCAGGAATAAGTACATAACTAATCTTTTCATAATAAATGGATTGCAAGTGTTTAAAATAGATTATACTTTATCGATTTCCTTTATTCAATTCTCATACCGCATCTTATACGACTCCCACTGGTAACCCATTTGTACCCGTCTATAAGCGTAAATGTATTCTCCATCGGTGCGCACGTTGATGATGCCCGGTAATATCTTTTTAAACCTACGCCTCGCCACTGTATTGGAAGCCGATAGGGAAAAATCCAAGTCGCCCAAAGTGGTCGGTTCAATAATGTTGGAAGCCGCCACATGCTCCGCATCCTCATCATCCACAAACAAAGCGGATAAGGCCGTGGAAAACAACAAGGGCTCCTCCCCACGCACCGCTCTTCCGATCGCTCCCAAAAATTTGGCTCTGGGGTGACCATGATCGGGTACTTCACCGGAAGATACCACCGTAACCATCGGGTTCACCGCCTTGAACAGGTCAGGGTCAAACTCATGGCTACCGTGATGGGGCGCCTTGAACACATGCGCATTTACGTTAAGGGCACCATCGGGTTGGGACAATAGGAGTCCACTCCCTTCAATGTTCAGGTCGCCCGAGAAAAAAGTGCGGACATGGTTATAGGACATCCGGAACACCAAGGAATGCCCATTGATGGTATGCGACTTGCCCCCGAACCATTCAAAAGCCCCGTTGGGTTTTAGGATAGGTCCCAAAATCTCCACTCGGATGTCGGGGTCGCCAATGTTCAGGATGCCTGCCGATTTATCCAGCCGATGGTAATTGATGTTATTCACCTTGATGGCATCGATCCATTTTTTAAACGTTCCCTTCAATTGAAACCCGTTCAGGTCGGTGAGGGTGCTATGTTTGGTCACCAATTCACCGTTCACTTCGTTGCCCAATTCGGTATTAAAGCCAGAATCGAACAGCCCAATCCCGTTATGATAGATGTTGCTCACCGTAATCTGCGGATGCTCGATGAGCGGAATGAGGCCTTCCACATGGTCGGCATCGGCATGGCTCAGAAACATATGGTCTATGGTTACCGTATTACCGGGGATGTCCAAGCGGTATTTCCAAATGATGAACCCCAAGGCACGATCACGAAGGCCACCGTCCACCAAGATCTTGGTATCGTTGGGGGTCACCACAAAGGCGGCATCGCCTTGGCCTACGTCTAAAAAGTACATCTCGAGGCTCCTTTTGTTCACCAAGGACGGACTTTTGATCTCCCCGTCCCTGCCTCTATAATTGATCGGGGTGTACCCTGCGGTTGGGGCGTTGCCGGGCAAAAGTTCCACATCGTCCCCATAAATGAGCACATAGCTTTTGCGTTCCCCTTGATCCTGAAAATAAAAGCGTTGGGTCTTGTTCCCCAAGAATTGTATCGCCATACGAAGTTGAATTTTAATAGCGGGGGAACCATTGTTTTAAAAATAAGGAATTTTCCTATACCCTGCCTAGTTTACGCATGATCAAATGGTAAATGAAATTAAAGAAGCCTGTCAATTGCCAAGAAGCTTTCATCAAATGGTTGGCTACATCCATCAATTATAACCTTGCCCGTTCACAGCCCCCACTACCTTAGACTTCCAAACTTTAATATCATGAGACTGAACAAACTACTCGGCCTGTCCGTCCTTTGTATAGGATTGACCCTTACCTCTTGCTCCATTGAAGATGGCAAGGATGGCATTGACGGAATAGATGGATTGGATGGCAAAGATGGGGCCAACGGACAGGATGGGGCTCCTGGAGAAGACGGTGCCCCTGGAGAGACAGGCGCAGCCGGACAAGATGGTGTGGATGGAGAAGATGGAGAAGATGGGGATGGTCTTGCAGAAATGATCCAATACGGTGCCGTAACTTTAAATTTAAGCGGCAATAGGCCTGACGGGGATGCTTTTGAACATGCTACGATTTTTAAGTATACCCCTATAAATGCCTCAAGCTTCCCAAACTACAATATTTTAGAAACAACGCAGAATGGAGATGACATCCAGTACTTCTTTAACTTCCGTCGTTTTTACAGCTCTCCAGACGATACTTACAATACAACTTTTGTAGACTGGGAAGTTACCGTGGACAATCCGGGTCAGGCCAATCAGAATATAATATCGGTTGTACTTGTGATAAACAGGTATGGCGTTATTGGCACAGACAATAAATATTTTGTAATAACCGACACCTATAAAACCGGTGGCGAAGGGGTTTCGGAAATCGTGATTCCAGACATGGCCTTTGATCCAGAAAATGGCAATCACCTTACTTTCTCCTATGAATTCACAGTTGAAGGTGCCAATAACGATTCTGGCAACTTTTTAAATGTATCCGGCACAGTAGACATAAATCTATTTGAACTGATAGCCCCCTAAAAATCTATATAATAACAACTTGATCATGAAAACAATGAAACTTTTTGGCATGTTGACCTTAGTTTTGGGTCTTACTCTAATTTCCTGTTCCGGCGAGGACGGAAAAGATGGTGTCGATGGTATCGACGGCATTAATGGTACCAACGGCACTGACGGCAAAGATGGCACAAACGGAGAAAATGGAACCAATGGAGAAAATGGAACCAATGGTAATGACGGAACCGATGGAATTGGTTTTGATGAGCTTACCGAATACGGATTCATCACCCTTAAAATGGAAGGGAATAGACCAGTGGACAACTTGGCCTTTACTGACTCCACATCTTTCAAGTTCACCCCTGCTGATGGCTTCTACCTTTCGCAATTTAGCTCTGTTGATTCCTATATGGTAGGTGAAGATCAATGGCATGACTTCGTCGTGGCCCGATTTCTGAGTACTCCAGACGATGAATTCCAGGAATCCGCCATGAGTATCAACCTATCCATTGGCAATATCGGTCAAGCGAACCAAGACTTCACTTTTAGTTACGGCATTTCAGATTATGCTGTGGTCGGGAACGACCAAAAGTATTTCATTGTGAGTCATTCTTATGAAAACGACAACCCTTCAGTCTTGGATTTTCAACTTACTGATGTGGTCTATGACGAGGAATCCAACCATTTAACCTTTTCTTTTGATTTTACCGTACAGGGTGATGCAAATGTTACCGGCAACCCCTTACATATTTCAGGGACTGTGGACGCCATTGTTTTGGAGCAAATCATTTAATCAGTAGGATCAACTATCAATATTCAAGAAATGATGGGACTAAACAAATATTTAGGATTGGCAATGGTTATCATGAGTTTGATCGTGATATCCTGCGCTGATGGAGAAGATGGTACGGATGGGACAAATGGTGTAAATGGAGTCAATGGTATCAACGGAACGGACGGTACAAATGGTGAGGATGGGACCAATGGTGAAAATGGGCAAAACGGGGAAGATGGACAAAATGGGGCCAATGGCGTGGGTTATGAGGAATTGGCCAAATATGGTCATATCAATGTGAAAATGGAAGGCAACCGACCTGATGGAGTAGCCTTTCAAGATTCTGTCATCTATAGATATACATCAGTTGAAGGTTCCTACATATCCCAATTCAACAGCATATCAGTTTCAGACAATATCACAACATTTAAGACAATGCGGTTTCTCAGTACTCCCGATAATGCATTCCAAACATCCTACTTTGGATTGGAATTAGAAGTTCTGGATTTAGGTGCGGCATCCCAACAATTTGGGTTTCTTCATATTTACTTTCTTGGCTATACCGTTGTTGGGCAAGATCACAAGTTTTTTTATTTGGATGGAAGTGATTTTATTTTGATCGAAGATGGCATGATTCAAAATTTTGCCTTTGACGATGCCACCAACCATCTTACTTATGACTTTTCGGCAACCTTACCCGCTGAACAAAACACCTCCAACAACATGGTAACCTTTACAGGCACAGTTGATGTGACGGTTCTGGAGGAACTCAATACACCATAATCAATACAATAATGCAACACAAAAAAGGCCGATACTAAAGTATCGGCCCTTTTATTTTATGATCAACATCACCTAGGTGATCAAATTCCCGTTTTCGTCCCATTCGGCTTTTATGCCACGTTTGCTCTGGTCCACACACTTGGCCAACCATTCTTCCTCATAGGCAACACCATGTTGGGCCAAGACATCATCTGGTACCCCGTCCCAAACATTGGGCATGTTACCCTTGTATCCGATCTCCTCAATCCCGATCTTGGTGGTATAAAAACCGGTCATGGTCAAGTTCCTTACCAACGAAAAGAAGTTCACCTCAAAAGGTCTCTCATTTCCTGGAATCTCAGGGTCGTAAAAGGCAATTGGGTCCAAAATGCTCTTTTGCTGTTCCACGGTACAGTCCTTGAACTCTTTGGCGAATTCCGTATTGCACTTGTGGTCCAACCACATCAGCCCGCCACGCAGATCGGGCTGGTAACGTGGATTGTCCTTTGCCATGAACTCAATGAACCCCACCACATCGGCATCACTGGCCGCCTTGAACTCTTCGCTACCCGGTAAAATAAGGTCGCACAAAATGGTCAGGGTGGCCACTTCGTGTGGGTTCAGGAATTCTTCTGCCTGCAATTCGGCAATCAGTTCCTCTTCCAAGGGAACCCTGCCCGGATAGGTTATTTTCGGGGATTCTACCAATTCCTCGGTCTCGGCACTGGGCTTGCACCCATGCAGTGCCAATCCACCGGCAACAGAACCTAATACGATCGATTTTAAACTCTTTCTCCTATCCATCACTTATATGTTTTGTTGTTTCAACTGGTCAACGATATACTCGGAGGCCCGCATGGAAAGGGCCAAAATGGTCCATGTACAGTTCTTGTCCGCCTGCGAAACGAATGGTCCTGCATCTACCACAAATACGTTGTCCACATCGTGCAACTGTTGGTATTTGTTGGTCACCGAAGTCTTGGGATCGTCACCCATTCGGGTGGTGCCCACTTCGTGGATGATGTTCCCTGGGTTATGAAGGCCGTAATTGGTATCCTTGCCCGGTTTCTTACCCAATGGCTCGCCACCCATGTTGATCAGGATCTCCTCAAAGGTATCCTGCATGTGCTTGGCCTGGTTGATCTCGTACTGCGACCACTTGTAATGGAAACGCAATACCGGGATACCGAATTCATCCACGGTGGTCGGGTCGATCTCGCAGTAGTTTTCCTTTCTCGCAATGGATTCCCCACGACCGGCCATACCTACCACGGCCCCGTAATATTTCTTGGCATCACTTCTCAGCACATCACCATAACCTCCCACCTTGGTGCCGAAGAATTGGTTGAACTCGTTTGCATTGAATCCGAAGCCGTAGCTTGGCATGCCCATACCGCCCCATACCTCAATATGGTAACCCCGTGGGAAATCCAGTTTGGAATTGTCGCCCCACCAAGGGGAGTACACGTGCATTCCACCTACCCCATCCTCGTTGTAGGATACTTTTCGGTTCATCAAATCTGGGATAAAACCAGCGCGGTCAGCCCCAGTGGAATCGTGGAGGTATTTCCCAACCACATCACTGCTGTTCCCCAATCCGTTGGGGTGCTGCTTGCTTTTGGAATTCAATAGGATCCTAGCGGAACTACAGGCAGAGGCACCAAGTACCACTACTTTCCCCTTCAATTTGTATTCTTTTCTATCTTCCTTGTTGATGTAGGACACCCCTGTTGCCTTTCCTTCGGCATCTGTGGTAACTTCACGAACCATGCAGTTCACAAAAAGATCCACCTGACCACCATTCTTTTGGGCAGGGAATATCAAACAGGTCCCAGCGGAGAAATCGGCGTACACCTGACAGGCACGGTTACACTGTCCGCAATAAAAACAAACGCCGCGGTAATCGTTCAGCTTTTTGGTCAACATGGAAAGCCTTGATGGATATACCGGAATGTTGCTCTTTCTTGCTCCCTTGATGTAGAACAACTCGTGCAACCTTGGTTTTGGTGGTGGCAAGAAGAAACCATCGGGATCGTTCGGAAGTCCTTCATTGGTTCCGAAAACCCCGATCAATTTGTCCACCTTATCATAGTATGGTTTAATATCGTCATAGCTGATGGGCCAGTTATCACCGTGTCCATCCACATCTTTGTGCTTGAAGTCCTTTGGACCGAAACGCAGGGAAATCCTTCCCCAGTGGTTGGTCCTACCCCCAAGCATTCGGGATCGGAACCATTCAAACTGCGTGCCGTCCTTTTGGGTGTAAGGCTCACCTTCAATGTCCCAGCCCCCATAGGCGGCATCAAAATCCCCAAAGGGTCTAAAACGGGTACTGGCACCTCTCCTTGGACTTTCGTAAGGCCATTTCAATTGGGTCTGGTGCTCTGGAAGGGCGGGGTCAAAAAAGGGCCCGGCCTCTACAACGGCGACCTTCAGGCCTGCCTCGGACAGCACCTTGGTGGCCATCCCGCCCCCTGCTCCCGATCCCACGATGATGGCATCGTAAACAGTGGAATTTTCAATAATCTGCATTGGCTAATCTGGTTTTATTTGTAAGTAGTTATTTGATAGCAAGTTAAATGTTTCAGTTTGAAGAAATCAATTTGCAACTCCTCCAAAAACAAGGAACGAAAGAACCTTGTAGGTTTTAAAGATACTTTTAAAATGAACAAAAAAAGAAACCTTCCCTCAATTTTTCATTTAACAAAATTTGAACAAACCCAATGCAGGTGCAACTCGTCAAAATACACGATATTTGAAAATACAGGAATCAAACCAACTTTAAACCTTTATTCCGAAATGGGAAAACATCTTACTCTAATCGCTCTTTTTTTACTGACATTCAATGGTTTAATAGCCCAAAAAGGCAATAATTCAACCCTAAAGATCAAGGACATCATGCAAGGGGATGACTTTGTGGGTCACCTACCCTCTAACCACTATTGGTCCAGCAATGGCAGCACCCTTTATTTTGACTGGAACCCTGATGGTGCCATGGCCGATTCGCTATTTGCGTATTCCATCAGTAAAAAGGAAACCAACAAGATGGGTTTTTTGACAGCAAATGCATTACCGTCTTCCAGACTAAACTACAACAAACAAAAGACCAAGGCCCTATATGCCAAAAATGGTGATATTTTCCTGTTGGATGTGGCCACCTACAAATCCACTCCCATCACCAAAACCCAGGAAAGGGAAAACAGTCCCCATTTCACCAACAATGGAAAGGCGATTGCCTATACCAAAGACGATGAGCTTTATGTTTGGGACATGGCAACCGGAACCACAGAGCAAATGACCCATTTTGTAAAGGCGAAGGACAAAGAAGAAAAACGGGATTCGAAGGATGAATTTCTGTACCAAGACCAATTGGGCCTTTTTGATGTGTTGAGCGAACGAAAAGCCAAAAAAGATGCCGGTGAGGCCATCAACAAAAAATTAGAGGCACTCGAACCTTTGGTACTTGAAACAGGAAGCAAATCAGTTATGGGTCTAGAAATAGCCCCATCCGGGAAGTATATCACTTACGTTTTGGTGGACAGACCCAAGACCAAAGGGACCATTGTACCCCATTACGTAACCGAATCGGGTTATACCGAAGACCAAAATACCCGCTCCAAAGTTGGGGACGAACCTACCAAATATGAAATGTTCGTGTATAATTTGGCCAAACGGGAAAGTTACGCGGTGACCTTGGACAATTTGGAGGGACTGGATTATGTGCCAGAATACACCAAGGATTATCCAGACAAGGCCTATAATAATGAAAACCGAATCGGTTTCATCAATGGACCCACATGGAACTCCGATGGCACCAAGGCTATTTTGGACATTCAAGCCAACGATTACAAAGACCGATGGATCGTTCTTCTCGACCCAGAAACGGGCAAAGTGGAACAATTGGACCGCCAACACGATGAGGCCTGGATTGCTGGGCCTGGCATTGGCGGATGGGGAGGCGGTTCCCTAGGCTGGATGCCCAATGACAAAGAATTTTGGTTCATGTCCGAAAAAACGGGATATGCCCATTTGTATAGCATGGACATCAATTCCAAGAAAGCAAAGGCTTTGACTTCCGGGGAGTTTGAAGTTTATGACCCCTTTATTTCCAAGGATGAAACCCGATGGTATTTTGGTTCCAACAAAACCCATCCCGGGGACCGACAGTTTTATTCCATGCCTTTAAAAGGCGGCAAATGGGAACAGTTGACAAACATGGTCGGTAGTAACGATGTGGCGCTTTCTCCTGATGAAAAACAGATGGCCATTCTGTATTCCTATTCCAACAAACCCACGGAACTGTACCTACAGCAAAACCCTTTGTATGCCAAAACAGAAACTAAGGCCGTACAATTGACCCATTCCAGTACCAAGGAATTTGAGGCATACAATTGGAAGGACCCTGAAATCATCACCTTCAAGGCAGAGGATGGAGCTGAAGTGTATGCTAGGCTATATCAACCTGAATCATCCGTAAAGAATAAAGCAGCTGTTATCTTTGTGCATGGAGCAGGTTATCTTCAAAATGCCCACAAATGGTGGAGTTCCTATTTTAGGGAATATATGTTCCACAACCTTTTGGTGGACAATGGGTATACCGTATTGGATATCGATTACCGAGGAAGTGCGGGCTATGGCCGTGATTGGCGTACCGGAATCTACCGCCATATGGGCGGAAAAGATCTTTCCGATCAAGTGGATGGCGCTAAAATGCTGATGGACAAATACGGTATTGATTCGGACAAAATTGGAATTTACGGAGGATCTTATGGCGGATTCATCACGTTGATGGGCATGTTCAATGCCCCTGAAATTTTTAGTGCAGGTGGGGCCATACGTTCCGTTGGAGACTGGGCCGCCTACAACCATGGCTATACGGCCCGTATTTTGAACACTCCTGCAACGGATAGTTTGGCTTACAGAAAAAGCTCTCCCATCTATTTTGCGGATGGTTTGAAAGGAAAACTGTTGATCCTTCACGGCATGGTGGATGACAATGTTCATTTTCAGGATATGGTAAGACTCTCCCAACGCTTGATCGAACTTGGCAAGGAAAATTGGGAAATGGCCCTTTACCCCGTGGAGCGACATGGCTTTGTGGAACCCAGCAGCTGGACCGACGAATACACGCGGATTTTCAATCTATTTCAAGAAGCACTTCTGGATAAAAAATAATTCCGTCGACAAGGATAGCTGCTTCTGGAATTTGAACAAAAAAACATATCTTCCCGCTTGAAAATTAACAAACAAGCGGGATGAAAGCGTTAATAAAAGCACTCGGCCCTGGCCTACTTTTTGCCAGTATGGCCATTGGTACTTCACATTTGGTACTCTCCACCAAGGCAGGCGCACAATATGGTTGGATCATGGTCATCCCGATCCTTTTGGCCAATCTGTTCAAATATCCCTTTTTTGAGTTCGGAATACGATATACCACTGTTACCGAAAAAAGTTTGATCCAAGGGTACCTGAACATGGGCAAGACCTATTTGTGGATCTATGCTTTTGTGACGCTCATCAGCACCTTTACCATTTTGGCCGCGCTCTACGTGGTCACCGCTGGGTTGTTCATGAACCTGTTCCATATCACCAGCATGAGTGCCGGGACCATTTCATTGGGATTGTTCATTTTCATCAGCTTGCTATTGATTGTTGGGAAGTACCGCTTTTTGGAAGAATCGTTGAAAGCTGTTATCACTATTCTATTTGTTGCCTTATTGATCACCACAATCATGGTGTTGCAAAAGGGAACTGTTCCCGGTTCTGAAACCTATCAACGTCCTGAAATTTTCAACAGTGCCGGCATACTTTTCCTTATCGGTTTGGTGGGATGGATGCCTACCGCAGTAGAAGCTTCGGGGTGGGTAAGCATGTGGGGAATGGAGAACTTGAAGACCATGAAAAACAAACCTACCTTGAAGATTGCTATCCAAGAATTCAATGTTGGCTACATTTTAACAGCACTATTGGCCGTATTTTTCATGATTATCGGTTGGATGACCCTTTATGGCACTGGAACCGAATTGAGCGGTAATTCCGTGGTCTTCGCGGACCAGTTGGTGAACCTTTTTACTACCCATATTGGCAATTGGGCCTACTTTTTCATTGCCGTAGCGGCATTCGCCACCATGTTCAGTACCTGCATGACGGCCCATGATGCCATCTCAAGGGTAAGTGTGGACATCCTTCAAAAATTATATCCCAAACAATCCCTTTTTCAAAACAAAAATGCTTTTGCCGTAACGGTAATAGCAATGACCTTGATCAACTGGATGGTGATTACCCTGTTCAGTGCCAACATGGGCAATCTGGTAGCTTTGGCCACTTTTGTATCCTTTGTTTTGGCCCCTTTATTGGGTTGGATGAACTTAAAAACGGTGATGGGCAAAGACATTCCTTTGGAATACAGACCCAAACTGGGACTACGGATCCTTACCTATACCGGTATGGTGTTCCTTTCCCTTTTTGCGCTCTACTATTGTTGGGTATTATTGGTTTGATCTAATCGAAAAGGACATTATCGTTAAGCACAACCACCAACGATCGTTGGTTTTGTTTATGTAAGGTTTCGATACAGAACACCCCATTGGTACAGTTGTTCAATATTTTATCCTCCCCATAACCGATGGAATACAAAATACTGGTAGCAGGCACACCTTTGCTCACCAAATACCGCTTAATGGCATCGGAACGACCTTGGGTCAGTGTAAAATTGGTACTGCTACCTCCCCTACTATCGGTATAGGTCTCTATTCGAAGCTGGGCACTTGGAAAAGCCTTTATGAACGACACGACCTTGTCCAATTGCGCATCGATTTCAGGAGTGAGTTGGATAGCACTGTTGGCAAAATAAAACTTTTCCAGCTTCACCACCTTTTGACCTTCTTTTTCCTCAACCAAATCATCATACAATGACAGTTCAATATTGTAGGCATCACTGCCGGCCAGTCCTTGTAAATCTTCTTCGGCAAACCGTTTTTTGAAAGTGGAATATCTGTCTGCAGTACTTTCTAGAACCAAGGTATTGGTCCATGGAATTTCCATACGATAGTTCCCTTCCTCATCGGAATAAGTTTCGGACAACAACTGACCATTGGCATCCTTAAGTCGCACTACGGCTTTGGCAACAGCTTCACCACGACCATAGGGTTTTACCACCTTTCCCTTGAAGGTAATCGTCTTCAAGCCTGGTTTTTCATCCACTTTAAATCCGTAGATATCATCTTTGCCCTTTCCTCCTGTTCGGTTTGAAGCAAAATAGCCCAACAGCCCTTCGCCCTCATTTCGGATCACAAAGCCAAAATCATCAAATTCGGTATTGATGCCATTTCCCAAGTTGATGGGTATCCCGAAACCATCCTTTTCGATGTTCGCCTTGTAAATATCCATCCCGCCGAGTCCGTAAAAAACATCAGAGGCAAAATAGAAGCTGTCCTCAAAAATATAAGGGGCGATCTCGTTCCCCGGAGAGTTGATTCTTGGCCCTAAATTGATAGGAGCCGACATGACCTGACCATTTGTGGTATATACAAAATAGATATCGGTACCTCCATAACCATCTTCAAAATCCGCAGCAAAATAGAGCTTACCGCTGGCATCATCATAAAATGGGTAGTAGAAGGAAGTGCTCAAATCTTTCAACAACAACTGAAATGCTCCCCCAATGGTTTGCATTCCGATAGACAAAGCATTTTTTCCATTGTCATCAAAGGTCATTTCCCCATTTTGGGTATTGGAAAGCACATAGAACACGCTGTTCAATTTGTTGGAATAAAAGGGCGTGGCCTTATGAAAATTGGAACTGGCCACCTGTTCAAAAGGTTGAATGGCGGTAATCTGACCATCGGGCTGCAAAGTAGACCCATACAAATTGAAATACCCCTCATTACCTGGATCATACTTCACCTTTTTGTTCTGTTGTCTTCCGCTGGAAAAGAGAAGCATACCCTTATAAAAAGCTGGTGCAAAATCGGTTTGTGGACTATTGCCTTCCAAATTGAATATTTCATAGTCCAATCCTGTATTGGCCGATTCACTTTGCAACATTTGGTTGTTGAAATCCATGTTCTCCATCAGTTCCTTTGGAAAATCGTTGGACATGGTTGCCAAAAAGGCTGTTTTACGCTCCTTGTCAGTTGTTTTGGAAAAGCTCTGGAGCATTTTATTGTAATGGTGCCCATCCATTAGGGTATCCCGCTTATAAAGATCGAGATACGCCTCAGAGGCTTTCTCAAAATTATTCGTCTGGAAATAGGCATCTGCCAGGTTCAAAAATTGTTTGGGTGTCAACGTACCATTGGCCAATTGCTCTTCATAGGCATTGACGGCCTTTTGGTATTCGTATTGAAAAAAGAACAGATCCCCTTTGGACTTTTTGGTTTGCGCAACACAAAACACCATGCCCAACATGAACATGAAAAGTACCGACCCTATTTTTTTTATTGGAACCATCTTAGAAAAATCTTGGGGAATCAATCTGTTTGCCTTTGTTTTTAGAATCCTTGTTATTGCTTTTCGTTTTGTTACCAGTACCAAATCCACCTCTACCTATATAGAATTTTAAAATGGCCTCATGGGAGCCACCACTGTATTCGCCAAGTCCGTTAATGGCGTAATCATAGGAATACCCAATGAACATGCCATTGGAAATCTGGAAGCCCGCCAGACCACTCACCGCGTTGTCAAATCGGTAGGAGGCCCCAATGGTCAGGGCATCAATAAACTGAAAATTGGCCGACAGGTTTACCGTTACCGGAGCTCCTTGTAAATAGTTGACTAAAAAAGCGGGTTTAAACTTGGTGCGGTCCCCCAATTGGAATACATATCCTCCAATGGCATTGAACTGCATATTATCTTCCACAATTGTGGAAACCTCATCATTATACAAGGTACTGGTCAAAAAGTTGGGAACGGACAATCCCAGATACCAATCCTCTTCATGGTAGAGAAACAATCCTGCCCCAACAGTCGGATAAAAATTGCTGTACTTATCCCCTAGCAATGATGGATCCGAGGGATCTTCAAAAGAGCCTTTGGAATAATCAATGTTCAATGAAGAGCCGCCAGCATTCAACCCAAAGGATAGTTTGGTGTCATTGGAAAGTTGTATCTGATAGGAATAGGCCACATCAAAATAGGTTTGGGTAGATGGACCCAATTGATCACTTATGATGTTTACCCCCAATCCCATTTTTTCATTTTTAAAGGGAATGTTGGCCCCAGCTCGAATGGTGGTCGGAGCCCCTTCGATATCCACCCATTGTGCCCTATATAGCCCTATGATCTCTGGACTTTCCACAGTGCCCACATAAGCAGGGTTAAAGCTCCCGATGTTGTACATATACTGGGTGTATTGTGGCTCTTTTTGGGCATGGAGCAAACCAACACCCAACAAAAGCATCAAAAGCGTAATCCTATATATCGATAAACCGAATTTCTTTGGCATTTCTTAATCTCTAATGATTTGTATCCACCCTTTCACTACATCCGTGCCATCTCCTCCGCGATCCAGAATATAAAAATAGGTTCCCTTGGGCAAATCCCCATTTTTCCCCGTTCCGTCCCATGAACTGTCATATCCATCCATCTGGAAGACACTGTTTCCATAGCGATCGAACACTTCAAAGGTATTGTTTGGATATAGGTCATCATCTACCAAGGTCAAGGTATCGTTGATTCCATCACCATTGGGTGAAAAGATGGTACAAATGGTACCGGGATCCTTACATTGGCTTTCGTTCACTTGTACCGAAACAGATGACGTATTATTGGCCGCAACTCCGTCATTCGGGAAACTGGCGGAAAGGGTCGCCGTATTTTGCAATTGACCCGCAGTAACCACGGTCACCGTAATGCGCAACGTAACGGCTTCCTCCGCAGTCATTTCATCAATGGTCCATTCCCCGGTTTCGGGATCATAAGTTCCTTTGGAGGCGTTGTGCGAAATATAGTTGAATCCTGAAGCCAGTAGATCATTCACCACAATGTCCAAAACCCGATTCATGGTCAGGTTTTCCAGCGTGATGGTAAAATTGATCTCCGTATTCAACAACACTTCATCCCTATCCACCTCTTTGGTGATGGCCAAATCGATATCTTGAGGATTACAATCAGGCGTTAGGAAAGGATCACAGGCATCCAAGGGGTCCGTGGCATTTTGTGGAACGGCAGTGGTGTTCGGATCATCAATGACCAAAACTTCCTCCCCATCCGTCAATCCATCGCCATCGGTATCAGGATTGTTCGAATCGGTACCCAAGGTGATTTCTTCGGTATCCAACAGTCCATCACCGTCCGTATCAACCATACAATCGCTGACCGTTATGGTAACTTGCACCGAAGCATTTGTACAAGGCGCTGTGGCCCCAGTTGTAGTATATTCAAAAACGTAGTTGCCATCTGGCAAACCGGCAAAATCAACGGTATTGCCCGAACCGATCACCAACACTCCACTGGAAGGATCCGTGATCAAGGCCCAGGTTCCAGCATCGGCACCGGTTAGGGTATTATCCAGATCAATCACATTGGGTCCGCCGTTACCCTGAACATTACAGGCTATAGTATTGGTTGGGGTACCTGCGGATTGAGAATCGTTTACTACTGCGATTACTTCCACCCTCTCGGATACACAACCGTTTGCAGAAGCAGCCACATAATACGAGGTTGTTTCACTTAAATTGTTGATGACAAAAGTGCTACCAGTTCCAAGGGGGGTGCCTCCGGTAGGTACATCATACCAGCGGTAGGTTATGGTGCTTTCGTCCTCTACCGTTGCCGAAGCGGTCAACGTTGCCGTACCTTGTCCACAAACAGGATCTCCTGCATCAGTGCTATTGATCACTGGGGTAAAGTTTCGCACCAAGGTCAGGTCCATAGTTGGACTAGCGCAATTGTTCACTTCATCAAAAAAGAAACCGTAATAGGTTCCTGGGCCTTCCACAAAGCTGCCAATATGGGCATCGACCACCAAAGGGTCGGAGTCCACACTCCAAGTAAGAACAGTTCCTGCAGGTGTTGGGTTGGTCACATAATCATTCAAATCCACTGCGATGACATCGCAAAACTCCAAATTGGCGCTTTGACCTGGAGCTTCACTGCCTGCATCACAAGGAATGGAACAATCATTCACGGTAACCGTTACGTTCACACTTTGGTTTACGCATGGCGTTGCCGCATTGTTAGTGGTATAGGTAAATACATAGCTGCCCGTAGGCTGCCCGTTAAAGTTCACGATGTTAAATCCATCGATGGAAATGGAAGAACCGGTAACCGGGGTGGTCAAAGACCAAACCCCAGGGTCGTTCCCAGAGATCCGATCATCCAAATCCACTATACTGTTTCCGTCTGCAGAATTGTTACAGACCCCAACACCAGTTGTTGTCCCTGCATTGGGTAATTCGTTCACCGTTAAAACAATCTCCAAAGTAGGACTGGCACAATCGTTTACCGCATCATAGTAAAAGCCGTAATACGTACCTGCTGCCGTTACCACACTAGAAGCCAAATAATTGGCAGAAACACTGGTATTGGAGTTAGTGCTCCATCGCAACACGGTTCCGGCTGGTGGGGTACTGCTCACATAGTCATTCAAATCTTGGTTAAAATCCACCAGGTTTTCCACACAGAATTCGGTTGGAATGCCGCTTTGTACAGGTGTACCGGAGCCAGCAAAACAAGTTTCCTTGCTAACGCTGTCAGTTGCAGGAGTGCCGGTACCATTCGTATTGGTCAAGGTGACGGATAGGGTTATCGTTCCATTTACCAATCCACTTAGGTCAATACCACTAATCTGCTGGTTGGCCGATGATATCGTTCCAGAACCTGTAACATTGGTTCCTCCCCCATTACTACTGAAGGTATACTGATATGTTGCATTTACCTCAGCACCGGCAAAAGTAAAACTTACGGCATTTTCATTGGTTTCATCTATGGGATCTTGGTTGATGTTAACCGTATACCCGGAAGGTATTGTGGTAAGTTTTATGGCCGTATCTGTTGTTGGATTACCTTCGGTGCCCAAAACATTTGAAACGGTAACGGTCAACGTTATCAGACCATCTGGCAAGCCACTTAAATTTATATTGGAGACAGTTCTGTTTTGGGTAAGAACGGCTCCAGTGCCTGTAACGGTTGCCACATTTCCATCTCCACTACTGGTGAATGTATAATCGAAAGTTGTTAGAAAAGTTGGTGCGTTGGCAAAAGTAAAACTTACGTTGTTCTGGTTTGTCGAATTGATCGGGTCATTGTTGATGATAACCGTGTAGCCAGCAGGTTGCACATCATCTTCACTGATAATGGTCACGGTATCATTATTTGGGGCACCAACGGTATACCCTGCACCCGCAGCCAATGTTACCACAACTGTTTCATCCAATTCTGTAAGCGGGTCATCAATTGGGGTCACAATAATAGAAGCATTGTTCTGGCCATTTGGAATTGCAACACTGCCCGAAAGGGTGTTGTAATCACTGCCAGGAGTGGCATCCCCGCCCACTGTGTAACCTACCACAATATTAGAACCCGTGTTGTTCACTGCATTGAGACTCACGGTAAATGATCCAGGTGTTGTTCCAAGTTCTTCAGCAGTATTATCCGAAGCAGTTATAGTGGCAATAGGAATATCATCACTACTTATGGTAACCGTATCGCTAGCAGGCGCACCGACCGTGTAGCCCGTGTCCGCGGTAAGTGTTACAATCACCGTCTCATCCCCTTCCACGGTTGTATCATTCACAGGGGTCACTGTAATCGTCGCGTTCTGCTGCCCATTGGCGATATCCACACTGCCCAATAGGGCCGTGTAATCGGTAGTGGCCGTTGCCGAACCGCCCACCGTATAGTTCACCGTTATCGGCCCGCCGGTATTGTTGGCAACATCCAGGCTCACCGTGAAGGTGCCTGTCGTGGGACCCGCCTCCGTGGCCGTGTTGTCATTTGCCGTTATCGTGGCAACAGGGTCCGGTGCGACATCGTCACTGCTTATGGTTACCGTATCGCTCGCAGGTGCCCCGACCGTGTAGCCCGTTCCGGTGTCAAGTGTCACGATCACCGTCTCGTCGCCCTCCACGTCCGTATCGTCGACAGGAGTCAGGGTAATCGTCGCTGTCTGCTGTCCGTCAGGGATGTTCACGCTGCCAGCAAGGGCCACGTAGTCGCTGCCGGAGACCGCCGTGCCAGTGACCGTGTAGGCCACCGTTATCGCGGAGCCAGTGGCGTTCACCACATCCAGACTGACCGTATATTCACCCGTGTCAAGGGGATTTTCCGAGGCCGAATTGTCATTTGCCGTTATCGTGGCGACAGGGTCAGGTGCAACGTCCTCGCTGCTTATGGTTACCGTATCGCTCGCAGGTGCCCCGACCGTGTAGCCCGTTCCGGTGTCAAGTGTCACGATCACCGTCTCGTCGCCCTCCACGTCCGTATCGTCGACAGGGGTAACCGTGATCGTCGCGGTCTGCTGCCCGTCAGGGATGTTCACGCTGCCAGCAAGGGCCACGTAGTCGCTGCCGGAGACCGCCGTGCCCGTGACCGTGTAGGCCACCGTTATCGCAGAGCCAGTGGCGTTCACCACATCCAGACTGACCGTATATTCACCCGTGTCAAGGGGATTTTCCGAGGCCGAATTGTCATTTGCCGTTATCGTGGCGACAGGGTCAGGTGCAACGTCCTCGCTGCTTATGGTTACCGTATCGCTCGCAGGTGCCCCGACCGTGTAGCCCGTTCCGGTGTCAAGTGTCACGATCACCGTCTCGTCGCCCTCCACGTCCGTATCGTCGACAGGGGTAACCGTGATCGTCGCGGTCTGCTGCCCGTCAGGGATGTTCACGCTGCCAGCAAGGGCCACGTAGTCGCTGCCGGAGACCGCCGTGCCCGTGACCGTGTAGGCCACCGTTATCGCGGAGCCAGTGGCGTTCACCACATCCAGACTGACCGTATATTCGCCCGTGTCAAGGGGATTTTCCGAGGCCGAATTGTCATTTGCCGTTATCGTGGCGACAAATGTATCATCATTGGTAATGGTAACCGTTGCTTGATCAGAAATATTCACAGAAAAAATAGTCCCCTGAAGATTATCCATTGTAATGGTCAAATCTTCATCCGTTTCGACAGTAGAATCTGATGTGGGAATCACATCAAAAGTTTGAACTTCTCCGCTAGTTCCTATAAAAGTTAAAGTTTGACTTACTATTTGTGTGTAATCATTATTAGCTATTGTGGCAGAGCCGTCAACAGTATTTACATCTACCGTAAAACCTCCTACAACATCAATATCCAAGGTAACAGAAACAGTAATGGCACCCCCATCCTCGACACCACTAGCATCTGCGATTGTCAGAGTTTGTCCATAACCAATAGTGCTAAAAACCAATAAAAGCAAACACAGGATTCCACCTCGGCACAAAGGGGCCGAAGGCATATTTGAGGTAGTTTTAAACAAGGTCAGCATCACCTAAATCAATCAGTTTCAGTTACGTTCTTAATGCCACGATAGGTTGGTGATTTGGGAGCTACCAATATTACGAAAAAGCAGGGAGTCCCCACTAGCAATTAGTTTAAATCTCTATTTAATCGGATAAACTGTTTGGGTGTATTTACGAAATTATGGCAGAGCTGGTTTCGGCTTCTGGACTGATTTTTTTCACCAATCCCTGCAATACCTTACCAGGACCCACTTCAACAAAGTTGGATGCCCCGTCTTTCACCATTTGTTGCACGCTTTGTGTCCATTTTACGGGTGCGGTCAATTGCAGGATTAGGTTCTTTTTGATTTCGTTGGCATCGGAAACGGCCGTGGTGGTCACGTTTTGGTAAATGGCACAACTGGGCACACTGAACTGGGTGGCTTCAATAGCAGCAGCCAATTCCTCTCTTGCCGGTTCCATCAACGGGGAATGGAAAGCTCCACCAACAGGCAACAAAAGGGCCCTTTTGGCACCGGCTTCCTTCAATTTTTCACAGGCTGCATTTACGGCATCCACCTCACCGGAGATGACCAACTGACCCGGACAATTGTAGTTTGCTGGCACTACAATACCTTCGATTTCTGCACAAATTTGTTCCACGATGGCATCATCCAATCCCAAAACGGCCGCCATGGTACTTGGTTTGATCTCGCAAGCTTTCTGCATGGCCAAAGCCCGTTGGGAAACCAATTTCAGCCCATCCTCAAAATTCAAGGTGCCATTGGCCACCAAGGCAGAGAATTCACCCAAGGAATGCCCGGCCACCATATCAGGTTTGAAGGTGTCGCCAAGCACCTTGCTCAAGATCACAGAATGCAAAAAGATGGCAGGTTGGGTCACTTTGGTCTGCTTCAAATCCTCGGCAGTGCCCTCGAACATGATATCGGTGATGGAAAAGCCCAGAATCTCATTGGCTTTTTCAAATAATTCCTGTGCTACCGAATGGTTCTCGTACAGGTCCAATCCCATACCTACAAATTGCGCTCCTTGCCCTGGAAAAATATATGCGTTCATCTTAGTCAGTTTTGTTGAGTGGGACAAAAATAGGGATAATTTGGAGGATTGGATTGTTGGATTTTTAGATTGTTGGATTAATAGATTTTTGGACTGTTGGACTCTTTTATGGTCAGATATATTATTCCTCCTTGAACCAACTGGAATATTTTACATAATTGTTTGCAATTCTATCAATTTCCCCTGAGCTGAGCTCCGGACTGATATCCTTGATTTTTTTGGCAGGCATTCCGGCATAAATACTGTTAGCTTCCACATGGGTTCCTTTGGTGACCACGGCACCAGCCGCGATGATGGAATTGCTCTCCACCACACAATCGTCCATAATGATGCTTCCCATGCCCACCAACACATTGTCCTTAATGGTACACCCGTGTACGATGGCATTATGCCCAATGGATACATTGTTCCCGATGGTTGTCGGTGATTTTAGATAGGTACAATGGATCACGGCCCCATCCTGAACGTTCACTTTATTACCCATTTTTATAAAATGGACATCGCCACGTACCACCGCATTGAACCATACGCTACACTGATCGCCCATGGTGACTTCCCCCACAATGGTAGCGTTTTCGGCTATAAAACAATCTTTTCCCATTACTGGGGATTTGCCTCTTACGGATTTGATGATCATAATTCGTTTGTTTGATTTTGCAAAATTACATCTTGCGAAGACATCTCGACTGCGCTCGATGTGACAACTTTTTTGATTATAACTACTGAAAATAAGACAATAGCTCAGCTTTTTTGGAAGCAGAAACGGAGAGTTCCTTGCCATTGGACAAGATTACACTGCCCCCCTTGCCTTTTTTATACTTGACCACTTCGGAAACGTTTACCAAATACGATTTATGGATCCTGGCAAATGGATAGGGTTGCAAGGCATCCTCAAAATATTTCAGGGTCTTACTCACCACGATTTTTTTCTTTTCCAGGTAGATTTCGGTGTAATTATCATCGGCCCGACAAAAATAAATATCGCCCACTTCCAAAACCTCAAAGCCATCCTGTTGCGGTAAGGTAATCTTTCCCTCGGCCTTGATAGGCCTTGCCTTCAACACCTGTCCCTCCAACGCATTTTCCTTCTCTTTAATGGCCCGTACATATTCCACCGCCTTAACCAACTCATCTATATTGATGGGTTTCATGAGATAATAAGCGGCGTGGTGGTTTAGGGCATCCATAGCATATTGGTTGTAGGCCGTGACAAAAATGATCTCGAACGAACGGTCTGGAATTTTGTCCAGAAGGTCAAAGGCGTTGCCAAAGGGCATTTCCACATCCAAGAACACTAAATCGGGTTCCTGGTTCTGGATCAAAGCCAATCCTTGCTCAATATTGGCGGCTTCCCCGAGGAGTTTTATCCCTTCACAGTACTTGGCCAAATAGTTCCGAAGGATTTCCCTGCTATTTGCCTCGTCCTCTATGATGATTGCCTTAAGTTCCATCATTGCTTCTTCAGTTTAAGGGACACCTTGGTCCCAGTATGGTCTTCATTTAGGTCGGAAATGGAAACATCCACCCGGTTTTTGTACATATCGTTCAATATCTCGATGCGCTTTTTGATATTCCCCATCCCTTTGGACTTTTGTTTCTTTTGATTACTGGTCTTCAGGTCTGCGGATTTTTTCCTTCCGATGCCGTTGTCCTCAATGGTGATTTCCAGCATATCATTGGTCACAGGACGCACCTTGATCTTTAAAAATCCCTTTTCCTCCTTGTAACGCAAACCGTGCCAAATAGCATTTTCAATATAGGGCTGAAGCAACATGGGAGGAATCTGAAACGCTTCAACATCCACAGTAGGATCTACCAACACTTCATAATCGAATTTATCCGCAAAGCGGGAATGTTCCAGTTTCACATAAAGCTCCAACAATTCGAGTTCCTTGGACAAGGGAATAAAGTCTTCCTCTGAATTTTCGAGTACGCTTCGCATAAGTACCGAAAACTCACTTAAAAAACGGTTGGCGCTGCGCTCGTCACTTTTAGCGATATAGTTGTTGACCGAATTGAGTGCGTTAAAAATGAAATGTGGATTCATCTGGGTTCGCAATGACCTCAATGCCAATAGGTTATTTGCCAGTTTCTGTTGTTTTCCACTACGATAGTATAAAAATGCGGTCAATGACATCATCGCAATTCCGAAGATGAGGGAATAAATGATCCACTTTTGGCGCTTGCTGGTTTCCTCGTACAATTCCTGTTCGGTAACGGCCAAGCTGTACTTGCTCTGCGAAAGTTCCCGTTCCTGTTCCAAACTTGAAATTCGGTTTTGGGTATTGGCTATTTCTCTATTAAACCGGGCTGCACGGGAGATTTCCTGTTCCTTTCTCACATACAAACTGTCCACAACGGCCACATAATCTTGATACGATTCCAGGGCTTTGGTAAAATCGCCCTTGTTCCGATACAATTCCGAAAGTTTACGGGTAGCATCTTTTTGAATGACCAGATCATCATCCTTATCGGCTTCCACAATACTTTTTTCGAGGTAGGGTATGGCCTCATCCAACTTGTCCTGGGCAATGTACGCACTGGCAATCTTGTAATTGATACGTTGAGAAGTAATGGTGTCGGCACCTGAAATACCCTTGCTTTCGCGAGGTACGCTCGGAGGGGAAAGTTGCTTGAGTTCGCTCAAACTTTTCTTGCGTTGTTGTATCTCATCACCGTACCTGCTTTTCTGGTTGTAATAATCGGCTACACGTTCACTTTCCTGAATCATTCGTTCCGGAGCCACTTTCTTGGATAGGTCCAACGAATTTCGATAATACCCTTCGGCTTCCACCTCACGATCTTCACTGGCAAAGGCATCCGCCATTTTTGAATTCAGGTCGATGATCTTGGGAGAAATCTGGTTCTTCTCCGCAATCACCAAACCTTGCTTGTAATACCCTTGCGCCTCTTTTATTTTTCCATTACCCTTGCTGGCATCACCAAGGGCTTCGAAAAGTTCCACTCGTTGATAGGGCACCATATTTTTTTCTTCGATCAAAGGGTTAAGGGTTCTGATGGCCATTTCGTTTTCCCCGTTCAAAGTATACGCTTGTCCCAATAACAACTTGGTCCGATTGGATTCCGTGGCAGAAAGGGCATCCTTAAAATTGTCGATGGCCAGGTCATATTGTTTGTGATACAAGTAGATTTCACCCAAAGTCCGAAGGGATTGGGCAAGTTCCCGTTTGTTGCCCGAAGTACCCAAGGATTCCATAGACTCAGCCACAAAATCGATGCTCTTTTCCAGACTGGATTTTTTATAAAAGTTGGCAGAATCCAACAACCTTTGATGGTCCATGGCCACACTCCTTACTTTTGATGATGTGCTTTCCCGCTTTTTGGAAATTCCGCTCGCATATCCTTCCACCAGAACATCCACATCTTCATTGGAAGTGATCCTATGACGCACGGTTTCGATCTCTGGACTTTCAAAAATGAGCATATCACCAATGGAAGCCCTTATGGTGAACTCTCCTAAACTATTCGTCTTGGTGTATTTCCCCTTGTCAGTGGACACTTCAACCCCAGAAATGGGCACATAGTTTTCCTTGCCCTTCACAGAGCCTTTGATTTCCACCTCGCCATTGGTTTGCCCCACTTGGGACATGGCAGTCAGGGTAGACATCAACAAGAAGATAAATATGTATATCTTTTTCATCATAATTGAAGTAAACTTAGTTCATCCCAAGCGTATTAAAAAATGCCTTTTTGGGGAAAGAGACTCAAATACCCTTCGATTTTACCACTTTACAAAGTCATTCGGTTCGTTGGCTCATTCCAAATGCCACTTGGCTCATTCTCGATTTTTCTTACAAAAAGATGCCCATACTTTTAGGCCATCATTTAAAAACATTGCATCATGAAACATTTGAATAGAGTATTAGGAACAGCATTCGCACTTATGGCCACCGGTGCCAGTTACGGTTGCAACCTCAAAGCGCAGGAAAAAGAAAACACGGTATTGGTAACCCAATCCATTGTGGAAAAACCGAGCAAACACTTTGTAAAGATTGCTTTGTTGTTGGATACCAGTAATAGTATGGACGGACTCATCAACCAGGCAAAAGCACAGTTGTGGGACATTGTGAACGAGTTTACCCATGCCAAATGTGGTAACGATACCCGACCCATGCTTCAGATTGCCCTTTATGAATACGGAAACGACAACCTTTCTTCCCGGGAAGGGTACATCCGTCAGGTATTGAGCTTTTCGGATGACCTGGATGAAATCTCAGAAAAACTTTTCTCCTTGACCACCAACGGAGGTGAGGAATACTGCGGAGAGGTCATTCAAACCTCATTAAAACAATTGGATTGGGGCAAGAATGCGGACGACCTTAAAATGATCTTTATCGCCGGTAACGAACCCTTCACCCAAGGCAAATTGAATTATAGGGATGCTGCGGCCAATGCCAAGGAAAAGGATGTGATCGTGAACACCATTTTCTGCGGTAATTTTCAGCAAGGCATCAGCACCGAATGGAAAAGTGGCGCCTCTTTGACCGGAGGGGAATATATGGCCATTGATCATAACCAGCAGATCGTGCACATCAATACCCCTTATGACGATGTCATCATCAAATTGAATTCCAAGTTGAACAACACCTATATTTCTTACGGTTCCATTGGCTATGAAAAGAAAGCACAACAAAGTGCACAAGACCTTAATGCAGCGGAATTAGAAGAAGCCGTTGTGGTGAAACGAGCCGTGAGCAAAAGTTCCCGACTTTATAAAAATTCCCAATGGGATTTGGTGGATGCCGTGGAAGATGATGAAGCCGTGCTTTCCAAATTGGATGACAATGACCTGCCAAAAGAATTACAAGGTAAATCCAAAAGTGAAATCAAAGCCTATGTTGATGATAAAAAAGCAGAGCGTGAAAAAATTCAAAAGGAAATACAAGAGTTGAACGCAAAGCGTGAGGCTTTCATCGCCCAAAGTCAAAAAGAAGAAAAAGGGGAATTGGAAAACGCTATGCTATCGGCCATTAAAAACCAAGCCTCCAAGAAAAATATGAAGTGGGATTAGTGTGGTGAAAATTGTCACATCGAGCGGAGTCGAGATGCCAAAACAGTTCTCGACTGCGCTCGAACTGACATTTTATAAGTTTGATTCTTAATTGTTGGCAGCCGGGCAATAACAATCATATCGTTTGCCATCATCGCTCTGACCAAAATCATACCCCAAGGTAATCTGGTGGAAACCGCCATTGTCAAAACGGATATCCCCGGATTGGTAGGAATAATTATAAGAGAACAAGAATCGGTTCACGTTCACTCCCACAATTGGCGTGAACAATTGCAAACGTTGCTCTCCAAAAGTGCCGTTGGATTGGTATTGGGCCCCATCAAAACTCCTGCGGTAAGAAAGACCTGCCCAAATGGTGCCAAAACTTACATCTTTGTACACCTTGGCGTTCAGGTCAACGGTTTTTTCCTTGGTATAATCCGTCATCTGGAATAAAATGGATGGTTCTATCCTTGTTTTTTTACCAAAAACATAACCTGCGGATAGTAGATATCTTCTCAAATTATCGAACTCGGCTGCGGTATACAGATCTCGACCACTTCCTAAAATGTTCAAAATGGCAGCATGGGCATAAAACTCGAACAAGTTGTAGGATGCTCCCAAATCCACATTGAAATAACTGGTGGTATTTTTTACTCCTGTCACCACCGGATCGGGAATCACAGACCTGAATTCCGTTTCATCCAAACTACTTAAGATCACTCCGGCACTAAGTCCGAAAGAAAGTTGGTTCAGTGTCCTGAAATCGCCACCAAGCTGCAAGTGGTGAGCATACGTACCTTTAAAACCTGTTTGGGAATGGTACCCGTTGGAATCATTGAATAGAATGCCGCCGATTCCGCTACGTTCTCCAACCCTAGAGTTGATGTTGAACGTTTGAAGGCTCGGGGCCTCGTCTACATTGAACCATTGTTTTCTGGCCGTAAGACGAATCTTGGTGCCCTCAGCAATACCCGCCATGGATGGATAGACTAAATAATAGTTATCCGCCAAGTAGTCAAAATACACGGGGATTCCTTCCTGGGCCTTGGCCAAAAAACCAAAGAACAGGGCAATTATGATCGAGGTTGTGCTGCGTCTCATGTGACGATCTGGGCTAATGGTTGTGATTTTAAAAATAATCAAACAATTAGATAACGGATTGCAAAGGACATTATTATAATATTTTGCTGCACATGTCAACTATTGGTATTTTTGTATCAAATAAAACCGATGAAAGAATATAATATCACCATAATTGCCACCAACAACCCCAAGATCATCAAATTGGAAGCCAACCATTTTTTGGTAAAGGGCAATTACGAATACAAGAATATAGACGAGGCCAAAAACTCACCCTTGGCACAGCAGCTTTTTTACCTTCCGTTCATTAAAACGGTTTACATCGCCAGCAACTTTGTGGCTTTGGAAAGGTATGATATCGTAACCTGGGATGACGTGAAGGCCGATGTGGCCCAACAATTGGTTGAATACCTGAACGCCGGGGAGCCTGTGGTAAACGAAGAGGATGTACAGAAAAAGCAGCCCATTACCGTTTATGCCGAAGTGACCCCGAACCCTTCAGTGATGAAGTTTGTTTGCAACAAGCGGATCGTACCTTCCACTTACGAGTTCAAGAACATTGATGAAGCCAAAGATGCCCCCCTGGCCAAGGAACTTTTCCATCTGCCTTTTGTGAAAGAAGTGTTCATGGATGAAAACTATGTTTCCGTAACCAAATATGATGTGGCCGATTGGGAAGAGATCAATATGCAACTGCGGGAATTTATCCGCGACTTTCTAGCCGATGGAAAGGATGTGGTGACCGCGGAGGCCCTTCAAAAAACGGAAAAATCCAAGCAACAGGAAAAGGCAAGTATCAGTTATGATGATATTTCACTACAGATAATCGATATTTTGGAGGAATACGTAAAACCTGCCGTTGCAAGTGATGGAGGTAATATCCAGTTTCAATCCTATGAAGAGGAAAGTGGAACGGTCAGTGTAATCCTGCAGGGTGCCTGCAGCGGTTGTCCATCTTCCACCTTTACCTTGAAGAACGGGATCGAGACGATGTTGAAGAATATGATGGGCGATAAAATCCGTGAGGTAGTGGCCTTGAACGGGTAATTTTAAGGATTTTCATAACGCCTTTCTGGTCAATTTTTGCTAAATTGAAGAAATTTAAAAAACATTGACCATGGCAGTTTTAAAAGTTATTGAAGTATTGGCAAATTCCGATAAAAGCTGGGAAGACGCAGCTAAAAACGCATTGGAACAGGCCGCAAAATCAGTGAAAAACATTCGTTCCATCTATATCAACGAGCAAAGTGCAACGGTTAAAGACGGAAAGATTGATGATTACAGAGTGAACGTTAAGATCACCTTTGAAGTGCAGTAACACCGCAATACAAAAAGTGCGTCCTTCGGGACGCTTTTTTTATACCCAAAAGTGAAGAAATGTCACTCAAGTTTCCATTCTTCCCCCTAATTTTGATGGCCGTCCTAGGCTGTAACCCAAAATCCAACGAAGTGACCCACGAACATACCAATGCCCTGATCCACGAAACCAGCCCCTATCTTTTGCAGCACGCCCACAATCCTGTGAACTGGGAAGCTTGGCATCCTGAGGTTCTGGAACGGGCCAAAAAAGAGGACAAACTGTTGCTCATCAGCATTGGTTATGCAGCTTGCCACTGGTGCCATGTGATGGAAAAAGAATGTTTTGAAGATCCAGAGGTGGCCAAAGTGATGAACGAGCATTTCATCAATATAAAGATTGACCGAGAAGAACGCCCCGATGTGGATCAAATTTATATGGATGCCATACAGATCATTTCCGGAAACGGTGGTTGGCCCCTGAACATTGTGGCCCTTCCCGATGGCAGACCTTTTTGGGGTGCCACCTATGTCCCTAAGGAAAATTGGATGAAATCATTACATCAATTGGCCGATTTGTATCAAAAAGACAAGCCTCGAATCACCCAATACGCTTCGGACCTTGCCAACGGACTTCATGCTATTAATTTGGTGGAGCACAACAAGGAAAGTGACCTTTTCAACTTGGAACAATTGGAGGCTTCGGTCCATAATTGGTCCCAATATTTTGATATCTTCTTGGGCGGGCATAAAAGGGCACCCAAATTCATGATGCCCAATAATTGGGAATTTTTGTTGCACTATGCCACAACCCAAAATCGTAAGGACATTATGGAATTTGTGGACACCACCCTAACCCGTATGGCCTATGGAGGCATTTTTGATCATGTGGGTGGAGGATTCTCGCGATATGCCGTGGATACCAAATGGCACGTTCCCCATTTTGAAAAGATGCTCTACGACAACGGGCAATTGATCAGTCTGTATGCTAAAACCTATGCCGTCACCAAAAACGAACTTTACAAAAAGGTAGTAGAGGAAACCATAGCTTTTACAAAGGAGGAACTGTTAGATGAAAACGGAGGTTTTTATTCTTCTTTGGATGCCGATAGTCTCGATGAACATGGAAATCTTGAAGAAGGAGCTTATTACGTATGGATGAAGGAAGAATTGGAACGACTACTAGGAAATGACCTTGAGGTCTTTCAGGATTATTTCAACATTAATTCCTACGGGCTTTGGGAAGAGGAAAATTATGTACTTATTCGGGATAGGAATGATGAAGAATTGGCCCAAAAACATGGAATTTCCGTTCTGGGATTACAGAAAAAAATGAAGGCCGATCTGGCCATCTTAAAAAAGGAAAGAAGCAAACGTCCCAAACCCAGATTGGACGACAAGATCCTAACCTCATGGAATGCCCTGATGCTAAAGGGACTCATAGATGCCTATAGATATTTGGGAAACCAAGAATACTTGGATTTGGCTTTGAAAAATGCCGATTTTATCCAAAAGGAAATGGTAAAAGAAGACCATTCGCTTTATCGCAATCATAAACAAGGTAAAAGCACCATCAATGCCTTTTTGGAAGATTATGCCACCTTGATTGACGCATATATTTCTTTATACGAAGTCACTTTTGATGAGCAATGGCTATACAATGCCAAAAGTTTGACCGATTATGCGCATCAGCATTTTTTTGATGTAGATTCTGGTATGTATTTTTTCACTTCGGATGAAGACCGCTCTTTGATCCGACGGAGCATTGAGACCAATGATAATGTAATCTCTTCTTCCAACTCCATTATGGCCAACAACCTGTTTAAGTTGGACAAACTTTTTTATGGGGAAGGATATGGTTCCATCGCTACCCAGATGCTTAAAAACGTACAGCAAGATTTTGGTCAACGCGCGCAAGGATATGCCAATTGGTTGCATCTGGTCCTATACTTGAACCAAAATTTTTACGAGATTGCCCTTGTTGGAACACAATCAAAAACCATGGGAACGGAAGTAGCATCACACTATATCCCCAATAGTATTTTAGCCGGTTCCAAAGGAAAAAGCAACTTGGAATTACTACAAAACAGGGAAGTTCCGGATAAAACCTTGGCCTATGTTTGTATTGAAGGAGCCTGTAAGTTGCCTGTCAGCACTGCAGAAGAAGTCTTGGTCCAAGTCATGTATCCCGAACAAGATTAACAATTGTTTACCTTTCATTTTTTTTATTTTAAGGTAATAATGATTAGGTTGTCCACAAAACAGAAAACTTTATGACACAACTGGAAAACTATCAAGAATACGTTGATAAAGCCGTACTATGGGGGCTTGGAGTACTACCAAACCTTGTAATGGCCATCATTATCTTTTTTGTCGGATTTTGGGTCATCAGGTTCATCAATAAAATGGTCGGTCGCTTTTTCGCCAAGAAAGATTACGATGAGACCTTGGAATCTTTTCTTCAGAGTTTTATCAGCATTGCCTTAAAAGCCCTGCTGTTTGTTTTGGTGGTTACCCAGTTGGGAGTCAAAACCTCATCTTTGGTTGCTATTATCGGTGCCGCAGGTTTGGCCATCGGTTTGGCGCTACAAGGATCCTTGGCAAACTTTGCCGGTGGTGTGCTCATTCTCATATTTAAACCGTTTAAAGTGGGCGATTTTATTTCTGCTCAAGGCATTGATGGCACTGTAAAGGAAATATCCATTTTCAATACAAAATTGAGCACTTTTGGCAACCAGATAGCCATTCTTCCGAACGGGCAATTGTCCAACGGCAACATTATTAATTTTAATATGGAAAGCACCCGTCGCGATAAAATTGATGTTGGAATCGGGTATGGCTCTAACATCAAGGAAGCAAAAGAAATTCTTTTGGAAATCTGTGCCGAAAATCCAAATATCAACACTGAACCCGCCCCGGAAGTATACGTTGGTGCATTGGGTGATAGTTCCGTAGATCTGACCCTACGCTTTTGGGCGAACAATGATGTTTTCTGGGCCGCCCATTTTTATGTGATCGAGCAAACCAAGTTACGCTTTGATGCTGCCGGAATCGAAATCCCTTTCCCGCAAAGAGTTATGCACCAAGCCTTAAAAGGTTAGGTATTCTTTTTTGTCTGAAGGACAAAATCCTTTAAATAATAGGGTTCAAAATAAGCCACATCCTCAAATTCCGCTTTTTGGAATTTTTGATGGGCCAGTATAGCCATTTGCTTTGCAGAAGGCACCACAGTGGTATAAAAATTGAAGTTAGGAGCCTGCAGGATCGGCTTGCACTTTTCCGCACCACTACCCACAACATGCACTTTGGAAAACGAGGCATAATCCCCAAAAGAATTCTCATCAATGATTTCGGCACGGGTTTCCCGGATCTCTTGGTATTGATGGTCAAACACGCAGGAATACACCTCCATTCTTCTGGCATCCAAAACAGGAATGACAACCTCCCCTTCCTTCAAGCTAATCTGATGGGCCATACTTTCCAAAGTGGGGATGGAAATTAAAGGCAAATCCAAGGAAAAGCAAAGTCCCTTAGCTGCAGAAACTCCAATTCGAAGACCAGTATAGGAACCAGGGCCTTTACTGATGGCAACGGCTTCTAGGTCTGAAAATGACAAAGAAGCCTCTTGCAAGGCTTCTTTGATAAAAATGTGCAATTGTTCCGAGTGCGAATAATCTGCTGCATTGTCCTCTTTTAGACAAAGGATTTCATTGCCTTTGGAGACACTTACGGAGCAATTGGTGGTAGCTGTTTCTAAGTTTAGTATGATGGCCATAGCGGCCACAAAGATACTAGTTTAATGAAATGGGCAAACCAAAGTAGAACTCCAATATTTTAAGTCGGAAAATATAATCGTACTTGGTACGGATCACATCTGCCTTCGCATTGTCTACCCTAGCCTGGGCTTGACTAAAGTCAAAGGCGTTCATCAACCCATTGTCATAACGCTCCTTGGCATAATCGTAAGCCAGCGTGCGGGCTTCCAAAGACTTCAGAGCAGCCTCATAGGCTTTTTCAAAAGTACTTACATCTACATAGGCCTGTTGAATGGTATTCTCCAAAGCCAATTTATCCTGTTCGAACTGCACTTTTGCTTTTTCCAAACTGATCTGGGAACGTTTCACATTGTTACGAGTGCTCCATCCGTTAAATATGGGAACGTTCAATTGTGCTCCGTAGCTGATACCATCAAAAATCCACAACTGATCGGTAAAATTTGGTGTATATACACCACCATTACCATCAGGAATTTGGGTAACATCGGAATAACGGCTACCATATTGGAAGAAAGCTCCCAGGGTAGGCAAATAAGCTCCCTTGGCAATCTTTAGATCCTGTTCCGCCAATTGCACGTTTGATTCAGAAAATTTGATGTCATTTCTAAAGGTCAAGGCCTTATCAAAAATCACTTTGGCAGAGTTTTTCAAAATATCGGATGGTGGAATGGCAAACTCTTCCTCGGCTATATCAAAGTTTTCATAATCCGTAAGTTGCAGCAATTGGGCCAAGTTTACACGGGCTATCAACACATTGCCCTCACCGTTCACGATTTGTTGTTCCTGATTGGCGGCAGTTGCCTCAATTTCCAACAGATCGCCCTGTGGCAAAACCCCTGATGCAACCAGTTCCCTGGTCTTTTTCAAATCTTGCTCCGTAACAGCATACTGTGCCCTAAAAGTCTTCAATTGTTCCTTTCCTGATAACACCAACAAATAGGCATTGGCTACATTCAAACGGATATCATCCTTTAGGTTATCCAATCGATATTGGCTGGAAATGGCACTCATTTTGGCCCGATTCAATTGATGAATATTTCTTAACCCGTTGAATAAGGTCACATTGGAGCTAATACTTGCATTTACGTTGAACGCAGTACTGTTCGTTGGCAAGTTGTTCGTTGGGTTAATGGAGAAACCGGTGTTACTTGATACCGAAGTTGAACCGTTCAAGTTTGGAAGCAGGTCACCGAGAGCATCCGACTTATCGATTTTGACATTTTCCAGATCCAATTCAAACTGCTGTATGGTCAAATTGTGTTCCACTGCATATTCCACACATTCCTGAAGCGTCCATTTGCGCATTTGCGCCGTGGACACGGAGACCGTGAACAACAGTAGGAGTATCGTTATGCTATTTTTCATTCGTTTTTTGATTTTTGGTTCTTAATTATTGGTCAGCTGTTATTAGTTATCCTCGGATTTTTTCTCCAGCTTGTTCCAAACCTTGATCTTGGAATTTTCATCGATTCCGGAAACCACTTCCACATCGATACCATCACTTACACCCAACTCCAGGTCTTTTCTTTCGAACTTGTTCTCACCTGTTTCTACTTCAACATAAGGTTTTTCCGTATCCTTATCGAACTGTAGCAAAGCTTCTTTAATGGACAGCACATCCTTCTTCTCTTCCAAAACAATGGAAGCATTGGCACTGTACCCTGCACGGACATAAGAAGTAGTATCGGTCAAAGCCAAATCGCCCTCAATCTTAAACTGTACGGCTCCTTCCTCTTCCACACCTTTAGGTGCGATGAACTTCAACTTGGCCTCAAACTTTTGCTCCTCCAAAGCTCCCAGACTAATTTCCAAAGGCATACCTACATGTAATTTTCCTACCTCGGCTTCATCTACTTCCCCTTCGAAGATCATTTTACCCATATCGGCAATGGTGGCAATGGTGGTACCATCGTTAAAGTTGTTACTTTGGATCACCTGGTCTCCTTCTTTCACCGGAATTTCCAAAATGGTTCCGGAAACGGTGGCCCTGATATTGGTGTTGGCGCTAACCGATCCACCGGCAGATCCTTTTCTAATGATTTGGTAATCGGCCTGGGCATTTTTCAACTCTTGGGTGGCTTGATCATAGGTCAATTTCAAGGTGTTGAAATCTTGACTGGAAATCACCCCTTTATCGAACAATACTTTGTTCCTGTCATATTCAATTTTGGCATTGTTTAAGGCCAATTCGGCATTGCGTACCCTACCGGCCGCTTGGTTCAAGGACTGCTCGTTTGGAACAACTTTGATTACCGCGATAAGGTCTCCGGCCTTAACTTTTACCCCTTCTTCCAAAATGATCTTGTCTATGATTCCGGATATTTGGGGTTTGATATTGATCTCGTCTTCTGGAATGACCTTTCCCGTAACAATTACCTTGTTCACAATATCCTTGCGGGTGGCGGTTTCGGTCTTGTAGAGTTCAACGGGTGTACTGTTCTGTTTTAGAAAGTATACCATGGCAGCCAAAATCCCAATGACCGCTACCCCTATCAATCCGTACTTTACATACTTGTTCATTATCGTTTATTTGATTCGTTATTTATTTGTGTTGATTATTCTTCTCTTAAAGCTTCAATTGGCCTTACCCTTACTGCGCGGTTTGCCGGAATCAATCCGATCAAAACACTCAGTCCGACCATCAATATAAAGGAGACCAAAAACTGTGGTACACTGATCATGGGCTTCACGAAAGGGAAATCGTCCCCACTGCCCCACATGGAATCCATTATGGATAAAATTCCAACGGAAATGGCAAAACCAACCAGACCCGCAAATGTGGTCAATACAATGGCTTCCACCACAATTTGTCGTTTCACGATTTTTGGAGTGGCTCCCAATGCTCTCCGTACTCCAATCTCTTTGGTCCTTTCCTTTACCGTAATCAATAAAATATTACTGATGGCGATAACCCCTGCGAGCAAGGTAAAAATGCCTATGAAAAAGGAGAATCCTTGAAGCACCGTGGTAAAGGCGGTAATGTTGTTAAAGATCTCTGACATATCAAAACTTCCTATGGCACGTTCGTCATCAGGATGTATGTCATATTTGGCCTTTAAAATATCCTTGATCTGGTTTTCTACCACTGGAACAGGTGTATTTTCCTTTACTGCAATGGCCATCCATCCCATTAAATCTCCAGAATTGAATGCTTTTTGAAAGGTGGCAAACGGGATGAACACGGCATTCTCCCCATCAATGTTGATGTTGTTATTGGGTTTGTAAATACCTACAACAGAAAAATATACTCCGTTGATCCGAATATCTTCACCAATGGCATTTTCTCCCTTATCAAACAATAGTTTGTAAGTTTCCTCACCGATAACACAGACCTTTTTGGATTGGTCCATATCGGTCTGGTTCAAAAATCGACCTTCAACCAGTTTCTTTTTGGTGATGTTATCAATTTCCGGGTAATCCCCATAAACGGATGAACCACTGGTCTGGCCATTTCTATAAACGGTTACCGTTCCCCTGTGGCTTGCCAATTCAATCCTGGGCGCCAATACTTCAATTTCAGGAATCTGTTTTTTCAGAATATCGGCATCCTCAATTTTATAGCGGATCCTACGCCCCCTTTCAAACCCTTTGTAGGGCATGGAGGTCTGTTGCCCCCAAACAAACAAACTATTGGAAGCCGTTCCGGCAAAAATCTTATTGAAACCGTTACTCATACCATTGGCAGAACCCAGCAATAGTACCAATATGACCATGGCGAAAATCACACCCAGCATGGTCAAGAAAGTACGGAACATGTTCTTGCCCAATGTGTGAAAAATCTCAATCCATAAGTCCCTGTCGAATACCCACATATTATTTATCGCTTAGTGCTACAATAGGTTTAACATTTGCTGCCTTCATGGCCGGTAACAGGCCGGCCAATACCCCAGCAATGATCAATATGATGGTGGCGGTAATTACTGTAGAGGCACTTACCGATGGATTGCTAAAGGCAGGCGTCTGGAACATAGGACCCAGTGCCGCCAGTATCAACCATGCAATCAATAACCCTACAAATCCGGAAATGGCAGTGATGAAAACAGATTCCAAGAGCACTAGATTTATTATTTGCCTAGGTCTTGCCCCCAACGCTTTACGCACTCCAATTTCCTTGGTCCGTTCCTTGATCGTGAAGACCATAATGTTACCGATTCCCACGATACCGGATATCAATATCAAAAAGGCAACACCGATACCCACTCCATTCAATACTGCAGTAAAACTGCTGATATTGTCAAAAGCTTCCGCATAGTTCCAAACATTGAGTCCAGATTGATCCTCAGGATCTACTTTGTGCCTTCTTTTCATCAAATCCTCCAATCGTCCTGAAAATTCGAGGGCCTTGGTCAAATCGTATTCTGGGTTATAGGTAAGGGCAATGGTATTAATGTCATTGGTATTCCCGTAGATACGCTGATAGGTGCCCAATGGGGCATGTATCCTTCGTTCCGCATTGTCATCCCCATCATCCGTAAAAATACCTACAACCCTAAACGGCAATCCGTTGATTTCTACAAAATTCCCTAGCGGGTCTTCTTTTTTGAACAGATCCTCGGCAACTTTCCTACCAATTACAGCCACTTTTGCTTTGTTAACCTGATCGGCCTCGTTGATATACCTTCCGGCCATAACCAACGTTTTTTCAATGATCTGATCATTTGGCAACACGGCCTGTACAGAATAGGACCCTGTTTCACTTTTGTATCTGGCCGTACCATTGGCATAATATCGGGCGCTGATGTATTCAATATCGTCAGGAAAGCTTCTTTTGATATATTCAATATCGTCGTTCTTGAACTGGATCCTTCTGCCAGCTTCAAATCCGCCATAGGCTTTGGAAGTGGTGCCGGAGCGGACAAAGATGGAATTGGTGGCATCATCATTGAACTGATTGTAAAAACCGTTCTGCATACCGTTGACCGAAGCCAACAACATCACCAAGATAAAGATGGCCCATCCTACGGAAAACCCCGTTAAAAAGGTCCGAAGTTTGTTCGTCTTAATCGTGTTGAAAATTTCCTGCCAAACGTCGCGATCAAACATATTGCCCAGCTCTTACTTGTTCAATTTTTTTATCCTCCACGATTACACCGTCCTTAAGGTGAACAATGCGTTTGCACATATGCGCAATATCCTCTTCGTGGGTCACCACTAAAATGGTATTGCCTTCATCGTTGATTTTTTGGATCAGGTCCATGACCTCATAAGAAGTTTTACTGTCCAAGGCTCCCGTTGGCTCATCCGCCAAGAGCACTTTGGGTTCCGCTGCCATGGCCCTGGCAATGGCCACCCTTTGCTTTTGCCCACCAGAAAGTTCCGATGGATGATGGCTTGCCCAAGGTTTTAGACCTACCCTGTCCAAATACTGCATAGCCTTTTCCTGACGTTCCTTCCTTGGTACTTTTTGATAGTACAGGGGAAGCGCCACATTCTCCAAGGCACTTTTGTAATTGATCAGGTTGAAGGATTGAAAGATGAAGCCCAGAAACTTGTTCCTGTATTGGGCTGCTTTGGTTTCGCTAAGATCTTTGATAGGCACCCCATCCAAGGTATACTCCCCTGTATCAGCACCATCCAACATGCCCAAAATGTTCAACAAGGTGGATTTACCCGATCCCGAAGATCCCATAATGGCCACTAGCTCCCCTTCTTCTACTTTAAAATTGATTCCCTTTAATACATGAAGGGAGTTGCTGCCCATTTTATAGGACTTATGAAGATCTTTGATTTCTATCATGATTGGTTATGTTAGCTATCTTTTTTAACCTCTTGCTTGTTAGACCTACAAGTTGTTAAATTGTTACAGCATTTATTTAAATTTTTTGTTAAATGATTGATTGGAGGCCTATTCTTCTGCGATTGCGTTCCAAACTTTTATCTTATCCGTAGCTGCCAGACCCGATTTGATCTCCACAAAGATGCCGTCACTGACCCCTAATTTCACATCGCGACGTTCAAATTGTTGGTTGGCAGTTTCCACTTCCACGAATGGTTTTTTGGTGTCCCCATCAAACTGAACCAAGGCTTCTTTAACGGCCAACACACTATCGGCACGGGCTAAAATAATAGAGGCATTGGCACTAAGCCCGGCCCTAATGAAAGTAGTGTCCTGTTTTTTCAAGGACCCTTTGATCTCGAACTGAATGGCCCCATTTTCCTCTTTTCCTTTTGGGGCGATGTAATCCAGAACGGCATCAAATACTTTATTTTCAATGGCACCAACCGTAATTTCCAACGGAAGGTCTTCTTTGATTCGGCCTACTTCAGATTCATCCACCTTGCCCTCAAAGATCATTTTGTTCACATCGGCGATGGCGGCAATGGTGGTCCCTTCATTAAAATTGTTGCTCTCTATGACCTGGTTACCCACTTCTACAGGCACCTCCAAAACCATTCCACTCACGGTGGCCCTGATCATGGTATTGGCTGCATTGCTAAAACCACTGGTGGTTCCCGTTTTCACGATATCATATCTTTTATTGGCGGCCGCATAGGCTTGTTTGGCCTGATCATATGTGACCTGGGCACGCTCCATATCAGTTTTGGAGATGACTCCCTTACCAAATAGTGTGGTTTGACGCTCCAGATTTCGCATTTGGTCATCAAGATTGATCTTGGCTTCATCAATGGCGTTCTTGGCATCGTTAAGTGCCGAAAGGTTGGGAACGACTTTGATCTTGGCCAACAAATCGCCAGATTTAACAAAATCCCCACCTTCCACAAATATTTCCTCTATCACCCCAGAAATGTTGGGTTTGATCAATACTTCTTCCAAAGGAAGAATACTGCCTGTGGCCACTGCTTTTTTTACAATGGTCTGTGTGGATGGTGTTTCGGTCTCATAGATTATCGGGTCCTCCGCATTTTTCTGATAGAGATAATACATGGAGCCACCGAACACGATCACGATGAGCAACAGGATGGCAATGGTTACCGACTTTTTCATTTTTGTATGCTATTATTTTGATTGATTTCTATTTATTCTGTTCGCAATGCTTCAATGGGCCTGACCCGAATGGCACTCTGCGCCGGGATAAACCCGGCCAATAATCCAGAGACCATTAAAATGGTCAGAGCACCTGTCACCACCCCAACACTCACACTGGGGCTCATGAACATATCCACTGGACCAACGCTATCCAAAAGGGAATTGATCCCGAAAATGACCAAGGATCCAAAGATGATACCCACCATCCCTGAAATCAGGGTCAAAAAGATGGATTCCATTAAAATCTGTTTTTTTATGGACCAAGGTTGTTCCCCCAAAGCCCTTCGGATTCCGATTTCCTTGGTACGTTCCTTCACCACGATCAGCATAATATTACTGACCCCGATAATTCCGGAAAGCAACACCATGATTCCCACGATATAGGCCACGGCCTTCAATGCACCGAATAGGCTTTCCACCCGATTGTATTGTTCGTACAGGTCAAAATAACCAACAGCCCGGGTATCTTCAGGATGCACTTTGTGTCTCTCTTTCATTACACTCACAATCTTATCCTTCAACACGGAAATGGAACTGCCATCATTGGCCGTAATGGCCATCCAACCTACATCTTCTCCCCTGTTAAAGGCTTGGGAAAACGAAGTGAAGGGCACAAAAATCTCCTTTTGACCTTCTTCCCCTCCTCCGCTATTGTTCTTTTTATAGGTACCGATTACCAGAAAATTCACGCCTTGAATTTTTATGTAGGTCCCCAACGGATCTTCATCCTTATCGTATAGATCATTTTGGACCCCCAACCCAATAATGGCCACTTTTCTTTTCTCGTTGATGTCGTTGTAGTTCAAAAACCTTCCCGAAGTAACCGCCATGGGATCTTGATTGATGATTTCCGGATAATCGCCATACACATTGTAAGCACCGGTTCGAATGCCATGCACTACGTTGTTGTTCCCCCCAAATCCGCCCAATTGGTTCCTTGGAGAAATAAACCGAAGGTTGGGTACATTATCCCGAATGGCCTGCACGTCATCTATCTTAAACTCAAATCGCCTGCCCTGGGGCAACCCTTCATAAGCTCGGGTAGTAGCACGCGTCCACATGAACATGGTATTGGTGGCGATATCGCCAAAATCCTTTTTGATACCATTTTCAAGACCCTTACCTGCGGCCAATAACACAATGAGGATAAAGATTCCCCAACAAACCCCGAAAGCCGTAAAAATTGTCCGCCACGCATTTTTCGTAAGCACCTCCAGTATTTCCTGCCATCTATCTCTATTGAACATCTTGTTTTACTTTGGCATTTTTTATTCGTCCCGAAGGGATTCTATCACTTTAACTTTTGCAGCACGGTAAGCTGGGACAAAACCCGCCAAAGTACCTGCCGCAATCAGCACGAGGACTGTGGAAAAGGCTACATTGAAATTTACGGAAGGGTTCATTACATAATCCACTTCAATATTGGGACCCACAAGTTCCAACAAAGTCATACTGAAAATCAACCCGGCAAACCCTGAAATGGCTGTAACAAAAATGGCCTCGTGCAGGATCATCCCGATGATGGACCATGGTTTGGCCCCCAATGCCTTTCGTATCCCAATTTCACGAGTACGTTCTTTTACCACGATCATCATAATATTGCTGACACCAACCACACCGGCAATGATGGTACAAATGCCCACAAACCAGAAAAAAATCTTGATGTTGTTGGTAAGTCCGTAGTATCTTTTTGCCTCTTCCATGGCACTCCAAACTTGCAAGGCGCCTGTGTCATCAGGAGCAATGGTATGCACCTGTTGCAAATATTTGTTCAGGCCATTTTTAAAATCAATGGCCTGGGCCACTGCTTCGTCAAAGTCTTCCACAGGAGGAAGGGTAAAGGACATATTGTTCACTCGGTTGCCTCCATTAAAGGCTTTTTGGGCTGTGGTTATGGGAATATAAATACGTTCCTCCTCACGGTCTTCCATTTCCTTGTAAACACCAATGACCTTGAAAGGAATTCCGGAAATATCAATGAACTCTCCGATTGGTGTTTCCACTTTGTTGAATACATCCTTTTTGATCTTATTGCCAATGATGGCCACTTTGCCTGCACTCGTTTCATCTTGGTAATTGATGAACCGACCTTCTATCATGGAGGCATTCTCTATAAATTGAAAATCGGCCGACACTCCCTGTACTCCATAAATAAGGGCTTCCTTTCCGTAGTTGACCGTTACCCCACGCACAAAGGTGCGTGATGAACCATACTCAATTTCGTTGTTGAACATGGCCGTGGCATTGTCGTAATTTTCATTGACCAACTGAATGGGTCTACCTGGATTAAGGCCTTTGTATTCTTTGGAAGTAACCCCTGGCCAGACCCAAACACTGGTAGAGGCATCTTCCTTGAACTCGTGCTCAATACCATTACGCATGCCTTGCCCAAAACCTAAAAGGATGACCAAAATGAAGATACCCGAAGCCACGGAAAGCCCGGTTAAAAAAGTACGGAGTTTGTTCTTTCGGATGGTGTCAAATATTTCTTGCCACCGCTCTAGGTCGAACATAGGTTAGCGATTTTGATTGATGAAATACGCAAGCGTACATCTATTAGATGAAAAAAAGCGCTAAATGTTACACTTCAAAAGAAAAAAAGTGAGGTCTGGGGCTTATCCCCTCATTTTTCTGTAGATAAAATAGAAAAGGCCGGCGATCAAAACGTAAGGAACGGCCATTAAATACACAATGCCATTGTTGATGCCTTCGGCCGTACCACCTTCCGCTTCACTTTCCACCACTGCACGGCACATGGCACATTGTGCATCCATCACCGATGGAAAAGCAAAAAGTAAAACCAGAATTAAAAGCAGTCTAGCCTTCATCTCAAATCAATATTGGTAGTAAGGGGAAATCATAAGAAAAACTATCACCCCTGTTACGGCAACATATAGCCAAATAGGGAATGTATACTTGGCCCAAAGCCTGTGGCTTTCAAAATCATCCAAATACACTTTGGAATAGGTAATCAATACCAAGGGAATCACTGAAATGGACAGTACAATATGTGTTAAAAGAATAAAATAGTATACATATTTTATAAAACCTTCCCCACCGTATATGGTGGTTTCCGAAGTCATGTGATAAGCAACATACATCACCAAAAACAAGGTTGACAATACGATGTTAGTGGTCATCAATTTTTGGTGGAGCGACTGCTTGCCATTTTTAATGGCAATGACTGCAATCACCAACAAAATGGCCGTTAACCCATTAATGGTTGCATAAATGGGTGGCAAAAACGATAGGGGTTTTGCATTGGGTATCTTATAACCGAACAACAATGCCACCACTAATGGTATCGCAATGGATATTACCGTAATCCATTTATTGAACCGCTTTTCCCTCAAAGAAATTTCCTCGGTCATTCTGCCAATAATTTTTTAATGTCCTCTTTTAAAATGGTAATCTGTTGGGGCTCGCCCTCATCGTTTACCCCTTCCTTTTCCATAATGGTACCCCTGTAATAAATCAGGGGGTTACCGTATTCATCTTCACGGGAACGAAGATACCCATTTTTATCTACCAATGCGAACATTCCAGAGTGTTCAAACCCCCCGGGGGCCTCTTCATCCTCATTGGCAAAAATGTAAAATCCCTCTTGAGCCAAAGTATAAATTACTTGCTGGTCTCCGGTCATTAGATGCCAATCCTCATCGGTGATACCATATTTTTCAGCGTATTTTTTCAGGATTGAAGGACTATCGTACCTTGGATTTATGGTAAAGGAAGCCACTCCAAAATCATCATCATCTTTGAAGGTCTTTTCAATCTCCACCAAATTTTTGGTCATGATCGGGCAAATGGTAGGGCAAGTGGTAAAGAAAAATTCCACCACATAGACTTTGCCGAGATAATCCTTGTTGGAGATCACTACGCTATCCTGGTCCAAGAAGGAGAACTCGGGAACCTTTCTTCTTTGGCCTTCGTTCACGATAAAGGCCAATGGCCTGTGCTGCATTCCCACGCTCATACGGTCGTTTTCCACAATGGATCCACCTTTTATACGTTTGGTAATCTCATACACGGCAAAACTGCCAAAAATCAAGATGATGGCAGATACCCAAACATAGGTGTATTTCTTTTTGCTATTTGATCCTGTCGGCATTGTTCTTTTTTAGGGCTAGGCGATATTCTGCCAGAATAATCTTGACATCGTCCACCATTTTATTGTTAAGATCCGCCACGGAAGAGGTATCAAAACCGTATTTCATGCCTTGATCCTCATCATCGTTTCTTCCGCGAAGGGCCAAATCTTTATCGATAATAAACACATAAGGGGTTGAAAGGTCATTGGCCAGTTTCAAATCTGTTCCAAGCCAATTAAAATAAGATTGCACCTCCTCCTCTGAACCGTAAACAAAATACCATTTATCCACTTCGGAAAGTTCTCCAAGTTCCTTTTTAAGCTCCATGGCCTTGGCTTCATTCCCTTCGGGAACCACCATGACCACCTGAAAGTCGTTGAATTCCCCAAACCGCTTGTAAATCTTTTGGTTCAGGTTAAAAGCATACCCTTTTTTGTTTTCCAAATCGTTGCCTAAAAATCCCAAAACCGTAATCTTACCTTTTAACTGCACATTCGGGTCCATTTCGGTTATATCAGGAACCTTATCAGTCAAAATGGGAAGTTTGCCAAAGTTGTTCACACCGGAGGCAAAAAACAGATAGGCTACCACCGGGAACACGAAAAGAATAAATAAAACTGCCTTTTTCTTCATGGGAATTTCAACTGTACAAAAATAAAAAAAGACGGTTGGAAAACCGTCTTTTCATATCGTTAATACTTTATTAGAAGTTCCAAGTTACAAACCCGTCCTTGTATACGGTATAGATGTAATCCGCTTCAAAAAGCAAGATGAAAATCAAATAACAAATAAGAAACACAGGGGTCCAGACGATAACCCTTCTCAAAGAGGTTTTCTCATCACGCAAGTGCATAAAGTCCCAAGCAATGTAGTAGGCCTTTACCAAGGTAAGGATGATAAAGATCCAGTTAAGCAATTTCATACCCAACAAATGGCTATGGGTCAACGCTCTTGGTTTACTGATACCCAGAAATACCTCCACAGAAGTCACAATGGAAAGGAATATCAATACGCCCCATATTTTTTGGGTGTTCGACTTAAATTTTAAAAGTCCTCTAAAAATTTCGAGTTTATGATCGTGTGCCATGAAAAATCAATGTTTTAAACCAAGTAAAAGAATGTAAATACGAATACCCAAACCAAATCCACAAAGTGCCAGTAAAGACCAACTTTCTCTACCATTTCATAATGGCCCCTGCGCTCATAGGTCCCCAAAATTACATTGAAGAAAATAACAATGTTGATGATAACCCCTGAGAATACGTGGAATCCGTGGAATCCTGTAATGAAGAAGAAGAAATCTGCAAACAATCTGTGACCGTATTCGTTGTGGACAAGATTGGCACCTTCCACCACCTGAACGGCATGTGAAATTTGTGTAAGCGATTGCGCCCTATCCAAAACGGTCTTGTGGCCTTCTTCATTCAATTGTTCGGTTCTGATAACAATGTTCGGGTTCGCTTTAAAACCTTCCACAACCTCGTTCAAGGAGAAAGATGTTTTGTATCCTTCGCCCTCAAACCAAATGCCTTCACTCTTTTCGTGTTTTACCCTTTCTTCTGGAAGTGTCTTAGCAAATTCCGCCAAAGATAATCTTGCTCCGCTTTCTGCATCCACAAACTGAAGAATTTTCCCGGCTTTGGTCTCAACGGCACCATGGTCTCCCCTGATGAAGGTAGCCCATTCCCAAGCCTGTGACCCAACGAAGATTAGACCACCGATAATGGTAAGGAACATATAGATGATCACCTTGTTCTGCTTCATTTTGTGCCCCGCGTCCACGGCCAATACCATGGTTACAGAAGACATAATCAGAATAAAGGTCATAAAGGCCACATAGTACATTGGAAAGTTACCGTGGAAAAAGGGTACGTGCGTGAAAACCTCATCGGCAATTGGCCAAAGCTCAATGAATTTGAACCTTGAAAAGCCATAAGCCACCAAAAATCCAGAAAAGGTAAGTGCATCAGACATGATAAAGAACCACATCATCATTTTTCCATAGCTAGCGCCCAGAGGTTGATTACCACCTCCCCAAACGCTTTCTTCAGTACCGGTTGTTACCGTTGCATCCATATAAAAGGTCGTTTTATTAAAACTTTCACAAATTTACACCTTTTGATGTATTCGAAAAGATAAAGTTGAAGTAAAACTACTCCAACCTAAATTTATTTCATGAAATACATGAAGACGATCAAATACACCCAAATAAAATCCAAAAAATGCCAAAATGTAGCACCCAGTTCCAGCCCCAACATTTTCCCAGACGTGTACTTACCCCTCAATTGCTGCACCATCACCACCAAAAGAGTGATCAAACCAGCCACAACGTGGGCAATGTGCACGGCGGCAAGCAAAAACACGTAGGACATTTTAATGTTGCTCGTGGGTCCCGTAAAATAATATCCATTCTCCAACATTTGTGAGAATCCGATAAACTGTAACACAATAAAAGTAACACCCAAAACCAAAGTGGTCGCCAAAAATATGGTGGCTTGCTTTTGGTTCTCCTTTTTGATGGAAGATTTTGCCAGCCAATAGGTAATGCTACTCAAAATGATGATTGCCGTACTTATGAAAAACGCTTGTGGCAACTCCAGGTCACTGATCCAATCCTCGCGTTTGCTACTCACAATGTAGGCACTCGTCCAACCGGCAAAGCCCATGGTCAAACTCACAATTCCGAACCAGAGCATCATCTTTTTCGCCCGGATTACTTTTTCTTCTTCTGTTCCTTGGGTTAAATCCATATCAACTTACAAACTTGTCTATAACGTAAATTACTTGAATCAATGAAATATAGGTCACACTGGCCAACATCAGTTTTCTTGCAGATGCATTGTCCCTGTTTTCATACAGTTTGAACGCAAAGAACAACATCACCAATCCGGCCAAGAACACCAATACAGCCGACACAACGGACAATTGCAATCTACCGGTGATCCCAAACACTGGGATAATTGAAATCACGATCATCCAAAACGTATAAAAAATGATCTGAATGGCAGTTCCCTTATCCTTATTTCCTGTGGGAAGCATTTTAAATCCCGCTCTTTTGTAGTCTTCGTCCAACATCCAACCCAAAGCCCAAAAATGGGGAAATTGCCAAAAGAATTGAATCATAAAAAGGGTTCCTGGTTCTATGCCGAAATCATCCGTAGCTGCCACCCATCCCAACATAAAAGGAATGGCCCCAGGAAATGCTCCTACAAATACCGAAAGCGGTGTTTTAGTCTTTAGCGGAGTGTATACACTGGTATATAAAAAGATGGAAATAGCGCCGAACATGGCAGTCTTGGGACTTAATGCCAAAAGTGAAAGAATACCTAGGACCGTTAACGTTATGGCAATGGTCAACGCGGTTTTTACCGACATTCTTCCAGAGGGAATGGGTCGGTTTTTGGTCCGGTTCATCAAGGCATCCAAGTCCTTTTCTATGACTTGGTTATACGCATTGGAAGCCCCAACCATGCAATAGCCACCAAAGGTGAGCAACAAAACGGAAACGAGATTGATTTGGTAGGCACCCAAAAAATACCCCGCTATGGATGAGAACACCACACTGATGGCCAACTTGGCCTTGGTGATTTCCTTGAAATCGGTATAAATCAAGGAGAGGGTATTGTTTTTAACGGAACCTACTGCAGATTTCATCCACTAAGTTAATTGGCTGGCAAAGATAACGTCAGTGGTTATCTTATGCAACCTAAGTTGTGGTTTTATGATTCACTTGCAACAAATTGAAAATGAAATGCCGTAAAAAAAGCCCTGATGTGATTATCAGGGCTTTTTCCATTCCTGCCTCAACAGGAATCAACTATATTTTACTGCAATTTGAAGGTAATCGGAATACTGAAAGGTACTTTTACCGGTCTTCCCCTTTGCTTACCTGGGGTCATTTTAGGCAATTTCTCAATGATTCTTCTTGCTTCAGCTTCCAAGTTTTTATCTGGTCCACGCATTCTGATATCCCCGATGCTTCCATCTTTCTGGATTACGAAAATTACGCTCACCCTTCCTTGAACACCCATTTCTTGGGCGATTTCAGGATAACGGAAGTTTTTACGGATATGCTCCTGCATTTGATCTTGGAAACAGGCTTTTTTATCTTTGGCACCTTCGCAACCTGGAAATACGGGTACATCCTCGATTACGGCAAAAGGAACAGAAATATCTTCTTCAACCTCTTCAACCTCTACCTCTTCGATTTCAACCACTTCTTCTTCTTGGCTGGTTTCGGTAGACTCGATTACGGTTTCCTCCACTTCTTCCTCATCCTCTACAACCTCGATCACTTCTGGTGCTGCTGGAGGTGGTGGAGGTGGTGGAGTCTTGATCTGCTCCGTCATCGGAACTTCTTCGTCCAACTGATCTTCTACGTTCAAGGCAATGTCATAATCGTTCGCCTTGTCGTATTTCTTCCACTCCATAGCGCCATAGACCAAAGCCAAAACAGCAGCCATCCCTACAACAAAGTAAAGGGAGCTGTTTCTACCTACGTCCGCTTTTGGATTCTTTTTTAGTTCCATCCTTTCAAAAATTTAGTGTTCGCTAATTTAATTATTAATTGGTTAAATAAACAATTAAAATTTCCATTTTAACGGCTTTTCTTTAGAAAATAACCATCGAATTAATCCGATTCCTGTTAATGCCCCCAAAGAATTTGCCAAAACATCACCAATTTCGGCCATTCGGTCCGTGGTGAACAAGTATTGTAATAGTTCTATCAATATGCCATAACATATGGCGGTCACTACCGTGATCATTGTTGCCTTGCCCAAAGGAACATTTCCTTGGGTACGCTCCCTTAAACACAGACTACCCAAAAATGCGAACCCGGTATAGAACACAAAATGTGTCATCTTATCCGCGTAGGGAATGTGTATTTTACCTGTATTCAGATGCAAGGTAGAGAAAGAAAATAAGCTGAGCATTGTGACAAACACCGCCCAGCCTATAAACAATAAGGTATATCGGTTTGCTTTAAGCACCAATCAATGCCTTGTAATCGTCAGCGCTCAAAAGTTCTTCAACTTCGGCGGCATCACTGATTTTTATCTTGATCATCCAACCATCACCATAAGGATCAGAGTTTACCTTTTCGGGTTCATCTTCCAAAGCCGAATTGAACTCGATAATTTCACCGGTCAATGGCAAAAAAAGATCGGAAACCGTTTTTACAGCCTCCACGGTTCCAAAAACCTCTTCCTTGTCCAAGGTCTCATCCAAGGTTTCCACTTCAACATAAACGATATCTCCCAACTCTCCTTGGGCAAAATCGGTTATACCAACTGTGGCAATATCCCCATCGATCTTAACCCATTCGTGGTCCTTGGTGTACTTTAATTCTGATGGTATGTTCATTATAATAGGTTTGAATTAGTCGCTGGGCAAATGTAACGGATTGCGGATAGCTTTTCAAACAATACCTTCAATTAAATTGAAGGAAATTTGATTCGATTCCAGATTAGTTTCCAAAGTTGTACCGCAAGGTAAACCCACCATTGATGGTCGTTTGCGGAAATGCTGTGGATACCGCAAACTTGGAAAAAGAATGGTCGTAGAAGAAAAGGGCATTCAAACTTTTGCTCAAGGCGTAATCGGCCGTGAATTTCATGGAGACCAATTTCTGACCAGAAGTGATCTGGTTATTGTCGATATCCAAGTTTCGGATAATGGTGATGTTATCTCTTAACGACAAGTCGGCCTTTAGGTTCAAGTCTCCCTTCAATCTGGTTTTTTCGCCTCCAATATTGGTAACGAACTTTACATCTTTAAATCGATAACCCAAACCAAGGGTATACTCCTTTCCATTGATCTCGGTCAACAGATTATTGTCAAAACTCATGGACAAGGTCCTATCCGTGCGCACTTCTGCCAAAAAGCTAAAGGAATTGACCATTTCAAAATCTACGCGCATCAACGGATTGAACTGATCGGTAAGCACCACGTTATTGATCAAGGTCTCGGGCAACAAATCCCCTGTCTCGGCATCAAATTGGGTATTCTGGCGCTCCAAATTGGTCTGGAACTGGTTGATACTGTATGCGGCACGATAGCCATGGCTCAACGAGAATCGTTTGAATTTCTTTTTGAACCAGCGGTTCTTCATCAAACCGGTGTACTTAATATTCCAGTTCGGAATCGGAATTTCTCGGAACGCGTCCAAATTCACCCGGTTCACATCTTGTCCTGTATAAGCAGCGAAGAAGGCTGGCAACAATACCTCTTGTTGGGTTTTTCCATACATTTCAGGGAAGCCATCCTCATCCAATTCCCCTGGATCTTGACCCCGGTCGGAAACCAAACGATTGGCAATGGTGATCCTGTTCTGCTTGAACTGTTCAAAGGTCTTGGAATCAAATTGGTCGCTCTTGTTGAAAATGGTACCAATCATAACAGTAGAAATACTAAAATTCCCCATTTCGTTGACCAAGCCGTCCTCAAAATTGATCCATTGCTCCGGACTATAATTTTCTTGTGATGTGTTCGTGTATTGTCTGTCCGCACTAAAATCGATGGTGATATCCTGGGTAGGCTGGGCCGTGGCGGTCAGGTTCAATTGTTTCCTTGTATTTTGGATGTATTGCGAATTGTATTCGGGATAACTTGTCAACCAGCCATTACGGGCAGCTTCGTAGCGTACATCGGACTGACTACCGAAAACAAATCCCAAAGTGGGTCTTGCCGTTCCGATGAATCCTACCGATTGGGTGTACCCTGGCAAAACGGTACCGTTATTCTCACTGTAGTTGATGTTTATCCTTTTTACCATCGTCACCACATCTACCAACGTATTGAAACCTTTACTGGTCTTTCTTGGACCCTTGTCTTCTTCGCCACCTGCAGGGTTGCCCGCTTTGTCCCTTCGGATGGGTTGCTGATTGGCCGTTACCTTGCCATCCTTTTTCTTCAACCCCAAAAAGTCGTACAGGCGTTGCATGCTCAAGTTGGCGGTCAGGTTATGGGTATTGGCATTTTGAACTATGTTTACTTGTTCTCCAGGATTTTGTAATTGTATCACTTCATTTAAAGCATCACCTCCACGCTGCCAATCAAAATTGCTCGTATAGGTATATTGGGCATTGATGAAATTCAAGAACGGAATCTTGCTGAACGGCAATTCGTAGTTCAACTGCATTTGTTGTGCATGGCGGTTGGGTTCCCCAATGTCGAAGAAACCATCCCAAAGATCCAACGCCTGGTTGATACCCGAATCGGAATCATCATCTACATTGAAATAATTACGAACAATATTGTTATTGGATGCGGTTAGGTTTACTCGCAATGATTTGGTAATACTGTAATTCAAGGCATATTGCCAATTGAAAAGATAATTTCGCTGTTGCAACAAAGGCAACGCCAAGGATTCCACCCCTGGTTCCAACACATCCCTAAAACGCTGTTGATTAAAGGAACGATTGTAGTTTGCATTGACCGAAATACTGGTTGGCAACAAATTAAAGTTCAGATCCTTTAACCATTGCCAGTACTTGCTCATGAACAAGGAGTCCTTTTTGGCAAACGGGGCCACACTGGCCGGCTTAAAGTTATAATTGTACACCGCACCTGTGGTCACATTTTGATCCTTCAGGTCGGCCACCTCAAAATCGCGGTGATTGGTTTCGTTGTATGAATAATTAAAGGTGAAGTTTTCAATATCGAAGAAATTTTCCTTCGCTTCTTCTCCCCTGTTCTTGCGCACCCCAATCAAGTTGAAACTCGTACGTTTGGTATAATCCTCGGCCTGTTTTTTAATGGTTTCCGCTTCTTCGGCAGTTGATGCAGCGGCGATGCGATCATCCAATTTTAAATCGTCATACACGGGATCGAACTCTGGTGTGATCAAGGTTTCAGAAATTCCGTAGTTGAAAGGCAATTGCAGGTTCCATTTTTTGGGGAACAATTGGCCCACATTCACATTTGTGACCACATCATACGAAATGGCATCTTCCCTAGATCTTTCGTTCGGGGTTTGATCAATGGAACCAAATCCCGAGGTACTTTTGCTACCTGTTGCCGTAACGTTTGCAAAATCGGCCATGTTGGCGTCCAAAGCGGCGATAGCTGCCCATCCCCCTTTGTTGTCCAAGCCAGCCATACGCAATTCGTTGAACCAAACCTCACCACGGGCCGGCACATCATCAATGTTCTTTACACCCACCATCATGGCACGGATGCTTCCCAAAGATGGATTTCCACTGATTCCAATTCGGATAGTTCCCAAGGTCCTTGGTGCGAATTCATCCACAAGCACCGCTTCGCCATCCACTATTTCATAATAATTGACCTGGGTAAGGGTTTGGTCGGAAATGCCCCTGGCCTTTACCTTGTTCAAATCACTTAAGGCGATATTGATCTCGTTGACATCGGGCCAGATTTCTTCTGAAGTGGAAGCACCATAAGAGGTAAACTGCAAAGGCAATTCAATTTGATAGAAGTTCTCGGAAAAGTCGGTTCCAATACGAAGGAAACCAACCAATGGGGTATCACTATCGGAATAATCCCCGTTCAATATTTTTTCGGCGTGCATGAACATTTTAAGGCGTTCGTACTGCCTCACATCAATGTTCACACTTTTGAAAACACCTCTGGAATCCTGAGATTCCAAATTTTCCACTACAAAAGACAAGGACTGTTCGTTCTGACGGATGATGGTGTTGTTGTTGTTCAACTGTTCCCTAACCACCCCTGGAGGCAACACATACGGTATGGGTTGTCTGCCATAATTTTCCTCAATGTTCACGGTGTTCACATCCGTTACGGTACCATCATCAGTTGGATCATTGTCCACATCTGGCTGAAGGGAACTGGTATACGTTCTCCAATCGCCACGCACCAAATCCAAAGTGGCAAAACGGAGCACTACGTCATTGGTAAAACCGGTCAGGTACATCCTCATAAAACTGATGGACCTAAAATCGGCAATACCACCTACCGCATCGGTAAAATCGCTCAATGGAATTTTATACTGGATCCACCTTCTGTTCAACTGTGTACCGTTGGGTAACGTTGGGGTGAGTCCTTCACGGATATCCGTCACGTACTCATCATTGATGGTGGTATTCGGTTTGATCTGGATACGATATTCGTAATAACTGTTCACCGTGTTCATGGTAAGGTCCCTATCAATGTCCTCCACATCCGGAAGCGTAGTAGAACCCCTATTGGTATTGGTCACGGTAATGGGAGAGTTTCCTTGGGTATTGTTAAAATCGAGGTAACGATTCAAGATGCTCCCTTCCCTGTTCAAGTAATATTGATAGTTATCCAAAGCCGGATCACTTGCCGGTCCGTTATAAATGGCTTGTTCCTCGGTGTCATTAAGTCCATCCAAACCGGCATCTTGGGCCGTCCTGTTAGCTTCGTCCGCATCAAAGGCATACACCAATGATTGTGTGGAGGGCACTTGCCCCCAAATGGTTTCCCTTGGGACTTCATTATTGGTGGTTGCAGGAAGTCCGTTCTCGTATTGTTTACGGCCATCCTTCAAAATATCTTCCGAAATGTTACCCAAGTTCAAGACTAATTCGCCCACATTGGCATCCGTAGCTTGTCCATCTACATAAGGATCCAACACCCAAAACTGAACAAACTCCACATTGGATTGCTCAAAGTTGGTGCTGCTCAAAGGCCTCATGATACCCGCCCATTTGTCGTTGGCCGTTTCATTTTCAAAAGTTGGGTTGGCATTGTATGGCCCCTTTTGATTGGGATAGTATGCAATATCCAACGTACTTTGTACTTGGGTCTGGCCTTGGGCAATATCGGTTTCGGTAAACACCTCATCAATGAACACCCTTCGAGTGGCGTTCAAGGAAATATCATTGTCCGATAAGCTGGTAGGTCTTTGGTTGGTATAAAAAATAGGGTCGATGGTGTACCAAGCCATTTTGGCCCTTTCGTACCCCACATCAATTCCTGTTCTGTCCTGCAAAAATTCTACTGGAGGACTTGCTAAGGTCCAACCCAATGAAGAACGGATATCAATCAAAGATTGTGCTCCCTCAAAATCATCGATATAGGTTGTGGTCTCTCCTTGAAAATCGGCGTTCTTTGGCGAGTTCGGCTGTAAAAATGCCACTTCTCCCCTCAAGGATAGATTGGAAGGCACATCGGTATCAATGTTAGGTAACTTGTTCGCCAATCGGGTCAGGAACGGAATTTCGGTACTGAAGTTTCCGTTCAGACCAAAAATGGTATTGTTCACGGGCTCCACTCCGTAATTGGATTTTTGGGTTAGTGGGCGCTCGTTCAGATTGAGCATGGTACCTCCCAAAACAAAATTTTCGTTGAACTGATGTTCCACGTTCACACCAGCAAATCTTCTTGTCTGTTGTCCGAAAACTGCATTGTTTTCCACAGAAATGTTGATCGGGGTATCCGAAGCGGCCAAGCTAGGGTCCAAGATCTGGACCGTGCCCGCTTGATAGTTCACTGTATAGTCGATACCTTCCTGCAATTGTCTTCCTCCTGCGGTCACGCGAACCGAACCTTGTGGTACGTTAAAGGCCCCGATCGGGATGCCGTTGTTTCCGGAAGACTTATATCGACCTTTGATCTGAAAACGGTTTTTTTCCGCATTTTGAAGGGAGGCTGCCTTGGTTTTGGCATACATATTCCTAAATACGTAACGTCTTTGGTTGGAGTTGTATCCTTGGTCATTTTCCACATCATAGGTACCTCCTCCAAGTAAATCGAAAAGGAACTCCCCGAAAGGTTCCACCTTGGTAAAGATGATGCGCCCCGACTGGGAATCTACCGTAATGCCTTCGTAATAATCGAAAAATCCATCACCACCGGGTTGAATATCGTTATAGGAGTTCAATCGGTCCAAGTTGAAAACCCGAAGCAAAATCTGATCTTCCAAACCGGATGGCCACCCAATGTTTTGATCAACAGGCGTTATGTAGTTCCTTGGTGTAGGATCGGAATATAGAATGTTCAACCTGAAATCCTCTTGGCTCAATTGATAGGCACCTGTGGAATAGATGTTTTTCATCATCAAATCCCAAATAGGATCCTCCACATTGGTGATGTTGCTTTTCAAAAGCTTCAAAATCAATGTGTTGTTCTCAATAAGGTTGGTTGTAGTTGAGACGGTAGTAGCATCTATCCCACCGTTGGCAAATTCACCTACCTGATACACCTGTCCGTTAAACGTATACTGGAAGGCAACACCCAATACCTCATCGTTACTCAAACTTTGGCTCAATGAGATATATCCTAATTGGGGATCAAAATCATAATCCCTACCCGATTCCAATTTTCTTGCATTTTCAAGAATGGCATAGTCGAATCCTTGGTTCACAGGATACCCTGGAATGTTAAACCCAGATTCCACTGTGGCGATATCGCGAATGGATTGCGTCAGTGCTCCACTTCCAATTTGGTTAGGGTCATAGGCGTTTGCAGGGTTTTGTGGTAATCCTGATGCAATGGCGGATGGATTGAAAAATCCGGCTGGATCGCCATTGTTCCGTCCGATTCGGGTATTATCCTCATTGGCCTCACCCAAATCCTGGATGGCTACCACATTCCGAACATTCTGTGTCTGTTGGTTCCTGTTGGTCACCCAAACTTCCAAACGGGTAATCTGAACCTGACTTTGGATAAACGGATAATTTTCGAGTGCACGGTCATAATTGTCCCTAAAATAATGGGCCAAGAAAAAGTGCCTGTCCTCGTCATAATCCAAGGCTGTCATGGTAAAATCCTTTACCTGTCCACCACCTTGTGCCACTACTGTATTGTTTTGGGAACGCTGTTCCGAAAAGACAGCCGTAACGGTGGTTTTCCCAAACTTCATTTGGGTCTTTACCCCAAAAAGACTTTGTGCACCGGTAATCAAGGAACTGTTGAGGGGCATGTTCACGTTACCGATTTCTATTTTTTGGAGAATATCATCTTCCGTTGGGGTATAATCCAACTTTACCAAATTCTGAAAATCGAAGGTGGCCTCTGTGTCATAATTGGCGGTCACCTGAAGGCGCTCCCCCACTTTTCCAAGTAAACTCAAACTGATACGTTGATCAAAATCGAAAGACAGGTTGGTCCGGTTACGGGGCGATAGGGCCGGATTATCATTCTTTTGCCACAACACACCCAAATCCATGGCCACTGAACCTTGGGGGATCACTTCAATTGTATTGCCACCAAAAATGGATTCGAAGAAATTACTGTTCACATAAAAGTTGGGCAACAGGTTTTTTCTGGCTTCCTCACTACCTTCCTTTTTACCGGCATAAGCATCCGACTTTTGCTTGAAATAGGATTTCATCTGCTCCTTCCGAACCAGTTCGTAATACTGCTCCGGGGTAAGGATAATGGGATAGTTGATATTGAAGTCCCCAACGCTTTCCGTATAAATGTAACGGTCGGTCTTGGGATCGTAGGTATATTTGGCAATAATGCTATCGGGATTGTTTAAAATAAGGCGACCAAGCTCCACTCCGGTCGGTACGGAATCCTGAGCCTGCTCGGTAGTTTCCTGGCCTTTGGCAATTGCCACGACCATAAAACAGACCATAAAGAAAATGTACTTAAAACGTGTTGGTTTAAGTATTGGTTTCGCCCCTCTTTTCAAACTAGTTACAAATTTTTCAGCGCCAGTTTTATAATGTTCTCTACGCTAAGTGAAGTGTCTTGGGCAACGACCTTATCCACCACCTTTTCAGATTGCTTTCTGGTGAAACCAAGAACCTCTAATGCAGATAACGCTTCTTCTTTATTTGTATTGTTTGTTTGAGGTGAAACTTCACCCATATCGTAAACTTTCAAAATCTTGTCCTTTAGGTCCAAGATTACACGCTGTGCCGTCTTTGCCCCAATGCCCTTTACGGCTTGGATAGTGACCACATCGCCACCGGCAATGGCATCCCTCACATCACTTGGGGAGAGTGAAGATAACATGGTTCGCGCGGTACTGGAACCCACCCCGGAAACAGATATCAACAAACGGAAAACTTCCCGTTCGGAACGCTCCGCAAATCCGAAAAGAGTGTGGGAATCTTCCTTGACCAATAAGTGGGTGTATATGTGGATGTTTTCCTGATCCTTGAGCAAGGAAAAAGTGTGAAGGGAAATGTTCAAAAAATAGCCTACCCCATTGCACTCCACGATAACGTAGGTCGGATTTTTTTCTGCCAGTTTTCCTCTTAAATGTTCTATCATCAGGTTTTTGGATTGCTTGTGTTGCGGGTTACGGAATTACTCCTCGCCCATTCGAGCTTTTCTTCTTTTTTCCCTTTCTTGGGCATCGATGACCGCCACGGCAGCCATATTCACCATTTCATCCACACTGGCACCCAATTGAATGATGTGGGCCGCACGTGGCAAACCAACCATGATCGGACCAATGGAATCGGCATTGTTCAATCCTTTCAACAATTTATAGGTAATGTTGGCAGATTCCAAATTCGGGAAGATGAGGGTGTTCACCTTTTTGCCTGAAATTTTGGAAAACGGAAAATTATTATTGGAAAGATCGGAGCTTAAAGCAAAATCCGTCTGGATTTCCCCATCCACAACCAGTTCGGGGTTACGTTCATGCAAAATGCGCACGGCTTCCCTGACTTTTTGGGCGTGTGGGTGGGCCGATGACCCAAAGTTGGCATAGGACAACATGGCCACTACGGGATCAAAACCAAAGGTTTTGGCAACATTGGCGGTCATTTGTGCAATTTCTGCCAGTTGTTCTGCATCTGGGTCTATGTTGATGGAAGTATCCGCCAAAAACAAAGGCCCCCTTGCCGTGATCATAATATTCACGGTGGATGCATTCTTCACTCCTTTGGCCCTTCCCAAAACCTCAAAAACGGGACGAAGCACACGTGGATATGATCGGGAGTAACCTGAAATCAATCCATCCGCATCCCCTTCCTGCAACATCATGGCACCAAAATAATTGCGTTTGCCCATGTTTACCCTAGCACTGTATTTGGTCTCCCCTTTTCGTTGCCTGGATTCCCAAAGTTTCAACGCATATCTTGTTCTCATGTCACTGAACTCATCGGAACGTGGATCAATGATAGGAACTTGTGCATCAAAATCAAGGTCTTTCTTTAACTGCTCAATGGTTTCCTTATGACCTAAGAGAATAGGTTTCGCAATGCCTTCGTCATGAACAATTTGGGCTGCCTTCAACACATCCAACAATTCCGCTTCCGCAAAAACGATACGTTTTGGATTTAGTTTGGCCCTATTGTGCATCAAACGCACCACTTTGTTATCGTTGCCGGAACGTTGATACAATTCCTCCTCATATTTGTCCCAATCTTGAATGGGCGCTTTGGCCACACCACTTTCCATGGCAGCTCTGGCCACAGCAGGTGGGATTGTGGTGATCAAGCGGGGATCAAATGGTTTTGGAATGATATAGTCTTTACCGAAGGTCAAGCGTGTAGTATCGTATGCAATATTTACCTGTTCGGGAACGGATTCGCGGGTCAAATCTGCCAGGGCCCTTACGGCCGCCATCTTCATTTCTTCATTGATCTTGGTAGATCGAACGTCCAAAGCGCCCCTAAAAATAAATGGGAATCCCAGTACATTGTTCACTTGGTTCGGATGATCGGAACGACCCGTTGCCATGATAATATCCTCTCGGGTCTTACAGGCCAATTCGTATTCAATTTCTGGATCGGGATTGGCCATCGCGAACACAATCGGGGTATCTGCCATGGAAAGCAGCATCTCTGGAGTAACCACATTGGCAATGGAAAGTCCAATAAAGACATCAGCGTCTTTCATGGCTTCCTCCAACGTATCAATTTTTCTATCTGTGGCGAACTCCAGTTTTTCAACACTGAGATTGGGTCTATCGCTTCGGATTACTCCCTTGCTGTCCAACATCACAATATTTTTGGCACTCGCCCCAAAGGCTTTGTACAGTCGGGTACAAGAAACCGCAGCAGCACCTGCGCCACTCACCACGATCCTTACTTCCTCAATTTTTTTATTGGCTATTTCCAAGGCGTTCAACAAAGCAGCGGCAGAAATAATGGCCGTACCATGTTGATCATCGTGCATTACGGGAATATCAAGTTCTTCCTTCAAGCGTCTTTCAATTTCGAACGCTTCGGGGGCCTTGATGTCTTCCAAATTGATACCTCCAAAAGTTGGGGCAATGGTCTTTACCGTTTCGATAAACTTCTCAACATCTTCCGTATCCAACTCAATATCAATCCCATCGATATCGGCAAAAATCTTAAATAGCAAGCTCTTCCCTTCCATTACTGGTTTGGATGCTTCGGGACCTATATTCCCCAATCCCAAAACCGCGGTACCGTTGGAAATGACGGCTACAATATTTCCTTTGGCGGTGTATTTATAGACATCATCCTTGTTCTTTTCAATTTCCAAACAGGGTTCTGCCACTCCCGGTGAATAGGCCAAAGCCAAATCACGTTGCGTAGCATATGGTTTAGTGGGAACGATCTTTATCTTTCCAGGTTGGGGCTCTGCATGATACTGCAATGCCTCCCGTCTTTGTTTTTCCTTGCTCATAAGTTAGCCAATGATGCGGTAAAGTTAGGGCATTCCGATATTTTTAGGGAATAATCAAGCTATCAATTATTGATACCATGTTACCCTAATGTTCCTAAAAGGGAGATCCCATGGTATTCGATTGGTATCCTGAAGGTTATATGTCCACCTCTGGAATATTGGAGCTTTTTGGCATGTTCAAACGTGTGGCCAAAAGACCGGCAATTACAAAAAACACACCTGCAAAAAGCATGGCATTTACGGAGTTTCCTCCTAAAAAATTCTTGAATATGGGTCCGAAAGATACGGTCTGAATGCCCATGGGAATTACAATCATCATATTCAAAATGCCCATATACACCCCTCTCCGTTCCTGTGGCACAATTTTGGAGACCATACTATAAGGGATTCCCATCATGGCTGCCCACCCAATACCGAACAATACCATCGGGAACAATACATATACCGGATCTGAAATATGGGGAATGGCAATCAAAGCAATGGCGGTGCCAAAAAGACTCAGGGCATAAATCTTCTTACCTCCAAACCGAAGGGTAAGCGGAACCAAAATCAAAGCCACAACGGCGGTGACCACGTTATAAGTAGTACTCATTTTGGCTGCTTGTGCGGCTGCTTCGGAAGTATCATAACCCATGGTAACCCGGAACAAGGGCGTTATAAATTGCCAATACACAAAAAGGGCATACCATTGAAAGAGGTACACGGCCGAAAGTCTCCACATAAATCGTGGCATTTCTTTGACCGCGTGGCTGATCTCCACAAACGGCATTTTAAACCTTTCGGCAAAGGGAAGACTTTTATGCCTGTTGATTTCTTCCAATTCTTTATCCGACGGAGGAATTTCAGGGGTCTTGAAAACAGACCATGTAATGGTCGCTATGGAAAGGAACGATCCTATAAAAAACGAATAGTATAACCATTTGGGAATGGTTCCTTCAATATCCTGACCTCCTCCAAACCAATCCTGAAATAAAAACAGGGATGCATTGGCCAACAAAATACCCGCTCCAACAAACAAACTTTGCATTTGATACCCTATGCTCAATTGTTCATCGGGCAATTTATCGCCTACAAAAGCACGGTAGGGTTCCATGGCCATATTGTTACCCACATCCAAAATCCAAAGAAGACCAACGGCAAACCAAAGGGCGGGACTCAACGGAAAGGCAAAAAGACACAAACTACCCATAAGGGCACCAATTAAAAAAAACGGCTTTCTTCTGCCCCATCGAGGGGACCAGGTCTTGTCCGAAATGGCACCGATCAAAGGTTGAATCACCAATCCGGTAACAGGACCAGCAATGTTCAAAATGGGTAGGATTTCCTCTTTTGCACCGAGAAAAAGAAAAATGGGATTGATGGCACTTTGCTGTAATCCAAAGCTATATTGGATTCCAAGAAACCCAACGTTCATATTAAAGATCTGCCAAAAGCTGAGTCTGGGTTTTATTCTGTTGAGCATAGTCTGAGTTTGGTTAATTTTCTATTGGATATATCCTGAAATGTGAATTTATCAAAATATATAGGTTAATATAGCATTTTTCATCATTTCAAGTACTCCATTTTAAAAACAAACCAACCTCACTAGCATTTATTCTTTCAAAAATGTAATATTTCGTCTCAGACCTTCCAGTTTGGTCCTTTTTACCGCCGACTTCTTGAAGATTTTATGGAACACGTCTTCGGTAATTTCTTCCCAATCCTTTTTGCTGAAGTTGAGCAAATCGGGATTCGGGTTGAATAAAGGTTCTTGATGTGGTTTTGAAAATCGGTTCCAAGGGCACACATCCTGGCATACATCACAACCGAACATCCAATCATCCAATTTGCCATGAAACTCGGAGGGTATTTCATTTTTCAATTCGATAGTGAAATACGAAATACATTTGCTACCGTCCACCACATAAGGTTCCACAATGGCCTGGGTCGGGCATGCATCGATGCAGGCTGTACAGGTTCCGCAATGGTCCGTTACCGGAGTGTCATATTCCAATTCCAGATCCACAATGAGTTCTGCAATAAAGTAAAAAGACCCCACTTGTTGCGTCAACAGATTGCTGTTTTTGCCGATCCAACCCAAACCACTTTTGGCTGCCCATGCCTTGTCCAAAACGGGCGCCGAATCTACAAAGGCACGCCCATGCACTTCCCCGATTTCCTCTTGGATAAATTGAAGCAGATGTTTGAGTTTGTCCTTTATCACAAAGTGATAATCGGTTCCGAAGGCGTATTTGGAAATCTTGTATGAATCCGGTTGCTGCTCTTCGGAAGGAAAATAATTCAACAAAAGGGAAATGACGGATTTGGAACCTTCCACCAATTTGGTCGGATCCAAACGCTTGTCGAAATGGTTTTCCATATACCTCATTTCGCCATGCATGTTCTGGTTGAGCCATTTTTCCAATCGCGGCGCTTCGATTTCCAAAAAACCGGCCTTGGAAATACCGCACGACAAAAAACCGAGGCGTTTGGCTTCAGTCTTGATCATTGCTGTATGGTCTTGGGTATTCACAAAACGAATATAGTTATTTGTTTGGCCTACCTAAAAATGATCTTATTTCGTTTTGGTGATATGATATTCCTTTTGGTAGAATTCCATGATGGGTTGGAAGGGTCCCAGCTGATGCTGTTCCTCTGAGAAAGGATCCACGTAGGGGCCGTAGGGCGTGGAGACAGGCTTTTTGAGAAGATTTGGAAAGTCGGCTTCCCGATTGGCCTTAGTGGGCCGAAGCTGTTGGTTGATGAATCCGGCCACATCATAGGCCTCTTCATCCGTCAAAATTGGATTTTCGTATGTAGTGCCAAAGGGCATATTGGCCTTGATGAATTCTGCCGCAGTAATGACACGGGTCATACCTGCTCCGTTATTATAGGAATCAGGACCCCATAACGGTGGATAAAGATATAAATCACTATCGACCATTTTCTGGCCTTGGCCATCCGCTCCATGGCAAACTGTACATTGTTGTTCAAAGACTTTCTTGCCATGCTCCATATCTACGGCACGGTTCGGCAGTTCTACGGTCACAAACCCTTGACCTTCAATATTCCCGTCGGATGGCGCCGTTTTTCCCAGCCAATCCATATAGGCAACCAAAGCTACCATGGCCTCGCTATCCTCTGGCATTTTACTTCCGTTCATGCTGCGTTCCATACAACCATTTACTCGTTCCTGAATGGTTCCGATCTTGTCCTCCCGCCCACGATATTGTGGAAAACGTTTGACCACTCCTATAACAGGAGCAGCAAAAAGTTGGGTACCCGCATTGAGGTGGCAACTGGCGCATGCGAGATTGTTTCCAGCGAATTTCTGATTACTATCCGTTTGTTGGGGTCCAATATGAAGGGGGGTATTCCTGAAAATTTCAAAGCCTTTTTTGATCAGGTCATTTTCAACAGAGGCGGTTAGTTGGTTAACGTCATATTCGCCATACTCAACCATTTCAGGTTCGGTTTCGGAAGAAAGCAACCCATCAAAGGCACCAAAACGCAACATCAAAATGACAAAGGAAAGAAGCATGATCATCCCCATTCCAATTCCAACTTTAAGGCCAAGCCTTTTGATTTGAATCGAAAGCGATTGTCCATCTTCCAAGTGTGATGGTTTCGTGTTCTTTATTGGTTCACCCATAAGGTTTAAAGGTTGTGACCACTTTTCAAATGCAGTAAGTACAAATCGTAGAATTGGGGACTAACACCTTGTTTTTCCATTGTTGAATAGTCAGAAATAATCCTAAACCACTGATAAACATAGCACTATGTAAGATACGAAAAAGAAATGGATTTTTTTAACATTTTGGATGCCCGCCTAAAATGAAAGCAGCTTTTAAAAAAGACCTCCCTGAACGCCTCCTTTAATCCTGCCCAAGTGCTTGTATGCCAATTCGGTAACCTCTCTTCCACGAGGTGTACGCATGATGAACCCTTGTTGGATCAAGAAAGGTTCATACACTTCTTCAATGGTTTCGGCACTTTCAGAAACGGCCGTGGCCAAAGTGGTAATCCCCACGGGGCCACCTTTAAACTTATCGATGATGGTTGTAAGAATCTTATTGTCCATTTCATCCAAACCATGGGCATCAACATTTAATGCTTTGAGACCAAATTGAGAAATACCCAAGTCAATGCTTCCATTTCCCTTGATCTGGGCAAAATCCCTTACCCTACGCAATAAGGCATTGCAAATCCTTGGAGTACCCCTACTCCTACCAGCAATTTCAATGGCCGCTTCTTGGGATATAGGCACTTTTAAAATTTCGGCGCTACGTTCCACGATGGTGGACAACAATTCGGTATTGTAATATTCCAAACGACTTTGTATACCGAACCTGGCCCGCATTGGAGCCGTGAGCAAACCAGATCGGGTAGTGGCCCCGATCAAGGTGAAGGGGTTCAAATTTATCTGGACGGTACGGGCATTGGGACCCGTTTCGATCATGATATCAATTTTGTAATCTTCCATGGCGGAATACAAGTATTCTTCCACTATGGGGCTCAAGCGATGAATTTCGTCAATAAAGAGTACATCCCTTTCATCCAGATTGGTCAACAATCCTGCCAAATCGCCTGGTTTGTCCAGTACCGGGCCGGAAGTAACCTTGATATTTACCCCAAGCTCATTGGCCAGAATATGTGCCAAAGTAGTCTTTCCCAATCCGGGAGGGCCATGAAAAAGGGTATGATCTAATGCCTCCCCACGAAGGTTAGCCGCCTGCACGAATACCTTCAAGTTTTCCAATACCTGTGCCTGCCCTGTAAAATCATCGAATGAAATGGGCCGTAATGCCCTTTCAATATCGAGTTCTTCTTGGCTGAAATTATCCGCAGTTGGGTCTAAGTGTTCGTTCATCGCTTAACAAATATAGTCCAAAACGACATGGCAAGAAATAATCTTGATGTATTGAAAAATGGAGATGTCATTTACCACTTTCACTCTATTTTTTTGATGAGTTGGGAGGTATCCAAAAACTCTAGCATGGTAATTTGTGGGGTTCCATAAAGGTACACCCTGGAGTTGCCTTTTAAACTAAGTTCAATATCCCGAAAGGCATATACCCACGCACTGGGGTCATTTTCCATCGTCAGGATCAAATTGCCCACTTCCATCTTTTCACCTTTCAATTTGGCATCGCCCATTAGCTTGGCCTGGATTCTATCCGAAGTTCCTTCAATGGCCAAGGTGGCATTTCCTTCCAGATCCACCAATCCGGTTTCGTTCACCGCATATACAAAAGCTTCGGCCCTGTGTCCCATGCTGATGTTCAACGAATCCACATCCACATTAAAATTTCCGTTGCTGTTATCTTCCAAATTGATATCCATAACAGCCGCATTTGCCTTGATATCCAATTTGGTCTGATTGAACCCATCCACAAAGAGCTCATCACTTTCAATAATATCCTTTGAAACAACACTGCCATCCTTGAGGGTTATGGCCCTTAGATCTGTATAGTTGATAGTGACATCGAATTGCTTCTTTGCGGTAACATCGTAATAGGAACTGATGATCAACGTACCATCTTCCACATTGAATTTTAGGATATCGATCAAATTATCATCTGCGGTAACGCGATAACCCGGTCCGAATGATTTTTCCAACACTATATCCAAATTATCATTGAGTACAATGGCATTGAACGGAGGAAGTTCTTCGCTCACTTCAGTAACAATACGACTGCCCTTTATTTTGGGTTTTCGTTGACCGATGGACAACAGGGGCAAGAGCGCAATCAATAGCAGAATAATCTTTTTCACGGTGAACTATTTTGGGGTATCGTTATCTAAAGATATTATAAATCTATACATATCAGAACACTACAAACAAAAAAGCCCATCCTAAAGGATGGGCCCTGTATTTGGTTCAACATATTAATGGTTGAGTTCTTCCTCATTTTCTTGCAGTGGAACGTTCTGGGGAACGAAATCCTGTCCTGCAATGATGTACTCCCCATTTTCATAAGTCTTACTATAATCGTAAGCCCAACGGTATACATGGGGAATTTCTCCTGGCCAGTTTCCATGGATGTGCTCCTGTGGAGCGGTCCACTCCAATGTATTGGAGCTCCAAGGGTTAGCTGGTCCCTTTTTACCGTAGAAAATGCTACTGATAAAGTTGTACACGAAAATCAACTGGGCCAAACCTGCGATGATGGCAAAAACCGTCATCAACACCTGAACATTGGTCAATTCATCAAACATTGGGAAAGCGGTGTTCTCATAGTAACGCCTTGGTACACCGGCCATACCCACAAAGTGCATCGGGAAGAAAATACCATAAGCACAAATGGCGGTAATCCAGAAGTGTACATAACCCAAGTTTTTGTTCATCATCCTACCTTGGAACATTTTAGGGAACCAATGGTAAATACCGGCGAACATACCATACAAAGCTGAGATACCCATTACCAAGTGGAAGTGAGCCACAACGAAGTACGTATCGTGTACGTTGATGTCCAATGTACTGTCACCCAAAATAATACCAGTTAAACCACCAGTGATGAAGGTAGAAACCAATCCGATGGAGAACAACATGGCAGGGTTCAACTGAAGGTTACCCTTCCATAGCGTTGTGATATAGTTAAATGCTTTAACTGCAGATGGAATCGCAATCAACAAAGTTGTAAAGGTAAATACGGAGCCCAAGAATGGGTTCATACCTGAAATGAACATATGGTGACCCCATACGATGGTTGATAGGAAGGCAATGGCCAAGATAGAGGCCACCATCGCCCTATATCCGAAGATAGGTTTTCTAGCGTTGGTAGACATTACTTCTGAAGTAATACCCAAAGCAGGCAACAATACGATGTAAACCTCTGGGTGACCCAAGAACCAGAATAAGTGCTCATACAATACGGGTGAACCACCTTGATAATGCAATACTTCACCTTGAATAAAGATATCAGAAAGGAAGAAGGAAGTACCAAAGCTTCTATCCATGATCAACAACAACGCTGCTGACAACAATACTGGGAAAGAAACCACACCGATGATGGCAGTTACAAAGAAAGCCCAAATGGTCAATGGCAAACGGGTCATGGACATTCCCTTGGTCCTTAAGTTGATTACCGTAACGATATAGTTCAACGAACCTAAAAGGGATGATGCGATAAAGATTGCCATGGATACCAACCAAAGGGTCATACCCATACCAGAACCGGATTGTGCCATAGGCAAGGCGCTCAATGGTGGATAAATGGTCCAACCAGCAGCTGCAGGTCCTGCTTCAACAAACAAGGAGAGAATCATAATCACACTGGAAACAAAGAACATCCAATATGATACCATGTTCATAAAACCAGAGGCCATATCCCTAGCACCGATTTGCAATGGAATAAGCAGGTTACTAAAAGTACCGCTTAATCCCTGAGTCAATACAAAGAATACCATCAATGTACCGTGGATGGTGACCAAAGCCAAGTAAATATCGGCATCCATAACACCTTCTGGTGCCCATTTGCCTAAAACAGCCTTGAAAATCCCGAAAGACTCCCCTGGCCATGCCAATTGCATTCTAAACAACAATGACATTGCAATACCGACGAATCCCATGATCAGACCCGTAATCAGATATTGTTTGGATATCATCTTGTGGTCTTGACTGAAGATATATTTGGTTACGAAGGTCTCCTTATGATGATGCCCGTGATCTTCGTGTCCGTGTTCGTGTGCAGTAGCTGACATAATCTCTTTTAAATTTTGTATTGGTTCTTTTCCTAGCCTGTATTATTCCGCGGGTGCCATGCTGGCCTTAAAGGTCTTCTGCTCCGCCATCCATTTATTGAATTCCTCCTCGGTCTCCACTATGATCTTCATTTGCATGTTATAGTGAGACTTACCACAAATCTTATTACAAAGCAAGATATAATCGAATTCCCATGGGTCTGAATTTGGCAAGCCTTCGGCTGCCTTTTTGGCCCTGATCTCATTGGTTCGTTTTACCTTTTCAACGATATCGGGGTTTAAACGCATTTCTTCCGTAGTAATGGTTGGTGTGAAAGAAAACTGTGTGATCATACCTGGTACGCAGTTCATTTGTGCCCTAAAGTGGGGCATATATGCGGAGTGCAAAACATCCTGAGACCTCATTTTAAAGTTTATCTTTCTTCCAACTGGCAAGTGCAATTCTTTTACGATAACATCGTCATCACCATTGGGATCGGATTCATCGATACCCAAAACGTTTGCCCTATCAATATCGATCAAACGCACGTTGGCATCACCCAATACATTGTCTTCGCCAGAGTAGCGAGCGGTCCAGTTGAACTGCTGTGCATATAGCTCCACAACCAAAGGATCATCATCATCATTGAAATCCATAATGTTGCTCCAAGTATATAATCCCCAAAGGATCAAACCTGCCAAAACGATTACGGGAATAATGGTCCAGATGAACTCCAAACGGTCGTTGTCCGCAAAGAAAAGTGCTTTATTGCCTTTTTCTCCCCTGTATTTAAACCCAAAGTAGTGCAATAACGCTTGGGTAATGGTCTGTACAAAGAAGATGATAGCGAAGGAAATCCACATCAATTGGTCATAATCACCACCATGTTCCGAAGCAGCTTCCGGCAACAACATTTTTCCATAGCTCACAAAGCTAAAAATGGTGATTCCATAGATGAAAATCAGGAATCCGAACAAAAGATAGCCGTTGTTCTTGTTATCGGAGTCGTTCGCAATCTCTGCGTACTCTGTTTTAGCTTGTGACAATTCGAAAATCTTGGTCATTTGCCAAATCGCAATCGCCACCAATACCAGAACAGTCAATGTTAATAATGCAGTCATCGTTTATCTATCTAAGACTTAAATCGTATTAATAATGAAAATGCTTACTTTCCTCAATGAACGGGTTACGTTTGGGCTGCAATGGAGCCTTCGTCAAGGTGGTGAACACCCAGAACACAAACAAACCACCAAAGAACAGTACGCCACCAATCTCCGGCAATCCAATATACCACTGATCCCCAACCGTAGCTGGCATCACCATGTTGAAGATATCCAAATAGTGACCTGCCAATACCACAATACCGGCCATTACCACAAACCAGTTTACCCGTTTGTAGTCACTGTTCATCAACACCAACAATGGGAATACAAAGTTCATGACCAACATACCAAAAAATGGCAATTTGTAATCTTGGAACCTTGCGATGTAATACGTTACTTCTTCAGGGATATCCGCATACCAAATCAACATGAATTGGGAGAACCATAGGTATGTCCAGAAAATGCTGATACCGAACATGAACTTGGCCAAATCGTGGATGTGGCTGTTGTTTACATTTTCCAAATATCCTTTGGATTTTAGATAAATGGTCACCATAGCGATAACGGTAATACCCGATACGAACATACTGGCAAATACATACCATCCAAATAGGGTACTGAACCAGTGTGGATCCAAACTCATGATCCAATCCCAAGACATCATGGACTCGGTAACCAAGTAGAACACCAAGAAACCGGCAGACCACCTAAAATTCTTCACAAAGTTGCTGTTGTCATCAGACGCATCTTGGGCCAAGGACAATTTTCTGGAATACTCCCTGTAGAAAATCCAACCTCCCAAGAATAGGGCGGCCCTGACCAAGAAGAATGTAGTGTTCAAATAGCCAGATTTGCCTTGCAACAGTTCGTCATGGGCAACAGTATCTGCATCCATCCAAACGAACAAATGGTTGATATGAAGGGAGGAAAGAACCAAAATCACGAATACAATGATACCACCAGGCACCAAATATCCGGTGATACCTTCCATCACCCTGAACAAAATTGGGGACCAACCAGCCTGAGCGGCCCTTTGAATGGCATAGAATGCCAATACCCCCAATGAAATCATAAAAAAGAAGAAAGCGGCAACATATAGTGCAGACCAAGGTCTGTTCTGTAATTGATGCAACAAATGTGTATCATGTGAAGCATCATGCCCTTCTTCGTGGGAAGCTTGTGCACCATGGCCCTGTTCCTCTCCGTGGCTCTCCACAGTAGCTTCTGCGTGGCCACCTCCATGTCCTTCTTCATGTACCGCTACCATGGCCTTGGCCTCTTCCACTGTTGATGGGGCGGATACAAAACCGATTACCAATAAAATTGCCCCAAGGGCCATGGCAATGAAAGATCCTATTCTAAGTCTGTTTGAAAAGGTGTACATAGTTTGCTCTTATCCAATTATTTTGTTAGGTCTTCCTTTAATTTCATCACATATTCAGATACCTGCCACATCTCTTCTTCATTGGCGAACTGAGAGGCGTAGGAACCCATGGAATTCAATCCGTAGTAGATGGTGTGGTACGTTGTACCAACGGTAATGTTACGGGCCACATCATCATAACTGGGAACACCCAATATTTTTTCACGTTTTACAAGATTACCCTGTCCGTCTCCTTTTGTACCATGGCAAATGGCACAATAGATATCGTACAGCTCCCTGCCCTTGGCCAAGTTGGAATCCATTTGAAGGGAATCCAATGGACTTGGGTTCAATCTTGCCAATTCTTTTCCTTCCGGAGTGTTTTCGAACTCATAGGGCATGTAACCTCTGGAGATGGTACCTGCTACAGGCAACATGGCCTCGGTTCCATCGGGGAACAAGCCATTGTCAACACCTTGATAGGTTTCATAACCAACGGGTTCGTACATGTTCGGCATGAATTGGTAGTTTGGACTGTTCTTATCGGCACAGGATGCCACGAGCAGTACCAAGACCAAAGCAACACTTATTTTACCTAATTGCTTCATATTATTAAGACTCCTTTTCTGTAACTTTTACTTCTACCGCTCCTGTTTCCCACAAAAGATCGGCAAGTTCCTTTTCATTGTCGTGTACTCCAATTTCCATCAAAAAGTGGTCGTCGGTAGTACGTTTATCCGGGTTTTCCGCTTTTTTAAAGGGCCACATCCTACTTCTTAAATAGAAAGTGATCACCATCAAGTGGGCCGCGAAGAAAACCGTTAACTCGAACATGATCGGTACAAAGGCCGGCATGTTTTCCAAATAGCTAAAACTTGGCTTACCACCAATATCCTGTGGCCAGTCCTTGATCATGATATAGTTCATCATGACAATAGCTACTGTAAGCCCCAAACAGCCATACATAAAGGAGGTGATCGCAATACGGGTACCTGCCAATCCCATAGCCTTGTCTAGACCGTGAACAGGGAACGGGGTGTACACTTCCTCTATATGATGGTGCTCTGCCCTAACTTTTTTTACGGCATGCATCAACACATCGTCATCGTTGTAAAGTGCCTGAATAACTTTTGATGCCATAATTACTGTTTATCTTCATTTAGTTTTTTTGCCTGTCCGGCCCAATCATCACGTTGTGCCCTTCCTGGAAAGGAACCGGTAATGGAATCCAACAGGTCATATTCTTTCTCGGTCATGCGGCTTACCTGAGCAAAGGTGTAGATACCAATTTGGTTCAACGTCTGCTCCATTTGAGGACCGATGCCCTTCACTTTCTTCAAATCGTCCGCAGTCTCCGTTTCTGGGTCGAATGTTCCAATAGTCTCCAACAACGTAGAAACATGAGCCTCGTTTGCTTCCGCTTTTGGAGTTTCTGCAACTGTAGTTTTTCCTTTTACAGCAGGCATTTCATACAAAGGCTTGCCTGCTTCACGTAATTTTTTGTACTTCTCACCAGAAGCCTTCAAGATGGATTTTACTTCCGCCTGGGCGATTACTGGGAATGTTCTGGAATACAACAGGAACAATACGAAGAAGAATCCGATGGTTCCCACAAAGATTCCGATATCCACAAAGGTTGGGGAGAACATGGTCCAAGAAGATGGAAGGTAATCCCTGTGCAATGAGGTTACGATGATCACGAAACGCTCGAACCACATCCCAATGTTTACTACAATGGAGATGAAGAAAGAGAACATAATACTGGTACGTAGTCTCTTGATCCACATAAACTGAGGAGAGAACACGTTACAAGTCATCATGGACCAATATGCCCAAGCATAAGGGCCTGTTGCCCTGTTCAAGAAGGCATACTGCTCATATTCCACTCCGGAATACCAAGCGATGAACAACTCGGTGATATAGGCACATCCTACGATGGAACCTGTGATCATGATCACCAGGTTCATCAATTCAATATGTTGTAGGGTGATATATGCTTCAAGGTTGCACACTTTTCTCATGATGATCAAAAGCGTGTTCACCATGGCAAATCCAGAGAAAATCGCACCGGCAACGAAGTACGGTGGGAAGATGGTGGTGTGCCATCCTGGAATTACCGACGTGGCAAAGTCAAAGGATACGATGGTGTGTACAGAAAGTACCAGAGGAGTGGCCAAACCTGCCAAAACCAAGGAAACTTCCTCAAAACGTTGCCAGTCTTTGGCACGACCTGTCCAACCAAAACTCAAGATTCCATAGATCTTTTGTTGGAAAGGTTTTACCGCCCTATCACGGATCATAGCGAAGTCAGGCAAAAGACCTGTCCACCAGAACACCAAGGATACGGACAAATAGGTTGAAATCGCAAATACGTCCCAAAGCAACGGTGAGTTAAAGTTCACCCAAAGGGATCCGAACTGGTTCGGGATAGGAAGTACCCAGTAACCCAACCATGGACGACCCATGTGGATGATCGGGAACAAACCTGCCTGAACAACGGAGAAAATGGTCATCGCTTCCGCAGAACGGTTGATCGCCATTCTCCATTTTTGCCTGAACAGCAAAAGTACGGCCGAAATCAGGGTTCCAGCGTGACCGATACCCACCCACCACACAAAGTTGGTGATGTCCCAGGCCCAGTTAACGGTTCGGTTAAGACCCCAAACCCCAATACCCGTGGAAACGGTATAAATGATACATCCTAGACCCCAAAGGAATGCCACAAGGGCAATGGTGAAAACAATCCACCACTGTTTGTTGGCCCTTCCCTCAACCGGACGGGCAATGTCCACTGTTACATCGTGGTATCCTTTGTCTCCGACAACTAAGGGCTTTCGAATAGGTGCTTCGTAATGCGACGCCATAATTTATCTTCTAGTTACTTCTTTTTTATTTGATTAAGCCTCTGTGGTGTTACGTACCTTAACATGATAGAACACATTAGGTTTGGTTCCTACGTGCTCCAACAAGTGGTACATTCTATCATCTTCCTTCAACTTGGCCACTTTGCTTTCTTTATCGTTCACATCACCAAAGACCATCGCTCCAGTACTACAAGCTGCTGAACAAGCTGTTTGGAACTCACCATCCTTGATCACCCTTCCGTCCCTCTTGGCATCCAAGATGGTTTTCTGGGTCATTTGGATACACATGGAGCATTTTTCCATCACACCACGTGAACGAACATTCACATCGGGGTTGATTACCATTTTACCCAAATCGTTGTTCATGTTGAAGTTGAACTCGTCATTGTTGTTGTACAAGAACCAGTTGAACCTACGAACTTTATAAGGACAGTTGTTGGCACAGTATCTAGTACCCACGCAACGGTTGTATGCCATGTGGTTCTGACCTTGTCTACTGTGAGAGGTTGCCGCAACAGGGCAAACCGTTTCACAAGGAGCGTGGTTACAGTGCTGGCACATTACCGGCTGGAAGGCCACCTGTGGATTGGCCGATGGATCTTCCATTGACCTGAATCCGCCCAAGGAACCTTTTTCTCCCCAAAGGCCGTCCATACTTTCCTTTTTCTCATTGTCTTCTTCAAAAGTCTCTTCGGAAGAATAATATCTATCGATGCGCAACCAGTGCATATCACGGGAACGTCGCATTTCTCTCTTACCAACAACTGGAACGTTGTTCTCTGCATGACAAGCGATCACACAAGCCCCACATCCTGTACAAGCATTTAAATCGATGGAAAGGTTGAAGTGGTGCCCGATGGAACGATCAAAAGAATCCCAAAGATCTGCATCCGGAGATGTAACAGGGATTTCTTGATGGTTCAACGTAACTTGAGGCATGTGGTTCCACTCGGCGTGATCTTTGGTATTGAAGATTTCCAAGGTGGTTTCCTTGATGATATCTCCCCTACCCATCAACGTTTTGTGGGATTGGATACAGGCAAACTCGTGAGTACCTGCAGCTTTTTCAACTGTTACGGACTGTACGTTGGAGAAATTGGAATACAGGGCATAAGCGTTTACACCATTGATCATTTCGTCCTGCATACCGGCCTTTTTGCCATATCCGAAAGAAAGACCAACTGTACCTTCGGCCTGACCTGGCTGCACGATTACCGGAACATTGTCCAATACCTTGCCATCCACGGTCAATTTTACGTAACTACCGTTCAATCCTCCATCAGCAACGATTTCATTTTCAAGGCCCCACTTTTCAGCATCGGCTTTGGAAACGGTTACGTAGTTATCCCAAGACACCCTTGAAATAGGATCTGGGAACTCTTGCAACCATGGGTTGTTGGCCTGACGACCATCTCCCATTCCCGTTTTGGAATACAATACCAATTCGGTACCGGCACTCGTGGCGTTCACCAAGGAGCGAATCGCAGAAGCGATAGGTACCACGGTGGTTTCTTGAGCTTCGGTTGCATCAGCTGAAACAGCCTCGGCAACTTCTTCACTTTCTATAGCAGGAGCCATGAAAACACCATCTTGCAAGGCTTTGTTCCAAGAACCACCTTGAAGTACATCGGTACTCCATGTTTCCTTAATATAATCGTAGTATGTTTTATCACTGCCCATCCAGCTCAACAAAGCGGTTTGGAACTGTTTGGTATCGAACAATTCTCGGATAGCAGGTTGCATCAAGCTGAATTGTCCTTTTTTGAACTGGGCATCACCCCAAGATTCCAAATAATGCGAAGCAGCCCCAACATAAGAAGCAGCTTGTGCCGTTTCATCATTGCTGAACGAGAAGGCCACGGATAAATCCACTTTTTCAAGTCCAGAAACAAACTCTTCTGAATTTGGAAGGGTGTACACCGGGTTCACACCATCCATCAACAAGGCACCTACACGACCTGCGTTCATATCGGCAATCAACTTGGTTACCTTGGCAGTATCTCCCTGACGGATGTATTTTGGATTTTCAGCATCGAAAGCTTCGCTCGCCAACAATTGGTTGATAGCCAAAACTACGGTTTGTGCATTTACGTCGTTAAGACCACTGACCACAACCGCTTTGCTTCCTGCTTTTTTAATTTCAGCAGCTACTTTTTCAACAGCATCATCCACATCGGAAGTACCACCACCAACATTACTGCCATTCAATTTGCCATACAATTTGGCCAAGGCAATTTTCTGTTGGGTCGGGGTCATTAAGTAGCGTTTGTCGGCATTGGCACCAGACAGGGACATGTTAGACTCCAATTGGATGTGTCTAGACATTTTACCATGTTTGGGCACCCTACCTTTGGCGTAACCACCATCAAAACCGCCACCTTGCCAATCTCCAAGGAAATCAGCACCAAAGGAAACGATCAATTCGGCCTTTTCAAAGTCGTAATCGGCCAAGGCACGTTCGCCATAAGCCATTTGATATGCATTAAGCGCGGCATCCTCAGAAATGGCATCGTAAACCACGTGGCTTACGTTTTCACCATAGGCAGCCTTGAACTCAGCAATCAATTTATCGGTAGAAGGGCTCGCATACGTTTGGGTCAATAGGACCACTTGTTTGCTGGAACCTTTCAAGCTGTTCAATTTGGCCCTTACTGTGGCATCAAGAACCTTCCATTCGATTGGTTCTCCTTTTGCCAAAGGACCTTGAACTCTTTTACTGTCATAAAGGGAAAGTACGGAAGCCTGTACCCTGGCATTGGCACTTCCTAGAACCTTGGCATCGGTATTGTTCTCGATCTTGATCGGTCTTCCCTCCCTGGTCTTTACCAAAATACTGGCAAAGTCAAATCCATCGGCAATGGTGGTAGCGTAGTAATTGGCCACACCGGGAACGATTCGGTCCGGCTGCACCACATAAGGAATGGATTTGTGCACTGGGCCCTCACAGGCAGCAATGGTAGCCGCCGCTGTGCTGAAACCCACATATTTCAAAAAGTCCCTTCTGGAGGTATTGGAGGCCGACAGGTTTTCCTTGTCGCCCAAAAACTCATCAACGGGAATCTGTTCTGTAAACTCGTTGTGTCTTAGCGCCTCAACAATGGAATCGTTCGGATTCAACTCCGCTTCACTTTTCCAATATTTCTTGTTTGATGCCATACGATATATCTGAGATTATCTGCTTTTTAATTCTTAATAGTGACACTTACCACATTCGATACCACCCATCATGGCGGCAGTCAACTGCTCCACACCATATTTCTTGGATAGTTCCTCATGAATGGCCTCGTAGTATTCGTTGCCTTCCATCTTCACGTTGGTGGTACGGTGACAATTGATACACCATCCCATGGTAAGCGGGGAGAATTGCTCCACGATTTCCATTTCCTCAACCGGACCGTGACATGTCTGACAGGCAACTCCGGCAACGGTTACGTGTTGAGAGTGGTTGAAGTAAGCAAAATCAGGAAGGTTGTGAACCCTAACCCACTCTACAGGTTGTGTCTCACCCGTGTATTTTTGATTCTCCTCGTCCCATCCAACGGCTTTGTACAGTTTCTTGATCTCACCGGTGTAGAAATCATTGGTATGCCCAGCAGCCAAATCTTCAGCTGAAGGTCCTTCAGGATTTCCAGCGTATTGGTAAATGGATTTGTGACAGTTCATACACACGTTCAATGAAGGAATCCCGGAAGTTTTGGAAACCCTTGCAGAGGAGTGACAATATTTACATTCGATTTTGTTATCCCCAGCATGCACTTTATGGGAGAAGTGGATAGGTTGAACAGGAGCATATCCTTGATCAACGCCTACCTGCATCATGTACCCATAAGCAAAGTATGCACTGGCCAATAAAAGGAGAATCGACGTAACCAACACCAAGAACTGGTTTTGGGCGAATGCCTTCCAAATGGGCAATCTTTTTTCTTTCTCCTGCTCAAGAACAACGCCATTGGCCTCTGCAATACGACGCAAGGTTTTGTTCACCAAGATCAACATCACCACCAATAGACCAAAAACAAGTGCCAAGGCACCTAAGATCATTTCATTGGAGATTCCACCAGAAGCACCAGCAGATCCTGTACCGGCATCAGCGGCAGTTGCTGTTGCAGCTGCAGGGGTTGCGGGAGGCGCGGCTGTATAGGCAAGGATATCATCGATATCTTGATTGGAAAGGGTTGGGAACGGCGTCATGGCTGCTTGATTGTACTCCGCATAAAGCGCAGTGGCATAAGCATCGCCAGAAGCAATTACCCCAGGGCTGTTCTTCACCCAAGCATAGATCCACTCACGATCCAAACCGGCATCGTCAGATAAACGTTGCTCCACATTGGCCAAGGCAGGACCGGTCATCTTGCGATCCAACGCGTGACAAGCGGCACAGTTTTGGTTGAAAAGCTGTTTTCCTTTGGCAGCATCACCTGCACCAGCAGCAGCTGTTTCTTCCTGGGCGTAAAAAGAAGTGGAGAAAAGTAGGAGAGTTAGACCTAAAACTTTTGAAAATAGATGGCGGTATAAAACCTTTTTCATATTTACGAAATTTCTATCGAAATCCTTGGCACGGTTCTTTCTATTGAAATTGAGAACAATAGCTTTTTGCGCTACCAAGAGTGGCAACAAAAGTAAGACATACAGGCATTTTTTAAAATGTTAAGGTATTTATAACATCTAATTTATAAAGATTCTAAATAAACTGGCTCGATCCGGTTTCGAACATAATAAATTACATTTGCACAAACAGATAATCCTAAAATACCGGAATACCATGAAAACTCCCGTATTTACTACCATTTTACTAGGTTTAACACTTCATCTTTCCGCACAGGAGGGCAAGGTGACTATACAGCAAGATCCTAAAATTGACCAACTGGTAAAATTATATGCCGACGTAAATTCCAAATCGGGATTTTACCAAATACAAGTTGGTTTTGGCGACTACCAAAAGGCCCAAAATCTAAAATCCCAAGTGGAAATCGATTTTCCGGATTGGTATTCTAAAATTGAGTTCGAGTCTCCAACATATCGAGTAAGATTAGGTCGATTCAAGACGAAATTGGAAGCAGAACGAAAGTATCTGGAAGTTCGAAAGAAATATCCGGATGCCATGCTCCTAAAACCGGAGAACGAATCCAAATCATAAAAAAATCCCGCCAAGAGCGGGATTTTCTTTTTTTAGTATTATCAAAACGATTACAGCTTTTTCTTTACTGCAACCTCTTGGAAGGCCTCAACAATATCCCCTTCCCTAATATCATTGTAATTCTTGATCTGTAATCCACAGTCATATCCTTTGGATACTTCCTTAACGTCATCCTTAAATCGTTTCAAAGAAGCCAAATCACCAGTATAGACTACCACACCGTCACGGATCAACCTCACATGGGAATTCCTAAAAATCTTACCACTGGTGACCATACATCCTGCAATGGTACCCACTTTGGAAATCTTGAAGGTTTCCCTGATCTCGGCATTACCTGTAATCTCTTCCTTAATCTCTGGCGACAACATCCCTTCCATCGCATCCTTAAGATCGTTGATGGCATCGTAGATGATGGAATAGGTCCTGATATCGATTTCTTCCTTATCGGCAACCTGACGGGCATTCCCCATCGGCCTTACGTTAAATCCGATGATGATCGCGTCAGATGCACTGGCCAACAACACGTCCGATTCGGTAATGGCACCCACACCTTTGTGGATGATGTTCACCTGAATCTCGGCGGTCGACAATTTCTGGAACGAATCGGTCAAAGCCTCCACGGAACCATCCACATCCCCTTTTAGGATAATGTTCAACTCCTTGAAGTCGCCCAACGCGATACGTCTTCCGATCTCGTCCAACGTAATGTGACGCTGTGTTCTTACCGACTGTTCACGTTGTAATTGTGAACGTTTTGCGGCAATTTGCTTGGCCTCGCGTTCATCCTGCAACACATTGAACCTATCACCCGCTTGTGGTGCCCCATCCAATCCCAAAATGGAAATTGGTGTGGAAGGTCCTGCTTTTTTGATGACTTTTCCGCGTTCATCCTGCATGGCCTTAACCTTACCACTACAAGTTCCTGCCAATACATAATCACCGATGTTCAAAGTACCTGATTGTACCAAAACGGTGGAAACGTATCCACGTCCTTTGTCCAAAAAGGCTTCCACCACGGTACCGGAGGCTAACTTGTCAGGATTTGCCTGTAGCTCCAACAATTCGGCTTCAAGCAATACTTTTTCCAACAATTCCTTAACTCCCTGGCCTGTTTTGGCAGAAATATCATGGGACTGTATCTTACCTCCCCAATCTTCAACCAAAAGGTTCATTTGGGCCAGTCCTTCTTTTATTTTATCTGGATTGGCCGTAGGCTTATCCACTTTGTTAATGGCAAACACAATAGGTACACCAGCAGCCTGGGCGTGACTGATCGCTTCCTTGGTCTGTGGCATGATGTCATCATCCGCAGCGACCACAATGATAGCGATGTCCGTAACCTGGGCACCACGCGCACGCATTGCGGTAAACGCTTCGTGACCCGGTGTATCCAAGAAGGTTATTCTTTGACCACCTTCCAAGGTTACTCCGTACGCACCAATGTGCTGGGTGATACCACCGCTTTCCCCTGCGATTACGTTCTCTTGACGAATGTAATCCAGCAACGAGGTTTTACCGTGGTCTACGTGACCCATTACAGTTACGATCGGCGCCCTCGGTTTCAAGTCTTCCGCCGCATCCACTTCTTCCTCAATAGCCTCCTCTATATCTGCGGTCACGAATTCAACTTCGTATCCAAACTCGTCGGCTACAATGGAAAGGGTCTCTGCATCCAAACGTTGGTTCATAGTCACCATGATACCCAACGACATACAGGCAGAAATAATTTTGGTAGTAGGAACATCCATCATGGCAGCTACCTCGTTCACTGTCACAAACTCGGTAACCTTGAGGATTTTGCTTTCCAATTCCTGTTGTTCGAGGTCCTTTTCCGTTTGTTGACGGTGTTGGTCCCTTTTCTCCCTACGATATTTAGCTCCTTTGCCCTTGCTGGTCTTTCCTTGAAGTTTCTCCAAGGTTTCCCTAACTTGCTTTTGTACTTCTTCTTCGGTAGGCTCTACCTTAGGCATGGTTGATGGACGTTGCCCTCCTTTTCGGGGGCCTTGTCCGTTGCCCATTGGTCTATTTTGTTGACCATTGCCCCCTTGTTGTGGACCGTTTTTAACAATACGCTTTCTGCGTTTTCTTCTATCCGCCCCGGCATCCGAACTACCTGCATTGGACTTTTGGTTGTCCTCTTTTTTCTTCTTCGGTTTTTCGAATTGGGAAAGATCTATCTTATCACCCGTGATCTTGGGTCCGGAAAGTTTTTGGTATTGGGTTTTGATAGTCTCGGGTTCGCCGGATTTTTCCTCCTCTTGAACCTTCTCCACTTTTTCAACCTTGGGCTCCACCTTTTCAACTTTCGGCTCAACTTTTACCTCCTCTTTTTTAACCTCCACTACTGGTGGTTTCTCTTCAACCGGAGGGGTTGGCTTTGGCTCTTCAACCACTTCTTGTTTAGGCTCTTCTACCTTGGGCGCACTTGGTTTTTCGTCAAGGTCTATTTTACCTACCGTTTTAGGTCCGGCAAGTTCGGCCTTGGCCTTGATTACCTGTTGCTCGGAATTGCGTTTTTCCCGGGCAATCCTTCGTTCCTCCTGTTCCTGTTCCATTTGGACACGGATAGCTTCTTTTTCCTTCCTCTTTTCTTCTCCAACTTCTTTGGAAGCTACCTTTTTACTCCTATCCGTTTGGAACTCATCCAACAGGACCTGATACACCTCATCTGAAATTTTTGTTGTAGGACGTGCCTCTACATCGTGGCCTTCCGCCGCAAGGTAGTCCACCGCCCTTTCCAGTGAAATGTTCAATTCCCTAAGAACTTTATTAAGTCGTATTGTTGGATTTTCTGCCATAAATTAAATTCCTTGCCCTAAAATTCGCTGCTAATATAAGTCTAATCTTCAAATTCTTCCTTCAGGATGCGAATCACATCCATGATAGTTTCCTCTTCCAAATCGGTTCGCTTGGTAAGGTCGTTCAGATCGTGTTCCAAAACGCTACGTGCGGTATCCAATCCAATTTTCTTGAATTCCTCGATTACCCAGCTTTCGATTTCATCGGAGAACTCGGTCAATTCCACATCTTCTTCCACTCCTTCACGGAACACATCTATTTCATAACCAGTCAATTGACCAGCCAATCGTATGTTATGCCCTCCTCTACCGATAGCCTTGGAAACTTCCTCTGGCTTTAGGTAAACCTGGGCGGTTTTTTTCTCCTCGTTCAATTTTACGGAAGAAACCTTGGCAGGGCTCAATGCCCTTGTGATCATCAATTGTGAATTGTTGGTCCAGTTGATCACATCGATGTTCTCATTACCCAATTCACGAACGATCCCATGGATACGTGACCCCTTCATACCCACACAGGCACCTACCGGATCGATCCTGTCATCATAAGAATCCACGGCGACCTTGGCTTTTTCACCAGGAATACGTACCGCTTTTTTGATGGTGATCAAACCATCGAACACTTCCGGAATTTCTTGGAAGAACAATTGCTCCAAGAAAGTTGGGGAGGTCCTTGACATGATAATGGTAGGTTTGTTCCCTTTCAACTCCACGCTCTCGATGATTCCACGTACATTGTCCCCTTTACGGAAAAAGTCGGATGGAATCTGTTTTTCCTTTGGAAGGATGATCTCATTGCCCTCATCGTCCAACAAAATCACGGCCTTGTGACGGATGTGGTGCACCTCAGCGGTATAGATCTCACCTTCAAGGTCTTTGAATTGCTTGTAGATTGTTGTGTTATCGTGCTCATGGATCTTGGAAATCAAATTTTGGCGCAATGCCAAAATGGCCCTTCTACCCAAATCGATAAGTTTCACTTCTTCAGATACATCTTCCCCAACTTCAAAATCGGGCTCGATCTTTCTAGCTTCGGTAAGGGAGATTTCCTCATTGGGATCTTCCACTTCACCATCTTCCACAACCACACGGTTTCTCCATATCTCCAAATCCCCTTTGTCAGGGTTGATGATGATATCAAAATTGTCGTCAGAACCAAATTTCTTCTTGAGGGCACTTCGGAATACTTCTTCCAAAATGGCCATAAGGGTCACCCTGTCTATAAACTTATCGTCCTTGAACTCCGAAAAGGATTCGATGAGCGCTAGGTTTTCCATTTTTCTACTACGATTAAAATTTTAATATAACTTTTGCTTCCTGGATATCAGAAAAGGCAATTTGTTCCCTTTTCTGTACTGTTACCTTTCCCTTACCGGTGGGTTTGGGCTCACGCGCCTTCCACTCCAAGGTAATACTATTTTCAGAGGCGTCCACCAATGTACCTTCCAATTCTTGGCCGTTGGTGCGCACCTTTAACTGTCTTCCAATATTCTTGGTAAACTGACGGGGCAACCGCATGGGAGAAGCCGCTCCGGCGGAGGCTACCTCAAGCGAAAAATCTTCTTCCTCACGGTCGAGGTTATGCTCTATGGCCCTGCTCACATCCATACAATCTTGAAGGCTCACTCCCTTATCACCGTCCAAAACCACTTTGATCGTGTTATCCCCGCCTACGGTAAAATCAATCAAAAACAAGGAAGGACGTTCTTCCAAGGCCTTGTTCAACAACGATTCCACTTTTTCCTTCAACATAAGAGATCAGCAATAAAAGAGGGGACTCAAAGTCCCCTCATGAATACTTCTATATCCGTTCAGTGGCGCAAATATACGACAAATATTCCTGCAAGTGCAAGTATGTGGCACACAAATCATTTGACAGTACTTTATTCATGTTGCATTTGGTCTAGACCACCCTAAATTTACTTGCCCTTTCCAACATCACTCCACGTAAAATTTCATACGCAAGGCAAGACCCAGACTCAACAAATTTACCCATTAACATGGCTATTTATCCATTTCACAACAAATATTTTCAGTAAAGTATACCAAGATTAGTTTTGTATGCAAATCAACAAGGAACATGACCTCAACATTGTTCGTCAAGGGAAGATATCCTAAAATTTCCAATGGCTATAAGGCTTTATTGGTTTTCTTTTTATGGGGAACCTTCCTCTCTTTTTCGCAGACTACGCTTTGGAGTGAAAACTTCACGTATGGCAACGGCACCACTAGTGGTACGGCCTCGGGGCCATCGGCCTCTAGTTGGACCACCACCAGTGGAAGTGCGCTTTCTGTGCGCAGCAACGAACTACGTGCCCGAAATTTGGGCGGAACAGGTACTTGGCAAGTAAACTCCATCGACATTACCGGGTATTCCTTCATCAGCTTTAGTATGGACACCAGGGTAAATGACCCCAGCCAAATGGACGATGGACAGGACTATTTTATTGGGGAATACCGTATTGATGGAGGTTCTTGGCAACAATTTGTAAATAGATCGGGATCGAATTCAAATCCCCTGAATTCATCTTACACCGTTAATATAGCCTCATCAAGTAACACTTCTCTCGAAATCAGGGTACGGATGTACAACAACAACAATAACGAACAATATTTTATCGACAATGTGGCAGTTGAAGGGGTCTCGGGTATTTGTAACGGGGAAATCGACTTTGATTTTTATGATGGGGTTCCTTCAGGGAGTACGGTAAACAATATTCCCACTTCTGGAGCATTGGGCTCCGGGGTGTATTCCAGTTTTGATGTCAACGCACTTCAAAACCAAGAAGACCCGGGTGATACGGATAGCTTCGGGATACGATATAATGGTTACCTACTCATCGATACCGCTGGCAGTTATACCTTTTATACCTCTTCGGATGATGGTTCCAAACTTTACATTGACGGAGTACAGATCGTGGACAACGATGGAAACCATGGCAACCAAGAAAGATCGGGTTCCGTTACCTTAACAGCAGGCTTGCATGATATTACCGTCCTGTTTTTTGAAAACGGAGGAAGTGCCAACTTGGCCGTACAGTATCAGGGACCTTCCATTTCCAAACAGAATATTCCTTTTTCCAAATTATATTCCAATTGTTCCCAACCCGACTTGGATAATGATGGGGTTCCGGACAGTACGGACGTTGATGACGACAATGATGGCATTTTGGATACGGATGAGTGTGGGGGAGCAACAGGAAGCACCTATGTGCAGACTGCAACGAACGTACAATATTTCAATAACGCCTCTAACGCCCAAGGAAATCCAGGCACCACATATGCGGCCAACTCAACATCAACCTATCAAGGGCAGTCCATCATTACATTACAATTTGCCCAAGTGATACCAACAGGCACAACGGTTAGTGTATTTTTATCGGCAGATCCTGTGGTTTCCACTTCAGATATGCAGATTCAATACACCAATGGAAACTGGTTGGCAAGTGCCAATGCTATTCCTTCAGGATCCATTACAGAAATAACCTTTACCGTTTCAGCCAGTAATTTTCAATCTTTTAGGGTGATGGCGTACCAGATTGGGGCAAGGGTCCATGGTGCCAGTTATGGAGGGGCATTTGATTGCTCCACTGTGGACACTGATGGTGATGGAATACCCAACTATCAAGATTTGGATAGTGATGGGGACGGCATTCCCGATAACGTGGAAGCGCAAACTTCAACAGGTTACACGGCACCATCGGGAACCGATTCTGATAACGACGGATTGGACAATGCTTATGAAACTAGTGGCATCGCCTATATTGATACCGATGGAGATGGCACCCCGGATTTCTTGGATACCGACAGTGACAATGATGGTACCAATGATACTACTGAGGCCGCTTTGACACTTTCTGGAAGCGATTCCGATAACGACGGATTGGACAACAACATCGATACCACATCAGGTTATGGGGACCCAGGAGGTACTATTGACGATCCTACCACGACAAGTGGGGGCAGCTTGGTATTACCTGATTCCGATGGGGATTTGGGTTCTGGAGGGGATCTGGATTTTAGGGATGATACGCTCAATGCCGACCAACCACCTTCCATAACCGCAACAGGAGATCAGATTTTCTGTCCGGGTGGCACCGTAAATATTACGGAGAGTGTGTCCATTACCGACCCAGATAGCACTACTCTTGATGCTATTTATGTTCAGATTACAAGTAATTACAACAATACAGGGGATGTGTTGACCCTCACGGGTACCCACCCCAACATTTCATCCAGTTGGGATGTATCAGAAGGAAGATTGACCTTGACCGGGCCCGCCACCCTTGCTGAATTTGAAACCGCAGTAAGTGCAGTTGTTTTTCAGACGACGGCAACGGTAACCTCTGGAGATACCCGTACCTTTTCCATAGTTTTGGATGAAGCAAATTACTTGGCTTCAACTGGCCACTATTATGAATATGTACCTGCATTGGGCATTACTTGGACAAACGCCCGTGATGCAGCGGCCCTCCGAACTTTTTATGGTCTTCAAGGTTACTTGGCCACCATTTCCATCCAAGATGAGTCCGATCTTTTGGGTTCGCAGGCACCAGGTGCTGGTTGGATCGGCGCCAGTGATGCCGCTTTGGAAGGGGATTGGTATTGGGTAACCGGTCCGGAAGCTGGAACTTTGTTTTGGAGGGGCAATGCAGGTGGTACCGCTTATGGCTATGAGTTCTGGAATGCTGGGGAACCAAATCAGTCCGGAGACGAAGACTATGCACACATAACCGCTCCAGGTGTAGGTTTGCCCGGTTCTTGGAACGACCTTTCCAATACAGGAGCTGCCAGTGGCGATTATCAACCCAAGGGATATTTAGTGGAATATGGAGGCATGGCAGGTGACCCTGCAGCTCCGAATTTGGCTGCCACAACGACCATTACCGTTGATCCAACGGCACCAACGGCAAGTGCTCCGGCCCCATTGACCGTGTATTGCTCCGGAGATATTCCAACAGCGGATGTGACTGTGATTACCGATGAAGCCGATAACTGCGACCCAAGTCCGACCGTTACATTTATCAGTGATGTAAGCAATGGAGGATCCAATCCAGAAATTATCACTAGAACATACAGGATTACAGATGCCTCAGGCAACACATTTGATGTGGAACAGACCATTACGGTGGATCCTTTCACAATTGACACACAACCTGCAGATCAAAACATAATTGTGGGCAACAATGGAAGTTTTTCCGTTTCCACCACTGGAATTGATACCTACCAATGGGAAGTAAGCACTGATGGCGGAAGTAATTTTGTTCCGTTGGCCGATGGCGCCGATTACAGCGGAACTTCTACGGCCAACCTTACGGTGAGCAATCCGGATTTGGATAAAAACGGATATATCTTCCGGGTGTTGGTCTCCAACTCCACAGCAAGTTGTTCCGCTCTAACATCAAGCCAAGCAACGTTGAACCTGAAAGTAGGCACAGTCATCACCAATAGAAAAGTTACCTATCGCGTAAATAAAAACTAACGAAAAAAAGGAGCCAAATTGGCTCCTTTTTTTAAATCATTTTTTCTCGAACACGCCCACCATTTGTCCCTCGAACAGGGTTTGGATCTCGGTCAAAATTTCTGGATCATCAATGGTTGATGGTACATTGTATTCCTTTCCATCGGCAATGGCCCGAATAATTTTTCGGAGTATTTTTCCTGATCGGGTCTTGGGCAAACGTTCCGCTACCAATACCTTTTTCAGTGCAGCAACGGGCCCTATTGCTTTGCGAACGTCGTTCACCACTTCGGATTGCAATTGAAAATGTTCAATCTCCGACCCAGCTTTCAGCACGGCCAGTGCCAAGGGAACCTGTCCTTTCAGGTCATCCTCTATGCCAACCACACAGCATTCGGCCACATCAGGGTGTTTCGCCACCACTTCTTCCATTTCTGCCGTGGACAAACGGTGTCCGGCCACATTGATGATATCATCTACCCGTCCGGTGATGAACACATATCCGGCCTCATCAATATATCCGCCATCACCAGAAAAATAATAGCCTTCAAATCGCTCCAAATAACCTTTGATGAACCGTTGGGTATCTCCCCAAAGATTGGGCAAGGTACCCGGGGGCAACGGTAACTTTACGGCCACATAGCCTTCTTCGCCTGGTTGGGCCTCGGAGCCATCTTCCCTGAGAATCTGCACATCATACCCACAAACAGGTTTAGTGGCCGATCCCGGTTTTACATCAAAATGATGTTCAAATCCCATCATATTGGCCACAATGGGCCATCCAGATTCGGTTTGCCACCAATGGTCGATCACGGGAACCTTCAATTTTTCTCCGGCCCATTCCAGTGTGCTTACATCGCATCGCTCCCCAGCCAAGAAAAGATACCGAAGGTTGCACATTTCAAACTGTTTAATGAATTCGCCATTTGGGTCCTCCTTTTTAATGGCACGAATAGCAGTAGGAGCCGTAAACATCACGTTTACATCATGATCACTGATCACCCGCCAAAAAGTAGAGGCATCGGGTGTTCGGACTGGTTTTCCTTCAAAAAGTACCGTAGTACAACCATAAAGTAACGGGGCATACACAATATAGCTGTGCCCAACCACCCAACCTACATCACTTGCCGCCCAGAAGACTTCACGAGGATTTACCCCATAAATATGTTTCATACTGTAGTGCATGGCCACTGCATGACCGCCATTGTCCCTAATGATTCCCTTTGGCTTGCCCGTTGTTCCGGAGGTATATAAAATGTACAAGGGATCGGTAGCATCCACTTCGGTCCAGCGAACGGGATCGGCAATCTTCATCAGCGTGGCATAATCAATATCATTTTCCCCATCGGGGCGAACGGCTCCCAGTTTTCGATTGAAGACGATGACGTGTTCTGGGGAATGGGTCGCCATTTTTATGGCTTCATCCACCATAGGTTTATACGGAATGATGCGATCCACCTCAATCCCTGAGGTAGCCGTTATAATGGCTTTGGGTTTGGCATCGTCAATCCGGATGGCCAACTCATGGGGAGCAAATCCACCGAACACTACGGAATGGACGGCACCCAATCTGGCACAAGCCAACATGGAAACCACGGCCTGGGGAATCATGGGCATATAAATGATGACGGTATCACCTTTTTCAACCCCCAAACGTTGCATGCCACCGGCAAGGCGGCTCACCATGTCCCGTAATTCGAGATAGGTGTATTTTTTTACGGTTTGGGTAACTGGGGAATCATAAATGAGGGCAATATCATTGCCCCTTCCGTTTTCGATGTGGACATCCAATGCCAAATACGATGTATTTAATTTTCCTCCTTTGAACCACCGATAAAATCCATGTTCATCCTTGGTGATGGCCCTTGTTGGCTTTTGGAACCAACTGATCTGCGAAGCTTGATCCATCCAGAAATTTTCCGGATCTTTTATGGACCGCTTGAACTCCTGTTCATACGTAATCTGCTCCATTGTTCGTGTAGTTTGTTTAATCTGTTTGTGCATGCAATCACTTAATCAGAACTACTTGATTTCAAAGGAGTTCTAAAAGCAATTACCTCTCTAAAGTACAGATTAATCCCCTGCGGAACGGATTTTATTTTGCTAAATTGATATAGGTCCTCTGCCCTCCTTCCACAATCGATACCTAATAAATGTCACTCCGTTTACATCAACCTTTCCTTCCTCCAGAAACCCAAGGCGCAACAAACCTCTGATCTTCGTTCTGGACTCTGGAAATAGCACGGTAACGGAATCCAAACCCATTTCCCCGAAAGCCTTATCTATTATCATCCCGTACAATAATTTGCCCATGCCCCAATGATCAGGATGGAGGACCATGGCCAAATCAGCTTCCCCATCCTCGGGTTGCAAACCGCCCCATCCCACAAAATCACCATCAACATAAAAGGCCCACGGTCCATACCCAAAGTTGGCCCATAATTCCTCTTTGGCGGCTATAAAACTGTCAAGGTCCTGTTTTGTGAATTCCCCTTGGAACAATGGCATTTGTCTACGCACCAGTTCATGGTTCATCAATAGGAGCAGATTACCAGTATTCACTTCATGGAGTCGTTTAAATTCTATGTTCATCTTAACACCTTCGTTTACCATTGGTTCGATTAGGTCTTTGTCCATTACAAAATCCTATTACCTTTATACCATGAGCAACTTCAGGACGCCCAAGACCACTTATTACCTTAAGCGTATTCTTCCCTTCGGAATCATCTGGTTGGTTTTGAGTTGGTTCATTCTGTTGATCGAGTCCATGGCCACCGATTACGAGAACAAGCGACCAGATACGGACATTACAATGGATTGGTCCATTTTTTTCTTTGCCTCTTTTGCCGTATTTGCCGTTGGGATCGCTATGGGCGCGGTTGAAGTACTTTGGCTTGGAAAACAGTTTAAATCGAAAAGCTTTGGACAAAAAATCCTTTATAAAATGGGATTTTATCTTCTGTTCATGCTAGTCATTAATATCATCATGTTCCCTGTAGCGGCCAGCATTGAAATGGGAATTTCAATTTTTGACAGCGAAGTTTGGGACAAATTTTCACATTACATCAAGAGTACCACTTTCTTAAGTACCATGGTATCCCTCTCCTTTAGCATTTTTGTGTCCTTACTGTATTCGGGCATCAGTGAACATTTGGGACATGAAGTGTTATTGAACTTTTTCTCGGGAAAATACCATCAACCTAAAGCGGAAAACCGCATTTTCATGTTTGTTGATATGAAATCCTCCACCTCACTGGCCGAGCAATTGGGCCACCAAACCTACTTTCAATTTTTAAGGGATTACTACAACCAACTGTCGGATGCCATTATCCAGTACAAAGGTGAAGTGTACCAATATGTGGGCGATGAAATTGTGATATCCTGGAAAAAAGAGGATGGCATTGTACATCAAAATTGCATTAATTGTTTTTATGGAATGAAGGCCCGATTGGAGAAAAAGTCGCCCTATTTCAACAAAAAATATGGTGTGGTCCCTTCCTTCCGGGCGGGCATGCATATGGGGCAGGTGACCACGGGTGAAATTGGTGCACTAAAGAAGGAGATCTTTTTTACCGGGGATGTGTTGAACGCCACTTCCCGCATTCAGAAATTATGCAAAACATATCATCAAGAATTGCTTCTTTCTGGGCAACTAAAGGAGGCTCTTGATCAAAAAGGAGCCATTCCATTTAAACCGATTGCAACGGTTACTCTGGAAGGGAGACAAGAACCCATGACCCTGTTTTTTCCAACCCAACTTTAAAAAGCCGTCCATTTGAATATGGGAAGGCCACATACTTTTCCTTGGCAAGGATTTCATTGTTAATTAAAATGAAAATTTAGGGATGAAATTCAGCAATGCCATTGCGGTTTGGTATTTTCGCAGTCGCGATACAGTACAAGTATGATGGTTTGGATTATTTTCCTGTTGGGGATACTTTCCTTTTTGGCTCTCGACCTAGGAGTTTTTAATAAAAATGCCCATATCATCAGTGTGAAGGAAGCGTCGATGTGGACCACTATTTGGGTGACGCTTTCCCTCTTGTTCTCCTTTGTCATCTATTGGCTTTACAGTACGGGCAGAATAGAGAATCCTGATGCCCTGAAACCCACAGAGGCCAGCATGAAATACCTTACTGGTTATCTTATTGAACTTTCGCTCAGTATTGATAATATTTTTGTGATCGCAGTGATTTTCGGCTCTTTTAAGATTCCACAGAAATACCAACACCGCGTTTTGTTTTGGGGTATTTTGGGCGCCATCATCTTTAGGGCGTTAATGATTTTCTTTGGGGTTGCGCTGATCAAAAAGTTCAGCTTTACCACGTATGTTTTTGGCGCTTTTCTGATTTTTACAGCCATTCGAATGGTGGTTTCCAAAGAAAAACCGTTCAATCCCAAAAAGTCGTTTATTTACAGAAACCTGAGAAAGATAATGCCCATTACCTCGCACATGCGGGGACAAAAGTTTTTTATCAAACTTCGTCATATCACAGCGGCCACTCCTCTTTTTATAGCTTTGGTGGTCATTGAGTTTACCGATATTTTGTTCGCCCTGGACAGCGTTCCCGCCATTTTGGCCATTACCTCAGACCCCTTTTTGGTCTTCAGTTCCAACATTTTTGCCATTTTGGGATTACGCTCCATGTACTTTTTCTTGGCGAATATGCTCAATCGGTTCCAACACCTTAAATACAGCTTGGTGGCCATTTTAAGTTTTGTGGGCGTCAAACTCATCTTGGCCCATCACTACACTTTCCCTGAATGGCTTTCCCTTGGTTTTATTGGACTTTCCCTGTTGATTGGCGTTTTGGTTTCTTTCTTGGACAAGAATTCCAACAGCAGTCATTGACCTTAAATATTTGGAAAACAAAAAACCTCCCAATCTCAAGAAGGGGAGGTCATCTATATTCCATTTTGATACTTATCCTTTCAGTTCACGATCCGTGATGAAGGGTTGATGATTCTTCCTGCTACCCGTGGCTTTGTACAAAGCGTTGGCCAATGCTCCAAAAACGGGTGGAAAAGGAGGTTCTCCCAAACCTGTGGGATCAATTTCGTTTTGCACAAAATGTACCTCGATATTTTTTGGAGCCTCACTGTTCCTGATCATTCGATAGCGATCAAAATTCTGTTGCTGCGGAGCTCCATCCTTAAACGAAAGTGTTCCGTACATGGCATTACCAATTCCGTCCACAATACCGCCTTCCGCCATATTGGTCGCTGCATCGGGGTTGACCACAATACCACAATCGATGGCACAATAGGCGTTCTGCACACGGGGATTTCCGCCTTCCATGGCCAGATCCACCACATGGGCAGCATAGGTATTATGGCAAAAATAGGCGGAGACCCCTCGGAACATTCCCGGTTTTGCCTCACCCCAGTTGGATTTTTCCTTGACGAGTTCCAAAACCCCGGCCAATCTATCGGCTTCATAGTCATTTTCCTCCCCTACCGGATTGTTTTTGGCTCGATCTAAAAGTTCCAATCGGAAATCAACAGGGTCTTTTCCTGCCAGTTCGGCCACTTCATCCAAGAAGGATTGCTCTACCCCTGCCATAAAATTAGATCTGGGCGCCCTAAAGGCTCCAACGGTTATGTTCGAATTGATTTCCCATTGTTCCGCCAAATAATTGTCCACCGCCCCAGCTGGGAAACGGTTCGCAAAAAGTGGCGTTTCGGGAACCCCACCTGCCTTCACATGAAATGCCACCAAATTGTTGTTTTCGTCCAACCCCGCTTTGTACGTGGCATGGTAGGATGGTCTATAGATGCCGAAAGTCATGTCATCCTCTCGGGTATACATCAATTTAACGGGGGCGTTCACTTGTTTGGATATCAAAGCCGCTTCCACGGCATAGTGGGCATAGGCCCTTCTCCCAAATCCACCACCCATTCGGGTCATTTCTATTTCAATTTTATCGACAGGCAAACCCAAACGGGCGGCTAATGTTCCTTCAATCAAGGAAGGTGCCTGCAAAGGACCCGCCAGTTTCGCACTATCCTCGGTCACATGGGCAAAGAAGTTCATAGGCTCCATACAGTTGTGGGCCAAAAACGGACAGGTATAACTGCGTTCAATGACCTTGGCCGCTTTTTTAAAGGCTTCTTCCGGGTTTCCATCTTTACGAACCACGTTTCCAGGTTTGGATGCCATGGCCACCATTTGATCGTAATGACCTTCGCTGCTTTCCAAGCCACTGGGCACATCAGTCTTTGCCTTGGCCCCAAATCTATCCACGGTAAAACTATAATTCTGAATAGGTTCCCACTCCACCGAAAGGGCCTTTTTGGCATTCATGACTTCCCATGTACTCTTACCCACCACTACAACAAGCTCGGTAAAGGCATTGGTATCGAAATAATTGCGTTCATAATCGTCATTTAATGTCTTTATGGAAAACACATCCACAATACCGGGCATTGATTTCGCCTGGGTGGCATCAAAAGATTTTAATTTAAGACCAAAAGCCGGTGGATGAGTAGCCATGGCCGTTAGGGTCCCTTCATACTGATAGTCCAATCCGAACAATGGTTTGCCAGAAACAATTTTACTGCCTTCCACATTTTTCTTTGACGTTCGGATAACCTTAAAATCCTTCGGGGTCTTTAAAGTCACTTCTTCTGGAACGGCAATTTTTGCGGCCGCTGAAGCAATTTCACCATAACCTATGGATTTTCCACTGGCACTATGTGTCAACACCCCATTTTCCGTGGTAATTTCAGCAACAGGAACACCCCATTGTTGGGCTGCGGCCTCCTTCAACATTTGTTTGGCGGATGCACCGACAGTGCGCAATCCTTCCCACCTCCTACGAATACCTTGGCTACCGCCTGTAAATTGCATTCCGAATGTTTCTGCATTGAAAGGCGCCATTTCTACCATAACATTTTCCCAAGCAACATCGAGTTCCTCGGCAACGATCATGGGCATGGAGGTCATCACGTTTTGCCCAAATTCCGGGTTGGGACAAAGAATGGTAACTACACCGTTATCCCCTATTTTAAGGTAGGAATTGATCTCGAACCATTCCTTGGGCATTTGCAGCACCTGTTCTTCCGTAACCTGCTTGGGTTTGCAAGAGTTGAGCCAGCTGAAGCCCAGTATCAATCCACCTCCGGCAAGTCCGGTGTTTCTGATAAAAGCCCTTCGTCCTATAGATTTGTTTATCTGATCCATGAAACTTGTTTTCTGAATAGTTTTTTGATTATCCTTCGGCGGCCATTTTCACCGCTTTTCGTATCCTTAAGTAGGTACCACATCTGCAGATGTTACCGTTCATGGCCATTTCAATTTCCTCTTCTGTCGGATTTGGATTTTTTTCCAAAAACGCAGCCGCGGTCATGATCTGTCCGGCCTGACAATACCCACATTGGGGAACATCTACCTCCAACCATGCTTTTTGCACAGGGTGATCCCCATTTTCCGATAGCCCTTCGATCGTGGTAATTTCTGAATTGCCAACCATGGAAACCGTAAGCATACAAGATCTTGTTGCGGTTCCGTCCAAATGCACGGTGCATGCACCACATTGTGCTATTCCACAGCCATATTTGGTGCCCACAAGGTTTAAATGATCCCGAAGCACCCACAGCATTGGGGTTGATGGGTCTACGTCGACCTCACTTTCTTTTCCGTTGATTTTTAACTTAAATAGTGCCATAATCCAATTTGTTGCCCTTAAATTATTGATAAGCAACCGGAAATGGATTACATTATTCAAACAGTTTGAAAAAATTAACTTTTAATGAAGAATGGAATCAGGAAAAGAACTGAAGAAAATGACCCATAAAAAAACCTCCCGATCTTCCGAAAGGGAGGTTTTTGTTGGCCTACTAGGACTCGAACCTAGAATGACTGAACCAAAATCAGTAGTGTTGCCAATTACACCATAGGCCAGTACCACATCAAAGCTAAAATTGTTTCAGCATTTGAGCGTGCAAATTTAGAACAAACTTTGGTATCAGCAAATATTTTGATAAGAATACATGCTATTTTTATCTCCTATCCATGTTAAAGGTTTTTGAAAAATGACCGACCTTCTCTGCTATATTTACTAAATTCGCCCCAACTCGGTTAACAACCAACTCTTATGTTTGCAAAAGACTTCAAAAAATGGGATACCATCGTCGGGTGGATTTCCTTCGCAATCGCCTTTGCCGTTTATGCCCTGACCGTTGAACCCACAGGAAGTTTTTGGGATGCCGGGGAATACATTTCCACCTCCGCCAAGCTACAGGTTGGCCACCCACCGGGTGCTCCGCTCCTTCAGATGATCGGTGCGTTTTTCTCCATTTTCGCCTTTGGGGACGACACTAAAATTGCCTTGATGGTCAATGCAGTTTCCATCGTTTCCAGTGCCTTTGCCGTTTTGTTCACTTTTTGGTCGATCACCAATTTGGCACAAAAACTCATCAAATCGGATAACCCATTGTCCAACAGCAAGGCCATTGCCGTTTTGGGCAGTGGATTGGTAGGTGCTTTGGCCTTCACATTTTCAGATAGCTTTTGGTTCAACGCCGTAGAAACCGAGGTATATGCCATGGCTAGTTTGATCATGGCCCTTTTGCTTTGGCTCGGATTAAAATGGGTAGATGATGTGGACGACCCGAGAGGCAACCGTTGGTTGTTGCTCATCAGTTTTTTGGTGGGATTGACCTTCGGAATCCAGTTTATGGGCTTTTTGGCCATTCCTACTGTTGGACTACTCTATTACTTCAAAAAATACAAGACCACCACTATCAAGAATTTTCTGTTGGCGAATGTTGTTGTAGTGGTCATTCTGATCTTGGTCTATAAATTCTCGCTCACCTATGTATTGAAACTTTTTGGTTGGAGCGAGGTATTCTTCATCAACGAAATTGGCCTTCCGTTCAATTCGGGATCTATTATTATGGGATTGCTCTTTGTGGCTGCCTTCTATTTTGGATTGAAATATACCCGCAAGCACAATTTTTATACAGGCAACTTGATCATCATGTGCCTGATGTTCCTTATCCTTGGTTTTTCCTCTTGGTTGATGCTGCCCATCAGAGCCAATGCCCAGACCGTGGTGAACGAGAACAACCCGGCCGATGCCCGAGCCCTTTTGGCCTACTATAACCGGGAACAATATCCCGGGGTGGACAGTCCCTTCTACGGTGCTTATTATTCCGATGCTTTTGCCCCATCCGGTGAAGAAAGGGACGATAGCCCCAAATATGAAAAAGACCTGAAATTGGGTAAATACGTTATCGTAAACCACTATGAAAAAGCGATTCCGGGTCCCAATGCAAAGCATGTAGGCTTTTTACCGAGGATGTGGAGCGATCAACATGCCGAAAATTACATGAAGTACTTCGGTGTTCTTAATTTCAGGATCAAATCGGAATACATTTCCAATAACGATCTTAGGGAAGCGGTGAACCAGTTTAAGTCGGCCTATGTGAAGGGTGAACTCGACTCGGAACAATACATCCGGTTTTTACGGGAATTTGGGGAATATATCGAGGTAGAGCCACCAACCTTGTGGCAGAACATCCAATACATGTTCGATTTCCAATTCGGATATATGTACATGCGCTACTTCATGTGGAATTTTGTTGGGAAACAGAACGACATCCAAGGCAAGTACGATGAAAATGGAAACTGGCTCAGTGGCGTCGGGTTTATCGATAGCATGCGTTTGGGAAGCCAAAAGAACCTACCGAGTGATTGGAAGAACAACGAGGGTAGAAACACCTATTTCTTCCTACCGTTGATCTTGGGAATCTTGGGCATCGTCTTTCAAATTTCGAAGAATCCCAAGCAGTTTTGGGCCCTTTTCGTGTTCTTCATGTTCACGGGATTGGCCATTCAATTCTACACCAACCCTTACATCTTCCAACCCCGTGAAAGGGATTACTCCCTAGTGGGTTCCTTTTATGTGTTCTGTATTTGGATCGGTCTCGGCGTTTATGGATTGTTTGAAGAGTTCAAGAAAATGATTCCGTCCAAAATTGCGGCACCGGCCATAACCACATTATGTCTTTTGGGAGTTCCAATTTTGATGGGATTCCAAAACTGGGACGATCACGACCGTTCCGGCAAGTATACGGCTCCTTCCACGGCCAAGGCCTATTTGGATTCCTGTCAGGAAGATGCCGGAGCTATCCTGTTCACCATCGGGGATAACGATACCTTCCCACTTTGGTATGCCCAAGAGATCGAAAACTACAGGACCGATGTTCGTATTGTGAACACCAGTTTGTTCGCTACGGATTGGTATATCGATCAAATGAAACGAAAAGCGTATGAAAGTGATCCGATTCCGTCCCAATTAACACATGACAAGTACCGATACGGAACTAGGGATGCGGTTTACTACACGAAAGCTGATGACGTTTTCAATAGATCGGTTTCCGAAAGCAGGTGGTCCATCCAAGATTTTGTGAATTGGATCGGCAGTGACAATCCCGAGACCAAATTTGGATTTGTAGTGGAAAAACGCGGTATGGATGTAGATCAATATCCTGAAAGCACTTTGGATATTGTGTACTACCCTACTAACAAAATCCGCATTCCTGTGAACAAACAGAACGTTATTGCAAGTGGGCTGGTCAAGGAAAAAGATTCTGCCCTTATTGTGGATTATATTGATATTGACCTACCACAAAGTGCGTTGCCCAAGAACAGGATATTGATGTTGGACGTAATCGCCAACAATGATTGGAAACGACCTATTTATTTCTCTGGCGGTAGTTTTGATAGCTCGGAATACATTTGGATGAAGGACTATCTACAGTTGGATGGCCTCGTGTACAAATTGGTACCCATCAAGACCCCCAACAGGAATTCCTTTGAAATGGGAAGAATCGATTCAGACCTCATGTATGATATTGTCAAGGATTGGGATTGGGGTAATTCCGGAAGTGATAAGATCTACCACGATCCGCAGACCCGTTCCCAAGGTCTATCTTTCCGAAGTAATTTGGCCCGATTGATGGAAACCTTGATCGAGGAGAACAAAATTGACAAGGCCAAGGACGTCATCGATATCGCCATGACCAATATGCCTGTGGAGTATTTCAATTTTTATGCCTTTGTGGAACCTTTTGTGGATGGATACTACAAAGTGGGCGAAACCGAAAAAGCCAGGGCATTGTACGGCAAATTGAAAAAGATCTATCAGGAGCATTTGGAATATTATGCCAACATTCCGCTGGATGAACAATATGAAAAGATTGATGATATTTTGGCCGATATGCAGGCATACCGAAGGAACATCGATATCCTAATCGATAACCAGGATAGGGAATTGGCCGAATCGGAAACGGTGATCTTCAATGAATATATAGACAAGTTCTCCCAATTTGTAAATGACGGGGAAGAAGAACTGTTGGAAGAACCGCTACCTTCCGACCCTGATCTGGAAGATTCTATACCCTTGGATACCATAGAACAGCTAACAGATTCGGTAGTACCACAACAATAGCATAAAAAAAGCGAGGTAAAAACCTCGCTTTTTTTTAAATGTATTCGCTTAAGATGCCTATCAGCGTGTTGGCGTCTTGTTCGCCACTCTGTCGCCAGACCATCTCTCCTTTTTTGTAGATCATGAGCGTAGGAAGTCCCTTAATGCGAAGAGCCTGGGAAAGCTCCTTGTTTTTGTCCACATCAATTTTTATGACTTTTCCCTTATCTCCCAATGCTGCGGCAACATCGCGCAACACAGGGTGCATAGAAGTGGATTGCTCGTTCCATTCTGCATAAAAGTCCAACAAAACAGGGACCTTTAAATCTATGAGTTCACCAAACTTGGACATGTATTCTATAGGTTTGTAGTCAAAAGTAAGAAAAAATGTTAAAGTTTAACATCAAGTAATCGCTTTACAAGCTTGACCTTAGTTAAATTCACGTTAAACCTTCAATATAAAATTTATCTTGATTTCACCTCAGTAATAATGAGGATAAATGGTTCAACCCAGATCAAGAAAGCTTTACCCCTCCTTTTTTCCACTTCGCCCTTTTTATGTCTTCACAAGGTTGAATTGTGGAATAACATTGCTTCAAATTTAAAATTGACACCATGAAAAAAATACTTTTTGTAATGATGCTATTCTCGTTCGCTCTTGGTTTTTCCCAAGAAGACGAACAGTACACCGAAATTTTGGAGAAGCAAATCGAGACCCTCCAATTGACCGGTGAAAAGAAAGATGCCTTTATCGAAATCAGTGACAAGTACTATGAAAAGATCAAGGCCACCCGAGATAGTGAAGGTTCCAAAATGACAAAGTTCAAGGAATTGAAAGCGATCCAGGACAGCAAAAACGAAGAAATGAAAGCGCTTTTGAGCGAAGACGAATTTAAGGCTTTTAAGGAACTCCAACAGGAAAACCGAAGTGCCCTTAAAGACCGCTACAAACAAAAGAGTAAATCATAAAGAGCAACTTTTTCATTCTTAATCCCAGGCTTTCCCGGTCAACTGTTGTGGATTGGGGAAGCCTTTGTACTTTTAAAAAATGAAAATGATCAAAACCGAAAAAAGAGTCCTGTTACTGACCTCAGTTTTGGTGGCCATTGCCTTGAACGTGCACCGGTTGTTCGTGCTCTTGCCAGGTGAGGCGAGGACCATTGGCCTTCCATGGGTGTTCAATGCCCCAGAATTGGCTTACCAGACCTTGTTCCAATTCGGTTTCTGTATTTTTTTTGGTTATCTGAACCTATCTTGGCTCAACTGGAACGGAGAAAGAGGAAGCAACCGCCTCATCAAAAACCTGCTTTCCAACGCAGTATTTTTTGCCGTGCTTTTGGCATTGGGAGTGGCCTCCCAAAAGTTGTTGTTCCAAAACGTGACCAACATAAAACTCTTTCGGTTGGGGTATTTTTTTAGGTTGATCACCAGTTTGTTCCTCATTGCCATTTTGGTCAAGATTGTATTGTTGAACCGTATCCAAAAACGCAAGGAACAGGAAAACGAACAGTTGAAATCCGCCTATTTTGATGCGGAGATCAAAAACCTGCGCGCACAGATCAATCCCCATTTTTTATTCAACGCCTTGAGCAGTCTTTCAGCCTTGGTGAGGGAAAACCCTAGCAAAGCACAGGAATACATCAGTCATTTATCCAAAGTGTTCCGGTATTCGCTTAGCAACCACCAGGAACAATTGATTGGATTGGACAAAGAATTGGAACTCTTGGACTCTAACATCCAATTGTTGAAAATGAGGTTCGAAGAAGCACTTCAGGTCCATATTAATATTCCGAAGACACAGGGCGTCCAATTGCCCCATATGTCGCTTCAACCTTTGTTGGAAAACGCGGTAAAGCACAATTATGTTTCCAAGGAAATGCCCTTGCAAATCGATATTTTTCAGGAAAATGGGACCTTACATTTTAGGAATACCCTGAACGAAGCCAAATACAAGGAACCATCAACAGGTATTGGATTGCTAAACCTAAACGAACGCTACCAAATTTTGATGGGACAATCGATAGAAATAGAAAAGACCGATACCCATTTCACCATAAAACTACCCTTAAATACCTGACCCAATGCCGATAAACATTGCCATAATTGAAGACGAACCGGCCATTGCCAGAAATCTGGAGTTCACCCTGAAAGAACTGGAACCTGAAATTCAGGTGCTGAACAAAATGGACAGTGTAAAAAGCTCAGTGGAATGGTTGCAGGAAAACATGGGCGATTGCCACTTACTGTTTATGGACATTCGGCTAACCGATGGACTTTCGTTCGATATCTTCAAAACCATAAAACCCTCCGTACCGGTCATTTTTATTTCGGCCTATGATCATTATGCCCTGGATGCCTTTAAGGTAAACGGATTGGATTACATCCTAAAACCCTTCGAAAAGGACGAAGTGGCCAATGCCCTTGAAAAATTCAAGGAAACAAGAGGTCATAAATTGAGAGGCAATGATAAGATCCAGGAATTGTTGAACTACCTTCAAACTAATGAGAACAAATCCTTTCGTGAGGCGTACCTGGTACATTATCAAAATAAGTTGATTCCCTTACCCGTGGAAAAAATCCATTGGTTCTTTACGGAGCAGGAGGTGGTTTATGCCCATACGGCAGATGGTAAAAAATACATCATCGACTCTACCTTGGATAAAATCATGACCGAAATCTCCCCAAAACGATTTTATCGGGCCAATCGCCAGTTTATTGTGCAGCGTTGGGCGGTAAGGGACATCGATTTTTACTTCAACGGAAGATTGATCATCAACGTGGAACCCAAACCCCACGAAAAAATTATCGTAAGTAAAGCCAAGGCCCCAGAGTTCAAGAATTGGCTGGATGAATGATCAATCTATGGGTTCCTGAGCCAAAACCACCAGTTCCTTTCGTCTGGGGCTCGTTTCCAAAACGGTGATCATACGCTCGGTTTGATCTTTAGTGAAAGTATTCATACAACCGTCATCCGTATAATCCATGTAATTTTCGGTCATTTCCAATTCGGTGCAGGTCATTTTATCCACCGGACAGCCAAAACTTGGTTCTGCAGACAAGGGAGTATCCAAACAATAATCGTCATAAGTGCAGTCGCCATCTCCCCAAATATGTCGCAACCCTAACCAATGTCCAACTTCATGGGTTGTGGTCCTTCCCAAATCATAAGGAGCGATCAAGGATGGTAAATTGCCCTTTTCACTAGAACCAAAATAGTTATATCCGATTACAATTCCGTCGGTATTGTCCGGGCCATTATCCACATTCAAGCCCAATAATCCAGATTCATCCGGAAACTGCGCATAGCCAAGCAAATCCCTGCTCGCAAATCCTCCAAAATTTACGGTCCAGATGTTGAAATATTTTTTGGGATCCCAAATAGTGAACGGTTTCAAACTGGTTTCAATCGGATTTCTAAAAACTCCCTTGGGCCATTCGGAACGGCCACCGTCCACCCTGTCAATACCGGGTTCTTCCATTGCTGCCCCATTGGGATCTTCAATAGCCAGGAAAAACTCGATCAACGTATCTGAACCCTCTTCATTTTCGTTGAATCCATTTGTCCCAAATCTTCTCCTAAAATCTTCATTGAGCACATCAATTTGCGACTGGATTTGGGCAAAACTGATATTGGCACCAGTGCCGATCGCTTCCCCGTTATGCACCACGTGTACCACAACGGGTATTTTATAAATGGTCTGGTATTGCGTTACATTCCCTTTGAAATCTTCCGAATCGCTAGAACATGCGGAGAGCAACAATAATAAAGATGTGGTTGCAAAAAGTCTTTTCATGGTTGTTGTTTTGTGCCAAAAGTATTTTCAATCCTATATAAAGACGGTATTTGATAGGCCAAGCTGAAAAATTCAAGGTTGAAACAAAACCACCCTCACCTTTGAGGAAAATTTAAGAAAACTCAACGCTAATTTTTTCAGGCTCACCGACTTTGCTCCTATACACCCTTTCATTTTGAACCAACTTCGTCCCAAAAAGAAATCATGGACAACAATTTTCGCACTGGATTTGGGGGTATTGTATTCTTGTTTTTATTGGCTTTGGTGATAGTGGAGATCATTTGGAGTTGGCGCAAGGACAAAAAGGCTTACAACACCAAGGATACCCTGGCCAACTTGGCCATTTTTGCCGGCTTCCAGTTTTCGAAGATCTTTTTCTTCGGATTCCAGTATACCACTATGAATTATATGTCCCAATACTCATGGTTCACCATAGAACATACCCCTCTTGTATTCCTGGTCAGTTTTGTGGCGGTGGATTTTGTTTATTACTGGTACCACAGGTTATCACACAAGATCAAAATATTGTGGGCTTTCCACTTGGTGCACCATTCCAGTCTGTTCATGAACCTTACTGTTTCTTATCGTCTGAATTGGCTCAGCGCCTTGCTCACCCCCTTTGTGGTAGCGCCATTGATCTTCATCGGACTACCTTTTGAGTTTATTGCGGTTTCCTTCGGACTTAACCTGCTCTATCAGTTCTTTCTCCATACCGAAGCCGTGGGCAAGTTGGGTTTTATTGAAGGGATATTGGCCACACCTTCCGCACATCGGGTACACCATGGATCCAATGACGAATACATTGATAAAAACTTTGGCGGTGTGTTCATGCTATGGGACAAATGGTTCGGCACCTATCAACCGGAAACCATAAAACCTACCTATGGAGTAACCACGGGCTTTATCAGCAACAATCCATTGGTATTGGTGTTCAAAGGCTTTGTGGATTATTTCAGGGGTAAAATGGACTACAAGGGATAACAGCAGGCTCACCCCCGGAATTGACAGGTTCACCTTTTTTCTGCCCCCTTGACCCTTGACTTGAAAGTAGTTTAGCCAAAAAAATAACAACAAAAAGAAAATTAATCTTAAACCTTAAAAAATCATGAAACATCTAATCTTACCCAAAACAACAATGAAAAGAAACAACCCCTTTATGCTTGGCTTGGCCATTATGACCTTAACCTTTGCTTCTTGTAGCGATGATGATGACTCCAATGATGGCACCGAAACTTCCATTACAGAGGAAGAAGCTGCCGAAGCCATCGCCATGGCCGTATCCCCAGAATCCGGAGGAATGGTGGAGCAGACCAATCAGGCCATTTACACAATGGAGGAAGATAACTCCGCTTCCGATAAAGCCGAGGATTATGAATGTGGTGTGGAATATGGTTCTTCCTACAACATTTCCGGTCAGTCAGCCAATGTTACCTATAGTGCCAGCTTGACTTGGAGTTGGATCATTGACTGCGGTACAGGAATCATTCCTTCAGCGGCCGATTTTGACCTTACCGGAACTTCCAGTTATGATGGACCGAGGATTTCTTCCGAAGCCAGTACCAGTGCCAGTATCAACATCCAAAACTTGGACGATGCCGAATCCAGCTACGTGGTAAATGAAACATTCACCATGGCAGGGTCACAAGAATCCTTTGTACGCAACGAAAATGCTTTCACCAGCACCATTGAGTTTACCACCACGGATCTTACCATCTTGAAGGCCAACTATAATGTGGCCTCTGGAACAGTTTACGCCAGCTTTGTGGGCAAGGCTTCCAATGGAAATACATACGACTATTCCGGTACTTTGGTATTCACAGGAAACCAGACTGCAACACTAACCATGGGCAGTGGGAACACCTACAATTTGGCTTGGTAGTTTGTACCCATAATTCTAGAAGAAAGCCCCTTAAAAGGGGCTTTTTATGTTTCTTGAGTATTGAAACTATTGTTTGGCGCCAAAATCATCCTCAAAAGAGATTTCTCCTTCGGCATTTTTAAGTTGAACGAATTGAATGGAACCTGTTCCCTCGAAAATGTAGCCAAGCCCCATGATATTGCCCAAATCTTCTTTAAAAAGTTCGTTGTAGGCTTCCTCTCCATTTATAAAAATGGTGGCTTTTTTATCCTTGACCCGTATTTCCAAATCGTTCCAATCATAAAGATCAGCTCCCAATTTGGAGAGGTTGTTGTCCTTCCCCGATTTAAAGATTTCCCCCAATTTGTAACTGGCACCGGTTTCACATCCTTTTCCGACCATCCCTACCGAGAAAATATTCTCTGTGGTGACAAGAATCACATTCATCCAAGGACAATTGGAATCTAGGGCATGGTCTGATCTCAACCTCGTCCGAAACGTAAAGGTATCGGAGGAAACCCCATACTCATCACTATGTGAAATTCGGGACATGAAATGGCGGGATGTATCCACGCCTCTTTTTTTAAGCAGGTCCATAGACAAGTGCAACATACTATCCGCTATAAAGGATTCCCCTTTAAAATCGATGTAACGGTCATCCGCCTCTGTATAATATACGTGTGGCTCCCAACCGTCACTGATGATATGCACCGGTTGGGTGGCGATTACGTCTCCATTGGCAATCAATTTGGCCCTGTGGTAACCACTTTCATGATAAATGGAAGTGTAAACGGATTTCTTGGGATCGATTCTTTCACGCCGAAAAGCATTCCAAGATTGTTGGATAAAAAAGCTATCGGCCTGCACATGGCTCAGATCATAGTTGAAGATAAACGTGTTCGGAACACCTTTGGCCACCGTTTTATTGGCAGTAAACGTAACGGGGCCATCTATTTTTACGGTGCTGGCACCACTTTCTCCAAAGGAAAATGCCAAAACCACTACTAGGACCACCACAATTCCTGCAGCCACATAAAGTGGCGTTTTGCTCCTGGGTGAGTTCTTATCCTCCGTAGCGATCGGTTTTCTGTGTTGAAGCTTGAAGTCCTGCCAGTTTTTATACCCCAATACCTGCACCAGGGCATTCAAGGTGGCCAATTGGGGTTGAGTCTTGTACCCTCCTTTCCACACTCTTTTTAAGGTGGAGAGACTGATGTAATAGCCTGTATGTTCCTCAATATAGGAAGAAAGTTGTTCCAGGTCCTTTTGGGTATGACCGTGCCCATTACCGAAAGAAAATTTCTCCTCCAGCAACTTTTTGCACAGGGCAATATGGTCATTTTCGATGTTCGCCATTTGACATGTCAAGATATCAATAAAAGCTGAAAATGATAAGGAAATTAACTCGTGACCGACTTTTGACCGAGGATTAAACCACTTTTGCTACCCTCAATGATTTTTACTGACCGTAGTTTTGGTATTGAATCAAATCAAAAAACAAAATGAAGCAATTTTCTTTTAGCCCTACTTGGGCAATTATGTTACTTCTGTCCTTTACTATGATGGGGCAATCGAACAAAAAACTGACCGATCCCAATAGCTGGGAGGTACAGAACCGAGACGTCTCCTTTGATATGGGTGTCATCCATTTAAATGATCGCCCCGGTGATGGGGTTCTATGGTTGAAGGATTCCGATTTCCATAATGGCACCATTGAACTGGACATCAAGGGGAAAGACAAAACGCAGGGAAGTTTTGTTGGTTTGGCGTTCAACGGAAAAAACGATTCCATCTTTGATGCCGTCTATTTTAGACCCTTCAATTTTAATGATCCCGAAAAACAAGACCATATGATGCAATACATTGCCTTGCCTCATTTGGACTGGAAAAAATTACGGGAAGAACATCCCGGAAAATACGAGAACACCATCTCCCCTGCTCCGCAGCCTAATGATTGGTTTCATGTTACCCTTAACATCAACTACCCAGAAGTGAAGGTGTATGTGAACCATTCCATGACCCCATCCTTGGTAGTGGAACAAATCAATCTGAGCGGCCATGGAAAAATTGGCCTATGGGTTGGGGAAAGTAGTGAAGGCTGGTTCAAGAACATCTCCATAAAAGAAAACAAAATGAATTCCCTTACCCATATTTTAATGGATGTAGGACATAACCCGGTGTTCTGGAACGACCCAAAATCCATGAGCATGGAAAATGAAAAAATCGGTAGGGTCTATATGATGTCCGAAGAATTGATGAAGACGGCCAACAAGGTCCATGCACAGGTTGATTATGTCTACGGCGAACTCAGTGACGACCTTCTTGCGAACACGGATATCCTGTTCATTCATATCCCCAAGAAACAATACACTGAAAACGAGGTAAGGGCCGTCCATCGTTTTATTGATGGAGGTGGAGGCTTGTTCCTCATCATGGATAGTGATTACTGGTCTTCCTTGAACGACACCAACGTGAATGACATCATCGCTCCATACGGAATCCAATACGGGGATGCCATACCCGACAAACTGCCCGGAGGACACACCGTTAAAAGTGAGGTTACCGACAAACCCTTAAAGATTTCCTATCACGAAGCCAGAAAAGTAATGGGCGGAACCCCATTCTGTTTTGGAGACGAATTAGGAACACAATACCCCTTTGGAACCTATACCAAAACCAAAAAAGGTGGAAAAATAGTAGTGATGGGAGATGCCATGACCGCCCTGTATATGACCAGTTGGCAAGGGGTAGACGACTACCAATGCCAAGATTTCATGCAAGATGTCTTCAATTGGCTCAAATAGCAATTACTTCTATTACTGGAATAGTTTAGAAGCTAAGCCAATCCTTTCTTTTTGAGAGTGATTACGGATATTTCCGGCCAGATACCAAATCGGCCGGGATAACCGATAAATCCAAACCCTCGGTTCACATTGATGAACTGATTTAATTCGCTATAAATGCCTGCCCAGTATTTGTAGCGCCATTTGGCAGGGCTCCATTTTACCCACCCCGGGATTTCAACGCCAAACTGCATGCCGTGGGTATGTCCGCTCAAGGTCAAATGGTAGTGGTAATCATCATGGAGTGCCACATCTTCCCAATGGGAAGGATCATGGCTCAATAATATTTTAAAGTCGTCATGGGCAATGCCTTCTTTGGCCTTTTGCAGGTCGCCAGCTTTTTTAAAGCCACCGCGGCCCCAGTTTTCAACTCCCAACAATGCAATCTTTTGACCATCTTTTTCCAAATAGCGATTGGAGTTCAAGATGAGGTCAAAGCCCATATCCTTCTGCATTGCCTTAAGGTCCTCTAGATTCTGCGCCTTGGCTTCTTCGGTATCCCAAGAGGCATAATCCCCATAATCATGGTTGCCTAAAATGGAAAACACCCCATCCTTGGCACTTAAACGGGCAAAAACATCCTTCCAGGGTTCGAGTTCTTCCGAACGGTTGTTCACAATGTCGCCGGTGAAGAAAATGACATCACTTTGCTGTTCGTTGACAAGATCAACACCATAGGAAACTTTGTTGTAATCATCAAAACTACCACTGTGCACATCCGAAATCTGGGTAATCCGATAGTTGTGGAACGCATCTGGAAGGTCATCAAACTCCAACTCATATTTCAACACCTGATAGTTGTATTTACCTCGATACATACCATACAACATGGCACCGAATGGCAGAGAGGCCAAACCAAGGGCCAACCCGCTTACAAATTTTCTTCGGGAAGGGAAATGGCTTGCATCAGCATTGGACATGCCTGCAATTTTGTTGTATCCGAATCCAATCAAACGAACGATATCTTCCAACAAAAGGAAAAATCCCAACACCAAGGCCAATAGGAAAAAAGCTGCAAATATTCCACCAGCAACGGCTGCCGATCCTTTAAATCCCTCACTTGGCACAAAGGTGATCACCTTTATGGTCAGAAAAATGAGCGCTGCCAAAAACAACACAATATAGGCCCAGTGCATCATTGGACTTTTGAACAACGTCCTAAACGCCTGAAACCCATATACGGCCAACACTACATAAAGGATAGCTAGGATAACAAATCGAGACATACAATCTTTTTTGCAAAATTATGGGTAATGAACTAGAATCTAGGGCTTTTTAGTATTATTTAACGGCTTGTATCATCTTTCGGACGGTTTCCACATTGGTGGAAGCAAAGGTATTCTCTACCAAATGTTTGGTGGAATTCATGCTGATCTTCCCCTGAAGCTCAATAGTGTTTCCAAAGGAAGTCCCAGAACAATGAACGGCCCGTAACCCTATTTGCTTGAATAACAAGACGTTGTTTGGCGACACTCCTCCGCCTGCCATTATGGCTATACTGGTATGTTTCTGCCAAGCTTCCAGAAGATGAAGTCCTTGTTCCGCGGAAGGGAATTGCCCTGAGGTCAAAACCGTATCCACACCCATTTCTTCCAAAACCTTTAAACTTTCCATGGGTTGAGCCGCCCAATCAAAAGCGCGGTGGAAGGTAAAATGCATCGGTTTGGAAAGTTCTACCAAGATTTTGGTCCGTTCCACATCCACCGAAAAATCTTCTTTCAATACCCCAGAAACTATCCCATCCACCCCTAGTTCCTTGCAAGCCAAAATATCGGCCTTCATCACGTCAAATTCGGTATCGGAATAGGTGAAATGTCCACTTCGTGGACGCAACAAAACATGAATGGGAATGGACAAACGTTCCTTAACCAACCGAATGAGTCCCATGGAAGGAGTGATGCCCCCAACCCCAAGTTCGGAGCAGAGCTCGATTCTGTCCGCCCCGGCCTCTTGCGCATTTATAGCGGATTCCAACGAATTGGCACAAACTTCTACGAGCATATTGTTATATTTATCCACCTTAAAAATAAACATCCCCTGCATGAAACGACGCAATTTCCTTAAAAATTCCAGTCTTACCGCTGCAGGCTTGGTTTCCGCATCGGCCATAACCGCCTGTAACACCGAAAACAAACCCGAAGAAATCCCAGCTGTGGCCACAACCCCGGTCGACCCCGTAAAACCAATTGTGGTCTGTACCTGGAACTTTTTAAATGCCACGGATAAGGCCTGGGAAGTATTGAAATCGGGCGGAAGTTCCTTGGATGCCGTGGAACAGGGCGTGATGGTGGAAGAAGCCGATGAGACCAATGAGACCGTGGGCAAGGGTGGCAGACCCGACCGTGATGGCAACGTGACCCTCGATGCCTGCATCATGGACAAGGATGGCAACTGCGGCTCCGTGGTGTACCTGCAGAACATCGTGCATCCCGTTTCCGTGGCCAGAAAGGTGATGGAAGAAACCCCACACATTATTTTGGCAGGAAAAGGCGCTGAGAAATTTGCTTACGAGCAGGGCTTCAAGAAAGAGGACCTATTTACCGAAAGTACCCGAAAACAATACGAGGAATGGTTGAAAACCTCCAAATACGAAACCACCATCAATATAGAAAACCACGACACCATCGGAATGTTGGCCATTGATGCGAACGGCGACCTATCCGGGGCCTGTACCACCAGTGGCATGGCCTACAAAGTGGGTGGCCGTGTAGGTGATTCCCCCATCATCGGCGCAGGTTTGTATGTGGACAACGAAGTGGGCGGCGCCACCGCTACAGGCGTGGGCGAGGAAGTTATCCGTACCGTGGGCAGCTTTTTGATCGTGGAACTGATGCGCCAAGGCAAAAGTCCACAAGAGGCCTGTGAAGAAGGTGTAAAACGCATCATGAAGAAAAATGAAGGCCGAAAGGATTTCCAGATCGGATTTCTGGCCATCAACAAAAATGGGGAAACGGGCGGATACTGTGTTCATCCTGGGTTTACCTATCGCGAATACACTGAGAATGGTCATGTGAACAGGGAAGTGAAAAGCTTTTATAATTAGAAACAAGACCGCTGTGCTTTTAGATATTGGAACGCTTCGCTTCTAGACATTTGAACCAAGATGTCCAGACTATTGATTCTTGAATCTTGGTTCTTGTTTCTTGTTGCTTTCCAACATCAATTCGTACTTTTAATCCCCCACCATTTTTTGCAAATTGTTTATTGACCATTGATACTAGAATAACATGTCCGAACAAAAACGACTCTTTTTACTCGATGCCTACGCTTTAATTTTTCGTGGATATTACGCCCTGATCAAAAACCCGAGGATTAATTCCAAGGGAATGGACACTTCCGCCATCATGGGGTTCATGAATTCCCTTTTGGATGTGATCAAGCGCGAACAACCCGACCATTTGGCCGTGGCCTTCGACAAAGGAGGCAGTGTGGAACGCACCGAATTGTTTGAGGACTATAAGGCCAATCGGGATGAAACCCCGGACGCCATCCGGATTGCTGTGCCCTATATCCAACAAATTTTAAAGGCCATGAAGATTCCCGTGGTGGAACTGCCTGGGTATGAAGCGGACGACCTCATCGGCACCTTGGCCAAACAGGCCGAAAAAGAGGGATACAAAGTATTCATGGTAACGCCCGACAAGGATTTTGGTCAGTTGGTGAGTGAAAACATCTTCATGTACCGTCCCGCACGAATGGGCAACGGTATCGAAATTTGGGGCATCCCCGAAGTGCAAAAACGCTTTGGCGTGCAACGTCCGGAACAGGTTATCGATTACTTGGGAATGATGGGTGATGCCAGTGATAATATTCCCGGGCTGCCCGGTGTGGGCGACAAGACCGCCAAAAAATTCCTGGAGGATTTTGGTTCCCTGGAAGGGCTGTTGAGCAATACCGACAAGCTTTCGGGAAAAATGAAGGAAAAAATAGAGGAAAATGCCGAGTTGGGCAGGTTGTCCCGAAAATTGGCCGAGATCAAAATCGACTGTGATGTGCAATTCCATGCCGAGGACTACGAAATGTGTCCGCCCGATGCCGAAGAAGTGCAAAAAATCTTTGAAGAACTCGAATTCCGACGCTTGAAGGAACAGTTCCTCAAATTGTTTTCTGGTGAAGCAGAACCCGGAGCCCCGGTAACCAGTACCGAAACGGCCAAACAAGAAGCCAAGGTAGCCGGGAGCGGGCAGTTTACCCTTTTCGGAGGCGATCCGGCCGAGGCCGCGGCCACCATCAAGGATGTGAACAGCCGAAAGACCATTGCCGATGTTCCCCACTTCTATCAATCCGTGCAAGGCGGAATGGCCATGGAACTCTTTTTGCAAAACCTGATGAAACAATCTTCTGTTTGTTTTGATACGGAAACCACTTCCATCAATCCGTTGGAAGCAGAACTGGTGGGCATTGCCTTCAGTTGGGCAGCGGGCAAAGGATTTTACGTACCCTTTCCCGAAGGGAAAAACGATGCCATGCCCTTGATTGAAAAGTTGCGTCCTTTCTTTGAATCGGAAACCATCGAGAAAATTGGCCAGAACCTGAAATACGACATCAAAGTGATGCAGAACTATGGCGTGGAAGTGAAGGGGAAACTCTTCGATACCATGTTGGCCCATTACCTCATCAACCCCGACATGCGCCACAACATGGATGTGCTTTCGGAAACCTATCTCAACTACACTCCGATCTCCATCACAGAACTCATCGGTAAAAAGGGCAAGAACCAATTGAACATGCGCCAGGTGCCGTTGGACAAACAGACCGAATATGCGGTAGAAGATGCCGATGTTACTTTTCAGTTGGCGCAACATTTTGGCCCTGAATTGAAAGAAACCGAAACCGATACATTGTTCACGGATATTGAAGTGCCTTTGCTCCGAGTGTTGGCAGACATGGAACGGGAAGGCATCAATCTGGACGAAGCCTATCTGAAAGACCTGTCCAAACAGTTGGATACCGACATTCAGAACTTGGAGAAGAAAATTTACGAACAGGCGGGTGAGGAATTCAATATAGCTTCCCCAAAACAGTTGGGCGATATCCTTTTTGAAAAATTAAAGTTGGTGGACAAGCCCAAAAAGACGAAAACGGGCCAATATTCCACCGCGGAGGATGTGCTTTCCTATATGGCCAAGGAACACGAGATCATTCAAAATGTGTTGGACTACCGTGGCCTCAGCAAATTGAAGAGTACTTATGTGGATGCGCTTCCGAACGAGGTGCAAAAACACAGCGGCAGGGTGCACACGGACTATATGCAAACGGTGGCCGCCACAGGCCGTTTGAGCAGTAACAACCCCAACTTGCAAAATATTCCCATCCGTACGGAGCGGGGAAGACAGGTGCGCAAGGCTTTTATTCCACGGGATGAAAACTACCTGTTGCTTTCTGCGGATTACTCCCAAATAGAATTGCGCATCATTGCGGCTTTGAGCGAAGAGGACACCATGATCTCCGCCTTTAAAAATGGGGAGGACATTCACGCGTCAACCGCATCCAAAGTGTTCAATGTGCCGATTGACCAAGTGACCCGCGAACAGCGTAGCAATGCCAAAACGGTGAACTTCGGGATCATTTACGGGGTGTCAGCCTTTGGGTTGAGCAACCAAACGGATCTGAGTCGCACCGAGGCCAAGGACCTTATCGACACCTATTACAAAACCTATCCGAAGTTGCGCAACTACATCAGTGAGCAGATAGATTTTGCCCGCGATCACGGTTATGTGCAAACCGTTTTGGGCCGAAGAAGGTATTTAAAGGACATCAACGCGGGCAACCAAGTGGTTCGCGGGGCGGCGGAACGCAACGCGGTGAACGCCCCCATTCAGGGAAGTGCGGCGGACATCATCAAGATTGCGATGATCAACATCCACAATAAACTTTCCGAAGGAAAATACAAGACCAAGATGTTGTTGCAGGTACACGATGAATTGGTGTTCGATTGCTATAAACCCGAACTGGAGGACATGAAAAAACTCATCAAGACCGAAATGGAACATGCCTATACCCTAGCGGTGCCCTTGGAAGTGGAAGTGGGTGTGGGCGAGAATTGGTTGGAGGCGCATTGATTTTAACCTAAACAAAAATCTCAATTAAAATTACCACATGACCAACATCTTCCTCAGAGCAAAACACTGGCAGTTATTCATGCCCATGATTGGGATTCCATTGCTTTCCCAGATTTATATGTATGCAAAAATCTGGATAATTGAATCAACTCCAGTTGTTGTGGAAAGCAATGAAGGATTTACACAAGTCTTGGAAGAAAAATTCATTCAGTTTGACTGGTATCCGTTTATATTGCTGTTGTTTTCATTGCTATTATTTGGTTGGTTATGGGCATTGGGCATTGGATTACAGAAATGGTTGCCAGCCGAGATAAAAATGAAAACGGTTCGGTTCAAGATATTCTTCTTTATCCCTTTGGTTTACATTTTATTTATCATCAACTCCATGTCAGGAATTTTCACTGGCAATGGGAATGTATTCTTTAAAAATTTGGGAACGATTGTCGCAGTTATTGTACCACTGCACCTTTTTTCCATGTTTTGCATTTTTCACACTATCTATTTTGCAGCAAAAACCATAAAAACAGTGGAATTAAAAAGAAAAGTAGGGTTTGGGGATTTTATAGGTGAATTTTTTCTTTTGTGGTTTTATTTTATTGGAATCTGGGTAATTCAACCTAAGGTGAACAACTTGTATAAAAAATACAATCAAACATTCAATTAAGCAGTCTCTATAAAATCGGCCTAACCAATCTAAAATCATGTATTATCTTTATTTTATTCCCTGAACTTTAATCAGAATTGGGAAACTAATGAATGAAACCCTCCAAAACCATACTTCCCATCATCGTGGTATCACAGTTTTGCTGCACCTCGCTTTGGTTTGCAGGGAATGGGGTCATGCATGACCTCATCGTGAATTTTGGTTTGGCCGAAAGCGCTTTGGGCCATTTAACCTCTGCGGTACAATTTGGTTTTATTTTGGGCACTTTGATTTTTGCTGTGCTGTCCATTGCAGATAGGTTCTCCCCTTCCAAAGTGTTTTTATGCTGCGCCTTATTGGGCGCCATTTTCAATTTGGGCACCATTTGGGAAGGCAATAGCTTGGGCAGCATTCTGACCTTTCGATTTTTTACGGGTTTTTTCCTTGCCGGGATCTATCCCGTAGGGATGAAAATTGCAGCCGATTACTTTGAAAGAGGTCTTGGTAAATCGTTGGGCTATTTGGTCGGCGCCTTGGTGGTGGGCACTGCTTTTCCCCATTTGTTAAGGGACATGACTACGGCATTTCCTTGGAAATATGTATTGATCGGCACTTCCTCCTTAGCCGTATTGGGCGGTGTTTTAATGGTAGGTCTGGTCCCCGATGGCCCGTACCGAAAACCAGGTCAAAAAATCTATTTATCCGCTTTTCTACAAGTGTTCAAAAATCCTAATTTCCGTTCCGCGGCTTTCGGATACTTCGGCCACATGTGGGAACTGTACGCCTTTTGGGCCTTTGTTCCTGTAATGCTAAAAACGTACAGTATCATCCATCCCGATGTTGCCTTCAACATACCCTTGCTATCCTTCCTCATCATTGCAACAGGAGGTTTGGCCTGCGTTTTGGGAGGATATTTGGCCCAAGCGTTGGGCACCAAACGGGTCGCCTTTTTGGCATTGATGCTTTCTTGTGGCTGTTGTTTAGTTTCTCCCATGGTTTTTGCCCAAGGCGAAGCAATTCTTTTTGTGGCATTCCTGCTCTTTTGGGGCATGGTGGTCATCGCCGACTCCCCCTTGTTTTCCACGTTGGTGGCCCAAAATGCCCAACCCGAAATAAAAGGAACCGCACTCACCATTGTAAATTGTATCGGTTTTGCCATCACCATAGTCAGCATCCAATTACTTACTGGAATAAAGGGAGTGACTGCATCCAATTCCGTTTATATGCTTTTGGCCCTGGGACCCATTTTGGGTTTGATGGTTTTATCGAAAAAAAAGCCAACAAAGTGGTATCTTTAATGTACCGCGATTTGGAGCCTGATTAAGGCTAAATTGAATAATACCGTGATTAAAATGAAAAAACTTTCATTCAAGGAAGCTGCAATTAAAATTCTTAGAGATGCAGATGAACCTCTTTCTGCGAAAGAGATAACTCAAATAGCCTTGGCTGAAGAATTGATAGAAACATCTGGAGCTACTCCCGAAGCCACAATGGCTGCTCAACTATATACAGATTCCGGTAAATTCAAAAAAGTTGGCAAAGGGCTTTTTGCTCTTAAAAAACAAACCGAGTCTGCTAAATCACCCCTTTTAGCAATCCAAAATCAAAACAACCTTGTAAAAGACAAGTTGATCGAAAAAATTCAATCAATGGATCCTTTTCAATTTGAATTCTTGGTTGCCGAATTACTCAGAAAAATTGGTTATGAAAATGTAGAAGTAACAAAACGTAGCGGAGATAAAGGAATTGATGTTATCGGGAATTTAACAGTTGGAGGTTTGACCAATGTAAAAACCGTGATACAGGTAAAGCGATACAAAACAGGCAACAATTTATCTGGTAAATATATTACCCAATTAAGAGGAAGTGCTGAAGTCGACCAACGTGGATTGATCATCACCACTTCAGACTTCACCAAAGATGCTCAAAACGAAGCAAAAGCTATTAACAAAATGCCTGTTGCCTTAGTAAATGGTCAAAAATTGATTGATCTTTTGTTCCAATATAAAGTTGGGGTAAAAGAAGATATAGTAAAGGTATACTCAATTGATTCAGAGCTATTTGATGTTGAATTGAGTGATTCAACACTTAGAAGTGGAGAAAATAAAAGTCGTTCAATTTGGCCCTTGCCAGGAGGCATAAATTCTTATGTAGAAACTTTAAACCTTCTTTTAGATAGAATAATTGAAAGGAAAAGTACCAAGGAAGATTTAGTTGATTGGTTCGTGAACACTTTTGAAAATGTCTCCTCTAGAAAAACAGCCTATGGGTATTTAAATGTTCCCAAAAATATGGGATTAATTGATTTTGAAAATGGAACTTGTTTTTTGACAGAAGCTGGCACTCAATATAGAGTCGACAAAAATTTGGAATTTCTATTTAAAACAATTTCCTTGAATATTTTAGCATTTGAAGAAGTTTATCAATTTCTTTTAAACAGTTCTGAACCTAAAACAGATCAAGAAGTACTTGAATATGTTAATGAAAATTTTGATGTTCAATGGAGTACCCTTGCCCAAGTTAATTTCAGATTGCTTTGGTTAATTAATATTGGAAAGGTTGTAAAAACAGATAATGGATATCATGGTAAATAAATTCAATTTTCAAAACGATTTAATTTTTCTAAGAACCAAACTGCACCTAAAATGAAAACAGTACCATTCCTTTCCTTGCTCCTTGCCACCTTGGTTTTGACCAACTGTGGCAATCCCCAACCTGAAGTTGCCGAAACTCCGGAATCGACAGAAACCGTCGCCCAAACCCGGGAATTTTATCAGCTTAAAATCTATTCTTTTAGTTCTGAAAGCCAGATAGCCACTACGGACGACTATCTTCAACATGCCTATATGCCCGCCGTAAAAAAACAGGGCATCCAAAATATTGGGGTGTTTAAATTCATCACGAACGAGAAGGACACGGTGCCAAAAACCTATGTGCTTACGCCATTCCAGTCCATGGAACAATTCCTGGCATTGGAGAACCAACTCAACGCGGATGCCGAATATGCCCAAGCAGGCAGTGCCTATATCGATGCACCATATGACAACCCACCTTATGACCATATCGAATCCATCCTGTTGCAGGCCTTTACCGATATGCCCATAATGGAGACGCCCAAGTTGGATGGCCCTAGGGCGGAGCGCATTTACGAATTGCGTAGTTACGAATCCCCTACCGAAAAATTATATTCGAACAAAGTGGATATGTTCAATGCGGGTGGAGAGGTCACCCTTTTTGACCGATTGGATTTCAATGCCGTGTTTTATGGCGAAGTGATTTCAGGATCCAGGATGCCCAATTTGATGTACATGACCACTCACGCTGATATGGCAAAAAGGGATAAAAATTGGGAGGCCTTTGTGGATTCCCCAGAGTGGAAGGCCCTGACTGCCATGACCAAGTATGAGAACAACGTTTCCCATGCCGATATTTGGTTTTTGTACCCCACGGAGTATTCGGATTATTGATGGAAACACCCAAAATTGAACTTCTTTATTTTACCGGCAAAACCTGCGGGGTGTGCAAAGTTTTGAAACCAAAACTATTGGACGCCGTCCAAGAAAACTTTCCAAACGTGGACATTCGCGTAGTGGATGTGGAAGAGGAAATCGAATTTACAGGACAGTCGATGGTTTTCACTTTGCCAGTGGTCATCCTGAAAGCCGATGACAAGGAAATGTATCGATTCGCTAGAAGTTTTTCGGTGTATGAAGTGTTGGAGAAATTAAAACGACTAAGTGGGGAATAAATAAAGAACAACATGATCGACACCTTAAAATGGCTCTTTAAAAGGGACCTTGAAAAACTGAAAAGCGAATTGCAGCAATATCAATCCGAAGCACATATCTGGCTGGTTGAAAAATCCATTGCAAATTCGGCCGGGAATTTATGTCTGCACCTCATCGGCAACCTCAATACCTATATAGGAGCCGGACTGGCCAAAACATCCTATGTTCGTCAACGCGATCTGGAATTCTCCTCAACTAACATTCCCCTATCAACATTACTGAGTCAAATTGATGAAACGATCATTGTGGTTGAAAAAGGTCTGAGCAACGTAACCAAGGAACAATTGTCGGGTGATTTTCCCATTGTTATATGGGACAAACCAACCGGAATGGAGCACACGTTGATCCTGTTGGCCACGCACTTGAATTATCACCTTGGGCAGATCAATTATCACAGGAGATTATTGGACTAAAATTCAAGTTTTCATCCCAATTAACACATTGTCTTACAAGTTTTTACAGCGCTTCCACAAAATATTGATGCACCCCTAAAATTTCCATCAACGGATCGAACAATTTTATACCTTCATTCGAAAATTCATTACGTATAAAATGATTCATCCAGATACAGAATTACGCTTTATCAGCAACGAAATTGGGTATGGCGTAGTGGCCACCAAGTTCATTCCCGCAGGAACCATTACCTGGGTACTCGACGAATTGGACCGCGAGTTTACTCCGTTGGAGCTTCAACAAATGGCCCCGATCTACCAAAACATTTTGGACACCTACACCTTTCGCAACAACAAGGGCAATTACATTCTCTGTTGGGACAACGGCCGGTATGTGAACCACAGTTTCAACTCCAATTGCCTCACCACTGCATATGATTTTGAGATTGCCATCCGTGACATTCAGCCCGGGGAGCAACTCACGGACGATTATGGCTACCTGAACATTCCCATTCCGTTCAGGGCAGTGGACGAAGGCACGCGACGAAAGGTGGTCTACCCTGACGATTTGTTGAAATATTACAAGGTGTGGGACAACAAGATCAAGAAAGTTTTCGGAACCATTACCAAACAACAACAACCGCTGCGCCCCATCTTAAATCCAGGACTTTGGGAGAAAATTGAGGGCATTACTTCCGGTAAAGAGGAAATGGATTCCATATTGACCAATTTTTATAATGCCAACCACACAAAAGATATAGAATATTATACCAATAAATAAAAAAGGCACCCGATGGGTGCCTTTTCCTTTTCTTTTTCACAGAATTAATTTCCAAAACTGTTGGCCAAACGTGGTGTAGGACTTTTGCTCCTCATAAACAAATCCGTTAGTGGTTTCAAGTGTCGCTTCCACTGAAACGGAGCAAAGTCGAACCACAGTTTAACTTCAAGGGATGCTTCACCGTTCACCTGGAAACCGTTTTCCACGGTAAAGTCCAAGCGCTCAAATTGGTTGGCGGATTCCTCCACCCCATCCTGATAAATGAACTGGTTGCCCCAACCTGCCAAATAAAATCGCAGGGTAGTGTATTTCCCTTCGGGAAGGGTCAATACACTATTGGAGCGTAAAAAGCTACCTGAGGGAATACCTTTTATAGAAACAGGATTCTGACCAGGGAAATCTATTATAAAGTGCTCATTACCTAGTTCGTCCAATGCGGAAAACTTGATAATGTTAAGGGACATTTCAGAAACTTTGAGAGCCTCGGCGGCCTCATTTTTCAAGATCAACTCCGCCCCCTGCTCTGGGGAGGCGTACCAATCCGCCATTACATTTGGAGTGTAAGGCGCTGTTGACCATAACGTTGGATAAAAGCTCATTTTTTTCATAGCTGTATAGTTTAACGTATACAAGGACAAAGTTGCGGCGGTTTTCCCACCCCAACTTCCAATAGATTGACCACTTTCTATGCTCCATTAACTTCAATGAGCCTTTTTAAGATTTTTTTTGGTTAAAATGACATAAAACATAGATAAGACTATCCTCCAACATTACTTTTAGTACGTGTAATAACTCTTTTGGTCTTTTCTTAGGGTAAGAACATGTCAGTTCGAGTTTTTTCCAAGGGAAAAAAGTATCGAGAACAAGCACATGTTGCATGGAATTCTGATTCTCGATACAATTTTTTTCAAAAATTCACTCGAAATGACGAATTTCAAAGCCAAAGACCCGTTTGACGAATCAATTATGAAAATCAACTATATCTTTTTGTTGTTGGCACTGGTAGCCGAGATAGTGGGAACCGTTGGCGGATTTGGTTCTTCAGTTTTCTTTGTGCCCATCGGTAATTTTTACTTTGATTTTTATTCCGTCCTAGGCATGACGGCCATCTTTCACCTTTCCAGCAACCTGAGTAAAATATGGCTTTTTAAAAAGGGGTTGGACAAAAAGTTGTTGCTGTACATTGGGCTGCCTTCCGTGGTTTTTGTGGTTTTGGGCGGATTCATGTCCAAATGGGTGAACAGTGGGGCCCTGGAGATTGTTTTGGGAGTATTCTTGGTAGCCTTCAGCCTTCTGTTTCTAATCAAAAGTGAAATCATTGTGCTTCCCAACAAAAGGAATGCGATGATCGGTGGCACGTTATCCGGCTTTTCAGCAGGGCTTTTGGGCACCGGTGGCGCCATTCGCGGTCTGACCATGGCCGCTTTCAATCTGGAAAAGAATGCCTTTATTGCCACTTCGGCCTTTATCGACTTTTTAATCGATTTCTCACGAACCTTTGTGTACTATGAGAATGGCTATATCGGAAAACAGGAACTGACCTACCTTCCCTTTTTACTGGTCATCGGCTTGGTGGGAACGTATTTAGGAAAAAGGATTTTGTTCCACATCCCCCAAGAAAAATTCAGGAACTTGAGCTTGTTGTTCATCCTGCTCATCGGATTGGCCACCATTGCCAAATTGGCCTTTGATCACTGGGGTCAACTTTCCTCATAATTGTCCCCCATTTGGTCCAATACCTTTAAAAAGATTTCAAATTCGGATGGATCAATGTTTTTCACGGCCAATTTACGCAGCTGTATGGCCGATGGAAGAGTTAAATCCAATAGGTGCTGACCATCTGGTGTCAAAGCCAATTTAAAACGCTTTTGGTCTCCTTCAAATCGGGTTTTGGTGATCCAACCCTTGCGTTCCAAGCCGCCAATGACCCGTGAAGTGGTGGCCCTGTTCCTGAAATTGCTCTTCACAATATTGCTTTGGCTGGCCTTTTTGCCCAATTGGTGGATTTGATACAAAATCACCCATTGCTCAATGGTGACGTCCACTCCGAGCTTATCAAACGCAAGCAGATAGGCCTTTTGAATTTTTCGGAGCACGAGGTCCAAATGCAGACCCATTCCCTGTATTTCATCGATTCGATTGAGCATTTTTTCAACAATTGCCACAAAAATAGCAATTCAGTTTTTGATGGACTTTATCCAACTCCCATGCTTCCCATCAATTTTAACCTAAAATTTAATCTACGAAACCGTTTTCGTGTCCGAAAATAATTATTTTTGTTGCATCAACAACATTATTGACTGAACAACAAAACATAACGCATCATGCAAACATCCACCCTAAACAAAACCGCAGATACCGCAAAGGACTTTATGCCCATTAATGGTACCGATTATATTGAACTGTATGTAGGCAACTCCAAACAAGCGGCCCACTTTTACAAGACCGCTTTTGGATTCCAATCTTTGGCCTATGCCGGATTGCAGACCGGGCTCAAAGACCGTGAAAGTTACGTGGTGGTGCAAGACAAAATCCGTTTAGTGCTTACTTCTCCCCTTAAAAGCGGCACGGAAATAGGAAAGCATATAGACAAACATGGTGATGGTGTGAAGGTGGTGGCCCTTTGGGTTGACGATGCCACCTATGCCTACAATGCCGCCATGGAGCGTGGTGCCAAATCGTACATGGAGCCCAAGGTTGAAGAGGATGAGACCGGAAAAGTGGTACGCTCAGGCATTTATACCTATGGTGAAACGGTTCACATTTTTGTGGAACGAAAGGATTATAAGGGCACGTTTTTACCCGGTTTCAAAAAATGGGAAACCCCGGATTTCAACCCAACTTCCACTGGTTTGCTATATGTGGACCATATGGTGGGAAATGTTGGCTGGAACCAAATGGACCAATGGGTGGGCTTCTATGAAGATGTGCTTGGGTTCCGCAATATCCTATCCTTCGATGACAAGGACATTTCCACAGAATACACCGCACTGATGAGCAAGGTGATGAGCAACGGGAACGGTAGAATCAAATTCCCGATCAACGAACCTGCCGAAGGAAAGAAAAAATCACAAGTGGAGGAATACCTCGATTTTTATGAAGGTGAAGGCGTGCAACACATTGCCGTAGCCACCGATAATATCATCAAAACCGTTCGTGACTTGAAAAGTCGCGGAATCGAATTCCTTCAAGTTCCCGCCACCTATTACGATGCCGTGACCGACCGTGTGGGAGAAATCGATGAGGATATCGCTCCATTGAAAGAGTTGGGCATCTTGGTTGACCGTGATGACGAGGGCTACCTTCTTCAAATTTTTACCAAACCCGTGGAACCGAGACCTACCATGTTCTTCGAAATCATCCAAAGAAAAGGCGCACAATCGTTTGGAAAAGGTAACTTTAAGGCACTGTTCGAAGCCATTGAACGTGAACAGGAACTTAGAGGCACTTTACACTGATCAATTGTTAGTGTTAAATGTTAAGTTTTGGATTAGAACAGCTCAACATTTAGCACTTTTAACTAAACACTCATCCAATGCCTATATATCACAAACTCGGGAAAATTCCGCAGAAACGGCATACCCAGTTCGAAAAACCGAACGGAGGCTTGTATTACGAGCAACTTTTTGGCACTATCGGTTTCGATGGCATGTCGTCCCTATCCTATCACGTCCATCGCCCAACTCAGGTGAAAGAAATTGGAAAGGCCATTGATATGTCGCCCAAAATTGCCGTGGAAAAGAATATCACCAGCAGAAAACTTATCGGGTTCGATGTACAGCCGAAAGATGATTTTTTGGATGCCCGTGAGCCCCTTTTGGTGAACAACGATGTGCACATTGGTCTGGCAGCACCAAAAAAATCCATCACGGATTATTTTTACAAGAATGCCGATGCCGATGAGATGCTTTTCATTCACAAGGGATCGGGAACCTTGAAGACCTTTTTGGGCAACATTCCGTTTGAATATGGGGATTATCTCATCATTCCCCGCGGGATAATCTACCAAATCGAATTTGATACGGAGGACAACCGCATCCTGTATGCGGAATCGTTTCATCCCATTTATACCCCAAAACGATACAGAAATTGGTTCGGGCAATTGTTGGAGCATTCCCCTTATTGTGAACGGGACTATAAACTTCCGCAGGACCTTCAAACCTTTGATGAAAAAGGCGAATTTTTGATGAAGATCAAAAAACAGGGCATGTTGCACCAATTGGTGTATGCCAGCCATCCTTTTGATGTGGTCGGTTGGGACGGGTATAATTTCCCCTACGGATTTTCCATCCACAATTTTGAACCCATCACGGGCCGTGTGCATCAACCGCCACCGGTACACCAAACATTTGAAACGAGTGCCTTTGTGGTATGTTCATTCTGCCCAAGGTTATACGACTACCACCCGAAAGCGATTCCAGCTCCCTATAACCATTCCAATATAGACTCGGATGAGGTGCTGTATTATGTGGATGGGGATTTTATGAGCCGCACCGGGATTGGCCCCGGGTACATTTCGTTGCACCCGGCAGGTATACCACATGGACCCCATCCGGGCACCTATGAGGCTAGCATTGGCAAAAAAGGCACAGAGGAATTGGCGGTGATGATAGACACTTTTAAACCGTTGATGGTCACTGAAAATGCCCTGAAAATTGATGATGGCAAGTATTACAAATCTTGGTTGGAGTAATTTTGACTGAATTGAATGTCATTTCGAACTGTCAGATTGAGCGTAGTCGAAATCAAAGTGAGAAATCTCAATCTTAGATTTCTCAATCGCTTTGCTCATTTCGAAATGACAAATTAATAGATTCCTGCCTTCTGTCTTTTCGAGCGCAGTCGAGAAATGAAGGATTGTTATTGCTCTCGACTGCGCTCGAGCTGACATAAAAACGTATTCATGATCATAAACATCCCTGAAAACTCAGACTTTTCCATCCATAATATTCCCTTCGGGATTTTTTCCACCGAAGACAGGAGTCCACGTGTAGGTGTGGCCGTTGGGGAATATATCCTAGATTTGGCCGCCGTGGCGGAACTCGATGTGTTCGAGTTCAACACGGCCGTTTTGGAAAAGGACACCCTCAATGATTTTATTTCCCTCGGGAAGGAAATCACCAATCGGGTACGGAAAAAAATACAATTTTGGTTGAAGGACGACCACTCCCCCTTGGCGGGGAAGCCCGAACTTTTCGTAAGGCAGTCCGAAGCCCGCATGCATATGCCGGTTTCTATTGGCGACTATACCGATTTTTATTCTAGTATAGAACATGCCACCAATGTGGGAAAAATGTTCCGTGACCCTGAAAATGCCCTTTTGCCTAACTGGAAACATATTCCCGTGGGCTACCATGGTAGGGCCAGTTCCATTATTGTGAGTGGACAACCTATCCATCGACCTAAAGGCCAGACCTTGCCTAACAATGCGGACGCTCCGGTTTTCGGACCCACGCAACGTTTGGATTTTGAATTGGAAATGGGCTTTATCTGCGGAAAGGATACCCAATTGGGCGATTCTATCTCCACCGCAGAAGCCGAGGATTGCATCTTTGGACTGGTCTTGTTCAACGATTGGTCCGCACGCGACATTCAAAAATGGGAATATGTGCCTCTTGGTCCCTTCTTGGCCAAGAACTTTGCCTCTTCCATATCGCCTTGGGTGGTGACCTTGGAGGCCTTGAAACCTTTTAAGGTGGCAGGTCCAACACAAGAACCCAAAGTATTGCCGTATTTGACTTATGAAGGTGACAAAAATTACAACATTAACTTGGAAGTGGGCATTACTCCACAAGGGAGCGAAGAAACTACGGTTTGCCATAGCAATTTCAAGTATATGTACTGGAACATGTCCCAACAGTTGGCGCACCATACCGTGAATGGTTGTAATATTTCTGTGGGGGATATGATGGCTTCGGGAACCATTTCAGGCAAAGAAGACGATTCCTTCGGCTCCATGTTGGAGCTAGCTTGGATGGGTACCAAACCCGTAAAAATGAAGGATGGTTCGGAACGAAAATTCATCAACGATGGGGACACGGTAACCCTGCGAGGTTTCGCCCAAAATGGCGATATTAGGGTCGGATTCGGGGAAGTTTCCACGAAAGTGCTTCCTGCGAAATAAATGGGGTAGCTGAGCGGAGTCGAAGCTACAGGATCCAGAAATAGGGTAGCCGAGCGGAGTCCTGGTAGCTGAGTGTAGTCGAAGCTACAGGATCCAGAAATTGGGTAGCTGAGAGGAGTTCTGGTGGCTGAGCAGAGTTTTGGTAGCTGAGCGTAGTCGAAGCTACCAATCATCAAAAAGTGGCTTCGACTCCGCTCAGCCACCTTGTTGAATTACGACTTAGACTGCGCTCGATATGACAAGAAACTTAAAATTAAGATTCCCGTTTTCACGGGAATGACATAACAGTACTCATGATCAAAACCGTAGACCCAACCCAAGTAAGCCAACCCGAACTACACAGCATTTTGCTCACGGCAGTGGCCCCAAGGCCCATCTGCTTTGCCAGTACCGTTGACAAAGATGGGAACGTGAATCTGAGCCCGTTCAGTTTTTTCAATGTGTTCAGTTCCAATCCGCCCATCATGATCTTTTCGCCTTCGCGAAGCGGTAGGGACAATTCCTTGAAACACACCCATGAAAACGTATTGGAAGTCCCCGAAGTGGTCATCAATATTGTGAACCACAACATGGCGGAACAGATGTCGCTTTCCAGTACGGCCTATGCCAAAGGGGTGAACGAATTTCAAAAGGCTGGATTTACCGAAGTCCCCAGTGAGAAGGTGCGGCCACCCCGCGTGGCGGAATCCCCCGTTTCATTTGAGTGTACCGTACAAGAGGTCATCGAATTGGCCCAAACACCCGGAGCAGGAAACCTGATCATCGCCAAAGTGGAACTTATCCATGTGGACGATGCCTATTTTACCGATGGCATTCTGGACACCGAAAAATTAGATCTTGTTGGCCGTATGGGAGGCAATTGGTACATCCGGGCCATCAAGGATTCGTTGTTTGAAATCCCGAAACCGCTCCGTACCCATGGCATTGGGGTGGATGCCTTGCCAAAAGGCATTCGGGAAAGCGAAGTGCTTACCGGAAACAATCTGGGACGTTTAGGCAATGTGGAAAGCCTGCCGATCACATCCGAAGTTGAAAAGATGGTAAAAGCGGATGGAGTGGAAAATCTGTCCAAAAGGGAACTCCACACCTTGGCCCAACAGCTTTTAGAGGCCGGGGATACGGAAAAGGCGATGGCGTATTTGTTGTTTGGAGAAAATATATAACGACCCTAAGATTTGAATGTCAATGTAATCAAGCGAAGGGATTTAATCATTGTTTTTGCGTTTCAATAAAGGTGGCGTACCTTGAAACTGTCACAGCTAGAAACCAATATTTTAAAACCATCCACACATCATGAAAAAAATACAATACAAAAAAGAGATTAATGCATCTGCCGATAAAGTATATAATACGATGTTGGGCTTGGATACCATTAAGACCTACGAGCAATGGACCGCCGAGTTCAACCCTACCTCCACATATGAAGGAAGCTGGGAAAAGGGCTCAAAAATCTATTTTGTGGGAACCGATGAAAATGGAAAAAGAGGTGGAATGGTTTCTGAAATTGCGGACAATGTTCCCTTCCAGTTTGTTTCCATTCGCCATTATGGAATATTGGATGGTGATACTGAAGTTACGGAAGGCCCTGAGGTTGAAAAATGGGCAGGTAGCCTGGAAAATTATGCTTTGCAGGAGCAAAACGGGGTGACCACATTAACGGTTGAAACGGATGTGGCGGACGACTACCTTGATTATTTTAACTCGACTTGGCCAAAGGCGTTAAACAAGCTCAAGGAGCTTGCTGAGAATTAAAATATGGAAAAGGATATGGCGTATTTGTTATTTGGGGAGAGGATGTGAATTTAAAAAAAATAAAATTCTACGTTTTACATAATACGACAAAAATCTAAGAATTAATGAGCAGGGAAGATTTAGATAAAGTAAGTGACGAATTCATGTCAATTCTTCATAAATATATTCCCAACGAAATGATAGTCGGAAATGGGTACAGTGAAATGTCATTTGATGCACGTTTGTCTAATAAAAATCAAGCATTTTCAGAAGGCCAGTACTATTTCAAAGGAGAAAAAAAATTCATTCATTGGACTTCCGTTCAAAACTTGATGTCCATTATAAACTATCGTGAAATAAGACTTTATAATCTGCACAACTCATCAGATTCCGAGGAGTTTTCTTATGCAGCAGAAAAACTAAATATTGACAAAAACAGAGTCGATTATTCAAAGAAATATTTATACACTTTATCATTTTGTAAGGCCACAGAATTGGCAAATGAGGATCTTTGGAAAGAATATGGAAAAAATTATCAAGGAGTAGCGATTGAATTTGAAATTGTAAATAACCCGAATGAATGGGATAATTTTATGCTTTCAGAAGTGTTCTATGAAATCCCTCAAGATTTTCTAGCAATGGAAAATGAACTAAAAATATTTCATGAAAAATATCCCAACGCCAGAACTTTTATCGATTTAGGAAAATTAATTGCATTTCATAAAAAGCCTGATTTTTCAAAAGAATTGGAAGTTAGGTTGTCAACCTACTTTCCTTTTAATAATACAGAAGCATATGAGAAATTTTGCCATACGGAATTTCGGTTAGAAAAGGGGAGACCAAGAGAAACAGATTATTTTGGACTCAAACTTTGGGTGGATAATGAATCCCCATTTGTCAACAGTGACAACCCAGAATTTGACAGGAGACTGAACCTCGGTACTTCTTACTTTATAAAAAACCCACAAATTATAATTACTAACATATATTTTGGTAAAAATTGTGGGATTTCAAACAAGGAATTCATGCCTTTTTGGACAAAATTAAATCATATAGCACATTACAAGTTAGGTTACCAAATTGAAGATTTAGAAATTAATCTGTACGGGTAATTAAAGTACTATACACAACAATTATTTTAAGTAATTGCTTCCACCCACCTACTAACCATTCATGGCGAAGAACCTTAAATAAGAAAATGAAAAAAAACATCGAATCCATCTTTAAAGCCCATTTGGAGCCCAAAGACGTTTATAAAGGAGGAAAGAACATTCCCCCTTCCGATAAAAAAATCTATAAGTTGTCCTCCAATGAGAACCCCTTGGGCGCATCACCCAAAGCGGTTGCGGCCATGAAAGCGGCCTTGGAGCATATCGACATCTACCCCGACCAGACCGACATGCGCCTGCGGGAAGCTTTGGTAGAAGATTTTGATGGAAAATTAAGTGCCGACCAATTCCTATGCGGCAACAGCGGTTCCGAAATCATTGATATCCTTTTGAGGGCTTTTATTAATGAAGGGGACGAGGTCATCTATTCCAACCCCTGTTTTTTGCCCTACTCTGTTTTTTCCAGATGGTACGGAGCTAAGACTATCGATATTCCTTTGCTTTCCCCCAACTATGATTTGGATGTGGAAGGGATTTTAAACGCCATTACGGAGCGTACCAAGATTATTTTCCTCACCAGTCCGAACAACCCAACAGGCACTTATATACCCAAACCCGTGTTGGACGACTTTTTGAAAAGGGTTCCCAAGAACATTCTCATCGTTTTTGATGAAGTGTACCGACACTTTGCAGATGCAGATGATTATGTGACCGCCCTGCCCTATGTTCTGGCTGGACACAATGTACTTGGCTTGAACAGCTTTTCCAAAACCTATGGTTTGGCAGGTCAGCGCATTGGCTATGCCTACACTACCCCGACCATTGCCAACTATATCCGGTTGATACAAAAACCCTTTTTGCTGCCCTTGACCTCAATTGAAGCGGGCATCGGTGCCTTGAATGATTCGGAATTTATAGAGAAAACCGTGCAAACCGTTCAGGATGGCAGAACATATCTTGCCAGGGAATTTGATAACATCGGTATCAAATACTGGCCAAGTCAGGCCAACTTTTTTATCATTGACCCTCCACTACCCGAAATGGAATTCACGGATCGGATGATGGAAGAAGGTATAATGGTTCGTCCTGTTTCCCAATTTGGCGCCCCGGGAAAAGTGCGCATTACCATAGGTGACCAAGAGGCCAATGAGGCGTGTGTAAAAGCCATTCGGAAAATAATGAGCGTCTAGGGTATCGTTCTGAATGGTGCTTCGACTCCGCTCAGCAACCAGAAGGAATGACATCAATAACAGCAACCGTCATTCCTGCGCCCCGCTCTTCAACGGGATAAAAAAGCAGGAATCCATCATTAATTGAAAGATTCAGTATCCTATCACCAGTGAGAACCTGAAACAAGTTCAGGTTGACGTAAAATCTCCTTGGACTCCGCATCATACTTCGACTACGCTCAGCATCCGTGAGGAATGACAAAATCATCCTGATAAAAGCATTCACTGTCATTCCTGCGAAAACAGGAATCCAATTTAGAATCGAAGATTCAGCATCCCATCACGTGTGAGAACCTGAAACAAGTTCAGGTTGACGTAAAATCTCCTTGGATTCCGCATCATACTTCGACTACACTCAGCATCCATATAGCATAACAAATACATTAAAGCACAAACCGATAGGTAGCCTTCAATAAAAAGATATTATGCGGCTTTTGTCCAAAAATGTTGTCGCCCAAGCTTGGTAAAAGTCCATCTGCCGGATTACCAGATTGGGTAACATCCTGTGACCATACCAAAAAGATTTCAGAGCCAGGAATATACTCCCAACGGATAACCAAATTGGAACGGAACTGCACAAAGGAAAAGTCAGGATCACCAAAACTGAAATCGGTTATGCCGTCCAAGTTTTCATCAATGGAATAGGTTCCATCAGCAAATGATGTCTGCGCTTGATTGTATTGCACAAAACGATCTTCAAAAGTTTGGGCCAATGGATCGGACACATGTTTAAACTCGCTATACCTTCCCCTTGAAATAAACGGTTGCCCCCAATATTGGATGGTAAGGTTAGGGTTGATGGTATAGTTTAAACGGAAGGACATGCTCAAGGTACGCTGATCTATTTTTCCATTGAGATATCTTGGGGAACCGTTCACATCGTCAAAATTATCAATGAACTGCAATTTATCATTATTAAGGCTCAAGGACGGGAAGGCAGAGATTCGCAAAGCATTAATGGGTTGATACACAAATCCACTTTCGATATAATACGACTTTACAGAATTATCGACCGCCTTTCTGCCTTCATGGTAAACAGAGAACCTTATTTTTTTCCTATTATCCGTATTGATGCCATTCCAAAAACTCACCCATGGCGTTTGTCTCAACCTTGGCCCACCTCGGAGCGCAAAATTGGAATAATCCACCGCTGCATAATTCAACCCAAGGTTGGTTTGCCAATTGTTTTTCCAGTTTTGCCAGCTATTGGTATTGAACTGCATATAATTGTGGTTGCCACCAAAATCCCAAGCGGTCCAGTGGTTATAGTTGATTCCTACCTGCCTAAAGGTATTATCGGGTTTTAGGGTCTGGTAACCGATCCAAGTGTAGTGACGGATATCATCTGCCTGACGTTGAAAACCGATATCGTTCAGTTCCAGTTCCGGGGATCTAAAAGTTGCACCAGATTCAAATTTCCAGTGTCCGTTTCCTATTTTCCCGATCTGAAGGTTTCCACCGGAACCGGTGAGTGAGGTTCGGGTCGTATCCACCGATACATAATCAGCATCTACCCGGTTGAACAGGTGGGTGATGGATTGTTGAGTATTGGTAATGGCCTCCGTGCTACCCTTAACATGGCTAAATGTAAAATTGCCACCAACATACCAATCGCGGTTGTTCCACTGGTGTTTAAAATCCAATCCCCCGGTAAATGCCCCTTCATGTAAAAAGTTGAGATTCTCCGGAAGGGTTTCCCTATGAACAGCCGTGAAAATTCCGCCGATATACGAATTGCGTTCGTTAAAATCCTTTTGAAGCCTGCCCACAAAATAGTTGGTAAGGGGTTCCACCATTTCTTTTCTTCTATCCCCTTCCCCATTAATGATGGTGGCCTGCCGTTGTGCCGTCACACTTTCGAGTAATCCAATGGCCCATCCGTTTTTGGTCTTACCGCTGAACTTGGCCGCCCCAATGATCGGGGTATTGTTCGGTTGATCCACAAATTCCCCATCAAAGGTATTCGGATATCCTTGAGGACTACGACCAATTCGCCTTGAATAAAAGATATTGTCTGAGCCAAAGGTGTTCCCTGCTTCGGATTGCGATAAACGAAAATCGAAGATGTTCTTGTTCTCCACAAAGAAGGGGCGTCTTTCCTGAAAGAAAATCTGAAACCCGTCCAGTGCAATGGCCGAAGGATCCGCATCTACCTGGCCGAAATCGGGGTGCACGGTAAGGTCCAAGGTCAGGTCATTGGTGATACCGATCTTGGCATCCAACCCTCCCGTGATATCGTTGTCGCTCCCATCCCTAAAGGGATTTCCGGCCTCTGCCTCATAGGTTTCCATTTTGGCTACGGTGTAAGGCTGAATTTCCAATTGCTTTTGGGGTTCAATGTTCTTCAATCCGTGAAGCTCCCCAAACTCACTGATGAAGCCGGCCACATCACGAGGTAACCGTTGCCAGACGGAACGTTCCTCATCCCTGAAATAACGTCTCATTACCTGCAATCCCCAAACCTGGTTTTCTTCATTACCGAACTTGATCTGGCTTAAGGGAATACGCATTTCGGCGGTCCAACCTTCATCATCAACATTCGTGGCCACATACCAAATGGGATTCCAGCTATCATCTTCGTTGGAGCCGTTGTTGGATTCCAACACATCGCCCTTTACACCCGCAGCGGTTACGATGAAACCAAAACCGGTCCGTTTATCATGGTAACTATCGATAAAGACACCGATCCAATCCCCTTCAAATCCGTCCCTTCTAGACAAGCGTTTTACAATCTTATCAGGTTCCGAATCGTAACAACGTATACCTATATATAAAGACTTTTGGCCATATACGATCTTAAATTTGGTCTGATGGCTGGGCGGTGTGTTTTCATCAGGGCGTTGCTCAATAAAATCATCGCCCCACTCTACAAGGTTCCAAGCGGCATCATCCAAAATACCATCGATTACGGGATGGGCCTCTTCTCCCAAAGACTGGGTCATGTATATTTTTTTGGGTACTTCTACCTGGGTAGAATCTTGGGCCTGAAGAAAAAAAGAAATAAAAAAAAGGGCGACAAAAAGGCGTGTTTGTTTCACTTGGTTAGTTTTTTGATTGATTGACACCCTAAAGACCACCGAAAACGGGAACAGTTACAGTCAATATGTATTTTAAGGTTTATTTAACACAAACAATGGCGAAATTTGAAGCCGCAAAAGAGGCTTAACGGAAAAATGAAAAAAAGCCAAAAAATATTCCCAACCAACCGTTTGTAATTCAATCTAATAATTGTACATTTGCAGCCCGTTTATCGGGATAGGTTATTAAATCAATAATATTCGAGAAGTGGATACATTAAGTTATAAGACTATTTCCGCCAATAAATCTACCGTTGACAAGCAATGGTTATTGGTTGATGCTGAAGGACAGACTTTGGGTAGATTGGCGTCTAAAGTAGCCAAATTGCTTAGGGGAAAATACAAGACCAACTTTACTCCCCACGTTGATTGTGGAGACAATGTTATTGTCATCAATGCCGAGAAAATTACCATGACCGGCAACAAATGGGATGACAAAGTATATTTGAGATATACCGGGTATCCTGGTGGTCAGCGTTCGGCCGCTGCCAAGGAGGTATTGAACAAATACCCTGAGCGTATCATTGAAACTTCTGTAAAAGGAATGTTGCCAAAGAACAAACTTGGTGCAGAAATTTTCAGAAACCTTAAGGTATACGCTGGTGCCGAGCACGGACAAGAAGCACAAAAACCAAAGGCAATAAACTTAAACGACTACAAATAATGGAAGTGGTTCACAAGATAGGTAGAAGAAAAACTGCTGTAGCAAGAGTATATGTTTCTCAAGGTTCCGGTAACATTACCGTGAACAAAAGGGATTTGAACGATTACTTTTCCACAGCTACCCTACAATACAAAGTAAAGCAGCCTTTCACTTTGACCGAAACCGAAGATAACTACGATGTAAAAGTGAACGTTTACGGTGGCGGTATCACTGGTCAGGCAGAAGCTGTTCGTTTGGCTTTGTCCAGGGCAATGTGCGAGATCAATGAGGAAAACAGAGGTATCCTTAAGCCAGAAGGCCTATTGACAAGGGACCCAAGGATGGTGGAAAGAAAGAAATTCGGTCAGAAGAAAGCCCGTAAGAAATTCCAGTTCTCCAAACGTTAATATTTTTCGGTGCCTTGGCACCATTACAATAAGTTCATTGAAAACCCTGGAAACATTTTTCAGGGTTAAATTTTTAACCAAGTTGTCGTTGTTCCAAAAAGGAAATAAAATTCGACTTTTTGGAATTTAGTTTAGCATCTAAATGGATTGGGCGAACCAAAAGTGACCACCAGTGCATTGCTACTACAACGGAACGTAAACTAAGTACTAAAAATGGCAAGTAAAATTGAAGTAAAAGATTTACTCGAAGCAGGTGTACACTTTGGACACCTAACAAGAAAGTGGAACCCAAACATGGCTCCTTACATCTACATGGAGCGTAACGGGATCCACGTGATCAACCTCTACAAAACGGTTGCAAAGCTTGAGGAAGCCAACGAGGCCCTCAGTAAAATTGCTGCCTCTGGAAGAAAAATCCTTTTTGTAGCCACTAAAAAACAAGCTAAGGACATCGTTGCGGACAAAGTTTCCAAAATCAACATGCCATACATCACTGAAAGATGGCCTGGTGGAATGTTGACCAACTTTGTAACCATCCGTAAAGCCGTAAAGAAAATGGCTTCTATCGACAGGATGAAAAAAGACGGTACCTTTAACACCCTTTCCAAAAAAGAAAGACTACAAGTAGACCGTTTGCGTGCCAAGTTGGAAAAGAACTTAGGTTCAATCGCCGACATGACCCGTTTGCCTGGTGCCCTTTTCATCGTGGATACCATGCGTGAGCACATCGCCGTAAAAGAGGCCCAAAAATTGAACATTCCGATCTTCGCCATGGTGGATACCAATTCCGACCCAAGGCCAATCGATTATGTGATTCCAGCAAACGACGACGCCAGCAAATCCATTGAAGCTATCTTGGAAGAAGTAACCAAGGCCGTAGCTGCTGGTTTGGCAGACCGTAAAAATGACAAGAACAGTGACAAGGAAGATGAAGAAGATGATTTCATGGACGCAAAAGCTGTTTTGATCGATGAGGATGATGATGACGCTTCCGATGCCAAAAAAGCCAAAAAAGCCAAGCCTGCCGCAGCTCCTAAAAAGGCAAAAGCCGATGAGCTTACCAAAATTGAAGGTATCGGCCCAAAAGCTGAAGAAGCTTTGATCGGAAAAGGAATCGCTACTTACGCTGACCTTGCCAAGACCGCTCCTGAGAAAATCAAGGAAATCTTGACCGACGCAAGTTCTACCATGGCCCATTTGGATCCAACTTCTTGGCCAAAACAAGCCAAGTTGGCCGCCGCTGGTAAGTGGGGCGAATTGCAAGAATGGCAAGACAGTGTTAAGGGAGGCGTTGAATAACCCAACCTTGATTTAACATTGTCCTAAAACAAAACACTTGAATAGTGTTTTACTTTACATAAATTTTTAAAAAGCATAGAAAAATGGCACAGATTACCGCCGCAGAAGTAAATAAACTAAGACAGACCACAGGGGCTGGAATGATGGATTGTAAAAAAGCTTTGGTTGAGGCTGAAGGCGATTTTGAAAAAGCGATCGAGATCCTTCGTAAAAAAGGCCAGAAAGTAGCCGCCAACAGAGCTGACAGAGAATCCTCTGAAGGTGCTGCCATTGCAAAAGTAAGCGCAGACAACACCCAAGGTGTGGTTATTTCATTGAACTGCGAAACCGACTTCGTTGCCAAAAACGAAAGCTTTGTAAAATTGGCCAACGATTTGGCTGATCTTGCCCTAGGTTTTGATAGCAAGGATGCTTTCCTAGCCGCTTCTTTTGAAGGAATGACCGTTGCCGACAAATTGACCGAGCAAACCGGTGTTATCGGTGAGAAAATCGAAATCGGAAGTTTTGAGAAATTGAGCGCTCCTTTCGTAGGATCTTACATCCACGCTGGTAACAAAATCGCTACTTTGGTAGGTATGTCCGCCAATGTTGCAGGTATTGCCGATGCTGCCAAGGATGTGGCCATGCAAGCTGCCGCTATGAATCCAGTTGCCCTTGACGAAGAAGGTGTGGATCAATCCATCATCGATAAGGAAATTGAGATCGCCAAAGATCAATTGCGCCAAGAAGGTAAGCCAGAAGCTATGTTGGACAACATCGCCAAAGGTAAATTGAACCGTTTCTTCAAAGACAACACTTTGGTTAACCAAGATTTCATCAAGGACAGCAAACTTAGTGTTGCCCAGTATGTAAAATCTGTTGACGCCAGCTTGACCGTTACCGGTTTTAAAAGAGTAGCTTTGGGATAATCCCAAACCATACAGATAAAAAAAGGCCCCATTTTATGGGGCCTTTTTTATGCTTGGATTTTTCCTTATTACTTTGACTTGATCATAATGTCACCGTTAAAGGTCTTGAACAATAGTTCAGGGCCTCCTCCATTGATCTTGCCCCTAACCCACTGTTCCAGTTTTACCTTGTAACTTCCAGAAGTTTGTTTTTTATCCATTTCAGGTTTGTTCTCTGAAAGGGCCATATCAAAATCCGTATAAACATCCCCCATATCCGATTTGGCCTTCACATTCGCCTTTATACTATTCGGAAACGTCACCTCCACATTTCCATTGAAACTGGTAAAAGCCATATCCGACATGTTGCCCATTTTCTTAAAATCGACCTTTACCGGTCCATTAGTAGTATAGGCGATAACCGACCCTTCTACGTTCTGAAGGGAAATACCCCCGTTCACATTACTGATTTCCAGATCTCCCGTAACACCCTGCACCAAAATATCACCATTGTTGATGGTACTCAACTTTAGCGCGAAATTGTAGGGAACTTTGATATCAAAATCAGCCGTTCTGCTCCACATTTCATTATGGATCCTCACCTCATTGCTTTTTTCTTCGGCACTGATGTTAAGACCGGAATTACCAATGCGCTTCATTCCATTCTTCTCATTGCTGGAAGACTTCTTGTCACCAGAAACCGAAACCTTTGCAATTACTTCTTTCCCTTCATAACCGGTTACCGTAATGGAACCGCTGATCTGGTCAAGGACCAGTCTTCCGGATTGCCCAGGGCTACTTAAGGGAATGGTAAACAAATCGATTTGCTTATCCTGCGCAGACAACACACCCGTACACAATACTAGGGCGATAATCACTATACTTTTGATCTTCTTCATGACTTGTTATTTTTTTTGATGAATACATTTCCGTTCAAAGTCTCAAAATCGAATTCTACCTGACCGCTACCTATTTGAACGACAGGTCGAGACTCGAACTTGAATTTAGGCTTGTCGCCATCACCTTCATTTTTACTGGTCTTTACAAATTGTTTGTTGATATCAAAGTCGGTGAACATTTCCCCATTCATGCTTTTGAACGAAATATTGGCCGAAAGCGATTGTTGGTACGAAATATTGATATCCCCGTTCAAGGCATAGTACCGAGAAGCCACATTGGGATTTTTTGAATATGAAATATCCACATCACCATTGATACAGCTTACCTTGGTTTTTCCTGTAATATTGTTCAGGGAAATACCACCATTTATATTCTCCGCTTCCATTGAATCACCATTGGTATTCTTGACCAAAATATCCCCATCATTGACGGTACTCACATTGATCTTGACGGAGTTTGGCACTTTCAAGGTAAAATTCAACTTGTGCTCATAAGGCACATCATTGTTTTTATTGCACCAGTTGTAACTCAATTTGTCCTTATCGAATTGGATGTAAGGAGCATCAGGATGAAGAATAACCCGATTGCTTTCAGCAATGACTTGGAGTTGCAGTTCCTTCTTTCCCAATTCCAAATCTTCCGTGTTTTTCGCTGAAATAATGCGTTCCACTTCCAGAATCACTTCGTTGCCGTTGTATCCTTCTACGTTCACAGAGCCGAATACGTTTTTCACCACCACACTGTTGTTCACACTATTGGCAAGGGGAACACTTTTTTTGATGACCTCCCTAAACTCTTTCTTCTGTGCCGTAGCACCCAACATACCCACCCCCAAGGACAGGCATGTCATAATAAATAACCGTTTCATCATTTTTAAAAATTAGACTGTTCGTAATTTGATTTGTGCCCAATGGGCTGATTGATAAATAAACTATATAATGGATTCTATACTCCTTTCGATTCGTTTTTTGACCGTGGTATCCAATTCCTTTTGCTTCAACAATTGCTTGAAAGGTGCTATAGAGGACTTTTCTTGAAGGGCCACCATTAAATTGGCCAAGGTTATCTGTAATATGGGCGATTCCTGATTTGGAATGGATTGCACCAACCCTTGTCTAACCTCGGGTTTGTCCACATAATTGGTCAAGGATTCTATGGCAGCCAATCTTACGTTTACATTGGGATCGCTATTGAGTGTTTTTAAAAGCGCTTTGATCACAATATCATCGGCATTCTCAAACTTATTGGCCTCACTGACTCCTTGCAGTCGTTGGTTTGCCGATGGCTGGTCCAACAAGGTCAGAACCAACTTTTGGCGCACCTCTTCGGTTTCATTGTTGGCGGCAATGGTCTGTGTTGGAATGGGCTCCACCTCGGGCCTTAAAAAATACCCGACACCCAATCCGATCAAGAGCAGAAAACTTCCGATTACCCATTGTGGCCTAAAAATTCCTGAAAGCATGGACACAATACTTTGCTTGGGCGCCTTTCCTTGTTCCTTTTCTATTACGGAGGATAGCATGTTAAAAAAGGCCTCGTCCATTTTTTCCGAAGGGTCTGGAGTTTGCATGGCTTGCAACTGTTCCCAAGATTGCATTAGCTCCTCGTACTTTTCTCGACATTCCACATGCGCTTCCAGAAAGGTTTCAAATTCCTTTGCTTCCCCTTCTGTTAAGTTTCCGGACAGATAGTCCATCGCTACTATTTCAAACTTTTCGTCCATCATCTCGTTTCCAATTGTAAAAAAATCGTTTTCAAATCCTTCAAGGCCCGGTGTACCCTAACCTTGGCAGCTCCTTCGGAACAACCCAAAATCTCCCCGATTTCTTGAAATTTCAGTTCCCTGTATTTGCTCAACAGCAGTATTTCCTTTTTTTCGGCGGAAAGAAGGCCCAATGCCCTTCTCAATAAATGTGCATCTCCCTGCAGATCCATTGCCTCGTTCAAATAATCTCCTGTTCCTCTGTCCACTTGTTCCGGGGACACATTTCTGGAGACCCCCTCACGGGTAACTTTTTTGTGATGATCATAGTTCACGTTGCGCGCCATGCTGAACATCCAAGCGGTAAAGGGTCCTTCACCGGTAAAGGATTGTCTATACTTTAAAATCCTCACGAACACATTTTGCACCAGATCTTCACTTAAAGAAGCGTTGTTGCCCATGTTATAGAAAAACCCGAACAGCTTCTTTTTATGTCGCTCGTAGAGCAGGCCCAACTTGTCCAAGTCGCCACTTTTCACTTTCATCATTAAGACGTTGTCGGTCAGTGCTTGCAATGAATTGTTTTTTGGTCTGTTGAAGGATATACCGTTGTTTTTGAAAAAGGTTACAGAATGTATGCAATTTTTATTCAATCGAATCTCGGGTCCACGCCTTTTTCAATGGTTTCCCATAATTTTTTTTGATTATTTTTGTCCCGACTTCAAGAAACCTTCAATGCGATACAATAGAATTTTATTAAAACTGAGTGGTGAGGCCTTGATGGGCAAAAAGCAATACGGAATCGATGGGGACCGTTTGGCCGAATATGCCGATGAAATCAAGAGCGTTGTGGATAAAGGCATTGAAGTTGCCATCGTTATTGGCGGCGGAAACATTTTTAGGGGTCTTGCCGGTGCCAGCCAAGGAATGGACCGTGTACAGGGCGACCATATGGGCATGTTGGCCACCGTGATCAACGGATTGGCTTTACAGAGTGCCTTGGAACTGAAAGGCATCCAAACCCGTTTGCAATCGGCCATCAAAATCAATGAAGTAGCTGAACCTTTTATCCGAAGAAGGGCTATTCGCCATTTGGAAAAAGGCCGGGTGGTCATCTTTGGAGGTGGAACCGGAAATCCTTATTTCACCACCGATTCGGCAGCCGTATTGAGAGCTATCGAAATCAATGCCGATGTGATCTTGAAAGGAACCCGTGTTGATGGAATTTACACTTCCGACCCAGAAAAAGATAAAACAGCCACCAAGTTCGATTCCCTTTCGTTCCAAGAAGTACTTTCCAAAGGTTTGAAAGTGATGGATACCACAGCTTTTACGCTTAGCCAAGAAAACGAATTGCCCATTGTGGTTTTTGATATGAACACTAGGGGGAATTTGATGAAAATCGTATCAGGTGAGAACATTGGAACGGTGGTCAACGTATAATTTGATATTGAAATAAAAAATAAGAGCATGGACGAAGAAGTAAAATTTGTACTTGATAGCGCAAAAGAAAGCATGGATGCCAGCATTTCCCACTTGGAAAAAGCCTTTATAAAAATCCGTGCCGGAAAGGCCAGTCCTGTAATGTTATCTTCCGTAATGGTGGATTATTATGGCTCCCAAACCCCGCTTTCGCAGGTTTCCAACATCAATACCCCAGATGCCCGTACCATTTCCGTACAGCCTTGGGAAAAAAACTTGATCGGCGAAATTGAAAACGCCATTATGAATGCCAATTTAGGTTTCAACCCCATGAACAATGGCGAAACCGTCATCATCAGTGTACCACCACTTACCGAAGAACGCAGGGTGCAATTGGTAAAACAGGCCAAAGCCGAAGCCGAGGACGCCAAAGTGAGTATCCGTAGTGGCAGACAAGAGGCCAATAAGGATTTGAAAGCCCTTGAAATCTCCGAAGACCTTTTAAAAAATGCCGAAGTGGACGTTCAAGAACTTACCAATTCATACATTAAAAAAGTGGATTCCCTGCTTACCGTTAAGGAAGCAGAGATCATGAAGGTTTAAAACTTGATCATTGATAAGCTGCTTTCCTAGGAACACAGCCGATCATTTTCTACCTTTGCGCCCAATTAAACCAAAATGGTAGCAAAGCTCACACAAGGTTTTTGGACCAAGGTCGCACGCATTATTCTTCGAAATAGGATCTTGATCCTTGTCGGTATCGTGGCCGTCACTGTTTTTCTAGCTTTTCAGTGGAAAAACATCAAGTTTTCGAATACGGAGGCAAACCTTTTGCCTGACGACCATCCCGCAACCATCCAATACAACAACTTCACCAAAATATTTGGGGAAGAAGGCAACGCCATTGTGTTGGCCGTGAGGGATACCGCTTTGTTCACCCCAGAAAATTTCAACCGCTGGAACCGTTTGGCCAAACAGTTGGACGCCTTCCCGGAAATTGATTTTGTGGTTTCCCTTGAAAACTTGAAGGTTCTGGAGAAGGATGACAAAACCCAGACGTTTGTCATGAATCCCTTTATCAAATCGCCGCCAAAGACCAAAGTGCAAATCGATTCCTTAAAAAATCACCTTTTTAATGAGTTGCCTTTTTATGATAATCTGGTCTACAATCCCAAAAGCGGTACCATTCAGACCATTGCCTATTTGGATAAAGACATCTTGAACACAGCCGTAAGGAACCAGTTTATATTGAACGATCTTGGGGATTTGGTAAAAACCTTTGAAGAGGACACTCAATTGGATGTAAGGGTTTCAGGCATGCCCTATATCAGAACCTGGAATACCAAATCCATCGTGGATGAAATCGGAATCTTCATCGGGGCCGCCCTTTTGGTCACTTCTTTGATTTTCTTCTTTTTCTTCAGGAGTTTCAGGGCCACTTTTATCTCCATGTGTATTGTGATCATTGGGGTGATGTGGGCTTTCGGTATATTGGGATTATTGCAATACGAAATCACGATTCTTACCGCGTTGATCCCGCCGTTGATCATTGTAATCGGGATTCCCAACTGTATATTCCTCATCAACAAATACCAACAAGAGGTAAAGAAACATGGAAACCAAGCCCTGTCGTTGCAAAGGGTCATTTCCAAGATCGGTAATGCCACTTTGATGACCAACATTACCACCGCGTCCGGTTTTGCCACCTTCATTATTTTGGACAGTGATCTATTGAGGGAGTTCGGTATTGTGGCTTCCATCAACATCATAGGCATCTTTGTGCTTTCCTTGCTGATTATTCCGATTATTTACAGTTTTATGGCGCTTCCAAAGACGAAGCACCTAAAACACCTTAACAAAAAGTGGATCGACTTTTTTGTAGGTAAGATGGAGTACATTGTACGTGAGCATAGGATTGCCGTTTACATGGTTACGGTTGGGGTTTTGGTCGTGAGTGTAATCGGCATCAACCAGATGAAAATTACCGGAAGCAGGATCGAAGACTTACCAAAGAACACCGAATTTTATAATGACATCCAATTTTTTGAAGAAGAGTTCGATGGTATCATGCCCATGGAAATTGTGGTGGATACCGAACGGAAAAATGGGGTAATCAAGCCAGCCACCCTAAAACGCATGGACCAATTGGGAACTGTCATTGATGAAATTCCCGAATTGTCACGCCCCATTTCCATTGTGGATTTGATCAAATATTCCAAGCAGGCCTTTTACAACGGAATCCCGAAATATTACCAACTGCCCACCAGCCAAGAGAATACTTTCATCATGGATGCGGCCAGAAAATCATCCACAGATGGAAATCTTTTGCAAAGTTTTGTGGACAGCACAGGCCAAATCGCCCGATTGACCACGTACATGCAGGATGTGCCCATTGACCGTATGGAAGAAATTGAGAAGGATGTGCAAGAGGCCATCACCAAATCCTTTCCTCCTGACAAGTTCAATGTGTACATGACAGGTAAAGCTTTATTGTTTTTGAAGGGAACCAAATATTTGGTCGCCAACCTGGTGATGTCACTCGCCTTGGCCATTGGACTTATTTCCTTGTTCATGGCTTATTTGTTCCGTTCGTTTAGGATGGTCATCATTTCGTTGGTGCCCAACTTGTTGCCCCTATTGATCACTGCTGGGCTCATGGGCTATTTGGGTATCCCGATAAAACCATCCACCATTTTGGTATTCAGTATTGCCTTTGGGATTTCTGTGGACGACACTATTCACTTTTTGGCCAAGTACCGGCAAGAACTGGCCACACACAAATGGCACATTAAACGATCCGTTTATGCTGCTCTAAGGGAAACCGGGGTGAGTATGTTCTATACTTCCATCGTATTGTTTTTTGGTTTCTCGGTGTTCATCCTCTCCAGTTTTGGGGGAACAAAAGCGTTGGGAGGTCTGGTATCGGCCACCTTGTTGTTTGCCATGCTGTCCAATTTGATCTTGCTGCCTTCTTTACTCCTTTCTTTAGAAAGAAGTATTGCCAACAAAGAGGTATTGAAAGAACCACAGATTGACATCTTGCCTCAAGAAGAGGACAATCCCAAGCATAAATCCTAGGAAAAGGGCCATAAATTACTTGGCGGCATTGCCATCGTTTTTGTCCAAAAACCTATCTTTACCGCCTAAATTACGATAGCCTTACAATGAAGTCTTATTCCATAAAAGAATTGCTAGAAAAGCAGCCCGTAGGAGATTCCGTAGAAGTTAATGGATGGGTAAAAACATTTAGGAGCAACCGATTTATAGCCTTGAACGACGGTTCAACCATACATAATTTACAATGTGTAGTAGATTTTGAAAAACTGGATGAAGCGGTCCTCAAACAGATTACTACCGGTTCTGCCCTAAAAATTTCCGGAACCTTGGTAGAAAGCCAAGGAAAAGGACAAAGTGTGGAAATTCAGGCTGAAGATGTTTTTGTACATGGCACCGCCGATCCGGAAACCTACCCCATTCAGCCTAAAAAACACTCTTTGGAATTCTTGAGAGAAAAGGCGCATTTGAGGGTACGAACCAATACGTTTGCAGCTGTAATGCGGGTGCGTTCGGCTTTGGCCTTTGCCATTCACAGTTATTTCCAGCAAAAAGGGTTTTACTATATGCATGCCCCGATCATTACCGGTTCCGATGCCGAAGGTGCCGGGGAAATGTTCAGGGTGACCAGTTTGGATGCCAAAAAACCACCTTTGGATGAAAACGGCAATGTGGATTATTCCGAAGACTTTTTTGGGAAGGAGACCAACTTGACCGTATCAGGGCAATTGGAAGCCGAGACCTATGCCATGGCATTGGGCAAAGTATATACCTTTGGACCTACTTTTAGGGCCGAAAACTCCAATACATCACGTCATTTGGCCGAATTCTGGATGATCGAACCAGAAGTGGCCTTCAACGACCTAGCAGCCAACATGGACTTAGCTGAGGATTTCATCAAATCCATTATCCGATATGTACTGGAGCATTGCAAGGACGACCTTGAATTTTTGGAAGGCCGTTTGTTGGACGAGGAAAAATCCAAACCGCAGGCCGAACGTTCTGAAATGACCTTGTTGGAAAAGCTAAAATTCGTGGTGGAGAACAACTTCAAACGGGTTTCTTATACCGAGGCCATCGATATTTTAAGGAACAGCAATCCCAACAAGAAGAAAAAATTCCAATATATTATTGAAGAGTGGGGTGCTGACCTGCAAAGCGAGCACGAGCGCTTTTTGGTGGAAAAACACTTTAAATGTCCTGTAATCCTTTTCGATTATCCGGCTAAGATCAAGGCATTCTACATGCGTTTGAACGAAGACGGCAAGACGGTTCGCGCCATGGACGTACTTTTCCCAGGTATCGGGGAAATTGTGGGAGGATCGCAACGTGAGGAGCGTTTGGAAGTGCTTCAACAAAAGATCAAGGACCTCGGCATTGACGACAAGGAACTTTGGTGGTATTTGGACCTACGCAAATTTGGTACGGCCGTACACAGCGGTTTTGGACTTGGATTTGAGCGTATGGTGCAATTCGCCACGGGTATGGGCAACATCAGGGACGTAATCCCTTACCCCAGAACCCCACAGAATGCGGAGTTTTAAATTGAATTTATAACTTTACGGCAAGGAAGATTTCAATTCCATCCTTATGCTAAAACAACATCTACAGTTTAAGCTTTCCCAGAAACTGTCTCCACAGCAGATTCAGCTCATGAAGCTCATTCAATTGCCTACACAGGCTTTTGAACAGCGCTTAAAACAAGAGCTGGAAGAAAACCCTGCGTTGGAAAGTGGCAAGGAAGCGGAAATGGAAAACATGGATGATGTTTATGACGACCCTTATGACGATTCCGGGGACAATGAGACCATTGAGGCGGATGACATCAACATTGATGATTATCTGAGTGATGACGAGATTCCCGATTACCGCACCCAGGCCAACAATTACAGCTCGGACGATGAGGAAAAAAGCATTCCGTATGCTGCCGGAATTTCCTTTAACCAACACCTGATCAACCAGCTGAATACCTTTTATTTGGATGATGAGGAATGGGCCATTGCCGAATTTTTAGTGGGCAGCGTAGATGAAAGTGGTTATATCAGAAGACCGATTGCCGATATTATGGACGACCTTGCCTTTACCCAAAACATTTATGTGGATGAAAGCAAGATCGAAGCCGTGCTTAAGATTGTGCAAGAATTGGACCCTCCAGGCGTGGCGGCACGTTCGTTGGATGAATGCCTGATCCTTCAATTGAAAAGGAAAGACCGCAAACCTTCGGTAGAGTTGGCCATCAGCATCCTTGATAAATCTTTTGAGCAGTTTACCAAAAAGCATTACGACAAGCTTATCCAAAAACACCATGTAACCGAGGAGGAGCTGAAAGATGCTATTTCAGAAATTGAAAGACTGAACCCAAAACCGGGTGGTTCCTATTCGGGCGGCACTAGGATGATTGAGCATATTGTTCCCGATTTTTCCATCCGAATTGTAGATGGGGAACTGGAACTAAGCCTGAACGGCAGAAATGCCCCTGAACTTCACGTTTCCAGGGAATATAGCAATATGCTGGAAGGTTATAAAAACTCCAAGGAAAAATCGAAGTCCCAGAAGGATACGGTGCTGTTCATCAAACAGAAATTGGATGCGGCCAAGTGGTTCATTGATGCCATTAGACAACGCCAGCAAACGCTATACATCACCATGAAGACCATAATGGATTATCAGGAGGAATACTTCTTGACCGGTGATGAGCGTAAACTGCGACCAATGATCTTAAAGGACATCGCGGATAAAATTGATATGGATGTTTCCACCGTTTCGCGTGTGGCCAACAGCAAATATGTGGATACGCCTTATGGCACCAAATTGATCAAGGACTTTTTCTCCGAGGCCATGAAAAATGAGCAAGGGGAAGATGTGTCCACGAAAGAAATCAAAAAGATTTTGGAAACCGTTATCGGTGACGAACAGAAAAAGAAACCGCTAACAGATGATAAATTGGCCAAGATCCTTAAGGAAAGAGGCTACCCCATTGCACGGCGTACGGTGGCCAAATACCGGGAACAACTCGGTATTCCGGTAGCACGGCTTAGAAAGCAGATCTGATGCGCCATGTTTACAACATCATCTCGTACATTTTCCATCCACTTTTTATACCATTTGGAGGCACGGTCATTTATTTTGTAATTGCCCCATACAGTACATTGGAAATTGAAAGCGGGAACATTCTCCCCATCTTCATTTTGACGGTCATCATCCCCATTATTTTCTTTTTGATCCTAAAAAATCTGGGAGTGATCAGTTCCATTTTTCTGCCTACACTCCACGAACGCAAATACCCGCTTTATATCAGCTGTGTCATCTTTTTGATGATCTTGTATAAGGTGATACCCAATAACTACGTAAACGAGCTCTTTTACTTTTTTACTGGCCTGTTGACGGCAACGACTACGTGTCTTATTCTACTTTTCTTCAAGTTTAAGACCAGCATGCATCTTTTGGGGATGGGAACTCTTTTGACCTTCATGATCGCCCTGAGCATCCATTTTGAACGGAATATTACCCTTGCGATAAGCCTGTTTACTTTGTTTACCGGATTGGTGGCCACCTCAAGACTTTACTTGAAGGCACACAACAGAAATGAATTGTTGATCGGCTTTTTGATCGGGTGCTGTTCCCAATTGATCATTTTAAAATATTGGCTATAGGATATAAAAGATCACTCCTATGCGCAAGGCCCTAATGTCGATGGCTTCCCCGGTATCGAGCACCGTTCCATCTTTTAACAGTGGATTAAGGGCATAATAGGCATGAATATTCCAGGTATTGTAGCCAAAATTAATCATAAGGCCATATTGCCATTTTTCGATATCATTATTGGCGAAGCCATTTGTTCCAGTATCCGTAACTACTCGGGAGCTACCAGAAAAAACATATCCCAACTTGGCCCCAGCGTAGATTCGCCAGAATTTATATTCGTCCGCGGTTGAAGTCCTCCAACGGATTTCAAAGGGTAATTCAATGGCATGGGTTTCCAACTTGCTGCGATTGAACTCAGATACATCCTTGACTTCGTACAACAAAGCACCAGCATTTTGGGATACTACCATGTTGGAATAATACGAATTGACAGCATAGCCCAAGCCAAGTCCAACACCAAAATTTCTGCGTTGGTTAAAGGGAATATCCTTTATAAACCCGGCCTGAAGATTATAGGACAGGTTTCGCTGCACCACACCATCCGGTTTTCCCAGTAGTACGTTATACCCGAATCCGGCATAGAACTGATCTTCCAAATACCTTGAAAAATCTTGTTGTTCTTCTACGACTTCTGTTTGGGCATTGATTCCTTGGGAAAGAAACCCCAAAACCAATATCCATAAAATTCTGTTCACGTTGATCATTGCATTACTATAAACAAAAAACGCTCCAAATTAATCATTTGGAGCGTTTCCCACTAAATCTAAGCTATTGCCTACTGTAGATTGTTAAAAGCATCTCCCTCATAAGTGGTGTAGTTCACCTTTAGGGCATTCACTTTCCTCAATTCTTGTTTTATATCGGCGATAAGACCCATATTGGCATTCTTATCAACCTTCAATGCAGTAGTCAATACGTTTTGAAGTTCTTGAGGTTTTTTTGCACGCTCTGCCAAAATAAAAGTTCCAACTTCGTCTACATTGGCAAATTTATCATTCAACTGGATTTTTGGTTCAGAACCAAAAACCTTTTGATACTCTTGGGTAGGTTTACCGACGTAGATATATATCACACGGTCCTTTTTTTCCAATTTTTTGATCTCAGTTGCATTAGGAAGCGTGTTCTCAACCATTAAAGAACTGTCTTTCATTGTGGTCACTGTCATAAAGAAGAACAACAACATGAATACGATATCCGGCAAAGATGCTGTAGACACCGCTGGCAAATCCCCATCCTTCTTTTTTGTAAACTTAGCCATACTAAATTCTAGTTTTAATTGGTTGATGTTTCAGCTTCTGAAAGCTTTTGTGGGAACATATCTTGGATACGCTTCACTTTGTCTTTCAAATCATCCCTAATTGCAGAAGGTGTTTCTGGGTTTAGGTACTCGGCTTCCATTTTGGTGAAATCCTGTTTGTACAGTTTTTGAGCCTCACGGTTACGCAAATCGTTATAGGCTCCTACCAATTCGTTTTGAACGGTGATATAGGTACTATACTTGGTCTCCCTGTCATTTTTCAATGAAATGATGGCCTTTGTTGGATTATCAGAGGAAGCTGGATCCTTTTTACCTTTACAATAAGAACAGGAACCATCCGCATTGTTTTCCAAAAACGCGGTAGCAGCTTTTCTCAAATCTTTAAGGTTCATCAGGTTATCCTCTACCAACAGCTGACCATTTTTATTGATGTTCACCGTAAAAATGTTCTTCTGTCTAATAATTACGTCCTGATCAGTCGGCGGCTCCATCGGTGGCAACATACGATCCAAACCTGCATCCGTTTCAATGGTGGTGGTCACCAAGAAAAAGATAAGCAAGAGGAAAGCGATGTCTGCCATGGAACCGGCATTGACTTCCGGCGCTGCTTTTCTTCTAGGCATAGTTCAATTTTTACTTTACAAACATTTTCTTCAATCCTGGGAATACCATTAGAACTACCGCTACTACGGTCAGGATGAAGAATACGTTCAATCCCATTCCAATGTTCTTCACAGTTCCTTCTGTGGTCGTAATACCTCTGCTTGCCATCTCTTCAACAACAGGAGCGTTGTTAGAAGAAAGTCCATAGGAAATAGCCACAACAATGGCCAATCCACCTAGGGCGAACAGGGTTTTCTTGAGGCTTCCCGGAGTGGAAAGCAATTTGGTCAATCCAAAGAACAGTGCTGCTATTACGGCAATGGCCAACAAGATGTACATGATGATGAACATAAAGTTCATTGACCCACTGCTGATTGCATCCGGATCTTCCGCTGATGGCAAAGAGAACCATAGTACGGCAGAAATCAACCCGATTGCAATGAGTGCTATTTTTACAATTTTATTCATGTTTCCCGATAGTTTTTAGTTCCGTAATTATTTCTTGTGTGCTGCCAACATATCAATCAAAGATATAGAGGCATCTTCCATGTCGTTTACGATACTATCGATCTTAGCAATGATGTAGTTGTAGAAAATCTGAAGGATGATGGCCACGATCAAACCGAATACCGTGGTCAACAACGCCACCTGGATATCACCAGCGATCAAAGAGGCACTCAAGTTACCAACAGCGGCGATTTTTTGGAAGGCCTGGATCATACCGATTACCGTACCCATGAACCCAAGCATCGGGGCCACAGCGATAAACAAGGACAACCAAGATACGTTTTTCTCCAATTGGCCCATTTGTACACCTCCGTAAGCAACAACTGCTTTCTCAGCAGATTCCAAACCTTCGGAAGATCTGTCCAATCCTTGGTAGAAGATGGAAGCAACAGGTCCTTTTGTGTTCCTGCAAACCTCTTTGGCCGCTTCTACACCTCCAGAAGCCAAAGCATCTTCAACTTGTTGTTTCAATTTAGCAGTGTTTGTAGTTGCCAAATTCAAATAGATAATTCTTTCGATGGCTACAGCCAATCCCAATATCAAACAAAGAAGTACAATACCCATGAAGGCAGGACCTCCTTGAATAAATTGTTCTTTCAATACCTGGGTGAAACCTTTGCTGGCTTCAGCTTCTTCTTGCAACATTGCTGCAGATGCAGTTGTAGTTCCCATCACAAACATTCCGGCAGCAGCCAGAGTAAAGGATATTTTTTTCATTTTACTTAAAACTTAAATTTAGTTAGTTAATAATGTTAAAGATATAAAAATTTTGCAATTGAAAAACTAAAATACCTTGCAGAGAGGAAGGGATTCGAACCCTCGATACACTTTTGGTGTATACACACTTTCCAGGCGTGCGCCTTCGACCACTCGGCCACCTCTCTATTCCTTCATTTAGGCCGACCAATAAACGAAAAAATAATCAGTTATAGAAATTTGATGCGTTAATTTTACACCATTTCCCCACGCAATGGTGTTTCGTAAATTGTCTTGAACAATGCATCGGGAACACCAGTGCCCAATAGGTACATAGCCTTGGTAATAGCGGCCTCCGTTGTAATATCCTTGCCGTTAATCAGTTGCATCTCCTTCAACTTTTCACTGGTTTCGTAATGGCCCATAAAAACACTGCCTCCGGAGCACTGGGTCACGTTAATTATATGCAAACCTTTTTTTACCGCCGATTTCAATTCTTGCAGAAACCAATCGTCCATTGGGGCATTTCCAGCACCATAGGTCTCCAAAACAAGGGCCTTTAAATGGGGTATTTGGAGCACTGCCTTCATCACATCTTGATTGATTCCGGGAAACAATTTGAGAATTGCCACCCGATCATCCATTTTTTTATGCACTAAAAGGGACTTGTTCTTGGCCGATTTCTTCAGCAAATAATTAGGATGCACCTTTAAATGCACTCCCGATTCCACCAAAGGTGGATAGTTTAAGGAGGCAAAAGCCTCAAAATGTTCTGCATTGATCTTGGTGGTCCGGTTGCCGCGGTACAACTTGTATTCAAAATAAAGCCCTACTTCCTGCACCACTGGTTTCCCATTTTCTTGAAGCGAAGCAATCTCAATAGAAGTGATCAAATTTTCCTTCGCATCGGTCCTGAGGTCCCCGATGGGCAATTGTGATCCGGTAAAAATGACCGGTTTGTCCAGATTCTCCAACATAAAGCTCAAAGCAGATGCCGAATAACTCATGGTATCGCTACCGTGGAGCACCACAAACCCATCATGATCCGCATAATGTTCCTCGATAATGGAAGCAATTAAAGACCAATAACCTGGGTTCATGTTGGACGAATCTATCGGTTTTTTGAAGGACACTCCTTTTAGGGTACAATCCAATTGGTTCAACTCCGGAATATTCTTGATGAGTTCATCAAAATTGAAGGCTCGCAGGGCACCGGTCTCGTAATCCTTGACCATACCGATGGTACCTCCGGTATAAATAAGCAATATGTTCGTTTTCTTTTTCATGTACTACACCCCGAATACGTTTTTGGAATTTTCCGTTGTGATGGCTGCAATTTCCTCCATGGACATACCATATATATAGGAAAGCTTTTCCAACACCTGAACAATATAGGAACTTTCATTGCGCTTACCACGATAGGGAACCGGGGCCAAATAAGGTGAATCGGTCTCCAAAACGATGTGTTTTAAATCGATTTGATCCAAAAACTGGTCGATTTTGCCATTTTTAAAGGTAGCCACTCCCCCAATACCCAATTTCATGTTATAGGAAATGGCCTGATGGGCTTGTTCCAAGGTGCCGGTAAAGCAATGGAAAATTCCGAAAAGGTCAATGCTTTTTTCCTGTTCCAAAACCTCAAAAATTTCATCAAAGGCATCCCTGCAATGGATCACAATGGGCATTTGATGTTTTTTGGCCAACCGAATCTGGAACACAAACGCCTCTTGCTGTTGTTTCAAAAAAGTCTTGTCCCAATACAGGTCGATTCCAATTTCACCCACGGCATAAAATTTTCTTTTGGACAGCCATTCTTCCACCAATGCCAGTTCTTCTTGATAATTTTCCTTAACATGGGTAGGATGCAATCCCATCATCAAAAACACATTTTGGGGATAGTTGGACTCCAGATCCAACATAGACTGGGTATAGGTAGAATCGATGGCGGGAATAAAAAAACGCTCCACGCCAGCATCCAGTGCCCGTTGCATCATGGCATCACGGTCGTCAACAAATGCTTCACTATATAAATGGGTATGGGTATCGGTTATGATCATGTCACAAAAATAGATTTATCTTAGTTGTCCCAAAACTTTCATATCCAATAAAACATTTTGAGATGCTTCACCTGCGCTCAGCATGACATCAATCAACAATATGACATCACTCAAAAAATTCCTGAAATCCAAAGATTACATTAAAGTACCGCTCGTGTTCACCGAAACCAACCATTTTGAAATCGTAGCCAAGATCAATGGAGTATCGGGGAAGTTCATTTTGGATACTGGAGCGTCCAACACTTGTGTGGGCATGGATAAAATCGAATTATTTAAAATGGTCTCCGAAGCTACCGACATCAAAGCAGCAGGAGCAGGTGCCACGGAAATGGAAACCCTTATTTCCACCAAAAACAAAATCCAGATCGGGGACTGGAAAAAGAACGAATTGAAGATTGTGCTCTTCGACCTGGTTCATGTGAACCAAGCCTTGGTTTCCCATAACGCTTTGCCCGTAGATGGCATCATAGGCGCGGACGTACTTAAGAAAGGAAAAGCCGTGATCGACTACAATAAAAAATGCCTCTACTTAAAAAAGTAAAGGCATTTGTCAGTCCGAGCATTGAATTACCCTTCAGCTACGCTCAGGGTACCAGCAACTACTCTTTATATTATAGCTCCAAAGCTCTTTTCACGTTTCCGTCCATCAACAATTCTTCTGGACTTTCCAAAGCTTCTTTCACAGCTACCAAGAACCCAACGGATTCCTTACCGTCAATGATTCGGTGATCATAAGAAAGGGCCACATACATTACAGGTGCAACAACAATGGTTCCATTTTTAACAACGGGACGCTCAACGATATTGTGCATTCCTAAAATACCGCTTTGTGGTGGGTTGATGATCGGTGTGCTCAACATGGAACCGAATACACCTCCGTTGGTAATGGTAAAGGTACCACCGGTCATTTCATCCACAGTGATTTCCCCTTCCCTGGCGCGGATGGCCAATCTCTTGATTTCGGCCTCAATACCTCTAAAGGTCAAGTTTTCCGCATTACGGATTACAGGTACCATAAGACCTTTAGGTCCGGAAACAGCAATACTGATGTCGCAGAAATCGTAAGAAATCATTTCCTTGCCATCGATCATGGAGTTTACAGCCGGGTACATTTGCAATGCCCTAATGACCGCTTTGGTGAAGAAGGACATAAATCCAAGTCCCACATTGTGCTTGTCCTTGAACTCATCTTTGTACTGATTCCTTAATTCGAAGATAGCGGTCATGTCCACCTCGTTGAAGGTGGTCAACATGGCGGTCTCATTTTTGGCAGCTACCAAACGTTCGGCCACTTTTCTGCGCAACATGGACAATTTGGAACGGGTCTCACCACGGTTACCTCCTGTTGGGGTTCCCATAGAAGGAACTGCCTGAACGGCATCTTCCTTGGTGATACGACCATCCCTTCCTGTACCGGCTACGGATGAAGGGGCAATACCCTTTTCATCCAATATCTTTTTGGCAGCTGGCGATGGAGCACCAGAAGCATAGGTTTCTTTTTTAGGCTCCGCCTTCTTAGGTTCCGCTTTGGGTTCTTCCTTTTTAGGCTCCTCTTTTTTCTCCGCTTGTGGAGCGGCACCATCAGGTCTTGGCGCACTGGTATCGATAAGGCAAACCACCTCACCAACGGCTACGGCATCTCCTACCTCGGCCTTAAGGGTAATAATTCCGCTTTCTTCTGCAGGAAGCTCCAATGTTGCCTTGTCCGAGTCCACCTCGGCAATGGCCTGGTCCTTCTCTACGTAGTCACCATCGGCAACCAACCATTCGGCGATTTCAACCTCTGTAATGGATTCCCCTGGTGAGGGAACTTTCATTTCTAAAACCATGCTACTATAGTTTATACTTGTATTATCGAATTAACATATTGTCCTTACTCTTGTCGAAGACATACTCCAACACCTGGGCATGTCGTCTTTTGGAACGCACTGCGCTACCTGCTGCAGGGGCCCCGTAAAATCTTCGGGATGCCACCCTGAACTGTTTGGCCTCATCCAAATGCATCAACATATGGCCCCAAGCCCCCATGTTCCTAGGTTCTTCCTGAGCCCAAACGATGTCGTCGGCATTTTTGTATTTCTTGATGATGTCGCGCATTTCATCCGCAGGCAACGGGAACAATTGTTCCACCCGGACCAAAGCTACATCGTCCCTGTTCAACTCCTCTTTTTTCTCCAAAAGATCGTAGTAGAACTTACCGGTACAGAATACCAAGGTTTTCACTTTGGATACATTCGCTTCGGCATCATCAATAACCATTTGGAAACTTCCATTGGCCATTTCTTCCTTGGTGGAAACCACTTTGGGATGTCTCAACAAACTTTTCGGTGTGAATACCACCAAAGGTTTTCTAAAATTGGCCTTCATCTGTCTACGCAACAAATGGAACAGGTTGGCCGGCGTGGTCACATCGGCAACAAACATATTATCCTTGGCACAAAGCTGAAGATAACGTTCCATACGTGCCGAGGAGTGTTCCGCTCCCTGACCTTCATAACCATGTGGCAACAACAACACCAATCCGTTCTGCAATTTCCATTTATCCTCCGCAGCCGATAGGTATTGGTCGATGATGATCTGGGCACCATTACTGAAATCCCCAAACTGGGCTTCCCAGATGGTCAACGTTTTAGGGCTGGCCATGGCATATCCATAATCAAAGCCCATTACGGCATATTCGGAAAGCAGGGAATTGTAAATATGGAGCTTACCGTTTTGATTGGGACCCAACTCGTTCAACAAGGTAATTTCTTCCTCGTGCATTTCGGTCTTGATCACGGCGTGGCGGTGGGAGAATGTTCCCCGCTCCACATCCTGACCTGACATGCGAACATCATACCCTTCTTGGATCAAAGATCCGTAAGCCAAAAGTTCACCCATGGCCCAATCAAGATTGTTGTCCTTGAAATACATGTCGTGACGGGCCTCGACCAAACGCTCCAATTTTCTCAAGAATTTTTTCCCTTCGGGAAGTGCAGTGATGCTCGTGGCAATCTCATCCAACTTCTTAAGGTCGTAAGTGGTATCCATAGGAGAAAGCATCACCTCTTCGGTCACTTGCTCAAATCCTTCCCACTCATCTTGCATAAATGGAGTAATCCTGGTCTTTTCTATTTTGCGGGAATCCAAAAGGTTCTCTTCCAAGTTCGTTTTGTATTCCTCTTCCAATCGACTCACATAATCTTTGTCGATAATGCCTTCGGCCAACAATTTTTGTGCATAAATGTCCCTTGGATTATCATGCTTGGAAATGGCCTTGTACAATAACGGCTGGGTGAATTTAGGTTCATCCCCTTCGTTGTGACCATACTTACGATATCCCAAAAGATCAAGGAACACGTCACGTTGGTACCTCATCCTGTACTCCAGTGCAAAGGTAGCGGCGTGCACGACGGCCTCTGCATCATCTGCATTTACGTGAAGTACCGGTGACAAGGTCACTTTTCCCACATCGGTACAATAAGTAGAGGAACGGGCATCCAAATAGTTGGTGGTAAAACCGATCTGGTTGTTCACCACAATATGAATGGTACCGCCGGTATGGTAACCATCCAAACGGGCCATTTGTATCACTTCATATACTACACCTTGACCCGCAAAAGCGGCATCTCCGTGTACCAAAATAGGAAGTACTTCCGAGACATTGTCAACGTGGTCATGGTCTTGCTTAGCTCGAGCAATCCCTTCCACAACGGAATTTACCGTTTCCAAGTGGGAAGGGTTGGGGGCAATGTTCATGTTGACCATTTTCCCGGAATCTGTCTCACGCATGGAGGTCCAACCCAAGTGGTATTTTACGTCGCCATCAAAGATGGTTTCTTCGTAATCCTTACCATCGAACTCGCTAAAAATATCTTTAGGCGATTTTCCGAAGATGTTGGTCAATACGTTCAAACGTCCGCGGTGGGCCATACCCATCACAAACTGTTTTACGCCGCGATCTGCCGCTTTTTCAATGATCACATCCAATGCAGGGATCAAGGTTTCGTTCCCTTCCAACGAAAAGCGTTTCTGCCCCACATATTTGGTATGCAAGAAGCTTTCAAAGGAAACGGCCTCGTTCAATTTACGGAGGATGTTCTTTTTCTCGTCCGCAGTGAATTTGGGATGGTTGTCGTTCACGTTCAACCAATCCTGGATCCATTGAATGCGTTCCGGGGTGCGGATGTACATATACTCCACACCAATGGAATTGCAATAAATGCTCTCCAAGTGGGTGATGATTTCCTTCAAGGTTGAAGGACCGATGCCCAAAATCTTTCCGGCATCGAATACAGTGCCCATATCTTCTTGGGTCAGGCCAAAATTGCCGATTTCCAAGGTAGGCTCATATTTTCTACGTTCCCTTACCGGATTGGTCTTGGTAAAAAGGTGTCCTCGGGTACGGTAGCCGTCAATGAGGCGGATGACCTGAAACTCCTTTTGAAGGGTTTCTGGCATTTCCACCTGTTTGCCATTGGCAAGCACGACCATACCGGATTTCTCGGATTCAATTCCCAAGTCGTCCAAGGAGCTTTCGAGACCGAAATCAAATCCTTGAAAAAAAGCCCTCCAACTGGGCTCAATACTATCGGGGTTCGTTAGATATTTATCGTACAGCTCCGCAAAAAACGAGGTATGCGCAGCATTTAAAAATGAATATTTGTCCATTCTTTCTGTTTCTCCAAAACTTTATGGAAAATTTTGTCAAAAATACGGGTTTTACCATTCATACAAATGGCTTTTAACCAAATATTGTCCAAAAATTACAACTCTGTTACAGAACTAACGGGAAAGCCTGAATAATGAAATTTTTAACTCAAAACAGCCCTATAAACTAAAAAAAACATAACTTGGTTTCACCTGAAAACCAACCTAACATGTCCGAACTTAAAAATCGGTATCTCTCCCTCGATGTTTTTCGTGGGCTGGATGTTGCCCTAATGATCGTGGTCAATTCTCCCGGAAATGGCTCTACAACATTTGCTCCCCTAAATCATGCCAGCTGGAATGGCTTTACTTTGACCGACCTCGTATTCCCCACCTTTCTATTTGTAGTGGGAAATTCCATGAGCTTTAGCATGAAAAAATACGAGAGCATGGGAAGCGGTGCCGTATTTAAAAAGGTGTTCAAACGGACAGCGATCATTTTCCTGTTGGGATTTTTGATGTATTGGTTCCCTTTCTTTGATGACGGACATCTAAAACCTTTTGCCGAGACCCGAATTTTTGGTGTATTGCAACGCATTGCACTCTGCTATATGTTCGCCTCGATCATCCTTCATTTTGTGAAGTTGAAGACCGCTATCTGGCTGAGCCTTATTTTTCTGGTGGCCTATCACCTTATTCTCATCGGTTTTGGGGATTTGACCCTTACCGGGAATGCCGTTTTGAAATTGGACGAGTGGCTCATCGGCCCTAACCATATGTACCATGGCGAAGGAATTGCTTTTGACCCCGAGGGACTCTTGAGCACGCTCCCTGCTATTGTGAACGTAATCATCGGTTTCCTCGCCGGGAAGTTCATCCAAAAGAACGGCCAGAACTTTGAGACCATCTCCAAGTTGATGATGGTTGGTTTTGCGCTGATCTTTGCCGGTTTGGCCTGGGATTTATTATTACCCATCAATAAAAAATTATGGACCAGTTCCTTTGTGCTGCTTACCTGCGGAATTGATTTGGTTGCCATTGCCACCTTGATCTATTTCCTCGATATGAAAAAAACGAAGGGTTGGAGCTACTTTTTTGAAGTGTTCGGCAAAAACACCCTTTTCATTTATCTGTTATCGGAATTGTTCGTGATCAGCTTATTTTCCATAGATATAAATGGTTCCTCCCTGTACCGATGGATTGCCGACAATGTATTTATATCGTGGTCGGGCGGCTACGTGGGATCCCTGTTATTCGCCCTTTGGATCATGCTAACTTGTTGGGTGGTCGGCTATTTTATGGACAAGAAGGGTATCTATGTAAAAGTTTGATAGGGTCAGCGACTGTATTTGGCCTTGTACCATACTTTTTGCCATTCCCGCTTCAACAATAGGAAAGCAACTTCGGCCGAAACATCCACTGCATCGGAAGGGGCAATTTTCTTTACTTCCTTTTCCGAAATATCCACTACATATAATAGGTTGAGGTATTCGGAGAACTTTTCCACAATCAGGAAGTAGATCTTTTCATGAAGGAGGCTCTTCAATTCGTTGGGTGTTACATCCATTGTTATTTGGATGGGCACATTGGCAAGGTCAAAATCCTTTTTAAGCTGGAGCAATAATTTTTTGTACAATTGTTCCCGCTGGACTACCTCGAGCAACTCCAAACTTGTATTGAAATTGGACAGCATACCTTATTTACGTCCAAAAGGGACGTTTGGGATTTATCCTTAATCCGAATTTCTGACTTTTTTCTCCCAGTCCCAGGCAGTTTTCATGGCTTCATCCAATGTGGCTTTGGCTTTCCAACCCAAAACTTGGTTGGCTTTTGTAGTATCGGCATATGCCTGGATTACATCTCCCGGTCTTCTACCCACAACCTTGTAATTGAGTTTTTGTCCCGATACTTTTTCAAAACTTTGGATCACTTCCAAAACGGAGCTTCCTTTACCCGTTCCCAAGTTGAACACTTCATAGTTGGATGCATTTTTGCCATCCAACAAACGCTGCAATGCCTTCACATGGGCCTTTGCGAGGTCCACCACATAAATGTAATCGCGGATACAGGTACCATCTTCCGTTGGGTAATCATCCCCAAAAACAGAAAGTTGCTCCCTCAGACCTATACCGGTTTGGGTAATGAATGGAACCAAATTCTGGGGCACACCAAGTGGTAACTCTCCTAAATGAATGGAAGGGTGTGCACCAAATGGGTTGAAATATCGAAGCGCTATGGCCTTTAAATCAGGGTTTACCCTACAGGTATCCCGAATGATCTCTTCTCCTATTTGTTTGGTATTGCCATAAGGAGATTCCGCCGGCTTCACGGGTGCATCCTCGGTAATGGGCATCTCATCTGCCTGTCCGTAAACAGTACATGAAGAACTGAAGATAAAATTGCCACCACCCTTTTTCTCCAATTCCTGAAGAATGTACACCAATACACCTAGGTTGTTCTCGTAGTACAAAAGCGGTTTTTCCACACTTTCGCCCACAGCTTTGGATGCAGCAAAATGAATCACCCCGCCAATGTCATATTTTCCGAAAAACTCTTGGACCTTCAATTTATCCCGAAGGTCGAATTTTTCAAAAATGGGTCTTTTCCCTGTGATGGCCTCTATACCGTCCAAAACATCGATGGATGCGTTGGAAAGATTGTCCACTACGATAACTTCAAAACCTTCGTTCTGTAATTCTACAACAGTATGTGAGCCTATGAACCCTAGGCCGCCCGTAACAAGTATTTTCATTTTATTGGTTTACAAAGTCGATGACCAATTTGGTGATGAAGGCAATCTGCTCATCATCCAACTCGGTATGCATAGGTAAAGATATCACTTCCTTGACCAATTGGTTGGTCACAGGGAAATCCGCTTCATTATACCTACCATCAGCATAGGCTTTTTGCTTATGAAGGGGAACCGGATAGTACACCCCACATGGGACACCATTTTCATTTAAATGTTTAACAAGGGCATCCCTTTTACCGTTTAATATTTTTAAAGTATATTGATGGAACACATGACAATCGCAGGTATTCTGCTCCATACCACATCCACAAACAATCTTTGGTACCACAATATGTTCTTGCCCTTGAAAAGCCTTGGTGTATTTTGCCGCAGATTGCCAACGTTGTTTGTTGTACCCATCCAACTTGGGCAGTTTGGCCTTAAGCACCGCCGCCTGAATGGAATCCAATCGGGAGTTCACCCCTACCACATCGTGATAGTAGCGCTCATACATCCCATGGTTCACAATACCGCGTATGGTATGGGCCAATTCATCATCATTGGTGAAAATGGCTCCACCATCTCCGTAACAACCTAGATTTTTAGAGGGAAAGAACGATGTGGAAGCCACATGACCAATGGTACCTGCTTTTTGCTTTTCCCCGTTCTTGGAAGTGTAGGTCGCCCCAATGGCCTGTGCATTATCTTCAATTACATAAAGATTGTGTTTTTTGGCCAAATCCATGATGGCATCCATATTGGCACATTGCCCAAATAAATGCACGGGAACAATGGCTTTGGTTTTTGGGGTGATGGCTCTTTCAATTGCCGCGACATCTATGTTGAAGGTATCTGGTTCCACATCCACCAAAACCGGGGTCAGGTTCAGCAGGGCAATTACCTCAACCGTGGCGGCAAAGGTAAAATCGGCCGTGATGACCTCATCACCGGGCTGTAGGCCCAATCCCATCATACAGATCTGAAGGGCATCCGTGCCATTGGCACAGGGAATCACATGTTTCACTCCCAAATAGTCTTGCAGTTCCTTTTGGAACGCATGAACATAAGGACCATTAATGAATGCCGAGGTTTCCATTATCTCCGCAAGGGAGTCGTTCACCTCTTTTTTTATGCCTTCATATTGACCATTGAGGTCAACCATCTGTATTTTCTTCATCGGAATTGATTATGTGGCAAAATTAAGAAATTAAGATGCCATAATGCCCTCTTGTGGAAAGAATGTATTTTAGCAAAAATTGAAGCAATTGCATTTTTTGTACAACATTATGGTCAGCATTGCCTGGATGGGACTTCAGGTCATTGCCTTGTTCCAACCCAAGATAAAATTGTTCGTCTCAGGAAGAAAGAAGACTTTTTCAATTCTTCAGGAAAAACTTTCCCCCAATACCAAGACCATTTGGATGCACGTGGCCTCTTTGGGCGAATTTGAACAAGGCCTCCCCATTCTGGAACGCCTACGTTCCCAATATCAAAACCATCAAATTGTACTCACTTTTTTCTCCCCTTCGGGATATGAGGTGAAAAAGAACACCAATGTTGCCGATGTGGTGGTATATCTACCCATGGATAGCCAATCCAATGCCAAACGATTCCTGAACTTGGTCAAACCGGAACTTATCATTTTTGTGAAATATGAGATTTGGCCCAACTATCTGGCCCAATTGAAAAAGAGGGGTATTCCTACCTTTCTTGTATCGGCCATATTTTCCAAAAGGCAAGTGTATTTCAAATTTTATGGTGGGTTTATGCGAAACAGTCTAAGGACCTTTTCGTACTTTTTTGTGCAGGACCAAAACTCCAAAGATCTGTTGCAATCCATCGGCTTTGAAAATGTAACCGTTGGTGGCGACACCCGCCTAGACCGTGTTTCGGAAATTCTGCAAAGGGACAACCATTTGGAGTTTATGGAGCGTTTCAAAAACGAAAAACTTTGTTTGGTGGCCGGAAGCACTTGGCCCGAAGATGAGGAAATTTTGATCAACTACATCAATTCGGTTCAGGAACCAATCAAATTTGTGATTGCGCCGCACGAGATCAAACCTGCACATGTGGAAAAAATAACCAGTGCCCTTCAAAAAAAGGTGGTGTGTTATTCAAGCATGAATGATTCCGATTTAGAAAGTTATGATGTGTTGGTGTTGGACACCATTGGCATTTTGACCAAGGTTTACAGCTACGCCGATGCGGCCTATGTAGGAGGTGGATTTGCCACAGGATTGCACAATACCATGGAGCCTGCCGTATTCGGGATTCCAATCATCATCGGTCCCCAATATCATGGATTTAAAGAAGCCGAAGACCTTGTTGACAAAGGTGGAATTGTACCGATATCCGATCAAGTCAAGTTTAACGAGTTGATAAGCAAACTGATAGCAAATCCAGCAAAAGCAAGGGAGCAGGGCACCATCAATTCCAACTATATTACAACCAACGTTGGGGCTGCCAATCGCATTCTGGATCATATTTCCGAATTTTTATAAAATTTGGTTAGCTTTAACAAATTTCAACCAACATGGACAAACGCATTTTCAGAATTTCATTGACCGCTGCCCTTGCAGGTTTTTTGTTCGGTTTTGATACCGTGGTCATCTCCGGGGCCAACCAGCCCATCAAGGAACTTTGGAACACCAACTGGTTTTTGGGTGATTCCATTTTTACTTTTCACGGTATTTTCATCATGTCCATGGCCCTTTGGGGTACGGTTTTGGGATCACTTTTTGGTGGTATCCCCACGGACCGTTTGGGAAGAAAAAACACTCTGTTCTGGATCGGGATACTCTATTTTGTATCGGCAGTAGGTTCTGCCATGGCTCCAGAAGCCTATAGTTTTTCGTTTTTCAGGTTTATTGGAGGTATAGGCGTTGGCGCATCATCTGTTGCCGCACCTGTTTATATTTCGGAGATTTCCACTGCGGAAACAAGGGGAAGGTTGACTGCCATGTACCAGTTCAATATTGTATTCGGAATCTTGATCGCCTTTATATCCAATTATCTTATCGGAATAGTTTTTGAAGAAAATGTGGCCTGGCGTTGGATGCTCGGAGTGGAAGGCATACCCGCCTTGATCTATACCTTAATGGTTTTGAAAATCCCGAACAGCCCAAGATGGTTGTTGATGAAGGAACGCGCAGATCATATAGTGATGGAATCCATAACCCTTTTGGGCATTGAGAAGGAAAGAGCCACCGTTTACCTTTCCGAAATCAAAGTAGCGCTATACGATACCGCTGAAAAGCATAAGGAAAACCTGTTTTCTGGCAAGTACAACAAATCTTTGGTACTGGCCTTTTTGATTGCATTTTTCAATCAATTGTCAGGAATCAACTTTGTGTTGTACTACGCTCCCGAAATTTTGGAGCGTGCCGGACTTGCTTCTGGCGAATCCTTGTTCAGTTCCATTTCCATTGGGGTAATCAACCTAATATTTACTTTTGTGGGCATTGCCTTGATCGACAAATTGGGACGAAAACAATTGATGTACATCGGGTCCATCGGCTACATTTTAAGTCTTGCCATGGTGGGATGGTGTTTCTACTCCGGTGCCAGTTCTGTTTTGTTATTGATCTTTATCCTGATTTTTATCGCATCCCATGCCGTAGGGCAAGGGGCCGTAATCTGGGTATTCATCTCGGAGATTTTCCCCAACAAGGTTCGCTCTTACGGACAGGCATGGGGTACTGGTACCCATTGGGTTTTTGCTGCCTTGATTACTTTGCTCACCCCCACTTTTCTTGATGCTGAAATTGGGGTTTTCAAAGACAATCCTTGGCCTATTTTCATCTTCTTTGCCGTGATGATGGTACTGCAATTGCTGTGGGTCATGTTTATGATGCCGGAAACCAAAGGAATCAGCTTGGAGGAGTTGGGCAAATTGCTAAGCGGGAAGAAATCCAAATCCAATTAATCGGTTTACAGCACATGCCCTAAAACCATCCTTTAATCGATTATTGGCAATAAAGCCGTGTAGAAACTGCAAATATTTGCGTACATTGATAGAAATAACACTATTATGGCAAATGAAGTTTCTTTTGGGGATAGGCTTATGGTATCCTTTTTAAGGGTGATGGTCTTTGTATTGATCATCATTTTGATAGCGATTCCCGTATGTATTCTTTTGGACTTTTTAGGGGTGATGGATGCCTTGGGTTTCTCCTAGAAAATAACTTCTTGGTCCCCCATTGATTTTGTGATCAACTTGATATAGGAATCAATTGCTTTTTCAACATTTTTAGGTTCGGTGACATCCACTTCGCCACGCCAGATCAAATCCCTTTCCTTACCCACACAGATACAGTATAAGGAAGTTTCTGCATGGTATATATTGAAGCTATCATAGTACTCTGGGTCGTAATAAATGTCTTGGTGCTCCAAGTAATCATTGCTGAAACGCACGAGCATTTTATCAATATTGTTAAGGTGTTCCTTAAAAGTGCTCCTATTTTCAGTACCGACCACCTTGGTGAACAAAATGGCATCAAACCCTTTTTCCAATAATTGCTCTTCCACCTCCTCTATCTCCTTTTCTGATCTTTGGGAAGAGGTAAAATCCACATCGAAAAGATCAATGCTGCGCATGGCATCCACACCCTGCTTTTTCAATTCGTCTACAAACTTGGTCTCGAATTCCATCCTGGCATGGTCATCCCGAAACATCCCCACCACCAAAACTTGGTAGGCATCAAAAAGGACAATATCAGGGTTCTTCCATGTGCCAACGAGCCTGGTAGAGGAACATCCCATAAGGAGTAAAAGGCCTATTATGAACGTTTTGAATTTCATTACTTTGGATTTAAGATGTCATACGCAGCAATAATCAATTTTCCACTTTAGTGTGTGGCAAAAGTAGCCTGTCTTTTTTCAAGCTGTTTTCGCAAGTCTTCGATTGTATTGGCCATGGACTTTTCAAAATCATCAGAACTGGATTTGGCAAAGATTCTTGGACCCGGTGCGCTGAGCTCGATCTCGCATACTTTACCTTCCCCGGATTTATCGTTCTCTGTTTTAAAAAGCACATTGGCCTTGATCAACCAACTGTATTTTGTTTCCAAACCTTCCAGTTTTTTCTTCAACAATTGGGTCAATGATTCACTGGTCATCATTTTCTGATATTGAACATGTACTTCCATGATAATTGTTTTAATATATTCTAAAGCTACTACTACAATAATTGGTATTAAATGACAATTGTCAGTTCAGGTTCCAATCGGTTAGCCTAAGAAGAAAGGTTGCCCTGTACTTTGCAAAACCGAAAACCAAAATTCACCCTCAAGATCGATCTTCTTTCTTTTTTTGGTGACTTCGGAAATGGGCACATAAACATATTTATTGTTCACCTTGCTGGCCACGAACTTGGTCTTACCTGCCATGGCCCCATGAACGGCATGATAGGCCAAAATACTGCAGTACACACTATCACTGGAATTGGCCGGGGCGCACCTGATAATGTAACTGGGGTCGATGTATTTGATGGTAACAGGTGTATTGCGTTCCTTAAAATAATCACCAATTTTTTCCTTTAGGAACACCCCGATGTCTTCATGCTTGATATTGCCCGAAGCATCTTTGACTTCTTTCCTGTTCTTGAACAATTGTTGTCCGGCACCTTCCGCTACAACGATAACCGCATGTTTTTTAAATTCAAGACGATCCTCCAAAGCTTTTAGAAAACCGTTTTCCCCTTCAAGTGAAAAGTTCATTTCAGGCACCAGAACAAAGTTCACCACAGGCATGGCCAAGGAAGCAGATGCCGCAATGAATCCACTATCGCGTCCCATCAATTTTATGATCGAAATGCCATTATAGGCCCCGGTTGCCTCGTTATGGGCATCCCTTAAAATGGGACTGGCCACATCAAAAGCCGTTTCAAAACCGAAGGATTCATCAATAAGGTCGATGTCGTTGTCTATGGTCTTGGGAATGCCGACCACACTGATCTTGGCATTTCTTCGGGAGATTTCCTCACCGATGGCGTTTACCCCTTTCAAGGTTCCGTCACCTCCAATGGCGAACAACATATCCACATTATTTTTCTGAAGGGTATCCACCATGACCCCAACATCTTGTCCACCTCTGGATGAACCTAAAAAAGTTCCCCCAAACTGATGGATGTCCCGCACTTTTTCGGGATTCAATTCAACAAAACCATGTCCCTTTTCAGGGTTCAACCCTTCATACCCATATGGAATGCCAATGATCCTTTTCACCCCATAGAAATAATGCAGGGCCATAACCACTCCCCTGATCACATTGTTGATCCCGGGGCACAATCCCCCACAGGTTACGATGGCGGCAGTGACTTCTTTTGAGTTAAAATAAATATGTTGTCTTGGTCCTGCCTGTTGCAAACAGATGGGCGCTTCCCCTGTATTGAGACAATGGTTGTAATGGGCCAAGGACAGGTCGAATACCAACCGATCCGATTCACTTACAAAATCGAAAAGATTATCCCCTTTGGTGGTACTCAATTTTAAGGGGGAGTCGAAATTCGATTCCCCCAAGTTTTCTATATTAAAACGATTTGTTTCGCTCACTATAATCTTGTTTACAAGTGTTCAGTCAATGTATGGTGAGAATCGATCAACGGTCCACCATTTAAAATTTCTTCGGAAGCTTGACTCGCAAACTTATCAAAGTTGATATGGAAGGAGTGTGCCAACTGGATGGCTTTGCTCACATATGCCCCTTTTTGCAACCAAGTGTTCATGGGGTCCAAGATTTCGGTGGGTACTCCAGGACAATACTTGGGCATATGCAATCCGAAGATGGGGTGTGTTTCATAGTCCACATCATCCAACTTGCCTTCCAAAATGGCGGAAATCATAGCACGTGTATATTTCAATTTAATCCTGGAACCAACACCATAAGGCCCGCCGCTCCATCCGGTGTTCAACAGCCAAACGTTCACTCCGGCTTCTGTCATTTTGGTGCTTAGCATTTCAGCATAAACGGTTGGATGCAAAGGCATGAACGGTTCCCCAAAACATGCCGAGAACGATGGTACAGGTTCATTGATGCCAGCTTCGGTCCCAGCTACCTTGGCCGTATAGCCAGAGATAAAGTGGTAGGCCGCCTGACCAGGAGTGAGCTTGGAAACCGGGGGCAAAACACCAAAGGCATCACAAGTTAAAAAGAAAATATTGGTCGGGTTCGATGCATAAGATGGCACCTGAATATTATCAATATGGTCGATAGGATAACTAACCCTTGTGTTTTGGGTAATGGAGCTATTAAAATAATCCACTTCCTTGGTGCCTTTTTTAAAGACAATATTCTCCAAAAGGGCGCCTGGGCGAATGGCCCTAAAAATATCGGGTTCCTTTTCCTCGGTCAGGTCGATCACTTTGGCGTAACAGCCACCCTCAAAATTGAAAATGGTATTTTCCTTGGTCCACCCATGTTCGTCATCACCGATCAATTTACGGTTGGGATCTGCGGAAAGGGTTGTTTTACCAGTTCCTGAAAGTCCAAAGAATATTGCCGTATCGCCATTTTCCCCAACGTTGGCGGAGCAGTGCATGGGGAGTACTTCCTTTTCCATGGGAAGAATGAGGTTGAGGGCCGAGAAAATCCCTTTCTTCATTTCCCCAGTGTAAGCAGATCCAGCAACCAAGGCAATTTTCTTGGTAAAGTTCAAGATGGAAAAATTCCCGCTCAAAATGCCAAATTCCGAAGGGTTTGGAGCCTCGTACCCGGGGGCACAAAGGACCAACCACTCCTCTTTAAAACCATCCAGTTCATTTTCCTCCAACCGCAAAAACATGTTCTTGATGAAATAGTTGGACCATGGATATTCCGTAATGGTCCTTACATTCATTCGATATTTAGGGTCGGCGCACACATAAGCATCCCTTACATATACCTCCTTACCTTCCAAATATTTGGTAACCTCATCATACAGCTTGTCAAAATTTTCTGGGGAAACAGGCTTATTGATCCTGCCCCACCACACCTTATCGGCGGTATAGTCATCCTTTACCAAAAATCTGTCTTTTGGGGAGCGACCTGTGAATTTTCCAGTATTAACGCAAAGCGTACCGTTTTCGGTCTCTACGCCCATACCTTGTTCCAAGGTCAGTTTTTGTAAGGTTTCTGCACCCAGGTTCCAATGAGCCGTCACTTGATGCAATCCATACTTGCTTAGGTCTTTGGTTGTGTTCATGTCTTTTGTTTTTTAGTGGTTTAGAAGCTCCGATCAGGGAGCTATTATTAGGTTATATTAAGTAAGAGAAGGGGCATTGCCCCTCTTCCCTTAACTATGTTATGAACTTGTAACCTTTTGTCAATGGCATGGAACATTCATCAACACAGAAATGTCCCTCTTTGACTTTATGCAAGACCCCGATCGGCTTAATCCAGAGTCAGTACCGGCACCTCGGAATGCAGTGTCAACAGTTTGGTCAATCGCCCTTCGGATGGGGTACTTCTCATGGTATGGTTCCTCGGCAAAATGGCCAAAAGGTCAATATTTTTCTCTTTGATATAGGTAAGGATTCCCTCTTCCACATCTTGGTTTTTGTTGAAGGTATGTTCGGCATAAAAATGCTCCAAATAATACTCCAACAAATTTTCCGTCTGTTCCTTAACGGCATCTTCCGCATAGACGGATTCTTTGTAGATAGTCAATACATGCACACGAGAGTCAAAGGTTCGGGCAATGTCCAAAAGGGTTTTCAGCACATCCTTGTCATCAATTTTATCGCCTCCAAGAACCAAAGCGATATCTTTGGGTTCTTTAATGGCACATCCGTAAGGAACAGAAATAACAGGGCAATTGGCCTGAAGGACCAATTTGGAGGTATTGGTAATGGCCTCGTCCGTGATTTTATCCCCCATGGTACCCATCATGATAAGATCGGCATCACTTTTCTTTTGGGCCGAAAGAATGGTGGTGATCACATTGCCAGTTTCTGTAGCAAAAGAAGGGGAAACCTTTAATCGTACACTAATGGACTCCAATACTTTTGCAAAATCGGTTTTAAGTTTTTCCCCATCTCTATCATCAATGGGCATACTGCTCACATATAGGGCAAAAATCTCGATGGAACGTTCCGTACCCACAAAGTTGACCACATATTCCAAAGCGTTCAAAGAAGCCTCCGAAAAGTCAAAGGGTACCAATATTTTTTTAAATCTGCTCATACCTATTTTATTTAATTATGCCTTAACTCCTGGTTCAAAAATAGAGTCAGCCCATGACCTAAAATATGACAGGTGTCAGGTTTTAAACTTTTGCTTGATATTAGCAAATTTTCCGCCCTTTTAAAAGCGCTTTGGGTTATTTTTTTGACGGCATTATGGTTATATTTAAAAACTTCAAAATAAGGTACCCCCAATTATGGATTTAGTAATAGGAATAGACATAGGTGGCACCCAAACCAAAATGGGATTGGTGGATCAACAAGGAAAATGCTATGATAAGACCATTTTCAGGACCAGGGACTACCCCGATCTTGAAAAATATTTGGACAAGATCAAGGAAACTTCAGACAATCTTATCAAAAATTTTGGGCAACCCGTCAACATCCTTGGTTGTGGCATCGGGGCACCGAATGCTTCAAGTAAAAATGGAACCATAGAAAATGCGAGCAATCTGGTTTGGAAAGGAAGTGTTCCCTTGGTAAAAAAACTACAGGAACGTATGGACATGCCCATTCGCATCATGAACGATGCCAGTGCTGCAGCCTTGGGAGAAATGCTCTTTGGATGCGCCAAGGACATGACGGATTTTATAGTAATCACCTTGGGTACGGGATTCGGGGCAGGCATTGTTGCCAACGGCAAATTGATTGATGGATTCGATGGGTTTGCAGGTGAACTGGGCCATGTAGATATGACCTTGGGTGATGGCAGGCTTACAGGGCTTGGTGTAAAAGGAGGATTAGAGGCCTATGTTTCGGCCACAGGGCTCAAACGTACCATTATGTATATGCAGAGCAAATACTTAACGGAAAGTAGGTTTCGGGATATTGCCTATAACGATCTGCATGGGGAGGATATTACCAAAGCAGCTGAGGAAGGGGACGAAATTGCCCTCATGGCCTTTGATTATACCGCACGGATAATGGGATTGGCATTGGCCAATTTTACGGCATTTACCCAACCGGAAGCTTTTGTGCTTATGGGCGGACTCACCAATAGTGGCAAATTTATCATGGATCCGTTGAAGGACTATTTTGAAAAGTCATTGTTGGAAGTATACAAAGGAAAGGTGAAATTGATCCTTTCCGGCATGGAAGGAAAAACGGCCGCTATCTGCGGTGCAGCGGCCTTAATTTGGGAAAATCACAAAAATTGATGTTTTCAAATCAATTATTGTCATTTTAATAACCTGATTATTATCATGTTTTTTGATTTTGGACCGAGCTATCTTTAACCTAGTTAAATAGTAAAAGTCATGAAACCAAAAAAGAACCCAAATGCCGAAATAGGACGCAATAGTAGTCTTTATTTCATGTTAGGCCTTACTTCGGTATTGTTAGTTACATGGCAATCCTTGGAAGTAAAGGTCTATGAAAAGGAAACCTCCGCCTCAGAAATTGTTCAGGTAATGGATGAGCTTAAGGAGGATGTTCCCATCACCGAAATGATGAGAACCACACCCCCACCCCCACCACCCTCCGCACCAGACGTTATTGAGATTGTGGAAGATGTGGAAGAAGTGGAAGAAACCGTCATCGAGAGTACCGAAAGTAGCCAAGACACCTACATTGAAGACGCCATTGTAAAAGTGGACGATGTGGATGTGGAAGAAGTGGAGGAAGAAATAGTGGTACCCTTTGCAGTAATTGAGTACGTACCTGTTTTTCCTGGATGCGAAATCTACCAAACCCAAGAAGAACGCAAGGAATGTTTTAACGAAAAGGTGCAAGAGCACATCAAGCAAAACTTTAACTACCCACCTGCTGCATTGGATATGCACATCACCGGAAGGGTCTATGTACAGTTTGTGATCGATTCCCAAGGTAGGGTAAGCGGAATTGAAAAAAGAGGTCCGGATAGGTTATTGGAAGATGAAGCAGCCCGCATCATATCTTCTTTGCCCAAAGTAAAACCCGGACAACAACGTGGTAAGGCCGTAAGTGTTAAATACAGCATACCCATTAACTTCATCATGAAGCAGTAAGTTGAACTGCAGGATGAAGTAGAAAAGGCCCAAACTTAGTTTGGGCCTTTTTTATATATTATACCATTCGGTGGATTTGTACTGTTTGGTCTTGGAGGCCCGTTCCCTGTTCTTGGCCACTAAATGGGTCGCATCAAACTTACGGGCCCTGTACCCCAGCAAGTGCAAGAAGGATTTGGCAAAAAAACGAGCCACTCTTTGATCTACCATCAACGTATCCTTGTCCTTGGATTTCCATTGTACCCCAGGCAATTTTACCAACAAATGATCCACTTTAAACCTTCGTAATTCCTTGGATAACCATAATAGAAATTTGGGGATAGGCCGGATGAAGTAAAAACCTTCATTCCCCTGGTTCTGGTACAGGGGCATAAAAATCTGTCTCCCTTTTAGCGTTTTCAATTCGATACCATTTTCAACCGCAATGCTTTTCCCTTTGGGAATGTTTTGAAAATTTACAAACCCGGGCAGCATTTTAAAGCGGTTATTTGGTCCTATCAAATGCTGATGGTAGATTTCATAAAACTTATGACTTTCTTCCCCTTCCCCCAAAATGGCTTTTCTCAATTTTTCCCTCTCTTCGAAAGAAGCCAAAATAGTTTCCGTGAGCGCCATGGAGTACCGAATAAAGGCAACACAATTTTGAATGGCCTTACCATCGTTGTGCTGACCACTTTCAAAGCCAAGGGAAACGTAACCCAATTCGTTGATATAACTCAGCAGGGCACCTTCCAAATATTCTTCGATCCCCAAAATAATGGGCAACGGATAATGGGAAGCATACTTTCTGTTCAACAAACTATCGTTCATGACCATGAATGGGATGGTATCACTGGAGGTGGTATGAAGGTCCAAAAAATAAAATGGCGGTTTTCCGTTCTCCAGTATTTCCTGTAACAATATGTACAAATGTTTCAGTTCATCCTCCTCCTGATGTTGGACGACATCCTTGTCCATCACGGACGAAATCCGTTCCGGGAACCAGATTCGGTTCAGATCTTCTTGTTGATACCTTAAACTTTTTGCCAATGCCCCAAGATTTCCGGTAATGGCATACACTTCACCATGAATGGGGACATTTTGGGACCTGATTTCTTGAAAAACCTGTTTCAGGGCAAAAACCCCGGCAGGTTCATTTCCATGGATGCCCCCAAAGAAAACCAAAGTGGGGCCCCTCGATTCTCCTTGCAAATGATCGAGGACCCGATCCACCTCAACGGTTTCGTTCAATGCTATACTATGCACTTTGCACATGATTACAGATCTGCTTTGCTAATGATACCCACGATATGGTTATCCACGCAAACTGGAAGACAACCAATCTGATGGTCTTTCATCAAATTCTTGGCGGTTACAATTTCCGTTTTGGGCTGAACCGTGATTACCTCCTTGATCATGATGTCCGACACCTTGGCCTCTTCTTTATCCAGTCTTTCCAATTTTTCCATATGGCTCCAAGTAAGTAACCCTATCAATTCACCCTTGCTATTTTCCACAGGAAGATGATGTATGTTGTTCCATTTCATGATGGCCACGGCCAAATTCGCATAATCATCTTCATAGAGTTTTATAAGTTTGGTGCTCATGATCTGTCCCGCCCAATGAAAGGATTCAGCAGTCTCGGCCATTCCCTCGATCGGTTTCCATTCATGAACCGGCAATCGGGATTCCTGGTTTTGGTGCATGGCCTTGGTCAATTGCACAATGGCACTATCCAGCTTCATTTGACTCCTGAGACCCCTAAAGTTCTTGATCTGCCATTCGGCCCCTGTTCCATTTTTGATTCTTCCTTCAATGACGCCCAACAATCGTGAAATATCGGCTTCATCAATTTTGAATTTTCGCAATCCTGCATAGGCAATGGGCAAAAGTTCGTCCCGTACCAACTTTTTAGCCGAAACGATCCTGCCCATCCATGAGAACATGGCCTGCCTACCGTTCATCGCTGCCCGAAGGAAATTGAGTTTGGCTTCCCTAAAATCCATCACTGCTGGCATTTCGTCAAACTGTGACGGCCTGCCTGCCATTAATCCGACCCAGAATGCAAAATTGGCCATCTCATCCAATACCGTGGGACCGGAAGGAATGTATCTACTCTCAATCCTGAGATGGGGTTTTCCGTTCCCAACGCCATAACAAGGTCTGTTCCATCTGTAAATGGTACTATTGAAAAGATTGAGGGCCTCCAACTTGGGCACTTTTCCATCGTTCAATAGATCCAAGGAATTTTGAGCAATGGGTTTGGTAAGCAATATGCGATGGGTAGAAATATCCTGTTTAAATATTTCGGCTACGGAGTTTTGCTGCCACCGTTCCCCAAAACCTACCCGTGCCACTTGTTCCTTTACGGCCTTGGTCCATTTTCGGGTATCAAGACTTTGTTGAAAAAGGGCTATTCGTGTTTCCCTCCAGAGTTCCTTGCCCAAAAGCAAGGGCGAATTACAGCAAACGCCCAACACCGGACCTGAAATGGCCTGTGCCCAATTGTAACTTCTGGTAAAATCTTCAGGCGCAATCTGTAAATGCAATTGAAAACTGGTATTACAGGCCTCAAAAAGTACGGAATCATGATGCAGGGATAATTCATCCGCACCTTTTATCCGTACCGTAAAATCATCTCCCCGCCATGTTTTCAATATTTCATTGATCCGATAATATCTCGGTATCGGGGTCATAAAATCCATTCCCAGTTCATCTTTGCTTATGGTGGGTAAAATTCCTGTCAACAAAATCTTTGCTCCGGATAAACCAGCTCGATCATTGGCTTTCCCCAACAAACCTTCCAACTGGTTCTGCATGGATCGGAAACAATCCTGCTCAAGTGTCAGGGGATCCAGATTGGCTTCAAGGTTGTAACTGGCCAACTCTGTGGTAAAATGGGAGTCGTCCAGTGCCTTAATCACTTCCAAAGATTTAGGCGCAGGTCTATAATCCTGATTGATCAGGCACATTTCCTGTTCCGCACCGATGCGGACCTTATCGTTTTCAATAAGTCCATCACGAATCATGCGTTCCAGGGCATTGATATCGTCTATCAAATGGGCCACAAAGGCTTTGCGTTCCTTCTCATCGGAAAGGCTTTCGGCAATATGTTCTCCCATGAAATTGGCGTTTAAAAAGCTACTGCAATTTCATAAAGTTACTGTACCACAACACCTTAAAATATGATAGTTGTCAGCCCAACATACCTTAAAATGGCTCTATTAGGATCAATACTGATATTTGTCATATTTTCTGAATGCACCTCAAACTAATTTTGGCCTATAATGTTAAGGTATGCAGTAATGTGTGAATTAGTTCAAAAATACAATGTGCCAGGTCCGAGGTACACCAGTTACCCCACGGTACCCTACTGGGAAGACGATAGTTTTTCAGGAAAACAATGGCAATCCAGCATTTTAAGGGCCACTGAAGAACATCCGGGTGAGGGCATCAGCCTTTATGTACATCTTCCCTTTTGCGAGAGTATGTGTACCTTTTGCGGGTGCCATAAACGCATCACCAAAAGGCATGAAGTAGAGGTTCCGTACATCAAAGCGGTTCTTAAGGAATGGGGGTTGTATGTAAATCTTATGGACTCCAAACCCGTGATCAAAGAATTGCACTTGGGTGGCGGTACCCCCACTTTTTTCTCCCCAGAACATTTAAAAATGCTGATTGAGGGCATTTTGCAATTGGGCAAAAAGGCCGATGACATCGAATTCAGTTTTGAAGGACACCCCAACAATACTACCAAAGCCCATTTGCAGGCCTTGTACGAGGTGGGTTTTAGAAGGGTATGCTTTGGCGTTCAAGATTACAACTTGACGGTACAACGCGCCATCAACAGGATCCAGCCCTTCGAAAATGTGAAGAACGTTACGGAATGGGCAAGACAGATCGGGTATACTTCTGTTGGCCATGACATCATCTACGGACTGCCCTTTCAAAATTGTGATGATGTGGAGCAAACGATCATGAAGACGAACGCACTAAAACCTGACCGCATTGCGTTTTATAGTTATGCCCACGTACCATGGTTGAAAGGCAACGGGCAGAGGGGGTATGATGAGGCAGACCTACCTTCCACTGTGGAAAAAAAGGCCCAATATGAAATGGGAAAAAGAATGCTTACCGAATTTGGTTACAAGGATGTGGGTATGGACCATTTCGCCCTGCCTACCGATGATTTGTACCTGGCTTTGGTGAACGGCACATTGCACCGAAATTTCATGGGCTATACCGCTTCCAAGACCCAGTTGATGATCGGTTTAGGTGTATCGAGCATCAGCGATAGTTGGTATGGGTTTGCCCAAAATGTAAAGAATGTGGAAGAATATGAAGATTTGGTAACACATGGAGTAATTCCTATTTTTAGGGGACATATTTTGAGTTCTGAAGATGAGGTGCTACGTAGACATATCCTCAACATCATGTGCCAATTTAAAACTACATGGACCAATGAGGAAGAGCAAGTGGCCGATTTCCAAAAAATACATGAAAACCTCTCCGAATTGGAATCCGATGGACTTGTTGATATAATGGAAAACTCCATCACCGTAACCGAAAAAGGAAGGCCATTTGTGAGGAACATCAGTATGGCATTCGATTTAAAATTGCATAGAAAAAAACCAGATACCCGAATATTTTCCATGACCGTTTAACCTAAAAAAACAGAAAAAATGAAAAGTATAATCGTACCCGTTGATTTTTCAAATCAATCCGAAAAGGCACTCAAAGTGGCCGCCTCTTTGGCCAAAGACCACAGTGCCGAGCTATTGGTGCTTCATATGTTGGAACTTTCTCCAGCAATTATGGGCGAATCAGGCTATATTTCCCAAGAACAGGTGGTACATCTCCTTAAAATTGGGGAAAAACGATTCACCGACTTTTTGAACAAACCCTATTTGAAGGATGTAAAGGTTACTCCTGTGATCAAACATTACAAAGTGTTCAGTGAAGTGAACGAAATTGCAGAAAAACACAATGCCGACCTTATTGTTATGGGTTCCCATGGTGCCGATGGCCTGCAAGAAATCTTCATTGGATCAAACACCGAAAGAGTGGTAAGAACTTCCGATGTGCCCGTATTGGTCATCAAAGGTGAAGCTGAAGGATTTAAACCCAAAACCTTTGTGTTTGCCATTGATTTTGAGGAAGAAAACCTTCCTGCCCTTAAAAAGGCCAAGGAAATGGCAGACTTGCTCAAGTCAAAGTTCCATTTGGTGTACATCAATACTCCTGGGGACGAATTCTTGAGCACCGGGGATGCCTATACCAAAATTTCCAAATTTTTGGATGCTGCCGGCATGGGAGTACCTGTTGAAATTTACAATGATTACACCGTGGAAAAAGGTGTGCTCAATTATAGTGACAAAGTTTCTGCCGATTTGATCGGAATCCCAACCCATGGTAGAAGGGGATTGTCCCACTTCTTTATGGGCAGTATTGGTGAGGACATTGCCAACCATTCCGAAGTACCGGTGATCACTTTTAAAATCTAGTGGATTGCATTTTTGATTGGTTTCATGTGATTCAAGAAAGGGGACAATTTCGAAAAATTGCCCCCTTTTTTATGCTTTAATTTGAATATTATCCATGAAATCTTTCAAAGGCCGCTTTCTCCAATGCTTCCCTATGATTAGGATGTGCAATGGAAATAAGGGCTTTTGCCCTTTGTTGAAGATTCTTTCCATATAAATCCACCACACCATGTTCTGTGGCCACATAATGTACGTGGGCCCTTGTGGTGGTCACCCCGGCACCTTGCTGTAAAAACGGTGTAATCTTGGAAACTCCCTTATTGGTAACAGATGGCATGGCAATAATGGGTTTACCCCCTTTGGACAGGGATGCTCCCCTGATAAAATCCATTTGTCCCCCAACGCCAGAGAATTGTTTAAACCCAATCGTATCTGCACACACCTGACCGGTAAGGTCAATTTCTATGGCGCTGTTAATGGCCGTTACCTTTGGGTTCTTCCGGATAACCGCCGTATCGTTCGTGTAGGCGGCCTCCTTAAAGTCGCATAACGGGTTGTCATCAATAAAATCGTAAAGTTTTCGGGAGCCCACGGCAAAACAACTTACAATCTTGCCTTGTTTCACTCTTTTCTCTTCTCCGGTGATTACACCTTGTTCAATGAGTGGAAGGATGCCGTCCGAGAACATTTCGGTATGGATTCCCAATCTTTTGTGATTGCTCAAGTTGGCAAGTACCGCGTTCGGGATGTTGCCGATTCCCATTTGAAGGGTGGCCCCATCTTCAATCAAAGAAGCCACATGGTACCCGATCTGTTTTTCCACTTCGGAAATCTCGGTTGGCTCATGTTCATGTATCGGATGATCTACCTCAACGGCAAAATCTATCTTATTGATGTGGATGATACCATCTCCATGCGTTCTTGGCACTTGTGGATTGATTTGGGCCACTACTTTTTTGGCTTTTTCCAGTGCAGGCAGCGTAACATCCACAGAAACTCCCAAAGAGCAATAGCCATGCTTGTCCGGTGGTGAAACCTGAATAAAGGCCACATCCAAGGGAATAATGTCCCTTCGGAACAACAGATGGATCTCGCTCAAAAAAATGGGAACATAATCCCCACGGAATTCATTCACGAACTTTCGCACATTTCCACCAACAAATAGACTGTTGAGGCTAAAACTAGTGTTGCAGGGCGACTGCGTATATCTGGCTTCGCCCTCGGTATGGATGGACACGATTTCAATGTCCTTGATCTCGGTATGTCTATCACAGAGTGCATCGATGAGCACGTTCGGGGTCATCGCCGCTCCTTGAAAAAATACTCTGTCTCCTGATTTTACTACACTTACCGCTTCTTGGGCCGTTGTTATTTTCACTTTAGATATATAGATTTTAGGGTTGATGGCATTCCATGGTGGCTGTTACTTCACCTGAAGACATGGGTTTTGGGGATACATACGGAATCCCGAGACCAAGTCCCCTTACAATGAACAAAATACCGATGAGCACCACAAATACCGGAATCAATTTTTGAAACTTCATTTTAATGGAATTACCCAGCATGCCTTTGGAATAGACCACGAGGGACATCAAGGGAACGGTTCCTAATCCGAACAACATCATATAAAGTCCGCCTTGTAAGGGACCTCCCAAGGCAATGGCTCCCAAAAGGGCCATATATACCAATCCACAGGGTAAAAATCCGTTTAAGAATCCGATGGTCAAAAAGGCATCGGGCGTCTTTTTTTTGAGCTCTCCCCCAAGTTTGGACTTTACTTTTCCCAATATGGAATAAATGGGAGACAGCACTTTATGTCCGTTTAAATATTTGGCGGGAATGAGCACCAACAAGATCATGAGCACCCCTATCCCAATGGACAGTTTTTGTTGCATCCCGAAGAGGGACAACCCCTTACCTAGGAACCCGAACAACATACCAATGATGCCATAGGCCAACAATCTTCCGAAATGGTAAATGGATAGTTGGACCGTTTTCTTTGCCGCGTTTTCATGGTCTAGCGGTAGCATAAAAGCAATGGGGCCACACATACCAAGGCAGTGCAAGCTTCCCAATAATCCCAAGACCAATGCGGACGTCAACATGGTTAATAGACAAGTTTCTGTTTATGCAAAAAGGGCTTACCTTCGTATTGCCACTGAACAGTAATGTCCCAGCGACCGTCTACCAAGCGATTGTCAGGTATGAGCAAATGTGTATTGGACAAACTTATAGGAAAGTTGGAATCCAAGTGCTTGTTAGACGGTCTATATAGGGACACTGTTCCTGTTATTTTTTTGGGGTCGAAACGCTCCGGAAAGGAAATCACCAAACCTTCTTCCGTTTTTTCAACCTTTAGGTTGGCGTTCATTTCGGTGGCAGATTCCGAGTCATCTATCTGCTTTTGATAGGTTAGTTCCTGTTTGTAGTATTCATCGGTAACCAAATCGTGGTTGGCCCTGTCATCGGTACTCATCCTTACTACAAAATACAGGATGAAACCGATAAAACCGATAAATGCCAACACAATGCCTGTTCCCCAATTTATTTTCATTTCACTATTATTTAGTTGTAGCTCCGTGGTGCCAAAAACTGGGTCACCGTTGTTTCTATAAGTTTATCACCACTGTACACCCCTATCTTCAATTTATCCTTATCCCCTGTGAGGGCCGACGCATTGATCTCAATGAACAGGGTGCCTTCCGCCAATTGCTCTGCAGGAATGGTAAACTTGTCTTGTGACACCATGATGATGGCACCGTTGTGCGACATCAATTTGAACGACACATCGGTAATATCCGTTGTGGTCTTGTTCACCAATTTATAGGTGTATACGTTGCTGATGATGTTGTTATCCTTTCTTTCATACAATTGACCTGGCAATCGCAACACATTGGCCTCTACCTCATTCCGAAGGAACAACATTCCTATCAAGATTCCGGTCAATACTACAAGAACAGCGGTATACCCCTTCATACGGGCCGTGAACTTGAACTTGTCCTTTTTGGTGATTTCGTCCTCACTGGCGTAACGGATGAGCCCCCTAGGTTTGTTGATGCTGTCCATGATATGGTCGCACTCATCAATACAAGCGGTACAGTTCACACATTCCAATTGTGTTCCGTTACGAATGTCGATACCCGTTGGGCATACATGTACGCACTGAAAACAATCGATACAATCCCCAAAACCTAAAGCTTCACGGTCTTCATTTTTTCGGAATTTTTTACGTCCGTTTTCCGCTTCACCGCGTTTATGGTCATAGGCCACCACAATGGATTTGTTGTCCAGCAGCACCCCTTGCAACCTTCCGTAGGGACAGGCAATGATACACACTTGCTCTCTGAACCACGCAAAGATGAAATAGAACACGCCGGTAAAGATCAACAAGGGCACCATGGTACTGAGGTGGGCCATAGGACCATCAGTAATGTATGCGAGCAACTTATCACTTCCGATCAAGTACGCTAAAAACACGTTTGCAATGAAAAAGGAAATGATGAAAAATACGATCCATTTCAACACCCTTTTTCTGATTTTTTCAGCATTCCATGGCGATCTATCCAATCGCATTTGGGCACCACGGTCGCCATCGATCCAAAATTCGATACGACGGAAGACCATTTCCAAAAAGATGGTCTGGGGACACATCCATCCACAAAAAATACGGCCGTAGGCCACGGTGAACAATGCGATAAAAATGACCCCAATGATCATGGAGATCACCACCAAGTGAAAATCCTGCGGCCAAAAAGGAAATCCAAAGATATTGAAGCGTCGCTCCAACACGTTGAACATCAAAAACTGATGGCCCTTAATTTTGACAAAGGGTGCGGCGATCAAAAAAATCAGCAAAAAGTAGCTTACGTACTTCCTGTAATCATAAAATCGTCCACTGGGTTTTTTTGGAAAAATCCATGCCCTTTTACCTTCTTCTGTGATTGTGCCTATGGAATCCCTAAAGTTTTCTTCCATTGCATGTGTGTTTTGTGAAAAATTGATGGCAATGTCCTATGTGGACTAGTCCATGGCCACTGTTGTGGAATCTATTACCTGCTCCATCGGTGCGGTTTCAGATTCGGTTCCTGTTGGCTGCTGTGGTGCATTGGGATCCACCCAAAGATCGCCTTGTGCTTCTTTTGGATTGGCTGGAGTTGTTCCTCCCAATGTTAACACGTAACTGGCCACCTGGGCTATTTCGGCTGGCTTCAGGCTTTGCTTCCAAGCGACCATCCCTTTACCGTCACGACCTCCTTCGGAAATGGTATGGAAAACATTTTTGATGCCCCCACCCAAAATCCAATACTCATCGGTCAGGTTAGGTCCAATACCACCGCCACCATCGGCCATGTGACAAGCCACACAATTGCTCTGGAATATTTTCTCACCAGCACTCAAATCCGAAGCATCGGAAAGGAATTCCACGGTATTTACATCCACAAGATCCTTGGCTGTTTTTTTGTATTCATCTATGGCCAATTGGGCTGCTGCCACTTCTTGCTCATACTCCAATTTTTGGTCGTAATCGCCCACAATATGGAAACGCACCAAGTAGATCACGGCAAAGATCATGGTACCATAGAACAGGTACACCCACCACGGAGGGAGTACGTTGTCCAACTCGCGGATACCATCGTAGTTATGGTCGAGAATGATCTCGCCTTCCCTTTCAATGGAACGGCTTCGGGTCAATTTAGACATGACATTCTTGGCCCATTTCCACTCGAATTTCTTGTTCTTGGCAGCAAGATATTTTTCCTTGCCTTCTGCAGAAAGCGTTTGGAACATAATGTTCTCAATGGAACTCAAGATCAGCTCAATGGCAATCAAGATCATCAAGACCAAGAGCATAAAAAACTGCGTAATGGGGTATTCGATGATGGCTGGTTTATCTCCAGAGTCTATAAAGTATTCCATCAATCCGAAGATCAAAAAGAATAGTACGGGTACGCGTATCCACCAGGGTGTTCTTGTGCTCATAGTTTTATAGTTTGTTTTGTTGATCGTTGTCTTCCAAAGGCAGTTCGCCCATCTCTTTGATGTGTTCCTTGGTGGCGGTCAGTACCCACCATCCCAACAGGACAAAAAATACAAAGAAGATTAGCAGGGAAATCATCGGGTAATTGGCTACTCCGTCAATGGTTTCCATATGGTTCTTTACGAATTTCAACATGGTTATGTTAGATTTTAGATATCAGAACCAAGACATAAGACCTTTCTGCCTTGATTGTTTTTGTCTTGGTTCTTGATTCATGATTCATGATTCTTTTTTAACTCGTTACTTTTCAGATGACAGTTCTGCCGATCCTTTGATCTTAATGTCCGTACCCAATCGTTGCAGGTAAGCAATGAGGGATACAATCTCACGATCGCGCATTTCAACAAAATCCTGACCGTTCTCCGCGGCATATTTTTTGTCCGCTTCATAAGTTTTCACAAACTCTGGATCGGAGTACAGGTTTTGCTCAATTTGCTCTGCTTGGGCCGCCATGCTCTGTGATGCGTTGGCAATATCTTCCTCTGTGTAGGGAACTCCCAATTTTACCATGGTTTCCATTTTGGCCTGAACACCACTGCGATCATGTTGGTCCGTCACCAACCATTTATAGGAAGGCATGATGGAACCTGCAGATGTACTTTGGGGATCGTACATGTGGTTCAAGTGCCAGTTATCGGAATACTTACCACCTACCCTAAGCAAATCGGGTCCGGTACGCTTACTACCCCACAAGAATGGGTGGTCGTAAACAAACTCCCCTGCTTTGGCATATTCGCCATAACGTTCCACTTCGCTTCGGAAAGGTCTGATCATTTGGGAGTGACATCCCACACAACCTTCTCTGATATAAAGGTCACGTCCTTCCAACTCCAAAGGAGTATAAGGTTTTACACTGGAAATCGTCGGAATATTGGATTTCACCAAGATGGTCGGAATAATCTGTACGATACCTCCGATCAAGATGGCGATAGTGGCCAAAATGGTCAACTGAACCGGTTTTCTTTCCAACCAGTTGTGGAAGGTTTCTCCGGCCACACGCCTTTTGGATACCCTGTCCAAAGCTGGAGCTTCTGCCAATTCGTCCTCAACCCTGGATCCGGCTTTAATGGTCATCACCACGTTGTACAACAACACGAACATTCCCAAAATATAAAGGCTACCTCCAATGGCCCTCATCCAATACATAGGGATGATCTGGGATACGGTTTCCAAGAAGTTACCATAAACCAAGGTGCCATCCGGGTTGAAATCTTTCCACATCAAGGCTTGGGTAAACCCTGCCACATACATGGGTAGGGCATACAAGATAATACCCAAGGTACCGATCCAAAAATGGAAGTTGGCCAATCCTTTGGAGTGGAGGTTTGTTTTGAACATACGAGGTACCAACCAATATATCATTCCAAAGGTCAAAAAACCGTTCCAAGCCAAGGCACCTACGTGCACGTGGGCAATGATCCAGTCACTGAAGTGGGCTATCGCATTCACGTTTTTAAGGGAAAGCATTGGGCCTTCAAAAGTGGCCATACCATAACCGGTAATGGCAACCACCATGAACTTAAGCGTTGCATCACTTCGTACTTTGTCCCAAACCCCTCTCAATGTCAAAAGACCGTTGATCATACCACCCCAGGAAGGAGCGATCAACATCACGGAGAAAACTACACCTAGGTTCTGTGCCCAATCTGGCAAAGCAGAATACAACAAGTGGTGAGGACCTGCCCAGATGTAGATAAAGATCAAGGACCAGAAGTGGACTATGGATAACCTATAGGAATAGATGGGCCTGTTGGCCGCTTTGGGCACAAAATAGTACATCAATCCCAAAAAGGGAGTGGTCAAAAAGAACGCCACCGCGTTGTGACCATACCACCATTGTACCAAGGCATCTTGTACACCGGCATAAACGGAATAACTTTTCAATGCCGATACCGGTAACTCCAAGCTGTTGAAAATATGGAGTACCGCTACGGTAACAAAGGTTGCCAGATAGAACCAAATGGCCACATAAAGGTGTCTTTGTCTCCTCTTCAGGATGGTTCCGATCATGTTCCAGCCGAATACCACCCAGACTACGGCGATAGCCAAGTCAATGGGCCATTCCAACTCTGCATATTCCTTGGAAGTTGTATAACCCAAGGGCAAAGTCAATGCCGCGGCCACAATGATCAACTGCCAGCCCCAAAAATTGATGTTGCTCAGCACATCACTAAACATACGGGCCTTTAGCAACCGTTGTAGGGAGTAATAGACCCCTGCAAAAATGGCGTTACCCACAAATGCAAAGATCACCGCATTGGTATGCAACGGACGCAAGCGGCCAAAACTCAACCACGGAATTCCATCCGTAACATTAGGGAATAAAAACATAAAGGCCAACAAGAGACCTACCGACATACCCACTACGCCCCAGAGAATGGTGGCGTATAAGAACTTTTGCACGATTTTGTTATCGTAGCGGAACTGTTGTATTTCCATATTTATTGGTTTGTACTATTCTTGTTTGATTTTTGATTATTCAGGTTTGAATTGTCCTTGTCCTTGACAATCTCGTCTTCAAAAAGCATGCGAACGGAAGGAGTGTACGTATCATCATACTGCCCACTTTTGACCGACAGTACGAAGGCCGCAAAAAAAGCCACGGCCACTGTGACACTTATGGCCAACAACACATAAATAACGCTCATACCTACCTTAATTTGATGGTAAAACTACTGCTATGCCCTACTTCAAAAAATGACATTTATCAGATTTCAATATTTTTTAATCCCTTGCCCAAATAATTTGTCGCCACCGTGGTAAATACCACAATACTGATGGAACTCAAGGGCATCAATATGGCCGCGATCACAGGCTGCAACTGCCCTGTTACGGCAAAGTACAATCCCACTACATTATAGCAGAGGGACAGTAAAAAACTCATTTTAATGATCTTTACGGCACCTTTGGACAACTTGATGAACCTGGGCAACAACTTTATTTTGGAAGCATCCAAAATTCCATCACAGGCCGGAGAAAACACATTGATGTTCTCCGAAACCGCAATGCCTACATCACTTTGGGCCAATGCCCCGGCATCATTCAATCCATCACCTACCATTAAAACCGAATGTTTTTTTTGGAGTTCCTTGATGTACTCTAACTTATCTTCTGGTTTTTGGTTGAATGCCATTTTGGTCTTTTTGGGTAAGATGTTTTCGAGAATGGGTCGTTCCCCGTCATTATCCCCGGAAAGCACACCCAAATCCATCTCGGTCGAAAGCGTTTCAAAAATCTCACCCAGGCCTTTTCGGTAGGTATTCTTAAAGACAAATCGGCCTTTTACATCCTCATCAGCGCTTACGTAAACAGCGGTACTGGTCATGGATGGCGAAGCTTCTTTGCCCACATAACTGGCGGAACCTACTTTTATAGAATGCTCCTTAACCCTGCCTTCAATGCCTTTTCCTGTATGTTCCTGGAATTCATCCAAGGTCATGATGGCATTCGATTTTAAAATATCGTACAAGGAACGGCTCAAAGGATGGTTGGATGCCCGCAACGTAGTCTTCAAAAGAGCGGTCTCCTCATCTGTCAAGGCCATACCTTCATACACAATGGCTTCCTTTTGATTGGTGGTAAGGGTACCCGTTTTATCGAAAATGGCGGTATCGATTTTAGCCAATCGTTCAATAACATTGGCATTTTTAAGATAGAATTTGTGCTTGCCAAAAATGCGAAGGATATTTCCCAAAGTGAATGGCGCCGCCAAGGCTATGGCACATGGACAGGCAATGATCAAGACCGAAGTGAACACATTCATGGCCATGCTGGGCAAATAGATCATCCAAAAAACAGTGGCCAAGGTGGCAATGGACAAAACCGCGATGGTAAATCGTTTTCCTATGCTATCCGTAAGTGATTGGAAATGGCTCACCTTATCTTTGGAGAATACCGAGTTGCCCCACAATTGTGTCAGGTAACTTTGAGAAACCGTCTTGAGCACTTCCACCTCTAGCACATCTCCCAATTGTTTGCCCCCAGCGAACAATTTTTCTCCCGATTCCCTAAAAACGGCCTCGGACTCGCCTGTCACAAAACTATAATCGATTTCGGCATTGCCCTTGATCAAGATTCCATCCACGGGAATGATCTCATGACTACGGATCAAGATCCGATCACCTACTTCAACATTATAAATCTGTACATTTTCTTCCTCCCCGGATGTATTCAATCGGGTAACGGCAATGGGAAAATAGGATTTATAATCGCGTTCAAAGGAAAGATAGGCATAGGTACGCTGTTGGAAGAATTTGCCCAACAGCAGAAAAAACACCAATCCCGTTAAGCTATCAAAAAAACCGGAGCCCAAATCGAACACAATATCAACGGTACTGCGAAGAAACAGGGCAAGGATACCCAAGGCAATGGGCACATCAATATTCAACATTTTGGAACGCAGTCCTTTGTATGCGGAAATGAAGTAATCCTGACCCGCATAAAATACCACTGGCAGGGAAAAGGCGAACATCAACCAACGGAAGACCACTTTGTACTGGTCCAGCCAAAATTCCTGCACCTCAAAATATTCAGGGAAGGAAAACAGCATCACATTCCCGAAGGCAAACCCAGCCACACCCAATTTGTAGATCAGGGAGCGATCCACTTTTTTACCCTTTTTGTTGTATTCCTCCAACGAGATATAGGGTTCATAACCGATGCTGCCTAAAAGCAGCACCAAAGCTTTCAAAGAAAAATCGTCTGTTTTATAGGTAACCCGGATGGTTTTTTGGGGAAAATCTACTTGGGAGACCGTAATGGCCGAATGTAGGCGGTTTAGGTTTTCCAAAACCCAAATACAGGAACTGCAATGTATGGTGGGAATACTCAAACTCACCACCTGAACTCCTTCCTCATTGAATTCCACCAGTTTTTCCACGATTTCCTGGTTGTCCAAAAAATCGTATTTCTTGCGGATCTCGTTAGGGGTGGTTCCAGCTTTGGCCTCTATTTCATAATACGTGGCCAGTCCGTTGGATGTAAAAATCTCGTAAACGGTCTTGCAACCATTGCAACAAAAATCTTTATCATCAAACCGAACCCCATGGTTCCCACAATCGTCCCCACAGTGATAACAGGTTGAGTCTGCCATTATACATTTGCTTTACCTAACGCAAAATTGGGATAGTCTGCCCCTTAAAAATATGATATTTATCAGTAAATTGTGGTCACTATTCTCTTAATTTTGTTCAATCAGGTAAACTAAAACAGTATGGAAAGCAGATGTGAAAATTGTATCATTAGACAATTTAACTCGCTCCGGGCCATGAGCAAGGAAGAGTTAAAGCATGTATCTGATTCCAAGGTTACAAAGACCGTTAAAAAAGGGGAGGCCCTTTTTGAGGAAGGCGATAAACTCAATGGTGTGTATTGCGTTCGCAACGGTATTTCCAAGCTTTCCAAACTAAGTGCCAACGGTAAGGACCAGATTGTAAAATTGGCCACCAAAGGTGAGGTTCTTGGGCAACGCTCCGTGATTGCCGAAGAGAGCACCAACCTTTCCGCCATTGCGGTGCAGGACATGGAGGTGTGCTTTATTCCAAAGGAAAGTATTACCAATACCCTTCAGAAAAACCCCAATTTTACCTTGGAGGTGCTGCGCCATATGGCCCACGATCTTAAGGAAGCCGATGACGTAATCGTGAACATTTCCCAAAAAACGGTGAAACAACGTATTGCCGAAGCTTTCCTTTATTTAAAGAACAACTTTGGGGAAGATGAGCAAGGTTTCTTGGCCTTGACACTCTCCAGGGAAGACATTTCCAATGTGGTGGGTACCGCGACCGAATCCGCCATCCGTATCATTTCCGAATTCAAAAAGAAAGGGCTTATCCACACATCCGGTAAAAAAATCGGCATTAAGGATGAGCGCAAATTGATGGAAATGGTAGATGGTTTTTAAGCCCTGTTTCCAAACCTGACAATTGTCATAGAATCCCCCTCCCCATAGGTTTAATTTTATCGCATCATATTCTTAGTCAGATGCAAAAGATTTTAATACCTACGGATTTTTCGGAAAACGCATGGAATGCCATCGACTATGCCATGCAATTGTTCCGCAACAAACGTTGTACTTTTTATCTACTCAATACCTACACCCCGGTGATTCCGAGTAGCCGTTTTATGGCGAAAATGGTGGATGGCGTTCGTATTGTTGATGCGGTGAGGGAGAGTTCTGAACGAGGATTACAGAAAACCGTTGCCCGTATAAAAAGTAAGTATGGTAATCCCAACCATACGTTTGAGACAATTTCTTCCTTCAATCTGTTGATGGAAGAAGTAAAAGATATTGTGGAGACCTTGGGCATCCATTTAGTGGTAACAGGAACCAAGGGAGCTTCGGGTGTGGATGAAGTTTTTATGGGAAGCAATACGGTGCGTATCATCAAGAGCACCAAAAAATGCCCCATTTTGGCCATCCCCTATAATTTTGAATTTGTAACCCCTTCGGAGATTGCCTTTGCCACCGATTTCAATAGGTTTTATACCACTTCTGAGCTATCTCCTTTACTGGAAATGGCCAAAATGTTCAAAGCCACCATTCGGATAGTCCATGTACAATATGGGATAAAAGCCCTATCTGAACTGCAACAGTTCAACCTGAACATGTTGAGAAGGTATTTGGGCGATGTGGAACATTATGTGCATACCGTTTCCGAACTTAACTCCGTTTCCCACACTTTGGAGATGTTCTCCAAAGAGCTGGACATCCATTTGTTGGCCCTGCTGAATTATCAGCACAGCTATATGGAAAAAATGACCAGGGAACCTATCATCAAAAGAACGGCGTTCCATACGCAGATTCCCTTGTTGGTGATTCCGGAATTGGGCATGGAAGGCATTTCCATCGAAGAGGAACAGGAAGAGGAACAAAAGATGGAATCCCATCATTAATTGAGCGTCCCTTCCTATCTTTAAGCCCGGATTTTGTATTGTCAAATCCGGGCTTAATTTTTTATCATGACCAAGCAAGACCTTATCGACTGCCACGAACGGATAAAACCTTTTATCCACATTACCCCTGTGCTTACTTCCCGATTGATCAATGAAATGGTAGGCGCGCAACTCTATTTCAAGTGTGAAAACTTCCAAAGGATGGGCGCTTTTAAAATGCGTGGGGCAGCCAACGCCATCATGCAACTTACGGCGGAACAAAAAAAGAACGGAGTGGTAACACATTCCTCGGGCAATTTTGCCCAGGCTCTTTCCTTGGCGGCACAAGGCTTGGGAGTGAAGGCCTATATTGTGATGCCCAATACCGCTCCACAAGTAAAAAAGGACGCGGTTAGAGGTTATGGCGGCATGGTGATAGAATGTGAGCCTACTTTGGAAGCACGGGAACGCGAATCCAAAAGTATTGAAGACCGATATGGGGCTACTTTTATACACCCATCCAATGACGACCAGGTTATTTTAGGACAGGGTACCGCTTGTGTGGAATTGTTGGAGACCCAACCTGATCTTGATTATGTGGTGACCCCTGTTGGTGGTGGCGGATTGATTGCAGGCACGGCCCTTGCAGCCCATTATTTTGGGAAGCATTGCAAAACGATTGGGGGCGAACCCTTGGCTTGTGACGATGCATACCGATCGCTAATGAGCGGCCAAATTGAAACCAATGAAACGGCCAATACCATTGCGGATGGTTTAAAAACCCAGTTGGGCGACCGTAATTTTCCCCTCATTTTGAAATATGTGGATGAAATCATCAGGGTAACGGAAGAGGAGATCATTGTCGCCATGCACCTTATTTGGGAACGACTCAAAATTGTATGTGAACCTTCCAGTGCCGTTGCCTTGGCTGCAGTATTACAACAAAAAGAAAAATTTGCCAGAAAAAATATAGGCATCATCATTTCCGGTGGAAATGTTGATCTGTCCCAACTGCCTTTTTAAAATAGGGGGGATTTCTATTTTGGGAAATGCAGGATGAAGGTGGTCCCTACATCCTTTTTACTTTTCACCTCAATTTTACCATCCATGGCCTCCACTTGGGTCTTCACCAAATAAAGTCCCAATCCCTTACCTTCGGTGGCACCGCTCAACCTTCCATACATGTCGAAGATCTTGCGTTCCTTTTCCGGGGTCAGTTCAATTCCGATACCATTGTCGGAAACCCTTAGGATCACTTCCGTTTCTGTATCTTCTGTGGAAAGTTTTATGAGAGGTCGTTCATCTTCTTGGGAATAATGCAATGCATTGATAATGAGGTTGTAAAAAATATTGCTGAAATAACTTTTTATCCCTTTGATGACTTCAACTTGAGAAAAATTGGTCTGGATGATAGCCTTTTTCTTTTCAATCTCATCGAACAACAGACCGTCCACATCTTTCATGACCTCCTTCAACCTGACTTCCTTAAACTGTTCCTTGTCCACCCGTTTTAAGGACAAGGAAAGGTTCAGGTCTTTTATGGTCTGATCCAACGCCTCAGTGGTATGTTCAATTTTTTTCATGATGTCGTCATTCATGTCATGGATTCCCCAGTCATAAATCTTACACAACATCAACAAATTGGAAATGGGACCCCTTAAATTATGGGATATGATCCTTACAAAGTTTTGTAGTTCGTTGTTCTGTTGAACCACCTGTTGATTGGTCAAGACATCTTTGGTAACATCCTGCGTAGTTCCCGACATACGGATAGGCACACCGTTTTCATTGAAATAAGGCTTTCCTTTTTGATGCAGGTAGCGTATTTCATCTTTGTTCACTATAATACGATGCACAATGTCATGAAGCACATTTTTATTGATGCTGCGCTCCACGTCTTCATTAAAGGCCAGTTTGTCCTCTGGGTGGACAATACTCATTACGGCATCATAATTGGCTTCAAATTGCCCTGGTATCTGCCCAAAAATGTGGTACAACTGGTCGGACCAAGTAATCTCATCCTTTTCCATATCCCAATGCCAGTGGCCCAAATTGGTCATTTCTTGAGCTTCTCGATATTTTTGTTGGCTATCTTCCAACTGATGGATGTTGTTCACCTCTTGGGTCACATCTTTCTGCCAGATACAACAACCGATCACGTTGCCCGTGCTATCCATAAAAGGTTGGAATTTGAACTCATGAATGACCGTACTACCGTTCTGTGAAAAGGTATGTTCCGAAGAGGTGGCATATCTATTCAGGGCCTTTTCGCATCCCTTTTCACACGGACTGAAGAATACGCCCTTACCATAAATGGTGCGAAGATCCATCCCCTTGGCGGCATCGCCCAAATGCTCATCCCTCAATCTTTGTTCGAATGAGGTATTGAAAGCGGTTAACTTGTAATCGTTATCCATTGCCCACACAACGTCACCTCTATCCTCAACAATTTCTATCTTGTTATGAATAAGTATCTGTTTTTCTTTCACTGTTCAAAATGTTGAATTTCAGCTTTTGGACTATGGAAATTTACAAATCTTTGACTTATTATTTGTAGGAACCCTGAAGGTAATCCTCCAAGTGGGCAATCTGCAAAGGCTTGGTAATGAATTCCTTTACATATTTTTTATATTTCTTCGCCTCTTCCTTGTCGGCATCGGATTCCGAAGAGGTTACAAGCAACACTTCATTGGATTCGGGGAAATCTTCGAGCATCATGAATTCCAAGAATTCGAAACCACTCATTTCCGGCATGTTGATGTCCAATAGGATCAATGTTTTTGTATTGGGGTTTTCCCTAAACCGAAGATCGTCAAGGGCCAGTTCAGGATTGGTAAAGCTCTTCACCCTATCTTCCATCCCCATCCTTCTAAAATGGATTGCATTCACCGTGTTTACTAGATCTTCGTCATCTACCAAATAAATTTCCTTGTACATAGTGTCTGGCAAAAATAAATTAAGTTAGTTTTTAGTTTGAGTGCGCTAAATATCGATAAAAAAACGATAGTTGACAGAAAGTACAACTCCAAATTCAATATTTTATTGCAAAATTGAATAGGTAAACAAACTCTATTTACTTCTACCCCCAAGGTTTCATAACGATACTCGAAAGTAAAAAACCGTCAGTTTATCGTGGTTTCCCGAAAATTGCTGATATAGGAGCACACAACGATTAAAGATATTTATTTTTTTTCATAAAATAATACACATAATTCAATATTTTTCATTTTTATATCGATTTATTACGAATATCTGAATTAAAATAATTGGTTTTGTAAGAACAATTTATGCGTTTCAAGCTTTACTTCTCTTTCTTAAAATCCATTTTTTGAAAACCAACACCATTAGAAAAACCATGATTTAAAGTCTTATATTAACATTTAAGACATTAATTATTAATTGCTTAACTACATTTTTTCACTATTATACAACAAAATAATGCTATCCATCAAGCCTTTATCTACTTTCAAATAAGTAATATTTTACTTACATATTCTGTAGAATTATGAAAATCAGACCCGTTGGTATTGTGTGGTTGTTGCTTTTCGGCACTTCGTTCCTATTCTCCCAAGTTAAAATTGGGGAGAACCTGCAGGCTATTGACCCATCATCCCTGTTAGAACTGGAAAGCACACAACGAGCCTTGGTCCTGACCAGGGTAAGCACTGCCCAAATGAATACCATAACACCACTTCATGGAGCACTCGTCTACAATACGGATTCCAATTGTATATATGTTTTTAATGGGCAGGACTGGAAAAGCCTTTGTGATAACGGTAGACAAACCAATACCTTGGTACAACGGGCAGAATCCATAGTAATAGCCAGTAACGGGCAAAATCAATTTACAACACCACAGACTATTACCGATATCCATAAAATAGATGTATACCGAAATGGCATTAAAATAAATTTCACTGCCATTGGGACGAACATCATCCAATTGGAACCCAATGTAGTCTGTTTTGATAACGACGAAATCAAGATTGTTCAACTCCTCTAAACTTATAATACATGTAATCAGCAATTAATTAAACACCTATCATTATGAAGACTTCAACAATTTCTAAAATCACTTTCCTGTGCTCAGCACTGTTCTATTTTGGTGCCGTACAAGCCCAACAGACCTCAGGGGATGTCACCAAAAATGCTGACATTGTTCCCGGAACCACGACAACCGGCGGATCGGTTCGCGTTGTAGACAATAAAGGTACCATCAAGTACCTTCAAACCCAAAATGGCATTACAATGCTTTCCAACACTACCAACAATGTTACCACGACTACTTGGCAATTGGGCGGCACTTTGACCGATGATACCTTCATTGATGTGGACGGAAACGTATTCGGATTGGATGGAATTGATTTGATCTCTTCGGAAACCGCTTCTACCGATGCTACAACGGGTTCCGACCATGGAACCGGAACCGGGTACACCATTCTGGTTCGTGATGAGGCCACTGGGGCCATCAAAAAACTTTTGGCCGCGGACCTTAACCTAATCCAAAGTGGTCATGAGAGCTTTACCGCAACTGCCGGGCAAACAGCTTATGCCTTAACAGGTAGTCCCACGCTCCCCGCGTACAGTCAGGTTTGGGTGTACCGCAATGGCGCTAAATTATTGGCCAATGTGGATTATACCATCGCATCCTCAACGGTTACTTTGGTTCCTGGCGGAAGTGCCCCGAACGATTGGGCGGTTTATGCAGGGGATGTTATTGAAGTGCAGTACGTTAAATAACATACGCTTTCCTGAACAAATTTAAGCCTAGCTCTTAATCTTGATGCCAGGCAATTTCCCCTTGCAAAAACGGGATCAGACCCCAATAATCCATTGTCTATGAAGGTATTCCTTACCCTAAAAACAATCATCGTCTTCGCATTCCTTCTCGGTCTGTGCGAGATGGCCCATGGTCAGGAACACCGGAGTATCGACAATAAGGGAACCAAAATAACGGTAAGGAACACTACTACAAATATTGGAAGTGCAACCCCATCAAATCCCGTATTGAACGATATTTGGTTTGATACGTCGGATGCGGACCGACAAGTGGTAAAAATTTGGAATGGCTCCGCTTGGGCCGCATTGACTTTTACGGGAATTCCCGGTTCCGTCTTCTTTGCTGGCTCGGATGGCATACCCACCCAGGATAATGATCAACTTTTTTGGGACAATAGCAACAAACGATTGGGCATTGGCACTTCAACCCCCAGCCAGTCCCTAGATGTGGAAGGTTATGCAAGAATCGGCAGTCTTGATTATGCAAGCAGTTCCGATGAAATCGTCAAGGTAGATTCCGGCGGAATACTACACACCTCCAAGGTAAATTATGGAGGCCGATGGACCAACACCAATACAACAACCAACCTCAACGTGGATGGTACGGTGGTGCCCATTTTCGGTTCCAACACTTATGTGGACGATGGCACCAATCTGTATGAAGTTAGTGGCAACACGCTGGTTGTGAAAGAGGCAGGCAGATATGACATCAGACTGAACGTAGCACTCTTGGGCATTGATGATAGTGCCCTCAATCTCAACGAATTTGACACCAATGTATACGTCCGGATTGCCATAAACGGAACTCCAGCGAGTGCTTATGGGGCATCTGGCCATATCAGTTTTAATAATGGACAACGGGAAGCCAGTGTGCATTTAAGTGAAATTTTGCAACTGAGCGCCAGTGATGTCATTTCCATTTTGGCCTACCGGGAAGCCAACATTGGCACCGTCCGGTTGAACGGTAGTGGGAGTTCCAGTTTTGTGATCAATAAATTACGCTGATGTCATGAAAAAAGGATGGATACTTTTCTTCATGATAGGTTTCTTATTTGTGAACGCACAGGAAGGCACCCGAAATTGGGGCATGCTCAAGATTCATGATCAAGGTAGTTTGGGTTTTCATTCCAATTTGATCAACGATGGGGTTTTTGATGACAACCAGGGACTTGCCGGATTTTACAACGATGGCTCGTTGAGCCTTTCTGGGCTGTTCCCTCCTGTTTTTCAGGATGTGGAACTGTTGGCCGACAATGGATTGGAACTTCAGGTTTCGATGGCGTTGACCAACAATATGAACTTTATTCTGGGCGATGTGGGAACCCGTTCGGATCCTTTTGTTTCCTTGCAGTTTCTTTCTGATACATTCCACACGGGATCACAAAATCTATCCAAAGTGGATGGACTTGCATCTGTTTCCAACAAGCAAAACTTTATTTTTCCCGTTGGCGATGCCGAACAATTGAGGCCCTTGATCATCAACTCGGAAGGCGTCAACAGCACTGCCCAGTGTATTTATTTCTTCGGAAATGCCAACGATGCAGGTTTCTTGACTTCCGTTTTCGACAATACCATTTTAGAAAACATCAGTGACCAAGAGTTTTGGCAGTTGGAAGGCTCGGTCCCCTCCACCATTCAAATTTCCTGGAACAATCGCAGTCAACTTTCCCTGATCACCGATCAAGTGGAAGCCGTTACCATTGTAGGGTGGAGTAAGGCCCAAAACCAATGGGTCAATTTAGGGGACTCAGCCGTTGGCGACCTTAATCAGGGGTTTGCCGCCTCAGCTTCTTTTGTTCCGAACGATTATGAGGTCCTAACCTTTGGATCATTACACTTACCTGAAATTTTTCCGGATTTGGGCAATCATCTTCTTACCCCCAATGGTGATGGGGTCAACGATTTTCTTCATTTTGAAGAACTCGCTCAATCCCTGAACAACCGTGTCCTCATTTTTGACCGCAATGGCCTACTCGTATTTGAAAAGAAAAACTACACCAACGAATTCAATGGCTTTGCCAACACAGGAGATTTGGTCATTAGTAGAAGCAGTGGGCTACCCTCTGGGGTCTATTTTTATCTAGTGGATATGGATGACTTGAAATTAGAATACCAAGGGTATCTGTATTTAGCGAGGGATTAAGCCAAAGAACTATCAGCTCATTACAAGGCATAAAAAAAGCTCCCGAAAAAGGAGCTTCTATCTTTGGTGCGGATGACAGGAATCGAACCTGCACACCTTGCGGCACTAGATCCTAAGTCTAGCGTGTCTACCAGTTCCACCACATCCGCGGAAAGGAGTGCAAATATAAATCAATTTTCCGATTTGCAAATCTGATACCTTTAAAAACTTGTTTTTTGTACTTTTAGGGTCGTTTTTAACACATTTATGGAAGACATCAACAACTACATCCACTCCAACAAGGACAGATTCATCAACGAACTTATTGAACTGCTAAAACTTCCCTCCATCAGTGCGGATACCGCTTATTCCCACGATGTACTGGAAACTGCCAAGGCCGTTGAAAAATCCTTGATCGACGCGGGTTGCGACAATGCCGAGATTTGTGAGACCAAGGGCTATCCCGTGGTTTATGCCGATAAGATCATCGACCCCAATTTACCCACTGTACTGGTCTATGGCCACTATGATGTACAACCACCGGACCCCATGAACCTTTGGGACTCCCCTCCGTTTGAACCCGTCATTAAAAAAACAGAAAAACATCCAGATGGAGCCATTTTTGCCCGTGGTGCCTGTGACGATAAAGGTCAGTTTTTTATGCACGTGAAAGCGGTGGAATTTATGATCAAGAACAACCAATTGCCCTGCAATGTCAAGTTTATGATCGAGGGCGAGGAAGAGGTCGGCAGTGATAGTTTGGCCGGTTTTCTGGATGCAAACAAGGAAAAACTCAAGAATGATATCATTTTAATCTCCGACACCGGGATGATTTCCAACCAAAACCCTTCCATCACCACCGGTTTGCGTGGCCTGAGTTATGTGGAAGTGGAAGTGACCGGGGCCAACCGCGACCTGCATTCCGGAATTTACGGCGGAGCAGCTCCGAATCCCATCAATGTATTGGCCAAAATGATTGCCGCCATGCATGACGAAAACAACCATATCACCATTCCCGGATTTTATGATAAGGTACAGATCATTTCTGATGAGGAACGTGCTGAAATGGCCAAGGCTCCCTTCGACCTAGAAGAGTACAAAAAAGCTTTAGACATTGGCGATGTGCATGGTGAAAAAGGATATACCACCACGGAACGATTCGGTATTCGACCCACGTTGGATGTAAACGGTATTTGGGGCGGCTATACCGGTGAAGGCGCCAAAACTGTGATTGCCAGTAAGGCCTATGCCAAAATTTCCATGCGTTTGGTGCCCAATCAGGATTGGCATGAGATCACGGACCTGTTCACCAAATACTTTACCTCCATTGCGCCCAAAAGTGTAAAAGTGAAAGTGACCCCGCACCATGGTGGTCAGGCTTATGTGACCCCTATTGATAGTGATGGGTACCAAGCGGCAGCCAAAGCCATAGAAAAAACATTTGGTAAAAGTCCCGTACCCCAACGGACCGGGGGCAGTATCCCAATTGTTGCCCTATTTGAAAAGGTATTGGAAAGCAAAACCATTCTATTGGGATTTGGGCTGGACAGCGACGCCATCCATTCGCCCAACGAGCATTTTGGGGTTTGGAATTTCTTGAAAGGGATTGAGACCATCCCTTATTTCTATCAATATTATGCGGAGATGAAAGCTTAAAGCTTCTTCACGTATTTGGTTAGGATGACGATTTGTTGACCGTCCACCTTGCCTTCAATATATTCAGCATTTTCGCGATCCAGGGAAATCCGTCTCACAGCGGTTCCCTGTTTTGCGACCATGCTTGACCCCTTCACCTTCAGGTCTTTGATGAGCACCACGTTGTCGCCATTTTCCAAAACAACTCCATTGGAATCACGATGTACTACCATATCCGCGGCGTCCTGACCTTCGCCCGTTGCCTTTGCCCAGGCCAAAACTTCATCATCCAAATACATCATATCCAACAGATCTTGCGGCCATCCTTCGGATTTTAAACGGTTCAACATACGCCAAGCCACTACCTTAACGGCATCTTGCTCGCTCCACATGCTATCGTTCAAACAACGCCAATGGTTGGAGTCCACAGTCTCAGGATTTTCTATCTGACCCAAACAGGTGGCGCAGGCCATTACACTACCATCCAGCCCTCCGGTAGACACTGGTGGTACTTCATACACCTTCAAATCTTCCGTTGCGCCACAAAGCTCACATTGGTTACCACTCCTGTTCTGTAAATCTTCCAATAATCCCATGTTGTTGTATTTGATGGCAAACTTAACATTTTTGGAAAGTAAAACATCCTCTTATCAATTTTAACAAACTCTACATTTGTAGAATTAAAATTTTTATTCTATGTTTGTAGAGCACAATTAAAAACACCACAGATGCAGTTGTCAAAAGCAGAGGAAGAATTGATGAACATTGTTTGGATGTTGAAGAAGGCCTATATGAAAGACCTCTTGGATGCCTACCCGGAACCCAAACCGGCCACCACCACCGTGGCGACCCTTTTAAAACGGATGGCAGACAAAGGCTTTGTGGCTTACAACACTATTGGGAGAAGTAGGGAATACTATCCGCTGGTAAAAAAGCAGGATTACTTTTCCAAACATGTGAACGGACTCATCAAAAACTTTTTTAACGACAGTGCGAGCCAATTTGCCTCCTTCTTTGCCAAAGAAACAAACTTGAGCAAAGCCGAATTGGAAGAATTGAGAAAATTGATAGACAACGAAATCAAAAAGAAATAACCATGTTGGTCTTCCTATTAAAATCTACCGCATGCCTTGTCATTTTCCTGGCCTTTTATAAACTGGTTTTGGAAAAGGAAAGCATACACCAATTCAAGCGATTCTTTCTTTTAGGAGCGTTGATTGCTTCCTTTTTGATCCCAGCCGTAGTCTTTACCGAATATGTGGAAGTTGCCCAACAAACCACCTTCAACACAACTCCGATCACTGAAATTTCGGATGCAGCAACCGGGCAAGTGGCTACTGAAGGGTCCTATTTTGATTGGGAAATTGGATTGTGGATGGTTTACGTTATTGGTGTTATCGGATTTGGAGTTCGTTTTTTAAGGAACCTGGCCCAAATCGCGTTACGCATCCGCAAGAATCCCAAATTCAAGGAAAACTTTATCACTAGGGTGTTGTTGAGACAATCCCTTCCACCGCATACCTTCTTCAACTATATCTTTTTGAACCAAAGGCAATTTGAGGAAAAACATATTCCGCAGGAAGTGCTTTTACATGAAGAAACCCATGCCAAGCAACGGCATAGTCTGGATATCCTGCTCATTGAACTGGCCCAGGTCATTTTGTGGTTCAACCCCATCATCTACTTTTTTAAATCGTCCATTAAGCTGAACCACGAATTTTTAGCGGACAGGGCAGTAATCAATGGAAATAATGACCATTCGCATTATCAAAATACCATCCTATCGTACTTATCACACGGTAGTTTTGAACAACATCAGTCGACCGGCATTGCCAATGCCATTAATTATTCATCAATCAAAAAACGGTTTACAGTCATGAAAACAAACACATCAAGAAAATCATTTGTATTGAGGAGCCTGCTCGTGCTCCCACTTACCGCCCTATTGTTATTGGGGTTTAGTGAAACAGAGGTAATCCCCGTGGTAAAAAACGTGAGTTCAGAAACATCCATTTATCCAAAGTCCAACAATCTAAATACTGTCGAAGGTTTGTCCCGGAGATCAATAGAACTGGCCGGTTTAGTGGTAGATTCAGAAACCTTATTACCCTTGGAAAATGCGACTATATTGGGGACCGATGGACAAATTCTCTCCAAAACCGACAACCGAGGTTATTATGCGGTTGAGCTTGAAGTTACAAACCCAGGGGAGATTTATTTTGATTTCTCAGTAACCAAAGAAGGTTATAAGCTAATTAATCAAAAAGAACATTGGGGAGATCTACAAGGCAACATTAGTTCCGCCATGTATTTTGCCATGCGACAAAAGAAGTCAAGTGCAAAAGAGCTTTCTTCCTTGGTAACCAATCCTAAAAATCTGGATTATGAAACGATTCTAAGGAGCTATAAACAAGTTAAAGAGGATTTCGAGTTTCATAAAAAGATGGACGAGGCCAAAAAGGGCAATCAAAATGTTTTTATGCAGGTGGAGGGCCAATACTATTTGGTGAGTGATAGTTGGATAAAACTAAATTCCAAGGATGATTTGGTCATGGTCGATGTCAAAACCATTGTGCCTGCCTATAAATTGAATAAATCTATCAAAAGAAGCCAAATTACAGGGATGACACCTTTGGAAAAAGGACAAGGAGCAGGCTTTGCCATATACACGGTGTCTGCCCAAAAAGCCATCGATTTCATTGAAATCTACATCAATAATAACGGCAAATTATTATTTCAAGGTAAGATGGTTCCTTTGGAGGATTTAAAGGAAACACTTTCCAAAATCAACGAACACCTTTCCTTTGATCAACGCAAAAAACTGGTCCGTTCCGTCATTCAATTACAGGACAATACGCCCAAAGATGTGATTCAAAAGGTAGATAAAATTCTAACCGAATACGGTTCCGCCACGATCAACATTGTAGGTCCAGAGGCTACCCCTCAATCCAGTGCCTCGCGTGAGGAAATGAAGGAATACAATGCCTTGGCCAAAAAGTACAACGACATGGACCGTAACCATATGTACATTAAAAAGCAAGAGGTGATTCGGTTAAAGGAAATCTATGGCAAAATGTCCAAAAAACAACGGGAAGATGCAGAACCCTTCCCTAATTTTCCGCCCCCACCTCCTGCTCCGAGTGCGCCTGAACCACCTAAAAATGTTTCGGATACAGAGTATGCTTCAAATCAAATTGAGAATATAATCGACACCCAAGATCCCTATGATGACCTTGGGAGCAATATCCGAAAACCAGGGTCTCCTATTGCCCCAACTTATACCAATAACACAAAGATCAATACTCCCCCTGCTCCACCAGAACCCAAATCGCCCATGGAGCACATTAAGGAAATGGCAGCCAAGGGAGCCACCTTTATGCATAATGGAAAAGAAATATCCGCCAAGGAAGCCATCAAGGTTTTGGAAAACAATAAGAGCATCAATATTGATACCAGAGGATCCAATAGCGGCAAACCTATCGTGAAACTATCCACGGAGCCCATCGTGATGGAAAACTAGACCTCCACAAACTCTCATAATGTTAAAAGCCCCTTAATTGGGGCTTTTTATGTAACAATATTTCCAAAATCACGTTCTAATACCCTATCAATCAAAGAGAACACGAACATGCTACAACGTTTTTTTATTTTTTGCTCCGGAGCCGATACTGAAATCCTAAAAACCTGCTCCAATGGGGAACAGAACAAATATGCCGGGATTGGCGCCACCGTATTCTTCACTGCTGTTATGGCATTCATTGCGAGCGGTTATGCCCTTTACACGGTATTTGACAATATCTACACGTCCATCTTTTTTGGGTTGATTTGGGGTCTGTTGATCTTCAATCTGGACCGATACATTGTTTCCACCATCAAAAAGAGGGACAATTTTAAAAGTGAATTGCTCCAGGCAGCACCTCGGATCGTTTTGGCGATCATTATTGCCGTGGTCATTTCCAAGCCCTTGGAAATGAAAATCTTTGAAAAGGAAATCAACCAAGTGTTGTTGGAAGAAAAGAATTCCATGACGTTGAACAACAAGGAACAACTGGCCCTTCAATACACCCCAAAAATTCAAAGTCTTAATCAGGACATTGCCAACCTGAAGGGAGAAATCGCCACCAAAGAAGCGGAAACCAACGCCTTGTACGACACCTATATTTCCGAGGCCGAAGGCACTGCCGGAACTGGTCTTTTGGGCAAAGGACCCGTATACAAGGAAAAACGTGATAAACACGATGCTGCCTTGTCGGAACTCAATACTTTGAAAGAAACCAATGCCACCAAAATAGCAGGCCTAGAAGCCCAAATTGCGGCCTTGGAAACAGATTATAACTCGGCGGTGACCAGCTCCCAGCCCATTATCGATGGTTTTGACGGACTCATGGCGCGCATCAACGCTTTGGGTAAATTACCTTGGTTCCCTTCGTTTTTTATCTTTTTGTTATTCTTGGCCATTGAAACGGCCCCTATCATTGCCAAATTGTTGGCACCAAAAGGGGAATACGACTTCAAGTTTGAAGAGCAGGAAAGTGTGGTGGCCACTTGGGTGACCCAAAAAGTGGAACAGCGCAAACTGTTGCTGGCCACCGATGGAAAAATCAATCAGCAAATCTATGCCGATATCAAGAACGAGGAGGAACTGTACCAATACAAAAAGAAGAAGGCAGAGGAATTGCTGCGCTTGCAGGCCGACTCTTTCCACAATGTGCAGGTAAAGGGCTTATAGCCAAATTTGAGCCCAAAGCCCAGTTATATTACAAGGATGTCCATCTATTGGCGATGGAATTTTAACCGGAAAAACCCTAACTTCACTCCTGTAAGCCGACAGGCAGGTATCGGTCCATATAATTCACTTTGTACTGAGCGCAGCCGAAGTATTGTAACGAATCATATCTTTAACGTTGGCACTAATTTGAAAAAATCTATGAAAAGAAACTTATTTCATCTGACTTTAGTTCTGTACTCTATATCAGCTTATTCACAAACATTCTCTGAAAACTACTATGACTTATTCAGAAAATCTTGGGAAAAAGAACCGACTAAAGAAATGATTGACCAAGTTGACCCGAAAATGGACAGTTTGTACAGAGCGACAACAGGAAAAGGATTTTGGGAGATGCAAGCAGAGGGATTAAAAAAATCTACAACAAACAATATCAATAATTATAAAAAAGTCTTTGACCTCAAAAACTTGGACATCGATAAAATTGACAAATTAATTATCATTGAGGAATCTAATAGAGGAATGAACTTTCCTCCTGACTTTAGCCGTAAAGGATTTGTAGTAATTGGGTCAGATATGTTCACATATTACTATAATCCTGAGAATGAAAATTCCTTAAAATTGACAAGTGACTTTTTTGACGAATCTAATCCTAATTATAAATCAAGACAGATTGTAACTGATATTGCAAAATCGAATAAAATAGAGCAATTTTCGATTTTAGCAAAAAAGGAGATGGAAATAGAAATTGGAGAACCAAAAATAGAATACGAAATAGTTGTTTTTGATAAAAAAATGGAGGAAAAACCACTCAAAATAATCTACCTGCACGATTTTATCACTGAACTAAAAGATTAATAAAAACTAGTGCCAACAACGTATAAAAATAATGCGTAGTTTAGTACAAACCCAAAGTTAGTGCACATTTGGTCACTCTGATTTTCCTACGGAAAATCCTCGGACACAAAACCGCACTATTCTTATACAAACCGATAAGTGTAATTCTTTTTTTGGCTTCATGTAAATCATCAGTACATCCCCTTTGGCAGAAAATCAAAAAGGATCATTTGGAGGCACTAATCCACAATTCCCATTTTTTTTAGGAGAAAGGAAGCATTCATGTTCTGGCAGATGCCTTCCTTAAAACGGTAGTCAAAATAGAGTTCCCCGTTTACGATCTGGGCATCAAAATAATGGTTTTCCACTTGCGGAAGTTCATTGGCCAAGGTGCATAGACTCAAATCGTGGGTGGCGACCAATCCAGTAGCTCTGGAGCACACCAATTTTTCCACGAATTTTTTGGAGCCTTCGGCCTTGTCCACACTATTGGTGCCTTTCAAGATTTCATCGAGGACCACAAAACAATTGCCTTTTTCCAGCTCGTCCACAATGTATTTCAACCGCTTCAACTCCGCATAAAAGTATGAGGTTTCATCCGCAAGGGAATCCGAGGAACGCATACTGGTGAGCAATCGAACAGGTTGGTATTGCACCTCTTTTCCTTTAACGGGCAAGCCCATGTTGGCCATGACGATTTGCAGGGCCACCGCCCGTAAAAAAGTACTTTTCCCGGCCATATTGGCGCCAGTAACAATACTGAATCGGCCCTCATCCAAGGAAAAGTCGTTCAGTACATTCTTTTTTGGATCTACCAAGGGATGACCCACCGCATTGGCCTGCAGGGTCATCGGTCCATCCGTGATTTGGGGATAGGAGTGATCAGGATGGTTAAAAGCATAATTGCCCAAGGAGTTGTAGGCATCAAAATAGGCAATGGCCTCGAACCAGCCTTCCACTTGTTTGCCATATTTGCCAATCCAGTTTTCCACTTGGTAAGCAAAATACAGGCTCCACAGGGCAAGACCTTGACCGAACATCATAATCAACAAGTTGTTCTGTTGGTCCAACATAGCCATATGTCTGGTGAACTTCTTCAATATCTTGGAGGTCTTTTCCCCATCCAAAACCAATTTCTGTTGTAGATCCCGAAGCAGTTCCGAAGCAAATTCCTTTTGTTCCAGTTCCGAAATCAGTTTTTGATATTGCTCAATGGTATCCTGAGCTTTGGACACATCAGAGGAGAACCGCAAAATGTTCTTTCCGTACCGTCCAACGATTCCGATTCCAATAAAATACCAGTACAACACCAAAGCTTCGGGAATCCACCCTGAAACAGCAGCAATGATGAGGCCGATAGAACCCAAGGCAAAAGCTGGAGCCACGTATTTTATCCATTTGGGCACAAAGGCCACATGTTCTTTCAACCACTTGGAAACCACATGGTGGGGCACTTCGGGATGGGTACCGCCTGCCAATGCCGAAAACCGTTGTCGCCATTCAGGCAACTGGGCCAATTCTTGAACGGCTTGTTGTTTTTTGGCAATATCCTTTGGATATCCATCCAATAAAAGACCTGCAAAAACTTGGCTCCCTTGTTTCAATGCCGTTCGGTTGGCATATTGATAAAAAGACCCTCGACCAAAAAGATCCAAATCTTGGGCATACGGATGTTCAGGCACCAAAAATTCCTTTCCATCTGGTAAATGATGAAAGCGGCGGGCCGCTACTTCCAATTCGGTCTGGTTGATGGCAATCAATCGCTCCACATAACCCTTTTGCCATTTTAGGTCACTGTATCTGGAAACGAGGTATAAAAATCCCGCCAATCCCAAAGGGAAAATCCAAAAGACCAAACTGGTGGTCCACAGAAAATACATTGCCAAACCCGTTGCCACAAAAACGAGCAGTCGCAACGAAGCCAACAAGGCCAATTGCTTTTTTAACCGTTTGAGTTCTTCGTAATGCTTGTCCCGTTGGTGGGTATAAAAAGTCGTAATCCCGTCCATTCAGATTTACTGTAGGTCTTTCAATTCTTGTTGCAGTTTTTTGGTGAGGCTGGCAACCACCAGTTCATAGGAATGGTCCACCAATTCCCTGATCAGTTGGGGAGGCAATTGTTCCACATACAAGGTGTTCCAATGCACTTTGCTCATATGGTAGCCCGGGGTAATGATCCCATCATAGGTATCACGGAGTTCTTCGGACCGTTCGGGATCACACTTGAGGTTGCATTGGGAGGGTACTCTTTCCAAGGGCACCAAGGCGAACATTTTCCCCATGACCTTGAAGACCAAAGTCTCTGCATCAAAAGGGAATTCTTCCGTTACGCCTTTTTTAACGATGCAATACTCCCTCAGTTCCTCCACATTCATGGTCAGATGCCTTCAGAATCGTACACGACCACCTTCTCCCACAAATCCTGACATTCTTCGATAAAGACCAAATGGGGAGGCTCTGTTTGATAGGCCGTTTGGTCTTCTGCCGACTCAAAAGTCAAGATCAAGGAATAGGTAAAGGAATCGTCCACCACGTCACGAGTGGCCTTGGGTGCGGTGCCAATAAATTTGGTCTTGGCGTATTGGGAGTTCTCCAAGAACTTCTTCAAAGAGGCCTCGAACTTAACCCTATCTGCATGGTTGTTGGGCTCTTTGAACCAAAAATAGACGACGTGGGTAAAGGTGGGATCAAAATTACTGTTCATTTCGTTTTTGAATTGTACACAACTGGAGGCAAATACACCCACAAGTAGTAAGATTACGATTTTGATTTTCATGGTTGTTATTCTTCTATAAATTGTTTTTCCCTGTTCGATATTTCCAAAGCGGAATAATCCAGTTTCCACCCGATGGTCTCCACAATCTTCTCCACCACAAAAACGGCCTGCAAAGCTTCCTTCCGCGCTGTTTCCATCAAACCGCTTTCCGGTATTTTTTGTTTGATGTGGTCCTTGGCCTCTTGATTCAATTTGGTAAGGTCCGTGGGCGAAAAACTATTGAAAATACCGTTCTTAATGTCGTAAAACTGAAGGTCTGGCTCAATGGACAAGACTTCCGGCTGCGGAAAATGGCTTAAAATGATCTTACGTTTGTCATTGTCCGCTTTCAATTCCAGTTTATTCAGATCGTACCCGATATGCGCCTTCGCCTTGATTACGATCAACGCTTTCTTTTTGCTTTTGAACAGGCTCATAAAGCTGTCCTTGGTGTTTTCGTAGTGATAGATTTCGGCAAAATCCCCTTCCACGGAAACCAATTTGCACACGCTGCGGATCTTGTTCAAAATTACGGTGGACTGCTGCTCGGTAATTTCCTTGCTCTTCTTCTTTCCAAAAAAGGAATAGACCCAATACATCAATATTGCGCCTAAAATCAGTCCCAAAATGCTATCGATCACTTCGCCCATGTCAATTGCCTATTTCACCCAAATGGGTAAACTTGAACCCTTTGTCATATTTCAGTCCGTAGCCCATGGCCCTATCCAATGCGGAATGCGAAAACAGGATGATCCCAATGAGCTGGCATAAAGGTATTGAAAAGTAGACACCCGCCAAGTAGACCAAAATGGCCAAGCCCTTGTGATGAAACAGATTGTAGGTGAGGGCTCCTATCTTGTTGTTGAAAAGATAGCCGACCATGCCAATATCCGGGGCCAAGATCAGGACCAGAAACCACCACCAAGCGAAGTCTAATTGGCTGAATAGATAAATTCCAAATACGAACATGAGGATTTCCTCCAATTTTAGAACGGTCTTCATTTTTCTTCGATTTTATAGAGTACGGGGCGACTGGGACTGGCATCATTTTCGAACGGTGCTACTTGAAGGTTTAAAAAATAGGTGCCGTCCTTAACCTTGTTCGGCACATAGATCAGTTCCGTTATGGTGGCCTTTTCCCGGGGTTTTCCTTTCATGTTCCAAAAGGCATTGTGGCACAAAAGTGCCCCACCGTCCCGTTCCTTATCCACCGAAGGCAGATCGATCAATAAATGTTCCACCCCTTTTTTTACTAAAAATTGGGCAGCATCCTCTAGAAGATATGGTGGATTGGTATCGGAATAGTTTCGGGAACGTTTCTCTTTGGTGTTGGGCAACGTTCTGATGATCACTGCCTCCCTTTTTTTGTTTCCCAGAAGGTATTGCAATTGCTTTTCGGAAATGACAAAATTGTCCCCCATTTGTTCGGGGGCCACGGTGATCACTTCGGCCAAAAAGAAGAACTTTTTCAGTTTTTGGTTGATGGAATGGAAGCCTTCGGTGATGTGCCCCAAGCATTCCGTGTGGGTTACATGAGAATGCGGATTAAAATAAACATCGTTGAAATTGGTGGAGGCCCCTTCCGTGACCTTGCCTACATATCCCTCCTCGGCATGGGGCTCAATTTTAGGTGGCCCCAAATACCAGGCATTGATGTTGGCCTCCCCACCCGAAAGGGCAATGGAAATGTCCAACGGTTTGGAAAGGTCTATCTTGTAATTTTTGGAAAGGTGTTTTAGGGTTGCAATCATGTAATTGGACTTGTTGCAGTAATTAACTCAATTCCGTGGAGAAATGCAATACTAGGCAACCAGAACTTTTGATTTAAATCCAGTATCTTCACTATTAGATTGGTGTTTTTCATTTTAAAAATGAAATCATTGTGATCAATGGCCTCCCATTTATTTCAGAACTCTTTATTAGAAAATAATGTACATTTGGTTATGTGACTGTTATGTGACTATGTATTAAAACCACAAAAACAAACGCCTATAAATCAATATATTAATAAATATATTAATGTGACAAACGATGATTTAAAAATACTGCTAAGTGAGTTACGTTCACTTCCAAATGAGACTGAATGGTTAGAATTTAAAAGTAACAATGCCCAAGAAATTGGCGAGTATATTTCTGCTTTATCCAATTCTGCATGTATTCATGAAAAGGAATTTGGTTATATCGTTTATGGCATAGATGATAGTACTCACAGAATTGTTGGCACCAATTTTTCTCCATTTCAAAAAGGCAAAGGAAATGAAGATTTAATCCCTTGGATTACTCGATTATTGAATCCACGAGTACATTTTGATCATTTTGAATTCGAGGTTGAAGGAGAACAAATTGTACTCTTCAGAATAAGAGCAGCTAATGGAATACCCGTCAAATTCTCAGGTGAAGCTTATATAAGAATTGGGTCTTATAAAAAGAAACTTTCTGAGCATCCAGAAAAAGAAAGACTAATTTGGACTAAGGAACCATCAAATACATTTGAAAAAGGATTAGCCTATTTTGGTGCAACTGCTGATGAAGTTTTAAAATTAATAGATTATCCATCTTATTTTGATTTGATGGGAATCCCACTTCCTGACAATCGGGCTGCAATTTTTGAAAAATTAAAACAGGAAAAAATAATTTTTAGTAAGGGCCAAAATTATGATATAACTAACTTGGGAGCTATTCTATTTGCCAGAGAGTTAGATGCATTTGAAACAATAAGCAGAAAAGCTATCCGTGTAATTATTTACCAAGGAAAAACTAAATTAAAAACCAAGAAAGAGCAAGAAGGAAAGAGAGGATATGCAACAGGCTTTAAAGGTTTAATCGGATATATTAACGACCAACTTCCTGTCAACGAAGAAATTGGAAAAGCATTTAGGAAAGAGGTACGTATGTTTCCCGAACTTGCAATTCGTGAACTTGTTGCAAACGCAATCATTCATCAAGATTTTTCAGAAAAAGGAACAGGACCAATGATAGAAATATTTGATGATAGAATCGATATTTCAAACCCTGGCAAGCCTTTAATAAGCACTATGCGCTTTGTTGATCATAATCCACAGTCTAGAAATGAAAAATTAGCTCACTTTATGAGACGACTTAATATTTGCGAAGAACGAGGTAGCGGAATTGATAAAGTAATTTTTGAGTGTGAATATTATCAGCTCCCAGCTCCTAAAATAATTGAAGGAGACAACTATACCCGAGTTACACTATTCGCACATAAATCACTTAGAAAAATGGATAAAGAAGATAAAATTAGAGCATGTTATCTTCATGCATGTCTTAAATATGTTTCAGGAGAATATATGACGAATGCATCATTGCGGGATAGATTCGGTATTGAAGAAAAAAATTACTCAATTGCTTCTAGAATCATTGCGGAGGGAATTAAGTCAGGTCTAATCAAAGATCAAGACCCTGAGAGTAACTCAAAAAAACACGCCAAATACATTCCATTTTGGGCTTAATCCTATGTGATCTAACTTCATAAATATCTCAAAGATTCAGAAAATACTGGTGGTTTCATAATGCCTTTATGTGACTGAATGAGATTAATACAATCTACTCTTCAAAAAAGATAAGCCCAGCACATCTATTTAGGAACTTACTTTAAACTATTCCAAAAAAAACAAATCCGCCGCAATCCCATCCGCTAAAAACTTGCCTTGCTTGGTAGTGCGTAAAATAGCGTCTTCCCAAAACAGCAATTGCTGTTCAATGAATTTTTCTGATTGTTGTTCCAAATAGTTCGCATAGCTCGATCCAAATTCCTTGGCAATTTTCTCCTTGGACACTCCCCAAATGGTCCGGAGGCCCGTCATCACATATTCGTTGTACCGATCGGTCACGGTCAGGGTTTCCTTTTCACTCGGCAAAATCCCTTGTTGGATCTGTTTGATGTAGAGGGAGTTGTTTCGGATGTTCCAAGCGCGGGATAGTCCATCATAGGAATGGGCAGACGGACCGATGCCCAAATAGGTTTTGCCCTGCCAATAGGCGGTATTGTTCTTGGAAAAATAGCCCGGTTTCCCAAAATTGGAAATCTCATAGTTCACAAAACCGTGTTCTTCTAACACATCCACCAAAATATGAAACTGCTCCTGTGCCTGACCGTCATCCACTTGGGGCACGGTTCCTTTTTGGATCAATTTTTCCAGTGCCGTTTTGGGTTCCACCGTTAAGGCGTAGCTAGAGATATGGGGCAACCCGAAATCCAGGGCTTTTTGGATGTTCGCCTTCCAACGGTCATGGTCCATCCCTGGAATGCCATAGATCAGGTCGATGGTGATGTTATCAAAATGTTTTACGGCTTCCTCGATACAATTTTCGGCTTCTTGGGCATTGTGGGCACGGTTCATCAGCTTCAGATCTTCCTCAAAAAATGATTGGATGCCGATGCTGAGACGGTTCACTGGACTTTTGGATAGTTGGATGATTCGATCGTTGGACAAGTCATCGGGGTTGGCCTCCAACGTGATTTCTGGATTGTCCATTACTTTGTAATGGTCATACACGGCTTGGATCAAACGCTCCAGTTCCTGCAACTCCAAAACCGAAGGGGTTCCACCACCAAAATAAATGGTCTCGACAACCTCATCGCCCAACTCGTTTTTGCGCAATTCCATTTCCCGTATTAAGGCATCCACCATCGCGTCCTTCTTCTTCATTTGGGTGGAAAAATGAAAATCGCAGTAATGGCAAGCTTGTTTGCAAAACGGGATATGGATGTAAATACCGCTCACTTATTTTCAATTAACAATAAACAATTTACAATTATCATTTGGTCCTTTTGGTGGTTTTGAGAATGGAGAACATGATTTTGGAAAGTTCATCTGCATTAACAATCAACTTGTTGGCAATTTCATTAGAAATATACTCGGAATCCTTCAACAAGGACAACCAATATTTCACTTCCAAGCTTTCTTTGTAGGCAATGGAAATCTTTGCGGAAAAATCGGCGTTGGAAATGGCCCCATTCGCTTCGGATATATTGGCCCCGATGGAAGTACCCGAACGAAGCAACTGTTTGGACAAAATGTATTCCTTGTTCGCGTGAATGATAGACTTGTACAGCTTGATGATTTTCAAAGCAAAGTCATATGACTTTTTCAATAATGGGTTCTCGGCTTGCATAAAGTAGGTTTTGGGATTCTAAATAAAAGAATTGATTATGGTAAACTGTTCATTGCTTATTGTTCATTGGTCATAGACCATTGTTCATTGTTTACTGATCTTACCAGGGTTCTGTTTAATGAAGGCTTCCCAACCGGTATAGCTTTTACCGAGTTCCACCTTCCCCTCATTATAAAAATGACAAACGGCTGCGGCCAGTCCATCGGTGCTGTCCAGGTTTTTGGGCAATGACTTCAATTTCAATACACTCTGAAGCATTTTCGCCACTTGTTCCTTGCTCGCATTTCCGTTGCCGGTAATGGCCATTTTTATCTTTTTGGGCATGTATTCCGTGATGGGTATCTGTCTGGAAAGTCCGGCTGCCATGGCCACGCCTTGGGCACGACCCAATTTCAACATGGATTGGACGTTTTTGCCATAAAAAGGGGCTTCAATGGCAATTTCATCGGGATGGAAGGTATCGATGAGTTCAATGGTCCGTTCAAAGATGAGCTTGAGTTTGGTATAGGGATCGTCGTATTTTTTGAGCATCAATTCGTTCATCTGCACAAAGTGCATCTGCTTGTTGATGACCTTGATGATTCCAAAACCCATAATGGTCGTTCCGGGGTCTATTCCCAATATGATCTTTTCCGTAGCCAAAATTTTAAGGGGTATTTAAAACCAGTGGAAGCCTAAACCGAAGACTTACCGGATTGCCTCGTTTCAGGGCGGGTGCCACTGTGGTCAAATCGTTTAAACGCTCGGATATCTTATGGTTGAAATCTGCAATTTCATTGAGGACATCGGTCTTTTCCTCCACGTTCAGCACGGAGATAAAACCGTGTTCGTCCACCAAAAAATCGATATAGACCGTGTCGTGCAATTCGTGGTCCACTTCAAAAGTAAGTCCGGACAACGCTTTGGAAAAGAAATCCAACATCACGCTTTCAAAACATTCCTTTTGCGCCTGCTTGGTCGCTGTTTCATCACAATTGTCGAAATGCGGGTATTGGTCCACATCGTTCCAATCAATGGCCATAAGTTCCTCATTGACCAGTTTTTGGGTCTTTTCCTCTTTGGACTCAAAGAGCTCGCAACTGCAAAGCAGACCAAAAAGAAAGAATAAGAACAAAAGCTTCCGCATAACAGCCCCGAGAATTTGGCTGAAATTACGATATTTTGAAGAAATCAGTTGCCCGCGTAGTGTATTTCCTCCTTGATCTCGGATACGCGCTTGATCACCCGCTCCTTGATGAAGGGACTCAACTTGGGGTACATTTCCAACAAAGATTCGTAATACTGCAATTTCGTTTTGGGGTCTTTGTAATATTCATCGGCCAAAATACAGAACTGGTAATAGTTGTAGGGGTTGTCCTTGTTTTCTTCCCATGCTTTTTTGTAGTAGTCCAGCGACTCCTTGGTCTTGTTTTGCAAACGGGCAATTCGGCCCAAATCGGCATACTCGTTTTCAAAGGTTTGGGTGCGTTCTTCTATTGATTTTTTGATGTAGTACTGGGCACTGTCCAATTCTTTTTCCTGAAGGTACACCTGCCCCATACCGGAATAGGCATCGGCCAAAGACCAAGGATCCAAGGCCAACATGCGATAGGTTTGAATGGCCTTTTCCGAATCGTAGTTGCGGTAATAGCTAAAAGCAGTGCGTTCCAAAATAAAAGGCCGGTCTTCCCCTAGCTCCAATAAACGCTCAAACCACGGAATGGCTTGTTTGTACTGGCCGTTGTTGTAATACGCCTGCGCTTTCAAATTGATCATGGAAACATCATCCTCATAAAATCTAAGCCCTTGGTCCACATAGACCAACGCGGAATCCCGAATTTCTTGACCCACAAAATATTTGCCCAAAGCATAGAGACTGCGCAAATGGGTACTGTCTTTGGCCACTGCCTTGCGGAAAGCTTTATTGGCCTCCTCCTGTTGCAATACAGATTCATAGGCCCTGCCCAGATAATAAAAGTACTCGGGGTTTTCCTGTCCTTTGGCAACCAAATCATGGAAAGCCTCCAAAGCGGGTTGGTAGCTTTTGGTCTTTAAAAGGAGTTTACCCAATTCAAAACGGGCAGTGTCCATAGCGGGATTCTTGGCCAAGGTAGCCTGGTACTGCGCAATGGCCTTGTCAAAATTCCCGATAGCATTGTAGGCCCGTGCAATCTGAAGGCTCGATGTGGCATCCCCTATTTTGGCATACTCGTTTATGGCCGCGGTGTAATTGCCCAAGGTGTACAGACTATCCGCAACGGACAAAGCCGATGACTGTGCACCGGCTTTGAAAGAGAACAAAAGAATTGCAATACTAAATATTGATTTTATCATCAAATTAAAAATACTTAAAACATTAATAATCTGACACTTTTACCACTTTATTTGGCAAACCTGAATATTGAAATTTCACCACATCAGCTTCGTCAACAGCCAAGGAAAAGATGCCGTTGAAATTTGACATAACCCCGGAATCCTTACCTTCAATTGAAACTATCACTCCGGATAGCGGCATGGATTCCTTATCCATTACTGTTCCTTCAAAAATAATCTTACCATCCTTTTTAACCCGTTTACCACTTACCAATAAATAATCCTTGGAACCATTCACTGTTGTGCCCTCAGGTTGGTTTTGCAATCTAAAAGTAATGGGAATGGAATAGGGTACCTTCATAACCTGCCCTTTTTGCTTGCCGGGTAACATTTTAGGTAGTTTTTCCAAAATTCTTTTGGCTTCTTCCTCTAAAAGTGGATGCGGTCCACGTGTTCTGATATCGGTAATGCTCCCATCAACATCGATCACAAAAATGGTAGCCACCCTTCCTTGAATGCCCTTCTCTTGGGCAGCTTCAGGATAGTGGAAATTTTTCTTGATGTGATTTTCAAGATTCTCCATAAAACATTCCTTTTTATCTGCGGCATTTTCACATCCCGGAAAAACAGGAACCTCTTCTATGGTTGCAAAGGGAAATGTATCGGCATTAATTTCATCAGTACGGCCATTTAATTTCTTTTCAAACTCCCAGAATGATCTTTTTTCTTTATCGGATAAGTTTTGAATATTGCTAGCAATGAATTCAAATGCTTTATTGATTTCACCTTGTAGATTATCAATTTTCCCATTCAATTCTTTAACAAGCTTCAATTCCTTATCAGTGTTAGATTCAATTAATTTGTTTCGTTCAGACACCAACAAATTATGTTCTTTTGATAAGGTATTGATTCTATTAATCCCATCGGTATACCACTCAAACTCAACTGGTACAATTTCTTCAGATGAAACTGTTTCAGAATTCTCAATTCCAGCTTTCTCCCCTTCACAGGAAGTATACACCAACATCCCTAAAACCAAGGGCAACAACAACACATACTTTAATTGCCAAACGGCTTTTGATCGCTTTTTTTGTAACATGACTATTCGTTTTTTGATTAATGATTTATTGAAAAATTGATTCACAAAACTGATATGTTGTGTCTTGAACGCTTCGGATAACAGCATTTCAAAATGCTCCCTTTTATTGTCCTTTACCACCTGGGCATCAGCAATGAATTCATGAAGTTCGGCCACGCGGTTTTGGTACACGTAGGTCAACGGATTGAACCAAAACACGATCCTGGCGAGTTCAAAAAAGAGCAGGTCAAGGGTGTGCCTTTGTTTAACATGCACCAGTTCGTGTGCAATGATGTTGGCTTCCTTTTCTTTTTGTATCTCGGCCCCTAAAAAAATATTCCGGAAAAAGGAGAAGGCCAAGCTGCTTTGTTGTACCGTGATTTTATCATACTCTGGAAACTGTTGAATGGTTCCCGAGCGTTTTAACCTTCCAATCTGAATCAGTTTAACCACAAACCAAATAATAGACAATACACTTCCCAAAACTAGGACGCTATAATACCATGGAAAACTGGACCAAAAAGAGGTTTCCGCACCTTCGGGCGTCAATATCACCTCATCCAATTGCGTTAGGAATATAGTGACGTTTCCCAACTCTTGTGGCATGGTGGTTTTTAACATTTCAAACTTTACCCAAGGCAACACTAGGGACAATACAAAAGTGGTCAGTAGATACACCCTGTTCCATTGGAAAAAGGTTTCTTTCTTTAGAAAGAGGTCATAGGTCAACAAAAAGACCAACTGAAAAGCAAGGGTTTCCAAGATATAGGTAATCATTTTTCCTCTTCTTTAATGTTTTTCATGATTTCTTCCAGTTCTTTTAGGCTGATGTCGTTCTTCTTCATAAAAAAGGACACCATGCTTTTGAACGAACCTTGAAAATATCCATCGACCAAGGTATTGAGCCGTTGGTTGCTGTACTCTTCCTTTTTCATCAAAGGAAAATATACATGCCCCTTCCCTACTTTTTCATGGGACACAAAGCCTTTGTCCTCCAAAATCCGAACAATGGTAGAAACGGTATTATATGCCGGTTTGGGTTCCGGCAATTCGTCCAATAGGGAAGCTACATTGGCCTTTTGTAAGGTCCAGAGCAATTGCATAACCTCTTCTTCTGCTTTGGTGAGCTGTTTCATTTGATGCGTTTTATTTGTCATTCCCGAGAAATCGGGAATCCATTTGTTCGTTCGTATACAATGCGCAAACTCTAGGTATCAAGTTGAGATTTCTCATCTTGACTTCGACTGCGCTTAGTCTGTCAATTCGAAAAGCTGGAGTATTATATCTATAAGAATTTTCAAAAAAAAGCCTTTAGATTTCTCACACTCCCTGCACTCGGTTCGAAATGACATTGCTAATATAACTAAATATTTAGTTTAAACTAATTTTTTAGTTAAAAAGTGAATAAAAAATCTATCTGTGTGGTTTTCTAGCGGATAATTGTTTAACTTAAATTCTACTTTTCACTGATAATCAACATGTTTTAACCATGATGTCAGGTCGAGCGCAGTCGAGACCTCATTCAAAAACAAAATACCAAAGCATCTCGACTGCGCTCGATGTGACAATTGTCAAAACCATCATTTCGAGTGAAATTCCGAAGGAATTTTGCATCGAGAAATCGAAGATTCAGCGTAGCTAACCGGCTTTGGGTTTGAAATTCTGGTTCTCGATACGATTTTTGCAAAGAAAAATCACTCGAATGACATTATTTAAAAAGTAACCGTAACCTTTCCTCTTAAATAAAATGGCGTTCCCGGTGTAAAATGGATTTCCTCCACAGCCGTCGGTTCATTAAATAGACGGCTTTCCGTAGCAAATTGGGTTTCGTTCCATTCCGTGTCGAATAGATTCTCCACAATCAAACCAAACGTCCAATTCTTGAGACTATAATTCAAGGTGGCATCGGTAACAAAATACCCTTCCGCTACGATGGAATTGTCCTCATTCGCAGGCCTGTCATCCACATACCGATAGCTGATTCCACCTGAAAACCCTTCATTGTTGTTCCCGAGCGTAACACCACCCACCATAGTAAAATCTGGAGCCAATGGAATATAATCCTCACCTTTTGCCTCTTCGGTACTGCGACCTTGGGTGAAATTAGCGTCCGTGTACAGGTATATCCAATCCGAGGGTTGGTACCTGGCCCCCACCTCAATACCTAATCGTCTGGTTTTGCCGCTGGGTTCCACTACACCTGCATCACCCACGTATACAAATTCCTGATCCAGGAACAAGCTCCACAAGGTAGCGTTCAAGACCAATTTGTCCACTGGTCTGATAATGGCACCCAAATCGACCCCATAAGCCGCAGGCAGGATATCCTTCCCATTGTTGGCCACTACCACCCTGGCATCATTGGAATGGAACCCTATTCCCGTTTTCAAGAAAATCTGGGTGTTTGCCGTTGGACTGAAAATGGTATTGAACTTAGGGCTGAAGGCCACTTTCTCATCACTCTGGTTATCATAAACCGAACTGAGTTTATTCAAATAATCGAACTTGAAATAATCCAACCGAACCGCAGGTTCCAAAGTGAACTTTCCTGATTTGAAGACTGCCCCTGCAAAGCCGTAGGTATTCACCTCATCCACATCGCCATAGGCCAATCGCTCTAAAAGTTCCTGTCGGTTTCTGGTATGCGAGAGTTCCATATCATCCACGTTATCATATCGAAAACCGATGCCTGCATTGTACTTAAAACGGAGTTCCCCCAATTGGGCCGAATCATCTTGGAACACGGTTTTTGCACCCATCAGAATCCGATTTTCCTTTTGCCTGATCTGATCTCCATTTACAGGATCTTCCAAGAAAAAGGTGAAGTTGGAATAGAGTTCAAAATCATAATGGGACACAAAGGCCATGGTATGGAGCGATTTACCCGTTCCCAAGTTCTTGTTATGATCCAATACAAAGTTGGTCCTGCTCGTTTGGCCCCCTTCGGTATCATCAATGGCGCCAAAACGACCTATCAGTCCTTGGTCAATGGCTCTTTGAGGAATCTGCCCTGATGCATCCCACTTGCTGGAAAAATGTGATGCGGTCAACAGCAACTCCTGATTACCGGGCAAGGCATATCGGTACCGACCCATGATATTGAGACGATTAAAATTCTGTGGCGAATCGAAAGCACCATCGGTCAAGTACAGTTCCGAAGCCAAATAGGCCGTGCTGTTCCCTTGGTCCAACACATTGAACATCCCCATAAACCTTCGGGTATTAAACTGGCCGACTTCTGTGGAAAGCATACTTTTGTCCAAACGCTTCCGCAATTGGAGGTCCACATACCCTGCCGTGTTGAAGTCACCTTGTTCCATGTAATACGGTCCTTTGCCGAAGTTTACATTTTCGATGGTCTCCGGAATCACAAAATGGAGATCGGCATAACCTTGCCCATGGGCATGGGAGGCCATGTTCACCGGCATCCCATCCACGCTGATGGCCACATCGGTACCGTGGTCCACGTCAAAACCGCGTAAAAAGAGCTGTTCAGCCTTTCCTCCCCCTGCGTGTTGGCCAATGATCAATCCAGGAACTTTTCTCAGGATTTCCTGTGATGATTTCACGGGATTGGTCTTCACGTCCACATCCACTACCCTGCTCAGGGCATCCACTTTGGCCACCAGCACCACTTGATCTAAAGAAATGGAACCTTCCTTGAGCACAATGGTCACTGGGTTATTTAAATCCGATAGGGCGATCACCTTGGTGAGGGTCTCAAATCCCAGTCGTGAAAAATAAAGGGTATCGGTTACTAATGTCTGGTCCAAAACAAAATGTCCCGTACCGTCAGAATGGCTATGTTGGCCGTTGGTCTTGTTGAAAATGCCCACATCCTCCAATGCAGAATCAGCTTCGTCGACCACTTGTCCTTTTAAATTTTGCGCAGCAATTGTGCCCATGCAAAGCATGGACAGAGCCGCCATAAAATATTTCATGTCGTTGTCTTTAAAATTGATTTGTAAAAACTATTATCTGTCTAGCGCGTCAGAAAAGTTCATTTGAATGTCATGCTGAACAAGTTTCAGCATCTCACAACCAATATTCTTTTTCGTAATGTGACACCGAAACAAGTTCAGGGTGACGGTTTTGTAACGCTACTAGTAAATCCGCTAAGCTTAATTTCAGCAGTGTCGGGGAGGCGGTGTGGTCACACCTTCATACCCAACAGAAGTTGTGTTGTGGTACACCCAATGGGTTTTGGTATTCGTGGAAAGTATATGCTCAAATACAATATCCTGTGTTTCAACAAAATGTTTATCAAACTTAAAACTAATGGTGTTATTAGATTCCTGCTCGTCCTGCTGATTGGTATTCAACAACTCTTTCAAGGCCTCCAATGCCTCGTGGGAGTGCCCGACCATGGCTTCCAAGGATGAATAATCAACTTCTTCCTGTTCGGCAAAAAAACTATGGTGGTGCGTCTTTGGCCCCATGAAGTGGGACACCTCATGCAATCCTTCCAACACCAGACCGTTAAAAAGTCCAATGGCATAGAAAGTGCAAAGTAAAGCGCATCCTACCTGTGCAAACCTTGATTTCCGATATGTTTTTGTCGTTTTCAAAACCTTTGGGCTATCTTCTTCAAATCTACTTACGAAATTTGAAAGTGAAGGGTTTTAATTTCACTTGTTTGTAACATTTGTGGGCTACATTTGTCTAACAGGAAAAGAAAGCCATGGACATTGCCTTGTTGATTTTGGGATTTCTGTTGATGCTGGTCGGCATTTTGGGTAGCTTTCTGCCCGTATTGCCCGGACCACCCATTAGTTGGGTTGGACTGCTCCTCCTCTATTTGACCAAAGCCGTCCCCGATAATTGGTGGGTACTCGGCATCACGCTGGTCATAGCCTTGACCATAACCATTTTGGATTATGTGATCCCGGCAATGGGCACCAAACGCTTTGGGGGCACCAAAGCAGGCATGTGGGGTACGATCATTGGGTTGTTAGTGGCCATTTTTGTTCCTGTATTCGGTCCCTTCGGAATCATTATCTGGCCCTTTATTGGTGCTTTGGTAGGCGAATTGTTGAACAAGGCCAATCAAAAAACCGCCCTGAAGGCGGCTTTTGGTTCTTTTTTGGGCTTTTTGACGGGCACCTTTATGAAACTCGTGTTGACCGTCATGTATGCCATTTTCTACGTCTACATTGCCGTGAAATACGCAGGAGAACTTTTTACCTTTAGCTAGTCCAACCACTCTACTTTTTCAGCAATGGGCGTACGGCTAGATGGTTCCACTTCACCATCATAATAACCCATGTAAAGGAACCCAAGACATTTTTCACCTTCGTTAAGGTCAAAGAATTCACCCATGAATTTGATCAGTCCCGGTGATGCCCAATAACAGCCTATGCCCAGTTCGGTACAGCACAACCACATATTCTGTACAGCCATGGCAACGGCCGCAATCTCCTCCCATTCGGGTAGACTTTCCATAGGGTCGCGTTGCATACAAATGGCAATGGCAGCAGCGGAACGAACCGCATTGTCCTCCAGTTTTTTAATAGTGACCTGTTTTGGTTTAGGGTCAACAGCTTGGTATTTTTGTGAAAGGAAGGCTCCCATCTCATCCTTTTTCTTTCCTGTTAGCACCTTGAAACGCCAAGGCTCCGTTTTCTTATGGGTCGGGGCCCAATTGGCAGCCTCCACAATTTTTTCCAATGTTTCTTTGGAAATAGGTTTATCGTTGTATTGAACAGGAAAAATGCTCCTTCTTTTCGCAATAAGATCAAAAATCATGATAAGTATTTAAGTTGAATCCCAAAGGTAGGCCCCAAAAACATGTCGTCATAATTTCAAGAGTAAATCCATACAGTTTTTTAATGCCGGATTGCGATTGTCAGCTTTCCATACCATTGACAATACCGCTCTTTGCCTGATCTGTTTCATCTCGATGAACTTCACCTCCATCTGAAACCCATGTTGTAATGTGGTCGGAACAATCGCAATACCCAATTTGTTCTCCACCAACTTGAAAATGGTTTGCGCATGAACCGATTTATGGGACACTTTCGGCACAAAACCACTGTCCTCACAAATGCTCAATACCGTATCGTAATACTCAGGGCTGTAATCTTGGGAGAAAAGGATAAAATCCTCATGGACCAACTGATCAATGCTCTTAAAGTTCATCACATCAATAGGATGGTCTTGGGGCAACACCAATGAAAAAGTATCTTCAAAAACAGGTTTTACTTCCAAACCTTTGGGCACGCGCGACATCCGCACAAATCCCAGATCCAACCGATCAGAAAGGATGGCATTGATCTGAGCCCGGTTAGACAATTCTTCCAAAGTTGTGTGCACCGAGGGGTATTTTTCCTTCAATCCCACCAAAAGTTCAGGAACCACGTTCTGCATGGCCGAACCCAAAAATCCGATCCGTACCTCGCCCATGTGGCCGTGCCCGATAAGTTTCAATTGCTTTTTGGTCTGATCCAGATGATTTAGGATGAATTCCACTTCCTTTTTTAGAAATTCCCCTGCCGGGGTCAAACGCACCTTCTTTTTGTCCCTAACAAATAGTTGGGTTTCCAAGATTTCTTCCATCTGCTTGATTTGGGTACTCAATCCTGGCTGAGAAATGAAGAGCTTTTCTGCAGCTTTTCTATAGTGCAATTCTTCAGCTACAGCCAAAAAGTAGATGAAATGTCGGAGTTCTATTTGATAATTCATACTTATTAAATAATACAAAAATAAGTATTGGTAATTATCATATGCAAGTGCTAATTTTATATCAAAAGATAGCCCATGTCGCAAATCAAGACATTTCAATATGGTGAAGACCATTTGACCACAGGTTTGGCCCTTGGTCTGGCAAACGGTACCGTAAAAGGCATTTTATCCGACACCTGCCTCAAAAAAGTCAACACCAGTCACCAAAGGGTACAACGCATTGTGGAAAAAGGCCATACGGTCTATGGCATCAACACCGGTTTTGGCCCCTTGTGCAACACCAAAATTTCGAAGGAAGACACCAAAATCCTTCAATCCAATATACTACAGAGCCATAGTGTGGGGGTGGGCACACCCATTGCCAACCAGTTGGCCAAGATCATGCTGATCCTAAAGATCCATGCACTTGCCAAAGGCTTTTCGGGCATTGCCGAAACTACTTTGCAACGGATGCTTTGGCATGTGGAACATGATGCGATTCCCGTGGTTCCCAGTCAGGGTTCGGTAGGCGCTTCGGGTGATTTGGCGCCGTTGTCCCATTTGTTCCTCCCCTTGATCGGCTTAGGTAAAGTAGAATATGAAGGAAAGACCATCTCAACCCAAGAACTTTTCCAAAAAACCGGATTACAACCTTTGGATCTGGGTCCCAAAGAAGGATTGGCCTTGATCAACGGCACACAATTCATTGCGGCCCATGGGGTGCTTGTGCTTCATAAGCTACAGCATTGCCTAAAACATGCGGACATTATCGGGACCATGATGATCGAGGGGCTTCAGGGATCTTTGAAACCTTTCTACGAGGAACTGCACCAACTCCGTCCTTTTAAAGGTAACCAACATGTGGCGGGTAGGATTCGCACCTTGCTCCAAGGTTCCGAAATATTGGAAGACCACATCGATTGTGAACGGGTACAGGACCCCTACTCCCTTCGTTGCATTCCACAAGTACACGGAGCATCAAGAAATACGTGGTTGCATCTAAAAGAATTATTGGAAATCGAACTCAATTCCGTGACCGACAACCCTGTTATCATTGATGACGAACTCACCATCAGCGGAGGAAATTTTCACGGTCAGCCTTTGGCCATGGCTTTGGATTATGCCGCTTTGGCCGCATCGGAAATCGGAAATATTTCGGACCGTCGCATTTATCTGGCATTGGAAGGTAATAGTCCAGGTGTTCCCAAATTGTTGATGAAGGACACCGGGATCAATTCGGGTTATATGATCCTGCAATACACAACGGCTGCCTTGGCCAGTGAAAATAAGAGCCTTTGTTTCCCTGCCAGTGCCGATAGCATTCCTACCTCATTAGGACAAGAGGACCATGTGAGTATGGGCTCCATTAGCGGACGAAAGGCCCTGCAAATCATTGAAAACGTGGAGAAAATATTGGCCATTGAACTCTTGACCGCTGCTCAAGCTTTCGAGTACCGAAAACCTTTAAAATCGGGGATCGTTCTGGACGAAATCCACACCTTCCTGAGGACTAAAGTGGCGTTTGCTGAGCACGACAGGGTATTTGCCGATGATATCGAGAAAGGAATCGAAATCATCCAAAACAACGACATTATTCATTTGGTGGAGGATGTAATGCAGGAAAAAAACCTGCACTGGAACACGCCCCACATGGAAGCATTTGAAAACTACTAGTATGAAACCACTTTTAATTGGACCCTTTTCCCAATTATTGCCGATGACAGGTTTGCCCTTGAAAGGGGCATTAAAAGACGAACAATTGCCGATAATTGAAAACGGGGGCATTGTGGTTTCCGAAGGAAAAATTGTGGCTATCGGCATTTTTGATGACTTGAAATCGAACGAAGTCGACATCCATCACATAGAAGGAAAAACTGTTTGTCTCCCCGGATTCGTGGACTCCCACACCCATATCTGCTTTGCAGGAAATCGCGCTCGGGATTATGCGTTCAGAAATGCCGGAAAGTCCTATCTGGAAATTGCCAAGGCAGGTGGTGGCATTTGGGACACGGTTACCCAAACCCGAAAAGCGACCCAAGAGGAATTGGTTTTGGGAATCGTTTCTAGAGGCAAAACACACCTTCGGAACGGCATTACCACCATAGAAGTGAAAAGTGGGTATGGCCTTTCTGTGGAAGAAGAACTGAAAATGCTTCGGGCCATAAAACTGGCTAATGAAAAGATAGCGGCTACTCTAGTGCCGACTTGTTTGGCAGCCCACATGAAACCCAAAGACTGGAATCTTCAGACCGAGTATCTTGAAGAAATAAGCACGACCCTTTTTCCCATCCTAAAAGCCGAAAACCTGGCCCATCGCATCGATGCCTTTGTGGAAGAGAGTGCTTTTTCCCCTGAAGAAATCAAACCCTATTTCCAAAAAGCGAAAACCATGGGATTTGATATTACCGTACATGCCGACCAGTTTACCACTGGAGGAAGTCGGGTTGCAGTTGAATTTGGAGCCGTGAGCGCCGACCATTTGGAAGCCAGCACCGAAAAAGAAATACAGCTTTTGGCAAAAAGCGAAACCATCGCCACGGCATTGCCCGGCGCTTCGCTTGGTTTAGGTTGTGCCTATACCCCGGCCCGAAGAATTTTGGATGCCCGCGGAGCATTGTCCATCGCCAGCGACCATAATCCAGGCTCCGCCCCCATGGGCGACCTGTTGACCCAGGCCAGCATCTTGGGCACTTTCGAAAAACTGTCCAATACCGAAGTATTGTCAGGCATCACGTTTAGGGCTGCTGCTGCATTACGTTTGAAAGATAGAGGAAAATTGGAACCAGGAACTTGGGCCGATTTCGTCGTTTTCCCAACGGATAATTACCAAGATATTACCTATTATCAAGGACAAATGAAACCTAGTGAAGTCTGGAAAAAAGGAGAACCCATCCATCAAAACGATTGAGCATGACCACAACATTGACCGATTTTCAAACACAGATATTACAAGGAATCCCAGAGCAACTTCCCGCTAAAAGACCCTATCCCAAAAATGGGAACCCAGCGCCCAAACGAAAAGATATCCTCTCCAAAGAAGAGAAGAAACTTGCCGTGCAAAATGCGCTGCGTTATTTTCCAAAAGCATGGCATGCGGAACTCGCACAAGAATTCGCCGATGAGCTTAAAACGTATGGAAGGATCTATATGTACCGCTTTAAACCGGAGTATGATATGTATGCCCGGCCTATTTCGGAATATCCTGCCAAAACCCATCAGTCGGCGGCCATTATGCTGATGATCCAAAACAATTTGAACCCCGCCGTGGCGCAACATCCCGAAGAACTCATCACGTATGGGGGCAACGGGGCTGTTTTTCAAAATTGGGCTCAATACCTGTTGACCATGAAATATTTGGCTACCATGACAGAGGAACAGACTTTACACATGTATTCCGGACATCCGATGGGATTGTTCCCATCATCCAAGGAATCCCCAAGGGTGGTGGTCACCAACGGGATGATGATCCCCAACTACTCCAAACCTGATGACTGGGAAAAATTCAACGCCTTGGGCGTTACGCAATACGGACAAATGACTGCCGGTTCCTACATGTACATTGGCCCGCAAGGGATTGTACACGGAACGGCCATTACCGTAATGAACGCCTTCCGAAAAGTATTGGACAAGAACGATTCCCCAAAGGGGAAAGTGTTTCTGACCGCAGGATTGGGTGGTATGAGCGGGGCGCAGCCCAAGGCCGGAAACATTGCTGGTTGTATTACCGTTTGTGCCGAAGTGAATCCAGAAGCAGCCAAAAAACGGCACGAGCAAGGTTGGGTGGATGAACTTTTGGTAGACCTTCAATTGTTGATGGTTAGGGTAAAAGAGGCCATAGCCAACCAAGAAACCGTCTCCTTGGCCTACATTGGTAATGTGGTGGATGTTTGGGAGCATTTTTATGAAGAGGGCATTTTTGTGCACCTGGGTTCCGATCAGACTTCCTTACACAATCCTTGGGCAGGTGGGTATTATCCCGTTGGGCTTTCCTTTGAAGAAGCGAATACCTTGATGGTCGAAAATCCCGAAGCGTTCAAGGAAAAAGTACAGGAATCCCTCAGAAGACAAATCAATGCCATCAACAAGCATACAGCGAAAGGCACTTACTTTTTTGATTACGGGAATGCCTTTTTGTTGGAAGTTTCCCGCGCCGGTGGCGATGTGATGGCGGGGAACAATATCGATTTTAGATACCCATCCTACGTACAGGATATTTTGGGGCCCATGTGTTTTGATTATGGTTTTGGACCTTTTAGATGGGTGTGTACTTCGGGCAATCCAAAAGACCTTCAAAAAACGGATGCCATTGCATTGGCGGTCATGAACGAAATCAAGGCCGAAGCCCCGGAGGAAATCCAACAACAGATGCAGGACAACATCAAATGGATATCCGAAGCGGAGCAGAACAAATTGGTAGTCGGTTCCCAGGCACGTATCCTTTACGCCGATGCCGAAGGACGAAGCAAGATTGCCGATGCCTTCAATACGGCCATTGCCAACGGTGAAATCAGTGCCCCGGTGGTTTTGGGCCGTGATCATCATGATGTAAGCGGAACCGATTCCCCTTTTCGAGAGACTAGCAATATTTATGATGGCAGCAAGTTCACCGCGGATATGGCCATCCATAATGTCATTGGCGATAGTTTTAGAGGAGCTACCTGGGTATCCATCCACAATGGTGGCGGTGTGGGTTGGGGAGAAGTCATCAACGGAGGTTTTGGTATGGTACTGGATGGTTCGGAGGAAGCCTCCAACCGATTGAAAAAGATGTTGTTCTACGATGTGAACAATGGTATTTCCCGAAGAAGTTGGGCCCGCAACAAAGAAGCGTTGTTTGCCATTCAACGAGAAATGGATCGTACTCCAAATTTAAGGGTAACTTTGCCCAATCTGGTGGAACCGAATATACTGGACGACCTTTTTTAATGTGATGAAACACTACGAGCCCCCAAAAAAGAACCTCTGGACTGGACGCATTTCCAACAAGTGGCTGTACCTCCACGAAAAAGTGCATTGCACTCCATTGACCGAAATTCCCGAAGCCCAGAAAAAATCAATTGCTTTACTGGGCTATGCCTGTGATGCCGGGGTACACCGTAACCAAGGTCGGGTCGGTGCCGTAGATGGTCCGGATGCCATAAAAAGTAGTTTTGGAAAAATGCCCAACCACTTGGCCAGTCATGTTTTGTTGCACGATGTAGGCTCCATCACCTGCACCAACAGTGATATGGAAGCATCCCAGGACCAACTTGCCGAAGCCGTTGCCACTCTTTTGGAGAAAAAGCAATTTCCTATTGTGTTGGGTGGCGGGCACGATATGGCCTATGGACATTATTGTGGCATCAAAAAGTATCTGGATACAAAAAAAGAAGGCCAGACCATCGGTATCATTAATTTTGATGCCCATTTTGATCTTCGAAAAAATACGGAACAGAGCAATTCGGGCACCCCATTTTATCAGATTGCCCAAGATTGCCTGAAAGAAGGCATCGATTTTAATTACCTCTGCCTCGGTATCCGAAAAGATGCCAATGACCGTAATCTTTTTCAAACAGCCCGGGATCTGGATGTTACTTATGTCATGAACGACACCTTTCAAGTTCCTCTGTTACAAGAAATCACCACTTGGATCAATGCTTTTGCGAAAAACGTGGATCAGGTGTACGTGACCATCGACCTTGACGGGTTTTCCTCGGCGTTTGCGCCAGGAGTCAGTGCAGCCTCGCCCATGGGTTTTACCCCACACATTGTTTTGGAATGCCTAAAGACCATTATGTCCACCGGTAAACTGATCAGTTTGGATATTGCCGAGATGAACCCCAAATACGACATTGACGGACAAACAGCCAAACTGGCCGCTTCTTTGGTGCACCATGTAGCGCATACGGTTTCAGGGAGTTGACATTACCTTAAATCGTCTTCTCAGATTTCTCACACTCCCGACAACCATCTGGATTCGGTTCGAAATGAGTAGCTTATCAACAATTGAGGAATCCAATTGTCATTCTGAACGGAGTGAAGAATCTAATGCAAGGAATGGTTTGACACGAATTTCACCAATTTTCACTAATTCCTTTTTATGTAGACAGCATATGTCAGGTTGAGCACAGTCGAGAGGTCTTACTGTCTAGGTCTCGACTGCGCTCGACCTGGCAACTTTTATAATCCATTTGGAAAAGATTCCGCTGCAGAGCGGAATTTGTTCAAACACCAATTAAGAATTAAGTTCAAAATTGGGTTTCACAAACAAAAAAAGCCTTCCAAACGGAAAGCCTTTCATTGGCAAGCATCGCTTCGATGCTTCAACCTGATTCCAATCGCTGGGATTGAAATCCAACACAACAGGACAAAGATAGTAAAGGTTTTGGATTTATATGTTTCTAAAGCTCCTTTTTGAAATCAAGCCTTTTAAATTCAACGTCTATTGTCGGGTCGAGCGCAGTCGAGACCTCACAAAATTGCTGCTTTCAAAAACTATCTCTCAACTGCTCCTTCGACTGTGCTCAGGATGACAGCTCGAGATGACCCATGCCTATCCAACCTCAGAAAGCTATCCAAATATGATATTAGATTTCTCACATTCGTTCGAAATGACAAACCAATCTATGATTGTCAGTAACAAAATTCACTGTTTGTTTCATATACCTAACAACTCCAACGTCATTTCGAAAGAGCTTGCGACTGAGAAATCTATTGGCTATAGTGCTTTTATGACATAAGTGACCACTCCCCAAATCAATAAATCGCTATCCTTGGAGACTTTTATGGGTTTGTAATTTTCATTTTCGGGCATCAATGTGATGGCATTCTTTTCAATATGCAATCGTTTTACCGTGAATTCCCCATCCAAAAAGCAAACGGCTATTTTGCCATGCTCCGCCTCCAAGCTCCGATCTATGACCAAAAGATCTCCGTCATCGAGCCCAGCCCCGATCATCGATTTTCCACTCACCCTCGCATAGAAAGTGGACTCCTTATTTTTGATTAATGTATGATCAAGACTGATCCGCTTTTCCTTAAAATCATCCGCAGGGGAAGGAAACCCTGCAGAAACGGTATTATTGGACAGAGGAATGCCCATTTCCCCTTCCTCATCGGGAGAAAAAAAAGTGAGTGATTCTGTGTTTGTCGGTTTTTTAGGGGTCATTTCACCGTAATAATTTCATTGATGTTTGTGGTGTACCTTGGCGAAAGGTGTTCTTGACGCATTTTCCAGGTTCTTTCCAAATCTTGGTTGGCAATCTTCATCTTGTAACCCCCATACTTATCATTGATACCATCCATCACCTCCATGATCTTATGGTGCTTTGGATTTTCGGACAGAAATAAATCCAATTGCCTTGCACTGGTGGGCACCAAACCGGATACAATGACCCCTGCCCTCTTGTATTTGATTCCTGGCCTGAATATAGAAATCGCAGCCTTAACTGCATAGCTGCTTATGGTCAAGCTTGAATCCGTGGCATAAGGCAATGTAACAATAACACTGCTTCTGTCCTGTGGTTCGTCCTTTTTATGTCTGTCGCTTCTCAAAAGCACCACAATATGGTTGCAACTACTGCCCTGGTTCCGCAATTTTTCGGCACAGCTGCTGGCAAAGGTGGAGATACGCTCTTTGATATTTTCGATATCGGAATAGGTACTTTCAAAACTTCTTGTGGTAGCAATGGCCTTTTTGTCCCGGGTATCATCATCCAAATCCAACGTTGGGATGCCCTGCAAGTCCTTTTTCAACCTCAACCCTATGATCGCCATTTGTTTTCTCACCCATTCATCCGACAATTGGGTAAAGTCATAGGCGGTTTTTACGTTTTGGGTCTGTACCCGTTTTAAATTCCCATGCCCAATTCCCCAAACCGTCTCAATCTTGGTCCATTTTAGTGCTTTTATGCGTCTTTCTTCGGATTGAATCACATATACACCTCCTGTTTTGGACCTCAACTTTTTGGCAATTTTATTGGCAACCTTTGCCAAGGCTTTTGTGGGTGCTATTCCTATACTGATGGGAATTCCGGTACACTTTTGAACGGTTCGTTGGATTTCCCTTCCATAAGCCTCAAAATCATAACTCTTAAAACCATCAAACTTTAAAAAAGCTTCATCCACACTGTACACTTCCATGTCCGGGGTGAATGTGCCCAAAATGTTCATCACACGCGTACTCATGTCACCATACAAGGGATAATTGGAGGAAAAGATCTTGATACCATTGTCCTCACAGAACTTTCGATATTTGAAAGCCGGGGCACCCATCGGCAATCCTGCTTCTTTGGCTTCATCGCTGCGCGAAATGAAACAACCATCATTATTGGATAAAATAGCCACGGGAACGTTATTGAACTGAGGCTGAAAGGCCCGTTCACACGAAGCATAGAAGTTATTACAATCCACCAAGGCAAACATGCTCCAAAGTACTCGATTTTTCCTAAATTACATAGGAAATTTGTTGTAATGAAGATACGAATCAAAGGCAATTCAGTGCGTTTTCGATTGACCCAAAGTGAAGTGAAACTGTTATCCGAAATCGGATCGGTACAGGAAATCACCGAATTTGGCACACACGCTTTTCAATATCGGGTGCAGTTGATGAAAGGGATACAAAACCTTCAAGCGGCCTATGCCCACAACGAAATAGTGCTATCCATACCGGAAACGGAAGGCAGGGAATGGTTCCAAAAGGAGACCGTGGGTTTTGAACATGAAATGCCACTGTCCGAAGGGAAAAAACTCCATCTTCTCGTAGAAAAAGACTTTGCCTGTTTGGAAAACACTGCAGAAGACCAATCGGACAATTACCCCAACCCAAAATTGCAATGCTAAGCCCAACTCATGGATAAAGACATCAAACGGAACATTTCATTGACCGGCGACATTCGGTTCACTGGATTGAAACTTAAGGAACCCATGCATACCGCGGCCGGACTTTTGGGCGTAACCGAAGCGCTTCGGCATAGTTTTAAGGAAATGGGCATTGCCAAATCCATGAAGGCCCTGCTTGAAATGAACCAAGAGGACGGGTTTCGATGTCCGAGCTGCGCCTGGCCGGTTCCAGAACATCCCTCCAAAATTGCCGAATATTGTGAAAATGGGGCCAAGGCCTTGGCCGATGAAGCTACCAAAGAGCATATCGGAGCGGATTTTTTTGCCCAACATTCCGTAGAGGAGTTATCTAAACTTAGTGATTACGAACTGAACAAATTGGGAAGGGTCGTGGAACCCTTGGTACTAAAACCGGGCAGTATTTATTACGAGCCCATTGCTTGGCAAGAGGTTTTTGAGCTGATTTCCGATGAGCTGCACCAACTCAACGATCCCAACGAGGCCATTTTCTATACTTCCGGAAGATCCAGCAACGAGGCAGCCTTTATTTATGGCATGTTCGCAAGGGCATTTGGCACCAATAATATGCCGGATTGCTCCAATATGTGTCACGAATCATCTGGTGTGGCCCTTTCTGAAACCTTGGGAATCGGCAAAGGTTCCGTGACCTTGGATGACCTTTATGGCGCGGAAGTCATTTTAGTGGTGGGACAAAACCCTGGCACCAACCATCCCAGGATGCTATCGGCACTGGAAAAATGCAAACGCAACGGCGGGAAAATTGTCAGCATCAACCCCTTGGCCGAAACTGGTTTGGTCCATTTTAAAAATCCGCAGAGCGTATCGGACATGTTAGGGAGTGGACAGGCCATGGCAGACATCCATTTGCCTGTTAAGATCAATGAGGATATCGCCTTGGCCAAACTCATTTTGAAAAAATTGGTCGCCTTGGATGCCAAAACCCATCATGTGCTAGATCATGAATTCATTGTGGACCATGTGGATGGGTATGATGCACTTTTAGAGGATCTGGCCATATATGACATGGAATCCTTGCAGCGAAGAACCGGGGTTTCCATGCGTAAAATTGACCATGTAGTACAATTGTTGGCAAAAAAATCGAAAATCATCGTTTGTTGGGCCATGGGGCTTACCCAACACAAAAATGCAGTGCAGTGCATTCAGGAATACGTGAACATTCTATTGCTGAAGGGGTCCATTGGAAAACCATTTGCAGGTACTTGCCCCGTACGTGGACACAGTAACGTACAAGGTGATCGCTCCGTGGGCATCATGCACTATGTGAACAAAACCCTGAACGAAAAAATACGCGAACACCTTCAATTTGAACCGCCAACAGAACCTGGTTACGATACCGTGAAAGCCATAGAGGCCATGCATGAAAATATGGCGAAAGTATTTTTTTGCTTGGGAGGCAATTTTTTAATGGCAGCTTCGGATACGCAATATACAGCCGAAGCCCTTCAAAATTGCAGCTTAACGGTACAGGTCAGCACCAAACTGAACCGCAGTCATTTGGTCACCGGTAAAACTGCCCTGTTGTTACCCACTTTCGGACGATCGGAAAAGGACGAAAAAAACGGCTCTCTTCAATTTTTGACCATGGAAAGCAGCACGGGCAAGGTGCGCCAAAGCAAGGGATTGTTGAAACCAGCTTCGGAACACATCAAAAGTGAACCTGAAATCATCGCCTTGTTGGCCCACACCTATTTCCGGGGCAACCATTCCGTGGATTGGTTTGCCATGGGTCAGGATTACAATCTCATCCGAAGTTATATAGACAAAGTGGTGAAGGGTTTTGACAACACAAGCGAACGCTCCAAAGGTTTTGGCTATTACCTGCCCAACAATGTGAGGGAACGCAATTTTCGAATGTTGCCCAACGGAAAGGCCCAACTCACCTTCAACACCTTACCGGACCATCAGCTCCAAAAGGATGAATTGTTGTTGATGACGATTCGGTCACATGACCAATTCAATACCACAATTTACGGTCTGAACGACCGCTATCGCGGCATCCACAATGAACGCCGGGTTGTTTTCATGAACCAGAAGGATATGGACAAGAGAAAATTGCAAAAACTGGATGTGGTCAACCTGCATAGCCTTTACGATGGCATCAAACGCACGGCTGAACAATTCTTGGTCATCCCTTACGACATTCCCAAAGGGAACATGGCTGCTTATTTCCCGGAAACGAACATGCTGGTGCCCTACAACCATTTTGCGGACAAGAGTCACACCCCGATCAGTAAATCCATCAGGGTTACCGTGGAAAAAGTAACCTAACCTGTTATTTGAAAGCCGGAATTCCAGTAATATCGGCCCCTGTGATCAACAGATGGATGTCGTGGGTACCTTCATAAGTAATTACACTTTCGAGGTTCATCATGTGGCGCATGATGCTGTATTCGCCTGTGATACCCATACCGCCCAACATCTGTCTTGCCTCACGGGCAATCTTGATGGCCATTTCCACATTGTTCCGCTTGGCCATAGAAATTTGGGCCGTTGTAGCCTTTCCTTCATTCTTTAATTGCCCCAAACGAAACGCCAACAATTGGGCTTTGGTGATTTCCGTAATCATTTCGGCCAATTTTTTCTGCTGCAGTTGAAAGGCTGCGATGGGTTTCCCGAACTGAATGCGCTCCTTGGCATAACGAAGGGCGGTATCATAACAATCCATGGCAGCACCAATGGCTCCCCAAGCAATGCCATATCGGGCGGAATCCAAACAACCCAGTGGGGCACCGAGACCTGATTTCCCCGGAAGTAAATTTTCCTTGGGCACTTTTACATTATCGAATATCAATTCTCCTGTGGCGGATGCCCTTAACGACCATTTGTTGTGGGTTTCCGGAGTGAAAAAACCTTCCATACCACGTTCCACGATCAAACCGTGGATCCTTCCTTCTTCATTCTTGGCCCAAACCACTGCAACATCGGCAAAGGGCGAATTGGAAATCCAGAGTTTGGCACCGTTCAAAAGGTAATGGTCGCCCATATCCTTGAACTTGGTTTCCATTCCGCCGGGATTGGAACCATGATTGGGTTCGGTAAGTCCGAAGCAGCCCATCCATTCACCAGAAGCCAGTTTGGGCAGATACTTTTGCCTTTGCTCTTCGGAACCGTAGGCATAAATGGGATACATGACCAAAGAGGATTGAACAGAAGCCGTGGAGCGCACCCCACTATCGCCACGCTCAATTTCCTGCATGATCAATCCGTAACTGATCTGATCTAAACCAGCACCTCCGTATTGTTCGGGAATGTATGGACCAAAAGCACCGATTTCTGCTAAACCGCCAATAATCTGTTTGGGGAACTCCGCCTTTTGGGCAAATTCCTCAATGATGGGGGATATGTCCCTTTTTACCCACTGTCGGGCCGCATCGCGGACCAGTTTGTGTTCTTCGGAAAAAAGATCATCGAGATTGTAATAATCCGGGGCTTCAAATAAATCGGGCTTCATATGTGCAAATTTTATTTGTCATTCCTGCAAAAACAGGGATCTTAATTTTATTGTGAGTTCTGTATTATGCTTCGACTCCACTCAGCATCCTTGCGGAATGTCCGCCAAATATACTGACGAAATATAACATTTCATTTCAGTATTGTTACATTTTTAAATAAAATGCTTCGGTCAGTTTAATGTATGCATCCGTATACTGATGGCGTTCCGTTTCAATGATAAGTTCATCAATTCGTACTTCCACTTTTTCAAAACCGAACTCCATCAAACTTCTTTTGTATTCCACTTGTGCATTTCCTTTTACCCTTGTGATGCGTTGTGGATACAAATGATTTTTATTAGCCAATTCCAATAAATTCGATTCTTCCTTGAAGGGAACAATGACCGAAAACCGACCTTGTTCCGAAAGGAGTTTGGCAACCCCCTCTACCAATTCATCAAATGGGAGGGAACTGTTCTGTCTGGCATAGTCTCTTGAAACAACTCCGCTACTCATTTCTTCGGCATAAAAAGGAGGATTGGAAACAATAAGATCGTATTCATCTTCAATCTCATCCACAAATTCATCAAAACCGGCATGGTAGCAAAACAATCGATCTGCCCAAGGCGATCCTTCAAAATTGGTCACACACTGTTCATAAGCAGCTTCATCCAATTCAATGGCATCAATGGTTTCTGCAACCGAACGCTGGGCGAGTTGTAATGCAATCAAACCCGTACCGGCACCAACATCCAAAATGGTTTCTGGCTGATGTTCCAAAGAGGTCCAAGCCCCCAAAAGCACACCATCCGTACCTACTTTCATGGCGCATTGATCTTGATAAACCGTGAATTCTTTAAACTGAAATGGCTTCATTTTACCAAAGGTACTTTTTCTTCCTTTAAAGAAATAGAGTCTCTTAGTAATTGAAGTACACATATCAATTCAAACCTTGGTTTGATAAATTCACATGTCCCTTCCATAAGATCTAAGGTGTTTTCTTTAATCGATTAAGGTTATTTCGCAACCCAAGTAGACAAGGAAAAACCTTGTCCAAATCATTTACCAATCTTGAACACACTATTTATTATGAAAAAAATCATTTTTGCCATCATCGCTTTGGTTTCCATGAGCCAATTGAGCCACGCACAGGAACAAGGAAAATTCAGGGTCGGAATGGATTTGGGTTATGCCATGCCCGATGGAGGAGGCGGAGTCCTGATTGCCTTGGAACCCAAGTACAATATTGCCGACAACATGAACATAGGTCTGCGATTTGAATCTGCCGCTATGGCCAAAAACATTACTGAAAGTGGTATTTCTGTAGAAGCAGAACTGGCAGCCAGTATGTCCTATTCTGCCACTTTTGACTATTACTTCAACTCTGGAAGTTCTTCTTTTGCACCCTTTTTGGGAGCTGGTGCAGGTTATAATTCCTTGGCCAATGCAAAATTGGATATTGGCGGGGTTGGATCAGGCGAAGTTAAGGTCGACGGCAAATTTGGAGGGCTTGTAAGAGCTGGTTTTGAAGCAGGAAAGTTCCGACTGGCCGCAACATACAACTTAATTGGAAAGACCGATTTTGGTGATGGGGTTGAACAGAAGAACTCCTATTTTGGAATTTCATTGGGCTTCTACGTTGGCGGTGGCAAATGGAAAAAATAAAACTTTCATAATTCTTAAAACAGAAAGGGGCGGGATTGCCCCTTTTTAATTTCCTGAAAATTATTATCGTTGTAACCTTCCCGGTTCCCTAGTTTCCACACCCTTCATATCTTTAAGCGAGTCGCCCAATCTATACCTCATGTTATTGGCCAATTTTTCAATTTCAGCAACAACATCTGGATTTTGAGTAGCCACATTATTGGTCTCGCTGATATCGTTTTCCAAATCGTATAATTCGATTTCTTTCATGTCCACCATCCGATATTCCCCTGGAATACCATCCTTGCCCGGTTCCTGATCTTCCATAGTGCGATATCGATGTGGAAAATATAATTTCCATTTACCGTATCGTACCCCGAACATTTCATTCACACGATAATAAAAAAAGTAAGCTTCCTGTACGGGTTCATTCTGTTCCCCGGTCAAAATTTTCCAAACACTTTTACCATCAATAGTCTGTTTCGGAAGCGAAGCTTGGGTAAGTTCTGCCAGTGTTGGCAATAGATCAATAGCCATCATAGGGACATCAATCACCCTACCCCCTGCTAATTTTTTGGGATATTTGATGATGCAGGGTTCCCGTTGTCCACCTTCCCAAGCCGTACCTTTACCTTCTCGAAGAGGTAAAGCACTTCCTGCGTGATTGCCATACGACAACCAAGGTCCATTATCGGAAGTAAAGATGACCAACGTGTTTTCCTCCAATCCGTTATCTTTTAATGCCTTCATGATCTGGCCAACCGACCAATCGATTTCCATGATTACATCACCATACAAGCCTCTTTCCGATTTTCCCTTGAATTTTTCCGAAACAAACAACGGTACATGTGGTTGTGGATGAGGCACATACAAGAAGAACGGTTTGTCCTTATTCCTATTGATGAAATCCACGCTTCGTTCTGTGATCTGAGTGGTTAATTGCGATTGCTCTTCAAGTGTGTCAATGACCGTTTCATTTTCATAAAGAGGTAAATCAGGAAAGTTGAAGTATTTGCCCTGTTCCGGATGATTGGGCCACATATCATTGGAATAAGGGATGCCGAACCATTCATCGAACCCATGGCGGGTAGGCAAAAATTGTTCATGGTGACCCAAATGCCATTTTCCATAGATTGCCGTAGCATACCCTTTTTTCTTCAGCATTTCGGCAATGGTGGTTTCCGAGGCATTGATCCCATGGGTGTTATCGGGACCCAACGCATTGTGGATGCCTATTCGATTGGGGTAGCATCCTGTTAAAATCCCTGCCCTGGAAGCGGAACAGACAGCCTGTGCAGCATAATAACTGGTCAACTGAAGTCCTTCGGCGGCCATTTGGTCCAGGTTTGGTGTCTTGATGTTTGGGGAGCCAAAGATCCCAACATCCTGATACCCTTGGTCATCAGTAAAGATCAATATAATATTGGGAGGGGTATCTTGCTTTTCAATTTGTGGCTTGTCTTCGCCAACAAGTCCCATACCAAAAAGTATGGCCAGAACAATAAATCGGTACATGAAGAAAGGTTTTGATAAATATAGCCAAAAAGCTTATTTACTCACCCAGGTATAGGTCCACCAATCCTTCGGGTGTCTTCACATGGATGGTTTTGTTCTTACGATCCACTTTAGTGATGATTTCATCGCTGATGGGAATCAGGAGTTCCTTGCCATCCTTTACCGCCTCAAATAGTTCTTGGGAAGCATTGTCATTAATGGATTGGATTACGCCTATATTCCCATGTACTTCATCCATCAAAGTAAAACCGATTACCTCGTGAAAATAAAACTTGTCCCCGGATAAGGGCGGCAAAAGTGAAAGTGGCAGGAACAATTCGCAGCCAATGATCTTGTCCGCTGAGGATTCATCCTTCACCTCTTCAAAGTCGATGCGGAGCAGATCGGATTTGTGCAGTCGACAGCGGTCAATAAAAAATGGAACCAGATTGTTTCCCAAAGAAACAAATACTGATTCCATATTTTCGTAGATATCGGGTTCATCGGTATCCAATTTAACCAACACCTCACCCTTAAAACTATATTTTGAAACGATTTTGCCCAGGTAGAAGCAATCTTCCTTGCGCATCGTTCTTTAGTCTTATTCTTCTTCTTTGGAAGCTTCTTCAGCAGCAGGAGCCTCAGCAGTTTCTTCAACTGGAGCTTCTTCGGTAGCTACTTCTGCAGTTTCCTCGGCAACTTCTTCCACTACTTCTTCAACAGGAGCGGCAGCAGCGATCCTTTTTTCGTTGGCTTCTTTCTCAGCTTCCAAAGCTTTGGCCTTGGCATCAGCATCTGCTTTGCTCAAACCATCTTTTTTAGCTTGGATCTTGTTGGTTTTATCATCCAACCAAGCATTGAATTTTTCCTCAACTTGCTCTTCGGTCAATGCTCCTTTACGAACACCGCCCAACAAGTGGTGCTTCAACAAAACTCCTTTGTAAGAAAGGATAGCTCTAGCGGTATCAGTAGGTTGTGCACCATTCTGCAACCATTTTACGGAACTATCTACATCCAAATCGATGGTAGCAGGATTGGTGTTTGGGTTGTAAGTTCCCAATTTGGCCAAAAATTTACCGTCTCTTTTTGATCTTGAATCTGCGGCAACCACCCAATAAAATGGTTTACCTTTTTTACCGTGTCTCTGAAGTCTAATTCTAACTGGCATATCACATTAATTTGTAGGGTGCCCGACCCTGGTTATTAATTCTTTAGTTTTTCAAAATGTCATTTCCGAGAAATCGGAAATCAACTGCTTGTCTGTTAAGCGGGTGCAAATATACTCCAAATCTTTTAACCTACAACTCCCTTCCTATTTTTTATTGGTTGATAAATCGTAAAAACTCTATTTTACCGAATAGGCCATCTTCCGTATTTTTATCCATTGCTTTTTTGACCCATACCGATAGCCTATGTATTTGATCTTTGATACGGAAACCACCGGTTTGCCCAAACGTTGGGATGCCCCCATTACCGATACCGATAACTGGCCCCGTTGTGTGCAGATTGCCTGGCAATTGCACGACGAGCTTGGTAATTTGGTGGAGCACCAAGATTTCCTGATCAAGCCCGATGGATTCAACATTCCCTACGAATCGGAGCAGATTCACGGCATTTCCACCGCACTGGCAGAAGAACAGGGCGTTCCTTTGGAAGAGGTTTTGGTCAAATTTAACCAGGCGTTGTCCCGAACCAAATTTGTGGTGGGTCAAAATGTGGACTTCGATGTCAACATTATGGGATGCGAGTTCCACCGATACCAAGTGGACAGCCCTTTGACCACATTACCGGTTCTGGACACCTGTACCGAACATACCGCCGAACTCTGCAAGATTCCTGGGGGTCGAGGAGGTAAGTTCAAACTGCCCACCTTGACCGAGCTTCATGAATTTCTCTTTGGAGAACCCTTTGCCGAGGCCCACAATGCAACCGCCGACGTGGAGGCCACCACCCGTTGTTTTCTGGAATTGGTCAGAAAAAGACAGTTTTCCGCCAACGAACTGGATGTGCAACCCGATTATTTTGAGCGATTCTCCGAGACCAATCCACAGGAGATCGAACTCATCGGCCTAAAGCACATCAACTTAAAAGCGGCTTCCAAAAAAATTGCGGATGCCCTTTGGGCAAAAGATACCGGGGAAATTTCCGCAGAAGAAATCCAGGAGAACATCGAAACACTGGAAGATGCCCCGTTTGCACACTTGCACAACCATTCCCAGTTTTCGGTGCTCCAGTCCACCATCAATATAAAAGATTTGGTAAAGGCCACAGCTGATAATGGCATGCCTGCCGTTGCCCTTACCGACCATGCCAACATGATGGGCGCCTTTCACTTTGTGAAAGAAATCATGGCCCACAACAAAGGTGTAAAGGACCGCAACAAGGAACGGGAGGAGAAAGGAGAAATACCTGCAGAACAAGAGATCACCCCAATCGTGGGTTGCGAATTTTATGTTTGTGAGGACCATACCAATAAAAATGTAAAGGACTACGGTTACCAGATCGTGTTGTTGGCCAAGAACAAAAAAGGCTATCACAACCTCGCCAAAATGTCGTCTATTGCGTATACGGATGGCTTCTATTACGTGCCCCGAATCGATAAAAAAATCGTGGAGCAATACAAGGAAAACGTGATTGCCCTTACCGGAAACCTTTATGGCGAAGTGCCCAACAAAATATTGAACGTTGGCGAAAAGCAGGCCGAGGAAGCCCTCTTGTGGTGGAAGGAACAATTCGGTGACGACCTGTATGTGGAGCTTATGCGCCACGGTCAGGAAGACGAGGATCGGGTAAACCAAGTACTGGTGCAATTGGCCAAGGACCATAATGTAAAAATGGTAGCCACTAACAATACCTATTATTGTGCGAAGGATGATGCCGAGGCCCATGACATTCTGCTTTGCGTGAAGGATGGCGAAAAACGTTCCACCCCTATCGGTCGTGGACGTGGGTACCGTTACGGTCTGCCCAATCAGGAATATTATTTCAAGTCTTCGGGCGAGATGAAGGAAATCTTCAAAGATATTCCCGAGGCCATTTTGAACATCCATGAACTGGTGGACAAAGTGGAACCTTATGATCTGGCAAGCGATATCCTGCTTCCCAAATTCGACATTCCAGAGGAATTCAAGGTGCAGGAAGATGAGGAAGATGGAGGCAAACGCGGGGAAAATGCTTATTTGAGACATATTACTTATCAAGGGGCCGAAAGACGTTACGGGGAGATTTCACCTGAAATCAGCGAACGCATCGATTTTGAGTTGGAGACCATCAAAAACTCAGGGTACCCCGGTTATTTCTTGATTGTGGAGGACTTTATCCGCGAAGCACGGAACATGGATGTTTCGGTGGGTCCGGGAAGGGGTTCTGCCGCGGGATCGGTGGTGGCCTATTGTTTGGGCATCACCAACATTGACCCGTTGAAGTACGACCTTCTTTTTGAGCGCTTCTTGAATCCGGATAGGGTATCCATGCCCGATATCGATATCGACTTTGATGACGAAGGACGGGGTCGTGTGATGGAATACGTGATCAACAAATATGGTTCCAACCAGGTGGCGCAGATCATCACCTATGGCACCATGGCCGCCAAATCGTCCATCAGGGATACGGCAAGGGTTTTGGACCTGCCATTGAGCGATGCGGATCGTATCGCCAAGTTGATTCCCAACATGTCCAAACTCAACAAGATTTTTGGGGTTGAAGAAGCCGAGCTGAAGAAAAAGTTCCGTTCCGAAGAAATGGAAAAAGTCAACGAATTGTTGAACATTTCCGAAAGCGAGGATTTGGAAGGTCAGACCGTGAACATGGCACGGGTGTTGGAAGGATCCCTTCGGAATACAGGAATACATGCCTGCGGGGTTATCATCACACCGGACGATATTACCAACTTCGTACCCGTTTCCACGGCCAAGGACTCCGACCTTTACGTAACGCAGTTTGATAACTCCGTGGTGGAAAGTGCCGGCCTCCTCAAAATGGATTTCTTGGGATTGAAGACCTTGACGTTGATCAAGGACACGGTGAAAATCGTAAAGGCCAGAACAGGAATCGAACTCATTCCCGATGATTTTCCGTTGGATGACGAGAAGACGTATGAACTTTTCCAGCGAGGCGACACCGTAGGGATATTCCAATACGAATCCCCTGGGATGCAGAAACACATGAAAAACCTGAAACCCACAGTTTTTGATGACCTTATCGCCATGAACGCCCTTTATAGACCCGGGCCCATGGAATACATCCCAAGTTTTATTGCCCGCAAACATGGTGACGAAGAGATTACCTATGACCTCGCCGACATGGAGGAATACCTCAAAGAAACCTATGGAATCACAGTCTACCAGGAGCAGGTGATGTTGCTTTCCCAAAAGTTGGCCGGGTTCTCCAAAGGTGATGCCGACGTTTTGCGAAAGGCGATGGGAAAAAAGATATTTGCCCTGCTTCAAAAATTAAAACCCCAGTTTTTGGATGGTGGTGAAAAGAACGGACACCCAAGGGATGTATTGGAGAAAATCTGGAAGGATTGGGAAGCATTTGCATCTTATGCCTTCAACAAGAGCCACTCTACCTGTTATGCGTACATCGCCTACCAAACGGCCTACCTGAAGGCTCACTACCCTGCCGAATATATGGCCGCGGTACTGTCCAACAACATGAACGACATTAAACAGGTAACCTTCTTTATGGAAGAATGTAAGCGGATGGGATTGCAGGTTTTAGGTCCAGATGTGAACGAATCCTACTATAAATTCGCGGTGAATAAGGACAATGCCGTGCGTTTTGGGATGGGCGCCATAAAAGGTGTGGGGCGTTCCGCCGTGGAGACCATTGTGGAAAACCGTAAAAAAGACGGGGCATACCGTTCCATTTTCGATTTAGCCAAACGGGTTGATCTTCGTTCTGCCAATAAAAAAGCTTTTGAAAACCTGGCCTTGGCAGGTGGATTCGATTCCTTTTCCAATACACACCGGGCCCAGTATTTTCATGATGACGGGGATGGCATCACCTTTTTGGAGAAGGCAGTGAGGTATGGTTCCAAATTCCAAGAGAACGAAAACTCTTCCCAAGTAAGCCTATTTGGGGATGCCAGCGAAGTACAAATACCCGAACCCATTGTTCCCCCTTGTGAGGAATGGGGTACCATGGAAAAACTCAGAAGGGAAAAAGAAGTGGTGGGCATCTATATTTCTGGGCATCCTTTGGATGATTTCAAAAAAGAGATCACCGCATTTTGCAATGCCGATGTCTCCGCATTTTCCAATATGGAAGCCCATGTAAACCGTGAACTTTCCGTGGCCGGGGTCATTACCGATGTGCAACATAGGGTCTCCAAAAACGGCAAGGGCTGGGGGCTTTTCACTTTGGAAGATTATAACGAAAGCTACGAGTTCCGGATTTTTGGGGAGGAATACCTCAAGTTCCGTCATTTTCTGATGATCAATTCCTTTGTATACATCAAAGCATTGGTTAGGGAAGGTTGGGTAAACCGCGATACCGGAAAAAAAGGCGAACCACGACTTCAGTTCAACGATTTTAAACAGCTGCAGGATGTGATGGATGCATTTGCCAAAAAGTTGACCATCAAACTGGACCTGGACCGTTTACAGGAACAACGCATTAAGGCATTGAAAGACACCTTGAAATTATACAAAGGCGAGCATCCCCTCAACTTTGAAATCTATGAGATGGAAGAGGAAATCAAACTCAAACTATCAAGCAGAAAACAAAAGGTAAAGATCAACAGTGAGCTACTTTCAGAATTGGAAGCGCATGAAATTCATTATCAGCTCAATTGACCATAACAAATACAAATAGCACCATAATTAAAACGAATGCTCTCACCGTAAGGTAGATGCACAATTATTGACTAACTTTGCATAACAAAAAATAAATAAAATGGCACTAGAAATAACAGATGCAAGTTTTGACGAAGTGGTTTTGAAAAGTGACAAACCTGTTCTTGTCGATTTTTGGGCAGCTTGGTGCGGTCCATGTAGAATGGTAGGCCCGATCATTGAGGAAGTAAGTCAAGAATACGAGGGCAAAGCGGTTGTTGGCAAAGTGGATGTAGATGCACACCAACAGTTTGCTGCCAAATACGGTGTTCGTAACATTCCAACTGTTCTTGTTTTCAAGGATGGAGAAGTGATCAATCGTCAAGTAGGGGTTTCTCCAAAGAAAGTCTACACAGACGCTATTGAAGCGGCATTGTAAAAAGTGCCCACGATCATATTTTAAAAAAGGTTTGGCTTTTGCCAAGCCTTTTTTATTTTATCTTGTCGGAAGAATAGGAACATGGACGTACGATCGGAACTTCATAAGGCTCAACTCTTTAACCATCTGGAACTTTTGGCCAACCAGATTGTGGAAGGATTCATCAGTGGGATCCATAAAAGTCCGTTCCATGGATTTTCTGCCGAGTTTGCCGAGCATAAAATTTACAATTCGGGCGAAAGTACCAAGCACATCGACTGGAAACTCTATGCCAAAACGGACCGATTGTACACCAAACGGTATGAGGACGAGACCAACCTGAGGTGCCACATGATCTTGGACAACTCGGTCTCCATGTACTATCCCGAAGTAAAACAACTTACCTTGGACAACCTCAACAAAATTGGTTTTGGGGTGTTGTCCATTGCCGCGTTGATGCAACTCTTGAAAAAGCAACGGGATGCGGTGGGTCTGAGCATCTATTCCGACACCTATGATTTTTATGCTTCGGAAAAGAACAGCGAGCGGCATTTTCAGATGTTGTATTCCAAATTGAACGAGGTAGCGGCCACCAAAAGGGACTCGCAATCCACTAAAACATATACTTTTTTACATCAGATTGCCGAGAAAATCCACAGAAGGAGCATGATCTTTCTTTTTACGGATATGTTCCAAACTGAGACCGAAGAGGAAAAACTTTTTGAGGCCCTACGTCATCTGAAATATAACAAGCATGCAGTAGCCCTGTTCCATTTGATGGACCATGAGCATGAAATCAATTTTGATTTTAGAAACGCACCGAAACGTTTTGTGGATGTGGAAACCGGGCAACAAATTGATCTGTATGCCGAAACCATTCAAAAAGCATACTCCGAAAAAGTATTGCAGTACCAGCAGGAATTGAAGCTGAAATGCGCCCAATACAAAATCAAATATGTGGAAGTGGACGTTCGGGGCGATTTTTCACAAGTACTGAATTCGTTCATGATCGAAAGGCAAAAATTTGTTTGATCACATTTTTAAAAAAATGTTTTGTCGAATCCGAAATGAGAATGTATATTTGCACTCGCTTTAAAAAAGCAATCTGAACAAGATTTGAATCCGACTGTTGTCGGAGTCTTTAAAAGATAAAATCATTGGTCTGGTAGTTCAGTTGGTTAGAATACCTGCCTGTCACGCAGGGGGTCGCGGGTTCGAGTCCCGTCCAGACCGCCAGTAAAATCAAGCCCTCACAGATGTGGGGGCTTTTTTATTTTCAAAAATTGCATACTTTGTGCATAGTTTTTGTTCTCCTGCTAAACTTTAACACTTTTTAACCCAAAAAGCACCTATCTTAATTGATTGTACTGACTTTTGTGACAAATGACATAAGTCAAATCCTAATCTCTCTAATACAACTTTCCACCTGATTAACCTTTTTGAAACTTTAGCTAATCTTCTGAAAAGTTTTTATAGAACTTGTAGAATTCCTCATCTAAGTCCTCAATCATCTGCTTTGACAGATTTTCTTCTAAATCATCAAGCATCAATCCAATTTCATACTTGCTATTTAAATTCCCATTGGTTTCTATAGCCAGATAGTAAGGGTAACCTTCGTCAATTCCACTTTGTATTAGATTTATTCGTTCATCCCCAAATTCATCTCTGTTCACGGTAAAAAAAGATTCCCTTTCTGACAACCTTGCACTTCCATTGTTTCCTAATTGACAACTTCCATTTTCATATTGTTCTAAAAGTAACTTTAGACTAAAATCTTTAACAACTGCTGCAAGTTCATTGAATCCTCGCATTTTCTCTTTAAGTCTCATCCGTTTTCTATGTTTAAAAATCCATTAATTGTACCATTGTCAAAAATGAATTGATTGTACAATATTTGCAACATCCGATTTGATTAAATTTTCAGTTTTCAATTGTTTTCATGGCTTACCATGTAGATTATAGTAAGTTAAACATTTCTAAATACTTTTAAGATAGCAACACAACGATAATGACAGACTGGGACATTATACATACAAAAGCATTGAAATGCTATGAATCTAATACTGTTTGGCCATCTTTAGGTGGGAACGTGGAATACAAAGTTGGGAAAATTACCCCCACCAAGATTAGTATGATTCGTCTCAATGGTGGCAACGATGAGGACATAAATAAGGTTGGAGTAAATAGGGCTATTGCAAGACTACGAGAGCTGGGAGAAGTGCCTCAACAAGAATTGATGGGAGACGTAATAAGACAAACCGCATTAGTATTCTTCCATCCCTCGGTTCGCTTTAATAAAAAAAAGGCGTGATATTTTGGCAGGACTCAAAGGTTAACTCAGAGGATGTCTTAAATTTCATAAACGAAGCGAATGACGACGAGCTTGAAAAAGTTATTATCGAAGCTAATAAAAGGAAAAATCAGAGTAGATTTAAGAATAATCTGATCTTGGCCTTTGATGGAAGATGCGCTATATCGCAAACATCGGTAAATAACGTTTTGGAGGGCTGTCACATAATTCCCCATTCTGAGTCCGGAAAAAATTCAACAACTAACGGTATTCTGCTCAGAAGTGATATCCATAAACTTTTCGATCTGGGCTTGATATTAATCCACCCAAAGTATCTGCGAATTGCCGTAGACGATTCACTTAAACAGAGTGAATATTACGAACTTCACAATCAGAAAATTAAAGTGTCCCTTGGTGAGCGTTGGATTAAAAATTTGGCTAAAAAATGGGAAAAACATTCTTGTGAGAGGAATGATGAATAAAGTTAGGGGTTTTCAAAATCAACCCCCTGAACTAAACTCTAGTGCCAACAATTTCTGGCCAGAATTCCTCTCGCAAAAGTTAAATCTTCAAATGACCACAATTTTCGTTGATTACCTCTTCTAAGTTAAAAGTTGTGGCGGCTTTCGTCTTTTGAACTTGATTCGTATTACCACAGGACCAAAGCAACTCAAATATTCTTTTTGACTCGGTTGTTTCAATTAACATTCCCCATGAATAGCCATCTTCATGTGTGTTAAAGGATAATTCTTTAATGCCTAGTTTTTGTAGTTCAAATCTAAACTTCTCTATTCTTTTAAAGGCATCCGTTGGGGTTCCGTCATCTGACTTATATCCATCATTACCAAAAACAGCAACAATATTTGGACACCACCTTACTGCACCTCAGTTTTCATAGAGGTTAGCGCTGACTTACAAGCGTTCAACCCATTTGAAGCATTTTGAACAATAGTACCTTCATAAGATTCCAGATCTTTAATGTCTTTTTCGAAGTTCTTTAAAAGTTTTGTGTAAATCATGTCAGTAAATCTTAAGGTTGTAGGGTTGACGATTCTTTAGAGTCATTTAACTATAAATTTTCTATAAATCAAGATATCTTGTTTTCTTCAGAACTACTATTGTTATATACTAATATTCAGTGAATTAAAATTCACATTCGTTGAATTTGCACTAAAAAATAAAAGAAGATTGCTGTAAAAGCAATCCTTTTGTTACAAAAGGTGTGTATAATTCTTATTTTTAGATTCTATCAACAAACAACATTGGCAATCAAGAAATTAAAATATCTCTTCTTTCTTCATATATGTGTTATGAGCTATGGTCAGGATGGTACTGATAGCCTTAAACAATTGAATGAACTAACGTCAATCTATCAGAAGTATATTGAGAATGAGGATAATTTTGAAATTGCTAAAAAACATGCTCTCAATTTTAAGAAAAAAGCGGAGGAATTAAAGGTCGATGAGTATATCTGCTATGGGTACTATTACCTTGCAAATTCAAGTGATGAAATCAATAAAATCCAATACTTAGATTCAATTATTTATTATTCCAGTAAAAATCTATCCCAAGAACCCTCTCAACAATTTCCAGAGCTAGCTTATCGGGCCAAAGCCGATTGGTATTATAAAAAAAGAAAGTTTAGTAAATCACTGGATGTCCTTCTAGAAGGTTTGAATGTAGCCACTAAAAACAATAAGCCCTATTATATCAATGATTTCAATTTTACGGTAGGATTGATTAAATCCGAGAGACTAGAACAAGAAAAAGATGCTTTAACAATATTTAGAACAGTATATCAATACTATGATAAGAAAGATGATAAAGAAAATGAAAAAGGCGAGTATTTTTCTTCCTTATTTGCTCTAGCTGATATAAATAGGAAACTCGGAATAAATGACTCTGCAACATTTTATAACACATTAGGCTTCAAGAATGCCCAAAAATTAGGGGATACATTTTTCACAAATTATTTTTCTTACAATGAAGGGTTGAATCAATCTTATGTTGGGCATTCTGAAATAGCTATTGATAGCTTATTGCATACCCTTGAATTTTTGAAAGAACATGGTGATATAGCCAATTTGGGATTGGCACACTATTATTTGGGAAAGTCATATTTGGCAACGCAGAATTTGAACAAAGGTCTATTTCATTTCACTAAAATGGATTCAATCTTCCAAGCAGATCATATTTTTAATATAGAACAAAGGGCAGGGTTTGAATATCTTGTCAACTTCCATAAATCAAAAGGTGATAAAATAAAACAGTTAGAGGCGATTGAAACTCTTGTAAAATTGGATAGTATATATATGAATCAATACAAGGGTATCAGAGACCTAATGGACTTGAGGTTTGATAGATTAAGTCTCTTGAAAGAAAGAGATACGTTATTAGACACATTGGATGAACAAAAATTAAAATCAAAAAAGACAATTTATTTTTCGGCAGTAATTGGAGTTCTCTTATTGTCAAGTACACTGGTCTACTATAAAAAGCAGAGAACCTACAAATTGCGGTTTAATGAAATCATGAGTACCGGCCATGTTGAAGAAGCAGCCAAAGAATTTGATAATACTGAAGAAATTGGGGTTCCCGATAAAATTGTAGAACAGATATTAGCCAATCTATCAATGTTTGAAAAAGAAGAAGGGTATCTAAACCCAAAAATGAACACTCATATTCTTGCTGAGATGTTAGGCACAAATTCAAAATATCTTTCCAAGGTTATCAACCAACATAAGGGACAGAGCATAATAATTTATATAAATAACCTCAGAATAGATTATGCTGTCAAAAGGTTAAAAGAAGACTCTCAATTTCGAAATTATACAATTAAAGCAATAGCTGAAGAAGTAGGTTTCAATAATCCTAATTCTTTTTCAAGTGCCTTTGAAAAAAGAACAAAATTAAAGCCGTCTTATTTTGTTAAACGGATTTTGGATTCCTCAAATTCATAGAATCTGAGTTTGTTCAATTATACACACCTTATTCATTTTTTATAGTTTAGAACGATAACAATTAAAATCAAATCAAATGAAGAACGAAAAGAAAAAATTAAGTTTGGATAATTTTACCGTTGCAAGATTGGAAGAAACAGAAAAAATCCACGGAGGCGGTGGAGGTGATGGAGGAGGTGACACTGTGAAAACAGGGGGCGTGAGTAAAGCTTGTTTTCCTCCAAAAAAATAAAATTAGTTTACCAATTAATCTGAGCCTTGGATTTGTACCAAGGCTCTCTTTTTAACTATGAGATATATTGTATTGATTCTTGTGTTCATTTGTAGCTGTCACGCTCAAAAAAATAAATCCAATGAAGAAATGGAAACAATTGAATATTGGCATTTCTCTGAATTTGGCAAAGATTCAATTGCTGGAATTAGTGTTAATTCTATTTCAAACAAACAATACCATTTACCCGAGAATAATAAAGTCATTATCGCATTAATAGACTCAGATGTAGATATAAGCCACAATTATCTAAGAGATAAAATATGGATAAATAAAAAGGAAATAGAGCACAATAAGAGGGATGACGATGGCAATGGATACATTGACGATATACATGGGTGGAATTTCCTTGGGTTTGAAAACCAGAAAATAGCAAAGTATGCCAATAATACCTCTGTCAGGTTCATAAAGAAGTTTAAAGACAAATATGATGAGCTAAGCAAAAAAGATAAGGGCTTATCACCTTCCGAGCAAGAGTTCATGGAGACATACAATAACGCCGTAACAACCAGAGAAGAAGAAAAAGAGGAGCTTCTTGAAAATGAAGACTATGTGGTTTGGTATGAAAGTTCTTTAGCATCTTCTGATAGCCTTCTTGCGACTTATGGCATAAAAAAGCCATACAATCTCCGTGTATTGGATAGCTTATTCAATGAGGTTTATACCATCGGGAATGATGAAAACCGTGGAAGACTGGTTTATTTCACATTGGATAATCTTAAAAACAATCGAATCAATGATTATAAAAACTCCATAAAATATGCCGAGCAAGGGAGGAAATATGAATTAAATGAAAATCTTGATGAGAAACCAGATTTTGTCATTGGCGAAAGAAAAATAAGTTCAGAAGAATACGGCTCCAACCGAGTCAATTTGAACATAGAGAATGAAAACCATGGCACTGAAATGGCCGGGGCCATTACCAAGACTTTTAAAATGGTCAATCGTAAAATTACCAATACTGACTCTGGCTTGGAATTAATGATTATTCCCATATTTCCAGAAATTGGGGCCGAGGATGAGGATGATTTGGCAAAGGCAATTAGATATGCGGTGGATAACGGCGCCAATGTAATCAATTACAGTTCCACACTAAATTTTTTAATTAAACCCAATACCGTTTATAAAGCGATAAAATATGCAGAAAAGAATAACGTACTGGTTGTTACTACAGCAGGAAACTCTGGATATGATTTAGATAAGGTTATGACACATCCTCGTGAAGAATATGGAGATTATAAACTATCAAATCTTATTATGGTGGGAGCGATAGATTCAAAACTTGGACCAAACATGAAGCCTTTGTGGGCCAGTTACGGGAAAAATACTGTTGATTTATTTGCTCCTGGAACAGATTTTTTAACGACAATTCCTAATAATGGATATGGGGAAACTTCCGGAAGTTCAATTTCAGGAGCTATTGTATCTAGTATTGCCGCCGCCATTAAGCTGAACTTTCCCAAACTATCCGCCCAAGAAATAAAAACAGCAATTATTGATTCAACCTCAAAATATGAGGGGGAAGTAAATTTAGATGAGGATGGTACAACAAAAAAGCCATTTAAAGAAATGAGTAAATCTGGAGGAATTCTCAATGCTGCCAAAGCATTAGAACTGGCCTCACAAAAATAACTTCTTGGCCTATGAGGGTTCATTTTCCTCATTTTTTACAAAGAGATAATAAAGACTGTGGCCCTGCGTGCCTAAAAATTATTGCAAAGTTTTATGATAAGGACTTCCCCTTAGATTATTTAAATACCATTAGCGAAACAACCAGGGCGGGTACCAATCTAAGTTTTTTAGGGAAAGCAGCAGAGGAAATGGGTTTTAAATCCCTAGCTATAAAAATCTCTATAGATGAACTTAAAGAAGCTCCCTTACCTTGTATTCTACATTGGAACCAGAATCATTTTGTGGTTCTTTTCAAAATCATAAAGGGAAAATTTTACATCTCAAACCCAGCAACTAGAATAGAAATTTTTAATGAAGAAGACTTCATCCATAATTGGATAGGCCATTATAAATCCAATAGTTTTCAAAAAGGAGTTTGTTTGTTATTGGAACCCACATCAAAGCTTGAAAGTCATAAACATTCGAAAGAAAACATAAATGGATGGAATTTCATATACCCTTATCTGAAAAGACAGCGTAAGATTATTTTTCAATTAATTGTCGGTTTATTTGGTGCAAGCCTTATTCAATTGGCATTTCCTTTTTTAACCCAAAACTTAGTAGATGTTGGCATCAAAAACCAAGACTTAAATTTCATTTACCTCATACTATTGGCCCAAGTATTTTTGTTCTTGGGCAAGACAATTATAGAGGTCGTGAGAGGTTGGCTACTTCTACATATAGCGACAAGGTTAAATATCTCCTTGCTTTCAGAATTTGTCATAAAACTTATGAATCTGCCACTGGCTTATTTTGACAAAAAGCAGTCTGGTGATGTTTTAAGAAGAATCAAGGACCATCAGAGAATTGAAGTGTTGCTGAAAAACTCTTCCTTAAATGCACTATTCTCAACAGTTACTTTTGTCGTTTTTGGAGTGGTTTTAGCCATTTATAGCTTTAAAATATTCCTTGTTTTTATAATAGGAACAGCAATATACTTCATTTACCTATTATCTTTTTTAAACAAAAGGAGAAGACTTGATGATGCAAAATTCAAGGAGGAAACAGCAGAGCACATTAAACTTTTGGAAATTGTTGGCGGTATGCAAGAAACTAAGCTAAACAATGCTGAAATCTATAAAAGGAAAGGATGGGAATTTATTCAAGCCCGAATTTTTAATTTAAAAACAAAATCTCTTTTACTTACCCAGTATCAATTGGTAGGATCTGATTTTATCAATGAATTAAAAAATATCATTGTGACAGTCCTTGCAGCCAAATTGGTTATCGACGGAGAAATTACATTGGGTATGATGCTGGCCATAAGCTTTATTGTGGGACAACTGAACACACCGGTATCACAATTCATCGAATTCATCCTAAACCTTCAGGATGCGAAAATTTCCGTTTCACGGATTTTGGAAATCCACAACATGGATGACGAAACTACCACTAATGAAAGTAGAATTTCACAAATACCCACCAAAGGGAGTTTGTACTTAGACAAAGTGTCGTTTCGGTATCTGGGCACAAATAGGTTTGTAATCAATGATCTTTCAATCGAAGTGGAGAATGGAAAAGTGACCGCAATAGTAGGTAAAAGTGGTAGCGGAAAGACAACCCTTATGAAACTTTTGCTGCAATACTATGAGCCCACATCTGGGATAGTCAATATTGCGAAGACTAATTTGAATTTGATTGCCCAAGATAAGTGGAGAGCAAAATGTGGAGTGGTAATGCAGGAAGGGTACATTTATGATGATACTATAGCAAGAAACATTGCATTGGGGCATGAGGTAATTGACACAAAAAAGCTGGATTATGCCATTGAAATGGCTCAAATTAGAGAATTCATTGAAAGCTTACCATTAAATGCCAATACCAAAATCGGTGGGAATGGACTCGGAATCAGCACGGGACAGAAGCAACGTATTCTAATTGCTAGAGCCATATATAAAGATCCCAGTTTTTTATTTCTGGATGAGGCAACTTCCTCACTTGATGCAAATAGTGAAAAGTTGATTATGCACAATTTGGAAAAATTCTATCAAAATAGAACAGTGGTCATAATTGCTCATAGACTTAGTACTGTACAGAATGCCGATAAGATAATCGTTTTGGATGAAGGAAAGTTATGTGAACAAGGCACACATAAGGAACTAATATCAATGAAGGGAGAGTATTATAAATTGATAAAAAATCAACTAGAACTTTAAACTGCCTTTAAGTAATGGAGGATCATAAAGAATTCATTTCAGAAGATATTCAAACTCTAATGAAGAAAACACCTTCATGGACTTTAAGGCGGGGCAATACCATTACGGTTCTTGTCCTGATCCTTCTGTTGAACCTGACCTGGATTATCAAGTACCCAGACGTAATTAAGGGAAAAGCTTTGATAACTACCTCAATCCCTCCAGAGAAACATTTTTCAAGAGTTTTTGGAAAAATAGACACCTTATTGGTCAAGAACCATGATGAAGTTTCAGCAGGTGATATTATTGCAATCTTACAAAGCACTGCCAATTACAAAGATATTCTTCTCCTTCAATCTATATTGGATACATTCAATATCCATAATCAGGATTTTTCTTCAATACTTGGTTCTTTGTCAATTGCAGATTTAGGGAGTCTGGAAATAGCCTATGCGGATTTTGAAAACAGCCTTTTGGATTATGAAATGAACTCTTTATACGCACCTGGGAATACCAAAATACAGGCTAAAGGAAGCTCGATTATTGATATTGAAAATAAACTTTTTGCCCTCCAATTACAAAAAAGTCAACAACAAGAAGAAACTGAATTTTTCAAAAAGAATATTGACCGATATTCTAATTTGTATCAAAAAGGAGTTGTCTCGCTTTCAGAATATGAATCAAAACAAATTGAGTATTTAAATTCCAAAAAAAGATTAGCCAACATCATATCTGACATAAATGAAACCAAAGAATTTAGAAATAACGCCAAAGTTGATTTTATTGACTCTGACTTTTCTTTGAAAAGACAGGATAAACTCCTAAGAAACAATCTTTTTCAAGCCTATAATAAACTAAGGGCTTCCATTTTAGAATGGAAAAGAAATTATATTATAACATCCACTATGGATGGGACAGTTAGCCTTAATAACTTTTGGAGCTCAAATAAGACCGTAAACAAAGGGGATTTGGTGTGTGTAATTCTTCCCAATAACACAGAATATCTGATAAGAATAAAAACATTGGAAAGAGGTCTTGGTAAAATAAAAGAAGGCTATAAGGTGAATATTGATTTACACAATTATCCAGCATATGAAAATGGATATTTACTTTGTGAAGTATCAAATATCCCTGTTTTTCCGGAAGAAGATGGAAGTTATGTCATCAATGCCATTCCTATTAATGGGCTATCCACAACATATAAAAAGAAAATAATTTTCACCCAAGAAATGAAAGGTAATGCTGAAATAATAACAAACAAAACAAGTTTGGCCGAAAGGCTATTTTTTTCCATGAAAAGCCTCAAGAAATATTAGAATCATGGCACTAATCAGAAAAAATTATCATTTAGACAATAAGGATTTGACTGAGTTGAAAAATTTGAACAAAAAATTAGGAACAAAAAAATCAATGGCCTTTCACATAAGGACAGCTATAAAGGAATATAACAAACGTCTTAGAAGAAGACTTGAAAGTTGATTTACTGGTCACTTTCGTAATATGGCCTGTTTCGATTTCAAGGCTCTTAAAAGAAAATCATAACAGATAAATTCCTGTTCCCTATTTCTGTTTGAAAACAACCGATTTAAACTCATGTGTATCAAGCTAGATTGTATTTGTACTTTGGTTGTATAATCAAAATCTAAAGAATTGTAGTCCATTAGTTTCTTTGTTAAAGAACTAAGATAGGTACTATCTACGGGGTTAAAGTTGTCAATCACTTGCTTAACGTAATTACTGAGTTCCCTATATTTTCTGTCAATCTCAATCTTTAAATCTTTTTTGAGTTCAAATTCGTCAACAAAAGCATCTCTAATTTCCTCCATGAATTGAATTTTTTCTCTTAGGCCTGGATAAAAAACATTTAGGTAAAAAAACATTAGATAAACACCAGATTTCCATTCAAAATCTTTGGTTCTGAAGTTTGGATTTTTCAGAATGGAGACATTTATTTCACTATCAATAAAAAAAACTTCTTCTGCTAATTGCATGGCTTTCCCCCCATACCTATCCACTTCCCTTTTATATGTACTTATCCCAACATCCCAAATAACCTCTTGGCTAAATGGTTGCGAAAAGCATTTGTTCATGGCCGATACGACTTCATTTACTTTTAAAGAATCTGATAATTCCAGCCTTACTCTTAAATGGAATTCAGGGTCATTGTATCTTATGAAAAACCACTTTTCAATAATTTCTTCCTGTTTGAGTATTTCTATAGTGGGATAAAAATGGTCGCACAAAAACTCATTGGCCTTTTGAATGCCAATATATAGCTGATAGTAAACCCATTTGTCCCCGGGTAATAAGATTTTTTGAACTTTATGAATCATATCCAGGCTACTATGTCTTTTTGATATAGGTAACTATAATTTCATTGGCATGTTTCAACGTCCCATTTCTATAATGGTATGAGTCAAACAAAAATTCATGAAGAATTATGGTGGATTGGTTTCCAATTAGCTGAATAAAATATTTCAGGCAATCTATATTTTCAAGATTTACAAGAATTTCATTTTCTCCTTGAATGAGTGACACAAGCTTAGGTATCTTCAATTTTTTTCTAACCTTTCTCATTTCCACAATAAGGTTTTCAGGAACGGGATTCACTCCAAATAAATTGCTCAAAAACTCATTTTCAAACTGCCACCTGGCAGGTGATATGATTATTCCTTGATATGTTATTCTAGGAATGAAAGGAAAAATATTCCCAAGAAAAGACAAATCAGGAGAAAGGTTATTGTTGGTATTTTGTCCCTGTAAATCACATAAGAACATATAAACAGGTAAAGTGCTCGACTCAAAATTATGTGCATTGCTCAAGTGAGGCACTATTTCCTTGTTTAGTCTATCGGACATTAAAATTAAAGTACCGTCTCTCAAGAAAATCGATATATCATCCAATAGAATACTGTTTTTCTTATGGGGTGGTGATAGAATAGGTATTTCATATCGTCTAAGATTTGGCTTCATCAAAATATTAGCCAATCTACCTTCTGGTACATGAACAAGTTCTGCACCAATCTTAACCTGATCCATGGTCTCTTCTTTTTCTGAAATTTCATTGACAAGATTAGCAAAGTCCCTATTTCCCAAGGCAAAACGACTCATTAAATTTGTACCTGAAGACCCCCCAAGACTCTTTAATCGAACAAAGGGAGTCTTGTCTCCTTCTATTATTTCGAATATTCCCGAAAAAGTATTTGGAAGGTTTTCAAATGCATTCTCATCAATATCAAAGTCAGAGTCCTTAAGTACAATTTCATTTTCATTATTTTGAAGGGCCAACGCTATTTTTCTTGATAGCACTAAATCAATAGTGTTTAAGTCTATGTTGGCTTTTTGTTGGCTTTTTTTGAAATTTATACCCTCCAAAATTTCTGTGATTCCCAATGTATCCTTAACAGATAAGTAATCAATACCATAATCTGGATCAATCACTTTTAAGAGCTTTTCTTTTTGTGAACCATATCTTTTATTGAACTGTTTTTTGAAATGCTCTAATCGCGGATTTTTATGTCCATCATTTAGAACTCTTAGAATCTTCAACGCTTTTAGAAAAGGCTGTTTGTATGACAGTGGTAAATAAAAGTCATTGGCTTGATAAGAATTAATATGAAATAAATTTTTCCCCTCCATTTTGTACCCTAGCTTATTTATATCATTGATTATATCCTTGTATTTCGAGATTTCATTGATTCTTTCTAAATCAATCTTTTTCAAAGAATCGAGAACCTTTTCTATTGTTTCAGCTTTTTTATTCTCTCCTAGCTTTCTTAATAAAACAACTAAATTATGCACATAGTCATTATCTAACCTAGGCGGAGACAATTCACTTAAAAGGAGCTTTGCTTGTACAAGTTCATCGATGAATTCTTTTGCCTCCAATGGTGAAATGTTATTATCAATAATCGATTCGGTCAAGTCAGAAAGATATGCCCCATGTCTTGCAGTCTCCAATACTTTTGAAAGCTCAGGGATTTTAGAGACCTCTTCAATAACAAATTGATTCTTTTCCGCTTCTCTAGTTTGCTTTATATATCTATACTTTCCTTGGAAAGCCACAATAGTATCATTGGTATAAAATTTAATGGGTGACCAAAAATCCAATGAATCATTAATATCTGCCACAATATTCTCAATGAGTGCTGAACTGAGATAGGTTTTTCTCATTCCATTTTGAAATCCATTTATTTTTATTGATTTATTAAAACTTTGCACCCTACAGCCTGCTAAAAGCCCAAATGGTGTTGGTCTTACAGACAATCTTGCCAAATACTTAAGAATCGACAGTTTTATTCTTTCGAATTTCCTTGAGGTTTCTAAATCACCTTTTTCCCATTTTTCAATATGCTCCCAAAAAGTAGGAGATGCGATGAAAATAGATTCTCTTATTGCCGTTTTCGCAAGGATTTTTTTTATGCAACTATCACTTATTTGGTTTGACGATATCAGGTCTATAAATAAGCTAACGGGCATTTGAGGCTCTCTCAAAACAAAAGAGTCAAGAATATCGTAGTTCTGTTGATTGGGCATCGGCAATGTACATCTTGATAATAGAAACTAATTGATAACAAATTAGCCCAATTTCAATCAAAAGGGGGTATAGGCCTACAAATTCTATGAAATTAAGGCAGGTTCTTGCTACAAATTCTTAGAATTTGAAGTGCAACTGTCCAAATCTGTATCATTAAATGTAGCTGGACATTTAGTTTTGGGAAGGATAAATTTAAATGACCTTAACCTTCTATTAAGTATGAAATCTAAAAAATTAACCTTAACAATTATTGTTTTTAGCGTAGCATTTTGCTGTTATTCCCAAAATGCAACATTTGGCGTTTCAGGTGGATTATTAAACGGGTCTGGAAAAGTTAAAGATGACAGTTCAAGTGCATCTTCATCTGATACCGGTTTCTATCTTGGATTGTACTCTAAAATCTATCTCAATGAAAAAATAAGTCTAATTCCTGAGGCTGATTATGGAAATTTGAACGATAGCAGTTTTGGTTTTCTGTCAGCCAGATTAGGGTACTACATAGCCCCTAAATTCTATTTTCAAGGAGGGCCACAAATAACGTATTTATTTGACGCATTAACAGACGACGTTTCCAAAACCGGCTTGGATGTTTCTTTAGGATTGGGATATGAAATTACAGACAAATTTCATGTACAAGCAAGATATTCGTTTGAAGTTTCAAATAGGGTGAAAAACACAGAAACAGACCTTACCGCTAAACTTAATTGGCTTCACATAGGTATAGGGTATTCCTTTTGAAGAGGTTATAAGTCGGATTGAGGTTCAATAGAGTAGAGCGGCTCATTTTCCAACTAAAAATCCACATCACCCTTTTATAGCAAAGCAACACAATTATCAATGTTGGGAAAACATTGAGGAGGAATATTATGTCTAATTCTAAACCACTAGCCAATGAAATAAACCCATTGAAATTCAATCTCAAAACAATTAATCCTAATTCCAAATTAAAACGAAAAATGAGAAAAAACTATTTAATCGCATTCGTGTCAATTCTGATGACTTTTGGATGCACTAAGGATGATACTAGTTCCTCGGAATCATCCCAGAATAATCTCCCATTTTCTAGTCTTGGTTTCAAAGTAGAGGTTAAAAATGATATGCTATCATTTCCAACTAGGGAAGACTACGATTCCGCATTGGAATTTTTAGGCCCTAAAGATCCAAAAGGGTTTGAAACTTGGGAAAAGGAAATCGGTTTTCAATCGATGAGAAGTCTTCATAATATAGAAGAACTTGAAAGCAGAGGTATTCAAGATAATCTTTTAGCTACCTTATTGAATTCGGATGGAATGATAGAAATCAATCAGAATATCTTCCAAATTGATATTCCAAATGATTTGGTATCAGTATTGAGTACTGAAAATTTTATTGGTAAATCTTCCTTTAAAGTTTTGACCGAAAAGACCAGAACATTCAGCACTAATGACAATGTACTTGACATTCTAGAAGGAAAAGAGGAAACCAATAGTTCTGTTCAACGTAGTAGCTACTGCAGTACCAATAAAGTGGATTGGGATGATTCTACTGGCTATCTGTCCGCAAAAGTTGTATATCAGAAGGCAGGTATTTTAAATTCTCTCCAAAGCAAAATACAACAATCCAGCGTCAACATTTTCAATCTAGGATTGAGAACTAATGGAACAAATAACTTTTGGGTAAATAAAACTAGTAGCGGCACAATTGGGCCTTATGAAACGGCTTTTTTCCTTGCCGAAACCAAAAGTTATAGGCCCTACTATTCCAGTAGAAGGTTAAAGGATTATCGATTCTCAATTGAATTTTTTGCTCAAGATAAACACTATCAGGGAACCTCAGCCGGGATGATTACTAAAACCCTAACAATAATCTGTAATTAAACAATAAATAAAAATGAAATCAAAAATCTTATTATTCAGTTTTATAGTTTCTTCACTATCAATTATTTCTTGTTCAAAGGAGCAAACCGAAATTTTAAGTGAGGAAAACTCTACTATAGAAGCAGTAGAAGTCCAAGTGGTCAACAACAAATTGAAATTCGACAACGAAGAATCTTTGGCAACCTTTTTAGGACAGACAGAAGATAAAAAATTCAGTCAGAAATTAGAAAAGCTAAATAAAACAGGATTCAGCTCATTGAGACCTGTATTTGATTTAGATGATGATATTGCCATTGACAATTATCTGGCCATGAAAAAATCACGAATCGCAAAGAAAGGATTTCTATATAGTCTGAAAGACGATTCAGAGGAAATAGACCTTGAAGACGAATTGGTTAGTGATCCAAGTTTTGCATCAGTCTTAAATGAAGACCGTGAAATATATGTTGGAGACAATTACTATGTATATACTACCATGGGATTATATTTCTGTAAAATAGAAAATGAGCAATATTTGAAAGATTATTTATCAAATTTATCTTCTAAGATTACCAATAGGTCTCAGGTTTCAAGAACTGGCTGTGAACAATATTACAAAAGTTCCATTTCTGCCAAAGCCACGGGAGAATTATCTTTGAGCCCAGTCCAAGGAACTGTTACCTCTGTAGATTCTGTAATTTCTGTTTATGAAACCTGTGGAGGGGGTTCAACCGGAGGCTCCACTGGAGGTTCATCTGGAGGTTCATCTGGAGGTTCAACTACAAGTACTACTATCCCTTTGCTTGTCCCACAAAGTTTTGGGGTTTGTGCTTACAGTGAGGACAGTATATTCCAGCAAATTTTTGGGAACACAGTAAAATGCAATGATTATCATGACAGTGACCATAGAATCCAGACCAAAGTGTGGAATGAGAATTATCTGATATGGTCTTCCGTAGGAGCCTCTGCAAAATATCAAAAAAAGCGCTTGGTTGGATGGTCAGAATCCTCTACTTCGGATGGGGTCAGATTAGGAATAAATCATGCAATCTATACATATAAAACCAACATAAGTCCGTATAATGCTATCGATCCTAAAAGAGTAATTTTTAAATACAAGGGAGTAAATTATGACATGTATGGCAATGTTGTACCCAAATATCCTATAAACTCCTCAGCATGGCCATTCCCTCAAAACGAAACTTTGGGTGCCATAGAAATTTACATATTTGGTGATGACCAGTATTGGCCACTTACCGGAAAAGACGCAAACAAATCTATCAATCAATTGTTAAGTCAAGCTAGAAGTGCAATATCAGGACTATCAAATGACATGACTCAAGACAAAGTTGGTGTACAAATTGTCAAATTTCTTCCTTCTTCTTTTGAGATTACCCAAACTGACATTTTACTAAAACATAGTTCACAAGCCAAAAAAATATTTGATTTTAATTTCTTACTAAAATTTAATTCCAGTTCATCAGGCTGGTATAGTACGGTAACAGATCAATTAAATGCCAAGAAATATGAAAAGATTGAAATTGATATGTATGGAGCAGCTCTTAGAAATAATGTCTGGAAAGGAAAACGGATACAAGGTAAAGTAGACTAACTTTAATAGATTTGTAAAATGAGACGTCAATTTTTTGCTTCAATATTTGTGCTTGTGTTGTCAGTTAGTTCTATTTTGGCACAGGACGACGATGATTTGGGCGTAGGAAATATTTTCAGGGTGAACTTCATAAATCCAGCACTTGAATATGAGCTAAAAATTGGAGGTTTTTCTGTATTGTCTGCTGCCGGAGGTATAGGGTATAGTGGTTCTTATAGAGAACTGGAAGTTCAAGGGGCCAACGGCTTCGCTTATATCATCAGTCCTTTTTTAGATATTCAACATAAATGGTTCTATAATAGAACCAAACGTGCAGCAAGCGGTAAGTACATTGGTTACAACTCTGGAAATTACTTTTCTTTAAGAGGAATTTCAAGATTCGGCTCCATAGCCGAAAATGTCACCAGAACGGATAATGTGGATTTTGCAATAGGGCCTACTTGGGGATTGCAAAGGTCAAATAGTAAATTACATTTTCTTTTTGACATTGGCCCCCAATACTACACTGACACAGTCGGTAATTCTGGGTTTTTTCCTATTATGATTCAGATAAATATTGGATTAAACTTATCCTATAATAAATGAAAATGAATGAGAGGGGCCTTCGTTAAGAGCCCCTCTTATTTATGCTATTCTTCTTATATTTTTCAATTAATTTTCTTGCTCCCACAAGCATTGCGGTATGAGAACTCGTAGAAATACTTGGGACTCTATTTCTATTGTCAAAATGAGAACCTTGATCGACTACTTTTCCATTGACCTGGGAAGATGAAATAAGTACCCCATTGTTCAAATCATAAATCAGAATTGAAACAGAAGCCTCATTACTTGCATAATAACTAGGATCATTGGACGGAACTGATATGGTACCTGCCCCATCGCCAATTATATTTCCCTTTACATTTATTAAATAATCACTATCTGTTGACTCCCTTAAGGCCATCATTTCTTCTTTTGATAAATCAAATGCAATCTTAGGAGGTATTAATCTATTCATTCTTAAATCATTGATTTCCAACAGTGAGTCTCCCAGAATTTCCTTAAAATGTTTCCTTGCAGTTGTATAAAGTTCAGCATCAAAAATCTCAGAATTAGATTTTGACCTATTTAAAATCCAAGTTCCCTTACTAAAATCCAAGTACTTACCCGTATCAAAAAAGTATGTGTATTTGGGTGTCTTACAAGACAAGACAAAAAACAATAGTAAAAGGTAGGTAAGCTGTTTCATTTTAAAGGTTTTTTTGTTCAAGCAAATTAAAAGCATCATATATTATGCCATATTCTATCATGGTGAGAAAACAGATTTTATATATTTTCACACAGTAAAGTAAACATTTTCAAGTACCACTAATGAAAAATGTGAAGCAATTTGTTATCAAATACTATGTTCAAGAGACAATCATTTCATTTGCCTCATCCAGAACCTTATCTTCAAAATCCTTGAGATAGATTTCAGTAGTCCTTATTGATGAGTGTCCAAGACCCTCACTAATAATTTCAGTTGGTATCCCCATATATTTGGCGATTGTGGCCCATGAATGACGTATGTAATAGGTGGTAAAATCACCTTCAATTCCAGCATCCCTTGCAATGACCTTGAGACGTTCATTCATTCTCCTTCTCTGGGACTTGTACTTTTGGTAATGTTTAGAACTTCCGTCATAATTGGTTGGGAACAAAAAATCTGATGGTTCCTTATCTTTCAAATAGTAATCCAGAATATCCTGTAATCCTTCCGTAATCTTGACGGAAAAGGGATTTCCTGTCTTGCTTCTTCCATAATATAACCGACCATTGTTTATGTCCCCTACCTTTGTTTTCACCAAATCGATAAAGTTCATGCCTCTACAATAAAACATGACCAAAGCATAATTCTTGGTATGCCAGAGCGGAGATCCCATTTTATAATCCAATTCTTTGATATTATCCAATTTATCTTTGCCAACTGTCCTTTTCTTGGTCCTTGAACTAGATGGTATTTTGTAATGTTCAAAAGTATTCTTAATCGGTTTGAATTGATCTTCATCAATAGCACTATTATAAATAGCCCTAACTGCCCTCAAATAAATACTGATGGTGTTTTTACCATTTCCCTTGCCAAGATGATATGCTTCAAAATCTTTTAAAAAGGAAATAGTAATGTCATATAGCATTACATCTTCTCCGTTATTGAATTTTTTCAAAGCCTCAATCCCATCTTGATACCACTTTGCGGTCCCTGGACTGTCGGAATTTTGCTTTCGCATAATCAATATCTCTCCCCAGCTCGAAATTGAAATTTGGTTATCCACTTTCTTCCTAACCTCAGAATCAAATTCACTGTCCCATTTTTCCTTAATCAACTTTATCAGTTCTTGGACATCCAATCTATCAATACTGTTGCCAAGTTCTTTGACCAATTCCTTTGCTCTGAAAATCCTTTCTACCAATTCTTGGGCAATTTCTTCACAATCTATTTCCCTATTGGCAGTTGCTGATTTTTTAAATCTTAAATTTTTGGTATCCCAACCTTCAATAGAGGTATAATAACCTGAACGGATAAGACTCTGCTTTTTATGAAAAATTCGAAAAACAATGGGATATAAGCCATCTTTATTCCTTACATTCTTTCTAGTGTCCAAAGCCAATCTGATAAGTGCCATTTTTTTCCTTTGAAATGAACTTTAAGATACGAAAATTGTGCATACTTTGTGCATAGTTTTTGTTGTTTTCAAATGATTTCAATTGAATCGAAAATTAATTATATTATTGATTTTCAATATTTTATATGTTTTTGAATTTTCACAAAAACAGTAAAAAACCGCCTGTCACGCAGGGGGTCGCGGGTTCGAGTCCCGTCCAGACCGCAAAAAGCTCCGAGAAATCGGGGCTTTTGTGTTTTATATCCACACCTTATTTCTTACGGAAATCTGTAAACTGTTTGGAAGATTTTGATCTAATTTAGAGAACCAATCAAAATCAACCCCATGCTCAAAAGAATAGCGCTATCCATTCTACTCTTTTTGCATTTTCTTGCATTTGCCCAACAAACTGAAATCAAATTGGTTTCCTGGAACATCAAGGACTTTGGCAAGACCAAGAACAGCGAGGAATTGAATACCATTGCGGAAATTGTAAGGGATGCTGATATTTTGGCGATACAAGAGGTGGTGGCCGGATTTGGAGGTGCCCAAGCCGTGGCTAAACTTACGGACATCCTCAACCGAAAAGGCGCTAAATGGGACTATGTGATCAGTGATCCCACCCACAGTCCCAAATATGCCACGGAACGGTATGCCATCGTTTGGAAGACCCATCGCATCAAGATCAAGAACAGGGGTTGGCTCATTTCTGAACTGGATTCCCAAATTGACAGGGAACCCTTTTTGCTGCATTTTTATATAGAAGGGAAGCAGTTCACGGTAGTCGATTATCATTCCAGGCCCTACAACAAAGATCCGGAAAGCGAGATCAAGGCCCTTTCCAAATATGTCTTGGATTACCTAAAAACTCCAGTACTGATTGCCGGGGATTTTAATGTGGATGAAAAAATGCCGGTTTTCAACGCCTTGAAAAAATCAGGGTACCGAACGGCCATTACCAACCAAAAGACGACTCTAAAATGGACTTGCGAACGAACCGATTATCTCAACTATGCCATCGACAATATTTTTTATTCCAAGGATATCCACAAAGTGGAAGGAAGCATCATCGACTTTGTACGCTTTTGTGAAGAACTCGAAAATGCGCGGAAATTATCAGACCATTTGCCGGTGTTTTTGAGGTTTAGGTTGAAATAAAGCTTTCCTAAGATAAATAGACCAACCGATAATTATCATCCACCAACATATCATTTTTTGGAGATAGTACCGATTCATTTTGATGGTCAATGACTCCTAAAAGAGTTTCATTTTTTTCCAACAAAAACAGCTTTATATCCTTGATCATTGCAGGAACAGGAAGTCCTAATTCGGTAGGTTTTAAACTTTTTACCCGCTCCCCACCCTCTCCAAAGAGTTGATAGAACAAATTGGATACATTCGGATGGCCTATGCAGGTTGAAATGATTTTGGCATCGATCAACTCCTTGAACAGGATTTCATCACCCATAATCTTGTCCTTAATAATCTCTGCGTTGACCTCATCATTTATTTCGGCAATGGTATGGGTCTCCGGGGCCTCCTTTTCAATATGAAAAACGGTCATTACTGTTCTCAGGTCTACGTCCCGAATGGTATCATGCTCATTGAATTCCGCAAAGACAACGGCAAATTTGGCCTGCTTTATTTGTACCAATTTCAAAGTATTGTAATCCGTATAGTCTGCATTTACGTAGATGAGCCCATCCTTATCTGCGATGGTTTTTTGAGTAATGAGGACAATCTTATTGCAATACCTTTTGTCCCTAAGCAAGTCTTGTATAACCTTTTCCGCGGATTTGGTGTAACCACATATTACAATGTGGTTCTTGATGTTCAGTCGGGATATTTTCCCTGAAGTGATGGCATTCATGACCAAAGTGATTTTATTGAGGATAATCGAGATAAAAAAGCCAAAAATGGCCATGTTGAAAATCAGTAAGAGAATGGACAAAAGCTTGCCAAAGATTGTCTTGGGAGTAGTATCTGCCAATTCGATCAATTTAAGGGAGTACCAAAAGGAGTCGGTAAAACTGTAAAACGCTTCGTTGTTCTGATTGTGTTCCACGCTATACAAGCCAAAACTCAACACCAATAGAATAAAGAGCGTTACCGAAAAAAAGATATAGAACATCCGGTTGTGCTCCCTCATACCTTGGAGAATGATATGGAGTTTGTCTATTTCGCGAAATATTTTGAAGGCCCTTACCAACCGGAACAATCTTAGGAAACGTAAAAGACGTAGAAGGCGGAAAGCCCTGAAAAATCCCAACGACGGCAAAATGGCCAATAGATCGATCATGGATGTTGGTCTGGCCATCCAGAAAAGTTTTTGCCTTAATGCAAAAAACAGGCCTTTGGTGCGGTAATCATTCCTAAAATCCGAGCAAATATAGAACCGGATGCCATACTCAACAATAAAGAACAAGAGCACAATCTTGTCCACATATTCCAAACCTTTGGAAAGGTACCGCTGTTCATTTTGAAAAAAGATCAATACAATGGAAAGCAGGATCATTAATGCAATAAAGACATCCAACAGGTATTTTTTTGGATTTTCCTCATCCAAGAACCAATATCTAAAAAACTGTTTCATGGCTTCCCGATAATACCCCACATTTTAATTGCAACCACACCTCCCTTACAATTTAAAAATCAATCAAGCTTTGTTTGATAGCATGGATGAACATGAGATTATGCCTACCATTGCCAACATAAATAGTAAAACCACCAAACACCCGCTATTTTTTGATTTTGAAAAGGTTTTACGATAGGTCAGACCTGGGATCCCGGTCCTAATGGAATATCCTTTTGAGCTTAGGCTGCCCCGCTTTCCACGAACGCCGGGTGTAATTCCAGACTTACTGATATGGACGCCAAAACCTTTGCCTAAATTGACACGTTTATTAAATCTGAAGGACATGCTACTTTTTTAAGATGAAATCCTGAATAATCTTGTCCATGTGCGTTGGTAAGTCGGCTTGTTTGACCTCATAGTTCTTTACCTTCATTTCATCAAACCACTTTCTCCAATAAGTCCTAATAACATCTTCTTCGTAGGGACTGCCCTTAACCGGATTGATTCCCAATACCAGCACTTCCAGGTTAGATAAATCTTTTTCAGGTACAATGAATCCGAAATCCTTTTCATCCATTCGCTTTTGCCAATCTGACTTGTTTAAACCGTTCATCTTAATAGATTGAGGGATTATATAACTTGTCCGGTTACCTTGTTCCATCTTTGCATCTTTATGGTAGATGTACCCATCGGTTAAAATCACCAATATGTTTCTATACCCTTCATCAATGCAATAATCATCCACCTTATTTTTAAAAAAGCCCCAAATGTTGGACCCCACATAATGATTGTCCTCTATGGCCGAGTTATAAATAAGCCTTGAAATGTTTCCATATTTCTCTGGAACTTTTAAAATACTGTCCTTGTTTACATTTTGCCTAGTAAAATGGGTCTTGAGCTGGCCAATTTTTCTATTAAGGGATTGGTCAGATGGTTCGGGATCTATAAAAACCTGAATCTTGTCGTTAATTTTAATGACCTTTTTGTTCAACACATGCCACTCAAAGCTTTTGGCCACCGATTCCAGATAACCAATATCCCTCAAATAAAATTCCATGGCAGGTGAAGGGTATTTTTTTGGGTTTATCCTATCGGATAGATCGATCAAAATACTAATGTTCAGATTGTCGTTTGAAGAAGTTTTGATGACAGGAACAGGTATTGTTTCTTCTTCCACTACCTCAGCTTTTGGATCTTGTTTACAGGATTGCAAATTGAAAATCATCATAGATAACAAGACAGTTCTAATTATGTTCTTCATAAGATCAGTTTATAAGTTTGTACAGCCTTCCTTCATAGCTTTCATCGGCAATTTCATGCTCTTCCAGATGTTTCCTTTCTTCTTCCCTGCAATTGGCCAATAACTCGTCCCTTCTCTTTAGGGAATCAAAATTGTCCGCTATGGCCAAAAACCAACCTTTTACATACTCGGCATGATAGGTGAGATACTGTTTGTTGGAAAATATGAACCCGTCTATGGTCCTTTGCAAATCATTAATTTTTCCTTCTATCCCGGAAATCTCCTCTTTAATGGGATTGATCTTTGCTATCAGCTTGTTGATTTCCTGCTGGGCGTTCTCAATATCTTCCCTTCTAGATCGGATAAAGGATTTTATCTTATCGAAATTATCGTACTCTTTCATGATAAAATCGAACACCAACCCCCAAATGATATAGACCACGAAACCAGCAAAGATGATACCCCAAAACTCAGCTTTTGTAAAAGCTATCTTTATATCAAATGGTGGGGAAGTCAACGTCTTTTCAATATCATAAATCTTCTTTTCGATTTGATAAGCTAGAATGGAATCGAATATAAAAGTGACCACGAATAAGGTTCCTATCTTTACATAGGACAGCCAATTCTTGTGCTTTTGGAACATGTGGATCAAATACCCCAATCCCATGAAGGCAAATGGTATGGTCGCTACGAAAACACCCTCCAACCATCCATCCGCAATTGCTTTTGAAAGGGCATTGGCATCAAATATTGCAGCAGCTAATTCATCGTCCGGATCAAAGGTTTTAAAAAAGGCCGAGTAGGAAGCCGAGATATAGAAAACCAACAAATAGAAGGTAATCGGGATCAAAACAATCAACCCTAGATAGAACTGTGCTTTGGGTTTTTTGTCCACATCCTCCACATATTTTTCGGGATTGTGCTTTACATCGGCAATCTCAGATTTGAACTGTTGTATTTTCTCTTCCAACTTACCAATGGTCTCTTCCAAAATTACCTTGGCCGTCTTCCGTTTCTTCAATTCTATTTCATACTTGCTCCTTTCTTGAACATAGGGTTCCTTTAGGGACTTTTGAAGTCTTTCATCTTCTCTGCACCTTCCTTTGTAGTCCATATATACATCCTGTAAACAGGCTTTAAAGACCATATGGTTGCCCTCGGCCTGTTTGGATGAGCCATAGCCGCTTTCAAAAAAGGTGAGCTTTATTTTTTTGACATCTTCCTCCTTGTCTTGTACTACTTCGGGTTCTGGATTTTTCTTAATTGAGAATATTTTTTTTAATGGACTCATATCAATCGTTCATCAGGTTCATCAATTGCTTTTTGGAAACATTCTGTTTGGCATTTTCCAGTAGAAAATCACATATGTCCTCTACATTTTCTTCCAAAAAGCCAAATTTTAGGCAATACTTCTTCAGTGTATTGACCTCATCTTCAGTGGCCACCCCATCGGCCCAAATCATAAGTGCCAGATCATATAGATATTCAATCTTATCTTCCAATTCTTCCGGTATGGTGGAATCCTGGGAAGGGTTCAGCAACACCTCATTCAATTGTTCTTGGCCTACTCCCCTCTCTTCTGCAAACCGATAGAGCATTTGAAGTTCCAACACATCAAAATTGTCATCGGTGAAAGCCATTTGATAAAGTCTTAAAAAATGACTTTTTAACTCTAGCGAAATATTCTTTTTATCCATGGTTGATTTTTTAGTTTTCACAGGCTATCCCGTCCTTGTCCCTATCCAAATTGGAATAACAGGTCTTATTGCCATCAAATGTTGATTGCGCCTCTGCTTGGGAGGCAAAATCGGAGCAGTTTTTCTTGGCGCAAGGTGATTCGCTATCGCTGGTACACGACAAAGAGAGTACGAGCATCAGAAAAAGAATTAGCAGTCCCAAACACCCTCCTTTACCACTTTTACTTTTGAAACCTCTTGTTCTTTTATTTACAAAATGGCCTTGGACGTAGGTGCCATCTTTTTTGTAGTAACCCCTTCGGTAACCCATATTTATCGGTTTTAATGGTTGGCATCCCAAACCTAACCCCATTACAATACAATCCCTTACAGAATTCCGTAATGCAAAAAAGTGGTGGAAAAGTTTGTCAGTTCGAGCGCAGTCGAGAACGAGTATGGGTAGAGAGTTCCGACCACATCTCGACTGCGCTCGATGTGACAATAGCAAAAAGAAAAAAAGGTTTCAGTCCTCCCAGCCACAAAGGGTGCGGCCCATTTCCTTGGCCTTGGCCAACGTGACTTCGTTGATTTTGGTGGAACAGTTGGAAAGTCCCCTACAGTTTTTGCGATAGTGGTACTTTTTGCTTCCTTTCCCCATACAGATGTAGACATTGGTATCCGAATTGACCGACACATCGAAACTCATGAGCGCAAAAAAAAGAATGGGAAACCATAGCATCCTAATCCTCATAATACCCGACCGTTTTCAGCAACTCTTCTTCAAATTGGTAGATATCATCCACGGTCGCGATCAGATGTCTGGTCTCTTCCTTGTGCTCGTCCATAATCCCGAGATATTTGTTCCCTCCATTCAAATGGAGGCGGAAAAGCGGCTTTCGATTGTTGTCATCCAACAGAATCCCGAAATAGGATTGGGTATCCCGATGCACAATACGATGGATCGGGAGCTTTCTCCGCAAAATGGCCACCACGATCCGATAGCCTTCCAGTTCCTCCTCCGTAGTGTTCACCTTACTCATCTTTTCGGGTTCGTTGTGCTCTTCTTGTTGTTTTTCAGATTCTTTGTCCAGAGCTGCGTTCAAGCGATCGTTCACCTTTTCACTAATGGTCTGGATAAAGGCCTTGCTTACCAAATCAGTGAACTCCCCCATCACCTTTTCAGTAAGCCGGCCCGTATAAATCCGTGATGCGAACAACCTGACAAAATCATACGAGGGAGCTTGCAGTTCTTCAGCAATCAATTTCTTTATTTCCTTGGTGTACTTTAAGGAACTGGCATTGTCCACAATCTCATCCACATTGAAATGGGACTTGTGGAACTTGGCAATCTCGTTGATGGTATTTTCCTTTAATTGGGTAATATCAAACTCCAAAAAGGGTTTTTCGTCCATCTTGTTGGCTGCCTCCAAATCCGTGTAAAACTGGTATTCGATGCCATTTGGTGAGGAGCGCGAATCGGGTTTTGGTGGTATGGAAATAGCGAAACAATTGGGAATTGTGTGCCACCAGTTTCTCCTTCCAGTTTTTACATTCGATAATGATGATAGGCTCCCCGTTCTGAAAAATGGCATAGTCCACCTTCTCCCCTTTTTTAAGGCCAAGGTCGGCGGTGAATTCCGGTACCACTTCGGTGGGATTGAAGGTATCATACCCCAATAGGTTGATGAACGGTAACACAAAGGCATGCTTGGTGGATTCTTCGGTATCGATCTGTCCTTTGAGCTTGGCGACTTTTTCGGCAAGGGTCTTAAGTTGGTTTTGGAGTTCCACGATGCTACATATTTTGTTTCAACCAATCACTGCAATTTTTACTTAGGTTGCTTGAAGCCCAATGTCCTGTTAATCCAACAACCAAAAGCTCATCATCATTATCTATATAATTTAAAAGGATATCCCTTAGCTGAGCACAAGTATAATTGGATTTAATAATCCAAACCGACTCTAAACAATGCCACCAAGTACCTATCTTTTTTATTTCGTCAATTAATGGCTGATAGTTTTGAATTGGAGCATGCAGGTCGTAAGTGATCAAAAAAGTTCCCATATCAAACATTAATTTTTACATCCATTTTTATCACAAGTAATACTCTCACTTGTATTTGTCCAGTGATCTGGATGCTCTGTAGTGTCAAAACCACATCCAGTAGTACCTCCTTTATAACCTTTGTGAACTTCTCCTGTTGGTGTATGTTTAACTGCCATAATATTGCTTTATTAGATTTAATACTTCCCAAACCTAACCCCATTAAAAAACAATCCCTTACAGAAATCTGTAAGGGACCAAAAATTTTGAACTGATTTATAAAAATGGACACTCTAATTTTGTTCTTCCAATACCGCATTCACTGCATCTTGGTCCAGTTTGTTCCAATTGCCCGTGGCTGCATCCACAATTACTGGAATAATACCACCAAGGACATCAAGTACAATCCAACCAGCGCCCACTTTTGTATTCACAACCCGACTGACGCTTTGGTAACCCTCTTTTCTAAACTCGATGGTATAGGACTTGTCCGCTTTCAAGTTCAATTCAACAGGGGTGGTTCCCATTTTAAAACCGTTCACATAAACTTCTGCTCCTCGCGGTTCGGAACCAATGGCCAAGGCATGGGATTTTTTTCCAAATAAGGTTGCACAACTATTAAAGGCCAATAACATAAAAACACATACAGAAAGGGTCAAAGTAATTTTTCTCATTTTTAAAATGTTTAGGTTTTTGCCAAACCTACCATCATAAAAAACCAATGCCTTACAGAAATCTGTATGGGATAAAGATTTATTCAAATAAATAACGGGGAACGATCAGATTTTATCCTTTCGGATAAGCTTGGCCAGCAAGTGATTGGTGTTCTTGGCCCCGAATTCATCGAACAGTTTGCTCACCCTTTTATCAATGGTGCTCTCGCTATTGGGCGTGATGTTTAGCTGTTTGAGCCTTTCCGAAATTTCCTTTTTGGTAAGGCCGTCGGCCAGGTCTTTCAGAATCAGGATATCGAACTCGTCCAGTTCAAACACATTGTCGGAAACGTTCAGGCTGATCTGTGGCGACACAAAGGTGCGGTTATGGTACACCTCCTGTATGGCCTTCACCAGTTCCGACATACCATGGCGACCTTTGCAGACGTAGGCGTTTATGTTTTCTTCCTTAAAAAAGGTGTTCACCTTTGCAGGATTGTCCTCCATGGAATTGATGATGATCTTTAGATCGGGCTGCATTTCCCTTGCGGCCCGAATGAGTTCCAGGCCCGAGGTGAGCTTGCAATCCACATGGTCCTTTTTAAAAAAGAGATCGGTGATGAGCAATTCGAAGGGTTCGTTTTGCGACAGGGCCACTTTGAGGCGGTTATAGGCTTTGTCGCAATACAGCTCTTCTTGGATGACGGGGATGTTACATTGGGTGCGAAGCGTGTCCACAATACCTTGGTTGGTATCTTGGAAATCTTCGGCGATCAGAACTTTTTTGAACATAGTAGGTAACTGTTTTACTTCGGAATTTGGATGTGGGCCTTAAAGCCCTCACCCTTTACAGAATCAAATGTAATGGTTCCCCCTATGGCCTGGATACGCTTTTCCGTATTCCGAAGCCCATTCTTGGATTGGAGCTCTTTTTTAGTGGCCCCCGCCCCATTATCAAGGTAATCCACAACCAGCATTTTGGAGCTGTCCTCAAAGCCAATGGTGACCAGGGAGGCCTTACTATGTCTGTCCATATTGATCATGAGTTCCTGCAATACTTTGTACAGTACCGTTTTCAACAAAGGTGTGAGGCCATCCCAATCAATTTCCCCGTTTCCTGAAAGATAAAGTTTCGCATTTTCCGGTGTCCTGAAACGGAGCATCTCCAAAAATTCCTCTTTAAAATGGGTGCCGGTATCCACTTCATTGATTTCCCTTGAAAAGTTGCGGCTTTGGCCATAGAGTTGTTCCAACTTGTCCAATATCTTGGAGGTTTCGGTATCGCTTTGTACCATGAGCATGACTTGGTTGAGCCCCGCGCCAAAATCATCGTGGAGACGTCGTGACATTTCGGCTTCTGTTTCCAAGGTGGCTTCCAATTTTGCTGTTTTGTTTTCTTGGGCGAGTCGTCGTGTACGTTGCTTAAGATAGTAAACCACAAAGCCCAATGTAAGCAAGAGCAGGGCCAACCCAAAAAAGGATACTATTTTTTGATTGCGTTGCCGGGTCACTTCCAATTCTTTTTCCGCATTTTCCTTTTCCAATCGCAAGCTTTTTTCCTGGATTACCTGATTTTCATATTTGAAATGGGCGAACTGGGTCTTTACATTTGTTTCCTGTGCATAAAGACTATCCTGCAAAAAGATACGCCGGTCCCGTATCTGCACATTGGCAGGTTCCAAAACCATCATAAATCTCAATGCATCCACTTCTGCACGTGGCATTTTTATGCTTTTGGATAGAAGGATTACGGTATCCAAATACGCTTTGGCCATTTGGGGTTTGTCTTGGGAATGGAACTCTCCCAAGTGGGTATAACTGGCAATCAGTCCTCTATTGTCTTTTGCTGTTTTACGAATTCTCAAAGCACCCAAAAAGGGTTCTTCGCTCTTTTCTTTTTCTGAAAGCCATTGGGCATAGGCCAAATTATCCAACACGCGGGCATATTGTGCCGAGGTCTTTTCCAAAGAAGAATCCAAGCTTATTCTTTGAAGGATTTCAATTGCATCCTCATATTTTTCATCATCAATATAGGTGGCAGCTAAATTGTTTTCAAACCCCAGTTTTGCTTCAATAGAACCTGCTTTCTCAATTGCCAGTTGAAAGTATTTGACGGCATCTTCAAAATTTAACAATTTTCGATGGTCCGTGGCCAACAAGTTGTAACTCCGAGCCAATTCCCCATCATTTTTTTGCTGTTTTAAAAATGGCAAAGCCTCTGTCAACGTTTCCTTGCTGCCATAAAAATCATTATGGTTTTTTTGAATGGTGCCCATACTCAATAAAATTCTACCCACCCAAGAACTGTCTTTACTTTCTGAATAATAGTTCTTGGATAAACTATAACGATTAAAAGCACTATCTGGCAATGAGGCCACACGATCAAAATAATATCCCATTAAATGATGTTGTCGTGCCAATATTGGAATATCATTGAGTTGTGATGCCTTTTGAAGTAGTATTTTATCATGTATGTATAAACTGTCATACTCACCCAAGGAATAGGTCAAGCGACATTTTTGATAAAGGATATTGACATAAAGCGTGTCTTTCTCCAAATTTCTTTCATAAGAAAGAGCTTTATTAATGGCCTTCTTTTGATTTAATGGAGTAAGTGTTTTATCAAAGGAACGCTTATAATAAAACAAAGCACTATCCCTTGCTTTCTTGTTTGTAATAGCTGAATTTTCTCCAGAAAATCTACAAGAAGCAAATAAAACGGTAAAGGCCAAAAAGAAAAACCTTTTTAAGAACATGAGGTTTGTTTAAGCAAAAAGAGCCACACCCTAAAGTATGGCTCAAATTAGTGAAAATAATGTTTACTGATCTCCTTCACCTGGAGGCGGAGGCGGAGGTGGAGGCGGGGGATCTTCATCATCCCCTTCCGTGGCTACCGTGTGGTAGAGCATCTCGGTGTCCGCTACGTCATCTTGGGTACAAGAAAACAGGAACATATTTAAAATAACGGCCAATAAGGCCAAATACACTTTTTTCATCGTTTGAAATTTTAAGGTTGAACAAAAGGGTGGCCGTCCGGGGTTTTCCCAGAATTGTTCAATTAGCTTTTCAGCCACCCGTGCGTGTTGGAGTTCTCCTTTGTTTTTGGAAAGTGGAAACTGTAAGCGGTAGATCTGGCTACTTTCCAACGGGCCAAATACCGGCCGCTTACAGAATCCCGTAAAAATGAATTTTCTAGAAAGGCTATGTTAGCAAGGCATAGCGGAATTCATTTCTAGGTGTAAAATTATTGGCACACAACGGCTATCTTTATAGGTGATTCCAAGAATTCCAATGATTCCAAAGAATTCCAGAAAAATCCAAGAAATTCCAACCCGACCATGGAACCAAAGACGAGCAAAAGCTATCAAGAGGAAGTTTTAAGGAAATATAAAAGGGAAAAAGGTGGGGAAATGAGGGGTTATCTCGCAGAGCCAACGAGAAGTCAAATTAGGGATGCCTGTATCTATTTATTCAATAGAAGGAAAGAGAAATATGACGATTACATTTTGAATCGGTTCTTTCAATTCAAAAGTGATGAGAATAAGCTAAGAGAAATTCAAAATTTTGGCGATGGGAGATTTAGGTCAATTGAAAAATTTCTAAAGGGAGAAGTAAAAAAGACAAGTACCAAAAACATTAATCTGATAAGTTGGCTTATCGATTTCCATCCCAGACCTTATGAAGAATATTCAAAATCCGAGAATTCAAATTTTGTTCAAAAAATAACCAAACAAGATACTGGTGCTGAAACCCCACCCAAAAAACCTTTTACAATATCCGAACAACCTCCCCCACCCCTAGAAAAAAAGAAAAGACGAAGACTAATCATTACCATCAGCATTGCTTTTGGAGCCACTTTATTGACCATATTTGCTTTAAATAATCCATTTTATGATTCCAATTCACCTCCCTATGAAAACCAATGCATGGCCTGGGCAGATACTGTTTATATAAAGGTTGACTGTGACATGCAGCCATTCTCCGAATTCGGAACCAAGGTGGAGCCGCTTGATGCCTCTAGGCTAAATAATCTTAAAAAAGTGGAGGTTAACATGGCTACCACTTTTTTTGCAGAGGACGGCAAACCCATGATCTGGTATTCTAAAAACAAGGAAGGAGTAATAGAATTTTTCACAGCTCCCGGTCTACATCCCATAACCGGGGAAACCTTAAAAAAAATCACCCCCTACATTATTGAGACCTATGTGCCGGTACATATTCAACAATCCGATTCTTTCTTAAAAGAATAACCCATTTCATGGATTTTCTTCCGCATGTCATCAATGTAAAAGACACTACCTTTTTCTATAATCCTGTACTCCAACAAACGTTATAAAAAACATAAACCCCAGCAAAATTGGGATTTACGGACCATATGCCCTATCTTTGCATTGATGAAAATCAAACTCCACGAGAGAAAAAATAGCAGGATCCTTAGTTTTGAATATCTGGTTTTTCGTAACCAACCGGACAAGTTCATCCCACCCACCTTTTAATTAACCGCCCATTTTCGGGTACCGTTGCGATGTAGGACAACCCTATGATTTATGGTCGTTCAACAACGTCGTCGCCTTATTGTTTCCTGTTAACCCAAATTCAAAATCGCTATCGTACAACAAAAGATCATGGTAATCAAAACCTATGATGCCTATACTCGGCTTTCCACCATGGAGGCCAACCGGTTCACCAACTTTCTTTTTGAGCACCAAGAGGGAAAAAAAGCCACAAAATTGGCCATTAGAAAAGCCATTCAGTATTCCACCAAGGACATACCTGGTTTGGGTGGCTATGTATTTTCCATCGAAGAAAAGGAGGAAATATTAGGACTGGCCGTGGTGAACAAAACGGGCATGGGTGATTACATCCCGGAAAACTTTTTGGTGTTCTTCGTGGTGCACCGAAACCATAGGAACCTAGGCATTGAACAAAAATTGTTGGAATACACCCTCCAATATTGCAAAGGCGATGTGGCCGTGCACATCACCAGTGAAAACCAATGCCCCAACCAACACTTTTTTGAAGAATACGGGTTTCAAGTGACCCACATCGAAATGAGATTGAACCGTTAAACACAACATATGCTAAAAATTGAAGTAAAACCTGGAGAAAGTATCGAACGTGCCCTAAAGCGCTACAAAAGAAAATATAGGAATACCAAACGCTTGGAGCAGATTCGGGAACGACAGGAATTCACCAAAAAATCGGTGGAAAAAAGAAAAACAAAGAAAAAAGCACAGTACAAAGAAAAATTCCTGAACGAACAGGAAAACAGTTAAACACAAACCTATTATCAACAACAAAATGAGACTTTCAAAGATTAAAAGGGAAACCAAATATGAAAAACGCTACAGTGTTACCATGGGTGAACTAACAACACAGGTCACCTACATCAAAAGGTACATTTTGGGCTTGCCCGTGCGCACTTTGCACAAATACCGTGAAACCTACTACGGCAAGGTCAAGGACTGCAAAGACTGTGAAATAACCGCGTAAACAAGTAAACCCTTTTAACAAAAAACAATGAAAGTATTAGTTATAGGAGCAGGTAACATGGGGCTTACCTATGCCACCGGCATGTCCAGATCCAAACTGCTGAAAAAGCGGAACATTATGGTTTTGGACAAATCAAAAGAGAAATTGGAAGAAGTGGACAAGATTGCCCATTTTGATGCCATGGAACGTTTGGAAGATTGTGTTCCCAAGGCGGATATCATCTTTCTGGCCGTAAAACCGTACCATGCAGAAGACCTTTTCAAACGGATGAAACATCTGGTAAACCCGGAACAACTGTTCATTTCCATTATGGCCGGGGTTACCATTAAATACATACAGGAAGCTTTGGGCATTCTAAAAGTGGTTAGGGCCATGCCCAACCTCCCCGCCCAAGTGGGCCAGGGACTCACAAGCTATGTTTCTGCGGAGGAAGTGTCCCGACTGGAACTTTTTATGGTAGAAGGTCTTTTGGACACCACTGGGAAATCCCTTCGGGTAAAAAGTGAAAAATATATCGATGCCTCTACCGGAATCTCAGGGAGTGGCCCTGCTTATGTATTCTATTTTATGCAGAGCATGATGGAAGCAGCCCTACAAATGGGCTTTTCCGAAAATGTCTCCAAAGTATTGGTGAGCCAGACCTTTACCGGGGCCGTGGAACTTTTCAACCAGAACAACCTGACCCCCGACTCATGGATGGAGCGTGTGGCCTCCAAAGGAGGAACCACCCGTGCCGCCTTGGATTCCATGCAGGACAACAATGTGAACGAATTGATAAAAGAAGCTGCCTTTGCAGCCTTTAACCGTGCCGTGGAACTCGGCGAAGAATACTAAAACATGTATAAAGAACTCGTGGTCATAAAGGTAGGAACCAATGTGATGACCAATAAAGATAACAGGATCGTGAGGCCCGTGCTCAATCGATTGGTACAGCAGATTGCCGAATTGTACGAGCGGGATATCATAACCATTTTGGTCTCCTCTGGATCGGTAATTGCTGGTAAAGAGGTTTTGGGGAAGGCCAAGATCAAGGACAAGACCCAGCGCAGACAGGTGTATTCGGCCATCGGACAGCCTAGGATGATGCGTCATTATTACAACATTTTTAGTGATTATGGAATGAAATGCGCCCAGGTGCTACCCACCAAAAGGGATTTTAACCCCGGGATACACCGTGATAATATGATCAGTTGTATTGAAGGGCTGCTTTCTGAAGGAGTGGTGCCCATTGCCAATGAGGATGATGCCGTTTCTGTGGCCATGTCCATGTTTTCGGATAATGATGAGTTGGCCACTCTGTTGGCCCAGTTGATGAATGCCGATAAACTGATCCTGATGACGGATATTGATGGTCTGTATGATGGTCATCCAGAATTGGAAGATTCCAAGGTGATTGAAAAAGTACAGCCAAAAGAAGATCTCGACAAATATATCAAGGAGGGGAACAAGGCCGAAGGTGAAGGCCGCGGCGGAATGGGCTCCAAGTTGAACTTTGCCCAGATTGCAGCGGCGAACAACATCCCGTCCTACATCGTGAACGGGAAAAAGGAAAATGTAATTATAGATATCGTAGAAGGAAAAAAAGTGGGAACAGAAGTTTCCCTTTAAAATGAAGAACATGAAATTATTGAATACAGCATTAAAAAACAACGTTTTACAAGATATGGAGCACATCCTGAATCAAAACCGGGAAACATTGCTCCAAGCCAACCAAAAGGATTTGGATGCCTTTGACCGGGACGATCAGGCCCTTTATGACCGTTTGGTAGTGGATCAGAAAAAAATTGATCAAATGATCAACGCGGTTCGCGAAGTTCGAAATCAAGAAGACCCAGTTAACCAAGAAATTTCAACAAGAAATTTGGATAACGGGCTTAAGATCATCAACAAAACGGCCCCGTTTGGGACCATCATGATCATTTACGAATCCAGGCCCGATGTGACCATTGAAGCCGCCGTACTCGCTTTCAAAGCCAACAATAAAATTATGTTGAAGGGCGGTAAGGAAGCTTATCACAGTAACAAGGCTTTGGTAAAATTTTGGCATCAAGCTTTGGCTAAAAATAATCTACCATCAGATTTTATCCAATTCATGGATATGGACCGAGCACAGACCCAAGCCTTTTTGAAGAACCCCGACCAACAACTTGATCTGATCGTACCCCGAGGTGGGGAGCGGCTCATCCATTTTGTGAAGGAACATGCCAAATGCGCTGTTTTGGTCAGTGGCCGAGGAAACAATTTCCTATTCGTCCATAAAGAGGCTGATTGGCAAAAAAGCTTGGAGGTCATCTTGAATGCCAAGACCCATAAAATTTCAGCCTGTAATGCGTTGGATAAAATCTTGATCGATACCCGAATTGAAAATTACGAAGGTAAACTCAAGGAATTGAGACAACACCTAATGGACAATAAAGTTTCCATTGTAGTGGATAAAATGGTCAAGGAGACTTTGAAAAATGAAGAAATAATTTCGGATGAAGCCATTTGGAAGGAAGAGTTCTTGGCTATGAAATGTGTCATCGGAGCTGTGGACAATTTGGATACTGCCATACAAAAGATCAATAAAAACTCCGGCGGACATTCGGCCACCATCATGACACAGAACAACAACGTGGCCCAAACCTTTATGGAGAATGTGGACTGTGCAGCCGTGTACCAGAATGCATCTACCCGGTTTACCGATGGCGGTCAAATGGGAGTCGGGGCCGAACTGGCCATCAGCACGGACAAATTACACCACCGCGGACCCTTGGGACTAAAGCAATTGGTCACGAACAAATACTATGTATTTGGGGATGGACAAATCAGGCTCTAGAACTGATAGAACAATAGGGATTGAGCTTTAAACACCTCCTTTTTTGAGGTGATTTGGACTTGTTTACTTCAAAACGGCACAAAGCGTTATCTTATTGGCAATTTTTCAATGTTTTATTCGTCAATTTTTAAGAAATTATCTAGATTTATTACTCAAAACAAATAAAGTATGGGAAAATTTGAAATCAAAACAGATAAATCTGGAAAGTTCAGGTTTAATTTGAAGGCTGGCAATGGCCAGGTTATTTTGAGCAGCGAAGCATATAATTCCAAATCTGCCTGCGAAAATGGTATTGAATCGGTAAAGAAAAACTCTCAGGACGATGGAAAGTTCGAGAGAAAGACCGCCAAGGATGGAAGCCCTTATTTTAACCTAAAAGCTTCCAATGGCCAGGTTATTGGAGCCAGTGAAATGTATTCCAGCACTGCGGCCATGGAAAATGGAATCGCTTCCGTTAAGAAAAATGCCCCTGACGCTTCGGTCGTTGATATTTCCGCTTGATCCAAAGACAAAAAACTCAACTAAACAGCCTAAACAGGCTGTTTTTTTATGCCCAAATTTCTGGTGAATCCCCAAAAAATGTCCTTCCCAAAAATAATTTCAAAATAGATCACCAAACCAAATAGGCCATTCATTGGTTCAAATGGGTCATTCATTAATCCATTTGTTCCCATCCCATTTTTTGAATTTATGTTTGTCATGCAATTACGCGTTAAAGCTCATTGAGAAAGCAAGATCAATTTTTAACGCATGCACATATAGCAATGCACTTTTTGAGACTGTTGGTCATAAAAGTGTTTAGTTTAGTTGAGGTTTCCGTTACGCCAAGGGATTTGAATCAAATCCCTTGGTTGTAATGGTTTTTAGCGTTCTCCGTGCCTTTCCGTTTCATTCCATTAATCATTTCAATTTTAGTACAAGTACCATGAATAGGGTCATTGCGTGATTTCAAGAAAACCCGATAAACCCAATCGCTCCATTCATCAACTCAAAAAGCCCTTCCGTTTATTTACCCTTCTAAGCTCCCTGAATTTATCCTCTCTTTGGCCCGATTTTAAGCTTTTCAATAACCCATGCCCATCATTGGGCCAAAAACAATTTTAACCATGCTATCAAAAAATACCTTGCTGGGCCTAGTGTTGTTACTTTCCATACACTTGCTCAAAGCACAATCTTATGAAGGCCTGCTAACGGACAACTACAGTGGTGTTCATGGCATTCTTTCCAACCCGGCCAATATTGCCGACTCAAGATTAAAACTGGATGTTAACCTGATCGGGGTCAGTGCCTTTTTTGGGAACAACTATTTGGGACTGAACATGAGCGATGCCTTCAAAGATTTTGGCAAAACCTTCGATGAAGCAAAGACCACTCCCAAAACCAATAACTTTTTGGCTTCAAATTTAGATATCCTTGGTCCTTCGGTCATGTTCAACCTTACCGAGAAAAGTTCTGTGGCACTCTACACCAGGGCCCGTCTTCTACTAAATGTGGACAACATTAACGGAGCATCCATAGACAAGGAAGGTGGATTTAATGAGGATGAAGACTTTTTCATCAACGAAGGCGATATTTCGGGTGAAATCAATCTTTGGACAGAGATAGGTGCCTCCTATGCTCGTGTACTATATGATGGTGGCGAGCATTTCCTTAAAGGTGGGGCAACCCTAAAATATCTATCCGGAATTCATCATGCCTACATTCGGGGAACAGATGTTACCGTAGACTATGATGCTGCCACAAGGAATGTTACCACCACAGGGCAACTAACCTACGGGAATGACGCTTTGGGTAGTGAAGGTGATGGATTGGGTGATCTTTTCACTTTCGGACGGTCAACAGGCTTCGGAGGAGATTTGGGTTTTGTGTATGAATGGAGACCCAACCACCAAGACTATAAGCTTACCGATGCCGGTGGCAATACCTATCTGAACAAAGGGGTGAACAAATACAAATTGAAGATCGGGGCTTCCATCACCGATATTGGAAAAATCAACAACAAAAAAGGGGAAGAAGAAACCTATGATTTGAACAAGACCCAAAGTATCGACGATTTTGACGGTATGGACCTTGAAGACGGGCTTAGAAACAATTTCGACACCACAGGTCCGGTACATGAATCTGCGGATACGGGCTTACCTACCGCATTGCATGCAAACGTGGACTATTATGTCGGCTCCAAATTTTATTTGAACCTGAACTCGGATGTAAACTTGCAAGGCAAGCACAAGATCAATTCCAATCACATTCGTAGTGAAATTGCCCTGACCCCCAGATTGGAAACGGCTTGGATCAGCATCTATTCCCCTATCAGCGTTATGCAAGAAGTGGGGTTCCGATGGGGTGTTGGGCTTAGGGCCGGACCATTTTATGTGGGTTCAGGTTCTGCATTGACCGCATTGTTCGGGGATTCATCAAAATCTTTGGATGCCTATGCAGGAATCAAAGTACCCATCTATCAAAACAAGTTAAAGGATAAAGATGGCGATGGACTTAAGGATGACGTTGATGAATGTCCTGATACACCTGGTCCTATCGAGAACAATGGATGTCCATGGAAAGACACGGATGGCGATGGTATTTTGGACAAGGACGATGATTGTCCAAACGAAGCTGGGCCAAAAGAAAACAACGGTTGCCCATGGAAGGATTCTGACGGTGATGGCGTTCTCGATAAGGATGATGACTGCCCTAACACTCCTGGTCTGGTTGAATTCAACGGATGTCCTGATACCGATGGGGACGGCATTATCGATCAAAACGATCGTTGCCCTAACCAACCTGGAAGCAAGGAAAACAAAGGATGCCCAGATACAGATGGCGATACTTTGGTGGATTTGGATGATGAATGTCCAACCGTGGCAGGACCAGTAAACAACAAAGGTTGTCCTGAAGTCACCGTTGCAGTTCAAAAGCAATTGAACGATTACGCCAAGACTATTCTTTTTGATACCGGTAAGGCCACTATTAAACCAGAATCGGTTTCCGTGATGGTGGATATCATCCAGATCCTGAATGAATATCCGAACGCCAAATTCACGGTAGAAGGTCATACCGATAGTGTCGGCAGCAACGAAAGCAACCAAAAGCTTTCTGAAGCAAGGGCCAATTCGGTTCGGGATTTCTTGATCAACGAAGGTATTGCCGGGGCTAGGTTGACTGCCATTGGTTATGGTGAAGAAAAGCCGATTGCTTCCAACACCACTAATATGGGAAGAAAACAGAACCGAAGAGTAGAGATCAATTTGATAAAATAACCATACCGCTGTAATTCATTTATCGGTTTAGAGCACAAGGTTTGGTGTATCTAGTGTCTTCTTTTATTACAGCTATGGTTGGGCCGCCAGGAAATCTTGGCGGCCCTTTTATTTTTGGATGATCTGTGCCTTATCAATACCGGTAAGTAAAAACCTACACCTATAACAACTTCATATTCAATTCATTTAAGGTTCCATAAATCCATTTCCTTATTCCGTCAATTCTAAACCAGCATAGGTTAATCCATCCTCAAGGGGTTGATGGATAGTCCCTTATTTTATACTTACCAAATCCATTTCTTGCCCAAACCTCACGCAAGAAACCTTCAAAACTTAACTGCTATGATTAAATTTTTACTACTTACTATTTCATCAAAATCCTTTCCCCAAAAAAAAGAGCACTTAAAAAGGTTGACCCATAAAATTCATTGGATCACAATTTGTTGCTTATGGCTATGCCTTATTTTATCAAGCCCAATATTGAAAGCTCAAGAATTGGATACTTGGTTTACCGCGGGTAAGGCAGTAAACTTACCACATCTCCCAGATTTTGGAGGACCTCTATGGGACCCCTTGCCCTTGCCTCCTCCAGACAATACCCCAGTGAATATCTGGTATGATATTGTAGATTTTGTCCATCAAGATGCAGTTCCTCATCCGAATCCGGCCGATTATCCAGTTGATTTTAGTTATCCATATGGCAATCCACCAGGATATCTCATTCCTACAGGATCAATTCCTGGATTGCCAATTCTAAAAAGGAACAGTACGGACAATATAAACTTTAACCCTGTTGTCAGGTTTGATGGAAGTGGGAATGGCCAAGCACTCCATTTTCGTTCAAATTCTACAGCCAACATGGCTGTTTTCATAGTATTTAAGGCATTAGGGGCCGGAAATTCCTCAGCCACACAAAGATTATTGTTCGGTGGGGAAGTGGATAATTATCATACATCAGGTAATGTAAACCAATGGCGTACCAATCTTTCTGTAGGAATTGCCAATAACAATAGATTCTCCATCGGCCGGACAAGGTTCGCTGATCCTTCGCCATTTTTTCAGGCAGGTAACATCGATTTATTGGGGTTGCCCACAATAGGTGTTTTGTCCCGTCGCACCTCTGGAGTTAATGAGCTCATGACCACTTTTGTGAATGGTGCAAAGGATATCGACGTTTCCCGGAATGTAACCCTTGCAACCAACCAATTGTTTTTTTATAATAGGTTGGGCAAACATTTCAACAGTAATGACCAAAACCGAAACCTTTCCGGTGACATAGCCGAAGTTTTGTTGGTAGATGGCACTTTGAACAACACATCCATCCAAATAATTGAAAGTTATCTTGCTGTAAAATATGGCATAACACTTTTCAATGGAAATCAATTGGGTAGCATTGTCGGCAACGACACCTATAATTATCTTGCCACGGATGGAACAGTTATTTGGCAAGCAGAAGCTATTTACAAACATGACATAGCAGGTATTGGTGTAGATTTTTATCGTGATAGTGGATCTTTAAAATTAAGATTCAATATAGATCAACGAATTTCTAAAAGTGTCAATGCAGATGCCATAGTAACAATCTCAACCAATTCAGATTTTACCACAGACAACCTAAACTTATCAAGAACTGCCATCGATGGTGGGGCTCCTTCCTATACCTATAACTATCTCTTGTGGGGTAACGATGATGGAAATATCAACGAAATTGTCACTGAGCTTCCTGTAGGCATAACCAGTAGGATTGAAAGGGAATGGCGTGTTCAAATGCGCCGTTCCTCAGGACTAAGTCCTATAAGTGGTGTAAGCGTCCGTATCAATTTAAATGGCTCGGATATTTTGTCCCATGGGGAATGTGGCCTAAAACTACTTATTGACACAGATGAGGATGGCGATTTCACCACTGGTCCCATCACCATGATAGATGCCACGAGTGTAGATGCATTTGGCTTTGCCTATTTTGATGGAGTCAATTTTGACCATAGAGATGTTTTTACCGTTGGTTTTGGCGACACAACTCCACCCACTGCCAGTAACCCGGCAACAATAACCGTATGTGATACAACCCCGGACCCAGACCCATTAGTAGTTTTAGATGAAGATGATAATTGTGCAGTGGATACGGTTACCTATATGGGAGAAACCAGTGATGGAAATACCAACCCCGAAACAATCACTAGAACCTATAGGATTACCGATACATCAGGCAACTTTACCGATGTTCAACAACAAATTTTGGTGTACACTACACCTACTATTGATGATATTCCAGACCAAACAGCCTGTGATTCCTATACATTACCTATAATAACAGGTACCAACCTAAGTGGCAATCAAGCCTATTATGACCTCCCTGGCGGTCCATCAGGAGGAGGTAATCAATATGCAGAAAATACTGCAATTTCTTCCGACATCACTTTGTTCATTTATGATGAAACCGGGAGTGTACCCAATTGTTTTGCAGAAGAAAGCTTTTTCATTGATATAACCAATCAACTGGAAGCAGGCGTTGATAGTTCGATTGATTTCTGTGAAACCGGAGGAGCCAACACTAACCTATTCGCCGCACTTGGACCTACGGCAGATGTCGGAGGAACATGGACAGATGATGATTCCTCCGGTGTAATCCTTTTGGATCCAACAAATGTAGATTTCTCATCCATCACAGCAGGAAACTATCATTTCACATACAGCTTTCCTCCTATCGGTGGATGTTTAGCAGATTCCGCACAGGTCACCGTCACCGT
>NZ_JAJGBN010000024.1 GCF_020782875.1 Allomuricauda sp. M10 | reverse complement strand
ACAGCCCGCTCCCGATGCAGGCACCGACGGGGCCATCAACATCTGTGAGGGGACCATCCTGAGCGATGCCGACCTTTTCGCCGCCCTCGGGGGAACCCCCGACGCAGGGGGAACATGGAGCCCCGCCTTCGCAGGGGCTGGCCTGTACACCTATACCGTGCCCGCCACAGCGCCATGTGCCACCGATGATTCCGCACAGGTCACCGTCACCGT
>NZ_JAJGBN010000023.1 GCF_020782875.1 Allomuricauda sp. M10 | reverse complement strand
GCCCGCACTGGGGTCGAGCGCTATTACGTCGGCCAAGTCCTGTGCCTCCGTTGCCGTGACCACATATGGCGTTCCCGCGGAACCGTTGCCTGTCACTACATTTATTCCTGCGCCTGTCACGATTGTTTCCGTTCCGTCGGCTGCGTTGTTGGTTATCTGGGTGTCCACATAGTTCTTGGTCGCGGCATCCTGTAGATCCGTAGGGTCGGTCACATCCGTTATCGGGCTGTT
>NZ_JAJGBN010000022.1 GCF_020782875.1 Allomuricauda sp. M10 | reverse complement strand
GTTCCGCTGTTGTTGAAAGCAGATAGGTCCACACTGTTACCATCGGCGATGGAAAGGGTGTTCCCTGATAGGCTCAAGGTCTGGTCATCTGTATCGGTGTCGATACTGCTGATGTCGATGGTGTTTCCACCTGCTATGCTCAAATCCGTTCCGCTTAAAGATAGGGTCTGAGAATCGGTATTATCCAAGTACCCGCTCAAGTCCACGTTGCCACCATCCTCAAGGGTCAAGGTGTT
>NZ_JAJGBN010000021.1 GCF_020782875.1 Allomuricauda sp. M10 | reverse complement strand
CACCGGTGGCAACACCATCGACATCAGTTCCATCGACACCGATACGGATGACCAGACTTTGAGCATTTCAGGTTCGGATCTGACCATTTCCGAAGGAAACACAATTGACATTTCAGGTGTGAACACCGATGACCAAGCATTGAGCTTGAGCGGCAACACCTTGACTTTGGAAGATGGCGGCAATGTTGACTTGAGCGGGTACTTGGACAATACCGATGACCAAGCACTGAGCTTGAGCGGTAACACTTTGACTTTGGAAGACGGCGGTAGCGTAGACCTTTCTGCCTTCAAC
>NZ_JAJGBN010000020.1 GCF_020782875.1 Allomuricauda sp. M10 | reverse complement strand
GCTTTCAATAACAGTGGAACGGACGACCAGGCCTTGAGTTTGAACAGCAACACCTTGACCCTTGAGGATGGCGGTAACGTTGACCTGAGCGGATATTTGGATAATACGGATGCACAGACCCTATCGTTGAGCGGAACGGATTTGAGCATCACAGGTGGGAACACCATCGACATCAGCAGCATTGACACGGATACGGATGACCAGACATTGAGCATTTCAGGTTCGGATCTGACCATTTCCGAAGGAAACACAATCGACATTTCAGGTGTGAACACCGATTCCCAAACCCTTTCTTTGAGCGGTAGCGATTTGAGCATCGCTGGTGGCAATACCATCGACATCAGTAGCATCGATACGAATACAGATGACCAGACCTTGAGTTTGAGTGGCAATACCCTTACTTTGGAAGACGGCGGTAGCGTAGACCTATCT